>NZ_JAIQYY010000025.1:0-76961 GCF_020181035.1 Streptomyces sp. CoH27
CGCCATGCTGCGAGACGGCACCTTCTACGAACCCCCGCTCGCCTCCGCGGCTTGACGAAAACCATAGGGGCACCCTTTGAGGGCCCGGACGTGCGAGCCGTCCACGGCGCAGTCGTCCAGGTCCAGAAGGTCCGCGCGGCGAAGTTCGGTCAGCAGCGCGGCGTGCAGGCGAGGCCAGATGCCGGCTTCCGTCCAGTCTCGCAGCCGGCGCCAGGCCGTGACTCCGGAGCAGCCCACGGCCTGCGCGGGGACATCGCGCCATGCGACACCGGTCCGCAGCACGTAGATGATGCCGGCCAGGGCCGCCCGGTCCGGGACTCGCAGTCGCCCGGGGTGGCGGTGGCGCCGCTCAGGAGCGGGCGGCAACACCGCAGCCACCCGCTCCCACAGGTCATCCGGTACGAGATCAACACGCATCCGGACACCCTGCCGACCAAGATCGCCAAATGCAAGGTCCACTGCTCACTCACCTGAGTGGACGTAAAGTCCGTTTCACGTAGGGCCTCGTCCGGGTTGGGTGAGGAAACTTGACGGGTGAGGTGTCCGAGGCGGCTGCGGGTGATGTTGACGGATGCCTCGTCAGTGGGCATGCCGAGGAGTTCGTGTAGCTCGCGTGCCCGGAACGCCCGGTGGGGGTGCTGGTTGAAGGCATTCACGATCGCCGGACGGCGCGCCCTCACGAAGGCCGTCGGACGCGGCCCTACCGAGCAGGTCGGGCGTCCAGCAGCGCGAGGGCGTTGTGGACACCCTGGTCGAGGACGTCGTCGGCGAGCTTGGGATCGGCCAGGGCGCGGGCGAGTTGGAGCGTCCCGACCATCATGGCGAAGACGCCGAGCGCCTGTGCGCGTGCCGAGGGCGGGTTGTCGGGTGCCAGGCGGGCGGCGATGTCGTCGATGACGCTCAGTAGCCCGTTGGTGAACGCCTGCTTGGTTGCGTCCGTGCATCGCCCGATCTCGTCGAGGAGAGCTGCCGTGGGGCAGCCGTTCTCAGGGGCGTCACGGTGCTCGGCGGACAGGTAGGCGCGGACGAACTGTTCGAGCCCGGCGCGGCCGGGCGCGAGTGCTTCGAGGCTCGCGTTCTGCGCGCCGAGCTGGTCGGCGAGGGCGTTCGCGACGAGGTCCTCCTTGGAGGCGAAGTGGGCGTAGAAGGCGCCGTTGGTCAGCCCCGCGTCCGACATCAGCGTGGAGACTCCGGAGCCGTCGATGCCGTCCTTCTTGAACCGGCGGCCGGCGGCCTCGATGATCCGCTGCCGCGTCGCTTGCTTGTGGTCTTTCGCGTAGCGCGCCACGCGCTCCTCCTCGCGCTTGGGCGGAGAGGCCGCTTGCCGCTCTCCGTTTCCCGTCCTAGAGTAATTGCATTACGGTCATAATCCAATCAATGGGAGGCCCATCATGACCACGAACCGGCCGGTAGCACTCGTGACCGGAGCATCGTCAGGCATCGGCAAGGCAGCCGCCTTCGCGCTCGTCGATGCGGGATTCGAGGTCGTCGGCACGAGCCGCCGAGCCTCAGGGGATCGCCGCGAGGGCGTGACGTTCCTCGACCTCGACGTGGCAAGCGACACCTCGGTGGCCAGCCTGGTCGACCGCGTGATCGAGCAGTTCGGGCGGATCGACGTCCTGGTCAACAACGCCGGCATCGGCTCTGCAGGCGCCGGGGAGGAACGCTCCCTCGGCCAGGACCAACAGCTGTTCGACATCAATGTCTTCGGACTGATCCGCATGACCAAGGCCGTCCTGCCGCACATGCGCACCCAGGGCAGCGGCCGGATCATCAACATCTCGTCCGTCCTCGGGTTCGTCCCCGCGCCCTACATGGCCGCCTACGCCGCGTCGAAGCACGCCGTCGAGGGCTACTCCGAGTCCATGGACCACGAGGTCCGCCAGCACGGCGTCCGCGTACTGCTCGTCGAGCCCGCCGTGACCAGGACCGCGTTCGAGGCCAACTCCCCGAAACCCGCCACGCCCCTACCGGTCTACGAGCAGCAGCGCCAGGTCTTCGAGCGCGTGATGGCCGCGGCGATGAAGGACGGCGACGACCCCGCCACCGTCGCCAAGGCGATCGTCGCCGCGGCGACCGACCCGAAGCCGAAGCTGCGCTACCCCGCCGGACCCACCGCCGGACGCGTCAGCACCCTGCGCCGCCTCGTACCCGCTCGTGCCTTCGACCGCCAGATCCGCAAGCTGAACCAGCTACCCGCCTGACCAGGGGGTGATGAGGACATAGCCGTCGCCACCCTTGCCTCCGTCACGGGCGAGCCCTCCCCGGCTGCCGTTGCACGGGTAGTTGTCGCTGTCCCTCTGGTTGGTGTCGCCGTCTGCCCCGCAGCCGCCCCAGCCGCCGCCTCCGCCGGCACCTCCGTAGCCCACGCTGTCCGGAGGCGTGAGGGGTCGGTTGTCGGTGACTCGGTGAAGTCCGCTCCCCGGCCGCCGCAGCCGCCGCCCTTGCCACCGGTACCGCCTGCCGCCTTGGGGACGTCGGAGACCGTGCCGCCGGACCGACCGCCTGTGCCCGGTTCGCCGTCGCATCCCGGCTCGCCGGTCTGCCGGGTCTTCGACGCCTCCGTCGCCTCGAAAGTCATTCTGAAACGATCAGTAACTCGGGGTCGATGATCTCGGTCAACTCGCCCAGATGGCCAGGCGCGTACACGTCCAGGGCTGTCGCGCCGGACCTGACGCTGACAGAATTCTGTAACAACGGGACCTCCGGGACACTCGCAATGGCTTCGACACCATGCGAACTACCAGAGGTCCCGCCCTCTTGACAGAGCGCACACACCCTTAACGCACTGGCGTTGCACGAGGCGGGACATGACCTCCTCGCCCGGTTGTTCGTCCCCCGCTCTCCACTGAATTCGCCGGCTACACCGCGACGTCTCAGGCAGGAAGCACGGCACCGACGAACGGCTACGCAAGGTCGTCAGCAGAGCAAACGTTGCCTGACGCAGCATTCGAAATGGACCAGGACGCCCCCGACAGCGCCGAGCCGTCCTCCGTGGCGGCCCTCATTTTCGAGGGCCGCCACGGAGGACGTCAGTCAATGATCAGCGACGGGCCGACCCAACCCGGCATCGCAAGCCACTTGTACTTTGGAATCTCATTCCCCAAGTCAGCGACGTGGTGGACTTCCTGCACTGAACCGGAACTCCATCACGTTCGCAGACACGCTCCTCAGCGCCGCTGAACTCCCCTACGACGCCCAGGGCCCTGTTACACCTCGCCAGGGCTCGACAGCCATGAGCCGTCACCCGGCACACGACACCGCTCGGCTCCAGGGAAACGTACTGTCCTGCCGCTGAGACGGAGTCTCTTGGCGGCCCAAGATCAATGCACATCCAGTGCACAACCGCCCAGGAACTCCCAGGAAACCGCAGGTACAGGCGGGAACTCCACTCCGATGCATTGGGGCTCTGACCAGGTCGTTTCCCCAGGTCAGGGCATCAATGGCAGACGAGTCGGGCTGTACGCCGGGTTCAGAGCGACACGGCCGCCGGCGCCACCAACGTCCCCCCGCATCCGCGACCGTTCCGCTGCCCATGTTCTGCAGCTCCTGTCCAGGACTCGAACCTGCGGCCAAGGCCATCCTCCCGGGCCCATGACTCAGAGCCTCCTGCTCCCCGTGGCCGGTGTGGCCGACAAGCAGGTCGACGCGCTTTTCGCCGGCCAGAAGTCAAGTGGCGGTGACGGGCAGCACGTCCGGCGACAGCGCCGCTGCCCGCGCCGAGGCGCTCGTCATCCGTCTGCGGTGATGACGTCGACAGAGCACCTCGTACCCGACCTCCGCCGCCGACTGAGCCACGTCACCCACGACGACCTGCTCCCCCTCGACGACCATCTCTCCACCCACGGTGCGCGCATTGTGCGTGGCCCGAGCACCGCACCAGCACATCGCCTCAACCTGCAAAGTCTCCAGGCGATCGGCAAGTTCGATCAGACGCTGCGAGCCGGGGAAGAGCCTCGTCCGGAAGTCGGTGGTGATGCCGAACGCGAAGACGTCCAGCTCCAGGTCGTCCACGATCCGGGCCAGTTGGTCGATCTGCCCGGACAACAGGAACTGGGCCTCGTCCACGATCACGTAGTCGACCCGGCCACCCCGAGACAACTGCTCCACCACATATCCGTACAGATCCAGCCCCGGCCCGGCCTCCACCGCGTCGGTCACCAGCCCCAGACGCGACGACAGCTTGCCCACACCCGCACGGTCATCACGCGTGAAGATCATCCCCTGCAGACCACGCGCCGTTCGATTATGTTCGATTTGTAGCGCCAGAGTTGACTTCCCACAGTCCATCGTCCCCGAGAAGAACACCAATTCAGACATCAGAGACTCGGGACCTTTCGAGTCGAACGAAGACGACGAACATCGCCAATGCGGACAAATGCATCATCAGATGACACAGCACCGCCCACGACACAGCCGTTCGATGGTGAATACCCAAGCAAGTCGGTCGACTTCCCGCAGTCCATCGTTCCGGAGAAGAACACCAGCTCGGGCATGAGGAGTTGAGCACCTTTCGGCGAAGAGTCGGGACAGCGGGCTTCAGGAGCGTACTTCGAGCAGCGGGACAAGCTGCTCGGCGGCGGTCATCGAGCCGTGGTTGCCGACGAGCGCCGACTCCTTGGGCTCCCGCTCGGTGGCGATGATCAGGACGTCGTCGTGCGCGGCCGCGATCACGTCCCCGAGCCTGGCGTACACCCGCTCGTCGACGTGCGGCCCGAACCAGCCCGCCGCGATCGCCTCGTCCCGCGAGGCCACCCAGAATTGCTCGCCGAGCACCTCGCGCCAGCAGGTCAGTACGTCGTTCTCGGCCCCTGGCACCGCGTACACGTGCCGCGCGCGGCCCTCGCCGCCGAGCAGGGCGACCCCGGCCCGCAGCTCCCAGTCCGTGTCGAAATCGATGCGGTGCTCGTCGTCGAACGGCACGTCGACCATGCCGTGGTCGGCTGTGACATAGAGCGCGCTGCGCGGGGGCAGTTGCTCGGCGAGGCGCTGCGCGAGCCGGTCGACGTACATCAGCTGGCCGCGCCAGGTGTCGGAGCCGACGCCGTAGCGGTGCCCGGAGCCGTCCAGCTCGGAGTAGTACGTGTAGACCAGCGAGCGGTCCCCGGCGGCCAGTTGCTCGGCGGCGACGTCCATGCGCTCCTCGCCGGTCAGCCGGCCGTGGAAGGTGCCGCCGCTGAGCGCGATCCTGGTGAGCGGGGTGTGCTGGAAGGCCGGCGAGGACACCTGGGCGGAGTGCACCCCGGCCTCGTGGGCCAGCTGGAAGACGGTGGGGTACGGCTGCCAGGGGCGCGGGTCGGTGTACGGCTGGAAGCGGAGCTGGTTCATCAGCGCGCCGGTGTCCGGGTTGCGCACGGTGTAGCCGGGCAGGCCATGGGCGCCGGGCGGCAGGCCGGTGCCGACGGAGGCGAGGGAGGTCGCGGTGGTCGCCGGGTAGCCGGCGGTGAGCGGCCTGCCGGTGCCGCCGCGCGAGCTGCCGAGCAGCGAGGTCAGGAAGGGGGCCTCGTCGGGGTGGTCCCTCAGCTGCTCCCAGCCGAGCCCGTCGACCAGGAAGACACAGACCCGGTCGGCCGCGGTCAGTTCCGGAATCGTGGCGGTCAGGCCGGGTACGCCCATCCCTGCGGCCAGGGTGGGCAGCAGGTCGGCGAGGGAGCCGGTGCCGTACTCGGGCAGCGGGGCGGTGGCGAGGGCGAGGGGCTCCGGGTGGTCCCAGGCGGAGGAGAGCTGGGTCATCAGCGCGTGATGTCCGCGGTCGCCTCCGAGATGGACTGCGCGAAGGCGAGCGCCTGGCGCACCGTCTCCGGGCCGTCCCCGGCCTCGCTGACGCGCAGGCTGAGGTCGTCCGCCGTGGAGCTGCCCGTGTAGCCGTGGTCGGCGTCGCAGTTGGGGTCGCCGCAGGCGGCGGGCTCCAGGTCGATGCGGCTGACCGCGCCCCAGCCGATGGTCAGCACGACCTCGCGGGGCAGGGCGCCCGGCGTGTACTGCTCGGGGTTCGCCACGACCCGGCTGACCACGACCGAGGAGATCCGGCCGAGCTTCACGGACTCGGTGGAGGTGGTGGCGTACGGCGTCGGGGAGGTGCTGTCGGCGGCCTGCTCGTCGGTGTGGCTGACGATGAAGCGGTTGCCGGTGAGGACCAGGACGGTCACATGCCGGCGCACCTCGTTCTGGTCGAACGTGGTCTCCTGGTGGACCAGGTACGACCGGATCGGCTCGCCGCCCACGGCGGCCTCCACCGCCTCGGCCACGAGGGCCGGGTAGTAGCCGCTGCGCTCGATCGCCGCGCGCAGCCCCTGGGTCGTCGTACTGGTCTTGGCCATGGCGTCCATCCTAATCCGTGGGCAGGGGCGCTCCGGGCCAGTCGGCAGGACCGGGGGCAGGCCGTTCACGCGCGCGTGGGTGCCTGCGGACAAGCCCCGGCAGGATGTCCAGCCCCTCCGCGGCCACCAGGCACGAGACCGGTGCGGGCCCGCCGGCGTCCGCCTCGAAGGCGACCACGACGGGCGGCGTCCCGTCGAGCGCTCGCCGCAGCCGGGCCGTCTCCTCGGCGATGGGATCGCGGACGACGGGGTCCTGGAAGGCGGAGGGGCACGCGACGAAGCCCGGGGCGGTGAAGACGACCTCCAGGCCGTGGTGGACACGTGAGGTCGTGGCCGGCGGCCGGCCCCAGGTGCCCGCCGTCCCAGACGATCACTTCCCAGTCCCACCAGCTGCCCTCGGGCAGGTGCCGGCCGGCGATCTCCATGGGTTCCTGCTTCAGTAGGCGGGCATCGTGCGCGGACCCAGGTCGTCACGGGCGGGCGGCGGTGCGAGCCGTACCGTGGCGCCGAGGACGCTGACGCCGTGCGGGGCGACGACGACCGGCTCCAGGGTGACCGCGACCACCTCCGGGTGATCGTCGACCAGCCGGGACACCCGCAGCAGCAGCTCCTCCAGCGCCGGGGTGTCGACGGGTGTGGAGCCGCGCCAGCCGAACAGCAGCGGGGCCGTGCGGATCGACCGCACGAGCGACGTCGCCTCGCGGTCGGTGACCGGGACCAGCCGGTGCGCCATGTCGCCGAGCAGCTGGGAGGCGGCCCCGGCGAGCCCGAAGGACAGCACGGCGCCGGCGGCGGGATCGATCACCGCGCGCACGACGGTGTCGACGCCCCTGGGCGCCATGCCCTGCACCACCGGCCGCAGATCCGCCGGCGTCCCGAACAGCTCGGTCAACTCGGCGTACGCCCGGCGCAGTTGCTCCTCGTCCGCGAGATCGAGGCGTACGCCGCCCAGGTCCGCGCGGTGCCGCAGATGCGGGGCGGTGGCCTTGAGGGCGACCGGATAGCCGAGGGCGCGGGCGGCTTCGGCGGCGGCGTCGGGGGTGGGGGCGGGCAGGGCCTGGCGGACACGGATGCCGTACTTCCCGAGCAGCTCGCAGGTCTCGGCGGCGGGGATCGTGAGCCCTTCCCCGCGCGCGAGCAACTCCCCGATCAGCCGGGCGGCCCCCTTCTCGTCGATGTCGTCGTACTCCGGAACCTTCCCCGGATCGGCCGCCTCCCGCCGCCACTGCCCGTACTTCACGGCTTCGGCGAGGGCCCGGACCGCGCGTTCGGCGGCGGGGTAGGCAGGGATGAGGCGGGTGCCGTCGGGGGGTGGCACCGGCGCATCGCCCCGAACGGCGGGTTCCCTGCCGACCGCGTCCGCCATGGCGTGGGGCTCACTGCCGCTCGCACGGACCGTGGGCGCCACCCCGGGGGGCGGCGGTACCGCCCCGGCGCCCGCCCCCGCGGTGGGCAGGTCTGCAGGGCGATGGGGGTCCCCCGGCTCGAAACGGTGGGCGTCGCCTGCCGTTCCGGGTGCCTTGTCGGCGGCCGCGGGTGCGGTACTGGCCGCAGCCGACAACGCCTGCGCGAGCCCCCCGAGCTCCACATGCACCACCAGCACCGGTTTGCCCGGAACGGCCGCCGCCGCGGACCGGAGCGCCTCCGCCAGCTCCGCATCCCCTGGCGAGCCCTCCCCGATCGCCGGGATCGCCGTCACCACGACGGAGTCGACCGTGTCGTCGGCCAGCGCGGCGGACAGCGCCCGGTGGAAGTCCTCCGCCGTCGCCCGGGTCGTCAGGTCCACCGGCCGGGCCGGCCGCAGGCCCTCCGCGAGGCAGCGGTCGTACGCCAGCGCCCCCAGCGACTCGGAGTTGCCGAGGATCGCCACCCTCGGCCCGGCCGGCAGCGGCTGGCGGGCGAGCAGCAGGCCGGTGTCGACCAGTTCCGTGATCGTGTCGACCCGGAGCACCCCGGCCTGCCGCAGCAGCGCGGAGACGGTGGCGTGCGGCAGCCGGGTCGCGCGCACCGCGTGCCCCTGCGGCGCGGAACCGACCCCCTGCACCACGACGAGCGGCTTCGCCGCCGCCGTCCGCCGCGCGAGGCGGGTGAACTTGCGCGGGTTGCCGATGGATTCCAGGTACATGAGGGCGACGTCGGTCTCGGGGTCGTCGTACCAGTACTGCAGGACGTCGTTGCCGGAGACGTCCGCGCGGTTGCCGGCGGAGACGAACGTGGAGACGCCCGTGACCCCGGTGACCCCTCCCCCGCGCCGGTGCAGCCGGGACAGCAGGGCGATGCCGATGGCGCCCGACTGGGCGAACAGCCCGATGCGGCCGGGGCGGGGCATCTCGGGGGCGAGCGAGGCGTTCAGCCGGACGCCGGGGGCGGTGTTGATGATGCCGAAGGCGTTGGGGCCGATGAGCCGCATGCCGTATGCGCGCGCGTGCCGCACGAGGGCCCGCTGCCGCTCCCGCCCTTCGGGCCCGCTCTCGGCATATCCGGCGGACAGGACGACGAGCCCCTGCACGCCGTGCTCACCGCACTCGGCGACCACGGCGGGCACGTGATCGGCCGGTACGGCGATCACGGCGAGGTCGACCGGGCCGTCGATCTCCCGCACCGAGCGGTGCGCGGGCACCCCGTCGACCTCCTTGAGGTCCTCGGGGAAGGCCCGGTTCACGGCGTGCAGCCGGCCGCCGTAGCCACCGTCCCTGATGTTGTCGAGGACGCTGCGGCCGACTCCCCCGGGAGCGCGGCCGACACCGATGACCGCCACCGAACCGGGCGCGAGCAGCCGCCGTACCGAGCGGGCCTCGGCGCGCTGCTCCCGCGCGCGCTGCACGGCGAGCGAGCGGTCGGTGGGTTCGAGGTCGAACTCCAGGCGGACGACGCCGTCCTCGAAGCTGCGCTTCTGGGTGTACCCGGCGTCCGTGAACACCTTGATCATCTTGGTGTTGGCGGGCAGCACCTCGGCGGCGAAGCGGCGGATGCCGCGCTCGCGCGCGACGGCCGCGACATGCTCCAGCAGGGCGGAGGCGACCCCGCGGCCCTGGTGCGCGTCCTGCACCAGGAAGGCGACCTCGGCCTCGTCCGCAGGCGCGGAGGCGGGCAGACCGTCGGCGCCGATGCGGTCATAGCGTACGGTGGCGATGAACTCGCCGCCGATGGTGGCCGCGAGTCCCACCCGGTCCACAAAGTCGTGGTGCGTGAAGCGGTGGACGTCCTTGGCGGACAGTCGTGGGTACGGCGCGAAGAAGCGGTAGTACTTCGACTCGTCCGAGACCTGCTCGTAGAAGCTGACCAGGCGGTCGGCGTCATCAACGGTGATGGGCCGGATGCGCGCGGTACCCCCGTCGCGCAGCACCACGTCCGCCTCCCAGTGGGCGGGGTACTCGTGCCGGTCCTGCCGGCCCGCCGAGGTCTGCATGGGCCCCAGAGTACGGCTCGCGTCCGACAACGGCGCGAGGCAGTCTGTGGAGGACGAAAACCCGGACCGAGGCCGCGGTCCGACGACACGCCAGGGGCGGACGGACGTCCGCTCCAGGCATGCTTCACGATATGGGAAACTGGTCTAGACAACCCTGAACACCGAAGGGCAGCAACACATGGCTGAGCGCCGCGTCAACGTCGGCTGGGCCGAGGGCCTCCACGCCCGCCCCGCCTCCATCTTCGTCCGAGCCGCCACGGCCGCAGGCGTCCCGGTGACGATCGCCAAGGCTGACGGCACCCCCGTCAACGCGGCCTCCATGCTGGCCGTCCTCGGCCTCGGCGCCCAGGGGGGCGAGGAGATCGTCCTCGCCTCCGACGCCGAGGGCGCGGACATCGCCCTGGACCGGCTGGCCAAGCTGGTCGCCGAGGGTCTGGAAGAACTGCCCGAGACGGTCTGACCGCCCACGCGCAGAACCGCGAAGCCGCGTCACCCTTTCCGGGCGGCGCGGCTTCGCCGTTTCCCGGGCGGCACAGCTCGGCCACCTTTAGGGAATACGCGGGCACACCAGTAATTCAGGCAGCAGAAATACACCGCGCCGAATTACTCTTCTTTGTATACGGCGCGCGTGTTAATGCCGCGGGCCCGACGTGTTTACGACGTGTTGCGAAGTCCTCACACGCTCACCGGCACCGGAAAAACGCAGCCGGTGCGCGGCCGTCGTGCGCTCGCCATGCAGCGCCGTGAGCGCCCGCGCGCGCTCGCCGTCGCCGCGCGCCACCGCGTCCACGATCGCGCCGTGCTCCGCCCAGGAATCGGCCGGACTGGGCGGCGCCTCCACCGTGTACATCCAGGCGATCTTGTGCCGCAGCTGGGTCAGCATGGAGGTCAGCGACGGGCTGCCGCAGGCCTGGGCGAGCGTCTCGTGGAACCAGCCGCCCAGCGAGCGCAGATCCTCGCTGCTGCCCCGCCTGGCCCGCTCCTGCCCCAGCCTCACCAGGCCACGCAGCACCTTGAGATGCGCCTCCGTGCGCCGCTGGGCGGCCCGGGCGGCCCCGAGCGGCTCCAGGAGCATGCGCATCTCCAGCAGGTCGGCGGCCTCCTGCTCGGTCGGCTCGGCCACGCACGCGCCCGCGTGCCGGCGCGTCACCACGAAGCCCTCCGCCTCCAGAGTGCGCAGCGCCTCGCGGACGGGGACGCGCGAGACGCCGTAACGACGCGCCAGGACTTCCTCGGTCAGCCGGCTGCCGCGCTCGTAGACACCGGCGACGATGTCGTCCCGGATCGCCGTGCATACCGAGTGCGCCGGAATACGCATGACCGACCTCCGCCTTAATCCCCGTGAAACGTCGACGATGGACGTGTGTTCCGTGACTCTATTCCAATGAGCCGGAATTTCCGACGGCGGGCCGGAATCCATGGAGGTTTTTTGGACAGACCCCCGGCGGACAGCGTGAAAAACGGCGAAAGCCCCGGCTCGGTGAGCCGGGGCCGCGGATGCCGTGCGGGGATGGGTCAGACGTTCACGCCGTGCTTGCGGAGATAGGCGACGGGGTCGACGTCCGAGCCGTAGTCGGGGGTGGCCCGGGCCTCGAAGTGGAGGTGCGGCCCGGTGACGTTGCCGGTCGCGCCGGACAGGCCGATCTGCTGGCCCGGGGTGACCTCCTGGCCCACCGTGACCCCGATGGACGACAGGTGGCCGTACTGGGTGTACATGCCATCGGCCATCCGGATCACGATCTGGTTGCCGTACGCGCCGCCCCAGCCGGTGGAGACGACTGTGCCGGAACCGACCGCGTGGACGGGCGTGCCGCTGGCCGCGTGGAAGTCGATGCCGGTGTGCGAACCGGAGGACCACAGGGAGCTGCCGGCCTTGTAGCCCGTGGAGACGTACGAGTCGGTGATCGGGGCGACGAAGCGGTTCAGCCGCTCGCGCTCGGCCTCGCGGGCGGCGCGGGCCTTGGCCTCGCGGATCTCCTGCGCCCGCTCGGCCGCGGCCTGCTCGGCCGCCTTATGCTCGGCGGCCCGCTGCTGGGCGGCGGCCTGCGCGTCGATGTTCGCGGCGATGTCGTCGCCCACGGTGATCACCGGGGTAAGGCCGGTCTGCTCGGGGGAGTTCTGGGCGGCGAACGCCGGGGCGGCCGCGAGGGTGCCGACGACTCCGGTGGTGAGGGCCGCGATACCGGCCGCCTGAGCGGTGGTGCGCTTGACCCGGCCGGGCTTGCGATGCTTCCCGGAGGCGCACATGAACGCCATGAAGTGGCTGGTCCTTTCCTTCCCTCTCGCCTGCCGGGTTAGCTGACGGGTTCGGAGCAGGAAGGTCTCCTACGGCCCCCCACGCACGCGTGGGCGATCCGATTCACCCCAAGGGACCTGGGTCCCCGGCTCCCCTGGCTCGCGCCGTACGGGGACTCGGCGATGGCTGTCCGGTGCCGCGGGTGCGGCGCACTGCCTGACGAACAGCCCGGACGACGCTAGGCGGGCCCGTCGGTGATCCCCAAACGGATCCGGGGTTTTGTAGCGCATCCCACAGGGCAGACAGGCAACCTCCGCCCCAAATCGGGCATCTGAGGAGGGACGTGGAACAGCAAGGGGCCCTGACGGCCCGTAAGCCGTCAGGGCCCCACGCACGCACGTGCGTTACTCGGCCGCCACCACGGTGACGTCGCCGATGCCGAGCGCCTCCACCGGCGCCTTGATCTGGGCGGCGTCACCGACGAGGACGGTCACCAGGCGGTCCACCGGGAAGGCGTTCACGACGGCCGCCGTGGCCTCCACCGTGCCCGTCGCGGCCAGCTGCTGGTACAGCGTCGCCTGGAAGTCGTCGGGCAGGTGCTGCTCGACCTGGTCGGCGAGCGTGCTCGCGACGGCCGCCGCCGTCTCGTACTTCAGCGGCGCCACCCCGACGAGGTTCTGCACGGCCACGTCCCGCTCGGCGTCGGTCAGGCCGTCCGCCGCGAGGGTGCGCAGCACCTTCCACAGGTCCTCCAGCGCGGGACCGGTGTTCGGCGTGTCCACCGAGCCGCTGATGGCGAGCATCGAGACGCCCGTGCCGTCCGCGGCGGAGCGCAGGACCTGGCCGAACGCGCGCACACCGTAGGTGTAGCCCTTCTCCTCGCGCAGGACGCGGTCCAGGCGGGAGGTGAGGGTGCCGCCGAGGCAGTAGGTGCCGAGTACCTGGGCGGGCCACACGCGGTCGTGTCGGTCGGGGCCGACGCGGCCGATGAGCAGCTGCGTCTGGACGGCGCCGGGCCGGTCCACGATGACCACGCGCCCGGTGTCGTCGGCGCTCACCGACGGCACCGTACGGGCCGCGCCCGGGGTGCCCGTCCAGGCGCCCAGGGTCTCGCCGAGCAGGGCGTCCAGGTCGACGCCGGTCAGGTCGCCGACCACGACCGCGGTGGCCGTGGCGGGGCGGACATGACGGTCGTAGAAGGCGCGTACGGCAGCCGCGTCGATCTTCTCGACCGTGTCCTCGGTGCCCTGGCGCGGGCGCGACATGCGCGAGCTCGCCGGGAACAGCTCCTTGGAGAGCTCCTTGGCGGCCCGGCGGGAGGGGTTGGCCAGCTCGTGCGGGATCTCGTCCAGGCGGTTGCGGACCAGCCGCTCGACCTCGCTCTCGGCGAACGCGGGCGCGCGCAGGGCGTCGGCGAGCAGGCCGAGGCCCTTGGCCAGCCGGGAGGCGGGCACCTCCAGGCTGAGCCGGACGCCCGGGTGGTCGGCGTGCGCGTCGAGCGTGGCGCCCGCGCGCTCCAGCTCGGCGGCGAACTCCTCGGCGGAGTGCTTGTCGGTGCCCTCGGAGAAGGCCCGCGCCATGATCGTGCCGACGCCGTCCAGGCCGGCCGGCTCGGCGTCCAGGGGCGCGTCCAGCAGCACCTCGACGGCGACGACCTGCTGACCGGGGCGGTGGCAGCGCAGCACCGTCAGGCCGTTGTCCAGCGCTCCGCGCTCGGGGGCCGGGAACGCCCAAGGCTTGGCGTCGCCGGGCTGGGGCTGGGGGTGGAAGTCCATGGTGGCGAGCTCGGTCACTTGGCCGTCTCCTCGTTCTCGTTGCCGGCCTCTACGGTCGCTTCCTGCTCCGGGTCCTCGCCGCGCCCCGCTTCCTCGGTGTGCTCGGCGGACTCGGCGGACAGTGGCTCGTAGACGAGGACCGCGCGGTTGTCGGGGCGCAGGCGGGCCTTGGCGACCTCCTGGACCTCCTCCGGGGTGATCTCCAGGACGCGCTTGACGGCGGTGAGGGCGAGCTGCGGGTCGCCGAACAGGACGGCGAACCGGCACAGTTCGTCGGCGCGGCCGGCGACCGTGCCCAGCCGGTCCAGCCACTCGCGCTCCAACTGGGCCTGGGCGCGCTCCATTTCCTCCGGCGTGGGGCCCTGCTCGGCGAACCGGGCCAGCTCCTCGTCGATGGCGGCCTCGATGACCGGCACCTCGACATCCCCGGAGGTCTTCACGTCCAGCCAGCCCATCGAGGGGGCGCCGGCGAGGCGCAGCAGACCGAAGCCGGCCGCGACGGCCGTACGGTCGCGGCGCACCAGCCGGTTGTACAGCCGGGAGGACTCGCCGCCGCCGAGGACGGTCAGGGCGAGGTCGGCCGCATCGCACGCGCGCGTGCCGTCGTGCGGGAGCCGGTAGGCGGCCATCAGGGCGCGCGCCGGGACCTCCTCGACGACGACCTCACGCTTCTGCTCGCCGATGACCTCCGGCAGGGTGCCGTCGCGGGGGGCGGGCTTGCCGTCGTGCGCGGGGATCGAGCCGAAGTACTTCTCGACCCAGGCGAGGGTCTGCTTCGGGTCGATGTCGCCGACCACCGAGAGCACGGCGTTGTTCGGCGCGTAGTAGGTGCGGAAGAACTGGCGGGCGTCCTCCAGGGTGGCCGCGTCCAGGTCCGCCATCGAGCCGATCGGCGTGTGGTGGTAGGGGTGGCCCTCCGGGTACGAGAGCGCGGTCAGCTTCTCGAAGGCGGTGCCGTAGGGGACGTTGTCGTAGCGCTGACGGCGCTCGTTCTTGACGACGTCCCGCTGGTTCTCCATGGACTCGTCGTCCAGGGCGGCCAGCAGCGAGCCCATGCGGTCGGCCTCCAGCCAGAGCGCCAGCTCCAGCTGGTGGGCGGGCATGGTCTCGAAGTAGTTGGTGCGCTCGAAGCTGGTGGTGCCGTTGAGCGAGCCGCCGGCGCCCTGCACCAGCTCGAAGTGACCGTTGCCCTTCACCTGTCCCGAGCCCTGGAACATCAAGTGCTCGAAAAGGTGAGCCAGGCCGGTACGCCCCTTGACTTCGTGGCGGGAGCCGACGTCGTACCAGAGGCAGACCGCCGCCACCGGGGTCAGGTGATCCTCGGAGAGCACCACGCGCAGACCGTTGGCCAGGCGGTGCTCGGTCGCTGTCAGGCCCCCGGAGCCTGCCTCGGCTGTGGTCGTGTGACCCATGGGCATGTACGTCCCTTCGCATGGGGGATGCGGTGGTGCACACCGCGGTTTTCCTGCCGTTCCTGCCACTGTATGCAAAGCGTGCGGGACCTCGGCGAAGTTCCCGCGAGGCGTACGCCGACAGCGATCGCGCGGCCCGCGTCCGGCCCTGCCAGGGATGCCGTTCCGGCACCGTGCGCGACCGTGTGCACCGGGTCGCGGCACGGGTTGTCGGTGCCTCGGTCCACAATGGTCGGCGTCAGATCAGTCAATCGCTTCAGCAAGGAGCCGGCAGCGATGGCCCGCCGCAGCACGAAGACCCCGCCGCCCGACGACTCGTACGAGGAGAAGATCCTCGACATCGACGTCGTGGACGAGATGCGTGGCTCCTACCTTGAGTACGCGTACTCGGTCATCTATTCGCGCGCCCTGCCGGACGCCCGTGACGGCCTCAAGCCGGTGCACCGCCGGATCGTGTACCAGATGAACGAGATGGGCCTGCGCCCCGACCGCGGCTACGTGAAGTGCGCGCGTGTCGTCGGCGAGGTCATGGGCAAGCTGCACCCGCACGGCGACGCGTCGATCTACGACGCGCTGGTGCGCATGGCCCAGCCCTTCTCCATGCGCATGCCGCTGGTCGACGGCCACGGCAACTTCGGCTCGCTGGGCAACGACGACCCGCCGGCCGCCATGCGGTACACCGAGTGCCGGCAGGCCGAGGCCACGAGCCTGATGACCGAGTCGATCGACGAGGATACGGTCGACTTCGCGCCCAACTACGACGGCCAGGAGCAGGAGCCGGTGGCGCTGCCGGCCGCCTTCCCGAACCTGCTGGTCAACGGCTCCTCGGGCATCGCGGTCGGGATGGCGACGAACATGCCGCCGCACAACCTCGGCGAGGTGATCGCGGCCGCCCGCCACCTGATCCGGTACCCGGGCGCGGACCTCGACGCGCTGATGAGGCACGTCCCGGGCCCGGACCTGCCCACCGGCGGCCGGATCGTCGGCCTGGACGGCATCCGCGACGCGTACGCGACGGGCCGCGGCACCTTCAAGATCCGTGCCACGGTCTCGATCGAGACCGTGACCGCCCGCCGCAAGGGCCTGGTCATCACCGAACTCCCCTTCGCGGTCGGCCCCGAGAAGGTCATCGCGAAGATCAAGGACCTGGTCAACAGCAAGAAGGTCCAGGGCATCGCGGACGTCAAGGACCTCACCGACCGCGAGCACGGCCTGCGCCTGGTCATCGAGATCAAGAACGGCTTCGTGCCGGAGGCGATCCTGGAGCAGCTGTACAAGCTGACCCCGATGGAGGAGTCCTTCGGCATCAACAACGTGGCCCTGGTGGACGGCCAGCCGCTCACGCTGGGCCTGAAGGAGCTGCTGGAGGTCTATCTCGACCACCGCTTCGACGTCGTCCGGCGCCGCAGCGAGTTCCGCCGCACCAAGCGCCGCGACCGGCTGCACCTGGTCGAGGGCCTGCTCACCGCGCTGGTCGACATCGACGAGGTCATCCGGCTGATCCGGTCCAGCGAGAACTCCGCGCAGGCCAAGGAGCGCCTGATGGAGCGCTTCTCGCTGAGCGAGGTCCAGACGCAGTACATCCTCGACACGCCACTGCGCCGGCTCACCAAGTACGACCGCATCGAGCTGGAGGCGGAGAAGGACAAGCTCACCGCGGAGATCGCGGAGCTGACCCGGATCCTGGAGTCCGACGCGGAACTGCGCAAGCTGGTCTCGGCCGAACTGGCCGCGGTCGCGAAGAAGTTCGGCACCGAGCGGCGTACGGTCCTGCTGGAGTCCGCGGGTGCCCAGGTGGCCGCCGTGCCGCTGCAGGTCGCCGACGACCCGTGCCGGGTGCTGATGTCCTCGACCGGCCTGCTCGCCCGTACGGCGACGGCCGGGCCGTTCCCGGAGGAGGCCGGCGCGAGGCGCGTCAAGCACGACGTGATCGTCTCGGCGGTCCCGGCGACCGCCCGCGGGGAGATCGGCGCGGTGACCTCGGCGGGCCGGCTGCTGCGCATCAACGTGGTCGATCTGCCCCAGCTGCCGGATACCGCGGCGGCCCCGACCCTGTCCGGCGGCGCCCCGCTCGCGGAGTTCGTGTCCCTGGAGGACGACGAGACGGTGGTCTGCCTGACCACGCTGGACGAGTCGTCCCCGGGTCTGGCGCTCGGCACCGAGCAGGGTGTCGTCAAGCGCGTGGTGCCCGACTATCCCTCCAACAAGGAGGAGCTGGAGGTCATCACGCTCAAGGAGGGCGACCGGATCGTCGGCGCGGTGGAGCTGCGCACCGGCGACGAGGACCTGGTGTTCATCACGGACGACGCGCAGCTGCTGCGCTTCCAGGCGTCCATCGTGCGCCCGCAGGGCCGCCCGGCGGGCGGTATGGCCGGCATCAAGCTCGCGGACGGCGCGAAGGTGATCTCCTTCACGGCGATCGACCCGGCCGCCGACGCGGTGGTGTTCACGGTGGCGGGCTCGCGCGGCACGCTGGACGACTCCGTGCAGACGACGGCCAAGCTGACCCCGTTCGACCAGTACCCGCGCAAGGGCCGGGCCACGGGCGGCGTGCGCTGCCAGCGGTTCCTGAAGGGTGAGGACTGCCTGTCGCTGGCCTGGGCCGGGCCCGCTCCCGCGCGCGCGGCGCAGAAGACCGGCAGCCCGGCCGAGCTGCCGGAGCTGGACCCGCGCCGCGACGGCTCGGGCACATCGCTGCCGAAGACGGTGGCGGTGGTCGCGGGGCCGGTCTTCTAGTAGCCGCCGGTGCCGGGGTCTTCCTCGGTGCCCGGGACGTAGCGCAGGACGCCCCACATGCCGTGCTCATCGGCGTGTGGGGCGTCGTTCGCACACCCCTGGAGCTCCTTGTCGAGGGCTTCGGTGTCGATGCCGGAGCCGATCAGCACGAGCTGGGTGCGGCGGCCGTCCCCGGCCGGCCAGGGCTCGGGGTGGAAACGCAGGAACCGGCCGACGGCATGCACGGTGTAGCGGTTGCGGACGTCGTACGGCCCGAAGTCGACGTGTCCCTTGATCCGGTACAGCCCGTCGGGGCGGCTGTCCAGGAAGCGCATGAGGCGACGCGGCTCCATCGGCGCGTCGGAGGCGAAGGACAGGTTGTCGTAACCGGTGTGGAGATGACCGGCGTGCTCGTCCGTGCCGCGCTCGTGCAGGTCGTCGAAGGACAGCTGCCCGATGCGCTCCTCGCTGGGCCGGCAGTCGAAGAGGAACTCCGGGTCGATGCGGCCGTAGGTGGCGGGGACGACGGCGGCGCGGTCGGTGAGGGAGCGTACGAGGCCGAGCAGCCGCTCACCGTCCGCGGCCCGGTCGAGCTTGTTGACCACCACGAGGTCGGCGAGGGCCAGGTGCCGGTCCAGCTCGGGATGCCGGGCGCGGGTGGCGTCGAACTCGGCGGCGTCCACGACCTCGACCAGGCCGCCGTAGACGACCCTGGGCTGCTCGCTGGCCAGCACCATCCGCACGAGTTCCTGCGGCTCGGCGAGCCCGCTGGCCTCGATGACGATCACGTCGATGCCGGCGTCGGGTGCGGCGAGCCGGTCCAGGTAGACGTCGAGTTCGCTCGCGTCGACGGCGCAGCACAGGCAGCCGTTGCCGAGCGAGACGGTCGAGTCGCCGAGGGCGCCGGCGACGGCCATCGCGTCGATCTCGATGGACCCGAAGTCGTTGACGATCGCTCCGATCCGGCTGCCTCCGCTGTGGTGCAGGAGGTGGTTGAGGAGCGTGGTCTTTCCGGAGCCGAGGAACCCGGCGAGTACGACGACGGGGATCTGCTGCGGGGTGCTGCTGTTGCGCAACGGGCGCCCTCTCTCCTGCTCTCCTGCGGACCGACTGCCGGACCAGGATAAGAGCGGCGTACCGGGGCGGGCTCAGGGCTGAGCCGGTACCGCCACCGGGGGCTCCGGGCCGACGTAGCGGGCGACCGGGCGGATGATCTTCGAGTCCGCCGCCTGCTCCAGGATGTTCGCGCTCCAGCCCACCACCCGGGCCGCGGCGAAGGTGGGGGTGAACATCTCGCGGGGCAGGCCGCACAGTTCCATGACCACGCCGGCGTAGAACTCGACGTTGGTGTGGAGTTCACGGCCGGGCTTCAGCTCGGCGAGGATGGCCTCGACCGTGCGCTCGACCTCCACCGCGAAGTCGACGCGGGGGCCGCCGAAGCTCTGGGCGATCTCGCGCAGCATCCGTGAACGCGGGTCCTCGGTGCGATAGATGGCGTGCCCGAACCCCATGATCCGCTCGCCGCCCAGCACCCGCTCCCGGATCCAGGGGGCGATCCGGTCCGGGGTGCCGATGGCGTCCAGGGTGTCCAGGGCCCGGCTGGGCGCGCCGCCGTGCAGCGGCCCGGACAGGGCGCCCACCGCCCCGGTCAGGCAGGCAGCTGCATCGGCGCCGGTGGAAGCGATGACGCGGGCGGTGAAGGTTGATGCGTTGAATCCGTGATCAATGGTCGAGATCAAGTATTGCTCGACCGCACGCGCCCGCCGCGGCTCCGGCTCCTCACCGGTGAGCATGTACAGGTAGTTCGCCGCGTACGCGAGATCCTCGCGCGGCTCGACCGGGTCGAGGCCCTGCCCCAGCCGGTACAGCGCGGTGAGCAGTGTCGGCACGGCCGCACAGGCGGCCAGAGTGTCGGCGCGGCGCCGGTCGGCGTCGACGTCGTACACCGGCCGCATGCCCCGTGCCGCGCCGAGCAGGGACAGGGCCGTCCGCAGGCCGGACAGCGGGCCGGAGGCACGGCTCGCCGCGGCGAGCGCGGGCAGTGCGGCGCGGACCTCGGCGGGCAGCCTGCGCAGCGCGGCGGTCTCGGCCGCGAAGGCGGCGCGGCGCCGTGCGTCCGGAAGCGTGCCATGGACCAGGAGATGCCAGACGTCCTCGAAGCCGCGGGTCCGCGCGAGTTCGACGGCCGAGTACTGACGGTAGTGGTAGAAGCCCTCCCGCCCGCGGACGTCGCCGATCTCGGTCTGGGTGACGACGACGCCCGCGAGGCCGCGCGGGGCCTCGATGAGCGGGGTGGCGGTCCTGTTGATGGACATGGTTCTCCTCCCTGGACTTGATCCCGACTGTCAATGCTTGACTCATCTCTTGTCAACATTGATTCAATCAATCTAACGCTATCAAGGTGTGCAGAGACGACTACCGTGACCCCCATGCGCGATCACGAACCCGCTTCCGGCCGTCCCGGACGAAGGCTGACCACCAAGGAGACCGCCGAACTGCTCGGCGTGAAGCCCGAGACGGTCTACGCGTACGTGAGCCGCGGCCTGCTCAGCAGCAGACGCGAACCCGGTGGCCGGGCCAGCACCTTCGAGGCGAAGGAAGTCGAGGCCCTCGCCCGGCGCAACCGGCGCGAGGCAGCGGCGCACCCGGGCTCCGGCGGCGACCTGTCGGTCCGGACCCGCATCACGCTGATCGAGCAGGACCGGTACTACTTCCGAGGCGTGGACGCCGTGGAGCTGGCCCTGCGTCACTCCTACGAGGAGGTCGCGGAGTGGCTGTGGACGGGCCGGCTGACTCCGGGCGTCACCCTGTCCGCTCCCGGCCCCACGGTCGAGGTCGCCCGCCGCGCGGTGCACGCGCTGTCCGAGCACGCCTCCCCCACCGACCGGCTCCGGGTGGCGGCGATCGCCGCTGCGGCCGAGGACCCGCTGCGCTTCGACCTGTCCGAGGACGCCGTGCTGAACACCGCGCGGATCCTCATCCCCACGCTCGTCGCCGCACTGCCGCCGGCCCTGTACGCCCCCGAGGACGATGGCCCGCTGGCCCACCGCCTCTGGGCCCGGCTGACCGCACGCCCGGCCGACGAGGCGTCCCTGCGCGTCCTGGACACCGCGCTCGCCCTGCTCGCCGACCACGACCTGGCCGCCTCCACGCTCGCCGTCCGGGTCGCCGCCTCGGCCCGGGCGCACGCCTACGCCGCCGTCTCGGCGGGGCTCGGCGTCCTGGAGGGCCCGCTGCACGGCGCAGCGAGCAGCATGGCCCACCGCCTGCTGCTCGACGTGCTCGACCAGGGCACGGCGGTCCCGGTGATCGCCGACGAGCTGCGCGCGGGCCGCCGCGTCCCCGGGCTCGGCCACCGGCTGTACGCCGGCGAAGACCCTCGCGCGCGCGTGCTGTTCGGCCTGCTGGAGCAGGTTCCGGGCGCCGAGCCCGCGCTGCTCGCGGCGCGGGACATCGTCGCCACGACCGCCCGGCACACGCCGCTCCACGCCAACGTCGACCTGGCCCTGGCGGTGTTCACCGCGTCCAGCGGCATGCCCGCCACGGCGGGCGAGACGATCTTCGCCGTCGCCCGGACGGCGGGCTGGATCGCGCACGCGCTGGAGGAGTACGGCGAGCGCCCGTTGCGCATGCGCCCCGTCGGTCACTACGTCGGCCCGCGACCGCCGCAGCCCCTGCCGGAGTAAGACACGGCCGGGCCGGAAGTCACCCCGGGCAGAGTCAGGTTAGGCTCACCTCTGTGAGTAGGTGTGCGACCGTCTCCCGGAGCCTCGACGAGCCCGTTTCCGGTACGGCGGCCACGGCGACGACGTGGCTGCTGCTGGAACAGCCCGGCCCGTGGGGTGCCAATGCGCTCACATCCAGCCATCTGGACCGCGCGCTGGGCCGGGCGCTGGAGCGCGCCGCCGACGGGACCGGCGTGCGCGTCGCGCTCATCCGGCGACCCGGGCGGCACGCCGACCCCGGCACACCGCCGCTCCGGCATGTGTACGCGGCCCACACCGTTCCGGGAAACGTGTGGCTGCACAGCGCCACAGTCCGAGATCCGAACCGACTCCTCGGCCTCGACTTCGCCGCCCTCGGCACGGGCGACCACCGTTCCTTCGGCTCCGCTGTCGACGGCCGGCCTCACACGGGCGACCCGCTCGCGCTCGTGTGCACCAACGGCAAGCGTGACCGCTGCTGCGCCCTGCTGGGCCGCCCCCTCGCCGGCGAGCTGGCCGCCTCGGGGGTGCGCGGGCTCTGGGAGGTCACCCATCTGGGTGGGCATCGCTTCTCACCGACGGTGCTCGTCCTGCCGTACGGCTACGCGTACGGCCGCGCCGAGGCGCACACCGTCAAGGAAGCGCTGCACGGCGTCCAGGAGGGGCGCGTGGTGGTCGAAGGGTGCCGGGGGTGCTCCGCCTGGGAACGGCCCGGCCAGGCGGCCGAGCTGGCCGTCCGGTCGGCGGCGGGCGAGGACCGCGCGGGCGTGCTCAGCGTCGTACGGACCGACGGCGGCGGCCCGCGCTGGGAGGTCACCGTCGCCCACGCCGACGGGCGGCTGTGGCGGGTCACCGTGGCCCAGGGGGCGTCGCTGCCGCCGCGCCCGGAGAGCTGCGGCGCGGAGGTGCTCGGCACACCCGCGCGGATGGACGTGGTGGCCGTGCACGAGCTGCGGCCGACAGCGCTGGCGAGTTGAGCGGCCACCTCTTTCAAGAATTGGTCAAGAGATCCCCACCACATCCTCTGGGGCACGTCGGGTCCTCCCCCGTAACGTCTGACCCATGAGCCCCACTCCCCCCGCACGCCGCCTGCGCCTGGGTCTGCCGCGACGGGTGTTCTCCCAGGTGCTGCTCATGCAGGTGGCGATCGCCGCGGGAGTGGCCGTGCTCGCGACCGGGCTGTTCCTGGCGCCGCTGAGCAAGCAGCTGGACCAGGAGGCGATGCGCCGGGCACTGGCCATCGCCCAGACCACGGCCCAGGACCCGCAGATCGCCGAGGGCGTGCGGGACACCGCGCCGACCCCCGACGGCCCGGTGCAGCAGGAGGCCGAACGGATCCGGCGGGCCACCCGTGCCGAGTACATCGTGGTGATGGACCGGCGGGGCGTGCGCTGGTCGCACACCACCCCCGCGCAGATCGGCGAGCACGTCTCGACCGACCCCCACGACGCCCTCGTCGGCAAGCAGGTCATGGAGATCGACGACGGCACCCTGGGCCGCTCGGCCCGCGGCAAGGTGCCGCTGTACGACGCCCGGCACCGGATCGTCGGGGCGGTCTCGGTCGGCATCGCCTACGACAGCGTGCGGGCGCGGCTGATCAGCGCGATCCCGGGGCTGTTCGCGTACGCCGGCGGCGCGCTCGCGGTGGGCGCGCTGGCCGCCTGGCTGATCTCCCGCCGGGTCCAGCGGCAGACTCGTGACCTGGCTTTCTCCGATATCTCGGCGCTGCTCGCGGAGCGCGAGGCGATGCTGCACGGCATCCGGGAGGGCGTGGTCGCCCTCGACCGCGGCGGCCGGGTCCGGCTGCTCAACGACGAGGCGCGGCGGCTGCTGGGCATCGGCGACGAAGCGGTGGGCCTGACCCCTGACGAGGCGCTCGGCGAGGGCCGCACGACCGACGTCCTGGCCGGGCGGGTCACCGGCACCGACCTGCTCACCGTGCGCGGCCAGCGCGTGCTGGTCGCCAACCGTATGCCCACCGGCGACGGCGGCGCCGTGGCCACCCTGCGCGACCGCACCGAACTGGAGCAGCTGGGGCGGGAACTGGACTCCACGCGCGGGCTGATCGACGCCCTGCGCGCCCAGGACCACGAGCACGCCAACCGCATGCACACGCTTCTCGGGCTGCTGGAGCTGGAGATGTACGACGACGCCGTGGAGTTCGTCGGCGAGGTGGTCGGCGACCACCGGGTCACCGCCGAGCAGATCACCGAGAAGATCCATGACCCGCTGCTGGCCGCGCTGCTGGTCGGCAAGGCCACCGTGGCGGCCGAGCGCGGGGTCGCCCTGTGGGTGTCGGAACGCACCCGGCTGCCGGACCGGCTGATCGATCCCCGCGGCCTGGTCACGGTCGTGGGCAACCTGGTGGACAACGCCCTGGACGCGGTCGCGGGCACGCTGCACGCGCGCGTGGAGGTCGAGTTGCGCAGTGAGGGCCGTACGGTCGTCCTCAGGGTGCGCGACACCGGGCCCGGGATCCCGGCGGACCAGCGGGAGCTGGTCTTCATGGACGGCTGGTCCACCAAGGAGCCGCCCGCACACGGCAAGCGGGGCATCGGGCTCTCCCTGGTGCGCCGGCTGGCCGAACGGCAGGGCGGCGGCGCGTCGGTGGGCGTCGCGGACGGCGGCGGCGCGGAGTTCACCGTGATCCTGCCCGAGGCGCTCACCGAGCCGGAACCGGAACCGGCGCCCGCGCTCGCGGTATCCGCGGGGCCGGCCCCGGAGCACGTTCCCGCCGCTGCCGAGGAGGAGGCACGATGATCGAGGTCCTGATCGTGGACGACGACACCCGCGTGGCGCGGGTCAACGCGGCCTACGTGGCGAAGGTCCCGGGCTTCCACGTGGCCGGCGAGGCGCACAGCGCGGCCGAGGCGCTGCGCCACGTGGAGACGCTGCCGCGGGTGGACCTGGTCCTCATGGACCACTATCTGCCGGACGACACCGGTCTCGCGGTCGTCCGGGAGATGCGCCGGCGCGGCCACCAGGCCGACGTGATCATGGTGACGGCGGCGCGGGACGTGTCGACTGTGCAGGCCGCGATGCGGCAGGGGGCGCTGCAGTACCTGGTGAAGCCGTTCGCCTTCGCCGGTCTGCGGGCCAAGCTGGAGGCGTACGCCGAGCTGCGGCGCACCCTGGACGGCGGCGGCGAGGCCGAACAGGCGCAGGTGGACCGGATCTTCGGCGCCCTGTCCGCGCCGTCGGAACGCGGCCTGCCCAAAGGACACTCCCCCACGACGGCGGAGCTGGTGCGCCAGGCGCTGATGAACTCCCAGGGCCCGCTGTCCGCGCAGGAGATCGCCGAGCGGACGGGGGTGAGCCGGCAGACCGCCCAGCGCTATCTGAAGCTCCTGGAGCGCACGGGACGGGCCCGGCTCACTCTCAGGTACGGCGACGCGGGCCGCCCGGAACACCGATACGTGTGGGCGACCCGTGTCTGAACGGACGGAGCCTGTACGTTACTTGACGGCCTTGACGAACTCGGTCGTGTACGTCTTGCTCAAGTCGACCTTGGCGTTCTTGATGTTGGGGTTGAACGACTTGAGGACCTTCTCGACGGTCTCCGGGCCGCCCTCGGGCATCACGCCGTCGTCGGTGAACATCGGCAGGGTGCTCTTGATGGCCTGCGCGTAGAGCGTCTTGTTGCCCTGGGAGTAGTCGGCGGGCATCTTGGCGGCGATCTCGTCGGCGCTGTGGGTGGACATCCACTTGAGCGTCTTGACGAATGCGTTGACCAACTTCTGGACGGTTTCCTTGTGTCCATTCACCCAGTCCGTCTGCATGTAGAGACTTGACGACGGGTACGGGCCACCGAGCGCCTCCTGCGAACCCTGCGGGGTACGCATGTCGAGGAGGATCTTGCCCGCCTTCTTGTCCAGGATCGTCGCGACGGTCGGGTCGGTGGTCATGCCGCCGTCGATCGCGCCGTTCTGGAGAGCCGCGATGAAGGTCGGGCCGGCTCCCACGGCGACCGAGGTGAACTCGCTGACCTTCACACCGTTCTTGACCGCCAGGTATTTGGTGAGGAAGTCGGTGGAGGAGCCGAGCCCGGTCACGCCCAGCTTGCGGCCCTTGAAGTCCTTGGGCGACGTGAGGCTGCCCGCCGCCTTGCCGGAGACCACCTCGACCTCGCCGGGCGCGTGCGAGAACTGCACGACCGACTCGACCGACTTGCCCTTCACCTGGAGGTCGAGGGTGTGGTCGTAGAAGCCGACCGCGCCCTGCACCTGGCCGGAGACGAGCGCGGTCTCGGCCTGGACCCCGGCGGGCTCGCTGAGCAGCTGGACGTTCAGCCCCTCGGCCTGGAAGTAGCCGAGGCGCTGGGTGAGCATCGCGGGCAAGTAGATGACCTTGTCCAGCCCGCCGACCATGATCTTGACGGACTCACCCTTGCCGCCGCCCCCGCCGCTGCCGGTGTCGGCCGTGGAACTGGCCGCGTCATTGGCGCAAGCAGTGAGCGAGGAGAGGGCGAGGAGTCCGGCGGCGGCCTGGGAGGCGTATCTGGCGGTCTTGCGCATGACGGTGTCACGTCCTTGTGAGAGGGCGGTGCGGGAAAGGCGTGGGGGGGCTGGTCCGAGGGGGCCGGTTCAGCTGTCGGAACCGGCGGACTTCCAGCGGAAGATGCGGCGCTCGGCGAAGGTCAGCAGTCCCTCGGCGACCAGGGCGACGACCGCGAGGATGACCATCGCGGCGTAGACGCCGGCCGCGTTGAAGGTGTTCTGCGACTGCGAGACGAGCAGTCCGATGCCCTTCGTCGCACCGATGTACTCGCCGACGATGGCGCCGATCAGCGCGAAGCCGAAGCTGACGTGCAGGCTGGTGAAGATCCAGGAGGTGGCCGACGGGATGACCACCTGGAGGGTCACCCTGCGGTCGCTGGCGCCCAGGATGCGGGCGTTGGCCACCAGGTTGCGGTCCACCTCGCGGGCACCCTGGAAGGCGTTGAAGAACACCGGGAAGAAGACGAGCACGACGGCGGAGGCGACCTTGGAGGAGGGTCCGAGGCCGAACCAGATCAGGAAGATGGGTGCGAGGACGATCCTGGGGATCGAGTTGAGCACCTTGATGTATGGACCAAACACTTCGGCGAGCAATCTGATCCGCCCGAGCGCGATACCCAGGAGCACACCGGCGATCACACCGATGACCCAGCCGAGCAGTGCCTCGTAGAGCGTGTACCAGATCTGTTCGCCCAGCGAGCCGAGCGCGGTGCCGTGCGTCACCCAGGTCCAGATCTGGTCCCAGATCTTCGTGGGCATCGAGAAGTTGAACGGGTCGATGACCTTGGCGCGGGACAGTCCCTCCCACAGGCCGAGGACGGCCACCAGGACCAGCACGCGCGCGAGGTTGACGACGGCCTTGCGGCGACGAGCGGCCTGGGCGCGGCTCTGCGCGCGGTCGGCGACTTTCGCGGTCTCGACAGCCGGTGTGCTGAGAACCTCAGGCGACATGGGCGGCACCCCTCTCGCGGGTGATGCGGACCTCTTCGCCGAGCGACTCCCAGATCTCGCGGTAGATCTCGATGAACTGCGGCTCCAGGCGCACCGATTCGACCTTGCGCGGCCGCGGCAGGTCGATGTCGAACACCTGCTTCACGGTCGCGGGGCCGGCGGTCATCACAACGACCTTGTCGGCGAGCGCGATGGACTCCTCCAGGTCGTGGGTGACGAAGACGACCGAGGCACCCGTGCCCTCCCACAGCTCCAGCAGCTCGTCCGACATCAGCGCCCTGGTCTGCACGTCGAGCGCGGAGAACGGCTCGTCCATCAGCAGGATCTCGGGGTCGTTGACGAAGGTCGCGGCGAGGGCCACGCGCTTGCGCTGGCCGCCGGACAACTGGTGCGGGTAACGGTCCTCGAAGGCGGCCAGTCCGACGCGGGCCAGCCATTCGCGGGCCTTCTCCTTGGCCTCCGCCTTCGGTACGCCCCGGAAGCGGGGGCCGGACATGACGTTGGATAGCACCGTGCGCCAGGGGAACGTGGCATCCTGCTGGAAGACGAAACCGACCTTGTCGCCGACGCCTTCGACCGGCTCTCCGGCCACCAGCACCTCGCCCTCGGTGGGCTCCTCCAGGCCGCTGACCAGCGTCAGCGTGGTGGACTTGCCGCAGCCGGTCGGTCCTACGACGGCCACGAACTCGCCGCGCTCGACGGTGAGGTCCAGGCCGCGCACGGCCGTGTGCAGTCCCCCGGACGGGGTTCTGAAGGTCTTGCTCGCGCCCCGCAACTCGATGGCGGGGCTGGTGTGTGCGCTCATGGCCCGGGACGGTAGGTGTGGCCCCGGCCACGGCAGGAGTCTTGTGAGCACAAGCCGTTCTTTTGCCCGCAAGAGCCTGTTGTGCTCATTTTGCTCGCGTTACAACTGCGGAGCCGAAACACGGGCTTAACGCTCGTCGGCCTTGAAGGAGAGGCCTGATGATTGACGTCCTGGTCGTGGACGACGACTTCCGCGTCGCTGAGATAAACGCCAAGTACGTGGGAAAGGTTCCCGGCTTCCGGGTGACCGCCCGCGCGCACAGTGCCGCCCAGGCCCTGTCCACCGTCCAACGCGGCAGTGTCGACCTGGTCCTGCTGGACCACTATCTGCCGGACGGGACCGGCCTCGACCTCGTCCACCGCATGCGGGAACAGGGCCACGGCACGGACGTCATCATGATCACGGCGGCCAGCGAGGTGACGACCGTCCAGCAGGCGATGCGCCTGGGCGCCCTGCACTATCTGGTCAAGCCGTTCACCTTCGCCGCCTTGCGCATCCGCCTCGACTCCTACGCCGCGCTGCGCCGCACCGTGGACCGGGTCGGCGGCCACGGTCTGACCGGTCAGGAGCAGGTCGACCGGATCTTCGGGGCGCTGCGCACGTCTTCCGCCCCGTCCGCGCCCGGCCTGCCGAGCGGCCACTCGGAGCCCACGACCGACCTGATCTGCGGCGTCCTGCACCGCGCCGACCAGCCGCTGTCGGCCCACGAGGTGGCCGCCAGGACCGGTCTGAGCCGCTCCACGGCCCAGCGCTACCTCCGCCACCTGGAACAGGCCGGCCGACTGCGGCTCTCCCTGAAGTACGGCGACACCGGCCGGCCGGAGCACCGGTACGCATGGGTCGCGCCGTAGGGGGCTACACGGCCCCGGCGCCGGTCAGCGACCGCACCTCGGTCTCGGCGTACTTGGCCTCGTCCGCGACCTCGTCCGAGGTGACCGTGCCCAGCCAGCCGGCCACGAAGCCGAGCGGGATGGAGACGAGGCCCGGGTTCTGCAGCGGGAAGTACTGGAAGTCGACGTCCGGGAACAGCGAGCTCGGACTGCCGGAGACCACCGGGGAGAGCAGGACGAGCCCCAGCGCCGGGATCAGCCCGCCGTATACGGCCCACACCGCGCCGCGGGTGGTGAAGCCGCGCCAGAACAGCGAGTACAGCAGCGCGGGCAGGTTCGCCGACGCGGCGACCGCGAAGGCGAGGCCGACGAGGAAAGCGACGTTGAGGTCGCGGGCCAGCAGGCCGAGCGCGATCGCCACGACACCGATGCCGAGCGCCGCGAACCGTGCCACCGCGACCTCGCTGCGCGGCTTGCCGTGCGTCCGGCACAGCGAGGCGTACAGGTCGTGCGCCACCGAGGCCGACGAGGCGAGCGTGATCCCGGCGACCACGGCGAGGATCGTCGCAAAGGCGACGGCGGCGACGACCGCGAACAGAACCGTTCCACCGGTGGATCCCGCTCCGCCGCCCAGGTCGAGGGCGAGCAGGGGCACGGCCGTGTTCCCGGCTGCATTCGAACCGCGCACCGCATCCGGACCGACCACCGCGGCCGCACCGAGGCCGAGGACGATCGTCAACAGATAGAAGCCGCCGATCAGCCCGATGGACCACACGGCGGAACGGCGGGCGGCGCGCGCGGTGGGCACGGTGTAGAAGCGGGACAGGATGTGCGGCA
The DNA here is from genome assembly GCF_020181035.1 of Streptomyces sp. CoH27. Lineage (GTDB taxonomy): Bacteria > Actinomycetota > Actinomycetes > Streptomycetales > Streptomycetaceae > Streptomyces > Streptomyces camelliae. Next base: position 29,491 of record NZ_JAIQYY010000025.1, read on the forward strand.
GTCCCGCCGTGCCCAGCACGAGGGCGAGACCGAGGCTGATGAAGTCGAGGCGGGCGGTCCAGCTCCCGCCGTACTTCAGGCCCGGCGCCAGGAACGCCCTGCCGTGGCCGCTGCGGTCCGCCGCCGTGAGCAGCAGCCGGTCGACATCCCCATGGAAGCGCAGCAGGACGAGCACGGTCAGCGCCACCGCCCCGCTCAGCAGCAGCACCGCCTTGACGATCTGGATCCAGGTGGTGGCTCGCATCCCGCCCAGCGTCACATAGATCACCATGAGAGCGCCGACCCCGATGACCGTCCAGGCCTGGGCCGTCCCGCTCGTCCGCCCCAGCAGCAACGCCACCAGACTGCCCGCGCCGACCATTTGCGCCACCAAATACAGCACGGACACCGTGACCGAGGACGTCCCCAACGCGATCCGCACCGGCCGCTCGCTCATCCGCGCCGCCACCACGTCGGCCAGGGTGAACCGCCCGCAGTTGCGCACCAGTTCGGCCACCAGGAACAGCACCACCAGCCACGCCACCAGGAAGCCCACCACGTACAGCAACCCGTCGTACCCGTAGAGGGCGATGAGCCCGGTGACCCCGAGGAAGGACGCCGCCGACATGTAGTCACCCGCGATGGCAAAACCATTCTCCATGGGAGAGAACAGCCGCCCTCCGGCATAGAACTCCTCCGCCGAACCGTGCCGCCGACGGCTCACCCATGTCGTGATCCCGAGGGTGACGGCCACGAAACCGCTGAACAGCAGCAGCGCCAGTGTCTGGTGCTCCCCGGTCACGAGGCACCTCCCCGTACTTCGCGGGTCAGTTCCTGGGTGTCCCAGCGCAGCTCCAGCGCGGCTCGGTCCCGGCGCAGGCGCGCGTGCCGGGCGTAGGCCCAGGTGAGCAGAAACGTGGTGAGGAACTGCCCGAGCCCGGCCAGCATGCCCACGTTCAGCGCTCCGGCGACAGGCCGGGCCATCAGCTCCGGCGCGGCCGTGGCGGCGACGACATAACCGATGTACCAGACGAGGAAGACGACGACCCCCGGCACGACGAACCGCCGGTACCTGCTGCGCACCTCCTGGAAGGCCGCGCTGCGCTGCACCTCGACGTACACGTCGCGAGCGCGAACCCCGGGTCCGCTCCGGTCGTCGCGCGGAGACGGCACGACCGGCGCCGGCATGCCCGCGCCATCCAGCTCGCCCCAGCCGAAGGCCAGGGCGTCGTACCAAGGGTCCTCGTACGCCGTGTCACGCGAGGACGTGCCGTGATCTTCCCGGTTCTCGGCCGAACTCTCGGCACCGTCCCCGGCTCCGCGGCAACGGCCGTTGCTTGACTGCATGCCCAAGGATGGACAGATCGGGAAGATCCCTGACTCTTCTTCCCTCGGCTCTTCACCCCATCAGGTGATTCACTGCGTGGGCGGCCTCACCAGCCCCTTGCTGTACGCGTAACGCACCGCCTGTGCTCGGTCCTTGAGACCCGTCTTGGCGAAGAGGTTGTTGATGTGCGTCTTCACGGTCGCCGTCGACACATGCAGCCTGCGGGCGATCTCCTGGTTGCTGAGCCCGTCGGCGATCAGCAGCAGGACCTCGGTCTCACGCGTGGTCAGTCCGTCGGGCGGCGTCTCGGGCCCCGTGGGCGGGCCGGTCTCGGCCGGGGTGGGCTCGGGCTGGGACAGTCGCTCCAGCAGCCGGCGCTGCACGCTCGGCGACAGCCCCGCGTCCCCCGACAGCACGCTCTGCACGGCGCGCACGATCTCGTCGCCGCCGGCGTCTTTGGTCAGATACCCTCGGGCGCCGGCCCGCAGCGCGGGGAACAGCGACTCGTCGTCCGCGTACGTGGTGAGCACCACGACCTGGGTCCGGGGGTGCTGCGACCGGATCCGCCGGGTGGCCTCCACACCGTCGCAGCGGGGCATCCTGAGGTCCATCAGTACGACGTCCGGGTCGAGTTCCTCGACCAGCTGCACCGCCTCCTCGCCGTCTCCCGCCGCACCGACGACCTCCACGCCCGGCAGCAGCCCGAGCAGCATCACGATGCCTTCCCGGACCACGGTCTGATCGTCGGCGACGACCACTCGCGCGGGCTTCTCCTCCCCCTCCGTCTCGGTCATACCGGCACCTTCAGCGTCACCACGAACCCCTCCTCGTCCGGCCCCGCGTCCAGCGAACCGCCCAGCAGCTCGGCGCGCTCACGCATACCCAGCAGACCGTACCCGCCTCCGGAACTCGTCAGTTCGCCCGGCAGCCCGCCCGAGTCCCGTACGATCAGCGTCACTTCGTGGTCGCAGTAGTCGAGGCGCAGCTGCACTTTGGCGCCCTGGGCGTGTTTACGGACGTTGGTGAGCGCCTCCTGCGCGACCCGGCGCACCGCCTGAGAGGCCTCGGCCGACAAGGGTCTGCGCTCACCCGTGACAGTGACCTCCGCGCCGCCGGTCCCAGTGACGAGTTCGCTCAGAAACTCCTCCAGCGGGGTCAGTTCGCCCCGCAGCGCGGACAGTGCCTGCCGGGTCTCCGCGAGCCCGTCGCGGGCCATTCCGCGTGCGGCCACCACCCGCTCCAGGATCCGGTCGCGATCGGCACCGTTCTCGATCAGCAGCCGGGCCGCCTCCAGATGCACGAGTTGCGCCGAGAGGCTGTGAGCCAGGACGTCGTGGATCTCGCGCGCGATCCGAGCCCGCTCGGCCAGCGCCGCGGACTCGGCCTCCGCGACCCGGGCGGCCCGCTCCTGGGCGAGGAGCCGCTGCGCGTTGCCGCGGGCTTCCGCGTCCAGCCGCAGGACGTATCCGGCGAGGGCCATGCCCGCCACCGTGGCGGCCGTGGTCAACCAGACGTCGTTGTTGAACGCGGAGTACGAGGCCAGCGCCACGGACGTCACGGGTAGGGCCACCGCGAGCGGCAGCCGCTCCAGGGCGCTGATTCCGCAGCCGCACCAGATCAGCAGGGCCGGGCCTCTGAACCCCGTGGCCTCGGCGGCAACCGCGATGGCCAGGAGCACGCTCATCAGCGCCAGGGAGGGGACCAGCCGGTGCTGGTAGGTGGTCCGGAAGAAGGCCCAGGAGACGACACCGGCGAGAAGGACCGCCGCTGCCGCTGCGAGCGCCTCCCAGATTCCGACGTGCCTCTGGCTGAACGCCGCCCACAGGAGCAGGGCGAGCACAAGGAGTCTGACGGCCCAGGCGAGCATCCGCCGGGGTCGGCTGATTCCCGCTCGGCCGAGCGCCTCTCGCGACGGCCAGCGGGTCCAGGCGTTGTCCGTCACGCGCGCTCCTTCCAGGCCTGCCGCATGCCGTCACCGTACGCCGGTGCGGGACGGGTCGCGGTGCCGAGGGACCGGGCCCGCCAGACCAGGATGCCGCCGCGGACCAGCAGGGTGCCGGCGATGCCCAGCATCAGGGCAGAGCTGTTCTGGTGCAGGCCCAGGGCGTAGCTGAAGGCGTAGACACCGATCCGCAGGGTGATGCCCACGGCCCACACCGCGCCGCTCGCCTTGGTGCTCTTGGTCCACACGACGCCGTCCTCAGCCGTCCAGATGCGAGTCGTCCAGGCCCAGCCGGCTCCGGTGGCGAGACCGATAAGCATCTCCAGTGCGAGCAGTGCGACGGACTCCGTGCGGTGGTGGGCATCGAGGATGCCGGGCTCGCGCAGCGCGACGACGGCCAGGATCACCGGGATCAGCCACCAGCGCCGGTCGGTGTTGATCGCGCGGACGCGGAACTGCCGCACGATCACTATGGCGACCACGGCCACAATCGCCAGCGCGTTGACCAGCCCGGACATCAGAGCCTCCGTGAGCGAGAAGGTGGTGCCGGAGCAGGCGCTGCCGGCACCTTCGAAGCTACGGAAATCCGCAGCTCCGCAGATCGGAGCGGAGGTGGATCACGGGTGGAAACCTCGGGCGGCGCATCTCCACCCACGGGTGTAGAGGCTCGTCGGGCGCAGAGTGGAGGGGCGACGGAGACGCGGGGGCAGGGCGCTGTCCGGTGCCGCATCCGGCGAGGCAGGCTGCGACGCCGGGCCACCGTGGGAGAAACGGCGAGTCGGGGTCCAGGGCTCGGACGCGGGGCGGAGTCAGGGGATGGTGGTTGGGAACCATGGCCGGGCGGGGGCCGGTGGCGAGCTTCGCGGGACGGTGGCCGGGGATGGAGGCGGGAGCCGGTGCGGCGGAACATGGTTGACCGGGAGGCGAGCGGCTCTGAGTGGTGCGACGTCGACCGACCCGGGGGCGGCCCCTCCGACTGCCTGCCGAGAGGCGCGCGGCACCGGCCAACCAGTGGCGGCGAAAGCGCCTCACCCTGCTGGGACGTGGCGGGGCAGGAGACGGTCGACCGGAGGCGATCGGCCAGAGCGGGATGTGGCAAGGGCCGACCGGACGCTGCGGCAGCGCACTGGTACGGGAGGCGGCGGCCGGGCAGGCAGACACCGCCCTCACCGCTCGCGCCGCCAGGCCGGATGACCGGCGAGCTGCCGACTCCGTCGCGGGTCGTGCACTCGGCCTCCGGCGTCAGGCCGGCACCCGCCCCCGACGGCCACCGTAAGCCTGATTCCGCACTCGATCGGCGCCACCAGAGCCACGCACCCGACCGCCACGGCCAGCGGGAACGCAGGCACCCGGCCGCTGTCACCCCAGCAGGGACGCACCACCGTCATCGGCCAGGGCGTGCACCGAACCGCAACCGCACGCCGGGGACGCCTGCCCGACCAGCCACCGCCGGCCCAGGCGCGTGCACCCCGCTCCCCCCTGAACCAGCCATCCTCTGGACATCACCAAGCCAGCCGCCGACAGGGTCGGCCGGCCTCGCCCGCTCCCATATCCGTCGCCCGCCTCCGTAACGGGGGCACACCCCGCGGGCCGAAGCCCAACGCAGCGGTTACGCGTCGATGCGGGACCGGTCCAGCGTCGCCGCCGAGCTGGAGATGAACTCCTTGCGGGGTGCCACGTCGTTGCCCATCAGCAGGTCGAAGACCTGTTCCGCGGCCTCCAGGTCGGAGAGGTTGATCCGGCGCAGGGTACGGTGGCGCGGGTCCATCGTGGTCTCGGCCAGCTGGTCGGCGTCCATCTCGCCCAGACCCTTGTAGCGCTGGATGGAGTCCTTGTACCGGATGCCCTTGCTCTGGAACTCCATGAGCTTGTCGCGCAGCTCGCGGTCGGAGTACGTGTAGACGTACTTGTCCTGGCCCTTCTTGGGCTGGACGATCTCGATCCGGTGCAGCGGCGGCACCGCGGCGAAGACCCGGCCGGCCTCGACCATCGGGCGCATGTAGCGCTGGAACAGCGTGAGCAGCAGGCAGCGGATGTGGGAGCCGTCCACATCGGCGTCGGTCATCATGATGATCTTGCCGTAGCGGGCCTGATCGATGTCGAAGGTGCGGCCCGAGCCGGCTCCTATGACTTGGATGATTGCGCCGCACTCGGCGTTCTTGAGCATGTCGGTCACCGACGACCGCTGCACGTTGAGGATCTTGCCCCGGATCGGCAGCAGGGCCTGGAACTCGGAGTTCCGCGCCAGCTTCGCCGTACCGAGCGCGGAGTCACCCTCGACGATGAACAGCTCGCTGCGGTCCACGTCGTCGCTGCGGCAGTCGGCGAGCTTCGCCGGCAGGGACGAGGACTCCAGGGCCGTCTTCCGCCGCTGGGCGTCCTTGTGCTGGCGGGCCGCGACGCGCGTACGGGCGGCGGCCACGACCTTCTCCATGACGACCCGCGCCTGTGCCGCGGCGTCACGCTTGGCGGCGGTCAGGAACGCCTTCAGTTCCTTGGTGACCACGTTGTTCACGATGCGGCGGGCCGCCGAGGTGCCGAGGACCTCCTTGGTCTGGCCCTCGAACTGCGGCTCGGCCAGGCGCACGGTGACGACCGCGGTGAGGCCCTCCAGGGCGTCGTCCTTGACGATGTTGTCCTCGGCCACGCGCAGCATCTTCTTGCTACGCAGCACATCGTTCAGCGTCTGGGTGAGGGCCTGCTCGAAGCCGGCCACATGGGTGCCGCCCTTAGGGGTGGCGATGATGTTGACGAAGGACCGGACCGTCGTGTCGTAGCCCGTGCCCCAGCGCAGCGCGATGTCCACGCCGAGTTCACGGGTGACCTCGGTGGGGGTCATCTGGCCGTGCTCGTCCAGGACCGGAACCGTCTCCTTGAAGGTGCCCTGACCCGAGAAGCGGAGGACATCACAGACCGGCTTGTCGTTTGCCAGGAACTCGCAGAACTCGCTGATGCCGCCGTCGAAACGGAAGGACTCCTCACCCTTGCTTCCGCCCTCGCCCAGGCCGAACTCGTCGCGGACGACGATCGTCAGCCCCGGCACCAGGAAGGCGGTCTGCCGGGCGCGCTGGTGCAGCGTCTCCAGGGAGAGCTTGGCGTCCTTGAGGAAGATCTGCCGGTCTGCCCAGTACCGCACGCGCGTGCCGCTGCGGGTCCTGGGGACCTTCTTGGTCTTGCGCAGGCCGCTCTTGGCCTCGAACTTCGCGTCGGCGCCGTCGGCGGCGAAGGCGCCCGGCACACCGCGCCGGAAGCTGATCGCGTGCGTGTGGCCGCCCCGGTCGACCTCGACGTCCAGTCGGGCGGAGAGGGCGTTGACCACGGAGGCACCGACACCGTGCAAACCGCCGGAGGCGGCGTACGAGCCGCCGCCGAACTTGCCGCCGGCGTGCAGCTTGGTCATGACGACCTCGACACCGGACAGGCCGGTCCTGGGCTCCACGTCCACGGGGATGCCCCGGCCGTTGTCGCGTACCTCCACGGAGCCGTCGTCGTGGAGGATCACCTCGATGTGGTCGCAGACACCCGCGAGGGCCTCGTCCACGGAGTTGTCGATGATCTCCCACAGACAGTGCATCAGGCCGCGGCTGTCGGTCGAGCCGATGTACATGCCCGGGCGCTTGCGCACGGCTTCGAGGCCCTCAAGAACGAGCAGGTGCCGCGCGGTGTAGTTGGAGCCGTCCCGGTCTGCTCCTGCCAGCAGCGCTGTGGACGGCACGGACGTATCGGCGGTCACGCGGTTCGCTCCTCGCTGAATTTCAGTTGGCCCCCTCTGGGGTAAGGGGGTGGCTTCGGTCGCCGCTCAGAGGGTACCGAGGCCTGGTAGAGCCGGTGTAACGCCACCCTCGTCGCAAACTCAGACTAGTCCAGGCTCGCATGCATGTTCGATCCCTCGTTGGAGTGAAGCACACATCACGTTCCCTTGGAGGCATGAACCATTTAGGCTCCGGGCACGTCCTCATGAACAACCGGCAACCCGGCCGGGAGGACCGAGACACAACACTGCGCGAAACCGTAAGCACACAAGAGACGCACTACGGCACATTCGCCGCCAACCGGCAGCAGACAGCCGCCCCGGAAGATTTTTTCGAGGAAAAGCCACGAGCGGGAACGTTTTCGGGCTGGTTGGATGTTGACCCTGGTACGACAGCTCGTCGAGCTAGAGAAGAGGCGACGTGACTACTGTTCTGACCCCCGCGAGCCCGCTGACGGCCGCCGATCGCTGCGACCGCTGCGGCGCCCAGGCATACCTGCGCGTCGTCCTGCTGAGCGGCGGAGAACTGCTCTTCTGCGCCCACCACGGTCGCAAGTTCGAGCCGGAACTCAAGAAGATCGCCGCTGAGATACAGGACGAGACGGAACGACTGACGACCGTTCCGAACACCGCTTCCGACGAAGAGCGCTGAATCTCGCACACACGACGAGCCAGCCCCGGCACAGGCCGGGTGTAACGGGCGGCCGCCCCCGCACCGGGAGCGGCCGCCCGTACGCATGCCCCACACTCGTCCGCGTGAGCCCTCAGGAGCGCCCGTGGAGCCGCGTGCGGCCGCCTGCGGCGGCGTTCAGCGCTCGTACGACTTCAGAGACGCGCGTGTAGACCCCGGGGCTTCCTGGACGGCCACAGCCGTTCCCCCATGACACGAGCCCGATCAGCCGCCCCGCGGCCACCAGAGGGCCGCCGCTGTCGCCCTGACAGGCATCCGGGCCGCCGATGGTCTCCCCGGCACAGAGCATGCTGGCCGCCAGGTAGCTGCCCTGGGGACCGCCCGGGTAGGCGCGGGCACAGAGTTCGTCGGGCAGCACGCGCATGCGTGCGGCGTGCAACCCACGTGCGTAGGCACCACCGCCGGTCGTGTCGCCCCATCCGTAGACCAGAGCCTCGGTGCCCGGCGCATAGGCGGGATCGCCCACACCGGCCATGGCGACGACTGCGTTCTGCGGCAGCGGCTCGGCGAGGGTGAGGACGGCGAAGTCACCGGCGTTGGTCCCGCTGTCGTACCCCGGATTGACCCGGGTGTCACTCACGGCGATCTCCTCGCCCTCACCCGACAGCAGATCCGTACGACCCGCGATCACCTTGAGGTCGCGCATCCGGTTCGGCGGCGCTCCCAGGACATCGTCGCCGAGGCAGTGGGCCGCGGTGAGCACCGCGGTCCGCGCGACCGCCACGCCGCCGCAGAACTGACCGGCCCGTGTACCCCCGAACCGGTCACGACTGGACAGCGCGACCGTCCACGGAGCCTGGGTGACATCTACCGGAAACCCTCCGACCACCACGTTGTCGGCGCTCACGGGGGCCGCGCTCACCAGGGGTATGACGGTCGTGGCGGCCGCCAGGGCCAGCGGCCGGATCAGTGCCCGGACAACGGAGCGGCGCATACAGATCCTCACTCTCAGCTTGATTCGGAATACCAGAGTGATCCACGGCATGGCGGCGCGCAGCACGAAGGCCCGGCCCCGCACCTTCCCTTCCAGGGCGTGTATCGAAAGTGGATCTTGAGTGATGAATGATCACGGTTCATGGCGCGGGGAGATCTCGCGGATGCACAGTGGCGGTGTTGGCGCCGCTGATGCCGAAGGGGAGGAAGGCAGGGCGGCCGCCCGTCTGGTCCCGGCGGCAGCTCATCGACGGCATACGGTTCCGGGTCCGTACCGATGTTCCATCGAGGGACGTCCCTGTTGAGTACGGTCCGTGGGGCCGGATCTACGACCTGTTCCGTCGATGGCAGCGAGACGGCACCTGACAGAAAGAACGACCTGGCGGCGCATTCACCGAGCCCTGTGATCACGGGCTGGGACGTTCGCGCGGCGGGTTCACCACCAAGCTGCACCTGGCCGTCGAGCAGGGACAAGAACCCGTGTCCATCGTGATCACCGCGGGACAGCGCGGGGACTCGCCGCAGTTCGGACCCGTGCTGGAGAAGGTCCGCGTGCCCCGCATCGGGTCGGGCCGACCACGTGTCCGGCCCGATCGCGTGAGGGCCGGCACGGCGTACGCTTCCCACAGAAACTGTGCCCACCTGCGCCAACGCAGCATCCGTTGCACCATTCCGGACAAGGCCGACCAGGCACGTAACCGCAAGAAGCTGGGCTCTCGCGGCGGCCGGCCACCCAGATGCGATGCCGGGGACTACAAGGCTCGGCATGCGGCCGACTCAAAAGGCACAGGGCCGCGCCGCCCACGCACCGAGCACGGAAAGATCGGCCAGACCCCCGGACTGCGCGCCTTCGTCCAGAACCACCTGGACCTACGGTGGAGCCCTGAGCGGATCTGCCAGGCTCTGCGCGCTCGCTTCCCCGACCGGCCCAAAATGCACGTGGTGCACGAGACCGTCTACCAGGCCCTCTACCCGCAGGGCCGCGGTGAACTGCGCCACGAACTCGCCACAGCTCCACGCACGGGCCGCGTGCGCCGCAAGCTCCGCCGTCGGGTGCTGCAGCAATGCCTCCCCAAGGGAAGCGACCAGTCCGTCCACACCGGTGAGCACCTGGACACCGTCGCCGCCGGACTCAACGGCCGTCCACGCAAAACGCTCGGCTGGGAAACCCCAGCCGAGCGCCTGTATGAACTGCTCGCGGCCTGATCAACACGGCCACGTGTGGCGACGCCCCCTAGAAACTGCCCACGAGAAACTGGGCCTTCGGCGTCGTAGGGATACGGCCTAGTCGAGGTAGTCGCGCAGCACCTGCGAACGCGACGGGTGACGCAGCTTCGACATGGTCTTGGACTCGATCTGACGGATGCGCTCACGCGTCACGCCGTACACCTTGCCGATCTCGTCGAGGGTCTTCGGCTGACCGTCGGTGAGACCGAACCGCATGGAGACGACGCCGGCCTCGCGTTCGGACAGGGTGTCCAGAACGGAGTGCAGCTGCTCCTGCAGGAGTGTGAAGCTGACGGCGTCGGCGGGGACGACGGCCTCGGAGTCCTCGATGAGGTCACCGAACTCGCTGTCGCCGTCCTCACCCAGCGGGGTGTGCAGCGAGATGGGCTCGCGGCCGTACTTCTGGACCTCGATGACCTTCTCCGGGGTCATGTCGAGCTCCTTGGCCAGCTCCTCCGGGGTGGGCTCGCGGCCCAGGTCCTGGAGCATCTGGCGCTGCACGCGCGCGAGCTTGTTGATGACCTCGACCATGTGCACCGGGATACGGATGGTGCGGGCCTGGTCGGCCATGGCGCGGGTGATCGCCTGACGGATCCACCAGGTGGCGTAAGTGGAGAACTTGTAGCCCTTGGTGTAGTCGAACTTCTCCACCGCGCGGATCAGACCGAGGTTGCCCTCCTGGATGAGGTCCAGGAACAGCATGCCGCGGCCTGTGTAGCGCTTGGCCAGGGAGACCACCAGACGGAGGTTGGCCTCCAGGAGGTGGTTCTTGGCGCGGCGGCCGTCTTCGGCGATGATCTCCAGCTCGCGCTTCAGCTTCGGCGCCAGCTTGTCGGCGTTGGCCAGCTTGTCCTCGGCGAACAGGCCCGCCTCGATGCGCTTGGCCAGCTCGACCTCCTGCTCGGCGTTGAGCAGGGGGACCTTGCCGATCTGCTTCAGGTAGTCCTTGACCGGGTCGGCCGTGGCGCCGGCCGCTGCGACCTGCTGTGCGGGCGCGTCGTCCTCGTCCTCGTCGGACAGGACAAAGCCGGCGCTCTCGGCACCCTCGGGCTCGTCGCCGACCTTGGTGTCCTCAAGAACCTCGTCCTCAAGAAGCTCGACGTCGTCCTTCTTGGCCGTGGTCTTCTTGACTGCCGTCTTCTTCGCGACGGTCTTCTTGGCGACCGCCTTCTTGGCGGTCGTCTTCTTGGCGGCAGCCTTCTTGGCGGATGCGGCTTCCTCGGCGGAATCGGCTGCGACCGGGGCGGCGGGCGTCGTCGGGGCGGCCGTGGTGGCGGTGGCCTTCCTGGTCGTCACCGTCTTCGCCGCGACCGTCTTGGTGGCGGTGCGCTTGGCCGGACTCTTCGCTGCGACGCTCTTGCGGGTGCGCTTGGGCTCTGCGGCACTGACCATCAGCGTCACACCCTCTTCCTCAAGAATCTGGTTGAGGCTGCGCAGTACGTTCTTCCACTGAGTGGCCGGAATCTGGTCAGCTTCGAAGGCCCGACGCACATCGTCGCCGGCGATCTGCCCCTCAGCCTTTCCCCGCTCAATGAGAGCCATGACAGAGACGGACTCGGCGATCTCCGGCGGGAGCGTACGGGATGTGCTGGCCGACACGAACAACCTCTCGGAACGTTGGAAAACGGCTTCCGGCACCGTCCACTGCGGACAGGAGCCGACCACCGGCCTGGGGATGGGCCGACGGCGCGGGCGGGGCCGGGAAGATGCACAGCGCCTGTCTTGGCGTCCGTATTCCCTCCGCGGCTGTCACCTCTTAGGTCATCGCGCTGTCTCCACGAGCGTTACGCCCAATCTGCGTGGCCCGAGTCACACCCCGTAAGCGGTCAAAAGCGGTCAGACGCAGGCAGAAGAGATCACGCTCCAACCCGGGCCTCCGGTCACCCACAGGAAAGACGGCGGTACGTCGCACCGCCGGACCCCGCCGGATCCTGTGCGAACCGGCGGGGTCCGGCGGCGGCCGGTACCCGAGCCCGGCGCCGCCGCGAAACCCGCGAGAACCACGCTGACGCCGCACACCGGCGACCGCACGGCCTTCGCCGCTAGGTCAGTGCTCGCGCGGGGCGGGCACCACACGCTCGACCTCGGGGTGGACCGTCAGCAGTTGACGCATGGCCACCTCCGCCGCCGCGCCGTCGCCGGTGCCGAGGGCGTCGACGATCCGCGCGTGCTGCGCGAGGGACGCCTCGTTCGGCCGGTCGCACCCCGTGACCGGGCCGCCGGACACCTGGAGAGCGGCCGAGACGATCCCGGAGAGGTGTTCCAGCATGCGGTTGCCGGCGATCTGGATGAGCAGCCCATGGAACTCGTTGTCGGCACGCGAATAGGTCAGCGCGTCGCCCTGCGCCATGGCGTGACTCATGATCTCGACCATGTCACACAGGCGCTGCTGCACCTCCTCGCGCCCGTGCCCGGCAGCCAGGCGTGCGGCGAGCGGTTCGATCGTCCAGCGCAGTTCGCTCAGCTCGCGCCGCTGGTCGTCGCGCTGCGGCCCGAAGGCCCGCCATTCGATGATGTCCGGGTCCAGCAGGTTCCAGTCGCTGACGGGACGTACGCGCGTACCGACGTTCGGGCGGGCGCTGACCAGGCCCTTGGCCTCAAGGACACGGAGGGACTCGCGGACGACGGTACGGGAGACCTCGAAGCGCTGGCCGATCTCCTCGGGGACCAGCGGGCGGTCCGCACCCAGGTCGCCCGAGACGATCATCTGCCCCAGCTGCTGAACGAGTTGGCCGTGCAGCCCGCGTCCGCGGCTGCCCGCGGCACGCCTGCCGACACGGCCCAGTTCGGGGTCCGCGCTCTCCCAGGAGGGCGCTCCGACGCGATCGGCCACCGGGGCCTCGGCGTAGGGGTAGCGGTCGAGTTCGCCCGGGCCGGCCAGACCGGAGTCGGCGGAGCGGGCGGCGGTCATCATGGTGTGCGCAAGGGTACTCACGGAACCTTTGTCGGCGCCGTCTCCAACTCCCTTGAGGTCTTTGGTGAAAAGCACACGAAAGGGTGATCGCTCACCCCGTCGCAATTGACGCCTTATCGGAAAGAAATGGGCTTCCTGCGGGAAGTTGTGTACACAGCGAGATCGGAAGTGGACGCAGGGTCCTCACCGGAACCTGGTACGCAGCGTCATGAAGAGATACGCGCACAGAAGGGCCGCCAGCGACAACGTCATTGCGCTGCCTGCCGGTTGAGCGAGCACCCGCACCAGTCCGAGCAGATAGCGCCGCCCTCCGAAGGGCCATTGCAGCAGGAACACCTCCCGCATCCGCTCCGGAAATCCGGCCGCCATGCGCAGAGCGGGATCGCGCATCGCCTCATACATGGCAGGGAGGACGAGAACGGGTACGGCGAGTACGGCGGCCAGGCCCCCCGCGGTGGACCGGAAGACACCGGCCGCCAGAACACCGGCCCAGGAGCAGCCGACGACGAGCCCGAACCAACTCACGCCCAGCGAAAGCCAGTCCACGGGAACTTGGGCCAGCTCCCGTCCGTAGAAGAGATAGAGCACTTCGGCGTCGCAGCCCAGGGTGAGGAAGGCGAGCAGCGCCGCGGTGGCCCCGCTGACGAGGAGTTTCGCGGTCAGCAGCCCCAGCCGGCGGGGCACGGTGCCACGGTCCGCCGCGAGGGCGGGGTGGCGGAATTCGTCCCCGAAAGCCAGCGCCCCGAGCAGTCCCGCCGCGAGCGCCGCGGGCGGCAGCGGCAGCTCCCGCGGCCAGGCCGCGAACAGCCGCGCCTGCGGGGTGTGCCCGAGCCGCGCGAGGAGTACGGCGGTGACCGCGGACAGCGCCAGCGCGGCACCGCAGGTGAGGAAGCCGACACCGATTCCGGTGGCGCGCCGGATCTCGTAGCGCAGGGGGCGAAGGGGGCTGGGAGCGGAGCGGACGGAGATGGGCGGCGGGAGGGAGGCGAGGGCGTCGGGGGCCGGGGCGGTGCCGGGGCGTACGGTGCGGGCATTCCGTGCCTGACGGGTTCCGGAAGTCCTCGCACCGGGGAGGCGGGCGCGGAGCGCGGAGATGCCGGCTGCGGAGACACTTGCTGCCGGGGGGCTCGTGCTGCCGGCCTGCGCTTCCTGGGCCGCCGCGGCCACGCTGTGGGTGGCGTCGGCATCCGTCGAGCCGGCGGTCCTGCCATCGGCACCCGCGAGCATCTCCGCGGCGGCCCCTTCCCCACCTTCACCGGCGCCGTCGTCGCCGCCCGACGTCACGACGCCGCGCGCCGCCCCGTCGGCCTCGGGAATCATGCCGCCCGGCGGCCCGCCGCCCGCGCTCTGGGCGTCTTGGGGCGTCGCCACGTGCCCCGCCGCCGGTCGGGAATCGGGGGCTTCCCCTGGCGACAACCGCTCTCTCACGGCTGTCGGCGCCCGCTCCGCCGACGCGAGAGCGGACACGGTCCGCGCACGCTCGCCGGTGGAAGAACCGGACACGGCGGGCTCCTGAGCCGCAGCGTCTGCTTCCACGCGCTCCCGCTTCTCAGCCGGGAAACCCGTCGGCACGGCATCCGGTTCTCCTGCCGCGACGCCGGCCACCGTGGCGTTCGGCGTCGCGGGCGAGAAGCCGAACGCCACGGTGGCCTTCTCCGGCGCGGGCGAGCCGGGCTCCGGGGAACGTGACTCGGTCAGGGACGAGCAGGGCACAAAGGAGCCCGGATCCGACGCTGGAGCGATCGACTCCGCAGTCGGCGGGCCGGACGCTGCGGTCTCCGGCTCCGCCGTCGACGTATCCGCCGTCGACGTACCGGACGGCCCGCGCTCATGCCGCCCCCGCGGCTCGCTCGCCGCGGCGTCGCCGGTCGCCGCCGACGAGATGCCGCGCTCGGCACCGGATCCCGGCCCCATGTCGCCGACCTCATCGGCGAGTTGGTGGACGAGGACGCCATGGCGAAAGGCCGTCTCGCCGACATCGGCGGTCGTGGAGCCATACACCGAGAGGCGGTTGCCGTCCTCCCGTACGACCTCCACGGAGCGGCGCGCGGTGCGGGCCTCCTTGGTGAGCAGCGCCGCGAGGCGGCCCGCATGGGGGCTGCGGACGGCGACGCGCGGGCGCAGCCGCGTGCGGGCGAACTCCCTGACGTCCTGGTCGGCCACGAGCCGGCCTCCGTCGAGGGTGACGACCCGATCAGCCGCACGTGCGGCCTCCTTGGGATCGGCCGTGGTGAAGAGCACCGTGCCGCCCTGCTGGGCGTGGGCGCGCAGCATGCCGTGGAACCACTGCGCCTCGCGGGCGGAGAGGCCGTCGGCGGGTTCGTCCAGGACGAGGGTATGCGGGTCCGGCAGCAGAGCGCAGGCCAGGCCGAGCCTGCGGTCCATGCCGCACGAGAGCATGCCGAGACGCTCCTCGCGGAGGCTGACGAGCCCCACGACTTCGAGAACCTCGTCGGCGCGTCTCGCGGGTACGCCCGAGGCCGCGCACAGCATGCGCAGATGGCCGCGGACGGAGCGGGCCGGGTGCCCCGGTACGTCGCCGAGGAGCACGCCGACCTCTCGCGACGGATGGGCGATCCGATGCAGGGGCCGCCCCCTGAAGTAGGTGATGCCGCGCCCCTGTTGAAGTTCGAGCATCAGTCTGAGCGCAGTCGACTTGCCCGCGCCGGCGCCTCCGAGGAGCGCGGTGACCTGTCCGGCACGCGCTTCGAAGGAGACGTCGTCGACGGCCGGCGGGTGCGCCTTGCGGGAATTGCTGGTCAGTCCGAAGGCCTGGATCACCTGCAGCAAGATAGCGCGCTATGTCTGGTTTTTCGGGTATCAACGAATACGCTCCCGCGCGTACTGCGGTTCAGCCTGGTTCAACATCCGCCGTTCGACGGAACCGGGGCCGGAGGAACGGGCGGTCGGTCCTCCCGCTGCCCGGCCTGCCCACCGCCGCGCCTCTCAGACCTCGGGGCGCAGCATCGGAGGGTTGAGCAGAGTGGCCCCTCCGGCCCGGAAGAGCTGTGCCGGCCGGCCGCCCTGGCGCGTGGTCGTACCTCCCGTGGGGACGAGAAACCCGGGCGTTCCGGTGACCTTGCGGTGGAAGTTACGGGGATCGAGGGCCACCCCCCACACGGCCTCGTACACCCGGCGCAGCTCACCCACGGTGAACTCGGGCGGGCAGAACGCGGTGGCCAGCGACGAGTACTCGATCTTGGACCGGGCTCGCTCGACCCCGTCGGCGAGAATCTGGGCGTGGTCGAAGGCGAGCGGCGCCACCGACTCGCCGTCGCGGCCATAACCGCCCTGCTCAAGGAGCTCCTCGACCGGTGCCCAGCGAGCGTTGCTCGCGTCGCCCCCCGCGCGGGGGGCGGGCAGGTCGGGCGCGAGGGCGAGGTGCGCGACGCTGACCACCCTCATGCGCGGGTCCCGCTCGGGGTCGCCGTAGGTCGCGAGCTGCTCAAGGTGGGCTCCGTTGTCCTGGGCCGGGGCCGCCGGGTCGTGCGCCCTCAGCCCGGTCTCCTCTTCGAGCTCGCGCGCCGCCGCCTGGGAGAGGTCCTCGTCGGCCCGTACGAAGCCCCCCGGCAGTGCCCATCGCCCCTGGAAGGGAGGCTCGCCCCTGCGTACCGCCAGCGCGCACAGGGCATGGCGGCGCACGGTCAGCACGACCAGGTCCACGGTGACGGCGAAGGGCGGAAATGCTGACGGGTCGTAGGGCATGCGGCGATCATAGTCGTCTTCCTGACGATAAACACTCCCTTCGTCGGCCGCATCGGTGGTGGTTCCGCTTCGTAGCGTTATGGGGCGCAGGGTCGGCTCCGTTTCTTCGTTCGATCACGTCGTACGAGGTCACACTCCCAGTTGCAGTCCGTCCGCCGCCTCCTCGACCATGGCGAGGCCCAGCCGGCTGACGCGCACGGCGAAGGGAGCGCCGGCGAGGCGCAGCCCGGTGAGACCGACTTCGCCGAGCGGCGCGCTGCGTACGGGGCACAAGGTGACCGTACGAGCCGGGGTGTCGGGGCGGACGCCCGCGAGAGCGGTGAGCATCATGATCGCCGACGCCGCGGCGGTGGCCGCCGGCCGGCAGGCCGCGGGATGCGGAATGGGCGCACTGCCCGCGGAACGCTGCTCGCCGCCGAACATCTCCGGCAGGCGGTGCCCGAAGTGCTCCGCCGCTGCCAGCAGGCCTCTCAGCAGGCCCCCGGCTTCCCTCTCGTAGCCGGCAGCGGCCAGTCCGGTGACCGCGAGCGCGGTCTCGTGGACCCGCACGGCACCGCTCCGGTGACCGAACGGATTGTGCCCCGCCTCCTTGGCGCCAAGACCGCGCAGCCCCCAGCCCGCGTCCATGGCGGGGGTGCCGAGCAGTCGGGCGAGGTGTTCGGTCTGGAGCCGGTCGAGGAGGCCCGGGGCGAGCCGCCCGGAACCGAGCAGGCCGGTGTCGAGCAGGTGCACAGCGGCGGAGCCCAGGTGCGGTATGGGCCGGCCGTCCGATGCCAGGGCCGCGGCCGGGTGGCCGCCGCCGCGGTCCTCGACCCAGAAGTCCGCCCGGAAGGCCGTCCGCAGGGAGTGGGCCCAGTGGCGTAACTCGGTGCCGCCGGTCCGGTCGTAGGCGTCGAGGAGATCGGCGCCGAGCAGGGCCGCGCGATACGCGTGGGCCTGCGTCTCGCAGCGGACCGGGCCGGCGGGCTGCGGGTCGGGGAGGTAGGTACCGTCGCCGACGGTGGTCCGCAACCAGGTGAGACACCGTTCGGCAGCCGGCAGCAGTTCTCTCGTCTCCTGCTCCGGGAGCCCCCAGCGGCAGGCCTCGGCGAGCAGGACGGGGAAGAGCAGTGTGGCCTCCGTGCCCGTGCAGCCCGGCGGGAGGAGCGGGCCGGCGTCGCGGCGCGGCCCGGGAATCATGCCGGCCCGTGGATCCCTGCGCGGGAGCTGTGTACGGGCCAGGGTGCGCAGTGTGCCCACGGCGAGCCGGGTGCCGAGGGGCAGGGTCATGCGGGCGGCGGCGAGGGCCTCGGCGGGCGCCATCCCGCAGCGCCAAGGCGCGCCTGCGGCCAGGTAGATGTCGGCGGGGTGGTTGGGGTCGCGCAGGAGGAGGGCCTGGAGGTCGGCGACGGCCGCGTGGAGCAGCGGGGCCACCCGGGGGTCGTCGCCCGTTGCCCGGGCGGGGGCGAGCGAGCCGGTCGGGGTCTGTCCTGCGGCGCGCAGGGGGCCCGCGCCGTCGAGCCGTACCCGGAGTTCCACGGTGACCGTTCCGCCTGGTGGCAGGTCCACTTCCCAGCGCAGCAGTCCGGCGGACGACAGGGCGTCGGAGGGCGGCGGGTCGGCGGTGACACTGGCGGCGATGCCGGCCGTGGCCCAGCGCAGGCCCGAGTCGTGGACGGTGGCCGGAAGCTCGGGGCCCGCCCTGCCGGAGGCGATGGCGCCGAGCTCCGCGAGGTCCGTACCGAGGGCGACCTCGACGGGGAGCCTCAGCGGTCGCGCGGCGGCGTTGCGGAGGGTGATCCGCTCGGTGCCCTCGGCGCGCCGCGTTCGCTCCACCATGACATCCGGATCGGGGCCCGCCGCCGGGGATACGCGCAGTGTCCCGACGAAGCGGGCGCTGTCGGCCCCGGTCATCCTCGCCTGCACGGCGAGCGGCTCACGTCCGGCCACGCGGATCTGACACCGGGAGAGCAGGCGCCGGCCGCCTCGGTAGAACCCGTCCAGCCCCCGGCCGGCCAGCTGTCCCTGATCGCCCGAGATGGCGAGGCCGGGCAGGGCTACGCAGATCAACGCGTCGTGGGTGGAGGGCAGTTCGGGCACCGGGCGGTCGGCTGCCGCGGTGCGGGACGGCGGAGGCGCTGCGGATCGACGGGCGCGGTGATGAGCTGGGGGCGGAGCCCCGGCGTTGCCGGGTGGAGCCCCGCCGTGGCATGCCGGGGAAGCCGACTGGGAGTCCGGGAACGGCGGCCGTACGACGGTGGCCTCGGGTGCCGTCGCGGCGGCACCGTCCGGCTGAAACCGCTCGGGCCGATCCCACGGCGGCCGCTCGACATCAGCGGCGGAGGGCGGCGTCGGCTGCTGGGGCATGGGATGGCTTCTTCTGATCTCGGTGCGCCTCGGTCGCGCTGGGCGGCCGATGGGGCGCCCCGGGGGACAACGGTCGTAGGGCGGTTGGGCCGGTTCAGGCGTTCCGCCACTCAGGTGAACGGAGGGGGCGCCGTCCGGGTCACGGTCCGCGTCGGGGAGTCCGACCGAATGGCGGCGCGCCGGAATCGGGCAGGTGCCGTTCAGTACAGTCGCGGTCCTGTGCCACCACCGGTCGCGCGGTGCGCCCCGGCACGCTCCCGGAGCATGCCGGTACGACCGGCGCGCAATGTCGCCCAGGCGGCTCAGAATCCCACCAGCACTGGCACCCGCACCGACAGCACGGTGGCGCCGCCTACCGGGCGCAAGCGGACGCGCAGGGGATCGTCGCGCACGCAGGTCCCAGGAGTGTGCGCGTCGTCCCGCTGTCTTCATCGGAGCGCCGCGCGTCTTCGTCGTGCCGGCTTGCTCGACCAAGGACAAGGCGCTCATTCCTCCCCTTCGGGCTCACGAACGCCGCTCCCCGACGGAGTGGCACGGACGGAACCCCGGTCCGATGCACGCGTGCGCGTGCCGCCGGGACCGCGGGTGGCGGGGCGCGAGGGCTCGGTCGCCGACGGCCGGGGGTGGGAGCCGGACGGCCGCTGCCGTCCACCCAGCGTCCGGGCCGCCCGACGTGCGCGACGACCGTCACTGCCGTCCGCGGAGCGCACGCGGCGCCTCCGGCGCGCGCCCGTGCCTGGCTCCGCTTCGGCGACGTGGTCGTCCGCCCGCGCACTCGCTCCGGGCATCGCACCGTCGTCAGCCGGAGACTCGGTCCGTGCCGAGTCCGCCGCCTGATCCGATTGTCGCTTCGTCTCCGGCCGCGCACGCCCCGTGCGGTCCTCGCGCAGACAGCGACGAATCCCCTCGGGGTCGAGCCCTTCGTTGCAGGCCTGGTGCAGCAGACGCGCGAACAGATAGTCGGGATCAGCGCCCAGGGCCATGGCCAGTGCCTCGCGTGCCTCCAGCTCGTCGCCCGTCGACCAGGCAACCCAGCCGGCCAGGGTCAGCGGAGCCGCCGCATGTTCGCCGTAGGAACCGACGCAGCGGCGGGCCACGGCGCGCCAGAGCCGGAGAGCCGGGCCGGCCTCCTCGCCCTCCATCCAGGCGGCCGCCCGGTCGCGAGTCGTGCGGTCCTGGAGTCCGAGGATGAGCCTGGCGGCCTCGTCGTGCGCGAGCATCCCGTCGTCACGCAGGTCCGCCCGATGCGTGCCGGACACGGGTGCCGCCGCGGCGAAGCGGCGCATGATCCGCTCGGCGAGGGCGAGGGTCTCCTCGGCCACGTCCGGGCGGGACGCCTCGTCGAGAATGCGGGGCACCAGGGTCATGCCCGCCGCGTCCAGCGCGACCTCCTGCTCCAGGGCCGCGGAGGTCTCCCAGGGCTGCAGCCGGGCCCGCAGCTCCCTGAGTGTGCCGCGCACCTGGATGCCGGCGTAGGTGGCCGCGGCGGCCAGCACGGAGGTGCCGGGAAGGCCCATCGGCGAGCCGTCCTCGGGGCAGCAGCCCTCGATCGGGCAGCAGTACGACCAGTACCGGCCGTCCGAGATGCACAGCGCCTCGATGACCGGCACGTCGAGGTCGCCGCACTGGGTGCGCAGCAGCTGGGCCAGTCGGCCGAGCCGTCGCTTGACGTCCCGGCCGGACTCGCCCGGGCCCGGTTCCTGGCAGACGTAGGCCACCATCTGTTCCGGTCGCGAGCCTCGCCGCTCGCTGCCCCTGACCAGTCCCTGGGCCAGCTGGCGGGCGGCCGCCTCCCAGTCCTCCTCGTTCGCGGGGATGCCGAGCCTGGCCCGACCGCCGAACCGGCCGCGGCCTTCACGGTCGTGGAGGGCGACCAGCACCATGCTGTCCTCCGGGCGGTATCCGAGCAGGTAGGGCAGGGCGTCGGCCAGCTCGGCGGGGGTGCGCAGCGTGACCTGTGTGTCGTGCGCGGACAGTCCGGTGGACGACTCCTGTCCGGAGATGCCGCTGTTGTCAAAGGGTCCGATGGTTTCGCCGTGATTCGTCATGCGGAGACCATCTCGCGGATCTTGAGATTCCGCTTGAGCCTGTGGATAAGTCGAATCAGGGACACGACAAGATGGTCGCGGTTGTCCACAGCCTCGGCCCGCGGCCCGCCCGATTGTCGGTCCCGTCCTGTTGTATGGAGCGCATGGAGCACACGAGCAACGCGGATCTCCGGGCCCAGGCGGACGCCGTCCTCACCCGGCTCGTCGGGGATGCCACGGGCGGGGCCCGGCTGCGCGAGGACCAGTGGCGCGCGATCGAGGCGCTGGTCGCGGACCGGCGCCGGGCCCTGGTCGTGCAGCGCACAGGGTGGGGAAAGTCCGCGGTGTATTTCGTGGCCACCTCGCTGCTGCGGGCCAGAGGAAGCGGACCCACGGTGATCGTCTCGCCCTTGCTCGCGCTCATGCGCAATCAGGTGGAGGCCGCGGCCCGGGCCGGTATCCACGCCCGGACCATCAATTCCGCGAACACCGAGGAGTGGGACGCCGTCCAGGCCGAGATCGAGGCCGGTGAGGTCGACGTCCTGCTCGTGAGCCCGGAGCGGCTGAACAACCCCGACTTCCGCGACCAGGTCCTGCCCAAGCTCGCCGCCGCGACCGGCCTGCTGGTCGTGGACGAGGCTCACTGCATCTCCGACTGGGGCCATGACTTCCGTCCCGACTACCGGCGGCTGCGCACCATGCTGGGCGAACTGCCGCCCGGTGTGCCCGTGCTGGCCACCACAGCCACGGCCAATGCCCGGGTGACCGCGGATGTCGCCGAGCAGCTGGGCACGGGCGGCTCGTCGGACGCGCTGGTGCTGCGCGGGCCGCTGGACCGGGAGAGCCTCAGCCTCGGGGTGCTGCGGCTGCCGGACGCCGCGCACAGGATGGCCTGGCTCGCCGACCATCTCGACGACCTGCCGGGCTCCGGCATCATCTACACCCTCACCGTCGCCGCGGCGGAGGAGGTCGCAGCCTTTCTACGGCAGCGCGGGCACACCGTCGCCTCGTACACGGGCAAGACGGAGAACGCCGAACGGCAGCAGGCCGAGGACGACCTGCTCGCCAACCGGGTCAAGGCTCTGGTCGCCACCTCCGCGCTGGGCATGGGCTTCGACAAGCCGGACCTGGGTTTCGTGGTCCACCTCGGCTCCCCCTCCTCCCCCATCGCCTACTACCAGCAGGTCGGCCGGGCCGGCCGCGGTGTGGAGCACGCCGAGGTGCTGCTGCTGCCCGGCACGGAGGACGAGGCGATCTGGCAGTACTTCGCCTCGCTCGCCTTCCCCTCCGAGGAACTGGTCCGGCGCACCCTGGACGTCCTCGCCCGGGCGGAGGGACCGCTGTCGCTGCCCGCGCTGGAACCACTGGTCGAACTGCGCCGCTCCCGGCTGGAGACCATGCTGAAGGTCCTCGACGTGGATGGTGCCGTCCACCGCGTCAAGGGGGGCTGGATTGCGACCGGACAGCCTTGGTCGTACGACGCCGAGCGCTACGACTGGGTGGCCCGGCAGCGCGCGGCCGAGCAGCAGGCGATGCGCGCCTACGCTTCCACCACCACCTGCCGGATGGAGTTCCTGCAGCGTCAGCTGGACGACGAGGGCGCCAGGCCCTGCGGCCGCTGCGACAACTGCGCGGGGCCGCGCTTCACCGCCGACGCCTCTGCGACGGCGGTGGCCGCCGCGCGCAGCGACCTCGGCCGCGCCGGGGTCGAGGTGGAACCCCGCCGCATGTGGCCGACCGGGCTCCCGGCCATCGGCATCGCGCTCAAGGGGCGCATTCCGGCCGGGGAACAGGCCTTGCCGGGGCGTGCGTTGGGTCGACTTTCGGACATCGGCTGGGGCAACCGGCTGCGGCCGCTCCTCGCACCCCAGGCGCCCGACAGCGCTGTGCCGGACGACGTGGCACAGGCTGTGGTGGGTGTCCTGGCCGACTGGGCCAAGGGCCCGGGAGGCTGGGCTCCCGGCGTGTCCGACGCCCGGCCCCGGCCCGTGGGGGTCGTCACCATCGCCTCACTCTCCCGGCCTCGGCTGATCCACTCCCTGGGCGCCCGGATCGCCGAGGTGGGGCGGCTTCCCCTGCTCGGCTCCGTGGAGTACGCCGGGGACGTGCCGCGGCTGTCGCGCAGCAACAGCGCCCAGCGACTGAAGGCCCTCGACGGCGCGCTGACGGTGCCGCCCGACCTGGCGTCGGCGCTCGCCGAAGCCCACGGACCGGTGCTGCTGATCGACGACTTCACCGAGACGGGCTGGACCCTCGCGGTCGCGGCGCGTCTGCTCGTAAAGTCCGGCGCGCGGGGGGTGTTGCCACTGGTCCTGGCCGTCCAGGGCTGACCGCACGTCCAGCCGCGAGGACGGGGCGCACTGCGGCTGGGACGCCTCAGGCGTCAGCAGCCAAAGCATTGGGTAGGGATATAAGCCACACACCCCCCGATAACAGTCGGCGACCCCAATTGCTCGTTGCCGCATCCCAGTTCGACAGGAAGAATTGAGGTCCGCTCCCCGCACGGCTCGCTCGTGATCTGGTTGGGCTTTGCTGCGGTGCGCGCTCCCCAATCCGACCTCGCCCGCAGTGTGGGCGCGTAGCCGAAGGGAGGAACGTGACCTTCGGATTCGCCTCGTCCTCGGCGGCCTCGTTGTCGACGTCCGCGTCCGCCGTTTCCGCCAGTCGCCTGCTTGAGCCGGCCGAATGGGCCGCCGCCGGAATCCCTCTGCTGCGCAACCCCCGTGAGGTCGTCAGCGGGTTGCATGCCCGGCACCATCCGAAGCCGTTCACGGCGATCGTGGCGGTGCTGGATCCCGACGAGCGGCTGTGCGCCAGCGCGTCGTTCACCCGTAGACCGGCCCCGGCCGACGGGTGGATGTTCCGCAACGCGCTGCTCGCCCAGCTGCGCCGGGTCATCCCGCACGACCTGCGGCGCCGTACACCCGTGCGCACGGCCGTACTGCTGTACTGCCGTGAGGGCGATGCGCGCTGGACGGAGGAGGACGGCGCCTGGATGTGGGGCCTGCGCGACGCCTGCACGCTGCACGGCCTGCGCTGTGGGGCGTACATCACGCTGACCCACGACGGCTGGCAGGTGCTCGGTGAGGGGCGCGGCGGACGCCGGCCCAACGCCGACTCCCCGCCAGAGCCCTTCGCCCTGTCGGAGACCCCGCCGCTCGCACCGCGCACCGGCGGGCCGGTCTCCGAGGTCCTGCGCCGGGCAGCGGCGCGCTGAAGGTCACGGCATCGGGCCCAGGCCATACGCCTCGACCGCATGCGCCGCCCGACGCCGGCCACCGGTACCAAGCAGACGGCAGACCGCGCACGGACCGTCGGCGCCCCGACCCGGCGGTCTGAAACGACGCCCGCACCCGCCGGAGGCCGCTCCTTGCACCCGTGACCGGCGGCTGAGCCGGCCGAGCCATGAGTTCAGTGGCCGCCCGGCGTCCAGGCATGCCAAAAGCCACTCCGTGCGGATTCCGCCGGAGCGGCTCCAGCGACGCTCCGGCTCCCCGAGGCGCCGCGCGTGGCTCAGACGCCGGCGCCCAGCACCGCGTTGATCTGCTGCGGGTCGCCGCAGACGATCAGCAGGGCTCCGGCCCGGGTGTGGGCCAGCGGCAGGGCGGTGGCAGCGGCCGAGGCCGGGCCTCCGTTGACGGCCACGACCACCACGGGGCGGGAGGCGGCACGGGCAGCGATGGCGGCGTCCGTGTAGAAGACATCGTCACCGGCGTCGTGCTGCGCCCAGTAGGAGGCTTCACCGAAGGACAGTTCGTGCTCCGCCCACGGGTGCTGGGCACCGGTGGTGATCACAAGCACGTCGCCGGGGGCACGGCCCGAGTCCAGGAGCAGGTCCACCGCCTCCTCGGCGGCATCGAGCGCTCCCTCGACCGAGGCCGGGATCAGCTGGATCTGCGGGGTGGCCGCCGAAGCGGCGGGAGCGGCCGGGCCCGACGGGCTCGGCTTGGCCGGAGCCACGTCACGCGGCGTGCGCTGCACCGGGGGCGCGGGCCGCAGAGGGCCCGGGCGACCGGGACGGGACGGAGCCGCGGGGCGGGGGCCGGGTACGGGGCGAGGGGTCGGCGCGGTACGGCCGCTGGCCGGAGTAGCGCGGGGACCCTGGGCACTCTCGTGAATCTGAGGCTCCTCGGGAATGAGAGGCATGAGCTGATATTTATCAAACATTGGTGCGGTGCGGGTGACCGGGTGGCACATCAGTGCGATCGAAACCGTCAGAAGTCGAAGCCGAGCTGCCCTTCGATCTCCGGAACGCCTCCGTCCGCCCAGCTGCGGGCCTTCTTGAGGTGCCGCCACTGAGGCAACGCATCAAGATACGCCCACGACAAACGGTGGTGCGGGGTGGGTCCCCACTCCTCCAGTGCGGCCTTGTGCACGGGCGACGGATACCCGGCGTTGTCCGCAAATCCGAAGTCTGCATGGTCGATACCCAGTTCGGCCATCATTTTGTCGCGCTGAACCTTGGCGATCACCGACGCCGCGGCGACGGCCACACACGAGCGATCGCCCTTGATCACCGTGCGCACCTTCCAGGGGTCGCCGAGATAGTCGTGCTTCCCGTCGAGGATGACGGCCTCGGGGCGGACCGGCAGGGCGTCCAGGGCACGCACCGCGGCGAGCCGTAGCGCTGCCGTCATCCCCAGGTCGTCGATCTCCTCGGGGGAAGCATGCCCCAGGGCATAGGCCGTCACCCATGCCTGCAGGACCCCGGCGAGTTCCGTACGACGCTTGATGGTCAGCAGCTTGGAATCGGTCAGGCCCTCGGGCGGGCGGCGCAATCCGGTGATCGCGGCACAGACGGTGACGGGTCCGGCCCAGGCGCCGCGCCCCACCTCGTCGACACCGGCAATGACCTTCGCTCCGGTCGTGGCGCGCAGAGAGCGCTCGACAGTGTGAGTGGGTGGTTCGTACGGCATGGCAGCCTTAGCGTACGCCGCCGGGATCGCCCCGCGACAGCCCGGTCGCCCGACCGCCGCACAGATCACCGAGGCGTGGGATCAGACCCCGTGGGGCCGCAGCAGCGGGAGCATCAGCTGGTCGATCATCTCTTCGAGATCCCGGTCGCTCCATTCACATGCGCACACCTTGGAGCGGTACATCATCATGGCGGGGATGGCGTCGAAGACATAGCCGTTGGCCGCGTCCGGACGGACCTCACCTCGCTCTATCCCACGGGTGATGACATCACGGAGCAGGGTGACCGTCGGCTCGATGACCCCTCCGATGATCACGTCCTGGAAGCGCTCCGCCTGAGCGTCGTCGCACTCGTGAATCACCGCGCGCAGTGCGAGACCGGGGGGCGAGTACATGATCTCCCGAACCTGCCGGCACAGCATGAGGAGGTCCTCGCGCACGCTCCCGAGGTCCGGAGCCGTCTCCACCTGGGGCAGCCCGGCCACCAGCGCGTCCGCGACGAGGTCCTCCTTGCTGGGCCAGCGGCGGTAGACCGCGGCCTTGCCTGTCTGGGCGCCGGCCGCGACGCCTTCCATGGTCAGACGCTTCCAGCCGACCGAGCCGAGCTGTTCCAGAGCGGCGTCGAGGATCGCGCGCTCCAGCACCACGCCGCGCCGACGAGGGGAAGCCGTCCGGGTGGGGTCGGCCGTCCAGCGCGAGGTAACCATCTGTGTCTCTCCAACGTGCATGGGAAGCGGGGATTCCGGGGCGAAGGGCGCCACGCCGCAGCAACAGGGGGACGCGAGGCGGCGCACCCGATTAAGTGAACGCTTGCGTTCACTGTTGGGGACTCACTACCGTGGAGCCGAAAGTGAACGCAATCGTTCACTAACGCCTTTGCGGGGGACCCATAGTGACGACCTCTCAGCTGCTTCAGGATCCAAATCCGGGCGTGGCCCGCCGGGAGGGGCATCCCGGCATCGCACTCACCGTCATCGCGGCCTGCCAACTCATGGTGGCACTCGACGCGACCGTTGCAACGCGCGTTTCACCGTCCCTGTCATCGTCATCGTCCGTGTGAAACAAGCGAGGATCGACCACGCCCTCGATCAGCATGTCAGGCAACGGCGGCTCTTTCGATGGTTCGGGCACCGGAACGGCTGGAATCGCCAGAGACTCCGTCAGGGTCCGCATCATGCGCTCCCAGGTCCCGTCCGTGTTCCAGCGGGTCCAGCGGCTCATGAGGGACTTTCCCACTCCATGAGTCAGACGGGAAGCGGCCTCGTTCCACGTCCTCGCAGTCCGCGCTTTCCACAAGATCGCTTCGACGGCGTCACGGGCCGGGAGGTCGGTGGACTTCCCCGCTCCCCTGCCGGTCTTCGTGACAAGCGGCTGGATGACCGTCCACGCCGCGTCGGGAACCTCGACGGGAATGAGCAGGCCGCGCTCTTTGAACCACGCGCCCACAGCACAACCCGCATGACCCTTGCGTACCGGGACGGGTCCCTGAAGTGTGACTTTGAGATCGATGAGATCGATGACGTCCGCCCGTTCCGCATCGTTCATGTACGGCATCTGGGCACGGGCTCGTTCGGCAAGGGCATAGAGGTCCCTCGCCCGGCGCTCGGCGGCCTCGCTCTGGCGCTGCCATGCGACGGCTTCTTCTCGGAGTTTGCGCAGCTGACCGAGTTCGGCATTCATGGGGCCGGTGGCCTGGGTCACCATCTGGGTCGCGGCGTCCTGATCCAGCCCTTGCTGCGCGGCCTGGATTGCTGTGGTGGACATCACTGTGGCGATCGCCCTCTCCTGGACAGCGATCTGGGCGTCGAGTTCCTCGATACGGTTAGCGTGCCCGCTTCGGGCGCCGAGCGTGACATCGGCCCATTCCCGAGCCAGATCGATCAACGCGTCCGGGTCCTTGAGGAGTCGGCTGACGCGCTGCCACACCTGCCGCTCGATCCGCTCCGCGTCGATCTGACTGCAGCCGCACACCGGGCCCCCTGCCTGGCGGGGCTGCTTGCCCGAGCAGATGTACTTGCGCCTTCCTGTGACGGTCTGGATCTGTCCGACGTAGTGGGCCCCGCATCGGCTCACGATCCGCTTGGACAGCGGATACACGCGCGAGCCCTCACGCGCTGCCCGCTGCGCGCCGATCCGGGCTGCCGCCTCTTTCAACTCGCGGACTTCATCCTCCGTGAACACCTCGTCCAGCTTGATGACGACCGTGGCCCCGAAGACGGGTGTGCCGTCCCTGTCGAGCTTGGTGCCACGCCCGGATCGCGCGTCCTTGGAATGCGGGTCCCTGAACACCTGCACCCCTTCGAGTACCGCGCGGGACATCACGCGCGCCCGGAGATTCTCCCTGGACCAGGGGGCTCCCGAGCGTGTCAGCAGCCCTTCCGAGTTCAGAACGACCGCGGCCTGAGTCCAGTTCTTGCCCTCGTGCACCAGGAGGTGACGGGCACGCCGCAGGGTGATCGCTTCACCCTTGGCAGCGACGTCCTCCTCGTACACGTCGAGTACCAGTCGGCTCTCACCTTTCTTTCCCTGGTCCTGAATCCGCCAGCCGAAGGGCACCGTCCCACCGGTGTAGCCGCCTTCTTCCGCCTTCTCCTGAAGACCCCCCCCTGTGTGCGGTCCCGGATCTTCTCGCGCTCGTCCTCCGCATAGTCGGCGCCCTTGCGCATCTTCGAGCGGCCCGCCGGAGTGGTGTTGTCGTAGTCGTCCTTCACGACGGCCACGAAGACACCGAGGTCTTCCAGCTCCCACACCCACGGCCAGAATGCCCGTCCTCGGCGTCCGATGGCCCGCTCTTCGTAGACCGCGACCACATCGAACGGGCGGGGTTCGGTACGGGCGTCCCTCATCAGGCGGCTGAGGTCCTTCCGCTTGTGCGCCTCCAGGCTCCCGCTGAAGCCTTCATCGGCGTAGGTGCCGACGTGTAACCAGCCCTTCGCCTCGATGTACTTGGCCGTCTTCTTTCCGGTATAGGCAATGCCGTAGCCCTTGGCCTGTTCCTCGGTGGACACCCGCAGGTAGTCCACGGCTCGTAGCGGTGGAGCGGGGGACTCGCGGGAAACGATTCCGGCACTGTCCCTGACAAGGTGCGTCATCTTCGTCCCAGTTCTTCAGGAAGAGCGGGATCCCGGCGCGCTGCACCGCAGCCGGGATCCCGGGCGGACGGGCAGCATAGCTCTGCTCTCGTAAGAGCGCCCCGTCCTCTGACCAGGCCATTTACCGTTCTTCGGGCCCTACTCGCCGTCTTCCCGCAGGGCGTTGCCAAACAGGAGCCGCGCGAAGCGGAGGCGCTCGGTGCGGCTCCAATGGGCCACGGCCCACCGCGCTGTGACGCGTCCTGCCTCCGCGATCGGCGTGTGGCTGCCCAAGCCGGACTCCATTTGCTCGGCCGAGGCGGTGTTCGAATCCAGATGGTGATCTGCCGGAGCACCCTGGTGCTCTGGATCGGCGCGCGGGCCACGGTCCTTGTTCTGCCAAGGGATTGACGTCCGGCTCGACCCCATCATCGTCCTCCGCCTGGGGTGACGTCAGCGCCCGAAACCGCCCCGCAGCCCGGGCTCGGTGGCAGGAAGTGTCCAGGACATGAGCAGCTTGAGCGCGGACGACGGCGTTACCGAACAGACGGAGCTGGATGGGCCGTTGGAGCATGCCAAGGCCGTCGGCCTCGACTACGCGATCGGCTCGCAAGAAGCCAATGATTGGGCTCTGACCCGCACTCGAATGCTCGCCGTCCTTCGCGAGATCCCGGAGAGCGTCAGGTCCAACAGCAGTCCTGAGTAACCCGTCTGCGGGATGGTGCGACCCTCCATGACCGCACCCGCTGCTCAGGCGGGATACGCCGTGCTAACCCGGCTCCTGCTCGTGGACCATTCGTGGACGGGGACTCTGCGTAAGCGGAACCATGGGCCCGTAACCTGCAAGAATCCTCAGCAGCGAAGCGCCCTCCGGAGCCGTGTGCCCAGGTTCGAAACCTGCCGGGGGCACTCCGGGAAGAGCTCCTGACCTGCAGAAATGCAGGTCAGGAGTTTTTACGTACCTGCCAAAAACGCACACAGTCTTTTGACCATTGCTCTTTTCGAGCAGCGTAGCGATCGTCGCGCCGGATCCTACACTCCCGTTGACACATTCCTGCAGGCCAAAGCACATTCAGGCGACCCCATTGACCCGGCTCGCTGGCAAAACACGGATCGTGCTGCGGACCCGCGGCTGCAGCCTCACCGCCTCACGAAAACCCCTTTTGACCTGCCTGAATGTGTCCGAGGCCACATGGAAGCGCAAACGGTCCGGTGGCGTTTCCGATTCGGCCCGGACGAGGGCCGGTTCGAGCACCTTCCGGCCTCGGCGCCGAGCGCTCCTGGTACGGCCCATCCTTGCCACGCACCCGCGCATGCGCCCCTTCACGAGCTCCCGCGTGCCGCCTGAAACCTGACCGTCTCTACGCCCTGGCAGGAACCCGCGAGGCATGTGCTGCGCCACATCTCGGCGACGGCCGAAAGACGGGGTCACTGACGGTGCATCAACCGTCCGTCCGACAAGCGGATGGACGGGAGACGCGGGATCGGTCGGTCTGTGTGACTGCGTGGGGCGCGCCGCGCGCCACCCCGGCGCCGTCCCGGGTCGGCGGGCAGTGGGACGGGCGCCGCGAAAGGTACGTTTCGCCGGGAGGCGGCTGGCCGCCACCGACGCCGGCCCCCGGACGAGAGTGCCGGGGGCCGGTTCATGCCGTTGGGCGGGGCTGTTCGGCCCGGGGATCAGCCGATCTGTGCCCCGTACGCTGCAAGGGCGGCAGGGACGGGCTGGAAGAAAGTCTGGCCGCCGTTGGTGCAGTCGCCGCTGCCGCCGGAGGTGAGGCCGAGGGCGCTGTCTCCGTCGAAGAGGGCGCCGCCGCTGTCGCCGGGCTCGGCGCAGACGTCGGTCTGGATCAGTCCGCTGACGGTGCCTTCCTGGTAGTTGATGCTGGCGTTCAGTGCGGTGACGGTGCCGTCGTGGACCTGGGTGGTGCTGCCGCTGCGCTGCACCTTCTCGCCGACGACGGCGTCCGCGGCCTTGGTGATCTTCTGGGTGCTGCCGTTGTAGAGGTCGACCTCGCTGGGGTGGTCGGTGTTGTCCGTGTACTTGGCGATCGAGTAGTCGTTGCCCGGGAACGTGGACTGCTCGGTGGTGGCGATCGTCTGGCCGCCCTGCTGGTCGGACCAGTCCTTGATGTCGTTGCCGCAGTGGCCGGCGGTCAGGAAGTACGGCTGGCCGTCCTTGACCACGTTGAAGCCGAGCGAGCAGCGGGCGCTGCTGCCCCAGATCGCGTCGCCGCCGGCGATGAGGGGCTTGAACTCACTCTTGGTGTAGTGGATTTCGACGGCGTCGCCGAGGCTCTTGGCGACCTTGGTGAGCCGGTCCAGCTTGGCGCCGGTGACCGTGCGGTCGGCCGTCACCACGACCTTGTTGGCCCTGGGATCCATGGCCCAGGCGGTGCCCGGGATGGTCGCCTTGGCCTTCAGGGTCTGCCGGGCCGCGTCGAGCTGCGCCATCGAATGCCGGACGATCCTGGCCTGGGCGCCCTTGGCCCGGACCGCCGCGGCGGACGTCTCGTCCACCACGTTGACGACCAGTTTCTGGGCCCTGGCGTCGTAGAACGCGCCGGCCGTGCCGGTCGTGAGCTGGGACGCCAGGGTGGTCGCGGCGGCCGGGGAGAGTCTGGCCGCCGAGGACGCCGGGGCGGCCTGGGCGTTGGTGAGGGTGAGGCTCGCGGTGGCGGCGAGCGCGAGTGCGCCAGCGCCGGCCAGCATCGTACGGCGGTGGCGTATGCGGTGGTGCTTCAACTGACTGCCTCTCGTGGGGGGATGGGCCATGACGTTGGGGAGTCACGTAGGCCCGGGAGGTAGGTGTGACATACCTGGCACGGATGAGTCACCCACAGCAGCGGGATGTCACGTCCATGCCAAGAGGCTCAGTATTCGCACCAGCCCCACCCATGCACAAGGCCGAACTCTCGCCCCGCGAACAGAATTTCACGCCTGGAGCACACTTCATTCACACCGCTATCCGTCCATCCGAATCCGGAGTGCGGGCACCAGAAGGTGCCTGGCGAGGCCGGCGCACGCAGCGAGATCCCGCCCGCACACCAGGCCCCCGCGGATCGGAGGCGGAACGGGATGAAGCCGAAACCGTCGACGCCGCCAGGTTCTGACGCCGAGCCCGCCGTTCGAAGGCGAGCCGGGCGGCAGCCCCTGCAACTGCGCGACGGGATCCAAGGGGCGGCCGGTGACAGTGAGACGACCAGGGTGGGCGCCCTTGAGATGCCTCTGTGAACTCCCGGGAAACTTCACCCGCTTGATGTTGACAGGAGCATGTCTACGCGCGTCATTCTGTACGGCATCAACTTCCCCCCACACATCACTTGGAGGATTCCTTGCTGACTCTGCGACGCCCCCAGCTGTCCTGGGCCAAGCGATTCGCGGTGCTGCTCGCCGCCATCGCGTCCGTGCTCAGCGTGTCCGCGATCAACAGCCCCGCCGCCAACGCGGCGGTCTACAGCTCCTGCAACATCGCCGGATGCTCCGACGCAGCCTCGGCCAACCAGACCTGGTCCGACCTCGGCTACCCGACCACCCGGGGCTGGGTCGACTGGCCGGACGGCCAGTGCAGCTACGCAGGCGGCGAGTTCTACAACAACGACGGGCAGCTGCCCTCCGGTGACACCTTCTACGAGTACGACGTCTACCCCCGCACCTGCGGCGCCCACCGGGACGCCTACCGCATCGTCGTCGACTCCAATACCGGCGCGGTCTGGTACTCCCCCAACCACTACACCGACTTCTACCAGCTCTGACACTCCAACAGGACCTGCTCGTACATGCGGGTGAATGCACCGGGCCGAGAAGCCGTATCCGATCACGGAACGTGCGGACCGAACTGATCTCCCACCGGGTGATTTTCCCGTTGTACATACCTGAAGACAGGGCCTCTCGGTAGTTCGGGGTAAGAATCCAACCGAGCAGCGCCGGGAGGCCCTCATGTCGTTGTTACACGCCTCCGAGTCCGTCCATGTCAACTCGGCTGCAGTGTCAAGTGATTGCCTAGCTCACACCGCGTCTTACGGCATGAACGCCCGGGTCCCGGACCTGTGACGCTCCAGGACATGAACTGGACCCTCGTCACCAGTTGACATCACGGCGGGGGCCCAGCACGCCCCCCGCCTCTGTTTCTCTTCGGTTCCGCCGTGGCAGGCTTGGCGTCAGCCATCCGCCGGAAGACTACGGAGTACGGGACCGTGCCCTTGAAGAACCCCCGCCGTTTCCGCCGGATCATCTGGGCCGGTTCCGGGTTGATCTGTCTAGCGGCAGCCGTGACCGGCTGGATGGCTGTGGACAGAGTGCACACCGACGACGGGTCTGTAAACAGCGACGTATTCGTAAGCAACCACGGGCGCACCCTCACCACCGTCACATCCTGGATGGACTGCGAGAACAAGCCCGATCTCCAAGCTCACGAGTCTGCCCACGGCATCGCGCTGACAGAAAAGCGCAAATGGCATGGTCAGCGTCAATCCAGTGATTCGTGCCACAACCCGCATGGCGGCCTGATCAGCACCTCCCTCGACAAGCCCGTGGGCGACAGGAAAATCACCGACGGTGTCACCGGCGATGGCATCATCACCTTCGACGACACTCACTTCCCCTACCCC
Source organism: Streptomyces sp. CoH27 (assembly GCF_020181035.1). GTDB lineage: Bacteria > Actinomycetota > Actinomycetes > Streptomycetales > Streptomycetaceae > Streptomyces > Streptomyces camelliae. The sequence goes on from NZ_JAIQYY010000025.1 coordinate 62,925, forward strand.
CGATATCTGCCGTCCGGCTTCGCGCCTGCAGATAAGACCATCGGCCCCAATAACCCCCTGGGACTGCCGAACCCGGTGAGCAGCAAAGCCACGTGGACCTGCACCTATGAACGCAAACCGGGCAAGGGGGGGCAGGCCGGCGCCCTGAGTATCACGGCGGACGCTGGTGAGACCACACCCGCAGAGGGGACTCCGATGTCCTTCGCCGGTCATGCTGGCCGGCTTCAGAAGACGTCAGACCCGTCGTGGACGGCAGTGTGGACGCAGAACGGGTACACCATCACCGTCTGGACCGACGACCCGTCCATGACTGACGCCGAGTTCCTGCGAATTACGCAGAGCATGAGGAGCTAGAGAGCCTCCCCGGGCGATCACGAACGGGAGCCAGATGACCAGGGATGCGACGGTGCCCGTGCGGAGGGCGACGGAACCACGTTTGTCGTAGCGCCTCGCGACGGCCTCGTATGCCTTGAGTTTGGCACGGCCGCGGTGGTCCAGGCACGACGCGAGAGGCGCCTGATCTGGATCTCCGCCGCCCGGTCCGGCCGGACCCACGGCATCGCCGCCCGCCACAACCACCGCTTGGCCCGCCTGCACGCCTTACATGTCCTGACGAACCTCGGAGTCAACCGCTGACAGACGATCTACTCCGCAGACTGCTGCCCACGACCAGCGCGAGCACCCGGAGCACCAGCCACAACAGCCCTTTGACCTGCGACGTCAGGTTGGCGGAGACTCAGTTTGTTTGTTGGCACCACTCCCTGCAGCTCGCATCTCGAAGAGCACCGGGAGGCGTCCGATCTGAACGTGAAGTTGCCCTCGGTGTGATGGACCGAGAGCGCATCAGCCCTGGGGGCGGGGGCCACCCGGAGTGCTCTTCGTCACCCTTACGCTGACCTGAGCCAAAGCCCCGCCCGCACGGTGGCGCTTGTCATCATTGGTCGGCCTCGGACCCTGACCGCATCGGCACTGGGCTACTGGTTCGTGGCCGGGGCGTTCGTCGGCGCGGCGCGGGCGGCCAGGCGGCCCGCGCCCCCCGCCGCCGCGATGGTCACCAGCGCTGCGAGCATCAGTGCGGCAGCTTCGCCGGGTTTGAGCACGTGCAGTTGAGAGCCGAGTGTCGCGGCGGCCACAGGCACGCCCAGTTGCGCCGCGCACAGCGTGCCGAGCGAGGCGGGCTGGCCGGTCAGTCGCATCGCGGCGTGGACCACGACCGCGGCAGTCCCCAGTACCAGCCCGAGCAGGATGAACGAGGGATGCCGGCCGAGCTGGCGCAGGTCGAGCGAGGCACCGAGCCACAGGAAGAACAGCGGGCTGAAGAATCCCTCCGTTACCGCGAAGAGCTGGCGGGCCAGCCGCCGCGGTTCTCCGATGGCCGCCACCACGAGCCCGAAGCAGAACCCCGCCAGCATGATCGAGACGTGCGTGCGCACCGCCACAGCCGCGAGAGCGAAGACGATCGTCAGGCTGATGCGCAGTTCAAGGGCCCACTTGCGATCTTGTGACAGCCGGTGCAGGCGCCGCCGGCTTCCTGTCCGCTCAAAGTGACGCAAGATCACGAAGCACACGGCCGCACACACCGTCAGGGCCAGCGCCCCCAGCGCCGCGCGCCCGGCCCGCTGCGCCTCGATGACCAGGGGCAGCGCCACGATGCAGACGGTGTCCGAGAGTGCCACCTGCGGCAGCAGCTCCAGCACCGGCGTGCCCTGCAGCTGCAGCGAGTCGATCGCCGGCAGGATCAGCGCGGCCGATGACGAAGCCAGCAGCACCGTGTACAAGGCGGCATGCCCGGTACCGAACAGCGCGGCGGTCCCGAGGGCAAGCGGCGCGGCCAGCACGGCCACGAGGAGCGCGCGAAGGGCGCCGATCCGCAGTCCGGCACGCATGCCGGGATCCCGGACCGGGACGTGCGACCCGGCGACGAACATCACCAGCGCGAATCCGATGTCCGCCAGAAAGGCGAAGGTCTCGTTTCCGGGCCGCAGATAGCCGACGGCGCTCGGCCCGAGGACCACCCCTGCGGCCAGCTCCCCGACCACGACGGGCACGTGCCAGCGCTGCGGAAGCGCAAGCAGCGGGCCGAGCAGCGCCGCCAGCGAGATCACCGCCAACGTCGCAAAATTCACGTCGCACCTCTGACACGCCCACCGGCAGACCCCGGACAGCCTGCCGCGTCCGGCCAGTATCGTCCCCCCAGTGGCTGGGGATTCCTGTCCCGACGCACGCGGCCCGTAGTCGTCAACCGGATCACGATGGGGCGGGGTGCCCTGTTCGCCCCTCGGGCCACGCACCGCGCAGGCTCTCGCTGACGACGTGGGGGGATGGTCGCCGGGCAGCCAGCCCCGAGCCGCCGCGTTCGTCGCCGCGCCTGACCCCGCCGCCCGCCTGCGGGGGGATCGCAGCGGCCTACGGCACGTTTCCGGAGCGTTCCTGGCGGCCTCGCCATAACCCTCACGTGACATCAGAGGTAATGGATTCCGCATCATGACAGTCGTCCGACCAGGCGACACCTGAGCCTCTTCCTGCCTGGCAGTACGGGAAGGCGGTGAGCACAGGAGCGACACCGAGCAGGAGCCCACTGCGGCCGAAGGAACAGAGGCGGAGACCACCCCCGAGGAGGCACCCGTACACCACTCGGCGAAACCCCATCCCTAGGGCAGCCAGGTCGATATCCGCTGATGAACGGCGCACAACGCCTACCTGCGGCGCACGACGGGCGGCGTCCGCGCCGTGGCCGCCGCGGCGGTTGCCAGGGCAACTGGGCCCACCGACCCTCTCAACCCGCGGCGCCACTTCGAAGTCAACCCCTTTAGGGAACGGTTGCGTTCACGAAGGACGACTCGCTATCGTCGCGAGTAGTGAACGCATACGTTCACTAATTCGCCTCTGGGGGACACTCTGTGACGCACGATCAGCTACAAACACAGTCACCCGTGCCCGCGCCACCGGGTCCGGCATCACGCCCGTCACACCCAGGCATCGCGCTCCTGGTCATCGCCGCGTGCCAGCTGATGGTGGTGCTCGATTCCACGATCGTCAACATTGCCCTGCCCCACATCCAGACCGCGCTGAACTTCTCCACGACCAACCTGACCTGGGTGGTCAGCGCCTACACCCTCACTTTCGGCGGCCTGCTGCTGCTCGGCGGACGGGCCGGGGACATCCTCGGACGCCGCAGGGTCTTCATCGCCGGCATCCTGCTGTTCACCTTCGCTTCGCTGCTCGGAGGTCTCGCCCAGGAACCCTGGCAGCTGCTGGCCGCACGAGTCCTGCAAGGAATGGGCGGTGCGATCGCATCACCCACCTCGCTTGCGCTCATCACCACCACGTTTCCCGAAGGCCCCGAACGCAACAGGGCATTCGGCATCTTCGCGGCCGTCTCAGCGGGAGGCGGCGCCATCGGACTCCTGGCCGGCGGACTGCTCACCGACTGGCTCGACTGGCGCTGGGTGCTCTTCGTCAACGTACCCATCGGCATCCTCATCGCGGCACTCGCACCGCGCTACATCAACGAGTCCGAGCGCCACCCCGGCCGCTTCGACCTCACCGGCGCCCTCACCTCGACGCTCGGCATGGTCGCCCTGGTCTACGGGTTCATCAGGGCGGCATCCGACGGCTGGCGGGACTCGCTGACGCTCGGCGCGTTCGGTGCGGCCGTGGTGCTGCTCGCCGCCTTCATGTTCGTCGAAAGCCGCGCCAAGGAACCGATCACCCCCCTGCGGATGTTCGCCGACCGCAACCGCTCGGGCACGTACGTGATCATGATCAGCCTCGCGGCAGCGATGTTCGGCATGTTCTTCTACATCGTGATCTTCGTGCAGAACGTGCTGGGCTACTCCCCCACCCGCGCCGGCCTGGCCTTCCTGCCCGTCACCGTGGTCATCGCGGTGGGCGCGGGACTATCACAGCGGCTGCTGCCGGTGCTCGGCCCCAAGCCGTTCCTGATGACCGGAACCATCCTCGTCGCCATCGGCCTGGCCTGGCAGTCCCTGGTCGACTCGGGCAGCTCGTACCTCGGCGGGGTGCTCGGCCCGATGCTGGTCTTCGGCTTCGGCATGGGACTCAACTTCGTCACCGTCACCGTCACCGCCGTATCCGGCGTCGCCCCCCACGAGGCGGGCGCGGCCTCCGCGCTTCTCAACGCGACGCAGCAGGTGGGCGGTTCACTCGGGCTGTCCATCCTCACCACCGTCTTCGGCTCGGCCAGCCGCGACGAGGCCACCAAGCAAGTCTCGTCGTTCATGGCCCGGGCCACGCCGGAGCAGAAGACCGCGTTCGCCAAGTCCCACCAACTGCCGGCCCCGTGGAGCCACGAAGTCCTCGCCCAGGGGATCTCCACTGCCTTCATCCCGGCCGCCGCCATGGCCGTCCTGGCGTTCGTCATCGCTGCGGTCGTCATACGCGTCCGCAAGAGCGACTTGCAAGCCCTCAGCGGCACGAGCGGCGCCCCGGCCGTGTAACCCCGTACGTCCCCCCGATCACGGCGTCCGTAACCGCCCCGCCCTCCACGGGCACACCGGCTTACGGACGCCGTGCGGCGACCTCTGACCATGCGTTCCCGCCGTCTGTTCGACATCCCGTGAGTTGCCCTGAGCCCTGCTGAGTCCCCAGCCCCGTGGCCAGAGGGTTCCTCCTCCTTCGTGTGCTCTCCCGCCAGGTGACGTAATTTCGGGATTCTTGAAGCGTTCTCATCTCGTCCGACCGATCTGCGGTCCGGGTAAAGGTGAGGGGGCTCGGGTTGGCGGCACTGGCGGTCGTGCGGGACCTCCGCGACGTGCGGACCCCGGTCTCGGCGGAGGAGCTGGAGCAGTTCGAGAGCGATGCGCTGGCCGGGTTCGTGCTCGCGCGGGCGTCGGCTGGACTGACGGACGGCACCATCCGCGGGGACGTCGGTCACCTGGAACAGGTGCGTACGTGGTTCGGTCGGCCGCTGTGGGACATGGAGCCCTCCGACGCGGACGCCTACTTCGGGAAGACGCTACGGAACTCGCCCAGCGGCACTCGGCTTGCCCGGTCGCAGGCGCTGACCACGTACTTCGCGTTCCTGGAGTTGAGGCACAAGGTCGAACTGCACCGGATGACCGGCCGGGTCGGAGTCCGGATGGCCGCTGCCGAATCCGACGCCTACGACCCACACTTGGACGTCGACTTCACTCTGATCCGCTGCGACGGCCCGCCGGCCGACGGAATCAGCCAGGTCGCGTGAGCCGGCCAAGGGCCGGATGCCAGAGCTGGCAGGGCATGTGTCGGCGAGCACCTTGCGGAGCCCTGGCACCGCATCCCAGGGCTGAGCGCGGGAACCGGGTTGAGGTCACAGCAACCGGTCGACCAGCCCGTCGATGTAGTCCGGGGTGAGCGGGACCATGCCGAACAAGACGCGGATATACATCGGGGCCAGGATGTGGTCCAGCACGTCGAACGCGTCGAGTGCGGGCTCGCCACGGTCGCGGGCGCGATCGAGCATGGACTGCAGTTGCCGGGTGCGTTCGTCGCGGAGGTCGTCACGCGCCTGCAGGCCCTGCTGGCCGATGCTCGACAGGGCGACGGCAAGGCGCACCAACAACAGGCCGTCGGGTCCCGTGATCTCGCGGGCCACTTGGGCCGCGTAGGTGCGCAGGTCGCCGGCGAGGCTCCCGGTGTCGGGCATTGGCGACTGCGTGTTGAGGCGGGTGAGCGCCACGTCGGTGAGCAGGGTTTCCAGGTTGCCCCACCGGCGGTAGATGCTGCTGTCGGCTACGCCTGCGCGGGCCGCGACCTCGCCGACGGTGAAGTTGCCGTAGCCGCGCTCACTGATCAGTTCGGTGACGGCCTGGTGCACCTGCTCGCCGACGCGGGCGCTGCGTCCGCCGGGCCGTCGGGCTCGCTGTCGCTCGTTCATGCATCCCACCTTAACGCAGTCACGACTTGCGTTTACAGGACACCCTTCCTATAGTCGCCTAACGCAGTCACAGACTGCTTTAGGCCGCTCGGTGTGACACCACCCATGACGACCGCGGCCGGGCGCGACTAACGATTGAGGGGGATCCCATGGCTGCATCGCATGCGACCGCAGGCAGTCGATCGAACCGGGCCGTGCTGCTCACGGTGACCTGCCTGGGCCAATTCATGGTCCTGCTCGACAACACGATCGTCGGAGCGGCACTGCCCGATATGCAGCACCGGCTGCACACTCAGCTGACCGGACTGCAATGGATCGTCGACGCGTACGTACTGCTGGTCGCCATGCTGCTGTTGTCCGGCGGTGTCTTCGCCGACCGTTTCGGCCGCAAGCGGGTGTACCTGACCGGCGTGGCGGTGTTCACCGCCGCGTCGCTGCTGTGCAGCCTCGCGCCCTCGCTCGGCTGGCTGCTCGCCGGCCGGGTGCTGCAGGGCATCGGGGCCGCGGCGCTGAGCCCTGCCTCGCTCGCCCTGCTCGCCGCCGCCTATCCCGTGCCGCAAGAACGAATCAAGGCGATCGGGCTGTGGGCCGGACTCAGCGGAATCGGTCTGGCCGCGGGCCCTGTGTCCGGCGGCGTGCTGACACAAGCCTTCGGCTGGCCCGCCATCTTCCTGGTCAATCTGCCCATCGGCGTGGTCCTGCTGCTGGTCGGCCTGCGCCACCTCGGCGAGTCCCGCAACCCGAGCGCTCCCGCGATCGACATCCCGGGAACGGTGCTGTCCGTTCTGGCGGTGGGGGTACTGACCTACGGGCTGATCGAGGGAGGTGCCCGCGGCTGGACCTCACCGGTCATCCTGGGCAGCTTCGCCGCCGCGGTGATCCTCCTCGCCGCCTTCGTCGCCGTCGAAGCCCGTCGTTCCGCTCCGATGCTGCCGCTGCGGCTGTTCCGGCAGCGCCTGTTCACCGTGTCCAACACCGCCATGGTCGTGGTGGGATTCGCGCTCATGGGCTCGTCGTTCTTCTTCTCCCAGTTCTTCGTGTACGTCCAGGGCAGCTCTATCCTGCGGGCCGGCCTGCAGACCCTGCCGGTATCCCTCGCCATGGTGATCGTCAGCCCGTACGCGGGCCGACTCGCCGCCCGGTACGGCTTCCGAATCGTGGTCACCACCGGCCTGGGCCTGGCCGGCCTGGGGCTGCTGGCGCTCGGCATGGTGCACGCCGACACCGGCTACGGGAACGTGTGGTGGCGGCTGGGGCTCGCCGGCATCGGCTTCGCACTGGCCCTGTCCCCACTGACAGGCGCCGCCATCCAAGCAGTCAGCCCGCAGGAAGGCGGCCTCGCCTCAGGCATCAGCAGCACCACCCGGCAGATCGGTGCGGTGCTCGGCGTGGCGGTGCTCGGAGCCATCGTCCGCACCCGGCAATCCGGCGGCGCCTCCTTCGAGACCGGCCTCAACAGCGCCTTCCTCGTTGCCGGCGCCGTCACATTGGCCACGGCCGTGTTCACCGGCCTGCGGCTGGCGAGGTCCAAGCCCGCGGAAGTCTCCGCGGCGCCGCAACGTTCCACCGATCCAGGTGCGGTCGCCACCTCGAACGAGGCATCCGCGAACAGCCGTTGACGATGACAACCGCCTTGGCCGGGAGAAGCGGCTGCGCGCCGAGGGCGTCGACATCACCATGCCGCTGCCGAGGACCCCTGAACGAACGCTACTTCCAGGCCACCGACCCCAGCGACGTGACGCTCCGGTTCGTCGAGTGGGTCAATCGCCCAGCCCCGAGAACACCTCAAGCCCCACCGTCCCATGGTGATCCGGCCCCGGCCCGGCGACGCCCCCACCAGGGCCGTGCGACATCCCGCAACCACGCAAAGGACCCCGAAACCTTGTCCCCTGACCCGACCACCGTGCACCCGCTGCCCGCCCACGACCGCGTGGTGTTCCTCAACCCGCTGGTCACCTCACCGAACATCACCGTGGGCGAGTACACCTACTACGACGACCCGGACGGCGCCACGGACTTCGAGCACCGCAACGTCCTCTACGCCTACGGGCCGGAGCGCCTCACCATCGGCAAGTACTGCGCGATCGCCACTGGAACCACCTTCCTGATGGCCGGCGCCGAGCACCCGACCATGGGCGTCTCAACGTACCCGTTCACCATGTTCGGCGGCCGGTGGGCCGAGCAGACGCTGGACATCGTCACCGCCATGCCCAGCCGCGGCGACACGGTGATCGGCAACGACGTCTGGTTCGGGTACCGGGCGACCGTCATGCCCGGCATACGGATCGGCGACGGCGCCATCATCGCGGCCGGCGCCATGGTCACCGCCGACGTCCCGCCCTACACGATCGTCGGCGGCAACCCGGCCAGACCGATCCGGCAACGCTTCACCGACGCCGACATCGAGCGGCTGCAGCGCGCCGCGTGGTGGGGCTGGCCCGCCGACCTGGTCACCGAACACGCCCGCACCATCATGGCCGGAACCCCGGCCGACATCGAACGCATCGCCACCGAGCACAATTTGGGGAAGTCCCTTTGAACCACGTACCCCAGATATCCATCGAAGAGCACACAGTGGCCGACCAGGCAGCCGGACCCTACGCCCTCACCACGGGACCCGACGGCGCCCTGTGGTTCACCCTCGTCCACAGCGGCCGGATCGGCCGCCTCGTCCCCGGCGAGGAGCCCACCAGCCACCGACTCGACCTCGACAGCGGGCCGACCGTCATCACACCCGGCCCCGAGGGTGCGCTGTGGTTCACCGAATACCGGGCGGACCGGATCGGGCGAATCACCACCGACGGCGTCATCGACGAATTCGACGTGCCCACCCCCGGTTGCGGACCGTTCGGCATCGCGGCGGGACCCGACGGCGCGCTGTGGTTCACCCAGACCGCCGCCGACCGCATCGGCCGCATCACCGTTGACGGCCACCTCACCCAGTTTCCGCTGCCCGCCACCGGCGCGTTTCCTTCAGCGATCACCACTGGCCGCGACGACGGCATGTGGTTCACCCTCAACCAGGCCAACGCCATCGGTCGGATCGACATGAACGGTGAGATCACCCTCCATCCTCTGCCGACAAAGGACGCAGCGCCGGTGGGGATCGCCGCGGGCCGCGACGGAACTCTGTGGTTCGTCGAGATCGCCGCCGGGCAGATCGGCCGGATCACTACCGACGGGCAGATCACCGAGTTCCCGTTGCCCGACCGCGCCGCCCGACCACACGCCATCACCGTCGACGAACAGGGCACCGCATGGTTCACCGAATGGGGAGGCAACCGCGTCGGCACGATCACCCTCGACGGCTCCGTCACTATCCACGACCTGCCCACCCCCCACTCCGAACCACACGGCATCACCGTCGGCCCCGACGGCGCCCTGTGGACCGCGCTGGAGATCGGCGCACTCGCCCGCATCGCCCCGCTGGACAGCACAGCCTGAACCAACCACCCCCACAGGAGTAACCACAGAAGCGCGGGAAACCGACCCCGCAACCTCACCCCGAACCCGCGGGTCCACCCCCTAACATCAGGGCATCGGATCAGGGCCCGGGGCGATCTCGCGGGTGACGGAACCCGCGGCGTGCGCGTTCTGGCTGCGACGCCGGGACGGCGCGGGTTCGTCAAGGTGTCTTCGGGTGCGGGATGTCCGCCGGCCTGTCGTGCGCTGTGCCGGCGGACTCGGTGCGTGAGAGTGCGGCGAGGAGCCGCAGTTTCTCGTCGCTGTCGCTGTCCTTGTCGGGGTAGTAGACGACGAGGATGACATCGTCGATGGGGAGTTTGTCCCGGTGGAGGCGTAGTTCACCGACGACGGGGTGGTGGACCGTGGTCGTGCCTCCGTCGAGGCTGCGGACGTCGTGGCGGGCCCACAGGGTACGGAACCGCTGACTGGACAGTGCGAGTTCTCCGACGAGCTCGACGAACCGGGGGTTGTCGGTGTCGTCCCCGATGGTGGTGCGAAGGGTGGCGATGAAATCGGCGGTGGCTTTCGTCCAGTCCTGGTGGAAGGCTTGTTCCTCAGGATCAAGGAGGAGAGACCGCAGCCGGTTCTGGCCGGGCCGCAGCCGGGGGGAGAGCGCGACGGCCATGGGGTTGGAGGCCAGGACATCGAACGCGCGCCCTTCGACGAACGCGGGGATCTGAAGGTGGGCGAGCAGCTCGTGCACCCGCGCCGGTACGTGCTCGGGCCGCTTGCGGCGTGGCGCCCTGGGGCGTGCCGCCGCGAGGCCGAGCAGATACGTCCGCTCGATGTCGTCGAGCCGCAGGACGCGCGCGAGTGATTCGAGCACCTGGGGTGAGGGGTTCTTGTCACGGCCCCGTTCCAGGCGCAGGTAGTAGTCGGGACTGATTCCGGCGAGCAAGGCGACTTCCTCACGGCGCAGGCCGGGCACGCGGCGGTTGCCGCCGGGCGGGAGTCCTGCCTGCTCCGGGGAGACCAGCTCACGCCGGGCACGGAGGTAGCTGCCGAGCCGGTTGCCGGATTCCTCATCCTTCATACCGACACCGTAACGCGGTGCGCGTGTCTCAAAGGGGCCCTGGCAGGACCAGGGAAGACGGGGGCCCCGCCACACCCAGCGAATGCCGTCAAGACTGCGGTGACACCGATTTGAAAGAGACAGAGAACATCACCGTCTGCGCCGCGGGCCTGAACGCCGTCGGCGCCCTGGACTGAAGGGAAGATCTCGTGGATCTCTCCAACCGCACCGTTCTCATCGTCGGCGGAACCTCGGGTATCGGGCGAGAGCTGGCCCGCCGGTTCGCCGCAGCGGGCAGCACCGTGGCCGTTGGCGGCCGTAGCCCAGAGGCACTCTCGGAACTCGACGGGGAAGGTTTCGGCACGTTCGGTATCGACGTCACGGACAGTGCCTCCGTCACATCTCTTCGTGACGCCGTGCTCGCCCGGTACCCCGAGCTGGACACCGTGGTGACCATGTCGGGGGTCATGCTCCTGGAGGACCTGCGCGACCCCGCGCACTTCGAGGTGGCAGAGACGACGATCGACACCAACCTGCTCGGCACCATTCGGGTCATCGACGCCTTCACCCCCCACCTGGTCCAGCGGGGCGCCGGCACCTTCATCACCGTCACCTCCGGAATCGCCTTCCTGCCGTTTCCGCCCATGCCCAGCTACGCCGCCTCGAAGGCCGCAGTGCACGCCTACTCCGAGGCACTGCGCGCGCAGCTCGACGGCACCGGTGTCGGCGTCGTCGAGCTCGTCCCCCCGGCCGTCGCCACAGCAGGTCAGGGAAAGGTGAACCCGCACGCGCTGCCGCTCGACGACTTCGCCACCGAGGTCATGCACCTGCTCTCGGAGAACCCCACCCCTCACGAAATCCTCGTGAAGGGCGTCCTCATGCACCGCTGGGCCGAACGCGACGGCACCTACGACGACCTCGTCGCACAGCGCTCCCAGGCCCTGGCCATGCTCCCCAGCCGCAAAGGATGACACCCTTCCCCCGCCGGCAGCCTCCTCGCTCATCGCCCCCGGGCGGCCAACGGGCAGCCACACGTCCTGGATTCGAACCCCGCCCCCGCGACCCACCCTGCCGGGCGGCGACGGTTCAGCGGCGGACGTCTCCGGGGGCGAGCAGACTGGTGAGTTCGGCGATGGCCTCCGGGGAGGGCTTGAAGTAGCGGCGGACGTTCTCCGGCTTCTCGTGCCGGGACTTCGCCATCAGCATCAGCGCGAGGCGCCCTGCTCGCCGAGGTGGGTCAGGGCGGAGTGACGGTACTCGTGCAGGTCCCAGCCCGTTCCCGGCCCGCGTACGGCGGTGTGCTCATCGAGGAGGGTGCCGGCCTGACCGTAGGAGAGGCGGGCCAGGCCGGTGTCCGGGCACACGTCGCGCGGGCTGATGACCTTCCCCGGGCCTGGGCGGCGGTGGGTGACGAACACCGGTCCGCGGGTGCGGCCACGCAGCAGGCGGGACAGGAGCCGGGCGGTGCCTGCGTCCCAGTAGACGGTCTCCAGCACGCAGTCCTCGCGGGCCTGTCCGCGGCGGCGGGCCTTGCTCCGGGCGCCCTTGGCCTTGACCGGGCAGCGGCGGGCGGCGAGGTCCAGGTCCTCGATGTTCACGCCGAGGATCTCCTCGGACCGCCCGGCGGTCTCGTAGAGCATCCGCCACAGCGTCTTCTCCCTCAGGTGGACCTCGCGCCGGGCGATGAGCCGGTCCACGGCCATCTTCGAGCGGGCCTGGGTCTCGGAGTCCGGAACAGCCAGCCGCTTCGCCCAGGGCGGGACCGCCGGGGCGTCGTAGCCGTACTCCGCGCACCAGGCCAGCCAGGACAGCACCGCCGCCCGGCGGGCGTTCCAGGTGTTGACCGCCGCGGTACCCCACAGCAGCTCCAGGGCCTCGCCGATCTCGTCGTCCGCGACCGACCCCAGCGGGCGTGCCTCTCCGATCCGCTCGGCGGTCTTGCCGACCCCCGTCGAGTAGCTGCGGACGGTGTTCGGATTGCGGAGCGAGTCGAGGAAGGCGTCGGCCGCCGCGCGGACGGTCAACTCCTTGCTGGCCGGCAGTTGCACGATGCTGGGCACCGCTTCCCCCTTGCCACGGATAACAGGACCGCTTCACGCATGGCCCGGAGAACATCACTCCAGGTGACGAACCAAGCTCCCGCAGATAATGGGGCGTTATCGGTGGGACGACTTCAGACGGGTCCGGGAGTCGACGCCCCGTCAGCCACCCCCCAGGGCCGACGAGGGCTTAGCGCACGATCTGACACGGATGTTCCTCAACCCCCGTCACGCCCCGGCCCGGATTCGGAACCTGATAACGCCCGTTGGAACGCCACCGGACGCGACGATTGTGAACATCGCGCTCCCGCACATTCAAGTTGCGCTCAAATTCAGCACGACCGACCTGACTTGGGGGGTCAGCGCCTACACGCTCACGCTCGGCGGCCTGCTGCTGTTCGGAGCGCGGGCCGGAGACATCCTCGGCCGCCGCCGGATGTTCATCACCGGCATCCTGCTGTTCACCTTCGCCTCGCTGCTGGGCGGTCTCGCCCAGGAACCCTGGCAGCTGCTGGCCGCACGGGCCCTGCACGGTGTGGGCGGCGCGACAGCCTCGCCCACGTCGCCGGCGCTCATCACGACGACCTTCCCCGAAGGCCCGGAACGGAACCGGGCCTTCGGTGTGTTCGCCGCCGTCTCCGCGGGCGGCGGTGCCATCGGCCTGCTCGCGGGTGGCATGCTCACCGACTGGCTGGACCGGCGGTGGGTGCTCTTCGTCAACGTGCCCATCGGCATGCTGATCGCGGCGCTCACTCCGCTGTACATCAGCGAGTCGGAGCGGCATCCGGGGCGCTTCGACATCACGGGAGCGCTGGCCTCGACGGTGGGCGTGGCCTCGCTGGTGTAGGGGTTCATCCGGGCCGCGGAGAACGGCTGGCGCGACGGACTCACCCTCAGCTCGCTCGGCGCGGCCGTGGTCCTGCTGCTCGCCTCCATTCTCACCGAGACGCGAAAGACGTCCTCGGCTACAGCGGCGTCAAGGCCGGCCTGGCCTTCTTCCCCGTGACGGTCGCGATCGTGGTCGGCGCGGGCCTGTCGCAGTCCCTGCTGCCGAAGCCAGGCCCGAAGCCGTTCATGATGGCCGGCTCGGCGCTCGTGGCGATCGGGCTGGTCTGGCAGACGTTCATCCGTCCGGACAGCTCTTACCTCGGCGGAGGGCTCGGACCGATGCTGGTGTTCGGCTTCGGCATGGGCCTGAACTTCGTGACGGCCACGGTGACCGCCGTGTCCGGCGTCGCCCAGCACGAGGCGGGCGCGGCCTCGGGTCTGCTCAACGCGATGCAGCAGGTGGGCGGTTCGTTCGGGTTGTCCATCCTGCCGACCGTCTTCCCGGCCAGCAAGGACGAGGCGAAGAAGCAGCTGCCGAAGGTCCCTGCCAACGGTTCGCCGGAGCAGAAGGCGCACTTCGCCAGGACGCACCAGCTGCCCGCGCCCTGGGGCCACGACGTGCTCGCCCACGGCATCTCCAGCGCCTCCGTCCCGGCCGCCGCGATGGCCACGCTGGGGTTCGTGACCGCCTGGCTCGTGCTCAGAGTGCGTAGGAGCGATCTCGAAACGCTCGCCGGCATGGCGGGCCCGGGCACGGGCTGACCCCTTCCGGACCGCGCGGAGCCGCGGCCTGCCGGACCGCCGCCCGGGGACGG
>NZ_JAIQYY010000025.1:77067-85477 GCF_020181035.1 Streptomyces sp. CoH27
CCCAGGACACGAATGCCATCACACATCCCCTCCGACCCACTGCTCCGACTCCCCACCCAGCCCGTACCGAAGTGCCGGACATCCAGCGGATACGGGAAGAACGTGCGGTTGTCACAGAGAGTTCCCGGCAATCACGGAGAGCTTTCATGAGGACCTGCGCCTGCGCGAAGGTCTGCCCTCACCGGCCGCCACCAGGCGCCCGCCCCGCAGCCGCAGGGCCGACATCCGCCAGGCTCGCCCGGCGCCCCGTCAGAGCCCCGTCGGTACCCAGTCCGGCAGGGCCTCGGCCCGCTCCGTCCACGCTGCGGGGGGTGTGCCCGCCTTGCCGGCGGCGAGCACGCCGCCCACGATCGCGCAGGTGGTGTCCACGTCGCCGCCCACCTGGGCGGTCGTCCAGAACGCGGCCTCGTAATTCCCGAGGTTGCGTGCGGCGGACCACAGGGCGAAGGGGACGGTGTCATGGGCCGTCGTGCGGCGTCCGCAGCCGAGGACGGCCGCGACGGTGCCCGCGTCGCCATAGTCCAGCATGTCGCGGGCGCGCCTCAGTCCCTGGCCGACTGCGCTCTTCGGCACCAGCGCGACGACGCCGTCGAGGAGCGCCTCGGGGCTCGGCGGCCCCTCCAGGGAGCCGACCAGGGCCGCGGCGGCGGCCACAGCCATGGCCCCGACCACGGCCTCGCGATGCTGATGGGTGGGGTAGGCCGAGATCTCCGCCTGGTGGGTCGCCTGCTCCGGATCGTCCGCGTACCAGGCGCCCAGCGGGGCGATGCGCATCGCGGCTCCGTTGCCCCAGGACCCCTGTCCGTTGAAGAGCCCGGCGGCCAGCTCACGCCAGTCCCCGCCCTCCCGGACGAGGCGCAGCAGACGGTTGACCGCGGGCCCGTAGCCCCGGTCGAAGTCGTGATGGTCGGCGAAGGAGCGGGCCAGCGCGTCCTGGTCGATGCGGTGGTGGGCGGCGAGAACAGCGACCACGGAGCAGGCCATCTCGGTGTCGTCCGTCCACTGCCAGGGACCCGGCGGCAGCTCGCGCCGCTTCAGCAGGGGATAGTGCGCCGGAACGAAGAACTGGGAGCCCAGGGAGTCCCCCACGGCCAGTCCGCGCAGGCTCGCCAGGGCGCGCTCCAGGCGCCCGGAGGAAGAGGAGTCAGCGGTCATCGCTCTGCCACTCTATCCGTTCACCCAGTACGGCACCGGATCTCGCCAGCGCTCGAAGGGCCGGTCGAGCGTGTACTTGCCGTCCTCTCCGAGAACGAGCATCCGCATCTCCGCGTTCCCGGGGTTGGACAGCGACTCGAATTCCGCGACGGTCCAGTGGAACCAGCGCATGCAGAACAGCCGCATCGCGAGCCCGTGCGTCACCAGGAGCACGTTCGGCGGGTGGTCGGGGGCCTCGAAGCTGCGGAACAGGCTCTCCAGGAAGCCGCCGACCCGGTCGTACACGTCGGCGCCGGACTCGCCCTGCGGGAACCGGAAGAAGAAGTGGCCGTACGCGTCCCGGTAGACCTTCTGCAGGCGGACGTCGTCACGGTCCTGCCAGTTGCCCCAGTCCTGTTCGCGCAGCCGCGGCTCCTCCCGGACACGTATGAGGTCGGGGTCGAGATGGAAGGCGCGGAGCGTCTCGTGTGTACGGCGGTACGGGGAGACGTACACGCTCACGCGTTCCCGGCCGAAGAGTTCCCTGAGCCCCTTGCCGGTCTCTTCGGCCTGTCGCCAGCCCCGCTCGGTCAGCGCGAGCGCGTGGTCGGGCTCGCGCTCGTACACGGAGTCGTCGACGTTGCCCGTGGACTCGCCGTGCCGGACAAGGACGATGCGCCGTGGTCGTGCCATGCCAAAACCCTAGATCGAGTGAGGGGAAGTCGAGCACTCGTACGGGCTCCATACGGCGTAGGTCACACGGATTCGGCCCCCCTGGCCCCTCCAGGGATGAGTTTGCTCTTCAAACCGACCCGGTCGGGGAGACCAGCGCGCCCGATGCTCAGACCGTCCAGGAGGGTTCCAGATCCACGATGTCACCGGAGAGCGCCGCGACGTCGGCCTCGGTCTGGGCGCGCAGGGCGAGGCGTTCCACGCGCTCGGTGCGGTACTTGCCGTGTTCGGCCGCCGAGCGCCACATCGACAGGATCAGGAACTCCTGGTCGGGGGCCTCGGCGAACATGCCGCGGATCATGCCGGGCGAACCGGCCATCGCGGGGTTCCAGACCTTCTCCTGCATGAGGGTGAAGTGCTCCACGCGCTCCTCGTGGACCTGGCACAGGGCCACCCGGATCAGGTCGGCGTCGGTGAACCTCGGCTCGAAGCCCGTCTTCACGTCGAAGCGGTACTCGAAGAGCTTGACCTGGGCGTCCTTGAACGTGCCGGACTGGGCGGAGGCCAGGCGGTCGTGCGAGCGGGCCATGAAGGAGTCGTAGAAGGCGCGGCTCTCCCAGAAGGCGAAGATGTGCGCCACGCCCGGCCGCTGCCGGCTCCACCCTCCGCCCTGCCCCCGAAAACCCGGCTCCCCCAGAAGCCCCGCCCATTTCCGCTGCCCCCGCTCGAAGCCGCGGCGGTCCACCACGGTGCAGCGAATCCACTTGACCAGCACCGCGCCATCGTAAGGCCAGCGGACGTGGCGCCGGTCACGCTCCGGCGGAGATCACCCGCGCATGCGCCCCGCGCGCGTGGCACGATGGGCAAAGAGCCCTGGCTCCACGCGAGTTGGGGACAGAGCAGTCACAGGGGGAAGGGGAAGCCCGTTGTCCGGCTTCAGCAAGGGACTCCGCAAGATCGAGGTGGCGGTGAAATGGGATCCGAGCCCGGCGGGTCAGCCGCCCACTGATCTCGACATCGTCGCTGCGACGTTCACCTCGGACGATGCCTACGGGACGCCAGCCTATCTGGTGCACTTCGACAGCCGCTCGCCCGACGGCACGATCTTCCTCAACCGGGACAGCACCGACGGCAGGGGCTTCGGCTGGGACGAGGTCATGACGCTGGAGCTGGACCGGCTGGCCGACCGGTACGCGCGCGTGGTGGTCGGTGTGGTCATCCAACAGCGGCCCGGGCACAAGACGTTCGTCCATGTGCTGAATCCGGCCATGCGGGTCCGGGAGGGCTACACCGTACTCGCCGAGGACGACTTCGGCTCGGTCCTCGGGGCGACGGCGGCCACGATCGCCGAGTTCGCGCGGGACGGCTCCGGAGACTGGACCTTCCGTCCTGGCGTGCACGGGTTCGAGGAGGACCCCGCGACGTTCACCCGCGTCATGGGCAGGGCGCACCAGCCCTGACCCACGACCACGGGTAAGGGGCGCCGGCAATGGCCGACGCCCCTTACTTCAGCTACCGCGTGTCATCAGCTGCAGCCGCTGGTCGAGCCGCAGCCCTCGCAGATGTAGCAGGAACCGGCCCGCTGCATCTTCGTGCCGCAGGAGAAGCACAGCGGGGCGTCGGCCTGGATGCCCAGCTGCATCTCCACCAGCTCGGCGCTGGTGTGGGCCTGCTTCGGGGCGGGCTTGGCCGCTTCGGACCCGGCCTTCGGCGTGGCGACCGCCTTCAGCTCCTGAGTGCGCGGCGCCGACTGGGCCAGGCCCTCGACGTCGACCTCGTCGTCGGCGGGCTCGTACGAACCCGTCTCCAGGTGGCGCTGGCGCTCCTCGGCGGAGTGGATGCCGAGCGCGGAGCGGGTCTCGAAGGGCAGGAAGTCCAGCGCCAGACGGCGGAAGATGTAGTCGACGATCGACTGCGCCATCCGCACGTCCGGGTCATCGGTCATGCCGGCCGGCTCGAAGCGCATGTTGGTGAACTTCGAGACGTACGTCTCCAGCGGCACGCCGTACTGCAGGCCGACGGAGACCGCGATGGAGAAGGCATCCATCATGCCCGCGAGAGTCGAGCCCTGCTTGGACATCTTCAGGAAGACCTCGCCGAGACCGTCGTCCGGGTAGGAGTTGGCGGTCATGTAGCCCTCGGCGCCGCCGACCGTGAAGGAGGTGGTGATGCCAGGGCGGCCCTTGGGGAGGCGCTTGCGGACCGGGCGGTACTCGACCACCTTCTCGACCGCGGTACGGATCGTCTCCTCGGCCTTCTCGGCGATCTCGGCCTTCGCGTCCTCCTTCTTCTTGGCGGAGAGCGGCTGGCCGACCTTGCAGTTGTCGCGGTAGATCGCGAGTGCCTTGACGCCCAGCTTCCAGGCCTCGAAGTAGATCTCCTCGACCTCCTCGACGGTCGCCGTCTCCGGCATGTTGACCGTCTTGGAGATGGCGCCGGAGATCCACGGCTGGATCGCGGCCATCATGCGGACGTGGCCCATCGGGGAGATGGCGCGCTCGCCCATGGCGCAGTCGAAGACCTCGTAGTGCTCGTGCTTCAGGCCGGGGGCGTCGATCACGTTGCCGTGCTCGGCGATGTGGGCGACGATCGCCTCGATCTGCTCCTCCTGGTAGCCCAGGCGGCGCAGGGCCTGCGGGACGGTGCCGTTGACGATCTGCATCGAGCCGCCGCCGACCAGCTTCTTGAACTTCACCAGCGCCAGGTCGGGCTCGACACCGGTGGTGTCGCAGGACATCGCGAGACCGATGGTGCCGGTCGGGGCGAGGACGGACGCCTGGGAGTTACGGAAACCGTTCTTCTCACCGAGACGGACGACGTCCTGCCAGGCCTCCGTGGCGGCGGCCCACACCGGGGTGTCCAGGTCGTCCATGCGGACGGCCTTGCCGTTGGCGTCGGCGTGCTGCGCCATGACGCGCTTGTGGGCGTCGGCGTTGCGGGCGTAGCCGTCGTACGGCCCGACGACCGCGGCCAGCTCGGCGGAGCGGCGGTAGGCCGTGCCCGTCATCAGGGAGGTGATCGCGCCGGCCAGGGCGCGCCCGCCGTCGGAGTCGTAGGCGTGGCCGGTGGCCATCAGCAGGGCGCCGAGGTTGGCGTAGCCGATGCCGAGCTGGCGGAACGCGCGCGTGTTCTCGCCGATCTTCTGGGTCGGGAAGTCCGCGAAGCAGATCGAGATGTCCATCGCGGTGATGACCAGCTCGACGACCTTCTGGAAGCGCTCGGCCTCGAAGGACTGGTGGCCCTTGCCGTCGTCCTGCAGGAACTTCATCAGGTTCAGCGAGGCCAGGTTGCAGGACGTGTTGTCCAGGTGCATGTACTCGCTGCACGGGTTCGACGCGGTGATCCGGCCGGACTCGGGGCAGGTGTGCCAGGTGTTGATGGTGTCGTCGTACTGGATGCCCGGGTCGGCGCAGGCCCACGCGGCCTCGGCGATCTTGCGGAAGAGAGCCTTGGCGTCGACCTCCTCGATGACCTCTCCGGTCATACGCGCGCGCAGACCGAAGTTGCCGCCGTCCTCGACGGCCTTCATGAACTCGTCGTTCACGCGGACCGAGTTGTTGGCGTTCTGGTACTGGACGGAGGTGATGTCGTCGCCGCCCAGGTCCATGTCGAAGCCCGCGTCGCGCAGGACGCGGATCTTCTCCTCTTCCTTGACCTTGGTCTCGATGAAGTCCTCGATGTCGGGGTGATCGACATCGAGCACGACCATCTTGGCGGCGCGGCGGGTGGCGCCACCGGACTTGATGGTGCCGGCAGAGGCGTCGGCGCCGCGCATGAAGGAGACGGGGCCGGAGGCGTTGCCGCCGGAGGAGAGCAGCTCCTTGGAAGAACGGATGCGCGACAGGTTCAGGCCGGCGCCGGAGCCGCCCTTGAAGATCATGCCCTCTTCCTTGTACCAGTCGAGGATCGACTCCATGGAGTCGTCGACGGACAGGATGAAGCAGGCGGAGACCTGCTGGGGCTGCGGGGTGCCCACGTTGAACCAGACGGGGCTGTTGAAGCTGAAGATCTGGTGCAGGAGGGCGTAGGCCAGCTCGTGCTCGAAGATCTCGGCATCGGCGGGCGAGGCGAAGTACTTGTAGTCCTCGCCGGCCTTCCGGTACGTCTTCACGATGCGGTCGATCAGCTGCTTGAGGCTGACCTCGCGCTGCGGGGTGCCGACGGCACCGCGGAAGTACTTGCTGGTGACGATGTTGACCGCGTTCACCGACCAGAAGTCGGGGAACTCGACGCCACGCTGCTCGAAGTTGACCGAGCCGTCGCGCCAGTTGGTCATGACGACGTCACGGCTCACCCACTCGACCTCGTCGTACGGGTGTACGCCGGGGGTGGTGTGGATGCGCTCGATGTGCAGTCCCTTGTTTCCCGCCTTGCCGCCCTTGGCTCGGGAACCTCGTGCCGGACCGCTCGCCGTCTCTGTCATGCCGCCTCCCTCTACGGGCGAAAACGCCCTGAAGTGCCCCGTTTGTTCCCGTGGCACGGTGTTCTGTCTTGTGCTGCGGGCACCCTCAACTGCCACCCGCAACAGGTCCTGGATCGCCGCCTCCCGGCCGGAACCCGGGTCTCCCCAGGGCTTCCGGCCCGCCGGTCAGTCGGCGGCGTGGGCGGGCTCGGGGACCTGGGTGGTCCCGCCGGGCCCGCGATGCTCTTCCTGGCTCCCCGCTCCCGCGTCGTCGTCGCCCACGGCGGGGCCTCGCGTCGCCTCCCTCAGCTCCGCGATGGCGGCCTCGAAGTCCTCAAGCGAGTCGAACGCCCGGTAGACGGAGGCGAATCGCAGAAAGGCGACGAGGTCGAGCTCCTGCAACGGGCCGAGTATGGCCAGCCCCACGTCGTGGGTGGTCAGCTCGGCACTCCCGGTGGCGCGCACCGCCTCCTCGACCCGCTGGCCGAGCTGGGCGAGTGCGTCCTCGGTGACAGGCCGTCCCTGGCATGCCTTGCGCACGCCGTTGATGACCTTGGTACGACTGAAAGGCTCGGTGACTCCGGACCGCTTGACCACCATGAGCGAGCACGTCTCCACGGTCGTGAAACGACGGGAGCAGTCGGGGCACTGGCGGCGCCGGCGGATCGACGTGCCGTCATCGGTCGTACGACTGTCGACCACACGGCTGTCGGGGTGCCTGCAGAAGGGGCAGTGCATGATCTCCAACCCTCCTCACAGCAGACTCAACAACCTCGCCGAGCCCATGGGCCCCGCGAAGCAGCCCTAAGCATAGGCGATCGCGGAACCGTCTCAGACCCGGGGGACCACAACTTGTGGGCTGCTGTAGCCATCCAACCACTACATGTGGGGCTTGGCGCATACACCGAGGCAGACACGCGTGTCACAGCCGTACGACCGGCGAGGCCGACGCCGTCCGTGACCGGGCGGGGACACGCGGTACGGAGCCCTACGGCCGCGACACTTAGGGATATACCGTGGGCGCCACACGGAGGACGCGTGAGACTCCGGCGCGGAACGGGCCCGGATCCCGGTCGGCCGGATTCCGGATGGCAGACTGGGGACACGACTCACGAGGTCGGTACCCCGGCGGTGAAGAGTACAACAATGGACGCTTTTGTCCGCCGGACGGCGCGTTGGCTATACACCCAGACACATGATCGCGTCAGGTGAATCGCACTTTTTCACTCGAACGTGTGTTTGGCGCAACCTTTCGAAAGCAACTACCGTTGTCCAGCAGGGAGACCATCGAGAGGGGCCGACGTGACCACCACCGCAGACAGTGCCACCATCACCGCCCAGGACCGCTCCCAGGGCCGAGTCGAGCCGGTACACGCGATGAACGAAGCCACGAATCCCGAGCACAAGCGCTCCTTGCCGGGCCGACCTCCAGGAATCCGGGCGGACAGCTCCGGGCTCACGGACCGGCAGCGCCGCGTGATCGAAGTCATCCGGGATTCCGTGCAGCGCCGGGGTTACCCGCCGTCCATGCGGGAGATCGGTCAGGCCGTCGGCCTCTCCAGCACCTCCTCCGTCGCGCATCAGCTGATGGCGCTGGAGCGCAAGGGCTTCCTGCGCCGCGACCCGCACCGCCCACGCGCATACGAGGTCCGCGGCTCCGACCAGGCCGTGACCGTGCAGCCCACGGACACCGCCGGCAAACCCGCCGCGTCGTACGTCCCGCTGGTCGGCCGGATCGCCGCCGGTGGGCCCATCCTCGCCGAGGAGTCCGTCGAGGACGTCTTCCCTCTCCCCCGCCAGCTCGTCGGTGACGGTGAGCTGTTCGTCCTCAAGGTCGTCGGCGACTCCATGATCGAAGCCGCGATCTGCGACGGCGACTGGGTCACCGTGCGCCGCCAGCCCGTCGCCGAGAACGGCGACATCGTCGCAGCCATGCTCGACGGCGAGGCCACCGTCAAGCGCTTCAAGCGCGAGGACGGCCACGTGTGGCTCCTCCCGCACAACGCGGCGTACGAACCGATCCCCGGCGACGACGCGACCATCCTGGGCAAGGTCGTCGCGGTGCTGCGGCGCGTGTGACCCCTGCCACGAGCGGACCGGCCGACCGGTTCGCTCCCTGACCGGGCCCCGGAACCCCTGCGCCGGTTCCGGGGCCCTGCTGTGTCCGGGGGTGGTCCGCGGCCCCTTGGCATCGCGGGGGTG
>NZ_JAIQYY010000025.1:85601-133722 GCF_020181035.1 Streptomyces sp. CoH27
CGCGAGCGACTTGCGCACCTGGTTACGGTCCGTGGTGTACCAGAAGTCCGGCAGTGACGCCTTCAGATAGCCGCCGTAGCGCGCGGTGGCCAGCCGCTGGTCCAGTACGGCGACCACGCCCCGGTCCCCTGACGCACGGACGAGGCGGCCCGCGCCCTGGGCCATGAGCAGGGCCGCGTGGGTGGCGGCAACCGCCATGAAGCCGTTGCCGCCCGCCTCCTCGACCGCCTTCTGCCGGGCGCTCATCAGCGGGTCGTCGGGGCGCGGGAACGGGATCTTGTCCATGACGACCAGCTGGCAGCTGGGCCCCGGGACGTCGACGCCCTGCCACAGCGAGAGCGTGCCGAAGAGGCATGTCCTGGGGTCGGCCGCGAAGTTCTTGATCAGCTCACCGAGGGTCTCCTCGCCCTGGAGCAGGATCGGGAACTCCGGAATCCGCGAGCGCAGCTCCTCCGCGGCGAGCTGGGCGGCCCGCATCGAGGAGAACAGACCCAGTGTGCGACCGCCGGCCGCCTGGATGAGTTCGGTCAGCTCGTCGAGCATGTCCGAGCGCTCGCCGTCCCGCGCCGGGCGCGAGAGGTGCTTGGCGACGTAGAGGATGCCCTGCTTGCGGTAGTCGAAGGGTGAGCCGACGTCGACGCCCTTCCACTTGGGCAGGTCCTCGCCCTCCGCACCCTCGGGGCCCAGCCCCAGGGAGGCGCCGACCCCGTTGAAGTCGCCGCCCAGTTTCAGGGTGGCGGAGGTGAGGACGACCGCGCGGTCCGCGAAGAGCTTCTCCCTGAGCAGGCCCGAGACCGACATGGGGGCGATCCGCAGGGACGCGCCGAAGCGGTCGTGCCGCTCGTACCAGACGACGTCCCACTCCGAGCCGTTCAGGACGCGCTCCGCCACGTCGTGCACCGTCTCCACCGAGGCCAGCGCCTGCTTGCGGACCGCGTCCTCGTCCTGCACCGACTTGTCGCGCGTCGCGCCGATCGCGGAGATGACCGTGCGGGCCGCGTCCCGCAGCGCCATCAGGGCGTACCCGAGGTCCTCCGGGATCTCCTCCAGACGGCCCGGCAGGGCCAGCTCCATCAGCCGCTCGAAGCCCTCGGCGGCGGTCTGGAGCTGATCGGCGGCCTTCTCGTTGACGAGCTTGGCTGCGCGGCGCACGGCGCGGTTGACCTGGCCCGAGGTGAGCTCGCCGGTGGCGACGCCGGTGACCCTGGAGACGAGCTCATGGGCCTCGTCCACGATCAGCACCTCGTGCTGAGGCAGGACCGGGGCACCCTCGATGGCATCGATGGCGAGCAGGGCGTGGTTCGTGACGACGACTTCGGCGAGCTTGGCACGCTCGCGGGCCATCTCCGCGAAGCACTCGGCGCCGTAGGCGCACTTCGTCGCGCCCAGGCACTCCCGCGAGGACACCGACACCTGCGCCCAGGCGCGGTCCGAGACACCCGGGGTGAGATCGTCCCGGTCGCCGTTCTCGGTCTCGTCCGCCCAGTCACGCAGCCGCAGCAGGTCCTGGCCCAGCTTGCTGGTGGGCGCGGCGGCCTCGAACTGGTCGAAGAGACCGTCCTCCTCGTCCTGCGGCATGCCCTCGTTCAGCCGGTGCAGGCACAGATAGTTCGACCGGCCCTTCAGCATCGCGAACTCCGGGCGGCGGCGCAGCAGCGGGTGCAGGGCGTCCACCGTGCGCGGCAGGTCGCGTTCCACGAGCTGGCGCTGCAGTGCCAGCGTGGCCGTCGCCACGACCACTCTCTCCCCGTGCGCGAGCGCGGGCACGAGATAGCCCAGCGACTTTCCGGTGCCGGTGCCGGCCTGGACCAGCAGGTGGGATCCGTCATCGATCGCCTCGGCGACCGATTCGGCCATGGTCACCTGGCCGGGGCGCTCCGTGCCGCCGACAGCGGTGACAGCGGCATGCAGGAGTTCGGGGAGTGAGGGCTTCGTCATAGCCCGACCACCCTACGGCCCGGCACCGACAAACGAGCGGTCAAGGCGGGAACGGGGGGCGGGGTCACGGCCTGGCTCCTGGTGGGACGGGAGGAAGAGGGGCGGAGGCAGCGGACGATTCTTGGGTTTCTCGGCCGCCGCGGAATTTTCTGACCGAGCGGGAACCTCGCCGGAACGGGAGACGTTCAATCTGTGAACGCTCGGTCACTCAGCGCTACAGAACATCGCGCAGGACTCGGTCCCGGATCATGAGGGCGGCCCGCTTGCCGGGCAGATCCACCTCGGCGACGAACCGGAATCCAGCGCTCAGGAAAGCCGCGACAGAGGGGGTGTTGTGAAGATCGGGTTCCGCTACGACGCGGGCGCATGCCGGGCGCCGATCGAGGATGAGGTCGGCGACGGCTCGGAGCAGGGCGGATCCGAGCCCCCGCCCGCGATCCGCGGCCCCACCGACGAGGAGATGGATCCCGGTGTCGTGCGGACGGGCCGGATAGTGGCGGGCGAGTGGATCCAGGTCCGCCCGGTAGATCTCCCAGTAGCTCATCGGTGTGCCGTCCAGTACACCGAGACACGGCACGCTCCGCCCGTCGCCGTCGAGTTGGGCCCGTAGGTGCTCCTCGGTCCGGCTCTGGGACCCGGCCAGCTCCCAGGACCGGGCGACCTCGGGGTCGTTCATCCAGCGGTGTACGAGGGGCAGGTCGTCGTCGATACGCACCGGCACAAGGTGGAAGAAGCCGACGGGGGTGACGACCGGCCCCCACGTGGGAAGCCGGTCGAGAAGGCAGGCAGTCCCCGCGACGAAACGGGCAAGGAAGTCGGCGGGCAGGTGCAGGTCGAGGGTGTCCTCCACGTCCTCGTCGTCGGCCTCGATGGTGAACCCGGTGAATGGCGTGTCTCGGCTGCCGGCGCCGTCCGCTGGGGGGTCGGGGTGGGCAGGGACGCCCGGGTGAACGCGGGCGGGGCTGTTGCCGGCGGTCGCGTCGGTGGGAGGCACGGTGCGCTCCTCTCAGGAGGCGAGGTGGGTCGTGGTCCTCGGGAAATGCGGTCGGGCGGTGCGGATTGCTCAGGAATGAAGGGGGTTGGTGATCGTGACGTAGACGGACTGGGTGTCGACCGGGCCGACGAGTTCGTCCAGGCCGTGCAGCCGGGTCAGCAGGTTGGCCTTGCAGCGCAGGACGGGTGAGTCGAGCAGGCGGCGGGGCAGGGACGTGCGCAGTGGGGCGGGCCCCGAGGCGAGGTCCGTGAGGAAGCGGCGGAAAGCGGCGAGGAGCAGGCGTTCGTCGGCAAGGCGCTGGGAGCCGAAGGCGCCGATCAGCCCCAGCACGTTGTTGACGGCGAGGTAGTAGACGAAGCGCTCGTCGGTGACCTCGTCGGAGACGAAGGTGTCGCTGCGCTCACCGATGCCGGGCAGCCGGGTGTCCAGTTCGGCCCGCCGGGACTCGCGGAAGTAGTAGCCCTGGTTGTCGCGGTAGCGGCCACCGGCCGGCCAGCCGTCGCGGTCGAGCAGGAGCAGGGTGTTCTGCTGATGGGCTTCGAGGGCGATGCCGGCCTCTCCGTCCAGCCAGAGCACGGGCCGGACGACCTGCTCCAGGTAGCGCAGGAACCACTCCGCGGCAACGGCTCCCATGGGTCGGCCGGTACGAGCGGCCAGCCGTGCCACGAGCTGGGCCAGCCGGGATCCCATCGGCCAGGTGGCTCGCGGCGCGGAAGGGGTGTCGCCGGGCTCGGCGAGGGGTCGGGGCGAGACGAGCCCGGCGACGCAGCCGACGTCGTCGGCCGGGGCGAACGGATTGTGCCGGATCAGCACGTCGAGTCCGGGCACGGGACGGCCGTCCGGGTCGTCGGCGGCCAGCCAGGCCGGGTCACGGACGATGTCGAAGCCCGGGTGATCCGCCAGCCACTGCCGGGACAGGCCGGTGCGCAGCAGCCGGTGCACCTCGACTCCGCGGTGGAGCTCCTTGCGCAGGTGCTCGCGGCGGGAGTTGGTGATGCGCAGGCCCAGCGACAGCTTGAGCATCGCGGGGGCGCCGGATCGGTGGACCGTACGTACGGAGGAGGTGGGGTGCCAGGCGGCGCCGTAGGCGCCGAGGTCGCGGAGGAGGCCGGAGTCCAGCAGGGCGGCGACGGGTGCGCGGTGGCGCAGCTCGCGGGCCTGCCACGGGTGCAGCGGCAGCGCGGCGTATCCGTCGGGCAGGGGAAGTCCGGGGCCGGCCAGGCGCCGGGTGAGGTGGTCGGCGGGGACGGGGCGGCCGCGCTCGGTCCATGCCGAGTCGGTGGCGAGCAGAGAGGGGGAGACAGCCATCCAGTGCAGCGGGAAGGAGCCGTGCACTTCGGGTGAGTACAGGGCGGCTTCGGACTCGCTCAGGCCTTCGCGGCTCTTGGGGGTCGGGTGCAGGGGGTGCCCGAGGAGGAGGGCCTGCTCGGCGCCGAGGAAGAGATCGGGGACCTCGGTGGGGTGTTCCCGGCGGGCGCGGATGAAGGTCGCGGTGCGGCGCAGGGAGTCGGCGACCCTGGCCACGAGGTCGCCGTCGTCGCCGCGGCCGCTCGCGGCGCGGGCTGGGGCAGCGGGCGGGGCGGCGGGCGTCTCCCGGGTGAGCAGCGCGGCCAGCGTGACGGCGTCGAGAGGAGGGGCGGAATCGGGTGCGTGAGTGAGGCGGGGCGGGCCGAAGCGGTGCCAGCCCGTCGGGGACCAGTAGCGGACCGGTACGAGGAGGGAGGTGCCGCTGGCGGGAAGCGGAAGGCGGAGGGTGCCGCTCGTGGGTGCCGCGAGGTCGCTCTCGCGCACCCAGCACCGCAGCAGGTTCTCCGTGGCAGCGCACTGGGCCGCGGTGCGCGGGTCGGGGTCCTCCAGCAGGTCGGCGCCGGGCTCCGTCACCCGGGTGAGGTCCGCGGTGCGCCGCTTCTGCTGGGGAACCGACTCGGCGAGCGGGACGGACGAGGGCGGGGTGCCGGAGTCTCCCTGTTCTTCGGGAGAACCGGAGCTGCCGTCGGGAGTGGGGGTGGCGTTCATGACGGTTCCTCGGGGCCGGCTGGTGGGTGCGGGGCTCGTGCTGTCGCCCGGTGGGCGTTCCCTGGTGGCCTGCGGTGGCCGTGGGCGGCGCAGTGGCTCGCGGCGCCGGGGACTCGCGGTGACGAGGGCCTGCGGCAGGGAGGGGAGGGACCGGACGGTGGCGGTGCGGGGCTCAGCCGGCGCGCTGGGCAGGTCCGTGCCGCCGGCCGTGCTGGGGGCCGCACTGCGGACCTTGCTGGGAGTCGCGCTGCGGACCGCGCTGGGAGTCCTTCTGTGGGGAGTGCTGGGGGCCGTGCTTCTCGTGGCGGCGGGCCACTGCCGCGACCGCATCCGCCAGGCGGTCCAGCACGGCCGCAGCCTGCTCGTCACTGATCGTCAGCGGGGGCAGCAGCCGGACCACGGACGTGTGCCGGCCGCCGAGTTCGACGATCAACCCGCGCTGGAGACACTCGCGTTGCACGGCTGCGGCGAGTTCGGGAGCCGCCGGGCGCGGGGTGCGGGCGGGTGCCGGAGCGACGGTCCCGTGGGCGTGGTCACCGGGCGCGGCGCTGTCGCCGGCACCGTCGCCGTCGCCGCCCGGGGGCACCGGCTCGCCGTCCGGGTGGACCAGCTCGACCCCGATCATCAGTCCGCGTCCCCGTACCTCACCGACACAGGCGAACTGGGCGGAGAGTTCGGCGAGTTGGGTGAGCATGCGGGAGCCGAGGGTGGCGGCTCGGGCGGCGAGGCCGTTCTCGCGGACGTGAGCGAGCGTGGCGGTGCCCGCGGCCATGGCGAGCTGGTTGCCGCGGAAGGTGCCCGCGTGGGCGCCGGGCTGCCAGACGTCGAGGACGTCGCGGTAGACGATCACGGCCAGCGGAAGGCTGCCACCGATGGCCTTGGACAGGACCATGACGTCGGGGGTGATACCGCTGTGGCCGACGGCCCAGAAGGCGCCGGTCCGGCCGACTCCGGTCTGGATCTCGTCGGCGATCAGCGGGATGGAGCGGTCGGCCGTGAGCCGGCGCATACGGCGCAGCCAGTCGTCCGGTCCGGGGATCACCCCGCCCTCGCCCTGCACGGGTTCGAGGATCATGCCGGCGGGCAGCGGTACGCCGGACTTGGGGTCGTCGAGGAGGGACTCGGTCCAGCGGGCGGCGAGTTCGGCGCCGTAGGGGCCGCCGACGCCGAAGGGGCAGCGGTAGTCCTGCGGGTAGGGCAGGCGGGCGACCTGGATGTCGCGGGCGCCGCCGGAGACGGCCAGGGCGCCGGCGGTCATGCCGTGATAGGCGCCGGTGAAGGCGAGGATGCCGGTGCGGCCGGTCGCGGCCCGGACCAGCTTCAGCGCGGCCTCGACCGCGTCGGTGCCGGCCGGTCCGCAGAACTGGACGCGGGCCCGGTCCGCGAGGCCGGGAGGGAGGGTGCGGAAGAGCTCGGTGATGAAGGCGTCCTTGACGGGAGTCGCCAGGTCCAGGACGGAGAGGGGGGCGCCGGAGTCCAGGACCCTGCGGATGGCCTCCAGCACGACCGGGTGGTTGTGGCCGAGGGCGAGGGTGCCGGCGCCGGAAAGGCAGTCCAGGTAGCGGCGACCGTCGGCGCCCTCGATGGTGAGCCCGCGCGCCCGGACCGGGACGATGGGCAGCGCCCTGGCATACGTGCGGGCGGAGGACTCCCGCGCCGACTGGCGTCTGAGGATCCCCTCGTGCACACCACGCGCTTCCCCGGGCGCACCCCCAGCCACCGACTCCGTAACGGCCACGGCTCGCTGTCCTCCCCGCTGTTCAGAGGCGAGTTGATCCGCGGGGACCGAAGACAGGCAGCTGGCCCCCCACCGCTACAACCGCGGACCGCCCGGCGGGTTACGGGTCAAGGGCAGAAGATTGCCATGTGAGCGGGAAACGTCGGGGGGTTCGGCGACCGGGCGGGGTGAGTGGCTGTCACATCGGTACGCCCACCGAGGATCGGCCAGGTCAGACGGCTGTAGCCGAACCGTTGCCGTTCCATCGGAAGACCCCCACAGCGAGGGCATAGTGTGGGACGCCGTTCCAAGAACGCCGTGAGACCGGCATGAACTCCTCATGAGTTCGGCGTCGGTGGCACGGCACAAGCGCCGAGTTCCTTCAGCACAGGGGGAGTCAAGAGCATGCGATCCATACGGCCGTCGTTCACCGTTCGGCGAGGGAGGGGCACCCGCCGCACCTCCAGCTCGCTCGCGGCGGTCGCCCTCGTCTCGGCGCTGGCGATGACCGCCACCGCCTGCAACGGCGACGACAACGCCGACAGCAAGCCGTCCGCCTCCGCGGCCGCGGCCGGCGACGGCAAGATCAGGATCCCGGACGACCTGAAGCAGAAGCTGAAGGAGCACGGGATCGATATCGACAAGTGGAAGAACGGCGCCTGGAAGAACTGGAACAAGCAGGACTGGCTGCGCGAGGCCAACGACTTCGTCAACCCGATCATCAAGGGTCTGTGGGACCCGGACCGGATGCGTCACGCCAACGACCCGACCAAGGGCGTCAACGACAACGACATCTCCGGCGACCAGGGCGTGACGGACCCCACCCCGCAGCCGGTGAAGGCGCAGGCGGTGGCGGCGCCGTACCACGTGAACGCGGCCACGTCGGGCAAGGTGTTCTTCGACTCCCCCGAGGGCCACATGGTGTGCTCGGGCACGGTCGTGGAGGACCCCGCACACCCGGGCAAGTCCAACCTGGTCTGGACGGCGGGTCACTGTGTGCACGCCGGCAAGAACGGCGGCTGGTACCGCAACATGGCCTTCGTGCCGTCGTACAACAACTCCGCCAAGTCGCTCGACCAGCTGCAGAGCGCCAGCAAGTCCCAGATCGCGCCCTTCGGCGTCTGGTGGGCCGACGCCGCACAGACCTCGCAGCAGTGGATCGACAACGGCGGTGAGACCGGCGGCTCGGGTGCCTCGTACGACTACGCGGTGATCCATGTGACGCCGGAGCAGGGCAACGGCGGCAAGTCGCTGGAGGAGACGGTCGGCGGGGCGCTGCCGGTGAACTTCAACGCCCCGGCGGTGCCGAAGGTGAGCCGCATCACCGCGTCCGGGTACCCGGAGGCGGCTCCGTTCGACGGGCAGCTGCTCTACCAGTGCACGGACAAGCCGGGCCGGCTGTCCATCCAGAAGTCCGACCCGACGATGTACCGGATCGGCTGCACGATGACCGCCGGCTCCTCCGGAGGGGGCTGGGTGGAGACCGGTGCGGACGGCAAGCCCGCGCTGGTTTCCAACACGTCGATCGGTCCGGTGTCGTCGGGCTGGCTGGCCGGGCCGCGGTTCGGTGATGTGGCCAAGGGTGTGTATCAGTCCGTCAGCAAGAAGTTCGCTGGGCAGTAAGGGGGGTCGCGTCACCTTCTCGTCCGCCTGACGACGGCGCGTGGGCGGCTGACCGCCTGTCATCGGCAGTTCCCGCCCGCGCGGCGGAGCCGCATATCGATACAGCCCGCGGCCCTTACGGGACGCTGAAAGGCCCGCTCCCCTTCACCAGGGAGCGGGCCTTTCGTTCCGTCACGGGTCAGGCCGTTGACACCGGAACATACGGTGCCAGGTCCGCTGCCAGTTCCTCGTGCACCCGGACCTTGAGCAGGGTGCCCTCCGCCGTGTGCTGCTCGGAGATGACCTCGCCCTCGGCGTGGGCGCGGGCGACGAGTTTGCCGTGGGTGTACGGCACGAGGGCCTCGATCTCGACCGCGGGGCGGGGCAGCTCCTGGTCGAGCAGGGTGAGCAGTTCCTCGATGCCCTGGCCGGTGCGGGCCGAGACCGCGAGGGAGCGCTTCTCGACGCGCAGCAACCGCTGGAGAACCAGCGGGTCGGCCGCGTCCGCCTTGTTGATCACGACGATCTCGGGCACTTCGGTGGCGCCGACGTCCCGGATCACCTCGCGCACGGCGGCGAGCTGCTCCTCGGGGTTCGGGTGCGAGCCGTCCACCACGTGCAGGATCAGGTCGGAGTCGCCGACCTCCTCCATGGTGGAGCGGAACGCCTCGACCAGGTGGTGCGGCAGATGGCGGACGAAGCCGACCGTGTCCGCCAGCGTGTACAGCCGGCCACTCGGCGTCTCCGCGCGGCGGACGGTCGGGTCCAGGGTCGCGAACAGGGCGTTCTCGACCAGGACGCCGGCGCCCGTGAGGCGGTTGAGTAGCGAGGACTTGCCGGCGTTGGTGTAGCCCGCGATGGCGACGGACGGCACCTTGTTGCGCCGGCGCTCCTGGCGCTTGAGGTCGCGGCCGGTCTTCATCTCCGCGATCTCCCGGCGCATCCGCGCCATCTTCTCGCGGATCCGGCGCCGGTCCGTCTCGATCTTGGTCTCACCGGGGCCACGCGTGGCGAGGCCGCCGCGACCGCCACCCATCTGCCGGGACAGCGACTGGCCCCAGCCGCGCAGCCTCGGCAGCATGTACTGCATCTGGGCGAGCGCGACCTGCGCCTTGCCCTCGCGGGACTTGGCGTGCTGGGCGAAGATGTCCAGGATCAGGGCCGTACGGTCGATGACCTTGACCTTGACCACGTCCTCCAGCTGGATCAGCTGGCCGGGGCTCAGCTCACCGTCGCAGATGACGGTGTCGGCGCCGGTCTCAAGGACGATGTCGCGCAGCTCGACGGCCTTGCCGGAGCCGATGTACGTGGCCGCGTCGGGCTTGTCGCGGCGCTGGATGACGCCGTCGAGCACGAGC
This sequence comes from Streptomyces sp. CoH27, assembly GCF_020181035.1. Lineage (GTDB taxonomy): Bacteria > Actinomycetota > Actinomycetes > Streptomycetales > Streptomycetaceae > Streptomyces > Streptomyces camelliae. The sequence goes on from NZ_JAIQYY010000025.1 coordinate 95,227, forward strand.
GCGCCCGCGGTCTCGGCGAGGGCGGCCAGCTCCGCGAGAGAGTTGTCAGCGTCCTGGGCGGTGCCGGTGGTCCACACGCCGACGAGCACGACCCGCTCCAGACGGAGCTGGCGGTACTCGACCTCGGTGACGTCCTCCAGCTCGGTGGACAGGCCCGCCACACGGCGCAGGGCCGCGCGCTCGGAGCGGTCGAACTGCTCGCCGTCCCGCTCGCCGTCGATCTCGTAGCTCCAGGCGACGTCCTCTTCCATCAGGGCATCGGCCCGAAGACCCTCGGGATAGGCGTGCGCGAGGCGCTTGGTCTCCTGGGAAGGGGAAGAAGAGGAGGTCATTGGATCCTTACGTCGATGGAGAGTGCCGTTTCGGCGTCGGTACGGCGGTCGTCCGGACCGCTTGTTCACATAACGTACGAGTACCCCGGGAGATTCCCGTGTCCCGTCTCGCGCCGACCCGACGATGGTCGCACGAGACGGCCCGCCTCGTCACCGTGTTATTGCGCGCTCCGTGACCCCGCGGACGTGGCGGGTTCGGCGTCCTTGACCGGTGCCGTCGCCTTCCAGTCCGGGTGGCCGGGCATGGGCGGGGTCTTCTCGCCGTACAGCCAGTCCTGGAAGAATCCCCTCAGATCGCGGCCGGAGACCGCGGAGGCCAGCCGGACGAAGTCGGCGGTGGTGGCGGTGGAGTCCCGGTGGGTGCGGACCCAGAGCCGCTCCAGCCGTTCGAAGGCCGGGCGGCCGATCTCCTGGCGCAGGGCGTAGAGCACGAGCGCGGCGCCGTCGTAGACGTTCGGACGGAAGATGCCGATCTTCTGGCCGGGCGTGGGCGGCTTGGGCCGGGCGGGCGGGCCGCCGGCCTCGCGCCAGCTGTCGGAGGCGCTGTAGGCGGCCTTCATCCGGTCCTCCATGGGCCGGTGCGCGGTCTCCTCGGCGTACAGCTCCTCGTACCAGGTGGCGTGCCCCTCGTTGAGCCAGACGTCGGACCACGCGCGCGGGCTCACGCTGTCGCCGAACCACTGGTGGGACAGCTCGTGCACCATGATCGACTCGATGTACCACTTGGGATAGGCGGGCTCGGTGAACAGGTTCTTCTCGAAGAGCGAGAGGGTCTGGGTCTCCAGCTCGAACCCGGTGGAGGCCTGCGCCATGAGCACGCCGTACGTCTCGAAGGGGTACGGGCCGACCTTGCTCTCCATCCAGGCGATCTGGTCGGGGGTCTTTGCCAGCCATGGTTCGAGGGCCTTGGCGTCGGCGCTGGGTACGACGTCCCGCATCGGCAGTCCGTGCGGGCCCTCGCGATGCAGCACGGCGGAGCGGCCGATGGAGACCTGGGCGAGTTCGGTGGCCATGGGGTGCTGGGTGCGGTAGGTCCAGGTGGTGGTCTTTCCGACCCGGTCCGCTCCGGCGGGCAGTCCGTTGGCGACGGCCGTGTAGCCGTTCGGGGCGGTGATGTGGAAGGTGAACATCGCCTTGTCGGACGGGTGGTCGTTGCACGGGAAGACCAGGTGGGCGGCGTCGGCCTGGTTCGCCATGGCGAGTCCGTCGGTGGTCTGCACCCAGCCGCCGTCGTGGTCCTTGGTGGGCACGGGGTCGCTGGTGTGCCGCACGGTGATCCGGGTCCAGCTGCCCTCGGACAGGGGGTGGTCCGGCGTGACGACCAGGTCCTCGCCGGCCTCGGCGAAGTCCGCGGGGCGCCCGTCGACCTCGACGGAGCGGACGGTGCCGTGCGTGAAGTCGAGGTTGAGGTGCTCCAGGTCGGCGGTGGTCCAGGCGTCGATGGTGGTGACGGCGTCCAGCGGCTTGTCGTTCCGGCCGGAGTAGGTGAAGGACAGGTCGTACGACGCCACGTCGTAGCCGGGGTTGCCCAGGTACGGGTAGAGGCGGTCGCCGATGCCCAGGGGCTCGGCCGGGGCCGCGGCGGCGAGGAGGCAGACGGAGACTGCGGAGGCGAGCAGGGCCGCCCTGCGGTGCCGGGAGATCCGGGGGGTGCGGCGGGAACGAGGGGTGAGCAGCATGCACCACCGCTACCAGTGCGCCGCCGCGCTACGACGGCGACGCGCGCCCGGCCCACCCGAACGGGTTCGGTCCGGGGCCTCCCGGCACCGCTCAGAGGGCCGGGCCCTGGTGCTGGGCGCGGGCCACGTCGTACACGCCCGGCACGTCCCGCATGGCCCGCATCAGGGCCGGCAGGTGGGCCGCGTCGGGAAGCTGGAGGGTGTACGTGTGCCGTACCCGTTGCTGGCTGGGCGGTTCCACGGTCGCCGAGACGATGTCGACGCCGGTGGAGGAGATCGCCTCGGTGAGATCGGCGAGCAGATGGGGGCGGCCGAACGATTCAGCGACCAGCGTGACCCGGATCTCGGTGGCATTCCCCCAGCGCACGCCGATCTCCGCGCGCCCTCGGCTCTTCATGTGCGCCACCGTGACGCACTCGATGCGGTGCACGGTCACCACTCCCCCGCGTACGGCGAAACCGGTGATCTCGTCGGGCGGTACGGGGGTGCAGCAGCCGGCCAGCCGCACGGCGGCGCCGGGCCGGTCCGCGAGGACGTCCGCGCCCCGGGAGCGGGCGGTGCCTTCCGCCGAGCTGTCCCGGGCCGTGGTCTGCCTGGCTGTGCTCTCCCGCGCCGTGCTCGGTGCGGGGGCGCTGTCCGCGGGGCGGGCGCAGGCCGCGGTGCCGGCCGGTTCGGTGCGCGGACCGCTGGGCTCCTCCGTCCCGGTGCCGCCGCCGGGGTGGGTGGCCAGCCAGCGCTGGATGGCGATGCGGGCGGCCGGGGTGTGGGCGTGCTCCAGCCACTCGCGGGAGGGCTCGGAGGCCGGGTCCTGGCCCATGAGGAGCTGGACGGTGTCGCCGTCCTTCAGGACGGTGCTGAGGGTGGCCAGGCGGCCGTTGACCCGGGCGCCGATGCACGCGTGTGCGTCCTCGCCGTACTGCGCGTAGGCGGCGTCGACGCAGGTGGCACCCTCGGGCAGGCCGAGGGTGCCGCCGTCGGGGCGGAAGACGGTGATCTCGCGGTCCTGGGCGAGGTCCTCGCGCAGGGTCGACCAGAAGGTGTCGGGGTCGGGAGCGGCCTGTTGCCAGTCGAGGAGCCGGGAGAGCCAGCCGGGGCGAGTGGGGTCGGCGCGCTCGCCGTCGGCGGGGGCGTCGGAGGCCGGGGTGTCGGAGGCGGAGGGGTCGGAGGCGGGGGCGTACGGGTTGCCGAGCGCGACGACGCCGGCCTCGGCGACCTTGTGCATCTGGTGGGTGCGGATGAGGACTTCGACCACCTGGCCGTCGGGGCGGGCGACGGCGGTGTGCAGCGACTGGTACAGGTTGAACTTCGGTACGGCGATGAAGTCCTTGAACTCCGAGACCACCGGCGTCATACAGGTGTGCAGTTCGCCGAGGACTCCGTAACAGTCGGCGTCCTCGCCTACGAGCACGAGCAGGCGGCCGAAGTCGGCGCCGCGCAGCCGGCCGCGTTTGCGGGCCACGCGGTGGACGGAGACGAAGTGCCGGGGGCGGATGAGGACTTCGGCCGGGATACCGGCCTCGCGCAGCACGCCGCGCATCTCGTCGGCGACCTCATTGAGCGGGTCGTCCCGGCGGGCGGCGTTCTCGGCGATGAGGTCCCTGGTGTGCTCGTACTCCTCGGGGTGGAGGATGGCGAAGACCAAGTCCTCCAGCTCGGTCTTCAGGGCCTGCACACCGAGGCGCTCGGCGAGCGGGATGAGGACGTCGCGGGTGACCTTGGCGATCCGCGCCTGCTTCTCGGGGCGCATCACGCCGAGCGTGCGCATGTTGTGCAGCCGGTCGGCGAGCTTGATCGACATCACGCGCACATCGCTGCCGGTGGCGACGAGCATCTTGCGGAAGGTCTCGGGCTCGGCGGCTGCCCCGTAGTCGACCTTTTCGAGTTTCGTCACCCCGTCGACCAGATAACGAACCTCCTCGCCGAACTGTTCCCGCACCTGATCGAGCGTCACGTCGGTGTCCTCGACGGTGTCGTGAAGCAGTGAAGCCGTCAGCGTGGTGGTCTCCGCGCCGAGTTCGGCGAGGATCAGGGTCACGGCGAGCGGGTGGGTGATGTACGGCTCGCCGCTCTTGCGCATCTGGCCTCGGTGCGAGGACTCCGCGAGGACGTAGGCACGGCGCAGCGGGTCGAGGTCGGCGTCGGGATGGTGGGCGCGGTGCGCCTCCACGACATGGCTGATGGCGTCGGGCAGTTTGCCGCGGACGGCGGGGCCGAGCAGCGCGGCCCGGCCGAGCCTGCGCAGGTCGATCCGGGGCCGGGACTTCCTGCGGTCCGCCCGGGGCACCGCGGGGGCGGTGGCCGCCGCGGCCGCTGCGGGCGCTACCGGTCCAGGGGTCGCAGGGTTCGTGGCCTCCGCACTCATGGGCACCTCCGGCTCGTGGACCGGCGGACGGGGCTCCAGGCGTACGCGGCTCAGGGATGGCAACGTTCCCCCGTCCGTGCCGGTGCTTGATGCTACCGAGCCCACCACGCGTGACCGACCGCCTCTCGCCGAGCGTGAAACGGATCACCCAATCGAGCGACGGAAATGAGGTTTAGGGTTTGCGCCACCTGGCCTGGGCACGCCCGCAGTTCCGAACGGCCCCCGTCGGTCGACGGTCGGCCCGCGGGCACCGGAAACCGCTGGTCCGGGCGCCCGGGGCCGCTGTCGTGGTGGTGCCACAGGGGCTGACGCTCGGTCAGCGGACGGCGTTTTCCAGCCATTCGCCGTCGATCTCGCCCTCGGCGACGATCACGGCGGGTCCCGTCATCTCGATCTGGCCGTCGGGCCGCTCGGTGATGACCAGGCGTCCGCCGGGCACGTCCACGGTGTACGTGGCCGGGGTGCCGGTCACGGCGGGGTCGACGCCGTCGCGCCGGGCGGCGGCCACGGCGACGGCACACGTGCCCGTGCCGCACGAGCGGGTCTCGCCGGAGCCGCGCTCGTGCACGCGCATGGCGACGTGGCGGGGGCCGCGGTCGACCACGAACTCGACGTTCACGCCGTCCGGGTAGGCCTCGGCCGGGCTGACCGGGGGCGGGCCGAGCAGCCGGCCCGCGTGCCCGAGGTCCTCGACGAAAGCAACGGCGTGCGGATTGCCCATGTTCACGTTCCACGCGGGCCAGCTGTGCTCGCCGACGGACACCGTGACCTCACCCTCGGGGAGGAGCGCCCGGCCCATGCCGACGGTGACGTCCCCGTCCTTCGCGAGGTGGACGGAGCGCACGCCCGCGCGCGTGGCGATCGCGAAGTCACCTTCGGCCACATGTCCGGCGTGCTGGAGGTAGCGCGCGAACACACGAACACCGTTGCCGCACATCTCGGCGACCGAGCCGTCGGCGTTGCGGTAGTCCATGAACCACTCGGCCTCGGCGGCCATCGCCTGCGCCTCCGGGTGCGCCGCGGACCGCACCACGTGCAGCACTCCGTCACCCCCGATGCCGGCCCGGCGGTCGCACAGGGCGGCGACGGCAGCAGGGGACAGGTCGAGGGCGTTCTCGGGGTCCGGGACGATCACGAAGTCGTTCTCGGTGCCGTGCCCCTTGAGGAAGGGGATGCGCGTGGGCGTGCTCATCCCTCGATCGTACGGGGTCGCTCCGCCGGGTGGGCCGGGCGGAGGTGGGGGTACGGAGCCCTGAGGGGGTGCTTCAGCGGAGCCTGGCCACGCGCCACACCGCCAGGACCACCACCACGGCCACCAGCAGGACGTACCCGAGGACGACCCGCCAGTCGGCCCGGCGGCCGGAGCCGCGCGGGGGCAGGCCAGGCCAGGTGTAGCCCACGCGGCGGGCGGCCATCATGCCCCAGCCGGCGGCGCACGAGCAGATCAGCAGGCCCAGCATGGCGATCACCGCACCGCTGTCGCCGAAGTCGAAGGCGAGCGGGAAGGCGAACATCAGGGAGCCGACGGCGGACAGGCCCACGATGGGCGCGAGCTGCCAGATGCGCAGCCGGCGCTGCGGGCGCAGCTCGACCTCGACCTCGGGTCCGCTCTCGTACATCTCCTCGGGCGTCGGTCCGTCGGCGGTCACCCCGTCCGGGGACTCGTAGGGGCCGTCGTCGGCCAGCCGGTCCCCCGGCAGGCGGTCCGCGTCGAGCCGGTCGTCCGGCAGATGACCGCCGGCCGGACGGCCCCTGTCCAAGCGGTCCGCGTCGAGCCGGTCGTCCATCAGCCGCTCGCCGGTCGGACGGCCTCCGTCCGGGCGGTCGACGGCCGACCGGTTCTGCGTCGGTCCGTCCTCGGTCGGACAGGCCTCGGCGGGATCCGGTTCAGCGCCGACGGTGGTGACGTGCTCGGCACTTTGTGCGGTGTCGCGAGGGCCGGCCTCCATCGCCACGCGCCCTCCCAACTAGGCTCCACTTGGTCGATCGAAGGTCGATGATGGCACGGCGCCGAAGGCCGGGATGACCGGCGGCGCATCCCGATGCCATCACGTGATCAGGCTGTAACCGGTCGTTCGACCAACGCCAGCGCCTGGTGCGGAAGTTCCCCGCGGTCGGCCGCGGCCCCACTCAACCAGTGCACCCGAGGATCCCGCCTGAACCATGAATCCTGACGGCGCGCGAAGCGCTTGGTCGCGCGTACGGTCTCGGCCCTGGCCTCCGCGTCCGTGCACTCCCCGGCGAGCGCCGCGAGCACCTGCTGGTAGCCCAGCGCGCGCGACGCCGTGCGCCCCTCGCGCAAGCCCTGCGCCTCCAGTGCGCGCACCTCGTCCACGAGGCCGGCGTCCCACATCCGGTCGACGCGGCGCGCGATCCGGTCGTCCAGTTCTGGACGAGCTACGTCGACGCCGATCTGGACCGTGTCGTAGACCGAGTCGTGCCCGGGCAGGTTCGCGGTGAAGGGCCGACCCGTGATCTCGATCACCTCCAGCGCCCGGACGATACGGCGGCCGTTGCTGGGCAGGATCACGCGGGCCGCCTCGGGGTCGGCGGCGGCCAGCCGGGCGTGCAGGGCGCCCGAGCCGCGCAGAGCCAGCTCCGCCTCCAGCCGGGCCCGGACCTCGGGGTCGGTACCGGGGAACTCCAGGTTGTCCACGGCCCCGCGGACGTACAGGCCGGAACCGCCGACCAGGATCGGCCAGCGGCCCTCGGCGAGCAGGGCGTCGATCCGGGCGCGGGAGAGCTTCTGGTACTCGGCGACGGAGGCGGTGGCCGTGACGTCCCAGATGTCGAGCAGGTGATGCGGTACGCCGCCGCGTTCCTCGGGCGTCAGTTTGGCGGTGCCGATGTCCATCCCCTGGTACAGCTGCATGGAGTCGGCGTTGACGACCTCGCCGCCGAGCTGCTGGGCCAGGAAGACGCCGAGATCGGACTTTCCGGCCGCGGTGGGTCCGACGACGGCGATGACGCGGGGGGTGGGGAGTGCACTGCTCACCGCACCAGTTTCGCAAACCTCCCGGTGGGGTCTCGAACGAGTTACGTGACGAGTGGGTTTCCGCGTCGTTGCCCGTGGCGAGGTGCCGCCTCCGGTCCGCCGGAGCCGGTGACCCGGGCGGCGCAACCGTACGCACCGGGTGACGCGGGAATTCGCCCGCACGAGTACCGTATGGGAGTGGAAATGGGCGTGTTTGCTCGAATCTTCGGCAAGTCGAAGGCGACTCCGGAGACGTCGGACACGGAGGCGACGGCCGGTGTGGAGCCGGACGGAGCCGAGGTGGCGACAGAGTCGGAATCGACGGAGTCGGAGGCGGCGGCGAAGGAAGCCGGAGCGGCGGAGGCGAAGGGTTCGGCCGGAGACGGGCACGCGGACGTGCCGGCACGGTCGGACGCCGGGGCGGACGAGGCGTCCGAGGGCTCCGGCATCCCCAAGCAGCAGTCCGCCGAGGAGGCCGCCGACAGCGCCGCCGGCGAGGGCGCCCGCAGGTAACTGTCCCGCGAGGGAAGGTGGACCATGGGTCTGTTGGACAACATGAAGGCCAAGCTGGGCCCGGCCAAGGACAAGGTGTCGGACCTCGCGCGGCAGCACGGGGACAAGGTCCAGCACGGCATCGACAAGGCCGCGAAGGCCGTCGATGAGCGGACCAAGGGCAAGTACAGCGACAAGATCCATGCGGGCACCGGCAAGGCCAAGGAGGCGATGGACCGCCTCGCACACAAGGAGGGCAGCGGCCCGGACACGCCCGCCGCGGACCCGGCGACGCCCGTCCGGCCGGAGGAGCCGCCGTCGGCTTCCTGAGCCTCCTGTACGGCAGGCGGAACACGGCGCACCGGATCGGCACACGGTCGGAACACGGTCGGAACACCGATCGGCGGACGGTCGAGGAGCACATCGGCTCCCGGCCGTCCGCCGTTTCCGCGCACGGCCACGGCCGGGAACGGCCAACGGCCGGAAACAGGAAGGGGGCGGCCGGGAACGGCCAGGAACAGGAACGGCCAGAAACGGGAACGGCCGGGAACGGCGGACGCCCGGGAATGGCGGACGCCCGGGGCCGGTGGGCTTGGAACGGCGGGTTCAGCGGGGTCTGCGACCGGGCCGGGCCACGACCAGGTGGGTCTGCGACCAGGCCGGGCCACGACCAGGTGGGTCTGCGGCCGGCCGGGTCTACGACCAGGTGGCGACCACGTACCCGACGCCGTACGGCGCGTCCTCGTACAGCAGCGCGCCGGTGAGGTCTGTGCCCTCGGCGGCGCCTGCCAGGACCTGCCAGGGGGCGCGGCCGGAAGCCTTCAGTTCGTACGCCAGCCCGGCGTCCAGCGCCTTCACGGCGGCCACGTCCGCCGCGCCCAGCGCCCGCGCGACCTCGGCGTCGAAGGGGGCCGCCCGCTCGTCCAGGTACCCCGGCGCCTTGAGCGTGCGGCACGCGCTTGCATCTCCCATCACCAGCAGGGCCACCCGCCCGGCCCGTACGCCGATCTCCCGGCCGGTGTCGACGCAGCGCTCGGGCTCCAGGGGTTCCCCGACGCCGAGCCCCTCGATCGGGGCGTCCGCCCAGCCGGTCCGCCCGAGCAGCCAGGCGGCGACGGCCAGCGAGGGCGGCAATGCGCGCGCGGGGACGGTGTCCGTGGCCGGGCCCAGCCGTACCTCCACGTCGACGCCGAAGCCGCGGAAGGAACCCGGGGTGCCCTGCGGAAACGGCCCGCGTCCGCTCTGCTCGGCGGGCCCGACGACCACCAGGAGGTCCGGACGGGCGGCGGCGAGCACACCGAGCGCGTCGGCACAGGCCGAGCGCGCGGCGTCCATCTCGGGAGCGGCGCCCGCGGCGACCTCGGGGACGAGCAGCGGAGGACAGGGACAGACTGCGGCGGCGACAAGCATGACCGGCAGGGTACGCCGCCGGACGGTCAGCAGGTGATCGGACCCGAGTCGCACTCCAGCTCGGCGAACCGCTCCCCGGCCTCCGCGCGCGTGCCGTCGATCCTGACCGCCAGTTCATACCCCTATGTCCGGATTGTCGACAAGTAGTCGGACCGGCACGGACGGCACGGAGACGGCACGGACGGGGTCGGACCGGACCGGCGGGAAGCAGTCCTGCCTGCCCGGAAGCAGTCGGGCCGGACCGGTCAGTCGCAGCCGCAGCCGCTTCCCGTGGCGGCCGGCAGCGGGGCCGGTACGCCGATCGTGGGCAGGCCCAGCATGACGCCCGCCGGCTTGGCGGCCTCGGCGGCGTTGCGCTTCTCCCAGGCGTCCCCCGCGCGCGTGCGGCGCACGGAGAGAACGGGGCCCTCGGCGAGGAGGTGGTGGGGAGCGGCGTACGTCACCTCGACCGTGACCACGTCACCGGGGCGCACCTCCTGCTCCGGCTTGGAGAAGTGGACCAGGCGGTTGTCGGGGGCACGGCCGGAGAGCCGATGCGTGGCGCCGTCCTTGCGGCCCTCACCCTCGGCGACCATCAGCTCCAGGGTGCGGCCGACCTGCTTCTTGTTCTCCTCCCAGGAGATCTCCTCCTGGAGGGCCACGAGCCGCTCGTAGCGCGCCTGGACGATCTCCTTGGGGATCTGGTTCTCCATGGTCGCGGCCGGGGTGCCGGGTCGCTTGGAGTACTGGAAGGTGAAGGCCTGCGCGAACCGGGCCTCGCGGACGACGTGCAGGGTCTGCTCGAAGTCCTCCTCGGTCTCGCCGGGGAAGCCCACGATGATGTCCGTCGTGATCGCCGCGTGCGGGATGGCGGCCCGCACCTTCTCGATGATCCCGAGGTAGCGCTCCTGCCGGTACGAGCGGCGCATCGCCTTCAGGACCGTGTCCGACCCGGACTGCAGCGGCATGTGCAGCTGCGGCATCACGTTCGGGGTCTCGGCCATGGCGGCGATGACGTCGTCGGTGAAGTCGCGGGGGTGCGGGGAGGTGAAGCGGACGCGCTCCAGGCCCTCGATCGTCCCGCAGGCGCGCAGCAGCTTGCTGAAGGCCTCGCGGTCGCCGATGTCGGAGCCGTACGCGTTGACGTTCTGCCCGAGCAGGGTGATCTCGCTGACGCCCTCGCCGACCAGGGCCTCGATCTCGGCGAGGATGTCGCCGGTGCGGCGGTCCTTCTCCTTGCCGCGCAGGGCCGGGACGATGCAGAAGGTGCAGGTGTTGTTGCAGCCGACGGAGATCGACACCCAGGCGGCGTAGGCGCTCTCGCGCCGGGTCGGCAAGGTGGAGGGGAAGGCCTCCAGGGACTCGGCGATCTCGACCTGCGCCTCCTCCTGCACGCGCGCGCGTTCCAGCAGGACCGGGAGCTTGCCGATGTTGTGCGTGCCGAAGACGACGTCCACCCAGGGCGCCTTCTTCACGATGGTGTCGCGGTCCTTCTGCGCGAGGCAGCCGCCGACCGCGATCTGCATGCCGGGGCGCGAGGCCTTCTTCGGTGCCAGCCGGCCGAGGTTGCCGTACAGCCGGTTGTCGGCGTTCTCGCGCACGGCGCATGTGTTGAAGACCACGACGTCGGCGTCGCCGTCGGAACCCTCCGGCGCACGCACGTACCCGGCCTCCTCCAGCAGCCCGGACAATCGCTCGGAATCGTGGACGTTCATCTGGCACCCGTAGGTGCGGATCTCGTACGTCATGGATGAACGAAGGTCCACTGCCCGGCTCCGGTCGCTGCTGCTGGTCATGGGTCAAGGGTAGGCGTTCCCGGAGACACCGATTGTCGCCCTCTTGGCGTAGCGCTGTCGCCACGGATGGTGGGGGCTGCGGCGAGCTGGTCGTCTCCCCTGTACGGGGGCCGGCTGAAGCAGCTCAACGATCTGTGGAGCGTTTCACGCGATTCGCCATCGAGATGGTGCGCGACCGGACCCTGGCGTCGGCGTAGTAGGCGTTGTCCACGGCCGCCCACCAGGTCTGCCGTCGCCGGTCGCCGGTTGCCGGTCACCGGTCACCGGTCACCGGCCGATCAGGCCCTGCGGTGTCGCCTCTTCGGCACGCGCCATCGGCTCTGAGACCTGGCATGGCCCACAGCCTCGATCAGAGGAGCAGGACGATTCGTCGAACAACTCCGGTTCGCCGCGGTCTGGCGATGGCCGGGATGCCCGGCCCTCAGTGGTGCCCCCGGAACTGGCGCGAGTATCCCGTGTCCGGAGAGCCCAGTCCGGCCGGCGCCGGGGTCTTCCACGGCTCTGCGTCGGCCTGGAGGCCTGCCCCCGTGGGAGCCGCGCTTCTTGCGGTTGGCAATCCGATCGCGCTTCTCAGGGATTGAGCAGCGGGTACGCGTCGGCGCAGCAGTGATCGCCACCGCTTGCGGACCAGCAACTGCACCGCCTGCGACCGGTGGCCGTTCATCGTGGTGCCCTCGGCCCGCACCGGCTCCGCAGGTCACCGCTTGATCCACTTCTGAAACACGCCCTGGTCGCCCTGCCGCCAGTCGATGTTGGTGATCCTGCGGTCAGCCACGAGTCGCTGCCGACCGCGAGCACACAGACTCAGGGTCGGCGGTGGCGGTGGCGGTGAGGCGCCGCACCGCCACCGCTCCGTCCCTGCCGATCGAGCGAGGCACAACCATGGCGCATCCCAAGAGCGACCTGTTCACCCGCGCTGTGGTCGGTGGCCTCTCCCCGCTGCTGAAGGCGGCGCCCGACGTGCGTCTCTGCGACACCATCTGCCCCCTCCCGGAACCATCGGGCAGCCCCCGCCCACGAGACGCCCGCGCATACCAGCGGCCCCTGGCTGCGCCTGTCGGCGAATCCTCCTGTCGAACCGGACCGACCGGGTCACCGGCGCCGTCCGGGACATCGACGGCGGCGGCGTGGCCGGACGCAACCGACCCCCTCGCAGGCACAGCCTGCCGCGGATGATCTCTGTCGGCCCCTTCAATAAGAGCTGTCACCGAACGGCAGCCGAACCGATGGAAGAGGGACGACCGTGGTCGAGCAGGACGAGCGATTCGATGTTGTCGTACTCGGAGCCGGGCCCGGCGGCTACGTCGCCGCTGTCCGCGCCGCCCAGCTGGGCAAACGCGTCGCCGTCGTCGAGGAAAAGTACTGGGGCGGCGTCTGTCTGAACGTGGGCTGCATCCCCACCAAGGCCCTGCTGCGCAACGCCGAACTCGCCCACATCTTCACCCGCGAGGCGAAGACCTTCGGCATCAAGGTCGACGGCCGCGTCTCCTTCGACTACGGCGAGGCCTACCGCCGCAGCCGCAAGGTCGCCGACGGCCGCGTCAGGGGTGTCCACTACCTGATGAAGAAGAACAAGATCACCGAGTACGAAGGCCGCGGCAGCTTCCTCGACCCGCACACCCTCCAGGTCACCGGCTACGACGGCGAGACCCGCACCCTCGGCTTCGACCACTGCGTCATCGCCACCGGCGCCACCCCCAGACTGCTCCCCGGAACGAAACGCAGCACGCGCGTAGTGACCTTCGAGGAACAGATCCTCGCCGAGGATCTGCCGCAGTCGATCGTCATCGCCGGAGCCGGTGCCATCGGCATCGAGTTCGCGTACGTCCTGCACAACTACGGCGTGAAGGTCACGGTCGTCGAGTTCCTGGACCGCGTCGCCCCGCTGGAGGACGCCGAGGTCTCCGCCGAACTCGCCCGCCAGTACCGCAAGCTGGGCATCGACGTCCTCACCTCCACCCGCGTCGACGCCATCGACGAGTCCGGGCCCCAGGTCCGCGTCACCGTCACCGGCAAGGACGGCACCCCGCAGGTCCTGGAGGCCGACAAGGTCCTCCAGGCGATCGGCTTCGCGCCCAACGTCACCGGCTACGGCCTGGAGAACACCGGTGTACGCGTCACCGAGCGCGGCGCCATCGACGTCGACGGCCGCTGCCGCACCTCCGTCCCGCACCTCTACGCCATCGGCGACGTCACCGCGAAGCTGATGCTCGCGCACGCCGCCGAAGCCATGGGCGTGATCGCCGCCGAGACGATCGCCGAGGCCGAGACCATGGAACTCGACTACGCGATGATCCCCCGCGCCACCTTCTGCCAGCCGCAGATCGCCAGCTTCGGCTACACCGAGGCCCAGGCCCGCGACCTCGGTTACGACGTCAAGGTCGCGACGTTCCCCTTCACCGCCAACGGCAAGTCCCACGGCCTCGGTGACACCACCGGCTTCGTCAAACTCATCAGCGACGCCACGTACGGCGAGCTGATCGGCGGTCACCTGATCGGCCCCGACGTCACCGAACTCCTCCCGGAACTAACCCTGGCCCAGCAGTGGGACCTCACCGTCCACGAGGTCGCCCGTAACGTCCACGCCCACCCCACTCTGAGCGAGGCCGTGAAAGAGGCCTTGCACGGCCTGGCCGGCCACATGATCAACATGTGAGCCGCCGGCGTGGCCGCGCCGCGGCCCTGGTCCGGCCGGGTAGCGCCCTCTGACGCGCAGTCGGTCCGTTACCTCGGCTCCCGCACCAGGTGGACGAGCGCGGGGGCGTGGTCGTCCGCGGCCAGGTCCAGCGGCAGTCCGTGGGTGAGGAGCACGGTGCCGTGGTGCACGGCGCCGGTCGCGGTGTGGTGGCCAGGCCGTCGTCGATCATGGCCCAGGGGTTGGCCTGGTGGCTGGTGGTACCGCGGCGGCTGACGGTGACCGTCTCGCCGTACGGCAGCAGGGTGCGGTGCAGCCGGGTCTCGGCCGACCACAGGCGTAGGGGGCGAGGGCCGTGGCCGCCCGCGTGCTCAGCCTGCCTGTCCGGGTACGCAGGCCGGAGCTCACGGCCCGCTGCCGCATCGCGGTGATGTACCGCGATCGACGCTCTGGGACGATGAACCGCATGAACGAGGAAGCCATTCCGATCCTGCACGTCGCGGATGCCGCCGCGGCGGCTGTCTGGTACGAGCGGCTGGGCTTCACCCTGCAGTGGGAGCACCGTTTCGAGCCCGGACTGCCGGCCTTCGTCGAAGTCGCCCGCGGCGGCGTCCGCCTGTTCCTGTCCGAGCACCGGGGCGACGCCCGGCCGGACACGCTCGTGTATCTCCGGGTCCGTGATGTCGACGCCGTTGCCACCGAGTTCGGCGTCCCTGTGCGCGACGCGCCCTGGGCCCGTGAGATCGAACTCCACGACCTCGACGGCAACCGACTTCGTATCGGTACACCGAGCGGGTGACACCGCGCGGGTGACACCGAGGCAGCCTTCTGAACGACGGCTCGGCGGCGGTCCGGACCGGCCGGCCTGCGGCTGGCGCGGCGCGGCGAGGGCCGCCCGCCCGCCTGATGATCAAGCACGGACAGTTCGCCCCGGAGAGTTCACCCCGGACGGCTCGTGGTCGGCGCCTTCGCCCCTCCCACAACACTTGCGAGAGCCCCCGTGCCGGCTGCCCGACCTCCTGTGTACAGCGGGGGTGGATGAACCGCTCGGCGCCCAGGCGGGGGCGGGCGGAGCGGCTGCGCGTCCCGCCGGCCGACGGCACACCGTGGCGGCCCAGGCATGCCCGCCCCTGACGGCGCCCGTGTCGAAGGGTTCGGCACGTCCGCCCTCGGCCGTCTCGCGTCCGGAAGCGCAGGCCGCGATCCGGACGTCACGGCCACACGGGCTCCGAGATCTCCGCCCGCAGGGGTTCGAGGATCTCGTTCGCCCGCTTGCGGCCCTCCTGTGAGCCGAGGTCCGGGATGCCCCGGTCGGCCAGCGCCTGCAGCGGGCCGCCGTCGCCGTGTTCGCAGCGGTCGTGGAAGAGGACCATCGCGAACTGGGACCGGTTGCGCCGCGACTCCCACATCAGCCCCATCGCGTCCGGTGCCTGCGCCCGGATCTCGCTCGACCAGCGCCGAGACCGGGCGTAGTTGCTCTCGTCCTCAAGCAGCGTGGAGTCCTGGCAGACGGCGGCCAGGTCCTTGCCGTCGACCAGGGAGACCAGGGTCAGCTCGTACCGGGTGCGCAGGGCGCTCAGCGAGCGCTGCCAGACCGTGCGGTACGGGATCGTCCGCTTGCTGTGCGGCCGTTCGAAGGGCCGGGAGCGCAGCACGCTCTCCGCGAGGGCGGTGAGCGCGGTGTCCGCCAGATACAGGCTGTGGTAGGGATCCAGCACCGTGCCCTCGAAGCGGCCGCCGTCGAAGTGGATGTCCGCGAGCCGTGGGTTGAACTGGTCCGGGGCGTACGTGGAGTGGTGCACCCGCCACAACTCCGTGCCCGCCGGGATGACGTGGCGGTTGGGCCGCAGCTCCAGGTCGATCATGGGAAAGAATCCGCTCATCATTCCCCCTCCGCCAGTGCACCGGCCGCGCCCACCAACCGGTGATCGGGCAGCCGGCCGAGCAGCGACGCCGGAGTACCTCCCAGCCAGGTGTTGACACTGAGCCACCAGGCCGCCGCACCCCAGGGGTCGATCTCCGCGAGCAGCAGCCGGTTGACCTCCAGCACGACCTCGTACGGCGTGCCGTCGCCCTCGGCGAACTGGAACTCCGGGTAGCGCACGCCGCCCCGGACGTCCCGGAGCCTGATCAGCTCGGGCGGCGGCGGCCCCCCGCAGCGCACCCGCGCCTCGTCGGCCGACAGACCGGGCGCCTGCCGCAGTCGCTCCAACTCCGGGTCGGCACGGACTGGTTGAGGATCCGTGGCTTCGTACGGCGGTGACGTGAGCCGGAGCCGGGCCAGCAGGTCCTGTGCGCTTGCCACGGTCTGCGGTCCCGGTGGCGCAGCGACCAGCCGTACGGAGTCCAGCGCCACGTGCACCGGATGGTTCACCGGCAGCTCCAGCAACGACAGGCGGACCCGCTGGAGGGTCCGGCGCACCTCCCGGTCGTCGTCCGGCTCCGTTCCGGCGAGCGCCGCGAGGCGGGTGAGCAGCAGCGCGTACTGCTCGTCGGCCAAGGCCTCGCGAATGCTGTCCCGGTGAGTACCGATCAGGGCGAGCAGCCGCTCCGCCGCCCCCGCGTCGCCGTCGTTCACACCGAGTCCTTTCGCCACCCTCGCCGCCCTGCGATCCCCGCCACTATGCCCACCCCTCGGAGCCGAAAGCGGCGGGTCCGCGCAACTGCCGGGTCAGCGCCCGGAATCCGCCCCGGACACGCCCAGGTCCGCCCGCATCTCGCGCCGCATCCGCCGCAGCCGGCCCCACTGAGCCTCTATGCCCGCCCGTACGGCGTCCGGCGCGTCCCCTGCGCGCGGGGCGCCCTCGTCGAGCCGGCGCACCATGCCGTACACCACGCCCAGCTCGTGGCTGAGGTCGCCTGCGAGGTCGAGCACCGGCTCCGGCAGCCGCATCTGCGCCTCCGCGTACACGTCCCGGTACTGGTCGCGCGCCTCGGCCAGCCGCTGCCGTACGACCCGGGCCTCGTCGCCCCGGCCCAGGGCGTGCATCTGGTCGGTGAGCGCGGCCAGATACTGCCGGGCGGAGGTGTTGAGGGCGACGTAGCACGAACGCAGTTCCCGGGTGTGAGCGCGCCGCTCGCGCACCCGCTCGGCGTGCTCCAGTTCGCGCCGGTGGCCGCGGTCGGCCGCGCGCTGGGTCAGCAGCGCGGACAACAGCGTCCCGACGACTCCGACGACCGCTACGGCCACCGACGCGGTCGCTCCTCCGATGTCCACACCGTCTCCCTCCGCTCCCCCGGCTCCGCGTCACCGTTCCCCGTCACCGCCGCCCCTTCACCAGCGAAGCAGCAGCCACCGGGCCGGCGGAACTCCCGGCCCGGCCCCCGCCCGGTGTCCGCCCGGGCGACGCCCGCGAGGCCGGGGCGACGGGCGCGCTCCGGTCGAATACTGGGCGCGGTGCGGGAGCTGACGGAAAGGCGGATGCGAAGGGGGTCGGTCCGGGGCCATCCTGTGACCACGGGGGACGAGGGGCCGGCGGGAACCAGGTGTTCCCGCCGGCCCGGTGCCCACCCGTGTCCCTCAGCGTCTCCTGTCCGTCCGGATCTGCTCCCTCGGCCTGCCCGACCCCGACGAGGAACCGATCGCCCTGCGGAAACCCGGTGGAGCCGACGCGCCCGCTGTGCCTAAGGTCGCGGGATGAGTACACGTACCTTCCGGATCACCGTCCGCGGCGCTTTCGACGGCCTCTCCGAGGCGCAGCGGGCCGCCCTGCTGGCCGACGCCGCCGAGCACGACGTGCTGCAAGCCGCCTTCACCCCCGAGGGCACCCTCACCTACGACATCGCCGCCCGCCCCGCCTTCGTCTTCCGCTTCTCCGACACCGGCGAGGAAGAGGAGGACATTCTGGAGGCGACCGAGCGGGCCGAGGAGTCGGCGAAGGCCTGGCTGACCGAACGGGGCTACGGCTTCAAGCATCTGCGCTCCAGCGCCGAGGACCTCTCCCAGGCCCCGCTGAGCAAGCGCCAGCGGCGCGCGGCGCGTTTCGACGGGGCATAAACTTGAGTACTCAAGGATGCAGCAATGAGCACTCAAGGATGTGGAGTCCTCAAGGATGCGACCAGGAGCGCCGGCCCGGAGCAGGCGGTGAGCGGCGGCGATGAGTGACACCCTCGACGCGGCCCTGCGACTGGTCAGGGCACAGACGGCGCTCGTACGACGCTTCGACACCCGGTTGAGCGGGCTGCACGGAGTCAGCCTCGCCGACTTCACCCTGCTGCTGCGGCTGGGGCAGGCGCCGGGCGGCCGTATGCGCCGGGTCGACCTCGCCGAGGCCCTGGGTCTGACCGCCTCCGGGGTCACACGCGGGCTGGCTCCGCTGGAGCGGATCGGGCTGGTGACGCGCGAGCCGGACGCCCGGGACGCGCGCGTGGCGTACGCGTCGCTGACCACGACGGGCCGGCAGCGGCTGACGGAGATGTGCGCCACGGCCGAGGAGACCGCCGCCGAGGTCTTCGCGGCGCCGGCCTGGAGCGCCGAGGACGTCGCGCAGCTGTCACACCTGCTGACCCGGCTCGGCGGCACCGGCCTCGACGGCCGCTGAGTTCCGCTGGGTCACGGCGGGGGGCCGTCCGCGTTCGGACGGCGGCCCTCAACACCGCGACGCCCTGGCCGACTTCGGCCAGCGATGGCCCGAACTCGCCGTGTCACAGCTCACGTTCAGGTGTGACCGGATGGCGAGGGAACCGTGCGGACGGCGTGGGATGCTCATGGCTCGACATCGAGTTACCGGCCGGTTCTACTTCCGAGTAGCCCGCCCGCCGGTATCTCTCTGCCACCCCCCACTTCATACAGGACCGACCTTGCGCAGACGCATGAGGCACAGGCGCGCCCTGCTGCCTTCCTTCGCCGTGACCACGCTCTTCCTCGCCGCGGCCTGCTCCTCGGCCGCACCGCACACCGAGTCGCCCACGACCGCCGGACCCGGACCGCGGGTCACCGCAGGCGACCGCACCGCCGACGGCGCGGACCGCTCGCTCACCGTCGCCGCCGCTCCGGCCACCGCCCCGACCGCCGCGGCGGGTCCGCCGGGCACCGGGCGGCGGGCACACCGGACCACACTCACCGTCAGCTCGTACGACAGCCGCACAGGACGGGCCGTACTCTCCAACGGGCCGTCGCACCAGGAGACTTCACATACCGGGACTTCACGTACCGGAAGTTCACACACCACCCCTTCCCCCGCTTCTTCCCCTTCCCCATCCCCTTCCGGCACCTCCTCCGCGGTCCCGCACCGGGCCGCCGTGGGCGATGTGATCGCCAGCGCGCCCGCGCCCGGCGCGCCGCACGGGCTGCTCGCCAAGGTCACCAAGGTGCTCGGCGCGTCGGCCCGTGGCACGGAGGTGCAGACGGAACCGGCCACACTGAACGCGCTGCTCGGCGACGGCACCGCGAAGGGCGCCGTGCCGGTCGACCCCTCGTCCTTCGCCGTCGACAAGCTGCTCCCCGATGTGAAGGTGTCCTGGGCGAAGGCCGGTGACCTGCGGGTCGGCCCCGAGGGCGCGACCGTGCCCCTCGGCAGCCTCCGGCTCGACGTGCGCGCCGAGGTGCCGACGGCCGAGGGCACCCCGACCTCGGCGAGCGCTTCGGTGCGCGGCTTCGTCCAGGTCGCCCCGCGGGTCGACTTCGCCTACGGCGGCACCAGGGCCGACGCGACGCCCGGCTCGGCGTACCTGGGGGTCTCCGGCACATGGACCTCCGGCTGGGAGGTCGCAGGCCGGGCCACCGCGAGCACCGGCTCCCCGCTGCGGATCCCGTTCGCCAGGCTGCACGCCGACCCCGTCCTCCAGGTCGGCCCTGTCCCGGTCGTCGTCGACCTCGACCTGACCTGCTACATCCAGATCAGCGGCGACGGGCGGGCCACCGTCGACGTCGAGCAGAGCCTGCGGGGCACCTTCACGGCGGGCGGCGCCTTCGGAACGTCCAGGGGCTGGACGCCGGTCAGCTCGTCCGACATGACCAGCACCCCCGTCCACGCCTCCGTCAGCACCGCCGGAAGCCTGAAGACCGCCCTCGGCGCCGAGGCCTCGATCGGCCTCTACGGCACCGTCGGCGTCACCGCCGACCTGGCCCCGTACCTGCGCGGCGAAGCCTCCGGCACGGTCTCCGGCTCCGTCGGCGCGGCCCCCGGCTCCTCCCGCGCCGGCCGGGCGAAGGACGAAACGGCCGGGGCGGCCTGGGGGGTGTACGGCGGGGTCGACCTGTCCGGGACCCTGCGGCTGCAGCTGTCCGTCTTCGGCACCCCGGTCGTCCACCGGGACATCCCGCTCGGCGCCCTGCACCGCGAGTGGAAGCTGGCGGGCGGCACGCTCTGACCGAGCGGACCGGAAGCCGCTCCATCCGATCTGTCCGACCTATCCGATCTGTTCTCCGATCTGTCCAAGGGGGCCGGAACCGTCCCGACGGGCCGCCGGCATCCAGCCCTGGCCGCGCAGTACGGCCGACACGTCCGGGGCCCGGTAGTGCTCCCCCTTGAGCACCTTGCCGTCGGCCCGGCGGGCGACCTGTCCGTCCGGGCCGAGCTTGCTCATGTTGGCCCGGTGGATCTCGGCGATCACCTGATCGAGGTCGATGCCGTGGACGAGGGCCGTGCCGTAGGCCACGTAGACCACGTCCGCCAGTTCGTGCGCGAGCTTGTCCAGCGGGCCCTCGACCGCGACCTCGGCGACCTCCGCGGCCTCCTCGGCGAGCAGTTCCCCGCGGTGCGCGGCCAGTTCGGGGTCCACCTCCGTCGGCGTGCTGCGGGCGTCGAGACCGAAGGCGAGGTGGAATTCGCGGACGAAGTCGGCGGGCGAAGTGCTCATGCGACGACTGTAACGACCGCCACTGACAACGCCCCGGCCTCTTTCCGGCTCCGGAGTGACCTCGGCCCTGGTCAGCGCCGTGCCTCGGCTGGCAGGATCGCCGCATGTCGAAGGTGTTCCCCTGGCTCGGCAGGCGCCGGGCGCTGCCGGTCGCGGCCGCCGGAGCCGTGGTGCTCGGGCTGCTGCTGTGGTGGTTGCTGCCCTTGGGCGAGAAGCCGCCGAGCGGCACGATCGTCTTCAGCACGGGTACCGCCTCGGGGGTCTACCAGGAGTACGGCGAGCGGCTGCGCAGCGAGCTGGCCAAGGACATGCCCGGGCTGAAGGTGAAGCTGCTCAACAGTGCCGGTTCGCAGGAGAACGTGCAGCGGGTGGCGACCGGCAAGGCCGACTTCACCATCGCGGCGGCGGACGCCGTGGAGAGGTACGAGCTGGAGCACGGCAGCGGCGCCGGGCGGCTGCGCGGGGTGGCCCGGCTCTACGACGACTACGCGCATCTCATCGTGCGGAGCGGCTCGGACATCAGGAGCGTGGCGGACCTGCGGCACAAGCGGGTGGCGACCGGGCTGCCCCACTCCGGGGTACGGCTGATCGCCGACCGCGTGCTCAGGGCCGCCGGCATCGACCCGCACAAGGACGTCACCCCGGTCGCGGACGGCATCGACACCGGGCCCGAGCAGCTGCGCGAGAACAAGATCGACGCGTTCTTCTGGTCGGGCGGGCTGCCCACCAAGGGGCTGATGCCGCTGGCGCAGAAGTCCGCCTTCATGTTCGTGCCGATCGACAACGACCTCGTCACCAAGCTGCACAGCGCGGGCCAGGAGACCCGCTACTACCGGGCCACCAACATCCCCGAGTCGGCGTATCCGGCTGTACAGCACGGCACCGAGGTGCCGACGATCGCGGTCTCCAACATCCTGATGACCCGCACGGACGTGGACCCCCGGCTCACCGAGTGGGTGACCCGCACGGTGATCAAGAGCCGCGACGGCATCGGCGCCCACGTCCACTCCGCCCAGCTGGTGGACCTGCGCACCGCGATCTACACCGACCCACTGCCCCTGCAGGAGGGCGCCCGCCGCTATTACCGCTCGGTGAAGCCGTAACCGCCGGGCGGACGGGATCCCGTCGAGTCCGGCCGGACCCGCCCGGTCTGGGCGGCCAGCAGTCGCCGGTCCCCGCTGCCACGGCCTGTGCGGGAACGCTTCCCACTCGGCCGAGCCACCCTCGGCACCCGGACCCCGCTTCCCCGCCGCCTCTCACCGTTCCCCGTACCGCGGCACCGTCACCGTCACCCGCAGCCCGCCCGGCTCATGGTGGCCGTAATCGATCGACCCGCCGCCTGCCGCGAGCAACGCGCGCGTGATGGACAGGCCGAGGCCCGAGCCCTTGATGTTCTGGTGGCGGCCGCTGCGCCAGAAGCGGTCGCCCACGCGGGCGAGTTCCTCGTCGGTCAGGCCGGGGCCGGTGTCGGTCACCACGACCGTGGAGGTGTCACCGTCGGCGGCCACGGTGACCGCCACCGTGCCGCCCTCGGGGGTGAACTTCACGGCGTTGTCGATCACGGCGTCCAGGGCGCTGGACAGGGTGATCGGGTCGGCCCAGGCCGTCGTGGGCGGGCAGTCACCCGTCAGCCGGACGCCCTTGGCATCGGCGGCCGGGGCCCAGGCCGCCAGCCGCTCCTCGGCCAGCGCCCCGACGTCGGTCACGCTCAGGTCCGCCTCGGCGTGCTCGGCCAGCGCCAGGTCGAGCAGGTCGTCCAGGACCTGGGCGAGGCGCTTGCCCTCGGTGCGGACCGAGGCGATCTCCTCGTTGCCCTCGGGGAGTTCGAGGGCGAGCAGCTCGATGCGCAGCAGCAGCGCCGAGAGCGGGTTGCGCAGCTGGTGCGAGGCGTCGGCGACGAAGGCGCGCTGCTGCTCCAGCACGTTCTCGACGTTGTCCGCCATCTCGTTGAACGACCGGGCCAGCCGTCTGAGTTCCGGCGGCCCGCCGGCCGCCGCGACCCGGGACTTCAGCCGCCCGGTGGCGATGTCGTGCGTGGTGGCGTCCAGCACCCGCACCGGCCTGAGCACCCAGCCGGTCAGCCGCAGCGCAGCCCCCACGGCCAGCAGCATGGCCGCGCTCTCACCGGCCCCGATGAGCAGCCAGCTGTGCAGGGTCCGGGAGCGCATCTGCCCGGTGGGCGAGTCGGTGACCACGACCGCGACGACGTCCCCGTCCCGGATCACCGGCGAGGCGACGATCAGCCGGCTGCGCTGCCAGGGCCACACCTGCCGCGGATCATGGCTGCGCCGGCTGAGCAGCGCCTCGTCGAACGCCTCCCGGACTTCCCCCGCCTGCGGTACGAACCAGTCGTCGGGGGCGTTGGCCATCCCCGAGCCGTTGCGGTAGAAGACGCCCGCGCGGATGCCGTAGACGCCGTAGTAGCTGTCGAGTTCACTGCGCAGGGCCTCCAGCCGCTCGTCCATGCCCGTACGGCGGGAACCGCTGGGGCTGTCGGTGACGAACTGGGCGAGTGCGGCGAAGCGTGCCGTGTCGTCGATCCGGTCGACGACGACCTTCTGCTGCTGGGCGGCGGCCACGCTGACGGCGAGCGGGACGCCGAGGGCGAGGAGGACGGCCGCCATCAGGACGAAGAGCAGCGGCAGCAGACGTGTGCGCACCCGGCCCCGCTAGGCGGCCGGCGCGACGAGCCGGTAGCCGACGCCGCGTACGGTCTCGATCAGCGCGGGCATGCGCAGCTTGGCGCGCAGCGAGGCGACGTGCACCTCCAAGGTGCGGCCGGTGCCCTCCCAGCTGGTGCGCCAGACCTCGCTGATGATCTGCTCCCGCCGGAAGACGACACCCGGGCGCTGCGCGAGCAGGGCGAGCAGGTCGAACTCCTTGCGGGTCAGCTGGACGGTCGTACCGTCCACGGTGACCTGGCGGGTGGGCAGCTCGATGCGGACGGGGCCGAGCAGCAGCGAGCTGTCGCCGCCGGAGCCCGCGTCCTCGTGGGCGGTGCGCCGGCTGACGGCGTGGATCCGGGCGAGCAGCTCCCCGGTGTCGTACGGCTTCACGACGTAGTCGTCGGCGCCCAGGTTGAGCCCGTGGATGCGGGAGCGCACGTCGGAGCGCGCGGTGACCATGATCACCGGGGTGCTGGTGCGTTTGCGGATCTTGCCGCAGACCTCGTAGCCGTCCTGGTCGGGCAGGCCCAGGTCGAGCAGGACTACGCCGAAACCGTCGTGTTCGGGAACGAGCGCCTGGAGGGCCTCCTCGCCGCTACGCGCGTGCGTGACGTCGAATCCGTGCCGGGCGAGTACGGCGGACAGGGCCGCGGCGACGTGGTTGTCGTCCTCGACGAGCAGCAGTCTCAACCCGGCCCCCTCCGGTTCAGCGGTCGTACGGTCTTGGTTTCCGTGCGTCTTGTAACGCACGCGCGCGTGTGCACCATGGCAGTGACGCCGATGGAGAAGGACGGCGTCAAGAGGGTTCCGGTTGCCCGCCGCTTCCGTTATCCGGCCGATACGCACTGGCGCGACAAGTGCTACGACACGTGTCCGTCTGCTACCGGATCGTGATGCTCAGATCTCCCTCAGATGTGATGACGCAGGTCACAGCCTCTCACTACTGTCCTCCGAAACCGAGCAGGACGGAGCCCGAGAGCGATGACCGAAGCAGCGCTGACCAAGGAAGACACGGTCACGTCCGACGAACTGGTCGTCCTGAAGAGCGTCAACAAGCACTTCGGCGCGTTGCATGTGCTCCAGGACATCGACCTGACGATCGCCCGCGGCGAGGTCGTCGTGGTCATCGGGCCCTCCGGGTCCGGAAAGTCGACCCTGTGCCGCACGATCAACCGCCTGGAGACGATCGACTCGGGCACCATCACCATCGACGGCAAGCCGCTGCCCCAGGAGGGCAAGGAGCTGGCCCGGCTGCGGGCCGACGTCGGGATGGTGTTCCAGTCCTTCAACCTCTTCGCGCACAAGACCGTGCTCGAAAACGTGATGCTGGGCCAGCTCAAGGTCCGCAAGGTGGAGAAGAAGCAGGCCGAGGAGAAGGCCCGGGCGCTGCTCGACCGGGTCGGGGTGGGCACCCAGGCCGACAAGTACCCCGCCCAGCTGTCCGGCGGCCAGCAGCAGCGCGTGGCGATCGCGCGGGCGCTGGCGATGGACCCGAAGGTCATGCTCTTCGACGAGCCGACCTCGGCCCTCGACCCCGAGATGATCAACGAGGTCCTTGAGGTCATGCAGCAGCTGGCCCGTGAGGGCATGACGATGATCGTCGTCACCCACGAGATGGGGTTCGCACGCTCGGCCGCGAACCGGGTGGTCTTCATGGCCGACGGCCGGATCGTCGAAGAGGCCGCGCCCGAGCAGTTCTTCAGCAACCCGCGCAGCGACCGGGCCAAGGACTTCCTGTCCAAGATCCTGCACCACTGACGGCGCCGTCGGCCCGGCTCCGCGCACCGCGGGCCGCCTTCCTGACGGACCTCGACCCTCACCATTTTCGAAGGATGTTCAGCATGAAGCTCCGCAAGGTCACCGCCGCCTCGGCCGTCACCCTCGCCCTCGCCCTGTCCGCCACCGCCTGCGGCGGCGGCAAGAAGAACGACAGCGGTTCCTCCGGCGGCGGCAAGACCATCGCCATCGGTATCAAGTTCGACCAGCCGGGCCTCGGCCAGAAGACCCCGCAGGGCTACGCGGGCTTCGACGTCGACGTCGCCACCTATGTCGCCAAGAAGCTCGGTTACAGCGCCGATCAGATCGAGTGGAAGGAGTCGAAGAGCGCCGACCGCGAGACCATGCTGCAGCGCGGTGACGTCGACTTCATCGCCGCCACCTACTCGATCACCCCGAAGCGTGAGGCGAAGGTCGACTTCGCCGGCCCGTACCTGCTGGCCCACCAGGACGTGCTGGTGCGTGCGGACGACGACTCCATCAAGTCGCCGGCCGACCTGAACAACAAGAAGCTGTGCTCGGTGACCGGCTCGACCTCGGCGCAGAACGTGCACGACAAGCTGGCCCCCAAGGCGCAGCTCCAGCAGTACCCGACCTACTCCGCGTGCCTGACCGGTCTGCAGAGCAAGGCGATCGACGCCCTGACCACGGACGACTCGATCCTCGCCGGATACGCCTCCCAGGCCCAGTTCAAGGGCAAGTTCAAGCTCGGCGGCTTCAAGATGACGAACGAGAACTACGGCATCGGCGTCAAGAAGGGGAGCCCCCTCAAGGACAAGATCAACAAGGCTCTTGAGGAGATGGTCTCCGACGGTTCCTGGGAGGCGGCCGTGAAGAAGTACTTCGGCCCGGCCGACTACAAGAACGAGCCCGCCCCGAAGATCGGCGACATCAAGAGCTGAGGCAGGGCCCGGCCGGTGCGCCGCTCGCGACGGCGGCGCACCGGGGGCATCCCTACACGCGGAAGCGCGGGAGATCGTGTTCGACTTTCTTGACAAGTACGACGTGCTGGGCGCCTTCTGGACGACAGTGCAGCTCACGCTGCTGTCGGCCGTGGGCTCCCTGGTCTGGGGCACTCTGCTGGCCGCCATGCGGGTGGGCCCGGTGCCGCTGATGCGCGGTTTCGGCACCGCCTACGTGAACATCGTGCGGAACATCCCGCTCACGGTGATCATCCTCTTCGCCTCGCTCGGCCTGAGCAACACGCTGGGCGTCACGATGGGCTCGGACAAGGTCGACACGACCAACTTCCGGCTGGCCGTGCTGGGTCTGATCGTCTACACGTCGGCCTTCGTGTGCGAGGCGATCCGCGCCGGCATCAACACGGTGCCGGTCGGCCAGGCGGAGGCAGCGCGGGCCATCGGCCTGAGCTTCACCCAAGTGCTGGGCCTGGTCGTCCTTCCGCAGGCCTTCCGCGCGGCCGTCGGCCCGCTGGCCAACGTGCTGATCGCGTTGACGAAGAACACGACGGTGGCGGCCGCGATCGGCGTGGCGGAAGCGGCGCTCCTGATGAAGCAGATGGTGGAGAACGAGGCACAGCTGCTGGCGATCTCCGCGGTCATCGCCTTCGGGTTCTGCTGCCTGACGCTGCCGACCGGTCTGATCCTCGGCTGGGTGGGCAAGAAGGTGGCGGTGAAGCGATGAGTTCGGTCCTGTACGACGCCCAGGGGCCGCGCGCCAAGCGGCGCAACATCCTCTACACGGCGGTCTTCCTGATCGCCCTGGCGGCCCTCGGGTGGTGGGTGTACACCTCCCTCGACGACAAGGGCCAGCTGGACTGGGCACTGTGGAAGCCGTTCTTCAGCGGCACCGAGGCCTACTCGACGTACATCTGGCCCGGGCTGCAGAACACGTTGAAGGCCGCCGCGCTGGCCATGGTCATCGCGCTGCCCCTGGGTGCCGTTCTCGGCATCGCCAGGCTCTCGGACCACGTGTGGGTGCGGATACCGGCGACGGTCGTGGTCGAGTTCTTCCGCGCGATCCCGGTGCTGGTCCTGATGATCTTCGGGATCGCGCTGTACAGCCAGTACACCAACGTCAGTTCCGACGACCGTCCGCTGTACGCGGTTGTCACCGGTCTGGTGCTGTACAACGCGTCGGTGCTCGCGGAGATCGTCCGCGCGGGCATCCTCGCTCTGCCGAGGGGCCAGTCCGAGGCGGCCCTGGCGATCGGCCTGCGCAAGGGGCAGCTGATGCGGCTCATCCTGCTGCCGCAGGCGGTCACCACGATGCTCCCGGCGATCGTCAGCCAGCTCGTCGTGATCGTGAAGGACACCGCGCTCGGCGGTGCGGTCCTCACCTTCCCCGAACTTCTCTCGTCGGCCAACACGATGAGCGGCTACTACGGTGCCAACGTCATCGCGTCCTTCACGGTGGTGGCCGTGATCTTCGTGATCATCAACTTCTCGCTCACCTCGTTCGCGAGCTGGCTGGAGGGCCGGCTGCGGCGGGGCAAGAAGTCGACCGGGGCGGTACTGGGGGCGCAGGACGTGGCGGACATCGCGGGTACGGCGGCGACCGGCGCCGAGCGCTGACACTCGTTCAAGCCCGAATGCATCACCCGGAGGCAGTGGCATGATCGCCACTGCCTCCGGTCGCTTGACGCAAACTCTGCCAATGGGTTGCATACGTTCTGTGATCGTGCACCCCGCTTCACCTTCTTGTTCACCGTCATCCGTCAAGGCACCGCTGCGGGCAGGGGGCGCCACGCCGTGGACCCGGTGATCGTCGTCGGAGCGGGGCCCGTCGGGCTGACGCTCGCCCTGGCGCTGGCCCGCCAGGAGGTGCCGTCCGTCGTGCTGGACGAGGGCCCCGGCAAGGACGAACCCCGCCCGGCGCGCACCGTCGTGCTGCGCGAGGACACGGCCGCCCTGCAGGAGCGGCTGACCGGGGTCGCGCTCGGTGACCACGGTGTGCGCTGGGCCGGATGGCGGTCCCTCAGGCGCAAGCAGGTGATGAGCGAGGTCGACTTCACCGAGGCGGACCGCGCCGCCCCGCTGCACATCGCCCAGCACGTCCTCACCGCCGCCCTGCGCGCGGCCGTCGCCGACGAGCCGTTGGTGAGAATGGCCGTGGACAGCCGTCTGGACGCGATCGAGCAGGACCGTTCCGGCATCACGGCTCACACCCGTGGCCCCAAGGGAACCTGGTGGCGCGGCAGTTACCTGGTCGGCTGCGACGGCCCCCGCTCCACCGTGCGCAAACTCCTGGACATCCGCTTCCCGGGCCGTACGGCGGTGGAGCGGCACGCGGTCGCCGCGCTGCGCGCGGAACTTCCGTGGGAGGGCCAGGCGTTGCTCCATCGGATGCCGCCATGGCGGCAGTCCGGGCCCTCGGCCGGGGAGGTGACCGCCCGCCCCCTCCCGGACGGCGTGTGGCGCCTGGACTGGCTGCTGCCGCCCGGCAAGGACCTGGTCACGCCCGAGATCCTGGTGGCCCGGATCCGCGAGACCCTCGCGGGCTGGACCGACGGCACCACACCGCCGTACGACCTGCTGGACACCGGTGTCCACACGGTGCACCACCGGCTGGCGCGACGGTGGCGCGCGGGCCGGGTCTTCCTCGCCGGGGACGCGGCCCATCTGCTCGGCGCGCTCGGCACCCAGGGGCTCGACGAGGGTCTGCGGGACGCCGACAACCTCGCCTGGAAACTGGCCCCGGCCTGGCACCACGGGCACCACGAGGCGCTGCTGGACAGCTATCAGACCGAGCGGCGCGCGGTGGTCGCCGCCCGGCTGCGCGCCGCCGACCAGGTGCTGCCGGGCTTGCGCGGCGGAGGCGGGCTGCGTCACATCGTCCCGGGTGCGGCCCGTGGCCATGACGCGCTGCTCACCGACGGCCACCTGGGGCGCGGGCCGCTCGGCGCGCCGGGGGCGTACGCCGGCTCGCCGCTCGCGCCCCGCGATCTGGAGGGCGAGATCCCGGTCGACACCGCGCCCGGCGCGCCGGTCACCGACGTCCGGGTCACCGCGGAGGACGGCTCGTTCGTCCGGCTGCGCGACCGGCTCGGCCGGGGCGCCCTGCTCGTCGTCCTGATCGCGCCGGGCACCGGCGTGTGGGACCGCAAGCACTGGGTGTCCGCGGGTGTGATGCCCCGCCTGGCGGCCGCGGTGACCGCACTGCCGCACCGGGCCGAGTTGCTGGTCGCCGAGGAGTACCCGGGTGCGCCGGCGCACAGCGTGCTGCTCGTGCGCCCCGACGGCCACCTGGTCACGGCGCTGAGCGGAGTCCGCCCGGCCGACCTGTACGCGGCGGCGGAGGTGGCGGTGGGCGGCGCGGTGGAGGAGAGGGCGCAAGCCGCCTCCAGCGCGCGCTGACCCGCACTCCGGTCACGCTCTGTCCGGATGGTGACGGTGAGTTGACCGGAGTGCACGCGCATGCTGTACTCCGGACCATGACCGACACCTGCGTGCGCCTGTGGCGGAGGGTCCACATGGACCTCGTCCGCTACGCAGGCTGCGTGTGTCGTCCGTCCTGCTGAATTCGCACCCTCTTCCCTTTCCGGGCGCCGTCGCGCGCTCGTTTCCGCGAACTTCCAGGACGGTGTACGTGTCTGTCTCCCCTGCCCCCGCGTCCCCTGCCGTCGGCTCCGCGCCGCCCACGCAGGCGGACCTCTTCGACTTCGTCCGGCGTACGGCAGCCGACGCCGAGCTGATCGCCTCCCTCCCGCTCGACCCGGAGGGCCGCACCTGGGTGCGGCTGGAGGGGCCGGGCGGCAGCGAGGCCTGGCTGATCGGCTGGCCGCCCGGCACCGGCACCGGCTGGCACGACCACGCCGAGTCGGTCGGCGCGTTTCTCACGGCCTCCGGCGAACTCAAGGAGAACTCGCTCGCCGCCCGCCTGCCGACCGACGGCTGGCGGACCCTGGAACTCACCGAGGGTGTCGACCGCGCCCGCCGCCTGCCCGCAGGCCAGGGCCGTGCCTTCGGCCGCCACCACGTCCACGAGGTCCTCAACGAGTCCCGCACCGAGCACGCCGTCTCCGTCCACGCCTACTACCCGCCCCTGCCCCGCATCCGCCGCTACAGCCGCACGGGCCAGGTGCTGCGTCTGGAGCAGGTGGAGCGGCCGGAGGACTGGCAGTGAGCGGGACCAACGGTCGGACGCCGGTCGGCATCGACGCGTTGCTGGAGCGGGTGCGCGCGGGCTACCAGCGCATCGATGTACAGGAGGCGCACGAGGCGGCGCACACCGGTGCGGCGCTGCTGGTGGACATCCGGTACGCGGCCCTGCGCGAACGCGACGGCGTGATCCCCGGCGCACTCGTCATCGAGCGCAACGAACTGGAATGGCGCCTCGATCCGCAGGGCAGCCACCGCGCCCCCGAGGCCACCGGCCACGACCTGCGCATCGTGGTGATCTGCAACGAGGGCTACGCCTCCAGCCTCGCCGCCGCCTCCCTCCACCAACTGGGCCTCCACCGGGCGACGGACCTGGTGGGCGGCTTCCAGGCCTGGCGGGCGGCGGGGCTGCCGGTGGAACCGGCGACGTGAGCAAGGGCCGGGTCTCCTCCCTGCCACTCCTTGCTACTCCTTCGCGGTGGCCACCGTCACCGCCCGCACCCGCAGCGCCGCCCGCCCCGGCACTGCACTGCCCACGAGCGCGAGGAGCCCGGCCACCCCGACGACGGTGACGTAGAACAGCGGTGTGACCGTGGGCGCGGCCCGGCCGGTCATCCCCACGCTGAACGCGGTGAGCACGGCGAGGGCGATCCCGCTGCCGAGTGAGGTGGCGAGGAACAGCACGCTCAGCACCTCGGTGCGCAGCATGCGCAGCACCTGGCGGCGGGTGGCCCCGGCGAGGCGCAGCAGGGCGAACTCCCGGACACGTTCCGCCACCGACACGGCGAGCGTGTTGACGACGGCGATGGCGGTGAAGGCCAGCACGAGCCCCATGGCGAGGTAGTTGACCTCGGCGTTCGTCTGCTGCCGGTCGGCCTGGAGGGCATCCGCGGCGGCCGGAGAAAGAATGTCGAGTCCCGGGAACTCACGGAGTGTAGTCGCGAGTTGTGTCTGTGTACGGGTCGTGCTGACGAGGACGGAGGAGGCGAGCGGGTTGTCGACGTGCCGGGCGAGGAGGTCGTGGGCGAAGGTGAGGTCGCCGAAGCCCAGACCCCGGGCATAGACGGCGGCGACGGTGAGCGTGGCGGGCGTGCCGTCGCCGAGGGTGAGTTTCAGGGTGCTGCCGGGCTTCACGTGGTGCTGATCGGCGGCCAGTTCGCTGACGGCGACCGTGCCGGGGGCGAGCCGGTCGAGGGAGCCGGCGGTGACGTCCGGGTCCCAGGTGCGGGTCAGGCCGGCCGGGGTGACGCCCTGCGCCGGGTACTTGTCGAGGCCGATGCGGACGGTGGTGCGGACCACCTCGGTGACGGTGTCGTGCCCGGCGCGCAGCCGCTGGGCGGCCTCGTGGGGTACGCCGGGACCCCGCGCGGCGACGACCCAGTCGGCCCGGACGCCGTCCCGGACCTGGGCGCGGGCGGCGTCACCGAGGGTCGACTGGACGAACAGGACGGTGCAGGTCATACCGATGAGCAGGGTGAGGGGGGTGACGACGGAGGCCATGCGGGCGGCGTTGCCACGCAGGTTGGCGGTGGCGAGACGGCCGCCGTGACCGATGAGCCGGAGCGGGCCGGCGAGCAGCAGGGCGGCCGCCCTGACCAGGAGCGGGCCGAGCAGGGCGACGGAGGTGGACAGGACGACGACGGCGAGGAACGTGACGGGAGTCGAGGCGGGCTCGGTGCGCAGGGAGGTGAGGACGACGACAAGGACGGTTCCGCCGGTCAGGAGCAGCAGCCCGGCGGCGATCCGGCCCCACGCGGGACGGCTGGGCTCGGTCCTGGCCTCGGCCAGGGCCTCCGTCGGCCGGATCCGGGCGATCCTGCGGGAGGCGATCCGGGCGGCTGCCCAGGCACCGAGCAGGGTGGCGGCGAGAGCGGCGAGCAGCGGGAAGACACTGACGGTGCGTTCCAGCGTGTCGGGTACGGCGCCCAGGGCGACGAACCTGGAGTACAGCACGCCACCGAGCGGCAGTCCGAGCAGTGCGCCCACGGTGCCCGCCGCTGCGCCGACGACCAGCGCCTCCCGGCCGAGCAGCGCGCGGATCTGCCCGGATGTGGCGGCGATGGCGCGGAGCAGGGCGAGTTCACGATGGCGCTGCTGCACGGTGAGCCCGAAGGTGCCGACGACCACGAGGACGGCCACCAGCAGCGAGGTGCCGCCCATGGCGCCGCCCATGCTGACCAACCGGGTGCGGGCGCTCGCCGCGTCCAGGAACTCGACGGGTCCCCGGGCGTCTCCGCCGGCGACCCGGGCGGTGGTGCCGTGCAGCGCGGCCGCCACGGCCTGCCGCACCCGTCCGGGGTCCGTGCCCTGGTCCGGCAGCACACCGAACGCGCTGACCTGCCCCGGATGCCCGGCCAGCCGCCGGGCCTCGGCGGCGGAGAAGAACAGGGACGTCTGGTGGCGTACGGCGGGTCTCGGGGCGGCGATACCGCTGATCCGGTAGCTGCGCGGGGCCTGCGTGGACTGCACGGTGAGCCGGTCACCGGGGTGCAGACCAGCCCGGGCGGCGAGGTAGCTGTCGATGACCAGATCGCCGTCGGAGCGTGGCGCGCTGCCCGTGGTCAGTCGGTACGGCGTCAGCGCGGCGGAGTCCCAGGCATGCCCGTAGGCGCTACGGCCGCCGGTGCCGGACGGGGTCAACGGCTGGGCGAGGAAGGTCAGTTCGGGCACGACGCGGGCCACACCGGGGATCTGGGAGACGCGGGTGCGCAGCCCCTCCGAGAGCCAGGCCCGCTCGGCGATGGGCTTCGCCTTGTGCTTGACCTTGGTCTGGCCCTTCTTGTGCTTGACGGTGGTCTGGTGGACGTACTGGTCTCCGGAGACCACGAGGGGGGCTCCGGCGTAGCGTTCGGTGCGGATGGTGCCGCGCAGACCGGTGTCGAGGAGGGAGCCGCAGGCGGTGATCAGGGCGGCCGCGCACGTCAACGCGAGGAAGGCACCGAGAAAGCCCGCCTTCCGGGCCCGGACTGACTGGAGGGCGTAACGCAGCATCATCGGGGTGGGCTCTCTTCTGTTGTACGCGTCGGCGGTGTCGTGGCGACCGGCCTCGGCTGGTGCTGATGTGCCATGGCCTGGCGCACCTCCAGACTCGCCCCCAGGGCACCACCCGAACACTGCGGCGACCCGGCATCTTCAACGGGGGCTAACCCCACCGCGAGCCACCCGAGATCCGACCTCACCACAAGCCACCCGAGGGCTGACCGCCGCGCGAGCGCTCGGAGAGCTGACCTCACCGCGAGCGTTCTGAGGGCCACCCCCACCCACGAGGCGGCCAGGAGCCGGCCCCACCGTCAGGCATCCGGACCGGCCTCACCGCGAGCCACCCCAGGGCCAGGCACCGCCCGACAAGACGGAGCCGCGCCAGCCTCGCCACCAGCGATCGGGCCCGCCGCGAGACGCCGCCAGCAGACAGGGCTCGCCATCCCATCAGGCATTGAAGCGTCGTCCGCACCGCCAAGCGTCCAAGAACCGCCCCTGTCACGGGACATCCCAGTCTGAGCCCTCCTCCAGGGAGCCTCAGAAGTCCCCCTCCCCCAAGAAGTCGGTGTCCTCGCCCTCCTCTTCCAGGGCCTGGCGGACGACTCGGAGGGCCATGCCCTCGGGGTAGCCCTTGCGGGCGAGCATGCCGGCGAGGCGGCGGAGGCGCTTGTCGCGGTCGAGGCCGCGGGTGGCGCGCAGTTTGCGGGCGACCAGTTCACGGGCGGTCGACTCCTCCTGCTCGGAGTCGAGCCGGCCGACGGCCTCGTCGATCAGCCCCGAGTCGACCCCCTTGGTGCGCAGCTCCCGGGCGAGCGCGCGGCGGGCGAGCCCCCGGCCATGATGCCGGGACTCCACCCAGGCGTCGGCGAACGCGCCGTCGTCGATCAGCCCGACTTCCTCGAACCGCGACAGCACCTCCTCGGCCACGTCCTCGGGAATCTCCCGCTTGCGCAGGGCGTCGGCAAGTTGCTTGCGGGTGCGCGGGGTCCCGGTGAGCAGGCGCAGGCAGATCGCCCGTGCCCGCTCAGCCGGGTCCCCTGAAGACTCCCCCCGCTCGGCCCTCGACGAGGAAGGGGTGCCTTCGTCCTCCCCGGGCGCGTCCCCGAAACCGCGCCGCCGACGACCCCGGCCACCCCGGCGGGAGCCGTCGTCGCCCTCATGGCCACCACCACCGCTCCCACGGTGCTCACCAGGTCCGCCGTACCCGCCGTACCTCTCGCGGTCCTCGCCCGGGTGTCCGGCGGCACCGTCCAGGGCGGAGTCCGGACAGCCCCCGGTGCCCCTCCCCCGTCGGGCACCGGGGGTGGCGTACTCGTACTCGGCCCAGTCGGTTCGTCGTGTCACGGGTCGGTCAGCTCTTGGCTGCGGCGGCCTTGGGCTTGGTGGCCTTGGCGGCTGCCGGGGCGGACGCCGTCTTGGTGTCGTCCTCGGCCGCGGTGGTGACCGCCGCGTCCGCACCCGGCTCGGCGGCGGGCTCCTCCGGCCGGACACCGACGCCCAGCTTCTCCTTGATCTTCTTCTCGATCTCGTTGGCCAGGTCGGGGTTGTCCTTGAGGAAGTTGCGCGCGTTCTCCTTGCCCTGGCCGAGCTGGTCACCCTCATACGTGTACCAGGCACCGGCCTTGCGGACGAAGCCGTGCTCCACGCCCATGTCGATCAGACCGCCCTCGCGGCTGATGCCCTGGCCGTAGAGGATGTCGAACTCGGCCTGCTTGAAGGGCGGCGCGACCTTGTTCTTGACGACCTTGCAACGGGTGCGGTTGCCGACCGCCTCGGTGCCGTCCTTCAGTGTCTCGATGCGGCGGATGTCGATACGCACCGAGGCGTAGAACTTCAGCGCCCGGCCACCGGTCGTGGTCTCCGGGGAGCCGAACATCACGCCGATCTTCTCGCGGAGCTGGTTGATGAAGATCGCGGTGGTCTTGGACTGGTTGAGCGCGCTGGTGATCTTCCGCAGGGCCTGGCTCATCAGGCGGGCCTGCAGACCGACGTGGCTGTCGCCCATCTCGCCCTCGATCTCCGCGCGCGGGACGAGCGCGGCGACGGAGTCGATGACGATGAGGTCGAGGGCACCGGAGCGGACCAGCATGTCCACGATCTCCAGGGCCTGCTCGCCGTTGTCGGGCTGGGAGAGGATCAGGTTGTCGATGTCGACGCCGAGCTTCTTCGCGTACTCGGGGTCGAGAGCGTGCTCCGCGTCCACGAACGCGACCTGGCCGCCGGCCTTCTGGGCGTTGGCCACGGCGTGCAGGGTCAGGGTCGTCTTACCGGAGGACTCCGGTCCGTAGATCTCCACGACACGGCCGCGCGGCAGGCCACCGACGCCGAGGGCGACGTCGAGCGCGGTCGAGCCGGTCGGGATGACCTCGATGGGCTCCTTCGCCCGCTCTCCCATGCGCATGACCGCGCCCTTGCCGAATTGCCGTTCAATCTGCGCGAGCGCGGCGTCGAGCGCCTTCTCGCGGTCGGTTCCTGCCATGGGTTCCACCCGGTTTGCTTGAGTCGATCGCTTCACGTCAAAGACGCTAACCCCTGCCACTGACAATGCGCCCCGACGCAGGCCTGGCCTGTGGATAACCAGGGGACATCTCCCCTCAAAACGGGACGAAATCCACCACCTAGAGCCTCGCCTGAGCCTCCATGAGAATGGATGTTCGATTTTCGTGTCAAGCGAGCCACGCGACACCGGAAGCGAAGGTTCGGCGGCTCCAGCGGCCCGGAACACCGGCCGCAGCGCCCACCGCCCGCCTATCGTCACTCCGCATGACCCGTA
Source organism: Streptomyces sp. CoH27 (assembly GCF_020181035.1). Lineage (GTDB taxonomy): Bacteria > Actinomycetota > Actinomycetes > Streptomycetales > Streptomycetaceae > Streptomyces > Streptomyces camelliae. The sequence goes on from NZ_JAIQYY010000025.1 coordinate 130,941, forward strand.
CCGAGATCGAGATCACCGCGGAGTTCATCCGCGAGCTGCTCCGCGACCAGCACCCCGACCTGGCCGAGCTCCCGTTACGGCTCGGCGCACGGGGCTGGGACAACCAGCTGTGGCGGCTCGGTGACGAACTCGCCGTCCGGCTGCCCTGGGCGACCCGGTCCGCGGACGAGCTGTTGCTCAAGGAGTACGCCTGGCTCCCCGCCCTCGCACCGCACCTACCCCTGCCGGTCCCTGTCCCGCAGCGCCTCGGCGAGCCCTCCACCCGCTTTCCGCGCCCCTGGATCGTCACCACCTGGGTGCCGGGCACGCCCGCCGACCGTGCCCCCGCCACGAGCGCCGCCAAGGCCGCCGACGCCCTGGCCGACTTCCTGACGGCCCTTCACCGGCCCGCCCCTGAGGCGGTGCCCGCCGGCCGGGGCCGTGGCGGGCCGCTGGCCGACTGGGCGGAGCACTTCGCCGAGCGCCTCGCCTCGGCCGGCGAGCTGGGGCTGGTCCCCGACCCCGACGGCGTCCGCGCGGTCTGGGAGGACGCCGTCGAGGCGCCCGGCTGGGCGGGCCCGGCCCTGTGGCTCCACGGGGACCTGCATCCGGCCAATGTCCTCACCGCGGACGGCTCCTTCTGCGGCGTGATCGATTTCGGTGACCTCTGCGCAGGCGATCCGGCGTGCGACCTCGCCGCCGCCTGGGTACTGCTGCCGGACGGCGCGGCCGACCGCTTCCACGCCGCCTACCGGCCCGCCCCGGACCCCGCGACCCTGCGCCGTGCCCGCGGCTGGGCGGTACTGCAGGCCCTCAGCGGCATCCTCATCGGAGAGGCCGGCATCCACGGCCGCCCGGGCGGAAAAGCCACCTGGGGCCCACCTGCCCGGGCGGCACTGCGACGCCTCGTCAGTGACCGGAGTGGTCGATGACGTCACCGTTGGAGCAGTTGTTCTTGTGGCTCCCCGTCCAGTCAGCAAGTACGGGGACGACGGCGAGCTCCTGAACACACACGTCGGCGGCGGTGAAGTTCCAATTGTTCGCGGCATTGACGCCGGAACCGAAGTTGCTGTCGTCGTCGGCGAAGGCGGGCGTGGCCAGGCCGATGGGGGCGAGCGCGACGGCGGCGATGCTGATGATCTTCTTCATGCCCGGAAAACGATCACCCACGTCCCGGGATACGCCCTGCTCGGCCGAGAGATCCGGCAGAGATCACGAACCGCACGGCCTGGCGAAGCAGTCACCCGATGGTGGGCCCGGCGACGATTACGCCCGTTCCTCGTACTGCGGGCCGCCATGCTCGGAGCATGACACAGGGAGCGGGCCGCCGCGGCGGCCGGGACGAGCAGGCCGTGCTGCTGGTGGCGGGGGTGGCGGACCTGGCGGTGAGCACGCTGGGCTCGGCCCTGACGACCGTACGAGGGCTGCTGCGCCGCTCGGACACCGTGGAACTCGCGTCGGCCGCCGAACAGGATCTGGTGGCCCGCGGCCGGCTGGCCCTGGACCGGTACGCCACCGTGCCGCCGGCCCATCTGGAGATCCTCGCCCGGCACGCGCGCGTACGACGGGGTGCCGATGGCGGCTGAACGCTGGGACGCGGCCGTGTTCCGCGGCCGCGTCGACCAGGTGCTGCGCGGCTTCGTCGCCCAGGAGGCCGATCTGCTGGCCGAGGTCGATCCGGCCCTGCGCCCCGTGGTCGACCAGTTGGAGGCGGCGGTCGCGGACGGCAAACGGCTGCGGGCGGCGTTCTGCTATTGGGGCTGGCGCGCGGCCGGCCAGCCGGACAGCGACGCGCTGCTGCGGGCCGCGGCCTCCATGGAGCTTGTGCATGCCGCCGCGGTCGTCCACGACGACCTGATCGACGACAGCCCGCTGCGGCACGGCCGACCCACCGCCCATCTGGCGCTGCGCGGTGCCGTGGCCGGTCATCCACGTCCCGGCGCCGCGGCGCGGTCGCTGGCGATGCTGGTCGGGGATCTGCTGATGTCGCTGGCCGGGCAATTGTTCGCCACGTGCGGTCTGCCCGCCGCGTACATGGCCCGCGCCCGCCCGCTGTGGTCGCTGCTCGCCCGGGAGCTGATCGCGGGTGAGTGCCTGGAGATCCTGCACACGGGGGCCGTCCCGGACACCACGGCGTCACTGAAGGTGATCCGGTACAAGACCGCCAAGTACACCGTCGAGCACCCCCTGTTGATCGGCGGCACCCTGGCCGGGGCGGGTGAACGGCTGCGCGCGGGCTACTCCGCGTACGGGCTGCCGCTCGGCGAGGCCTTCCAGCTGCGCGACGACCTGCTCGGCCTGTTCGGGGACCCGGAGCGCACCGGCAAGGCCGACAGCGACGACGTACGCGGGCATCGTCCCACCGCGCTGCTGGCGGAGACCTGGCGCATCGCAGGCACGGACGAGCGGGAGCGGCTGCGGACACTGCTGGGCCGGGGGGAGCCGGACCGGGCGGGCCTGGACGCCGTGCGGGAGGTGATGCACCGGCTGGGGGCTCCGGAGCGCGTCGAAAACATGATCTCCGCGCGCGTGGCGGAGGCGCTCGACGCGCTGCACGGGCTGGACATCCCGGTGCCCGCCGCCGACGCCCTGGCCGGGCTGGCGCACGCGGCGACGGCCCGCCCGTTCTGACCCGCAGCACGCGCGCGCGTGCCCACGCGCACGACCCGATCCCTGCCGTCCCGGCCCCCGGCACCCTGATTCCCCGCCGCCCTGACTCCCTGATCAAGGAGCTTCCCAATGCTGATGTCAAGCGGCTGCCGTGACAGGTGGTGTTGCTTGATAGCACGCTCCGTCACGGATC
>NZ_JAIQYY010000026.1:0-57370 GCF_020181035.1 Streptomyces sp. CoH27
TGGCCTCGGCGATCAGCTCGCCGCCCGCCGCGGCGTCCGGAACGATGACAACTTCCACGCTGGGCCTGCCGTTCTGAAAAGGGTGGGTCGGGACATCTGCGGGCGGGGTCGGGCGGGGGTGCCGGGCGCCGTCGCCCCGCACCCCGTACGGCTGGCTCCGCCCGCCCCCGAACACGGCCGCGACCTCCGTCCGGGATGCGCTGGATGTACCCGTCCGGCAGCCGGCGGCCGACCGTGACCGAATCGACGAGGGATGGAAGGCGAACCCCTTGAGCGCATCGGCGCGGTCGCCGGTGACGGCCGCGCTGATCGTGAGCCGCTCGACCGCCGTGACCTGCTGCATCAGCCCGGCCTGACGCAGCTCGGGCCGGGTGATGGTGAGCGGGTGCACATCATGGGCATCGACGGTGACCGGGACTTCCACCACGGCGTCCTCGGGGCCTCGCCGTTGTGGAGGACCCGGCGCGTCCAGCCGAGGTGGTTGAGGCCGACGCAGTCGAACTGGGCCCGGGACGGATCGAGGCCGAGCGTCGTGGCGATCCGGCGGCCGAGGCCGGAGGGGGTGTCGCAGATGCCGAGGACACGGTCGCCCAGGACGCTCTGCATCGCTTCCGTGATCATCCCGGCGAGGCCGGTGAAGGTGATGACGTACGCGCCGGGCGCGAGTCTGCGCACGCGGTGCGCGATGTCGAGCATCACGGGGATCGTGCGCAGGCCGCAGGCGAGACCGACCGGCCCGGCCGTCTCCTGGCCGAGGACGTTCCGGTCGAGGGCGACCCGCTCGTCGCAGGTGCGGCCTGCGAGCCCGCCCACCCGGACGGCGCCGAACACGAAGCCGCTGCCCTCCAGGGCGTCGTCGAGGGCCGTGGTGGCGGTCGCCGCCGTGGGGGCGCCGGGGCGGCCGTCCGCGAACCGGGCGAGCACCTCGGCCATCGCCGTGAGGCGGGCGGGATCGGTGTCGTACAGCCGGACGTCGTCGATGCGCGGGGCGCCCTGGTCGCTGAGCAGGGCCTGGTAAACGTACGGGACGCGGGATCCGCCGCGGCCGAGGACGGTCGACTTCATGTGACCATCACCTTTCCCCCCGCTGCTCGGCAGAGCTGGAGTGTGCCGGGATCGGCACCGCTGGTGGTGATCAGGATGTCGATGTCCGACAGCGAGCACACGCGCAGCGAGCCGCTGCCCGGGAACTTGCTCTCGGCCGCGACCAGGACGACCCGTCCCGCCGTTTCGATCATGGCCTGCTTCAGGGGTGCCTCGACCGCCATGTTGTCCACCACGTGACCGCTCGGGCGGACCCCGGTGCAGCTGAGGAAGAGCAGGTCGGCGCTGACCTGACGCAGTGCCTGTTCGGTCAGGGAGCCGACCAGGGACTGGTAGTTGCGGCGCAGTACGCCGCCCAGCATCACCAGCCGTACGGCGTCGTCGTGACGGAGTTCGTCGAGCACGGCCAGGCTGCTGGTGATGACCGTGACGGGGCGCCCGCGCAGCCGCCGGGCGATCGCCCGGGGTGTGGTTCCGATGTCCAGGACGACCACGCTGTTGTCCTCGACGAGCTTCACGGCCTCCTCCGCCATGGCCTCCTTCAACGCCTGGTCGCGCGTCGCGACGACGTCGAAGGGGGCCTCTTCCTCCGGCTCGTGCGCCGTGGCGTCCACGGTGGCGCGCGGGGCCAGCGCGGCACCGCCGTAGGTGCGCACGAGTTCGCCGTTGCGGTCCAGCTCGATCAGGTCCCGGCGGATGGTGGACTCGCTGACCTGGAGCCGCTCGGCGAGTTCTCGCACCGAGGCGACCCCCGTCGTGCGGAGGGATTCCACGATCTGCGCGTGGCGCGTGCGTGAAGTCACGCAGAGAACATAGCACCGGATGACTGACTTCAGTCATCCGGTGCTGGGAACCTGGTCGCTACTGACCGACTCTCGTCATCGCTCTGAGGTGGTGCTCATAGTTGAGCACTTCACCTGACGCCACCAGTCGGAAGCAACGTCCCGGCCCCAGCCCACGGCCCGGGGAGATGATCGAGCCACGCCGCCCGTCCGGACGGGCGGAACGTCCGTGAACCACCCGTGAGCCGGGCGTCACCGCGTCCCGATGTCGTACGTCGTGCCACCGGTGACCGCCTGGAGCTTGTCCGGGTTGGCCACGTTGTGGATGGCGGTGATACGGCCGTCGGCGCCGAAGTCGAAGGTGACGGTGGCGATCACGTGGTCCGGGCCGCGGAAGACCATGCCCGGACCGCCGTTGATCTCCAGGAGGTCGGCCTTCATGTCGGCGGGCTTTACGCCCTGGTAGGTCACGGTGGTGATGGCCGCGAACCAGCCCGCCACCGTGGCCGCGCCCACCACGGGACGCAGGGCCTGGCGGACCTTGCCGCCGCCGTCGGTCCACAGGGTGACGTCGGGGGACAGCAGTTCCATCAGGGCGTTGACGTCCCCGCCGGTCGAGGCGGCGAGGAACCGCTCGGTGGCCGCGCGCTGCTGCGTCCGGTCCGCGGCGAAGCGCGGCCGCCGGGCCCGCACATGCTCCCGTGCGCGATGCGCCGCCTGCCGCACCGCGGCCTCGGAACGCTCCACCGCCTCGGCGATCTCGGCGTGGCTGAAGTCGAAGACCTCCTTCAGCACGAACACCGCGCGCTCCAGCGGACTGAGCGTCTCCAGCACCACCAGCATGGCCGTCGACACCGACTCGGCGTCCGTGACGGCCTCGGACGCGTCCCCGCCGGTCAGGATGGGCTCCGGCAGCCACGGCCCCACATAGGTCTCCCGTTTGTGCCGGGTGGACCGCAGCCGCTCCAGCGCCAGGTTCGAGACGATGCGCGTCAGATACGCCTTGGGGTCGGCCACCTGCGAGCGGTCGGCGGCCGACCACTTGATCCAGGCGTCCTGGACCGCGTCCTCGGCGTCGGCGGCGCTGCCGAGGACCCGGTAGGCCACGGAGAACAGCAGCCGCCGGTGCTCATGGAAGACCTGCTGGCCGGGCCGGGCGGACAGGTCGGTCACTTGGCCCTCCGGACCCGGGTGAAGCGGCCCCCGCGGGGCCAGAACGCGCCCGAGGCAGGCATCTTCTTCATACGGCCGTACGTCGGCCAAGGGGAAGCGGTCACCGTCTCCTTGTACCTGACCGCCATGGCGCCGGTCAGGCAGATCCGGCGGGGGCTGTCGTCGGGGTGTGTGAACTGCACCACGGCGTCGCCGCGTCCCAGGCTCACCGGCGTGTGGTAATAGCCGAAGCGGAACGGCTTGGGCCGCCTGCCCCTGAGCGCCCGGTCGATCGACAGCGCGGCGTGCACCCCGGTCGGCATGCCGCCCTGGCAGGTGCCGTGCATGACGCCGTAGCCCTGGCTGATCGCGGCCGCGTCGCCGACGGCGTACACCTCGGGGTGGGACACCGACCGCAGGCTCGCGTCGGTGACGATGCGCCCGCGCTCGTCGACGGTCAGCCCCGCGGCGGCCGCCAGCGGCGACACGCGCGTGCCGCTCGTCCACAGCACGGCGTCGGCGGCGATGCTCTGCCCGTCCGCCAGTTCGACCGTGTCGGGCAGCACCTTCACCACCTCGGCCCCGGAGCGCACCTGGACGCCCAGCCGGTCGAGCGCGGACCGCAGATACGCCCTGGCCCTGGCGTTCATCGTCGCGCCGGGCTCGGTGCGGCCCAGCAGCACGACGTTCAGCTCCGGGCGCCGCTCGGCGATCTCCGCGGCCGACTCGATGCCGGTCAGCCCGCTGCCGACGATCACCACCGTGCCGCTGTCGAGCCGGGCCAGCCGGCCGGCGAGCAGTTCGGCGTCCGGTGCGCCGCTCAGGGTGAAGGCGTGCTCCTCGGCGCCAGGCACCGCCGGCGTGTCGGCGACCCCGCCCAGTCCGTACACCAGCGTGTCGTAGTGCAGCTCGCGGTCGTCGTCGATCCGCACGGTCCGCGTGTCCGCGTCCACCGCCGTCACCCAGCCGCGCACGAACCGCGCGCCCGTCCCCTCCAGCAACTCCGGAATGCTCAGCTCGGCCAGTCGCTGTCCGGTGGCCGTCATGTGCAGCCGCATCCGCTCGGTGAACCGCGCCTGCGCATTCACCACGGTCACCGCCACGCCCGGCCGCCCCTGCACGCGGGCCGCGAGCTGGACGGCGGCGGCCAGGCCGGCGTATCCCGCCCCCAGGATCACCACGCGGTGCGCGGCCGCCATGCCGGTCTCCTGCTGTGCGTTCATCGTTGCGTCCTCCTCGGCTCGCTTGCTGACGCCCACCAGATGGGAGCAGAGGGGCCGGCTGTGACATGGGATGGATGTGACGCGCGACACAGTCCGGACCGGGGCCCGCCGTACGGCGGTGTCTGTGTACCGACCACGCGTCCATTGACAGGAAACCTGGCTGTAATCAGACTGCGGATCAACAGGAATCCTGTTTGTTGAGACTTTAGCGATCAACGCTGGGGAGTGGGCCAATGACGACCACCTTCGACACCGACCCCGGACAGCTGTTCATCGGCGGCCACTGGCGCGAGGCCGCCGACGGCGCCCGTATGGAGGTCATCGACCCGTCCACCGGCCAGGTGATCACGACCGTCGCGGAGGCGGCCGCCGGTGACGTCGACGCCGCCGTACGCGCGGCCAGGGACGCCTTCGACTCCGGACCCTGGCCCCGGATGAGCGGCCGGGAACGCGGGCGCGTCCTGTACCGCGTCGCGGAACTGATCCGTGAGCACGCAGGGGAACTCGCGGCCCTGGAGAGCCTGGACGTCGGCAAGCCGATCTCCCTGTGCAGCGCGGTCGACGTCACGAACGCGGCCAACGACTACGAGTACTACGCCTTCCTCGCCCAGAGCCAGGACGGCGCCACCCGTGACACCCCGCTCCATGCCTTCGCCTACACCCGCCGCGAGCCGCTCGGTGTCGTCGCGGCCATCACGCCCTTCAACTTCCCGCTGATCCTCGCCGGTTCGAAGCTCGCCCCGGCCCTCGCGGCCGGTAACACCGTCGTGCACAAGCCCGCCGAGGAGACCCCGCTCAGCGCCCTGCGGATGGCCGCCCTGCTGACGGAGGCCGGCGTTCCCGACGGTGTCGTCAACGTCGTCACCGGCACGGGCCCGGTCGCCGGCGAGGCCCTGCTGCGCCACCCCGGGATCGACAAGGTCGCCTTCACCGGCTCCACCGCCGTCGGCCGGCATGTGGCGAGCGTGGCCGGTGAGGGACTCAAGACCGTCATGATGGAACTGGGCGGCAACGCCGCACACATCGTCTTCGAGGACGCCGACCTGGAGAAGGCCGTCGGCGCGATCATCAAGGCGTTCGTCTTCAACACCGGCCAGTTCTGCATGGCCGGCCCCCGGCTGCTGGTCGCCCGCCCGCTGCACGACACCCTCGTCGGCATCCTCGCCGGGGCGGTCGCGCAGGTGCCGGTCGGTGACCCGCGCGATCCGGGTACCGTCGTCGGGCCGATGGCGGGGGCGAAGCACCTGAAGAAGGTCGAGGAGTACGTCGAACTGGCCCGCACGGAGGGGGCCCGGGTGGTCGTCGGCGGCGAGCGGCTCGACCTGAACGGCGGCTACTTCTACCGGCCCACGGTGATCACCGGCCTGGCCGACGACTCCCGGGTCGTCCAGGAGGAGATCTTCGGCCCCGTCCTCACGGTCCAGCCCTTCGACTCCGAGGACGAGGCGGTCGCCCTCGCCAACTCCACGCCGTACGGCCTCGCCTCGGGCATCCAGACCACCGACCTCGCCCGCGCCCACCGCGTCGCCGGGCGGCTGCAGGCCGGCATCGTCTGGATCAACGACTGGGCCATGCTCGACCCCGCGGTCCCTTTCGGCGGTGTCAAGGACTCCGGCTTCGGCCGGGAGTACGGCCCCGAGGCTCTCGCCGCCTACACCAAGGTCAAGTCCGTCGTCGTCTCGCTCGACTGAGCGCCCGCGCAAAGGAGTTCACCGTATGACACGCAGGACCACCCCCACGCGCGCCGCCGTGGTCGAATCCGGCGGAGCGCCCTTCACCCTCTGCGACGTCGAGCTCGACGGCCCGGGGCCGGGCGAGGCTCTCGTCCGCATGGCCGCCACCGGCCTGTGCCACACCGATCTCGGCGTGGCGAGCGGCGGCCTGCCGTTCCCGCTGCCCGGCGTCCTCGGACACGAGGGAGCTGGTGTCGTCGAAGCCGTCGGCCCGGACGTGACGGACGTCGCGCCCGGCGACCACGTCGTGCTGTCCTTCACCTCCTGCGGCGGCTGCCGCAACTGCCGCGAAGGACACCCGGCGTACTGCGCCACCTGGCTGCCGCTGAACCTCATCGGCGGCCGGCGCGCCGACGGCACCAGCACCATCAGCCGCGACGGCACCCCGCTCGGCGGGCACTTCTTCGGCCAGTCCGCCTTCGCCGCACACGCGGTGGTGGACCGGCGCAGCCTGGTGAAGGTCGACCCCGAGGTGCCGCTCACGTCCATGGCCCCGCTCGGCTGCGGTGTGCAGACCGGGGTCGGTGCCGTATGGAACGTCCTCAAGCCCCGGGCGGGCAGCACGCTCGTCGTCCTCGGTGCCGGAGCCGTGGGCCTGTCCGCGGTCATGGCCGCCGCGCTCACCCCGGCCGCCCGGATCATCGCCGTCGACCGCTTCGCCGAACGTCTCGCCCTTGCCGAGGAGTTGGGCGCCACCCACACCGTCGACGCGACCCAGGCCGACCTGGGCGACGCACTCGCCCTGCTGACCGGCGGACAGGGAGCCGACGCGGTCGTCGAGACCACGGGCAACGTCGCCGTGCTGCGCCAGGGTGCCGACGCGCTGGCCGCCCGCGGCACCCTGGTGGTCGTCGGCGCCCCGCCCTTCGGCACCGAAGTCGCCCTGGACGTCAACGGCCTGCTGCCGGGCAAGCGGATCGTGGGTCTCACCCTGGGGGACAGCGAGACCCAGACCCTCATCCCCGCCCTGGTCCAGCTGGTCAAGGAGGGACGGCTGCCGCTGCACCGCCTGATCAGCACCTATCCGTTCGCCGACATCGACCGGGCGGCGCGCGACATGAGCGCGGGCAAGACGATCAAGCCCGTGCTCACCTTCTGAACACACCTTCCGGCGTGACGCCGGGCCACGCGCACATGCCGCACGCCCTGTGTCCCTGGCCGCCGACATCGGCCAGGGACACAGGTGTCTCATGCAGTGCCGAGTGCCCTCGGTGGGGCGGACCTCAGCGTGCGGTCAGCTTCCACAGGTGGTCGGCGGTGCCGTTGTCGGACCACTGCAGGACCTGGGCGCCGGAGGAGGTGCTCATCTGGTCCACGCCCAGCAGGAGGCCGCTGTTGTAGTCGGCGATCTTGTCGTAGCCGTCGCGGGCCGGGATGACCTGCCAGAGGTGGTCGGCGGTGCCGTTGTCACCCCAGATCAGGGCCGGACCCCCGTCGCTCGTGCTCATGTTCTGGATGCCGAGCAGCAGACCGCTCTTCTGGTTGACGATCTTGTACAGGCCCGAACCCGCCGCCACCAGGCTCCAGTTCTGGTCCGTGCCGGTGGTGGACGTGGCCTGGACGACCGAGGTTCCCTGCGCGGTGCCGCCGTTCAGGGCGTCCAGGGCGAGACCGCTGTTCTTGTTGGTGATCTGGTAGCGCCCGGCCAGGGAGGTGGAGGTACCGGTGGGGGTGATCACCAGGTGGTAGCCGTCCGAGGCGTTCATGGTCACCGGTACGGTGATGGAGCCGCCGGACACGGTGTAGTCGGCGTCGGAGATGGTGATCGGCCCCGGGGAGGCGGTCGTACGGCCGGTGCTGGGCGTGTACTCCAGCTTCACATGGACGGTACCGCCGAAGGCCGACAACGAGGACAGGCCGTTGACGGTGACCGCGCAGGAGCCGGTGCAGCCGCCCGCGACGACGCTGATCTGGTTGCGCGAGCCGTTGAGGGAGGCGATGCCGTCGATCCCGGTCTGCGCCGGGGGCGTGGTGACGAGCATGTTCCCCGACATGTCGCCGTACCACTTGTACAGCCAGTACGCGCCGTTGGGTGAGCCGCCGGTGTCGGTGAGGGTGTCGCCGAGGGTGCCGTAGTGGTTCCAGAAGGCGAGCTCGGCGTCGTGCACACCGGCCCGCTCGAACTTGGCGATGTAGCCGACGAGCGGGCCGGGCACGCCGACCTCGCCGGTGGTGCCGTACTCCTCGATGGCGATCGGGCGCGGGCTGATGCCGAGGCTCGACTCCAGCGAACGGTACGCGGCCACGTGCGCGGCGATGCCGGAGCTGCCCTGCAGCTCGTGCCAGCTGATGATGTCGGGGACGGTGCCGTTCGCCTTGGCGTCGGTGAGGAACTGCGACATCCAGGACTGGTTCCAGGACGAGTAACTCGGGCCCTGGATCGGGGTGCCGGCGTCCTTCGACCGCACCTCCTTGTACGTGCGCGTCCAGCCGGCGTCGAAGGAGCCCGCGTGGGTGGTGTCCCACGTCCAGTCGGGCTCGTTCCACAGCTCGTACGCGGCGATGTTGCCGGCGCCCGAGGACCGCACGGAGGCGACCTGCTTGTCGACGGCGGACAGCCAGTCGCTCCAGCTCACCCATTTGTACGGGAAGTTGGGGTACCAGTCCGGCATCCGTACGACGACCTTGGCGCCGGCGCGGGCCGCCTTCGGCGCGACGACCAGCGCGTCACCGGCCGGTTTGGGCTCGCCGTTGGGCAGTTGGGAGCCGCCCGGCGCCATCTGCACGAAGGTGTTCGGCTTGAGCGGGGTGACCAGGCTGTCGGCGGGTGTGGTGTCGTCGGCGAGGCCGTAGAGGCTGCCGGTGGCGACATGGGTGACCGGGCGGAGTGTCTGGCCGGCGTCGACCACCAGGGTGGTGGTGGAGGTGGGCGCCGCCTGGGCCGGGGCACCGGCGGCGAGCGCGGTGCCGACGGCCAGGGCGCAGACACCCAGGAGAGAAGTGAGGGGTCTTGTGCGGCTCATGGAGAGGGTTCTCCTCGACGGAGGGGATGGGGGAGGTGGCTCAGTCCTTGACCGCGCCGGCGGTGACACCCGCGGCCACATAGCGCTGTGCGAGGACCAGCAGGACTGCCGCGGGGATGGAGGCGACGACGGCGGTGGCCATGATCGCGTTCCACTCCTGGTTGTTGTTGCCGATGTACTTGTAGATGCCGAGGGTGATCGGCCTCAGATCGCCGCCGCCGTCCAGGGTGTTGGCGAAGACGAAGTCGGACCAGGCCCACAGGAAGCTGAAGAGCGAGACGGTGACGAGCGCGTTGCGGCTCACCGGCAGGACGATCGACCAGAACGTGCGGAAGGTGCCCGCGCCGTCGATGCGCGAGGCGGCGATCAGCTCGGCCGGGATGCCTGACATGAACGCCGTGAAGATCATGACACCGAAGGGCACGGCGATGGTGGAGTCGGCGATGATCAGCCCCCACCAGGAGTTCAGCAGACCGAGGTCGAGGAAGATGCCGTAGAAGCCCATCGCCATGACGATGCCGGGGACCATCTGGGCGATCAGCAGGGCCAGGCCGAGCGCTCCGCCGCCCCGCGGACGCAGCTTGGCCATGGAGTAGCCGGCTGGTGCGGCCAGTACCAGAGTCAGCGCCACCGTACCGAGGCCGATGAGCAGGCTGGTGCCGAGGTAGGGCAACTGGTCGTCCAGGACCGAGCGGTAGCCCTCGAAGGTCGGGTGCAGCGGGAACAGGTCGGGCGGACTCTTGCGCATGTCCTGCTGCGGGGTGAGGGACACGTTGAGCATCCAGTACACCGGGAACAGCATCAGCGCCGTCAGCACGAGGCCGATCAGGGTGTAGCGCCGTGACGTCACGCCTCCTGCCTCCTCTGGACGCGGATGTACAGCAGGCCGAAGACGAGGGCGATGAGGATGAGGAGGTTGCCGACCGCGGCGCCCGGTCCGAACTTGGGCAGCAGCGTGCCGAAGCCCAGCTGGTACGACCAGGTGGCCAGGGTGGAGGAGGAGTCGCCGGGACCGCCCTTGGTCATGATCCAGATCAGGTCGAACACCTTGAGCGTGTAGACGAGACCGAGCAGCAGGGTGATCGCCGACACCGGCCGCAGCAGCGGGAAGGTGATCCGGCGGAACACCTGCCAGGCGCTCGCCCCGTCCAGGGCGGCGGCCTCGTACAGCTCGGCGGGGATGTTCTGCAGCCCGCTGTACAGGATGACCAGGTTGAACGGGATGCCGATCCAGATGTTGGCGATGATCACCGAGGGCAGCGCCCAGTCCGGCGAGGTGAGCCAGCCCACCGGATCGACCCCGAAGAAGTGCAGGAAGTAGTTCACCACGCCGGACTCGCTGTTGAACATCCATGACCAGGTGGATGCCGACACGATCAGCGGCAGCAGCCACGGGATGAGGAACAGGGCCCGCAGCACCGCCGAGAGCCGGAAGTGCCGGTTGAAGAAGACCGCGAGGGCGAGACCGATGACGTACTGGAAGGCGATGGACACGAAGGTGAAGACCATCGTGTGGCGCAGCGCCGGACCGAAGGCCGGGTCGTCGAGGACCTTCTGAAAGTTGTCCCAGCCCGAGAAGGGCGCGTCACCGGCTACGAAGGAGCGGACGGTGTAGTCGCGCAGGCTCAGATCGAGGTTGCGGTAGAGGGGATAGAGGTAGAAGGCGGCGAGGTAGGCGATCAGCGGGGCGACGAAGGCGAGCGCGGTGAGCCGGCTCCGGCGCCGCAGCCTGCGCTGCGCCGCCGGCCGGCCGGACCCGCTCACCTCCGCCACCGCCGGTGTCCGCCGGCGCGGCCGGTCGACACGGGCGAGGGTCATGGTCCGGCCTCAGTTCTTCCCTGCGCTCGCCTGGGCGGTGTCCAGGGCCGCCTGCGGGCTCTTGCCCCCGGAGAGCGCCGACTGGACCGCGGTCCACATCGGCTGGGAGATGGTCGGGTACTTGGTGCCCAGCCCGCCGCTGGTGCGGCCGCGCGCCGCGGCCACCGCGTCCACCCACGGCTTCAGCTTCGGGTTCTGCTTCACCTGCGTGGCCTGCACCGCGGCCGTCGGCGCCACGTACATCAGCGTGGTGTCCGTCGGCAGCAGACTGGCGTCACTGGTCAGACACTCGACGATCTTCTTGCTGACGTCGTAGCGTGCGGTGTCCTTCTGTACGGGGACGGTGACGAACTCGCCGCCGGTCGGCACGGGCGCCGAACCGCCGTTCTGCGCCGGGACGTTGATGATCCCGTAGTCGAAGCCCGCCTTGTCCGCGTTGCCGAGCTGCCAGGTGCCGTTCTCCCCGAACGCGTAGGTGCCGGTGGCGAACTCCTGCCAGCTGGTCGTCTGCGTGTTCTGCAGGACGTCCTTGGGCGCGTACCCCGCGTCCACCCACTGCTTCCACAGCGACAGCGCGGCCACACCCTGCGAGGAGTTCAGCTTGGTGAGGTCGCCGCCCGCGCCCCAGAACCAGGGCAGGAACTGGAAGCTGCCCTCCTCGGTGTTGATCGCGGAGAAGGTGATGCCCTTCTTCCCGGCCGCCTTGACCTTCTTCAGCGCGGCGGTGAGGGAGGCCCAGTCCTTGATCGAGGCCGGGTCGACGCTCGCGGCGGACAGGACCTTCTTGTTGTAGTAGAGGGCGAGCGTGTTGGCGCCGATGGGCACGCCGTACGCGGAGCCGTCGATGGTGCCGGCGCCGATGATGTTCTTCTGGATCGACTTCGTGTCCAGGCCGAGATCGCTGGTCTTGGTGAGGATCCCCGCCTCCACCAGCGTCGAGACGACCGGGTTGTCGACCAGCATCACGTCCGGCGCGTTGCCCTGCTGGGCGGCCAGCAGGGCCTTGTTGCCGAGGTCGGTGGTGTCGTACGCGGTGCGCTTGACCTTCACCCCGGCCTTCGTCCCGCAGTCGGAGACGAGCTTGCCCCACGGCGAGGAGGCGTCGAACTGCGGATACGGGTCCCAGAAGGTGTACGTCCCCGAGGAGGCGTGGCCGGCGCCCGAGGAGCCGGAGCCGCCACCGCAGGCGGTCAGGGAGGCGAGCGCGCCGACGGCGGTGAGCGCGGCGAGGAGGGTGCGGCGGGTGGGTATCACGGGGCTGACCTCGATGTTCGTCAGGAGGGAGGAGTCAGGAGGTGGGCAGCCAGACGCGCATGCTGCCGTCTTCGCGGTTGGCCCAGGCGTAGTAGGGGATGGCGGTCAACTCGACGGGCTCGCTGTCGGGCGAACCCGGTGTGGGGTCTGCGGGGGACGTGCCCTGCGGGTGGTACAGGGTGTACGGCCACCAGCCCGTGTCCGGGATCCGCTGCCTGCGGCCCGCGGCCACGACCGTGGTGACACCGCCGAGCAGGTCCGGGCGGTGCTTCACGCCGAGGGGTCCCGTGGTGTCCACGACGATGTCGTCCAGGCCGCCACCGGCGTGGTCGGCCTGCTCCAGGCAGTACACGAGCGGGCCGCGTTCGATGGCCACGCAGCCGCGTACGGCGTCCACCCGGGGGTCCGCCGCGGTGAGGCGGGGCTCCAGCCCGAGCTCCAGCACCACCCGGTCACCGGCGGCCCAGGTCCGCTCCAGCCGCAGCCAGCCATCGGTCACCGGGCCGTCGTACGACTCCTCGCCGCACCGCACGCGTACGTCTCGGCACCACTGCGGGATGCGCAGGGACAGCGTCCAGGGGCCCTCGTCCGGGGTCTCCTCGACGGTGAGGGCGATCGTGCCGTTCCAGGGGTACTCGGTCGCGCAGCCGACGGTGATGCCGTCCCCGCGGTAGCGGCCGGTGACGTACTGGTGGATCTGGAGGCCGCCGTCGTCGGTGCTGGCCAGGTAGTGCTCCAGCGAGGCCAGCAGCCGCATCACGTTGGGCGGGCAGCAGGCGCAGCGGAACCAGCGGGTGCGGCGGGCGGACTGGTCGCCGCCGGGGTCGGTGTGGCCGTCGCGGACCTGGAGCGGGTTGACGTACAGCCAGCGCTCGCCGTCCAGCGACACTCCGGCCAGGAAGCCGTTGTACAGGGTGCGTTCGATCAGGTCGCTGTAGCGGGCCTCGCCGGTGAGCAGGGCCATGCGCCAGCTCCACTGGACGGAGGCGATGGCGGCGCAGGTCTCGCAGTAGGCGCGTTCGTTGGGCAGTTCGTACGGGTCGCCGAAGTCCTCCTTGTCGTGGTGGGCGCCGAGCCCGCCGGTGACATGGGTCTTGGTGGTGGTCATGGCCTGCCACAACCGCTCGGCGACGGTGCGCAGTTCATCGTCTCCGGCCTCGGTGGCGAGGTCGGCGGCAGCGGCCAGCAGGTACAACTGGCGTACGGCGTGGCCCTCCACGTTCGTCGCCTCCTTGAGCGGTACGCGGTCCTGGCAGTAGGCGTCGCCGCCGAGCAGGCCGTGGCCGTGGCGGTCCACGAAGTAGGCGGCCAGGTCGAGATAGCGCCGTTCGCCGGTCTCCCGGTACAGCTCGGCGAGCGCGGTCTCGATCTCGGGGTGGCCGTCGATGCCGTCGAGGGGTTTGCCGCTGCCGGCCGGTCCGAAGACGGAGTCGATGTGGTCGGCGAATCGCACGGCCACGTCCAGGAGTTCGGTGCGGCCGGTGGCGCGGTGGTGCGCGACGGCGGCCTGGATGAGGTGCCCCGCGCAGTACAGCTCGTGCCCCCAGCGCAGGTCCTGGTACCGCTCGCCGCCCTTGACCAGTTGGAACCAGGTGTTGAGGTATCCGTCGGGCTGCTGGGCGGCGGCGACGAGCCGGGTGATGCGGTCGACGTGCGCTGCCAGCTCCTCGTCGGCCCCCTGGGCGAGCTGCCAGGCCGCGGCCTCCAGCCACTTGTAGACGTCCGTGTCGACGAAGGGGTACGCCCCCTGGAACTCGCCCTCGGCGGTGCCGGCCGCGAGCCGCAGGTTGTGCAGATTGCCCGCGGACTCCAGCAGGCCGGGGCCCTGCGGGATGGAGGTACGGGCGTTGACCTCGCGCCGGGCGTGCCAGAAGCCCGCGTCGATGCCGGCGGCGGCGGGACGCAGCGCGGCACGGGCGCCCGGACCGAGTCGGACCGGACCCACGGCAGCGGCGGGTGCGGGCGGGACGGAGCGTGTGCGGGGCATGGCTCTCCGAGAGGAAGCGGGGTGTGAGCAACGGGAAAGCAAGTGGGCAATCGTTTTCCTGAGCGAGAAGTAGAGGGCAGCGGCACTCTTCGGTCAAGAGGTGCGGCAAGAGATTTTCCGTGTCGTGCAGGGGTTGGCGTAGACCTCCCCTGCCTGTCACGATGGGCGGCGTCGCCGTCGTCAAGGAAAAGGTTTGCTCGTGACCGCTCCCGCTGGTGTTCCAGGCTCTCCGTCCACCGGCCGGGCCCGGCTCGCCGACGTCGCCGCGCTCGCCGGCGTCAGCGTGGGCACGGCCTCCAAGGCGCTCAGCGGCGCCGGCCGGATGCGCCCGGAGACCCGCCAGCGCGTGCTGGACGCGGTGGAGGCCCTCGGCTTCCGCCCCAACCAGCACGCCCAGAGCCTGCACACCGGCCGCAGCTGGACCGTCGGTCTGATGACCACCGACGGCATCGGCCGCTTCAGCACCCCGGTCCTCCTCGGTGCCGAGGACGCCCTCGGCGCCGGCAAGATCTCGGTCCTGCTGTGCGACACGCGCGGCGACGCCATCCGCGAACAGCACCACCTGCGCAACCTCATGGACCGCCGGGTCGACGGCATCATCGTCACCGGCCGCCGCACCGACCCGCGCCCGCCGCTGACCGGCATCTCCGGCCTGGAGTCGATACCGGTGGTCTACGCGCTCTCGCCCTCCACCGACCCCGGTGACATGTCCGTCGTCACGGACGACAAGGGCGGCGCCGAGCTGGCCGTGGAGCACCTGCTGTCCACCGGACGCACCCGCATCGCCCACGTCACCGGTCCCGAGCACCACGCGGCCGCCCGCGACCGGGCCCGCCACGCCGTGGCGCACCTGGGGGAGGCCGGCCTGGAGCTGTCCACCGGACGTGTCCACTTCGGCGAGTGGAGCGAGGCATGGGGCCGCCGCGCCGCCGACGCGGTGCTGCGCACGACCCCTGGCACGGACGCCTTCTTCTGCGGCAACGACCAGATCGCCCGTGGTGTGACCGACGCGCTGCGGGAGCGGGGCGTCGGCGTCCCCGAGGACATCGCGGTCGTCGGCTACGACAACTGGGACACCATGGCTCTGGCCAGCCGTCCCCCGCTCACCACGATCGACATGAACATCGCGGAGATCGGGCGGATCGCGGCCCTGCGTCTGCTCGAAGCGATCGACGCGGGGGAGGCGTCGCCGGGGGTGCGGACAGTGCCGTGCCGGCTCGTGGTCCGCGAGTCCACCTGATGAGGTCTCCGTACGCCGTCAGGAGGGAAGCGGCTGGTCCCGGGTCTCGGGAGCCAGCCGGACCAGGCCCATCCCGATGACGAAGACGACGGCGGTGAGGGTGAGCGGGACGGTGAGCGAGCCGGTGGCGTGGATGCCGTAGCCGATGAGGAAGGTGCCGGCCGCGGCCACCCAGCGGGAGAAGGTCGTGGTGAGCGCGAAGGCGGTGGTGCGCATCCGGGTCGGGTACTGCTCGGGCAGCCAGATCGTGAAGACCGCGAAGCTCGCCCCGCCGAGGCCCAGTACCGGAAGGAAGACGAAGGTCAGCGCGATCGAGTGCAGGGGATGGGCGACACCGTAGGCGCCGACCGTGCCCGCGATCATCAGCGCGAAGAGGACGGCCAGGGCGCCGCGCCGACTTGCGAACAGGCGGCCTTCGCCTGGTTCGGCTACGCCCATGACGGCCCCGACGGCGGTGCACCGTGCACCGACCAGGACCCCGCCTACCGCAACCCTGGGCCGATCACCGCACCGTGCACGCCGGTCCCAACCCCTACGGCCTCACCAGCGAACTGGCCGTGGCCTGCACGCTCACCGCCGACCGGCTCACCGAGGCCGTACCGCTCGGCAAGCTGCCCGCCACGGCGGACCGCCACGCGGGCGGCTGGGCCGTCGCCCTGCACCCCGACCGAAGCCTGGAGTGGATCGTGGGCGGTGCGCCGAGGGGACCCACACCAGCGTCACCGTCCCGGGCGCCTACACCCCCGGAGTCCCGGTGACCGTCGTCTGCACCCTGTCCGTGGACACCACCGGCATCCGCAGGGCGGACGTGTACCTGAACGGCGTCCGGGCCGGCCACGACCCGCACGTCCCGGCGAGCACGCCCGTCACCGACACGACCACTGACCTCCTGCTGGGCGCCCCGTCCGTGACCCTCACCGACGTCCGCATCTGCAAGCGAGCCCCGACCACCGCCGAGGCCCTGCTGTGAGCGTGCCGAACCGCTCCTGCCGCGGCTGGAATACACCCGTACGGCGGCCGGTTGGACCACGGCATGCGAGATGATCAGGAACCGCCCGGCCTCCATCCCCTGCTGGCGGGACGGTTCAGCCCCTCCCGGTTCGACCCGTCGGCCGTCGTCGACGACCGCTCGCTGGGCCTGCTGCTGGAAGCCGCGCGGTGGGCACCGTCCGCCGGGAACTCCCAGCCATGGGGCTTCTTCACGAGCCGGCCCGGTGAGCCGGAGCACGAGCGGGTCCTGCCCCACCTCGCGCCCAGCTCGGCCCGGTGGGCGACCGACGCGGGCCTGCTCGTCGTCACGCTGACGCGCCGTCACGTCGGCGACACGGAGCTGCTGTACTCCGAGTTCGCGGACTACGACCTCGGCCAGGCCATCGCCCACATGACCGTCCAGGCCCAGGCGATGGGACTGGCCGTCCATCAGTTCCGCGCCTTCGATCTGGAAGGCCTCACCAAAGAGCTGCGTCCGAACCCGGGTTGGGCGATCGTCTCCATGATCGCGGTGGGCGAGGCGGCCGGAGAGCCGCAGGCGGGCCGTGACCGGCGCAGCGTCTCCGATCTGCTGTCCGCTCCCTGGTCGCCGTCGGAGTAGTGCCGTCGCGTCACACCCGTAACGGTTCCGGGATGTTGGGAAAGCGGTTACCGGGGCGTAGCGAATGGACGCCCGTCCCCTCTAGGCTCTGCGCGACCACCGGGCACTGCGCGAGAGGGATTGGCATGCACATGATTCGCCTTCGTCGAAGAGTGCGGGCCGCGTTGCCGGCCGTCTCGGCTCTGCTGCTCGCCCTGACAACGATGCCGTCCGCCCACGCCGACGGCCTCGGCGGAGCGACGCTGGCCGAGATGTCCGGCACCGGCATCCACAACACCTACAACGACAAGCCGGCGTACACCTACCTCGCCAACGCCCTGGACACCGGCACCTCCCTCGTGGAACTGGACACCTGGGCCAACGTGTTCACCGGCAAGTGGAACGTGAGCCACAGCAACCCGCTGGGCAGCGACAACAACTGCGTCCAGGCGAGCACGGCCGCCGACCTCTACACCGGCGACCGCAACCAGAACCTGGACAGCTGCCTCGACGACATCCGGATCTGGCTGCAGGCCCACCCCGCCAGTCACCCGGTCATGGTCAAGATCGAGATGAAGAACGGGTTCGACAACACCCTCGGCATGAACCCGGCCTCCTTCGACGCCTACGTCAAGGCCCATCTCGGCAGCGTCCTCTACACCCCCGCCGACCTGCTCACCAAGAGCGACGGCACCCGCTACCCGGACCTCGACACCGCCGCCCGCGCGAACAACTGGGCCGGATACACCGCCCTGAGCGGCAAGGCGATCGTGGAGATCATCCCCGGCACCTTCGAGCAGGCCGTCGACCCCGCCTCCAGCTGGGTGGACGTCGTTTACGCCCAGCATCTCAAGGACCTGTACGCCGCCGGGACCATCGACCAGGCCGCCGTCTTCCCGAGCGTGCTCGGCGCGCAGGCGGTGGACCCGCGCAGCCGCTACAGCGACGCCGGCCTGCGTCCGTGGTTCGTGGTGTTCGACGCGGACGCGGCCGCCTGGGTCGGCGACGGCGACACCCAGTGGTACGACACCAACCACTATCTGACGGTCGTCACCGACGCCTACGACGTGCCGCCCGCCCTCAGCTCCTCCGCCCCGTCCCTGCCCGACGCGCAGGCCCGTGTCGCCCAACTCGCCGCCGACGGCGCCTCCTACGTCTCCACCGACTGGATCACCGCCCCGGCGAACGGCGTACTTGGCGAGGTGCTCGACCGTGGCTGACACCCGGCGCTCCCGCACCCTGCTGCGGGCACTGGCGGCCGGGGTGACGGCACTCGCCTTCGCCTTGCCCGGCCAACTCGCCCCGTCGGCACGGGCCGCGGCGGCCGTGACCGACCCCGTGCCGCTGGTGAACCCGTACATCGGCACCGGCGCGAACAACGACTTCAGCGCCGGGAACACGTTCCCCGGCGCCGACGTCCCGCACGGCATGCTCCAGTGGTCCCCGGACACCACCTCGCGTCCCAAGGGCGGCGGATACAACTACGCGGACTCGGCCGTCTCCGGCTTCAGCCTCACCCATGTCTCCGGCGTCGGCTGTGACGCGGCCGGGGTCCTGCCCATCCTGCCCGTGGTCGGCTCGATCGGCTCCGACCCCGGCTCCACAACCGAGTCGTTCTCCCACGCGAACGAGACGGTGTCACCCGGCTCCTACTCCGTCGCTCTCGGCAACAGCACCGGCGTCGCGCTCACCACGACCACGCACGCGGGGATCGGCCAGTTCACCTTCCCTTCCACCACGCAGGCCGGCCTGCTGCTGAAACTGAACGGCACCCAGACCCCGTACGCCTCCTCGACGCTGAACGTGACCGGCGGCGACACGGTGACCGGCTCGGTGACCAGCACCGGCTTCTGCGAGGCCACCAACCCCTTCACCGTCTACTTCGCGATCACCTTCGACCACCCCTTCACCGCCGGCGGCTACAGCGGCGGTGAGTACCTCACCTTCGACACCACGAGCAGCCGTACGGTCGAGGCCCGGGTCGGCATCTCGTACACGTCGACGGCCGAGGCGGCTGCCAACCGTGACGCGGAGGTGACCGGCAAGAGCTTCGCCGACGTGAAGTCCGCCGCGACGACGGCATGGCGCGACGAGCTGTCGAAGATCACGGTCAGCGGCGGCACCAGCGACCAGCAGCGCGTCTTCTACACCGCCCTCTACCACGCCTCGCTCTTCCCCAGCGTGGTCAGCGACGCCGACGGCTCCTACCGCGGCTACGACGGCGCCGTGCACACCGTGACCGCCGGCCACGGCGCCCAGTACACCGACTTCTCCAACTGGGACACCTACCGTTCCCAGGCGCAGCTCACGGCGCTCCTCGACCCGTCGGCCGCCTCCGACATGGCGCAGTCGATCGTCAACGACTACGAGCAGGGCGGCACGCTCACCAAGTGGGGCATGGCCACCGGCGAGACACACATCATGGTCGGCGACCCGGCCGTGCCCGTGCTGGCCGACTACTACGCCTTCGGCGCACGGAACTTCGACACCGCCACGGCCCTCGCCGCCATGATCAAGGAGCAGGCGACCGACACCGACGTCACCCCCGGTGTGACGTACCTGGACTCCTTCGGCTACCTGCCCACCAACTCGCTGTACGGCTGCTGCCACGAGTACGCCACCACCTCCACCCAACTGGAGTACGACACCGACGACTTCGCCCTGTCGGTCTTCGCCGGCGAACTCGGCGACAGCGCGAACCAGAAGAAGTTCCGGGACCGGGCGCAGGACTGGCAGAACATCTTCAACACCTCCTCCGGCTACATCCAGCCACTGCACTCCAACGGCCGCTGGATGGACGGCTTCAACGCCAAGCTGATCACCGGCACCTCGTCCAACGACTTCGCCGAGGGCGACGCCTTCACCTACACCCCGCTGATCCCGTTCAACCTCGCCAAGCTGGCGTCCCTGGAGGGCGGCACCTCGTCCCTGGCGTCGTACCTGGACAGCGTCCTCAGCGGCTACCAGGGCCTGGGCAGTGTCATCGGCACCCAGTCCAACATGGGCAACGAGCCCAGCATCGGACTGCCGTGGGAGTACGACTGGGCCGGCGAGCCGTACAAGACGCAGTCCACCGTGCGTGCCGTCCAGGACCAGCTGTGGAGCAACACCGCCGGCGGCGAGCCCGGTAACGACGACCTCGGCGAGATGAGCGCCTGGTACGTCTGGTCTGCGCTCGGCCTCTACCCGGAGATCCCGGGCACCGCCGACCTGGCCCTCGGCAGCCCCCTGTTCACGTCGGCCGTCGTCACCTCGGGCGGGCACACACTGACCGTCAACGCCCCGGCGGCGTCCGACGGTTCACCGTACGTCCAGGCCCTGACCCTCAACGGCGCCGCCTGGAACAGGGCCTACGTGCCTGCCTCGTATCTCGGCTCGTCCGCCGAACTGGACTTCACCCTCTCCTCGACGGCCGACACCCAGTGGGCGGCGGACGCCTCGGCGGCACCGCCGTCCTACGACGGCACGCCGGGCACGGGGGTGGCCCAGCCCAGCGGCCCGCTCACCGAGACCGCCACCGGCAAGTGCGCCGACGACGCCGGCGCCGCCACCTCGAACGGTACGGCCATCCAGACCCACGCCTGCAACGGCACCAACGCACAGACCTGGAAGGTCGTCCCCGACGGCACCCTGCAGGTGCTGAACGACTGCATGGATGTCACCGGCGGCGCGACCTCCTCCGGCACGAAGATCCAACTCCACACCTGCAACGGCACCCAGGCCCAGCAGTGGCGGCCCGACAGCACCGGCGAACTGGTCAACCCGGTCTCCGGCCTCTGCCTCACCGACACCAGTAACGGCGCGACCGACAAGACCCAGCTGACCCTCGGCTCCTGCACGGGCAGCGTCGGCCAGCGCTGGACCCTGCCGTCGTAGCGGGCCGGCTCAGGTCTGCCGGGAGTGCACGGGGTTGTTGGCGACCTCGTCGGGGCACTTCCGGCATGGTCTGCGCAGGTGCCGGTCGCGCCGCCAGTCGAACGACGCGAGGGCCAGGGACGCAGCCATGGCGACGAGGGCGGCGCTCAGCGCGGTGACGAGCGCGCCTCGGTAGTCGCTGGTCCTGCCGAGCGTGACGTAGAAGAGTCCGGGCAGCGTGGCGGTGCCCAGCGCGGCGCCCAGCCGCTGCCCGGTCTGCAGGGCGCCGCCGGCGGCCCCGGCCATACGGACCGGGACGTCGCGCAGGGTCATGGTGATGTTGGGGGAGACCACGAAGCCGCTGCCGGTGCCGCCGAGGAACAGCAGGGGAGCGGCGGCCCAGGGCGCCGTGTCGAGGGGCGCGTAGCGCAGCAGCAGCGCGGTGCCGCCCAGGCCGGCGATCACGCTGACCAGACCGCAGACGGTGAGTGTGCGGCCGAAGCGCTCCACGAGCCGGCCGGCGATCACGGCGGCACTCGCCGAGCCCAGGGCGAAGGGCGTGACGGCCAGCCCGGAGCGGAGCGGGGAGTAGCCCAGGCCGTGCTGGTAGAAGAGCGCGAAGACCAGCCAGACACCGCTGAACCCGATGAAGTACAGGGTGCCGACTCCGGCGCCGACGGCGTAGCCGCGCACGGTGGTGAACAGCCGCGGGTCGAGCAGCGGCTGGCCGCCCCGGGCGACGAGTCGGTGCTGCCGGCGGGCGAAGACGGCGAGGAGCACGGCGCCGGCGGGAAACAGCCACCACAGCCGGCCGATGCCCCCGGATTCCGCTTGGACCAGTGGGAACATGAGCGCCAGGACCCCGAGGCCGAGAAGCAGAATGCCGGGCGCATCCACCCGGCCGTGCCGGTGGCCGGAGCGGGTGACGCGGGGCAGCAGGCGGCGGCCCAGGAGGACGGCGACGATGCCGATGGGGACGTTGACGTAGAAGATCCAGCGCCAGCCCTGGGCGCCGGCGGCGAGGGCGAGGATGGCGCCGCCGGTGAGGGGGCCGACGGCGGAGGAGAAGCCGACGGTGGCGCCGAAGAAGCCGAAGGCGCGACCGCGTTCGGCACCGCGGAACAGCTGCTGGATGAGCGCGGAGTTCTGCGGGGCCATGAATCCGGCCGCCAGTCCCTGGGCGAGCCGGGCCACGACCAGCAGCGTGATGTCGGGGGCCGCTCCGCAGGCCGCGCTGAAGACCACGAAGCCGCTGAGGGCGAGCAGAAAGATACGGCGCCGGTCCAGCGCGTCACCGAGTCGGCCGGCGGTGACGAGGGCGAGGGCGAAGGCGAGGGCGTAGCCGGAGACCACCCACTGCACCTCGGCAGCGGAGGCGTGCAGGTCACGCTGGATGGTGGGTAGGGCGACCGCCACGATCGTCACGTCCAGCAGGCTCATGAAGCCGGCCACCAGGGTCACCCACAGGGCCCGCCATCGCTGCGGGTCCGGCTCGTATCCGGCCTCCTGGGGGCCCTGGTCACGGCCGCCCGCCGCCGGCGTCGACGCAGTCACGTGGGCTCCTCTCACCCGGTGCGCACCCGGATGGACCGCGTTCCCCACCAGCCCACAGGCACACCCCACAGCCTGCAACCGGAAACCCTCCGCGGAGAAGGCCCCGACCATGGGACAAGCGTTCCGTCACACTCTGTGGCTCCCGCCGCGCGCGGTGTGAAAGGTTTGTCCGAGTCGAGTCCCGCCGCGGCCGCTCCACCGAGCATGGCGCGGGCCGCCGTGCGGCATGATCGAGCGCAAGCTGTGCGGGTACGAGGAGAGGGGCGCGAAGCCGTGCGGGAACAGGCGGAGATCTCGACGCCGCAGGAGGCTGCGAACAACGCGCTGGTGCTGGCGTTCGGGCGGTTGCAGGGTGCCGCGAACCGGTTGGGGTACATCCTGGGCCGGTCCCTGGAGCAGGAGTGCGGTATCAGCCACCTCATGTACGAGGTACTGCTGATCCTGGGGCGCGCCGGTGAGCCGGGGCTGTCGATGCGGGCCGTCGCGCAGGAGCAGGTGCTGACCACGGGTGGCGCGACGCGTCTGGTGGACCGGATGGAGGCGGTGGGACTTGTCGAGCGGGCCGAGGATCCCGGCGACCGGCGCGGCCGGCTGGTACGGCTGACCCGGAAGGGCGCGCAGACCACCGTGGCCGCTTCCCGTGTGCACATGGAGAACATCCACCGTTACTTCCTGGAGCCGCTTCCGCCGGAGGACCGCGACCGGTTCGCCGAGGACTTGCGGATCCTCAGTCACGCGGCCCGGGACGAGCTGCCCCGTCTGCCCTGACGGCCTGCTCGGCGGCATACAGGGCGCGCCCCTCCCGGTGCGACGGTGGGAGGGACACGCCCACGATGTGTGCCGCCGGGGCGCGCTGGCGTCAGTTACCTGTGGCGGACGTGGTCGTGTACGGGGACGTGGCGTGCTGGGCGGCGTACAGGAGGGCGGGTTCGATCTTCGGCCAGAAGTAGCTGTCCTGGCAGGAGTACGCCGGAGTGAAGCCGTCGCAGCCGACGCCGTCGCTGTCGCCGATCTCGATGGTGAAGCTGGCCAGACCGAGCTTGTCGTAGGTCCAGTCGTCGGTCCCGCCGGAGGCGTTGTAGAGGATCTCGCCCGCCTGGCCGTACTGATAGCCGGTCAGTGAGGCCATGTGGGCGGCGAGCGCGCGCAGTGCGGTGTCGTTGCCGGTGTGCACGGTGGCCTTGTACTCCCAGGGGAAGAGCACCATGCTGGCGTCGCTGTGCATGGTGATCATCATGCCCTTGGCGTTCGTCGGCGCCGGGGCGGTGTCGCTGGTGCCGGTGCGCACCGCGGGGAACAGCTCGCGGAAGAGGTTCTCCAGCGCGGTGTTCTCCACCTCGGAGTCGCTCGCGGGACCGCCGTAGGTCTGGTCGCAGGCCGCGCTGGAGGTGCCGGCGGTGTCCCAGTGAGTGCCGGCGTTGCGGTTGAGGTCGACGCCGATCTGGCTGTAGGCGCTCACCCCGCACTGGGAGCCGTGCGCGTCGTCGGCGTTCTTGCGTTGCAGGACGGGGTCGTCGCCGCCGGCCGCGACCATGTCGACACCGTCGGGGTTGGCGTCCGGTACGACCCACATCTCGGTGGTGTTCATCAGCTGGGTGATCGCCGAGTCCTTGCCGTAGCCGTTGGTCAGCGCGTCGATCCAGCGGTACGACATCTCACCGGTCGTCAGTTCGCGGGCGTGGATCTGACTCATCAGGAAGAACCGGGGCTTGGCCGAGTTCGGGCTGAGCGCGCAGTCGCCGGCCTGGATCTTGGTGATGCATATCGCCTTGAGGTCGCGGCCGCCCCGGCCCTGCTTCTTGAGCCACGACTGCCCGTACGTCACCACCTTGGCGAGATCGGGGTGTTGGGACGCGGTGGTGTCCATGTGGGAGTACTGGGCGGTGACCGTGTGGTAGCCGCCGTCGTAGGTGTCGCCGACGGCGTGCGGCGTCACGATGGCGGAGGGGATCGCCTCGGTCAGGGTGGTGGCGATCGCCGGGGTGAAGCCGAGCCGTCGCAGTCCGGCGGCGGTCGACGCGTTACCGGCGACGAACAGGTTGTCGCCCTGCCGTTTCTCCAGCAGGTCGTATCCGGAGTCGACGAGGCGTTCGGCGTCGGCGCGCGGATTGCGTGTGGGCACGCGGTAGATGACGACCGTACGCTGCCCGCCGTGGGCGTGGCCGGTGGTGGTGGCGCGGCCCGCTGTGGCGTCCTTGCCGGTGCCGGCCTGCGCGACCTGCGGCAGCAGGGCAGCGGCGGCGATGAGGGCACCGGCGGTCAGGCCCGCCAGGCGTTTGTATGCCATGGAGGTGACCTTTCGTGGGGGATGGACCCTCCTCAATATGGCATGTCCATGGTGAGAATGGCATGGGGTGTACGGCATGGACCGTGCGACGAGGCCCTGCCGAGCCGGGCGTTCGCCCGTGCCGGCACCCCCGTCGGCGGGCGTGTCCGCCTGCCGTGCGCCGCACCGCGCAGGGAAGACTTCACAGATGCACGCCGTACTGCACGCTCTGTCGATCACGGGGTCCATGACCTGGGAGATCACCTGGGCCCTGATCCTGGGATTCGCCCTGTCCGCCGTCGTCCAGGCCGTGGTCCGCACATCGACCGTCGTGTCCCTGCTCGGCGACGACCGGCCCCGCACCCTGGCCCTCTCCGCCGGTCTGGGCGTGGCGTCCTCGTCCTGCTCCTACGCCGCCGTGGCGCTGGCGCGGTCGCTGTTCCGCAAGGGTGCGAACTTCACGGCCGCGATGGCCTTCGAGATCGCCTCGACCAACCTCGTCATCGAACTCGGTGTCATCCTGGCGCTGCTGATGGGCTGGCAGTTCACCGTCGCCGAGTTCGTCGGCGGCCCGATCATGATCATCGCGCTGGCTGTCCTGTTCCGGCTGTTCCTGCGCTCGGGGCTCCTGCGCCAGGCCCGTGAACAGGCGGAGCGGGGCCGTGCCGGGTCGATGGAGGGCCACGCCGCGATGGACATGTCCGTGCGACGCGACGGCGCCTTCGCCCGGCGGCTGTTCTCCCGCGAGGGCTTCACCGCCACCAGTCACGTGTTCGTCATGGAGTGGGCGGCGATCCTGCGCGACCTGGTCGGCGGTCTGCTCATCGCCGGCGCCATCGCCGCCTGGGTCCCGGACTCGTTCTGGCGGACCTTCTTCTTCGACGGGCACCCGCTCGCCGCCAGGCTGTGGGGACCCCTCGTCGGCCCGCTGGTGGCGATCGCCTCGTTCGTGTGCTCCATCGGCAACGTGCCGCTGGCGGTGGTGCTGTGGAAGGGAGGGATCAGCTTCGGCGGGGTGGTGGCGTTCATCTTCGCCGACCTGCTGATCCTGCCGATCCTGAACATCTACCGGAAGTACTACGGAGCGAGGATGGCCGCCTTCCTCCTCGGCACCTTCTACCTCGCGATGGCCGTCGCCGGATACATCGTGGAGTTCGCCTTCGGCGGACTCGGCCTGATCCCCGACCAGGCCGACGCGAAGGTCCCCATGGAAGGCATCCGCTGGAACTACACCACCTGGCTCAACATCGCCTTCCTCGGCTTCGCCGCCGTGCTCCTGGTGCGGTTCCTGCGGACCGGCGGGCTGTCCATGCTGCGCATGATGGGCGGTTCACCCGACACCGGCCGGCACCACGGTGCCTAGTCCGGAGGCGGGGGCGTGTCGTGGGTCCGGTATATCGCCTGTACGTCTTGAAGGCGATCGCCTCGCGCAGCCGGGCGCGCTGCTTCTCGGCGGCCTCCGTGGCCTCCTTGCGGGCCTCGATGGTGGCCCACAGCTGTTCGGGGGTCAGCGGAGCGAGCCCGTCGAGCGCCTCGAAGACCGGGGCGGCGTTGACCGTCCACGCCGACGACGACGTGACGGTCACGGGGACGTCGTCGTCGACGAGCTTGCGGACGACGGACTCCGCGCAGCCGGTGGTCAGATCGGGGGCGCCCGCGGTGACGTCGTACCTCCATACGATCAGCCACTCGTGCCACGGCCGGACGCAGCGGACCAGCCCGGCGCCGATGCCGCCGACCGTCGCGCCCGGAGCGAGCACCCAGCAGAGGGTGGACGGACGGTGCGCGGTGTACCGGGCCAGGTCCGCCTCGAAGGGCCCGACGGCGAGCGCCGATGCTCCGTCAGTGTCGTGGCAGAAGGCGTGAGTTCGGCAACATTTCCGGGCCACGTGTACCGCTCCAGCATGCGCAGCGCGTCGAGCGTCCAGGTCGGCGCCGCCCGTCCCGGCACAGGGCGTGGAGCAGCCCCGGGAGCAAGTTCCGTATCCCTCGGGGCGTTCGGGGCGTTCGGGCAGTGCAGACAGGGCGATCGAGCGACAGCGGTCCGGCCGCCCGCTGACGACGGGGCGTCGGCGCGTGGCGCAGCCACGGCTCGCCGGGCCGCGGCAACACCTCGTCCAGCCCGTGGGCACGGACGTGGGGCTGCCGCGCCGTTACCGGGAACTGGCCAAAGTCGCCCTCACCGCCATGGCCACGTGCGTCGGGCGCTAGGGCGCGTATCGAGTCGTGATCAAGAGGTGACCTGGCTGAGGGCTTTGATCCAGATCACTGCGGCGCGGAGGTGGAGGCCGGCGAGGTAGCTCTCTGGGGTCTTGTCGTATCGGGTGGCGATGCCTCGACAGGCCTTGAGCTTGCTGATCAGGCGCTCGACGGTGTTCCTCTCCTTGTAAAGGTCGGCGTCGTGGCTGACGCGCCGACCGCCCCTGCTGCCCTTCTTCTTCCGGTTGGCGGCCTGGTCTCTCTTCTCCGGGATCACTGCCTTGATGCCACGTTGGCGCAGGTGAGCCCGGTTTCCGCGAGAGGAGTAGGTCTTGTCCCCGGCGACCGCGTCCGGCCGGATGCGGGGGCGGCCGACGGGGCCGCGGACCCGGAACTTCCCCAGCACGGGGATGAACTGCGGGCTGTCCGCGGCCTGGCCTGCGGTCAGGATGAACCCCAGCGGTCGGCACGTGCGGTCGGCGGCGAGGTGGACCTTGCTGGTCTGCCCGCCCCTGGATCGTCCGAGGAGAGCGGCCTTCAGCCGGAGTTTTTGCCGACGCCGGACGCGCCGTCGCACTTCCCGCTCGGGGTAGGTCTCGGCGTCCTGCCCGTTTCGTTCTTCAAGGCTGCCCCTTTTGACCTGGCCTTCTCCTCCCCCACGGCGAGGCGGCCTTCTCCAACGCGGTGAGGACGTCCCGGTCCAGGTGCATCCCGGCAGCGTCGTGGTGAGCGCGCGCGGTGGTGGAATCGATGCTGACCAGGGACAGGTCCACCTCACCCCGCTTCGCCGCTTCTGCGATCAGGCCCTCCAGCAGGGCCTCGAAGACGCCGCCGTCACGCCACTGCCGGAAGCGGTGGTGAACGGTCGACCAGGCACCGAACTCCCGCGGCATCTCCCGCCACTGCCCGCCGGTCTTGAACCGCCAGATCACGGCCTCGAACTGCTCCGCAGTCGCTCGGGGTACGGGCCGTACCTGCCGATCGGCAGGTACGGCCCGATGGACTCCCACTCCTCGTCCGTAAGTTGCGCTCGCGTCACGCAAGATGATCTACCGATCCAGGACCCGCCGCGAGCGCGAATCCCGCAGATCGATCGCCACTCGATGTCCGACCTAGCGGAAACTGTCCGCGTGCTCTTCCGCCCATGAGCGGAACGTGCGCGCCGGCGCTCCGATGATCTCTTCCACCGTGGATGTGATCAGGTTCGATTCGGGTCGAGTATCAGCGCTGGCCAACAGGGCCTCGACGAGAGCGGGTGGCCTGCCGTCGGCGAGCATCCGCTGACGTGCGACCTCTACCGGGACCTTCTCGAAGCGCGCAGGGTGGCCGATCGCTTCCCCGATCGTGTGTACCTGCTCGGCTCTGCTGAGTACCTGCGGGCCGGTCAGGACGTGT
The DNA here is from genome assembly GCF_020181035.1 of Streptomyces sp. CoH27. Classification (GTDB taxonomy): domain Bacteria; phylum Actinomycetota; class Actinomycetes; order Streptomycetales; family Streptomycetaceae; genus Streptomyces; species Streptomyces camelliae. The sequence continues at coordinate 28,036 of NZ_JAIQYY010000026.1, forward strand.
TTCATACCCGCATGCCCGTCATCGGTCAGCGCATGTACCGCCACGGCCGCGACGTCGCGTTCGTGGATCACCGCCGTGGCGGCGATGTCGGGACCACGAACGACGTGCGTGGTGCGGATCTGCTCGGCCCACCCTCGCGCGTTGGAGGCGATGGTGTTCGACCGTAGGAAAGTCCACTCCACGCCGGACCTTTCGATCAGCCGTTCCATGTCGGCGTGGAGCTGGTTGATCGGGTCGGTCTGGCGTTCGGCGTCTTCGTTCACACCCGACGATGAGAGATAGACGATGCGGCGGGCATGCCCCGCAATCGCCTCCAGTACGGCAGGGGCGCCCTCAGTCGTAAGGAACGGCCAGATCAAGAACACCGTGTCGCTCCCGGCCAGTGCTCCCTCCAGCGTGTCCGGCCGGGTCAGGTCCCCGCCCACGACCTTGACCCCCTCAGGTAGCTCGGCCAACTCGGGCTCACGCGCCAATGCACGCACGGCGGTATCTGTGGCCAGGAGTTGGACAACAACGTGTCGGCCGACATTGCCGGTCGCGCCCATCACAAGAATCTCACCCATGATCAGCTCAGCCTCGGCCATACCTAAGGTATTCCGAGACGGCCCCGAGATGCTCCATGACGCGGTCGAACTGCTGCCGCGGCCACGCCGGGCACAGGCCGTACTCGCCGATCGGCGAGTACGGCCCGATGAACACCCACTCCTCGTCCGTCAGTTGCGCTCGCGTCGTGCAAGATGACCCACCGGTCCAGGACCCGTCGCGAGGGCGACTCCCGCAGATTGATCACGACTCGATACGCGCCCTAGTAGCCGCCCAAGAGGGTCCGTACCGTGCGCAGGGTCTCCGGGCCGGCGGCACTGTGCCAGCGTGTCGGGTCGGCGGGGCGGCGGCCCCAGAGCAGCAGGACGCGTACGGCGGCGTCGCTCTCGATGGTGGCGGGGCCCTCGGGGGTGGCGAGGCGGATGGTGCCGCCGTCCGTGTCGGCGCTCACCACGACATCGTCCGTGCCCGGTGTGCGCAGTCGGCACTCGATCCGCCCGTCGGGTCCGAGATCCAGGCCGGCGCGGCCACGCTCCAGCAGGGGGCGGCCGACCGAGACCACGCTGTGCTCCGTCATCCACGGCTCGTTGAGCGCCTGCACCGCGGTCCGGTCGTCGCCGGTCAGGTCCCAGCGATGCAGGATCAGTTCCTCGCGCATGTGCTCGGCGAAGAAGGGGGCCGTCACGGACCGCCCGGTCCACATGATCTTCGTGTCCGGGGACAGATGACGTGCGGCGGCCGCGGCGACCTCGGTGAGTTTTTCGCAGTTGTTCAGGAACGCCGGCCAGAGGTCCGAGTCGGGCATCCGCCGATAGGGCTGCTCACGTTCGAACCCCCTGGTCGGCACCGGTGTGCCTGCAAGAAACGCCTGAAGAACGCGGGCCAACTCCTCGGCGTTGCCCGTCTGGTGGATCAGGACGTCCCGGACCGTCCAGGCTTCGCACCATGTGCCGTCGTCGGGCCGCCGGGCCTGTGCCGCACGCATGAAGGGGACCAGCTCCGGCAGGGTTTCCTCGACCCGGGATGGAATCATGCGCCATGGGTAGCCCGCCCGGTCGCCGGTGAAACCATCCGGATCGTAGGCTCATCAGCCCGGTGGCCCACGGCTCCGTACCGTGTAGTGAATTCACACCTGGCTATTGATCTCTTCTTCGCTTGGCGGGGTTATCTTCATCGGTAGATCATGGTCGTAGTCTCAGCTGAGGTCGGTACGGTGAAGCGGAACATGCATCGGGGCAAGTGGTACCGGTCGGTGGCGGGGACGGTCCTGGCAGCCCTGGCAGTCGGCGGGTGCAGCACCGGCGGCGGCAGCGGAAGCGGTCATGCCGGCCTCGCCTCGAAGCCCCCCGCGCCCAGCGACACCGCCGGCACCAGGGCCGGCGCTCCTGACGTCGGGGCCGCGGCCTGGCACAAGTGGGGCCTGGCGCCGCTGCCGGCGGCCCCGCAGCCGCCGGCCGACAAGCCGGTGAAACTCTCCGCCACCGGAACCGTCCCGGTCTTCACCCACATAGTGACCACGCAGAAGGTCGTCTTCATCACCGTGGACGACGGTCAGGAGAAGGACCCCAAGTTCATCGACATGATGCGGGACCTGCGGATTCCGATCACGATGTTCCTGATGAACGACGTCATCAAATCCGACTACGGGTACTTCAAGTCATTGCAGGCGCTGGGCAACCACATCCAGAACCACACCCTGCATCACCCCGTCATGAGCACCATCCCGCTGGCCCGCCAGAAGGAAGAGGTGTGCGGCGACCAGAAGATCCTCACCAAGGAGTACGGCACCGCGCCGCTGCTGTTCCGTCCCCCCTACGGCGCGTACAACGCCAACACCAAGATCGCGGTCGGTGAGTGCGGCCCCCGCGCGATCGTGTGGTGGCGGGAGTCCATGCAGATCCGCAACATGCAGTACCAGGCACCGGACAAGAAGCTGCGTCCCGGCGACATCATCCTGGCGCATTTCCGCGGGCCCAGTGAACTCAAGGGCGCCACGATGACCCAGATGTTCGCCAACCTGCTCCGGTCCATCCAGGCGCAGGGCTTCGCCGTAGCCCGCCTTGAGGACTACATCCAGCCACCGGCCGGCTGAACCCCGCCCCCGAGGAGGCCAGAAAAAAACTTCGGCGGCGATGTCGAGAACCTGTGGCCGGCTCCGTCCCCGAGGTGAATGCGACCACAATGGGTCGCCCCAGCACCGAGGAGAGACACGATGGCCAAGTACCTGCTGCTCAAGCTCTACCGCGGCGCTCCGGCTCCGGTGAACAACGTGCCGATGGACCAGTGGACGCCGGAGGAGGTCTCGGCCCACGTCCAGTACATGAACGACTTCGCGGCCCGACTGGAGAAGACCGGTGAATTCGTCGACGGTCAGGCGCTCGCCCCCGAGGGGGCGTGGGTCCGGTACGACGGTGAGGGGCGCCCGCCGGTCACCGACGGCCCGTTCGCCGAGACCAAGGACCTCATCGCCGGCTGGATGGTGATCGACGTCGACAACTACGAGCGCGCCGTCGAGCTGGCCGGAGAACTGTCGGCCGCCCCCGGGGCGGGCGGGAAGCCGATCCACGAGTGGCTGGAGGTGCGCCCGTTCCTGGCCGCGCAGCCCACCGTCACGGAGTGCCATTTCAAGTGACGCAGATGGACGAGGCCCTGCTCAGGAGCCTCACGCCGGGCGTGCTCGCCATCCTCGTCCGCCGCGGAGCCGACTTCGCGGCGGCCGAGGACGCCGTACAGGACGCGCTGGTCGAGGCGGTCCGCGTCTGGCCGGCCGACCCACCACGGGACCCGAAGGGCTGGCTGGTCACCGTGGCCTGGCGCCGGTTCCTCGACGCGAGGCGGGCGGACGCCGCCCGCCGCCGGCGTGAGGACCTCGTGGACGAGGAGCCGGCGCCCGGGCCCGCGGCCGACGTGGACGACACGCTCCAGCTCTACTTCCTGTGCGCCCACCCGTCACTGACGCCGTCGTCCGCGGTCGCGCTCACCCTGCGCGCCGTGGGCGGGCTCACCACCCGCCAGATCGCCCAGGCCTACCTGGTGCCCGAGGCGACCATGGCCCAGCGCATCAGCCGGGCCAAGCGCACCGTCTCCGGCGTCCGGTTCGATCAGCCGGGCGACGTGGCCACCGTGCTGCGCGTCCTCTACCTGGTCTTCAACGAGGGCTACTCCGGCGATGTCGACCTCGCCGCCGAGGCCATCCGGCTCACCCGGCAGCTGGCGGCCGCGATCGAGCACCCCGAGGTGGCGGGGCTGCTCGCGCTCATGCTGCTCCACCACGCCCGACGTGCCGCCCGGACCGCGCCCGACGGCAGCCTGGTGCCGCTCGCCGAGCAGGACCGGAGCCGATGGGACACCGCGTCGATCGCCGAGGGCGTCGAGATCCTGCAGGCGGCCCTCGCCCGCGACCGGCTGGGCGAGTTCCAGGCCCAGGCCGCCATCGCCGCACTCCACGCCGACGCGCCCACCGCGGAGGAGACCGACTGGGTGCAGATCGTCGAGTGGTACGACGAGCTCGCGCGCCTGACCGACAGCCCGGTCGTCCGGCTCAACCGCGCGGTCGCCGTCGGCGAGGCCGACGGAGCGCGCGCCGGCCTGGCGGCGCTCGCGGAGCTGGACTCGGCCCTGCCGCGCCACACCGCGGTGGCGGCGTACCTCCACGAGCGCGACGGCGACCTCGCGACGGCGGCACGGCTGTACGCCGAGGCGGCCCAAAAGGCACCCAACCTCGCCGAGCGCGTCCACCTGACACGCCAGGCCGCCCGCCTCAATTCCCGCCGGCGTCGCTGACCGAGGGGTCTATGGCGTGGAAGCCTCCCGGCGACCGCGGGCGCGCCGACGGTACCCGGTCCAGCGGTCGGCTCCCCGCCGGGCCTCGGGATGCCGGGCCGGCGCCCGGCGGGTGGCGGCGAGGTCCTTCGGTGGCACCGTCAGCCACAGCTGGGTGCGTGGAGGCAGCCCGAGCTGCCCTCGGCCGGAGCCGGGTGCAGGCTCAGCCGCGCGGCCTGCTCGGGGGCGAGGCGTCCTGTTCGGTGAGGACACCCCGATCCGGACCTCCACCGCGGCCCTGGCCGAGGCCACGCGACGGGCTCGACCCTCCGGCACGCCGATCGGATCTGCCGAGATGCTGAGACGCCCGCACGGTGATTCCTTGGTACGGGCGTATTCCGACCGCAGCTCTCGGCCGAAGGTCCGGTGTGCGTGCCCCTTCCTGCCTGTGATCGAGGAGGCTGTCATGGTCGATGCCCCGGACAAGACGCTCGGCGGCAAGGTCGCCTTCGTCGGCGGTGCGTCCCGCAATCTCGGCGGACTGATCAGCACCACCCTGGGCGCCGAGGGCGCGAAGGTGGCCGTCCACTACAACAGCGACGCGTCCCGGGCCAAGGCCGAGAACGTGGTCGCGCAGATCAACAGCGGCCCCGGCGAGGCGTTCGCGCTCCAGGCCGACCTGACGAAGCCGGACGAGGTCGAGCGGGTCTTCGAGGAGGTCGTGGGCAGGTTCGGCAGGCTCGACTACAGCGTCAACACCGCCGGGATGGTGCTGAAGAAGCCCCTCACCGAGATCACGGAGGAGGAGTACGACCGGATGTTCGCGGTCAACTCCAAGGCCGCCTTCTTCGTGATGCGCGAGGCGGCCCGCCGTATCGAGGACGGCGGGAAGATCATCACGATCGTCACCTCGCTGCTCGCCGCCTACACCGGCCTGTACTCCGCCTACGCGGGCAGCAAGGCCCCGGTCGAGCACTTCACCCGCGCCCTGCCCAAGGAACTGTTCGGCCGGAACATCTCGGTCAACACCATCGCCCCCGGCCCGATGGACACCTCGTTCTTCTACCCGGCCGAGGACGACGACTCCATCGCCTATCACAAGTCCTCCGCCATGAACGGCGACCTCACCAAGATCCAGGACATCGTGCCGTGGGTGCGGCACCTGCTGACGAACGGCTGGTGGGCCAACGGCCAGACCCTGTTCGTCAACGGCGGCTACACCACCCGCTGACCCGCGCTGTCCGGCTGCTGTGGACCCTTGCCGGGCCCGGCAGGGCGACCGGCCTCCAGATGGTGCAGGAGATGGCCGGTCCGGTCGGCCAACTGGGTCACCTGTCGTGAGGAGAGTGCGTCGAAGACGAGGGTGCGGACCGCTTCGACATGCCCGGGGGCGGCCTGTTCGATGGTGGTTCGGCCGGTGGACGTGAGGCGGAAGGTGGCGCCGCGCCGGTCGGTCTGGCATTCCTCCCGTTCGACCAGGCCCCGGCGCTGCATCCGGGTGAGCTGATGCCTTCCACGCCGCTAGAGGCCTCGTCAACATGGCCAGCAGGATGGACCAGGGCCGTGCCTGCTGGCGCAGTGCACGCGGATCCCGACAGGTCTGCTGTCAGGGGAGTGTGTCAGAGTCTGTGCATGCTCGAGATCGTGGTGAAGACGGAGAACTGGGAGCGGCACGTCCGTGTGTCCGCCGAGGAGCTGGCCGGGCTGGTGCGGCGAATCGGTGGTGAGGGTGACCGGTTCCTGGTGGTCCAGCGGATCCCCGACCTTCCTGACGTCTTCGCCCAGGTCTGGCACAAGGCCGGTGGTGACTACACCCTGGAGCACCGCGACGGTGCCTCCGACCGGCACTTCCAGGCGATGGCCGACGGTCCGGAAATCGTGATCGCGTCGATTACCGGCTGGGCTCGCCAGGAGGCTGGCTGGGATGGCGCTCTGGGTTGGTCGCTGCTGGATATGGGGCCCACCCGCGAGGTGCCGCCGCTCGATATTGACGAGGATGAGCGAGGGGAGTTGGAGAAGCGCGTTCGCGAGGTACTGGCCGGCGGCTATGCCTCCCGGGCTGAACTGGCTGAGCTCGCCGAGGAGTACCTGGTCACCAAGGACCGCCGACCCGTCTCACGCGAACAGGCCCAGGCGCTGGCCGACCGGTTGTGGCTGGAGCGGGTCGCGGAGCAGGCCGAATGGCAGGGCGAGACAGACCCCGAGCGGCTCACCCGAGCCTTCGCTGCCCTTCAGGAGACCGGCATCACCGCCCGGGAGAACTTCACCTGCTGCCGCAGCTGCGGCCAGTCCGAGATCGGCGGCGAAGGTGGGCCCGACGCCCGCGGCTTCGTCTACTTTCACAGCCAGTGCACGGACTCCGCCGCAGCCGGCCGCGGACTGATGCTCCTCTATGGCGGCTTCGACGGCTCGTCCGAGACCACCGCAGCCATCGGCCATGAGGTCGTGGCCGCCCTCGAAGCGGCTGGGCTGCACGCCGAGTGGGACTATGACCCTGGCCGGGCCATCACCGTCACCCCCCTGAACTGGCGCCGCCGCCTCGTCGGCTAGCACAGGACGTCGGAAGACTCGAAGAGGCGGATGAGAAGGTCACAGAGCTGACGGCAAGCCTAGAAGAGTCACACTCCTGAAGATCAGTTAGATGAGACACGGCCTCGCGCGGCCCTCTCGGGACATCGGCGAGCCGTCATAGGAATCAGCCGGCATCGCCTGACCGGACACGTCTCATGCTCGGCTATCGGGCGTAGCCGATGCGGATGTCCGCGCTCGGCAGGTCCGGGTCGTTCGGTGTCGGTGGAGGGGTGCCGGGCCGCCACGGCCGGCCCGGGCCGCGGTCGGCGGGGGTCGGGACCCGCAGAGCCTCTGCCCACGTGCTCCTGTCTGACCCACGGTGTGCTCACTCTCCCCGGCGTTGCCGTCCGGACAACGCTCTGATGACGAAGCCGGACGGCGGTCTTCATGCTCATTCCGGCCTTGGCTCACCTTCTACGTCAACTGCCTGGATGAGCGGCTCGCGTGTCAGGGGGTTGCGGCGGGAGGTTCGCGGGTCGGTTCGAGGAAGCCCCGGACGACGGCATGGAACGCGTGCGGTGCTGTCATGGGCATCGAGTGGCCGGTGTGCGGGATCAGCGCCAGATGGGCTCCTGGGATGGCCGCGGCGGCCTGTCGGGCGTGGGACAGAGTGGTGCGGTCGCGTTGGCCGCACAGGACGAGCGTGGGTGCGGTGATCCGTGGCAGCAGCGCGGAGAGGTCGCTGATCTGCAGGGCGTCCAACAGGTCGTGCCATCCGCTGCGGTCGGGCAGGTCGGAGAGTATGCGGACCAGCCAGCCGGGACGGTGCCGTTCGATGCGCAGGCGCCGTGCTGAGGTGGCGCCCGGTGCGATCTCGGGGCCACCGGACAGGATGAGCCGGCCGACGAGGTCGGGGTGCTCGGCTGCGATCTGTGCCGCCACGATCGCGCCGAGGGAGTGCCCGCACAGGTGGGCCGGCCGCAACTGCCGGACGGTCTCGGTGACGGATTCGACTGCCGCGGTGATGCTGAACGGCCCTGGTGCGGCGCCGAATCCCGGCAGATCCGGGGCGATGACGTGAAAGGTGTCGGACAGTGCCGTGAGCTGCCGGTGCCACATCCGCGCGCCCCAGCCGGCGCCGTGCACCAAGACCAACGCCGGGTGGTTCGGGTCACCGGTCTGCAGCGCGTGCCGTGTCATGATCACACGATGACAGGCCGTCAGGCGTGAGAGCCAGTCTTTCCGCTCAAGGACCGCTTTCCGCTCAAGGAGCGGCGGATGCGTCCGGCCCGAGCACCGGACGGTGGGGTTCAGGTCCATCGCATGCCGATGTCGCTGAGCTGCTGGATGCGTTCGGGGGTGAGGGTTGCGGCTCGGGAGCGCTGGTTGCTGATCCCTGCGCCGAGCTTGATCTGGTGTTCTTCCCGGTCTTCGCCGTCGCGGGCACCGACGGCCTCGGTCTGCGCGAGCAGGTCCAGCGAAGGGGCGAGGAAAGCACCAGCCCCGCTCGCAGCTTCTCGGCACTGCGCACGGCGACCAGGGTCTTGCCGGATCCGGTCGCCATGACCACCTGGGTCCGCAGCCCCCGCTCCGGCACCGTCGCCCCGGCCGGCACCTCCAGGGCACGCAGTACCGCGTCCACCGCCTCACGCTGATGCGGACGAAGCTCCCGTACGGCCATATCCGGCAGCTTGATCCGGCGTGCTGCGTCACTGTTTCGGCACGCTCGGATGGTGATGGTGTGTGAGATACCGGTGATGCGAGCGATCCACGCGGTGCGATCGCTTCCGCGCTGACACCAGCACAGGGAGCTACGGCCCGATACAGCGCGTCAGGAGTGGGCTTGGAGGAATTCGATGAGGACGGCGTTGACCTCGTTCGGGCGTTCCTGCTGTGTCCAGTGTCCGCAGCCCGCCAGCTTGACCGGCTCGCGCCACAGACTGGGCATCAAGTGGGGGAGTTTCTCGATGAGTTCGGGTGTGCCGGGGAAGACGGGGACGAGGTCGCGGTCGCCGTAGACGTACAGCGCGGGCCGGGTGACGACGGCATTGTGCCAGGCGGCGGTGAGTTCCCAGTTGCGGTCGAGGTTGCGGTACCAGTTGAGCGGCCCGGTGAAACCCTGGGAGAAGCTCTCGGTGAGGGCGTCGAGGTCGGCCTCGGTGAACCACTCGGGCAGTACGTCCGGGTCGGGCATGGTGTCCAGCCAGCCCTGGCCGGGGTTGACCAGCGGCTGCATGATCTCGCCGTCGGTCGCGGCGTCACCGGAGGCGGCGTAGAAGAACTTGCGCAAGGTGGTGCGCACGTCCTTCGCGAACTCGGCGTCGGCGACACCGGGGCGGTTGAAGTAGTTCCAGTAGAAGCGGCCGTCGAACCGCTTGTCCATGGTGGTCAGCGGCGGCTGCGTGCCCCGGAAGGGCGGCGGCACGCTCAGGCCGGCCACGCCGAGGACCATGTCCGGCCGCAGCAGCGCGGTGTGCCAGGCGACGGGTGCGCCCCAGTCGTGTCCGACGACGAACGCCTTGTCCTCGCCCAGGGCCCGGATGAGCGCGACGACGTCGCCGACCAGGTGGAGGATGGTGTAGGCGCCGACGTCGTCGGGGTGGTCGCTCCGTCCGTAGCCGCGCTGGTCGGGGGCGACCACGCGGAAGCCGGCCTCCGCCAGCGGACCGAACTGCTGGTGCCAGGAGTGCCAGGACTCGGGGAAGCCGTGCAGCAGGACCACCAGGGGGCCGCTGCCCTGCTCGGCGATGTGCAGCTGGATGCCGTTCACGTCGATCATGCGATGCTCAACCATGAGCACGAGCCTACGCGCCGTGATCATCGGGTGGCGCCACCCGTCCCGATGGCGACCCCCATGCCTTGCACAGAGCCGCAGCCCTTGCGTCGTGATCATCCGTACGGAGGATGTAAGGCCCGTACCTGACTCGTGAGGATGTTCGAGTCACGTTCGATCATCTTGGAAGGGACATCCCTTGCGCATCCCCCGGTTAATCGGAACAGCCTTGAGCACCGCGCTGCTGCTGACGGTCGCGGCACCGGTCGCCTCCGCCGGCACGAGACCCACCACCGCGCCGACCGCGCCGACCGGGCTGGACGGGGCGGCGCTCGGCCGCTCGCTCGCCGCCGTGCACGACGCGGGCATGTACGGCATCTACTCCTCCGTACGCGACGGTTCCGACCGATGGACCGGCGCGTCCGGGGTCGCCGACAAGGACACGGGGCGCCCGGTGCGGCCGGGCATGCGGCAGCGGGTCGGCAGCATCAGCAAGACCTTCACCGCCGTAGCCGTGCTCCAGCAGGTCGAGCGCGGCCGGATCAGCCTCGACGCACCCATCAGCGACTACCTGCCGGACCTGATCCCCGGTGAGCGCGGGCACGAGATCACCGTCCGCATGCTCCTGAACCACACCAGCGGCATCGGCGACTACGTCCTGAGTGCCTTTCCCTCGCTCGCGCAGGGGTCGACCGCCAGCCTGGACGAGGACCGCTTCCGCTCCATCGCGCCCGGGGAACTGGCCCGGCTCGGCCTGGCCGCACCCGCCACCGGCAAGCCCGGCGAGAAGTGGTCGTACTCCAACACCAACTACGTGATCGCCGGACTGCTGCTCGCCAAGGTCACCGGCCAGGACCCGGAGGCGTACATCACCCGCCACGTCATCGCACGGGCCGGGCTGCAGCACACCTCCTACCCGCGCAGCCCGTACCTCCAGGGCCCGCACGCCCGCATGTACGAGAACTTCTACGGCCTGATCGACCCGCCGCGTGACTACAGCGTCTACGACATGTCCTGGGCCTATACGGCCGGTGCGGTCGTCTCCACCACCGACGACCTCAACCGGTTCTACCGCGCCCTGCTGGGCGGGAAGCTCGTCGGACCGGCCGCCCTCAAGCAGATGCTGACCACGGTCCCCGCGGGCGGCATGGACTACGGCCTGGGCATCTACGCCCTCGACGTGCCCGGCTGCGGCCGCTTCTGGGGCCACGACGGTGCGGTCTTCGGCGCCGGCACCATCGCCCTGTCCAGCCCCGACGGCAGACGACAGGTCACCGCGGGCTGGAACCTCATGAAGTACGAGCGCCTCAACTCCGACGGCACCGGCTTCGAACCGAGCCCGATCGACGAGGCCCTCGACCACTACGTCGTCACGGCCCTGTGCCCCTCGTCGACACCGGCCTCGACCCGCACGGCGGCCGTATCGCTCCGGCGGGCGCTGACCGGAACGGATCGCTCCCTCACGCCCTGGACGGCAGTTCTGCACTGACGGCACCTCAGGTGCCGTCGGCAATGCTCAGCCCGGCCAGCGGCGGAGGCAGAGGCCCCCGGCTCCTGATCGGTCCGGGGGCCTCTGCGTGTCACGGCATCCGCGTCCAGGTGGCGCCGCCCTCCGTGCCGCAGCGCCAGGTCGACGTACTCGCCGACCGTCTCGCAGCCGTCGGCCGGGTTGACCAGCTGGTCGCCGCTGCCGTCGGTCATCTTCCCCTCGCCCGCAGAGTCGTACTGGAGGGTGCGCAGGGTGCCGGACTCGTTGAGGTTGCGCCGGCCCGGCCGTCGTCCGGATGGTGGGCCGGGCGTAAGCGCCGACGTCGCACGTGTTCTGGTCGGGCTCGTAGCCGAAGCACGGCATCCCGAAGTTCCAGTGGCGGCCGATCGCCTTCCACGTGGTGCGACGCCGACGGCGTAGAAGCCCGAGCCCGAGTCCGAGAACTTGGCGAGGAGCGTAGGGGACTCCGTCGAGACGTACAGTTTGCCGCCGTCGGCCGCCCACGCGAACGCGGGGTTGTCGATTTCGGCCCGGATCGATCGCGCCGGTCGGGTTGGCCCGCCTTCAGCTGGTGCCCGCGTCCTCGGAGTCGTAGAAGCCGTTGTACGGCGGCGCCGCCGCGCCAGGCGACGTTGGCCAGGAGCTTGGTGCCGTCGCTGCCCGGCGGCACCGCGATGTCGTTGGCGATGTCCGCGAAGTATCTCCTGGCGCCGCAGCTCACGCCGCTGATGCCGACGCCCGCGCAGGGGACGAGGACCTTGGCCCGGGCGGCGGACCGGGGGCCGGTGAGCGGGCGGCGGAAGACGCCGTGCGAGGTGGCGGCGAAGACGTATCCGGCGGCCACGTCGAACGTCAGCGTTTGGATGGAGGACCTGTCGAGTTCCGTGTGCCCGGCGTCGGTGTAGGCGCCGGGTTCGACCTGGCCGCTGGGCGACAGCCTCGGGTCGTTGAGCGACGCGAAGGACTCCATCAGTTCGTGGGACTCCACACCGGCCACGTCGTGGCGGCCGCTGCCGGTATCCGCTCCATGAGCGGGGGAGGGTCCCGTTCCCGGCTTGGACTGTCTCCGGTTCTTCGGCCGGGAGCCGCGGCCACCCCTACGACCGCAGTGGATGTCCTGTGTCGAGCGCCGGATTCGTACTCCCGTTCAGGCCTTGCACTGTTACTGGCCGGGTCACCACACGTCCTGAAGCGCGCCGATCAGTACGGAGACCGCCGCCAGATCCGGCAGGCCACGCAGGGAAGCGACGACCTGGTCGCCGGCGAACTCGCGCTGCGCGGCGGTCACGGCCGGGTCGACGGCGCATTCGGCCTGTACGTGAATGTAGTTCAGGTCCGTTGCGAAAAGCATCGAGAAGGACTGCGGACCCGTGACGGTCGCCGTGCCTCCGGCGCGACGATAGGCACGCGCCAATCGCCGGGCGGCATCGGTGTTCACCTGGTTGCGGCCCGACCATATGTACAGGGCGCGGGCGAGTTCCCGCTCCGCCGAGACGGGCCCGGCGTTGTCCCAGTCGAGGAGGACCGGGCCGTCCGGGCCGACCAGGACGTTCTGCGGCTGAAGATCGAGATGTGACGTGACGAGATCGCCGGGGTCGGAGGCGGTCACCCAGTGCGCCAGCTCCGCCGCGGCCCTGTCGATGAACCGGCCCAGCGCGTCCGCCCACGGCAGGCCGGCCTGCCGAACCTTCTGGTGCAGGTCTTTCCAGTCGGCCTCCTGAGGGCAGCGCTCGTACCAGGGGTCCGGCATCTCGCTCGCGCCCTCTCCCGCAGTGTGGAGGAGCGCCATGGATCTGCCGAACCAGTCCAGGATGTCCGGATCAGTCGCATCCGCCTTGGTACCGTCGATCCAGTCGTAGAGCTTGACGTAGGACTCGCCCGACGAGGAGGTGAGGCGCGAGATATGTCCGCCGTGGCGATTGGGGATGAGCCGCGGTGATGCGATGCCCAGGTTCTCCGTGGCCTGCCGTAACGCGGCCTCCCGGCGAACCTGTTCCTCGTCGCAGCCGAAGAGGAGTTCTTTCATCGCCCATGAGGAGCCGTGGCCCGAGAGCTTCCAGATCTGCCCCAACGCGCCACGTGCGACGGGACTGATCGTCCAGGGCCCCGCACCGAGTGCGTAGGTCTCCGCTATGAAGTCGGCTGTGTCGCGCATTCAGGCACCTCTCCGGACGCTGCTGGCCGACGTCAACTATCGCATCCGTCGCGATGCGCCAACTCATCGCGGGAATCGGCGAATCCGCACCGCGCATCATGCCCCTGCGGTCAGCAGCGGCTCGTCAGCCGTGGGCCCGCATGCACCATGACATCTCCGCTCCGGATGCCGATCACTGCGGCGGATCAGCGATCCGGTAGCCGACGGTCGGCGTCGTCGTGATCACCGGTGGGCTGCCGAGCTTGCGGCGGAGTCTGCCGATGGCCACGGCGACGGTGTTGGTGTACGGGTCGGCGTTCTCGTCCCACACCCGTTCCAGCAGCGCCTCCGCGCTGAGAGAAGCCGGGCTAGCCCGCAGCAGGGCAGCCAGGACCTCGAACTCCTTGACCGAGAGGCCGAGGCGACGCCCGTCGCGGACGGCCGTGCGGTGCACAGGGTCGAGTTCGATGCCCGCGGCGCGGAGTGTGCGGGCGCGGGCGTATGGGCGCCGGCGGACCAGTGACCGCAGGCGGAGCACGAGTTCGGGGGAGTGGAACGGCTTGACCAGGTAGTCGTCGGCGCCCAGACTCAGTCCGCCGACGCGATCGGCCGGCGCGTCCGCAGCGGTCAGCATCGGCACCATGGGGTGGTCGTCCCGGTCGGTGACCATCCGGCACAGCGTGTTGCCGTGCACCCCTGGCAGCCACGACGAGGCGCTTCGCGCAGGCCGTGGCGGCGTGGTCGGTGAGGGCATCAGCGGCGAGCACATCCAGGGCGACCGTCTCGCTGTCAGCCGGCGGCACTCCATGCTGGGCGCGGGCCAGCATCAGGAATCCGTCCAGCAGCCGGTCCACCTGATCCAGCTCGGTCCCGACGCGGCGCGCCAGGGTGCGCGTCTGCTCCGGCACCGGGCCCGGTTTGGCGAGCGCGACGTCCACCGAGGCCCGCATGGTCGCCAACGGCGTGCGCAGTTCGTGCGAGGCATCGGCCGGCGACCACCGAGGTCGGCAAGTCCTGGGCAGGCACGCCCAGCCGGGGAAGGTCGTGAGCCGGTAGTCGGTGGAACCCGACGAGGTCACGTCCGAGAGAAACCGGGCCGGCAGCCCCTCGAACCCCGGGCCCGCCCGCAACGGTCTCGCCAGTGATCGTTCCATCCCATCGGCGGGTAACCCCAGCAGCGCCCGGCGTATGTGCGCGCACCAGCCTGGTCGACCCGCCCTCCGCGGTGAACCGTATGCGGAACGGCGGTGAACTGTCGTACAGCGCAAGTTCATGAGCGCCCAGCGCCATGTCACGCCCAGCCTGGCTCACCACGAGCGTGCCGTCCAAAGGCACGATGACCGAGCACAGCTTTGGGTCGGCCTGCCGGATCAGCTCCGGCGTTCGCACGACTTCGCACGGCGAGAGCGCCAGCGCCACCACGTTCACCGCCCCGGGGTCCAGCATCCGCACCGTCGCCCGGAAACGCTCGGAAGCGTCACCGACCACCCGCAGGGCGTGCGCGCTGTTGACCCAGACCTCGCCAGGGCGCACCGGCGGCGAAGGTGACGCACCCGGCCGGAAGCCGCCCATGGGCAGAGGCAGGCGGTCGGACACCCTGACGGGTGGCGTGGAAGGCGGCGATCCTGACCCGGGCGTCGGGATCGTCCGCCGTGGCGACGAGTTCGCCCCATCGACTCGGTGCCGACCAGGTGATCGAGAAGGCGGCAACAGCCCTCGCGGGCGGCCGGAATCCCGTCACGCAGGCCGGTGCGGATGGCGCTCACCGCGCTCTCCCCGCGACGTAGCAGCTCGCGGTATGCCGCAACAGTGAGCTGAGGATCGCCCAAGCATGCGACGAGGGCGTCGTTGTCGGTCCTGACGAAACCGAGCATGACCTCGGTCTCGACTCACGCGGGGGCTCCCGGCAAAGGGATTTCCACGTGGAGGATCATCTTGGTCACGGTCAGTGCGGGAAGGCCCGAGGGGGCCGCTGTCGGGGCAGTTCCTCGCGGAAGCTGGAGATGGCGGTGCTGATCTGGCGCATCAAGACGGTGTGCTCCAGCCGGTCGAGGTAGAGGTTCGCGCGTGCCAGGACGGGCAGGTCGACGCAGAGGTACAGTCCCATGAGCGGGTTGACGAACAGTTCGCCGCCGCGGGTGCGTTCGGTGAACCGTACGTCGCCGAACTCTCCCCGTACGGCGGCGGCGACAGATCCCTGCACGATGCTGGGATGGCTGGCATGGCAGCGCTGGGCGTGGGCGACCGCTTCGAGGTAGGCGGCGCCCTCGGGGCTCTCGCGGGGCAGCGAGAACGCGCCGAGGTAGCCGCCGGCGCGGTCCAGGCCCGCCAGATTCTCCAGCACCAGAGAGTGGTTGACACCGTGGTAGGCGTCCACCCCGAAGCCCACGCAGGCCACGAGCCGGTGCGGGATCTCCTCCAGCCCGGCGACGGCTGCCAGGCTGGCCATGTCCTCCTCCGGAGTGCCGAGTCCGTGTTCGTCCCCATGCATCAGGATGTCGGTGCCGCCGTCCACCAGCACGACTGCATCCACCCCGCCGACGTGCTCCAACAGTGCCCGGTAGGCGGCCCGCAGCGGCTGGACGCCCGTACGGGGAAAGGCGTAGACGGTGTGGGGGAGTTCCTGCGAGCTCAGCCAGCGGGCGAGAGAGCGCTCGGGGAAGTAGTCCCCGCGCAACGGGGTGTCCGGGCGGATGGCGGCCACGTCTTCTGCGACCCAGGAGTCGAGGTCCAGGCCGTACAGGTCGGAGAAGGACAGGCTGGCCAGGTGGACCTCGGCTCCGGCCGACCGCAGCGCGAGGGCCAGGGGCAGCCCGGAGTAGACGTCGAAGCCCCCGCCGGCACCGGCGACGAGGATCCGGCGTGCCTCGCGAAGGCGGGTGAAGAAGGCGGGCTCACGGAGGGAGAACATCATCAGAACCTAACAAGGCCACTCCGCCACCGAAACAGCAGTCCGAAGAACAGGCAGCGGTCGCCGTGCAGTTCGGCGGGTTCGATCACCACGTGCTTCGGGCGGCGGCGCTCCGGTGAAGTCCACGTCATGGATGACGTCATCCTCGACGAGCAGCACGCCCGAGTGCCCTGACATCCACGCCGTCGAAGACGTGGCCGGCTCGGATCGCCAGCAGCGGGCTGCGCATGACAGGCCATCTGTGCCAGGTGCGTGACGTGTGCGCGCTACCGCAGAAGCGCAGCGTCCACGACCTGTGGAACAACGGGGCTGACTAGAACATGGTGTTGTCGTTGGCCGATGTCGCCGGGACCGGCTGGACGACGTCCCAGTGCTCGACGACCTTGCGGTCCTGGATCCGGAAGATGTCGACGACGGCTGCCCCGCGGTCGTCCGCGGAGAACTGGAAGTGGTGGTGGAACGCGACGTACTCGCCGTCGGCGATGACGCGCTTGACGCTGACGCTGAGGTCCGGGTGCGCGGCGAAGGCCGAGGTGAACTGTTCCTTGGCAGCCGCGATGCCGTTGGGTGACTGCGGGTTGTGCTGGTGGAGCGGGTCAGCGGCGTACCGGTCGTAAGCGGTGACGTCCCGGCCTACGGTCACCTCGTGGAACAGGGCCGACGCGATCTGCTTGTTCTCGGCGGTGGAGGCGTCCAGATCCGGTGAATGTCCGGCCCGCACGCTCACCGTGGAGAACATGTCGTTGCCGTTGACCGAGCTCTCCGGCACCTGCTGCATCACGTCCCAGTGCTCGACGATCTTGCCGTCCCGGACGCGGAAGATGTCGACGACGGCCTGACTGCTGCCCGGCTCCAGCATGGTGTGGGTGTGGAGCAGGACCAGGTCGTCCTCGGCGATGACCCGCACGACGTCGTGCCGAAGGTCCGGGTAGCGGTCCTTGAAGCCGGTCACGAAGCCGCGAAGTGCCTCGGGGCCGTTGGGAGCGTGAGGGTTGTGGTTGATGTATTCGGTTCCGACGAACTTGTCGATGACGGCCAGGTTGCCGTGGCTGAACAGCTCGTCGTAGAAGTGGACGACCATCTCTTTGTTCTCAGCGGTCATGGCTGTGTCTCTCTTCCTGTCTCAGAGGGAAAAACGGGGTTGGAATGTCGACGGTCGCCGGGCCCTCGGTGTCCGGATCCGGCACTGAGCCGGATTGCGGCAGGGCCAGGTCGCCTTCGGCGATGGCCCGCTCGACGATGGTGTGCAGGTGCGGGTCGGCGGCCCGCAGGCCGGTCACGAGGTGACGCCACGCCTCGGGCCGGTCGGGGCGAGCCCGCCGCGATGGCGGCACGCATACGTGGCGTACGCGGCGGCGCGGCGGCTCGGGACGCGACCGGCTGAGCCCACCGGTGCTTGTTCACCCGGTTCGACGATGTCCTCCCACATCAGCTCTGGTTACCTCTTGTGCGTAACCACATCATCAGTCACTGTCGGCAACGGCGTAAGGAGGCACTTTCATGTCAGTCACGCACAGCGGTGTGCCCGTGGACGACGCTCTCGCCCAGGACTGTCCGATCCGCGAGGTGCTCGACCGGGTCGGCGACAAGTGGAGCACTCTGATCGTCCTGCGGCTCGGGCAGCGCACCCACCGGTTCAACGAACTGCACCGCGAGATCGACGGAATCAGCCAGCGGATGCTGACCCTGACCCTGCGCGCGCTCGTCCGCGACGGCTTGGTCAGCCGCACCGCCTACCCGACCGTGCCACCACGCGTCGACTACGAACTCACCGAACTGGGCCGCTCACTGCTCACCCCGATCACCGCGCTCCACGAATGGGCCGTGGCACATAGGGACGACATCCGCCACGCCCGCGCCGGCCACGACCAGGCGGCCCATGCCCCCCATGCGGGGCCGGGCCCCGACCCGCTGGCGGCACACCCTTGATCAAGGCCCGGAACTGGTGATTCTCGCTGGTTCGGAGCCTTGTCTGTCGTACATGGGCGGTTGCGCGGCTCTGTCCCCGGGAGACTGCGTGCCGGTCACCGTCGGGGCTGCGCAGCCGGCGCCCGAACCGCCGCCGCGTCCGGATCGGCCGAGCCCTGGACCGCCTGGAGGCCGGCGAGACCGGCCTCGGCACCCTCGCCGCCGACCTCGGTTACACCGACCGGGCCCACCGCACCCGGACCATACGCCAGCACCTCGGCCACACACCGGCCGGCCTGCGACGGCATCTGACTCCCGCGCCGTGACCGCGACCTCACCCGTCTCTGGCGCGCGGTCACACGTCCCAGGTGACCGGGAGGCTCTTCACCCCGTAGATGTCCGCGCTCTCCGGGCGCAGGGGGACTTCTTCGGCGGGTACGGCGAGACGCAGCGTGGGGAAGCGGTTGACCAGCGCGGGGAACGCGACCCGCATCTCGACGCGGGCCAACTGTTGACCCAGACACTGGTGGATGCCATGGCCGAAGGCCAGGTGCCCGCCGTCCTGCCTGCGCAGGTCGAGCACATGGGGATCGGCGAAGCGCTCGGGGTCGCGGTTGGCGGTGTTGTACGACAGGACGACCGTCGTACCCGCCTTGATGGTCTGGCCGCCCAACTCGACGTCCACCAGCGCCGTCCTCATGAACGTCTTGGCGACGCTCAGGTACCGCAGCAGTTCCTCCACGGCCCGGTCGGCGAGAGCGGGATCAGCGCGCAGCGCGGCCAGCTGCGCCGGGTTCTGCAGCAGCGCGAAGGTGCCCAGCGCCAGCATGTTCGCCGTGGTGTCGAACCCGGCCGCCAGCAGGATCAGGCCCATCCCCCTGAGCTCCTCATCCGTCAGATCGCTGTCGGTGAGGTCGCTGAGCACGTCGTCGGTGGGGTTCGCGCGCTTGGCGGCCACCAGCTCCGCGAGGTATTGCCGGGTCGCGGTGTAGGCCGCTATCAGCTCCTCTTCGCTCGTCTCCCCGCCGAGGAACGCGTCGATCTGCTCCTGGAAGGAACCCCGGTCCTCATACGGCACTCCCAGCAGCTCACAGATGATGATGGCGGGGATGGGCTTGGCGAACGCGGTCACCAGGTCGGCCGGCGGCCCGGCCTTCTCCATGGCGTCCAGACATTCGGTGGTGATCTGCTCGATGCGCTCGGTCAGCTGACGCATCCGCCGTACGGTGAACTTGCCCATCAGCGGTTTCCGATAGCGCATGTGCTGTGGCTCGTCCATCAGGAGGAACTCGCCGGGCGGCGCCGGAGGCACCTCGAAGTCGCCCACGTTCAGGAGTTCCTTGCGCGAGCTGAACCGAGAGTCGGCCAGGACCGACCTGACCAGGTCGTATCCGGTGATCAGCCAGCCGGGTCTTCCGCCGGGATGGGTGTAGCGGCTGATCGGGCCGTGCCGGCGGGCGTCGATGAGCTCTGTCGGCGGGTCGAAAGGGCAGCCGGACTGACGCGCCGTCGGCAGCGTCGTGACGGTGTGGAGAGAATCGCCCATGACCTTCCTCGTCTCGCGATGGCAACGTGTTCAGCGCAGCTCGAAAGCTACGTTGCATTCAAAATGACTGTCAATCGACCGAAATGCATTTTCCCAGGTAGGTGGCGGTAAATTGATGCAATGACGCTGAGTCCGAATGCAACGCGGCGTTGCAATGAATGGCGGCGAAGGCAATCCTGACGGCAGGTCCGAAGGGCGGTTGACCCGCACCGACGATCTCCGGCCTCGTCATGCCGGACGGGTCCCGGCGAAGCCCCTGTTGCGCCTGAGCATGAGCGCACGAGGCCGGCGGTTCACCGGAGTTAGCCGCCGGCCCGGGGATGGCCGGCGCGGCTCCCCGGTCACGCCGAGGAGGCTGACCATGGCGGTCTCGTATCAGCCCGCCGCGTTCTTCACGAACTCCGTCGTGTACGTCTTGCTCAGGTCCACGTGGGCGTTCGCGATGCCGGGGTCGAACGCCCGGAGAACCTTCTCGACGGTTTCGGGGCCGTCCCCGGGCATCACGCCGTCGCTCGTGAACATGGGCAACGCGTGCTGTATCGCTGCGGCATAGACGATCCCATTGCCCTGGGCGAAGTCGGCGGGCATCTTGTCGGCGATCTCGGACGGCGAGTGCGACCGCATCCACTTGAGGGTTTTCACGAAGGCGTCGGCCAGCTTCTGGACGATCTCCTTGTGGCTGTTCACCCACTCCGTTTGCATGTAGAGGCTGGACGAGGGGTACGAGCCGCCGAGCGCTTCCTCGGTCCCCTCGACCGTACGCATGTCGAGGAGTATCTGCCCCTCGCCCTTGTCGATGATCGACGCGACGGTCGGATCGGTCGTCATGCCGGCGTCGATGGTGCCCTTCCGCAGCGCTGAGGTGAACGTCGGGCCGGCGCCGACGGCGACACGCTTGAACTCGCTCAGCTTCACTCCGTTCTTGACCGCGAGGTACCGGGTGAGGAAGTCGGTCGATGAACCGATGCCGGTGACACCGAGCTTCTTGCCCTTGAAGTCCCTGGGCGAGGTGATGGCATCCGCTTCCCTGTCGGAGACCACCTCCACCTCACCGGGCGCCTCTGCGAACTGCACCACGGACTCCACGGCCTTGCCCTTCGCCTGGAGGTCGAGGGTGTGGTCGTAGAAGCCGACGACTCCCTGGACCTGGCCGGAGAGGAGCTGGTCATGGGCCTCGACACCGGCGGGCTCTTCCATGAGCTGGACGTCCAGACCTTCGTCCTTGAAGTAGCCGAGCTGCTGAGTGAGCAATGCGGGCAGGTAGATGATTTTGTTCAGGCCGCCGACCATGATCTTGACAGGCTCTCCCGTGCCCGCGCTGCCGCCGGTGTCGGGTGTGGAACCGGCCGGCTCGTTGCCACAGGCGGTGAGTGATGACAGAGCGAGCAGGCCGGTGGCGAAGAGTGCCGAACATCTGGCGGTCTTCGGTCTGGCGGTCTTGCGCATGGTGGTTCACGTCCTTGCGAGAAATTGCAGTACGGGAGAGCGCGTCGGTCCGGGCGCGGCAGGAGACAAGAGCGGTGCCTCAAAGGCCGTTCGGCGTGCTGAGCCCATGGCGTCCAGCGAAGACTGCGGCGCCCGTGGAGAGGGGGCAGTGAAGATCAATGGCGGCACAGGCGGAGGCAGGCATTCCCTCCACCTTCGATATGCCGCGCCGGCGCGGGGGCGGGGGTCTGCCCGCCTTGGCCACGCACGGTAGTTCGAAGGTGACGCGTTTCTGTGCTCACGGCGGGACCCTAAACGCGGAACGGACAGAACAGCAGCCCCCTTGACGAATGACACCACTTGTGCTCGTAAGAACGCCTTCTGCTCATTGTGCTCACGTGATGTCAGGGCGGATGCGCCGTGTCCGCCGTGTCCGCCGGGGCTTCGGGGATCGACTGCTCGGCCTGGTTGACCTTGCCCGTGGGCAGGTGACGGGTGCCCCAGCGGTCGGCCGGCTGGGCGACGAGGAACAGGCCCCGGCCGCCCTCATCGGTCGTGGCCGCGTAGCGCAGGTGCGGCGAGGTGCTGCTGGTGCCGGAGATCTCGCAGATGAGGACGCGGTCACGCAGCAACCGCACGCGGACCGGTCCCATGGCATGGCGGATGGCATGGGTGACCAGTTCGCTGAGGATGCGTTCCGTGGTGAAGGCGGCGCCGTCCAAGCTCCATCGGGCCAGGTACTGATCCACCCGGGCCCGTGCGTCGGCCACGGCGGTGCCTTTCATAACGATCTTGGCTTAGGCCTTGCGTGGATCCTCATCCCCCTTAGCCTCCCGACATGGCTTTTCTTTCAAGTCGTCGCAGAAGATCCCGCCTTGCCCCGGAACTCGACGACCAGGAGCTGGGCAAGCTGATGAAGAACCTGCTGGCGACCACGAGGGCAAGCACGGTCGGTATGACGGACATGTGCGTGGCGCAGATCTCCCGTCTGCTGGAGCGGGAACCGGACGACTGGGACCGTCGGGCGCACCGCATGGGCGTCCTGGCGGAGTTTCTGGCCGGATGGCGTCTGCCTCGCTCCTGGGCCACGCGCGAGCCACGCAACGCGAACGCGCTCGTACTCTACGCATGGAGCGAGATTGTCCGAGCTCGCTCGCAGGGGAGCCTGGAGGACGCGGCCGGGGTGATCGACAGCTGTCTGCGGGCCGCCGAGCTCACTCCGGAGGACCCCACCCCATGGGTCGTCGTTCTGAGGGCGGCGCGCCTGGAACGCTGGGAGCGGTCGCAGGTGTTCGGCGTATGGAACGAGGTGCTGGCGCGCGACCGCTGGAACCGTGAGGCCTACCTCAACATGCTGAGCTATCTCACCCCGGAGGAAGCGGGGTCGCGCATCCAGGTGCTGGAGTTCGTGGACGCTCTGTGCGCTCGCATGCCCGCGAACGCGCCGTGCGCCGCGACGGAACTCACCGCCCAGGTCTTGCAGTACCACTCCGTCCTCGGCCGGGGCGGCTTCGAAGCGCTGGTGGCCCGCAATCACTGGTCCCAGGCCACGACTGCCCAAGCCCTCGACCGTGTGGCCCACAACTGGGTTCAGCCGGGATTCCTCCGTCACGCGCGGGCACTCGCCGACCTCAACATCCTCGCCTACGCTCTGATGGCTGCCGACCGGCGTCAGGAAGCTCGCGCGGCCTTCGAGGCGCTCGGCGGCATCGTCACCCATTGGCCCTGGCAGACCGGCGGTGACCCGCTGACCGAGTTCGAGCAGATGCAGCGAAAAGTGGCCCGCAGCGGGTGATGTGCTCTCTCAGCCGGAGTGGAGGATCCGAGAGCGACCGGGTTCCGCCGGATTCCGATCAACGACTTGGACTGGCGTCCAAGCCCATTGCCAGACGCTGATTTCCGGTGTGCGGGAGAATTGGATCTGCCCGCGGGTGCCGTCGACCGCGACGCGCGGCCAGGATGTGGCAGTGCGCGCCCGGTCCGCGCCGTGAGAACGCGGCACCTTGGCGAGGACGGCGACCGTGTCGTAGCCCTCGACGGCGACGAAGGAGGGCGCTGCGGGCTGGGCGATCGTTCATGTCATCCGTTCCCCATTGGCGTCCGAGCAACTGCTCACCCACGGTGCGGCGTCGCTCGTAGCGGGGCGAAGCGAGGATGGGTGCACTGCTGGGTGCGAGCGTGGTCGGCACGGCGGCGTTGGACCTTGACGAATCTGAGAGCGGCCGGGCAAGCGAATACCGAGTCCGACCGCCGAATCGAATGGCACATGCAGCAGTGCCACATCGGCTTGCCCGTTCTGCAGCAATTTCTGTTGCTGATGCGCCTTGCAGAGGCACAGATCGATGGTGGCTGCGCCGGGCTCCGCGCGGTCGGCATTCAGCAGTGAGGGTCGCGCGTCCCTCGGACGAGGGCGCGACCACCGCAGCGCAGTTGATCGAGGAGCGGACGTGGCAGCCGCTCGCACAGCCCGCAACAGGATCCGCGAGGCACAACCAACGGTTGTGCCCATAGGGTGTCGGTATGGACCTCGACACCGTCCGGACCTTCGTCGCCGTTGCCGAATCGGGACAGTTCCAGGAGGCCGCCACGGAGCTGGCGGTCACCCAGCAGGCCGTTTCCAAGCGCATTGCCACGCTGGAACGCAACCTAGGCGTTCGGCTGTTCACCCGCTCGGCGCGCGGCGCCCAGCTGACCATCGACGGGCAGGCGTTCCTGCCCCACGCACGCGAACTGCTGCGCGTCGCCGAGCGCGCGGTCGCCTCCGTGCGCACCGGTCACCGTCCACTGCGCGTCGACGTGATCGCCTCACGCGTCGCGCCATCGGGCCTGATGCGCGGCTTCCACGACGCGCACCCCGAGATCGACCTCGACGTGGTGATGCTGTTCGACGTCGAGACGGCCGTGGCCGCCCTCCGGTCCGGCGCGATCGACGCCTCCTTCCGCGCCGTCGCGATGCCTGGTCGGCCTCTACCCGAGGACATCGAGTCCCACCGGGTGCTCGACGAGCCGCACCAGCTCCTCACCGGCCCCGCCCACGCGCTGGCCCGCGCCCGGTCGGTGACCCTCGCCCAGCTCGCCGGGCACCGGATCTGGATGCCCGGCATCGTCCCCGGTACCGAGTGGGCCGCCTACTACGACGCCCTCGTCGCCGAATTCGGCCTCACCATCGAGGCGACCGGCCCCAACTTCGGTTCCGACGCACTCCTCGACACCGTCGCCGACACCCCGGCCCTGGCCACCTTCACGACCGAGCAAACCCGCCTCGTCTGGCCTGCCGGCCACGGTCTGCGCCGTATTCCGGTGACCGACCCGACGCCCGTCTACCCGCACTCGCTTCTCTGGCACCGGGACAACCCCCACCCGGCGCTGGCCACCCTCCGCGCGTATCTCGCCGCCACAGCGACCGGCCACGGCGCCGCCGGGACCTGGGTGCCGGACTGGGTGATTCCGCACTGAACCGTCCGCAGACACCGCACCGGCCTGCTTTCAGCCACCCCTCACCACTCATCAGTCCCAGGCGTTGAAGAGCACGCCACCCAACGTGGTGATGCCGTAGGAGCGAACTGCGCGCCACTCCGCCTTGGTGATGACGTAGGTGTCGACGTCCGGGAGAGGCAGCGTGAGCTGTGCGCGATCGAGCACGTCAAAACCCAGGTCGGCAAAGGTGCGGGCCCACGGCGGAGGTGCGAGGAACTCCTCGGAGTCCCATTCCCGGCGTTCCTGGGCGAATGCGATTCACGGGTGGTGGGCGTGACACAGGACGACGGACTGCCCTGTACCGACGATGACCGTTGCGGTGTGGAACGTCCGAGGGTACGAGCGTGAAGCCTGCGTCCTCGTCGTTGACCATGTGCTCATCCTGTCAGTGCTCTGACGGCGCTCTGAGGCCCAGGTGCGGGGTCGTCGCCCACAGCAGCAGGGCGGCGCAGCTGAAGGCCGTGTCCAGGGCGAACGCCCCTGTCCACCCAGCGGTGGCGCACGCCAGTGCCCGTGGTCCGCTGCGCGAGTCCGCGGTCGCTCCATCGGCCGGCGGCGCCAGCGGCTGCGGCTCCGGCCGCTCCGGCGAGCCCGAACGCGCCGATCGCGGTGTGCGTCAGCGACCAGGGCGGACTGCTGAGCGGCTGGACGACGCTGCTCCACCACGTGCTGAAGGCCGCGAAGACCGGAGATGCCGGCCCGCCGGGGACCCGGAGGAGGGGATGCGGGCGAACAGGACGACGGTCGATGTCGGCAGACGCCGGTACGGCATGGCGACCGTCGTCGGCCGGTCGGCCGGTCGGCCGGCGGGCACGGCGCAGGAGCACGGCGAGCGTCGTGCGCGGTTCGACGCCGATCCGTGTCCCGTTGACCGGTCGATCGACGCCACCGGCGACTGATTCGCCGATCGTGCGCGCGGCCCTGCACGTTCCTGCTGTGCCGCCGACACTTGACTCAGAGCCTGGTCAGCAGGGCGATGGCCGTGCCGACCAGGCCGATGGCCATGAAGCCGAGCACCGCCCCGGCGGCGAGGATCACCAGCACCAATGAGCGCAGCGTGGCCACGGCGGCCTTCACTGTCTGTGCCTTCACCGCCTTCGGGTCGTCGAGATAGGCGCGCCAGGCGGCTTGGCGGGTACGGCGGGTCAGCCACTGCGCCCACCAGGGGAGCCGCAGCAGGGCGAGCGCGGCGTCCAGGACTCCCTGCAGCGAGCGTGCGCCCGCCTCGGTGGCCGCGACCTCCTTGAGGAGCAGATTGTCCTGCGGCTGCTTGAGCTCTTCGAGGTTGCCGCGCATCCACTCCCGTGGCCGGGGACCGTCCTCGGGCGCTTCGGCCCGCAAGATGGCGTCGTGCAGCTCCGTTTCCCGGGAGCGTCTCTGCGCAGCGCTCAGGGGGAAGAGGCTCAGCAGGTGATGGGCCGCGTCCAGGCGCCCCCACGCGAAGTCGGACCTGCGCCACGCGGCGCTGAAGAAGGCGCCGAAGTGCTGGAAGCGCACGCCGTAGAGCTTGCGGTCGCCGATGCCGGCGAACCGGTCCTCGTTGAACAGGGGGCTGATGGCGTCGGGCCCCAGGCGCAGCAGGCGGAAGTCGGGCATCAGGCGCTCGACGAACTTCGACAGCGGAGCGTAAGCCCGGGTGACCACTTCCACCGTCAGATAGGCGGCGACGACGTCCTCGGACCGTTGCCACCCGCGTAGATCGGCTTCTACCAGGGCCGTGACGTAGATCTGTCCGGCAGCGCTGACGATGCGGGCGAGCTGTTGCGGGACACGCAGATCCGTGAACACGTCCTGCACGAGGCGGGCCGCTGTCTCGTCAGAGGTGTCGGTGCCCGGCGGATGGCGCAGTTGCAGTTGGGCGTCGACCGCCTCGAACATGGCGAGCACATGGCGCGTGAGATCGCTGATGGTCTCGGCGCCGCTGATCAGCGCCTGCTGCCGCTGGGGCGACGAGGCTTCGGCCAGGCGGTGGTGGAGGTGGTCGCTCATGCATCGCAGGGCACGTTCACAGGTGAGCAGCCCCCAGCGCCAGACGCCTCCGCTGTACGGATCGGTGATTTCCGTCCCGGCTGTCGTGGGCACCCAGTTGGCCCCCTGCTGCAACCCGGCCAGGATCGCTTCGACGCGGTTGGCGTCCGCTTCCGGCGTCGCGGCCAGGGAGATCACCGTCTCGGCGTCGGCGAGCTGCTTGCGGACGTCGTAGAGCACGGCCCGGGCGCGATTGCGGCGGAATTCCGGCAGCAGTTCCTCCGCTCTTGATCGTAGCTGTTGCGCCAGGGCGGGGTCTTGGCCGGTGCGGGCGAACAGGTCGAGCTGGGTGTCGCGGATGCTGTTGCCCAGCTGGGTGCACAGCTCCTCGGCGCTCGACCGGAAGTCAGCCTCCTGCGGGTACCGGACGGCGTTCCACAGCACCTTCGACCAGGAGATCTCATCGCATCTGAGTCCGGCAGTGCTCTCCGGGCCGAGGCGGCCGGCGGACGGGACGATGAAGACGACCACGCGATCGACGGGGGCGTTGAGCCTGCGCTTGGTGATCGCCTCCAGGACGGGCTGGAACGGTGCGTTGTTGAGGACGCCGCCGTCGACGACACAGCTGGCGGGGTCGTCGTACCCGGACTTCGGAATCCGGCGGTATTTGACCAAGGGCGCCTCGTTCACCGGCGAGAACGCCGCGGGGAAGCCGGCGGTCGCCCGTGCCGCCAGCACCAGCGCCGGGGTGTCGTCCTTCCCGAACTCGTCCAGCGGCTCGGTCCTGAACCCCCAGTCCTCGCCCTGCTTCGTGTAGGACACGGACTCCGGCTGATACTGGAAGCGGTAGAGGCGGCGATGGTCGCGTACGTCGAACGGGTTGCGGAAGCCGTCGGTGTACGAGCGCGAGCGCCCGTCCAGCGCGGTGGCCGTCATGAACAACGTCAGCTCCTGGCGCTGTTGCGCCCCGGACGTGCGTTCGCCGATGTGCTGCAGGACGTTGTCGATCTTCTCTTTGAAGGAGTCCCCGCTCAGCAGGCTGGTCGGAGATTTCGGCTCCAGCAGCGCCTCCAGAGCCGCGGACTTCTCCCATACGCTGCGCAGATCGGGCAGCTCTGCTCCACGGGCGAGGGCAGTGCCCAGGATCAGGCCGTTGAGCCCGCCTGCCGAGGTTCCCGCCACGATGTCGACCAGTACCTTCCGGCCGGCGGAACGGGTGATCGACCGCCAGATCCGGAACGCCGGCCGGTCGGCGTCGGGCACGGACTCCTCAGGGACGCCGCTGGACGCCCGGCACAGGAGGTCGAGTTCATGGGTGACCCCGCCCATCCACACCGCGAGGCTCACTCCGCCGTTCATCACCAGGGCCAGGCGGGTCTCCGGCTGTGGTGTGGGAGCGACATCGTTCTGGGCAGCCATGCGGGCAACATAAGACGTCGGAGAGCCGGTCACACTCCGGCGCGCGTCCGGATGCGCCCGTCGGACCCAGAGCTTCGCTCGGACGCGTGCACATCCCAGGAGGCCGAGGCCGGCGACGCCGGGTCGGCTGGACGCCTCGGTCGGTGTCCGAGAGAGGCCGGGGGCCCGGATGAGAAGTGAGATCCCCGGCCCGATTCCGGTGGGCCGGGGTTTCTCGTGGTTGGGTCGGGTTGGGGTCAGTCCTCGCCGTGGTGGCGTACGACGCGGAAGCTGGCGATGACGCCGTCTTCGATGTGGATGCCCCTGGGGGGGCATGCGCGCACGCCGAAGCTGGAGCTGTGGGGGCCGACGGTGGCGATCGGGGCGCCGTTGTCGCAGACGGCTCCGCGGAAGACTTCGACGGTCTTGTGGCTGTCGTTGCGGACGTTGACGGTTTTGGCGCCGAGGCCGCTGGCGATGGTGATGCAGTCGCCGGGGTGGGTGGAGTAGGAGCGTTCGTTGATGAAGATGCGGCCTTCTTCTTCGTGGTCCTCTCTGCCTTCGTTGCCGCGCCCTTCGTTGCCACGTCCTTCGTTGCCCTTGCCGGAGCCGCCGCCGAAGGGGGCGGTTGCGGCGGGGGCGGTGACCGGGGCGGTGGCCGGTGCGGTCTGGGGTGTGGTGGGGGCGGAGGCGGCGGAGGCGTAGGTGATGCCGGTGGTGGCGAGGGCTGCCGCGGCTGATACCGCCGCGGTCACCATGGTGGAACGGGCGACGTTCATGTCGCTTCTCCTGTCTTGTGTCTCGGAGATGCCGGCTCGTCAGCCGGCTTGCGATCAAACGTACGCATAGCCGACACGCCGGTCATATTAAATGACCGCAGAAGGGCGCCGATCGGGCTATTTGTGGCCGTGCCTGCTGCTGGGCCGGGGCATCAAGTTGCCTGTAATGAAGGGGGTTTGAGGGAGCATTGGTCCTTCTGGATGATCTGCTGATGCGTCCTCACCCGCTGGCGGCGGCGTGTCGCTGCAAACGCAGCGAGATGGTTCGTGTTACAGGACCGTGCTGTGGAGCGGAGCCGGACCCGGCGAGAGGCTCATCTGCCCCAGATCCTCCGGTACGCCTCTCGGTAGCCCGGCGGGTCCCAGGTCGTGGCTCCCGCGCTGTTGGCGGGCGTCGCGACGTGAACGGGGGCGACGTAGCCGCTGGCGGGACGACCGGAGAAAGCGCGGTTGAACTCGTCGATGATCTGCCAGCCCTGCTGCGACAGCGGCTCGGGAACGGTGGCGGCCTGGTACTGCCTGCTGTTGATGCGCTGGAAGGCGGACGGGTCGCCGTCGCCCGCACCGATGTTGAAAGGCGGGCCTGCGCCCGGCTTGCCGGCCGCGCGGAAGGCGGGGGCGGCGTCGGCGAAGTACAGGTCGTTGATGGCGACGGAATACGTCCACCCGCTCTGGAAGCGGGAGAGGAGCGAGGAGACCTCACGTGGGGTG
>NZ_JAIQYY010000026.1:57475-120506 GCF_020181035.1 Streptomyces sp. CoH27
ATCAGCTCGGACTTGTTTCTCGCGAAGGGGATCGAGGCGTCGGTGATGAGCACGACCCCGGCCCGGCCGTTGGACTGCGAGATGATCCACCGTGCGCTGATGCCGGCCACGTCCTCGACCCGGGTGGTGACGTTGGTGAAGAGCTCGGGCCGCCTGCTGGGGCCGGGGGAGGCGACCGCATGCCAGCCGATGAGCGGGATGCCGGCCGCGCCGGCCCGGCCGACCTGCTGCGAGGTCGAACCGGGATCGAAGCCGCCGATGACGATGCCCGAGGGCCTCAGGGTCACGGCCTCGCTCATGGCCGCCTGGATCCCGGCGGGGCTGCCGCCTCCGTCGATCACCCGGACGTTCCAGCCGATGACTCTCGCGGCCTCCCGCACGCCGTTCGTGACGCCTGCGACTCCGGGGTTGGTCATGGTCTGCGCCACATAGACGATCGTCTTGCCGGAGACCGCCGTCGGGCCGCCGGTCGGGCCGTTCCAGGCGGTGTCGGTCTGCTCCGCTCGGGCAACCGCGGCCCGGGCCCTGGTCTGGGCCGTGGGGCAGCCGCTCGGGCCCGTGGCGGACGCCGTGGGGCCGGGCGGCGAGCCGCGCTGACAGCCGGTCAACACGGTTGCCGTGGCCAGCAGGGCGATGGACACCGATCGGGCCGTGACGACGAGGCGGGTGGCCTTGCGGTAGCTGCGGTGCACGGGAGCTCCTCGCGGAAGGACGAGCGTCAGGGGGCGGCCGGGGTTGCGGAGCCGGGCCCCTGGCGTGAGTCATGGAGCGGTGCCCGTGGTTCCGTCTCCGGACGTCGACGGAGGCGGCTGCGGCGGTACGGCCGGTGCGTCGCGGGCCGCACCGGCCCCGGTGCTCAGCCGGCGGGCGGAGTAGCCGGCCAGGCCGACGGCGAGCAGCAGGGTGCCGCCGTAGAACAGGGGGATCGTCCAGAAGTCGGCGCCCATCTGTCCGATGCCGGTGAGGCCGACGGCGAGCACGGCGACGGCGACGACCGTGCCCAGGGCGTTGGGGCGGCCGGGTTTGATCGCGGTGGTGCCGAGGAGGGCGCCGGTGAAGGCGGGCAGCAGATAGTCGAGACCGACACTGGGATTGCCGATCTCCTGCTGAGCCGCCAGCAGCACACCGGCGAAGCCGACGATCAGCCCCGATGCGGTGAACGCGTAGACGGTGTATCTGCGGGTCGGGATGCCGACCAGATCGGCGGCGCGCGGATTGGCACCGATGACGTACAGGCACCGGCCGAGCGGCAGCCGCTCCAGCACCACCCAGAGAGCGACGGCGAGGGCGAGCACGTAGAAGGCGGGCAGCGGCAGGCCGAGGAACCTGGAGTCGTAGAGGCCGGTGAAGGCCGCCGGCAGACCCTGTGGGCCCGGGACGATCCGGCCGCCGCCGGTGACCCAGCCGGTCACGGCGTACAGCATGCTGCCGGTCCCGAGGGTGGCGATGAACGAGTCGATCCGGCCGAACTCGACGACCACACCGTTGAGGACGCCCACGACCGCCCCGCCGGCGATCACCACGAGGCAGGCCCAGGGCCAGGGCCATGCCTCGTCGACGACAAGATGCAGCACCATGACGTGCGCCAGGCCGAGACCGTAGCCGAGGGAGAGATCGAACGAGCCGGTCACGATGGGAACCATGGCGGCGAGCGCGAGGACGGCCGGGATCGACTGGGTGGACAGGATCGAGTCGACGGTGTCCCGTGTGGGAAACGTGTGCGGCAGCGTGAGGGAGAAGAACAGGAAGAGCAGAGCGGTGAGGACCAGCAGGCCGTAGGCGCCCACGAGGTGCCAGGCCGGGCCGCGTCCGTGCGGCCGGGAACGGGGCGGGAAGGACGAGGGCGGGGCGGTCATGAGTCCGTGGTGGTTCCGGGGACCGGCGGCACGGCCGAGGCCGCCCGGGTGAGCCCCGCGACCGTGAGACCCGCTCCGCTCAGCTCGGTTGTCACGCATCCGCGGACGAACACCAGGGCACGGCGGCACACGCCCGCCACCTCCTCGAAGTCGGTCGAGACCAGCAGGACCGCGAGGCCGGCGGCCAGCGCCTCGTCGAGCAGGCGGTAGACGGCGGTCTTGGCTCCGACGTCCACGCTCGCGGTCGGCTCCTCCAGGATCAGCAGGCGCAGGCCCGCCCGCAGGCACCGGCCGATCAGGACCTTCTGCTGGTTTCCGCCGGACAGGGTGGCGATGGGGGCCTCGATGGCGCGGGGACGCACCGCGAACCGTTCGATCAGCTCCGTGGCCCGGGCGCGTTCACGGCGGGGGCTGATCCAGTGCAGCGCGGGCATGCCTCCCGCACGGGGATTGGCCAGGAGGTTCTCGCGGACGGTCAGCCCGGCGGCGCAGCCCTCCCGCTGTCGGTCGCCGGGTACAAAGCCGACGCCGAGAGCGACGGCCTCGGCGACCGTGCGGGGTCGGTAGGGCCTGCCGCCGAGGAGCACCTGGCCGCCAAGGAGGGGCAGGGCGCCGGCGAGGGCGCGGCCCAGGTCCATGTGTCCGGCGCCCGAGAGGCCGACCAGGCCCAGGACCTCCCCGGCCCGGAGGCGCAGCGTGACCGTTCCCGTGCCGGTGGTCCGCGCGCCGTCGAGGGTCAGGACGGCGGGGCCGCCTGCGGGGCCGGTGGCGGGGCGATGGCGGGCCGGTTCCTCGCCGACGATGTCGTGCACCAGCCGGGCGGGGCTGTGACCCGCCAGCGGGCCGTGGCTGACGAGCCGGCCGTCGCGCAGAACGGCGAAGGTGTCGGCGACCTCGTAGACCTCGTCCAGGCGGTGGGTGACGTAGAGGATGCCGTGTCCCTGGTCGCGCAGTGTGTGCAGGACGCGGAAGAGCCGGGCGCAGTCCGCGGCGGGGAGGCGGGCGGTCGGCTCGTCGAGGACGATGAGTGTCGTGCGGGCCGCCAGGGCCCGGCCGATGGCGACCAGGGAGCGCTCTGCCGGGCCGAGACCGGCGATCGGCGTGTCGGGATCGAGGTGTCCGGCGACGGCTTCCAGAGCCTCGGCGCAACGCTCCCGGGTCCGCGGCCAGGAGATCAGCCCGGCGCGACGCGGATATCCGATGGTCAGGGCGAAGTTCTCGGCGATCGTCATCCACTCCACGAGCCCGAGGTCCTGGTGGATGAAGGACATGCTGCGGGAGGCGGCATGACTGCCGAGCGGATGCCCGCCCACCGTGATCCGGCCCGCGTCGGCAGGGTGGACGCCTGCCAGCACCTTGATGAGCGTGGACTTTCCGGCACCGTTGGGGCCGAGCAGGGCGAGGACGCTGCCGGCCCGGACATCGAGGTCGACGCCGTCCAGAGCGAGGGTCCCGCCGAACCGCTTGGCAAGCCCGCGGATGCGGACCACGGGGTCGGCCCCGACGTCCCTGACCGCGTTCGCAGAGGTGTCGGGAGGGTCGTGCACGGACATCTCCGGGGGTCGGCAGGGCGATTTCTTCCCGACTGTTTGCCAGTGATACTAGTGGATCACCTCATGGCATTCCGGATTTTTCGCCTTCTGTGACACCAACGGCTCAGCAGCGCCGACGGCCTCAGACGCCGTCGAGCCCGCATTCGGCCCAGATGACCTTGCCCTGCGGGAGGTAGCGCGTACCCCAGCTCTGTGCCAGCTGGGCCACGAGGAACAGACCGCGGCCGCCCTCGTCGGTGGTGGCTGCCCGGCGCAGGTGCGGGGCGGTGTTGCTGGTGTCGGAGACCTCGCAGATCAGGGTGCGGTCGCGCAGCAGACGTACGCGGATGGGTCCGGAGCCATGACGGATGGCGTTGGTGACCAGCTCGCTCAGCACCAGTTCCGCGGCGAAGGAGGCCTCCTCGACTCCCCAGTCGGCCAGCTGCCGGAGGGCCGAGCCGCGCACCTCGCTGACGAGCGACGGGTCGGCGGGCAGGTCCCAGGCGGCGATCCGGTGGGGGTCCAGGACGTGGGTACGGGCGACGAGCAGGGCGATGTCGTCACGGGGGTGGGCCGGGGCCACGGTGTCCAGGACCGCCTCACAGGTCTCCTCGGGTGTGCGTTCCGGGTGGGCCAGGGCGCCCCGGAGCTGGTCGAGGACCACGTCGACGTCGCGGTCCCGGTCCTCGAAGAGCCCGTCGGTGTAGAGGACCAGCTCGCTGCCCTCGGGGAGGTGGACCTCCGCGGCCTCGAAGGGCAGGCCCCCCAGGCCGAGCGGGGGCCCGGCGGGCAGGTCGGGGAAGGACACCGTGCCGTCGGGGCGGACCAGCGCGGGCGGCGGATGCCCGGCGCGCGCCATGACGCACTGCTGCGTGGTCGGGTCGTAGACGGCGTACAGGCAGGTCGCGCCGATGATGCCGGTTTCTCCCGCGTCGGGGTCCTCCCGGTCGAGGCGCCCCACCAGGTTGTCGAGGTGGGTGAGGACCTCGTCCGGGGGGTAGTCGAGTTCGGCGAAGCTGCGAGCGGCGGTGCGCAGCCGGCCCATGGTGGCGGCGGAGAGCATGCCGTGACCGACGACATCGCCGACCAGCAGGCCGACACGGGTGCCGGAGAGGGGGATGACGTCGTACCAGTCCCCGCCCACCTCGGACTCCGCGGGCAGGTAGCGGTGCGCCACCTCGACGGCGTCCTGGTCGGGCAGACCGTGCGGGAGCAGGCTGCGCTGCAGGGCCAGGACCATGGTGCGCTCCCGCGTGTAGCGCCGGGCGTTGTCGATGGACAGGGCGGCGCGGGTGGCGAGTTCCTGGGCGAGCGAACGGTCGTCGTCGCCGAAGGGTGCCGGGTCCTGCCCGCGGTAGAAGGCGGCCACTCCCAGGACGACGCCACGGGCGACCAGGGGGACCGCGATGAGGGAGTGGACGCGGGTCAGCAGCTCCTCGGTGTGCTCGGGGTCGTGGGCGAGCCAGCCGGCGGCGGTCTTCAGGTCCGGCTCCAGCACCGCCTGCCCGCCGGTCAGACAGCGCAGTTGCGGCGTGGTCGGGCCGTAGTCGACGCGTTTGCCGACCGGGTGGAAGGGACAGTCGTCGCGGATGCCGTGGACCACCGTCCGGTACAGGTCGGTGAACGGATCGGCGGCCTCCTCGCCGCGCGGTACGGCCTCCGGCAGATCGATCGTGACGTAGTCGGCCAGTCGCGGCACCGCCGTCTCGGCGAGTTCCTCGGCGGTGCGGCGCACGTCCAGGGTGGTGCCTATACGCGTGCTCGCGTCGCTCAGCAACTCCAGGCGGCGGCGCGCGGCGAGGGCGTACCGCCCCACGTGCGGCTCTCCCACCATCACGAGCCCTCGCGCCGGGGGCGGGCAGCCGGGGTGACCGCCCGCCGTGCCGCCTGGCCCGCCCGCAGATGCCTCGCCCGTGCCGGGCACGTCGGCTCGGCCGGGGACGAGGCCGGGCGCCGCGGCGCGGGGAACGGCTCCGGACAGCAGGGCGGCGGGGACGACGGAGGCGGCGGGGTCGACGGGGAGGCGCAGCCCCTCCTCGGCCGACTGCGGGACGGTGGCCGACTGCGGGACGATGAGGGGTTCGTGCGGTGAGGGACCGGACAGAATGGCCTCGGTGACGAAGCCTTCCACCCCGGTGGCGCTCGTCATCGGGCGGCTCACCAGTGTGACCCGCCGGCCGTCGGACAGGAGGACTCGGACTGCGGCCCGCTGCGCGCAGGAGATCAGCTCGGCGGCCTTCTCCATCAGGATCTCCTGGTCACGCGGGTGCAGCCCGAAGGCCAGTTCGCCGACACCGACGCTGTGGTGAGGGCCGGTGGCGGCTTCGGCGCCGGTGTCCAGGTACGCCCGCAGCAGGGCGCGCTCACGTTCGGAACTCTGCCCCAGAAGCCGCCTCTCGATGGCGCGGGCCGCCTTGCGGATCACGGTGGCCAGCGCAGGGTCCTCGGCGCTGCGCGGATATCCGAGGCACAGGACGCCCTCGATGCGGCCGCTGATCGGGTCGCGGACGGGAAGCGCGCGGCAGGCGTTTCCCTGCGAGCGCTCGGCGAAGTGCTCGGCGCCGTAGACCTGGATGAGCTGCCGCTCCGCCAGCGCGAGACCGATTCCGTTGGTGCCGGCGTACTGCTCGGCGAACACGAACCCGGGTACGCGCTGGAACGCCGGGAGGCTTCGGGCCAGGGACGCCTCTCCGAAGCGGCGCAGCAGGACCGTGCCGTTCGCATCGGCGACGGAGATGTTCATCTTGCTGCCGGCGAACCAGGACTGCAGCCGGTCGAGCACCGGCACGGCCGCCCGGACGATACGGGCGTCACCATCGAAGTCGGCCCGGTAGGGAGGGCCGGAATCGTCGGGCGAGAGCCCCAGGGCCCGGCAGCGCTGCCACGAGTTCGAGATGGGGGTGCGCACACAGGCTTCCACGGGCTCGCCCTCCAGGAAACGCTCACGCGAACGGGCGGGCCCTGTGCCGTCTGTCGCACGCCCTGTCGGTATCGCTTTCCCGTCGGGCCGAACCACGCTTCGCCTCACTCGCGCCTGCAGGAGTCCGCTTAACCAAAACAATATGACATAGACGAGAAACAGGGACATTCGGCATCTCTAGCTACAGAACGGCTACCGGATTGACGGGCGAGCCCGTGCCGCCCGGGACGTTCAGCGGCGCCACGACGAGCAGGAACTCATGCCGCCCCGCCTCCGCCGTCGCGGCCGACAGGGCCTCCAGGTCGAGGTTGTCCAGCAGCGGCACCCCCATCGCTGCCAGGGCCAGGGCATGGACGGGCGAGTGCACGCCGTCGACAGGTGAGGGCCGTACGTCACTGTCGCCGTCACCGCCGAGCAGCGCGATGCCGCGCTCGGCCAGCAGTGGTACGGCGTCCACGTGGAAGCCCGCGCTCGCCGCACCGGGGTCCCAGGCACCGAGCTCCCCACGGCGGCGGACGTGCCCGGAGCGCAGCAGCACCGCGTCGCCCTCGCCGATCGTCACATCGAGTGCGCTCTCCGCGGCGATGACGTCCTTCGCACGCACCGCCTGCCCCGGCTCCAGCCAGCGGACCCCCAGGACCGCGGGCAGGTCGAGGAGAACCCCCCTCGTGACCAGAGGGCCGAGCGCCGACACCGCTCCGAAACGGGCACCTGCCGCGCCGACGAGGTCCGTCGCCGTCCGGCCGTCGTAGAGCTGCCCCCGGTAGGCGACATGGCACAGGGCGTCGAGATGGGTGACGGCCTTGCCGTGGTAGTCGGCGGCGAGGAAGTCCTTGTGGGTGGAGGGCTCCGGGCTCTCCACGTCACCGAGATCGGTCATGTGGTGCAGAGCGGGCCTGGGGTTGTCCGGGCCGGGCAGGGTGTTCCAGGGCAGCCCGAGCGGGACGACCTTCCCGGCCCGCACCACGGCCGCGGCCCGCCGCACATGCTCCGCGGTCACCCGGTTCCAGGCACCGCGATCGGCCGGGGCCCAGCGGCCCCAGGTGCGGACCGTCTCGAAGAGCGCGTCGAACTCCCGACGGGAGACGGCCGGCCCGTTGCCGGCATCGGCCGGCCCGGGATCCGCACCGTCCGCGGAGCTCGGGCTCATCCGCACTCACCGTTCCCAGCGTCGACACGGCCCCGGGGCGGGGCACCGCTCCGACGGCGGGACACCGCCCCGCGGGCCCGCCGACCCGGCTTCCCAGCTTGGCACGAGCTGCACCGGATCGCCGGTCCACCCGTTCGCCCGACCAGCCCCTCGAAGGCCGAGGGGCTGGTCGGGATGGAACGCGGTGGGCGCAGTCGCAGGACGGCCCGTAGATTGAGGATGAGGCCGTTGGGGCGGGAAGGGAGCGCCATCGGTGGCATCGCTGGTTGATCACGCGGCCCTGTTCGCCGCGACGCCGAGCCCCTATCTGGTGCTCGCTCCGGACCTGGTCATCGTGGATGTGAACCGGGCCTATCTGGCGGTCACCGGACGCACCCGGGAGGACCTGGTCGGCAGGCATGTCTTCAACGCGTTCCCGGACAACCCCGCCGACCCGGAGGCCGACGGGGTCCGCAATCTCGGCGCTTCCCTGCACCGGGTCCTCGCCACCCGCCAGGCCGACACGATGGCGCTGCAGAAGTACGACATCCCTGTGATGGGCCGGCCAGGGGTCTTCGATGAGCGGTGGTGGTCCCCGGTGAACACCCCTGTGCTGGGCCCGGACGGGCAGGTGGACTACATCATCCACCGGGTCGAGGACGTCACCGAGTTCGTCAAGGCGTACCAGGCCGCCCACCCCGCCGGCGTCCGGGTGGGGGAGCGGCTGGAGGAGGCGCAGGTTCTGGAGGCGGAACTGTACGCACGAGCGCGGGAGCTGCAACGCCTGAACGAGGAACTGCGGCAGGCCCACACCCGCGAACGCGAGGTCGCCGTCACCCTGCAGGAAGCCATGCTCCACGCCCCCGACCTGGCCCACCATCGCGACATCGCGGTGCGTTATCTGCCCGCCACCGGCTCCCTCAACGTCTGCGGCGACTGGTACGACGTCGTCGACATCCCGCCCGACCGGCTCGCCGTCGCCGTCGGCGACGTCATCGGCCATGGCCTGAGGGCGGCTGCCGTCATGGGCATGCTCCGCAGCGCCCTGTCCGCCGCCATCCGCGCCCTGGAACGCCCGGCACAGGCCCTTGAGGTTCTCGGCCTGTACGCCCGGTCCGTCGAGGGCGCTCTGGGAACCACCACCTTCAAAGGGGTCATCGACACGCGCAGCCGTCTGATCACCTACAGCAGTGCGGGCCACCCGCCGCCGGTGCTCGCCCACCCCGATGGCCGCTGCGAACTGCTGGACCAGGCCACCGACCCACCGCTCGGCGCCCGTCCGCAGCACGTCCCCCGCCCGCAGGCGAGCCTGCCGTACAA
This sequence comes from Streptomyces sp. CoH27, assembly GCF_020181035.1. Lineage (GTDB taxonomy): Bacteria > Actinomycetota > Actinomycetes > Streptomycetales > Streptomycetaceae > Streptomyces > Streptomyces camelliae. The sequence goes on from NZ_JAIQYY010000026.1 coordinate 66,233, forward strand.
GCCCGGGGACACCCTCGTGCTCTACACCGACGGGCTCATCGAGCGGCGGGGCCAGGACATCGACGCCGGCCTCGGCCAACTGATCGACGTGCTCAGCGAGTTCGGCCGTCTCGGCACCGAACAGCTCGCCGACACCATCCTGGCGCGCCTGGGCGTCGCCAGCGGTGGCCGGGACGATGTCGCACTGATCGTCGTACGGCTCTGACGAGGCGGCAGGTCCCGGACAAGTCCTCTGCCACGGCCGTCGTCAGCGTGGCCGCGAACCCTGCGCAGGCCGGGGCGCGCCCCGCCTCCACCTGCGTTCAGGAATACCCGCGGGCGAGCTCTGTGTTGCCGCGAACATGACGACAAATGCGCCGCTGCCCGAGGTACTGCGATACACCGCCTTCTCCGACAGCCCCGATGGTGGAAACCCCGCCGGTGTGGTTCTGGACGCCACTGCCCTGGACGACAGCGACATGCTGGCCATCGCCGCTGACCTGGGGTACTCGGAGTCGGCGTTTTTGACCCCGCCGCCGCAGGGCCTCGGCGGCCAGGAGGGCCGGGCGTACACCATCCGTTACTTCAGTCCCAAGGCCGAGGTGCCGTTCTGCGGCCACGCCACCGTTGCCACCGCCATCGCGCTCGCCGAGCGGACAGGCCCCGGCGAGCTGCTGTTCGCCACACGTGCCGGCACCGTGCCGGTGGAGGTGACCGAGGAGAACGGAACCGTCACGGCCACACTCACCAGTGTCGAGCCGCACATCGAAGAGATCGCCCAGGCCGACCTGGCGGAGGCACTCGCCGCGCTCGGCTGGCCGGCCACCGACCTCGACCCGGCCTTCCCGCCTCGCATCGCGTTCGCCGGCGCCCGCCACCTCGTGCTGGCAGCCGCGACACGCGCACGTCTTGCGGATCTCGCGTACGACTTCGAGCGTCTCGAAGCTCTGATGCACCGCCTGGACCTGACCACGGTTCAGTTGGTGTGGCGTGCGTCGGCCACCGTCTTCCATGTCCGTGACCCGTTCCCTGTCGGCGGCGTCGTCGAGGACCCCGCAACCGGTGCCGCGGCCGCCGCGTTCGGCGCGTACGCCCGTGAACTGCGCCTGGTTCCCGAGGACGCCGTCCTCACCCTGCATCAGGGCGAGGACCTCGGCCGTCCTGGCGAACTCACGGTGACACTGCGCACGGGTGACTCGCGCATCCGTGTCAGCGGCACGGGAACCGGTATCAGCTGAGGCGCCGACGGGCCCTCGGCGTCAGCAGCAGTGCCCGTTCGCCTCCGCCTTGCTGAAGTCGCCGGCCGCGAAGGCCTTCGCCGGGATCGAGAAATACAGGGTTCCGGCATCGCCCCAGCCCCATCCCAGCTCCGCGTCCTGCGCGAGCTGGAGCAGGTGGACGGCAGGGCCGTCGGAATCGCGACGGGTCACCCGGGACCCGTAAGAGGTGTCGGGCCAGCCGAAGGCGCGATGCCGGCCGGCGGTGTTCCCGTCGATGTCGCCCATCGCGGTCAGGATGAGCGATGCCGCACCCCAGTGCTCGTCCGGGTCGAAGTCGACGTCGGCGTCCTCGATGTCCCAGCAGTCCGGAAGCATGGTCACCTCGGTCGCGCGCAGCGGCCGTACGGGATAGCTCCGTGCCGGTTCGGGGGCGGCTCTCTCGACTGCCCGGGTGGCGGCCGCGGGAATCACGCGGCAGGCCTCGGGCCCGGACGAGTCCAGCAGGCGGTACCGCTCGTACGGCACGTCCGGATCCAGGTGGAAGAAGTTGAGCAGGCCCGGCCGCGTCGGAAGCTCGGCCGCGAGCCAGGGGGCGAGGGCGTCGGTGTCGAGGACGGCGTGCGCGGACAGCGGGACGCCGTCGATTTCGGGCCAGGCGGTGCCTGGTTCGAGCAAGGCGGGCCCGCCGAGCCGGCATCGGCCGGTCGGCTCGGTGCCCGCTGTCGCGGGCTCCAGCCGGAAGCCGCGTCGGGCCATGGCCGCGAACTGCCGGCCGGCCTTCTCACCGAGCCGATCGGCGCATGTCCGGCGCATGCCGACGGGGTCGTCGAATTCCATACCCGGATCCTTTCAACCCGGGCTCACCGGCCACATGGTGGGGGAGACCGTTGCGGACGGAGGCGCTCCCGACCCGCCGGCTTCGACACCGACGACGTGCTCGCCCTGCGCGACATCGCCGCTCGCACCGCCATGGCCATCGACAACGCCCTGCTCTACCGTCCGACTGACCCTCGGTGACGTCATGGGACACGGACTGAGTGCGGCTGCGGCCATGGGCCGCCACTTGCCGGTCCGCCCGGACGGATCAGTGGCCGACCCCGGCCCGCCCGTGGGCATGAGCCTTGACCAGGGAATCACCATGCTCCGCCGGGCAGTTCACCACACCGAGACACCTCTGGACGAGGTATGCGACGCCCTCATGGCCGTACGCCCCCTGGTGAGTTGGACGAGGAATCGGTCGCGGTCGGCGTGTGGTCATGCGCAGCCGGGCGGGGTGACGCCTGGGGACCTGGCCGGTGGTGGCGAACGAACTGGCCGCCGATGCATCTCTGCGGGCCCGCGCCGAAGGGGAGGTAGGTCTCTGGTGGTCCGGGGCGGTGTTCTCCCAGCGGTCGGGATCGAAGCGGTCGGGGGGGCGGGTGGAGGCGGAGTGTCTCCGTGATGATGTGGCCGGCCGTCCGGACCAGGTGGTTGTGCCTGAGGTGAGACAGGACGGGCGCGGTGTGAGACTGGGCGCGGAAGGGGTGATACCTGTGTCGGACCCACCGCACGTGTCCTCCGGTCCCGACACCGCAGTCGAGCATCGGCTGGAAGAACTGATCACCGAGGCGCAGACGGCCCTGCCGGTCGAACTGCCCGCCCTGGCGAACCGGTGCGCCTCGGCGCTCGGACTGGGCACCGCGCTGATCTACCTTGTCGACCTGCAGCAAAGGCTACTCATCCCGCTGGACGAGGCCTTGCAGCCGCTGCAGGTGGACCACTCGTCGGCAGGCTGGGCGTACCGCACCGTCTCCCCGCGGGTCGTCGATGCCGACGACGGCGTGACCGTCTGGATACCTCTGATCGACGGTGCGGAGCGGCTGGGCGTGCTGGCCGTGCGGGTCGCCTCGCTCGACGAGGTACGGATGCGTCGTGGCCGGATGCTGGCCCATCTGTTCGCCATGCTGATCACCTCCAAACGCGCCTACAGCGATTGGCTCGCCGGCCGCACCCGTACCGTGACCATGGGGTTGCCCGCCGAGATGCTGCGGGCTTTTCTGCCACCCCACACCATCAGCAGCAGAAGGTGCGTCTCGACCGCGGTCCTGGAGCCGGCGTACGACATCGCCGGCGACGCGTTCGACCACTCGGTGGTCAAGAACGTGCTGCACACCATGATCATCGACTCCATGGGGCACGATCTGGCCTCCGGTCTGAGCACGTCGGTCGCCATGGCGGCGGCACGGAACGCCCGCCGCGCCGGTGGCGGCCTGGCCGATGTCGTCGGCGCCGTCGACCAGGCGCTCGCCCAGTGGCTGCCCGACCACTTCTGTACCGGCGTGCTGTGCCGGCTCGATGCCGAGACGGGGATCCTCCGCTGGGTCAATTGCGGTCCCCCCCCGCCGCTGCTGATCCGTGGCGAGCGGGTGATTGCCGGGGCACTGGACAGCCCCCCCGCAGCCGCCGATCGGCCTGGCCGGCCCACTCGCCCCGGCGCCCCGGCAGGTCCACGAGGCGACGCTGGCACCGGGTGACTGCGTCCTGCTCTACACCGACGGTGTCGTGGAGGCGCGCGACGCGGACGGTGCGGAGTTCGGCCTCGACCGGTTCACCGACTTCATCATCCGCTCCAACGCAGCCGGCCAGCGCCCCGCCGAGGTGCTGCGGCTGCTCATCCACGCCATCCTGGATTACCAGCGCAACCAACTGCGGGACGACGTGACCATCCTGCTCTTCGAATGGCGCCCGCAGCACCGGATGAGCCGTCATCGTCTCCCATAGCCTCGAAGCAACCGTGCTGCGGTCTGGGCGGGGGTCTCGTCCAGGGTGTAGACCGTCCGTGTCGCGACGAGTCGGGTGCCGTTGTCGTCGAGCCAGTGGGCGAGGAAGTCATGTCCGTCGATGATCCAGGATCGGCCCTTGCTCGCCATGCAGCGTTGCCGTTGGACGCTGAGTGAGGTCCCACGGTTGGGGGAGGGCAGGAGCCGGATGACGTCCGGGCAGCAACTCAGTGCCGTGCGGACCGTGGCCAGCTGCTGGTGGCCGGTGTAGCTGGTATGGCCCGCGCCCAGGGCGATGATGGCTTCGCGGTGGTCGGCGACAGCACATGCCACGGCGTGTGCTCGGGCTGGTTCCCACTCGGCTTCGGCCGCGAGACGCCCGACGGCGGCGATCCGCTCGCGGAGTCTGGCGATGCTCCATCCCACCTGCGCGTAGTACTCGTCCGCGAGGGCGTCCAGATCGATGAACGGTCTTTGCGTCCTCGCCGCGATCTCCCGGCCGAGAGTGGTTTTTCCGGTGCCGGCCGGGCCGATCAGAACCATCCACGGTGCCTCGGTGGGCGTTTGTCGGCTCACGCGGCATTCCCTCGTTTCGTCGGAGCGGTCGACGCGGACCCCGGCGAGGACCAGGATGCAGGCTTTGGCGTCCTCCATGCGGAGATCGAGGCGGATACCGTCAGCTCACACGTGCGCCTCCACTCACGGGTCTGCTCGTCGACGCGCTTGTCCTTCCGCCTTCCGCCTTGTGCAGGGCAGTTCGGGACGAGATGGCCGACACGTCTGCGCTGCGCGGGCCGCAGGCGCAGTTCATGGACGACGTGTATGTCGCTGTTCAGGTCGGGCGTGTGGACTGGTCGTTGCCGCGCAGTTGTTCTGGCGCGTCGTAACGCGGGTGGTGCCGGGTGGGCCCCGGCTACGATCTCCGCACACGAACGATCAAGGAACTGGGGCATGATCGGGATGGGCGGCGGACGCGGCAGGGGAACGGCTGGGGGCTGAAGACCCCCGGGAGATCGCTGGATACAAGCTGCCGGCGCGCATCGGCGAGGGCGGGATGGGCACCGTCCATCTCTCCCGCACCCGCGGCGGACAGCCCGCCGCGCTGAAGGTGATCCGGCGCGCATACGGCAGCGACCCCGGCTTCCGGCGCCGCTTCGAGCAGGAAGTCAAGGCCGCCCGCCGGGTGCAGCGTTACCAGGTCGTCCCGGTCGTCGACCACGAACATCAGCGGTGAACTGCCCTGGCCGGCATCGGTGTTCATCCCCGGACGGCCCCTCCACGAGGCTCTCGCGGCACACGGCCCGCCGCCGCAGCCCGCCGTCCTTCAGCTCGCCGGCTGCACCGCGAGGGCGCTGACCGCGATCCACTCGGCCGGCATCGTGCACCGCGACCTCAAGCCCAGCAACATCCTGCTGAGCCCCCAGGGGCCGTACGTCATCGACTTCGGCATCGCCCGCGCAGCCGACGCCACCCAACTCACCACATTCGGCGGCGTCATCGGCACCCCGCAGTTCATGTCTCCGGAGCACGCCCTCGGCGAGCCGGTCGGGCCGGCTATGGACGTGTTCTCGCTCGGCCTGTTCGCCGCCGTCTCTGCGAGCGGCCGCCACCCCTACGGCGAAGGCGGCGCCCTCACGCTCGCCGCGTAGATCGCCAACACCGCCATGCGTCCGCCCCGCCTGGACGGCTACGACGACCTGCTCCGCCCGCTCCTCGAACGCTGCCTGGCCGCCGACCCGGACCAGCGCATCGGCACCGAGGAACTGGCCGCGCTCTGCGAACAGACCGCAGGCCGCCGTCTGAACGACTTCACCGGCCGGCGCTGCCCGACCCGCTCGCCGCGGACCTCGTCGCCCCCGAGCAGGCTGTCCTCTCCCTGCCCCCGGAGCCGACCGTCGTCGACGCTGACCCGCTCGGGCGGCACGCACGACACGGCGGGCGACGACAAGCACACGGTGCAGCCCGCCCCCGGCCGCTTCAGCGTGTTTTCGCACGGCGCGCGTAGTCGGGCCGTGCGGCGTAGCGTGTAGGGCGCAGCGGACCGGCCCGCCCCGTGGTGGCCCCATCCGTGGCCGGTTGATCGCGCCGCCCGTCCCATCCCGCGAGACAGGAGCGCCATCCATGACAGCACGCCTTCGCCGACCTGGCAGGGGCCGTTCGGCGGCCCTGCGTGCCGGTGTCCCGCTCGTCACCATGATGCTGGCCGCGGTCGGCTGCAGTGAACCGGCCGCCCAGGCGCACACCGGGCACCCGGCCCGCGCCGCAGCCGACCCCGTCCCGGCCACCTCCGCGCCCACGTGTGCCGACCGGGTCTACTCCGCTATGACCCAGGCCCAGCGCATTGGACAGCTCTTCATGGGCGGGATTTCGGCGGCCCGCCCCAGCACCACCGACCTGCGTACACTCCGCGACAATCACGTGGGCTCCGTCATGCTGACCGGGCGCGGCACCGCAGGCACCGAGGCGACACGCAAGCTGGTCGACGGCTTCCGCGGCCAGGCGGACACGGTCTCCGGCCGGCGAGTGGGCCTGATGGTCGCCACGGACCAGGAGGGCGGCCAGGTACAGGTGCTGAGCGGCCCCGGTTTCTCGCCCATACCAGCCGCGCTGACCCAGGGCACCTGGCCGGCGTCGACGCTGCGCACCCGGGCCGCGGTCTGGGCGGCTCAGTTGAAGGCCGCCGGAGTGGACCTCAACCTGGCCCCGGTCGCGGACGTGGTCCCGGCTGACCTGGGGACACGCAATGGTCCCATCGGGCACCATTACCGCGAGTACGGTCACACCCCCGACGCCGTCGCCGTGCACAGCGAAGCGTTCGCCGCGGGGTTCGCACAAGCCCACGTGAAGACCACGCTCAAGCACTTCCCCGGGCTGGGCCGGGTGATCGGCAACACCGACACCACCGCGAACGTCGTGGACTCCGTGACGACCGCGTCCGATGCGTACCTGACGCCCTTCCGGTCCGGGATCAAGGCCGGCTCGCCGTTCGTGATGGTCTCCCTGGCCACCTACACCAAGATCGACGCACACCACCTGGCGGCCTTCTCGCCGACGGTCATCCGCACGCTGCTGCGCACCCAGCTCGGCTTCAAGGGCGTGGTCATCTCCGACGACCTCGGACAGGCCGTCGCCGTACGGTCCTTCACACCGGCCCAGCGAGCGGTCGACTTCCTCGCGGCGGGCGGCAACCTGATCCTCACTGTGAAACCGTCCACCGTACCGGCGATGGCGCAGGCGGTCAGTGCCCGGATGCAGAAGGACGCCGCGTTCCGCGCCGACGTCGCCGACAGCGTGCACCGGATCCTCGCCGCGAAGGCCGACGCGGGACTGCTCAGCTGCGGCTGAACTGACGCTCCGGGCCGGGCGGGCCTGTCCGACGTGCCCGGTGCGGTGGATGGCTCGGCCTCCTGCCAAGGATGTCCCTGAGGAGAGCGATGCCCGGCAGCGGTCACACCTACCTCTGCGAGTTCGACGCGATGAGTGCCGGCCGCATGTCTCCCGGTTCTACCTGCGCACCGGGCGCCCCTCGACCCGCCGGCGGCACGTCGCCTTCCCGTCGACCCGGTGCGGATCGACGGCGGATGTGGGTACGCACGCGTGGCACCGCGGAGTGCTTGCGATCGACGCCATGCCTCGCACTACGGCCAGGCCTTTCACCGCCACGTCTCGGCGCTCCTGCGGGAGGCGGGCGTCGAGGGTGATCACGACATGCTTGCCCACGCCATGCTCGCCTTCGTGAACCTGGAGACCGTGAACCACCTGCGCGGCCACTCCCAGGTCACCACCGCGCGCCTTCGGAGCACCTGGGCGGACCTGGTACGGCGGGTGACCGGAGCCGATGTGCACGACGGCCGGACAGCCGAACCATGATGGCCCGGCCGCGACAGGCCGCGCCCCGGGACACCGCCGTCACCGCGGGAAGACGCGCACGGCGCTGCTCCCGCCCATGGCCTGCGCCTCTTCGGCATCATGGGCACAGCGGTGCACGACGACGTTGCCCAGATCCCTGGACAGCTGGGTGACGAGGGCGGTCACGCCCTGCTCCCAGTCGGCCGGGGCGGCGGCCGGGGGAACGACGATCAGCTCCAGCACGTCCGCAGGATGTGTCGCCGTCCCCTCGATGACGGCGCCACTCAGCGCGAGATGGTCCGGCGCTGGGCGGAGGTGGGCTCGCGCATGCTCGCGAACCGTGTCGATGACGCGCTCACGCAGGTCGGCCAGTTGACGCAGAGCGGCCCAGGCGACGTGGCCCGCGACGACACGTACGACCTCCCCCCTGCGCCTGGGTGCGACGAGGCCGAGCAGTCCGAGGCGGAAGAGCGCCGCTTCCAGCTGGGCCGGCGCCACCGCGGCTCGCTCGGACAAGTCGGCGAGAGTTAGCGGTTTGTCGGCCTCGGTGGTGTGGTGATCGACGAGGGCGGTCACCAGCCGGCCCGAGGTTCCGGGGAACAGGGCCGACAGCGGGGTCCGGAAGTTCATGGCGATGTCCGGTCTATGGATGCCGCGGTTCGAGGGGCCGGGCATCGGACGGCCGGCCGTCCGTCAGCGCGGTCACGGTTGCGTGGAACTCCTTGAGAACATCGTGGAATCCGGCCCTGCCCCACAGCGACAGCCCCAGAACAGCGACACCCACGGCCGTCATGTGTACAGCCCCCGGCAGGTCCCGGCCCGACAGCGTGCGCATCGCGGCCTCGTCGCCGCGGGCCCAGGCCCGCGTCGCCTCGGCAACGGCGAACTCGTAGTGGGGCGGGGCCGCCGCGGCGACCTCGTCGGCATGCCGGACCAGCTGGGCCACCCCCCACTGCCTGCCGGTCACCTCCATGATGCCGACGGTGGAGCGCAACAGACCGCTCAGGACGGCGTACACCTCCATCCAGCTGCCCGCGTCCAGACCGGCCAGCGCCTCTTCGACCGCGATACCGTCGTGGTCCATGTAGCCCCGGACCACGTCGAGTGCGCGGTCGGGAGGGGTCTTGTGCGCTGCGTCGCTCATGCGGCTCACACTAGGGTCGCCCCGACGTGTGCGAATCGGTCTCTGGGCTCAGCCGGCCTCGGAAGATGGAACTAGGACGACGGCACGGAAGAGGGTGATCACCGCAGTGACGGTGCGGGACGTGGGCAGGACCACCGACCACACGATCCGCCGGTCACCAGCCCCGTCCGTGCGCGCGGCGCCGATGAGTTCCGCCTGGTGGGACCAGGATGATCCACAGGGGGACGAGGACGGCGGCGACGACCAGGGTGCGCGCGGCGCCTTTGCCCATGGCCCCGGCGGCTGACGGCTGCTCGTCCGAGACCGGCCGCCTGCCGCTGCGGCGCTGCGCTGTGCACAGCTGGCCCGGCTGCACGCCCCGATCGGTCTCGACCTCGGCGCCCGCACGCCCGAGAAGACGGCCGTCGCCATCACCGCGGAGATCGTCGCCGCCGGCAACCGGCGAACCGGCCTCCCCTTGTCCGGCCTGGCCGCCCGATCCACCGGGACCGAATCCTCGTGCGGGGCACGGCTCACTGAGTCGCCGCCCAACGGGCACCCGGCCGACGAGTTCCTGCCCGGCCTGCCGAGGAGTCGAATCTAGGTCAGTTCCAGCAGGCCGCGACGCACCGCCTCGGACACCGCGGCCGCCCTGTTGTCCACGCCGAGCTTTCTGTAGATCCGGACCAGGTGTGTCTTGATCGTCGCTTCGCTCAGATACAGCGACTGCGCGATGGAGCGGTTGCTGAGTCCGTCGGCCATCAACCGGACCACTTCTGCCTCACGTTGCGTCAAGTCCCGTACGGATTCGGGAACTTGGCCGAAAAGGTGGCCTACCAGTTCAGGGGCCAGGCCCATGCCGCCCTCGGCGGCGCTGCGCACGGCGCGGAAGAGTTCCTCGGGCGGGCCCGCCTTGAGCACGTAGCCACGGGCGCCTGCCTCCAACGCCCGCACCACATCGGCGCGTCCGGAATAGCTGGTGAGCATCACCACGGGCAGTCCCGGAGCTTCGGAGGTCAGGCGACGTACGGCCGCCACCCCGTCGATACTCCCGTTCCCGGCGAACCGCAGGTCCATCAGCACGACATCCGGCGCCAGCTCGATCGCGAGGCGCACGGCCTCTTCCCCGCTGTCCGCCTCCGCGATGACGTCGAGGTCCGCCGCGCCCTCCAGCAGAGCCCGCAACCCGGCCCGTACGACCGCGTGGTCATCGGCGAGCAGCAGGCGCAGCGCAGCAGCCGTCATCGGGTCGCCGCCGAGGTCACGGACACCAGCGCACCGGCCCGACAGCGGACCGGCAGGGTGGCCCGGACCCGCGTGCCCCGACCGGGCAGGCTGTCGACGACCAGCTCACCGCCGCCCTCGTGCAGCCGTGCCCGGGTCGAGGGAAGGCCGAGCCCCCGGCCCGACCGGGATGCCTCACCGGTGCCGGCCGGGTCGAAGCCGACACCGTCGTCGCACACGTCCAGCTCGATGCGGTCCGGGTGACGGTGCAGCGTCACCGACAGGTTGGTGGCCCCGGCATGTTCGCGAACGTTCGCCACCATGCTCTGCGCCACACGGAACAGAATGGTCTCGGCATGTCCGTCCGGATCGGGGCGATGGGTACCGGTCGAGCGGAACTGTACGCGCTGCACGGCCCCTTCCAGCTGGGCGCGGGCGCACAGCAACCGCAGGGAGTCCTCCAGCCCGGCTTCGGCGACCGCGACCGGGGTGAGGTCCCGGATGATCCGCCGGGTCTCCGCGAGTCCCGAGTCGAGGCCGTCGACGACCGCACGGACCCGGGTCCGCGCCACATCGGGCCGCTCGGCCCAGTCCCGCTCGGCCGCCTGCAGCAGCATCAGGCTGCCGGACAGTTCCTGGGCGAGCGTGTCGTGCAGGTCCCGGGCGATGCGCGCACGTTCCTCCAGTACGCCGGTCCGGTGCCGCTCGTCCGCCAGCACATCCCGTGTGCTGCGCAACTCCTCGACCAGTCGCTGCCGTTCGGCGAGGCTCCGCTGCTGCGACCGGTACAGGGCTACGGTGCCCCAGACCGCCGCCACCGGGACGAGCACCATCTCCGCGTCGAACCCACCCGTGCTGCGGGTCAGTTGGCCGACCAGGAGGAACGTGATGGCGAGCACCGCGACAGCAGCGGCCCGGGCATCCAGTGAACGCAGAGCCACGCACGCCAGCGGTACGGCACACCAGAGATAGGCACTGGTCAAAGGGGGCGGGGTGAGGAGGACGAGGATCGTCCACAACAGCAGCAGAGCCGTGACCCAGGTACGCCGGGCGAGGTGGCCGAGCCTGCTCCCGAACGCCAGTCCTCCGGCGTATGTCATCGCGAGCGTCCCGCTGACCATCACGATGTGCCAGCACAGGGCGAGGTTCAACTGGCTGAGGCGGACCATTGCGGCGCAGACGACGAGGAAGAACACGAGGTGCGGCAGGTCGCTCGCGGTGAACCGGCGAGGGCGGCCCGGCATGAGTGCGCGGGCGGGGCCGGGGTCGGACACGGCAAACCCCCTGGACGAATGATCCATCGGGACAGGGGGACCGAGTCTATCCGTCGCTTGTATGACCGATGTGAAAAGCGGGGCTGCCGGCTGAACGGCGAGGAGCACAGACCGGCAGCCCGCTCGGCGGTCATGCCCCGGGGTGCAGCCCGAGCCAGCCGGGTGTGGGATCGCCCTTCACCTCACCGAAGTACAGGGCGAAGGTCTGCTTCCAGCGCTCCACCTCGGCGCGGTCGGCCATGAAGCGGGGGAAGCCGTCCACGTGGGCATTGGGGTACTCCCACAGGGGCTTGAGGCCGGCCGGGGGAGTGACGTCGGTGCGCACCGACCAGCCGTTGAAGGAGTTCTTCTGCCGCTCGGTGGACAGCTGCCAGTTGAGGAACAGCTTGGCGGCTGCCGGGTTCTTGGCCCGGTCGAGGATGGCCATGCGCTGGCCCCAGCCCATGAAGGGGTGTCCGTCGGTGATGACGAACCGCGCGGGCGATGCCGCAGCCGGGACCGCCGAGCCCGCGGTGCCGATGCCGATCGCCTTCTGCCCGGCGAAGACGGCGTCGCCGGGGGAGTTGCTGCCGCGTGCGAACCGCACGTCCTGGGCGGCGAGCCTGGCCACCCACTCCCAGCCGTACTGCCGGGCATAGAGCGTGTAGAGGTAGAGGACCGCGTCGTCGTCGTGCGGATACGACGAGGCGATCTTTCCCTTCCACTTCGGGTCGACCAGGTCGTACGCGTTGCGCGGTGCCTCCGGGCCCACGGCCGCCGTGCCGTACAGGAAGCTGAAGGCGATCGCTCCGGTGGCCACCCATGCGCCCTGCGGGTCCTTGAATGCGTCGTAGACCTTGGAGAAACCGGCGGGTTTGTAGTGCAGCAGCCGGCCCTGCTGCTTCCAGCGGACGAAGTCCTGCAGGGTCTGCAGTTGTACGAGGTCGGGGACGAGGGTGCCGGTGGCGAACTGGTTGTCGACGCGGACGTCGTGATACTTGCTGTAGTCGACGATGAGCGTCAGATCGATGCCCGGGAAGCGGGCCTTGAACGCGGCCTTCGTACCGTCCTGCTGGGTAGGGGTGTCGCCGCCGGCGTACACGACGAGCTTTCCGCCCTCCGCGAGAGCGGCCCGGTACAGCTCGTCGAGCGTCCGGGTCTCCTCGGGAGCGGCCGAGTGCCGGGACGCGGCGGCCGAGGCAGGGACCGCCGAGGCACCGAACGCACCGGCGCCGAGGGCGGCGCCGGCACCGGCGGCAAGGAGGTGTCGTCTGCTGGGAAGGCTGGGCATGCGAGGGGAGACCTCTCTGATGGGGATGGCGGACAAGGCCCCGGCGCCCTGGGCCGTCGTCATATTGCCGCTGCCCGGCCCGGCTTCGCGTCGTCCCGTCGGAGAGGCAAGACCGGCGGTCGATGGAAGCCGCGTCCAACCGTTCGGTTGAATGGCCCCGGCCGGTCCGGAGCGGCCGGCACCGGCAGATCGGGCAGCAAGGAGCTCCGGCCCTGGTGCAGGAGCGAGGGGGACGGGCAGAGGGGGCGAGTAGAGGTCAGCCGGCCGCGGCGGAGTCGAGATGGCGGGTGTCACCGAGGCTGACGACTTGGCGGTTGTGGAAGAAGTCGTCCTCGCACAGCGTGGTGATGCTGCCGGAGGGCGCCCGGAAACTGGCGTAACCGACCGCCTCGATCGGCATCCTGATCCAGGACGCCACGACGAATGTCAAGGAGCCGCCGTGCGTCACGATGATCTGGTGTACGCACGGATGCTGCAGGATCTCGTCCAGGGCTGCGTAGATGCGCCGCACCCACACAGCCTTGGTCTCGGCGCCCTCCACACCTTCGTCGTGTTCCAGCCGCTCCCCGACAGCCGGCGGCGGGACGAACCGCTGGTCCAGCCACTCCTGCGGCCTTCCCTCCGCCGCTCCGTAGGACTTCTCCCGCAGCCTGCGATCCAGGACCGGCTGCACGCCGAACAGCTCAGCAACCTCCATGGCCGTTCGCCGGGTGCGCCGCAGATCCGAGGAGAACAGCTCCACTTCGGCGCCGTCCGGCACCTGGGTCCGCAGTGCCTGGGCAATGGAGGCTGCCGCACGGATGCCGGCAGGCGTCAGCTCTGCATCGTGCCATCCGCCGACGACCCCGTCGACGTGGTGCGTCGCCTGTGGATGGGTGACGACGTAAAGAGTGCGCATGGATTGCGTGCTCCTGCCTGTAAGTGGCCTCCGGCTTGATTGAGTCCGCAACTATGGAGGAGACGACTCGGCAACACGATCAAACGGGCCGGCTTTGCCTGTCCCCCGACGCTTCATCGTGGCCGAGGCCGTGACGGACACGCTGAGGCATGCCCAGGCCTCACTGTCAGTGGCTTTCTCCAGAGCAACCGCCCGCTCGCCGAACTGCTCCCCTGGGTGATCCAACGGCTGGACCATCCGCTCACCGTGGAAGACCTTTGCTCAACACCCTTCGGGCCGTCATCCCGCAGCCGGCCGACCACCATCAGTCGTAGAAAACGCGGATCACCTGAGATGAATGGATGGGGCTGTCACACCGGCGCCTCCCGCTCACGGCGAGCGGGAGGCGGAGACTGATCCCTGGTCGTGGGCCGGGCATCCCGTCCATTGGGCGCTCTCACCCGACCTCTCCCACACGCTGTAGGTGGCCTGGTGGCTGCCGGCCTCGGCCGGTTCAGCCCAGCTTCTTCAGCAGCTCGGCGGCGAGCGGGCCGGAGGAGGCGGGGTTCTGCCCGGTGACCAGGTTGCGGTCGATGACCACGTGCGGCGCCCACGGCTCGCCGACCTGGACGTCGACGCCGGCCTCTTCGAGCCGCGTCTGGAGCAGCCACTTGGCCTTGTCGGCGAAGCCGGCCTGGGTTTCCTCGGCGTTGGTGAACGCGGCGACCTGGTACCCGGCGAAGGCATTGGATCCGTCGGCCTTGGTCGCCGCCAGGAGCGCGGCCGGGGCGTGGCAGACGACACCCAGCGGCTTGCCGGAGGCGAGGGTGTCGGTGAGAATCTTGCCCGAGGTGGCGTTGACGGCGAGGTCCTCCATCGGGCCATGGCCGCCGGGGTAGAAGACGGCCTCGTAGTCGTCGAGGTTCACGTCCTCCAGCCGGATCGGGGTCTGGATCTCCGCCATGGACGCAAGGGCAGCGGCGATCTTGTCGGAGCCCTCCTGGCCGCCGTTGACCTCGGGGGCGAGGCTGCCCTTGTCGACGGTGGGGACGACGCCGCCCGGGGTGGCGACGACGATCTCGTGGCCGGCGGCCTTGAACGCCTCGTACGGGGCCACGGCTTCCTCGGCCCAGAAGCCGGTGGGGTGCTTGGTGCCGTCGGCCAGCGTCCAGTGGTCGACGCCGGTCATCACGAAAAGGATCTTCGACATGGTGCATCCTTCGGGGGAGAGAGCCTTACTTCGCCGCCTCACCGAGGCTCTGGGCACAGATCGTCAGCGTGGCGACGCTCTTGAACGTAGGACGCCGGATCATTTGTTTCCAATGAAGACGCCTATGGCTGCCATTGGAACCTCTATGGGTGAGGATGCCATGGAGAATCGTTAGATTCTCCATGTGAGCGATAGGAACTCTCCTGGCAAGAGCCCGGCTCCGCGCCCGGCCGCTGCCCCGCACCAACCCGATCTGAACCTGCTGCGCACGTTCCTCGCCGTGTACAGGTCGGGCTCGTTCACCGGCGCCGCTCAGCTGCTGGGGCTGTCGCAGCCCACGGTGACGACGCAGATGCGCACCTTGGAGCGGCAGACGGGGCGGGAGTTGTTCGAGCGGCTGCCGCGCGGGGTCGCGCCGACGGTGGTGGCGGACGAACTCGCGGCACGGGTCGCCCCGGGGCTCGACATGCTCGCCGCGGTGACCGGTCCGGACGCGGCGGCGGGCCGGACGCCGGATCCGGTGCACATCGCGGGTCCCGCCGAGTTCCTGTGCACCGTCGTACTGCCGGCGCTGGCACCGCTGGTGGCCGACGGACTGCGGCTGCGGGTGGCGACCGGGCTGGCCGATGCGCTGCTCGGCGAACTGCGGGCCGGCCGCCACGACCTGGTGATCTCCACGATCCGGCCCCGGGGCCGTACGCTGTCCGCGGTCCCGCTGGCGGACGAGGAGTTCGTCCTGGTGGCGGCGCCCTCGTGGGCCGACCGGCTGAAGGAACCGCTCGCCGTCGAGGGCCCCTCGGTCCTGCATCCGGTTCCGCTGATCACGTACGCGGAGGACCTCCCCATCGCCCGCCGTTACTGGCGGCACGTCTTCGGCCGCAGGCTCTCCTGCCCCGCCGCCGTCACGGTGCCGGACCTGCGTGGCGTGAAGGCCGCGGTCGTGGCCGGCGCGGGCTTCACCGTGCTGCCCCGCTATCTGTGCACCGAGGAACTGGCCTCGGGCACCCTCGTACCGTTGTATGAACCCGACGACCCGCCGATCAACACCGGGTATCTTGTGCAGCGGCCGGGCGTCCCCGATAACCCGGACGTGAACCGGGTCCGCGACCACTTGCTGCGCACGGCCCGTTAGAGATCGTCCTGCCGCACGCCTCCGATGTCGTCATGGCGGCGCCATGCCGGCGGATGACCCCCTTCAGCGCTGTCCTGTGCCGGTCCGGCGCCGCACGAGTGCGACGGTCTCCCACGACACGGTGGCAACGGCCACCAGCGACAGCAAAAGGTAGAAGACGAA
This sequence comes from Streptomyces sp. CoH27, assembly GCF_020181035.1. Taxonomy (GTDB): domain Bacteria; phylum Actinomycetota; class Actinomycetes; order Streptomycetales; family Streptomycetaceae; genus Streptomyces; species Streptomyces camelliae. Next base: position 82,312 of record NZ_JAIQYY010000026.1, read on the forward strand.
GAGCTTGTGCAGGTCGTCGAGGAAGTACCAGATCGACGCGGTGGCAGTGAACCAGAAGGCGACCAGTGAGCCGACACCCCGCTGCCGGCTGCGCACCGCGCTGACGATGCAGCAGCCGGCGGCGAGTGCGAGCAGGGCGGCGATGCCGACGTACGAGCTGCCCCACCCTATGTCGGCGCGCCGCAGTTCGGAGTTGACCGCAACGGCCTCGGCCACCGGCCCCCAGCCCACCGCGCACGACAGGCGTGTCGACCACGGCAGCGCCACCACGCCCAACACGCCGGCCGCGATGGCGACCCGGCCGAAGTGAGCGGTGTCCACCAGTTGGCCGTGTGCGCACAGCAGCGACAGCAGGCATCCGAGCAGAGCCAGAGTGCTGTCGGCGGAAGGGCGGAGCGAGATACGGAACGTGTCCCGGAGGGCGGTTCGATCGCCGGATCGCGTCGCCCGAGGCCCGGGCGTGGTGGCCTGGGCTGTCGGCATGGCGGCCTGTGTCAGGGCGTCGGTGAGGGCTGCGCGCATCTGCCCGGCATCGGCGAACCGCTCCTCCGGGTCCTTGCCCAGGGCGCGCAGGATCACCGCCTCCACCGCCGGTGGTATCTGCGGTCTCAGCCGGGAGACGGGCTCGGGTTCGGCGAACAGATGCTGATGCATGACGGCGAAGGGCGATTCGCCACGGAACGGGGGCCGCCCGGTCAGCAGTTCGTGCAGCAGACACCCCATCGCGTACAGATCGGCCCGATGGTCGATCTCCGCCCCGTTGATCTGCTCAGGGGAAAGGTAGGCCGGAGTGCCGATCGCCGCACCGCTACCGGTGATGCGGGTGGCGGTCTCGGCGAACGCCTTGGCGATGCCGAAGTCGAGGACCTTCACGGTGTCGGGTCCGGTGAGCATGATGTTCGAGGGCTTGATGTCCCTGTGCACGATGCCGCGTTCGTGGCTGTGCTGCAGTGCGTCCAGTACCGCGCAGGCCGCGTTGATCGCCTCGGCGACGGGGAGCGGGCCGCCGCGCAGCGCCTCGGCGAGGGTGGCACCCTGCACGTACTCCATGACCAGATAGGGCTGCGGGCCGTCCGGGTGCGGCTCCTCGCCGACGTCGTGGATGGTGGCCACTGCTGGATGGTTCAGCGCGGCGGCCGCGTGAGCCTCACGCCGGAAGCGGGCTCGCGACTGCGGGTCGTGGGCCAGCTGCGAGGAGAGCAGCTTGACTGCGACGGTGCGGCGCAGTTGCCGGTCGACCCCCCGATGGACCGTTCCCATGCCGCCCTGCCCGAGCTTCTCGACCAGCTCGTACCGGCCGCTGAGGACCATATCCCGCCCCACTGAACGCCTCCTGTGAATCAGAACCCCGGCGCAGCTTACGTCGCGACCTGGACGGGCCGATCGCCGCATTCGTCGAACTCTCCGTCATCCTGGAGAAGGACCTCGACATCGAGATCAGCGACGAGGAACACCGGCGCGGTGGGCGCCTGTGTCGCGGTGAGGTTGACGGCGAACATGAACTCGTTCCAGCTGAAGACGAAGCAGATCAGCGCGGTGGCGGCGAGGCCGGGCATGGCGACCGGTGCGACGATGCGCAGCAGGACGGTGGGCAGTCCGGCGCCGTCGACTTCGGCGGCTTCCAGGATCTCCTTGGGTACCTCGGCGAGGAACGAGCGCATCATCCACACTGCGATCGGGAGGTTCATGGCGGTGTAGAGGACGATCAGTGTCCATACGTTGAGAAGAACATCACGTCGGTCCATTTCTGGACCGGTTCGATGGACAGTGCGTAGGCGGCCGGCACCGCCAGGGCGAGCATCAGCAGTGTCGAAATGACGCTGGCCATGGCCGAGTTGAGCAGGTACGGGGTGACGTCCCGGCTGAAGAGCAGCTTGTACTGGTCGAGGGTGAGCGGCGCCGGCAGGCTGGGCGGGTTGGTGGCCGCGTCGGCCTCCGGGGGGAGGTGAGGACCGTCCATGCCACCGGTGCGAAGAACGCCAGTGTAGCGAGCCGGCTTCAGCTCGGTCAGGGTGTGGTTCAGCGTGCGCCGGACGCGGCGATCTCCATGGGCGGGCGAAGCGTCCGCCCGGCCGGCTCCACCCGCTTCCGGTACCCGTCTTGCCCCGTACTGGCGGACGCCCCAGCTGATCGTTTCCACAATGAGGCTCGGGGTGCCGGCCCACACCGCCGGCGGGTACGGCTCTGGGTCGTCCGCGTGCCGTTGTGCGGCGGCGTTGGGAAGGTCGGCCGCAACGCCTGGGCGGGCCCGCGTGTCCGGCAGATGAGCAGTGATTGACCGTGGCGTGGGTGGCTGCTGCAATGGCCGCATGTTCTCCGCAACGATCCTGGTGATCAGGGCGCACATCGACTTCGGTCGGGTGTGGTCCGCGGCGTGTTGCTGACCGCGCGCCCGCTTCGCCAGGATCCGTTCGTATCGTCCCGGAGTTCGCCATGCCCGACCCCACCCCCGGTGTGCCCGTCCGCGTCGACCCGCGTGGGCCGCGCTTTGCCGCCATCCTCACGACCCTTGTCCTGCTTCTGGTCCTGGTCACCGGCAGTGGCGTGCTGCTCGCGGCGCAGGCCGTCGTCTTCGCCCTTGGCGCGGTTGTCGGACTGCGCTGGTCCCCGTACGGCTGGCTCTACCGGCGGTTGGTGCGTCCCCGCCTCGGGCCGCCGCAAGAACTTGAGGACGAGCGGCCTCCGCGGTTCGCGCAGGCGGTCGGCCTGGGCTTCGCGGTCGTCGGGGCGGCGGGTTACCTGTCCGGTGCCACCTGGCTCGGCATCGCCGCGAGTGCGGCGGCGCTCGCAGCGGCCTTTCTGAACGCGGCCTTCGGCTACTGCCTGGGCTGCGAGCTCTACCTGCTCGCGGTCCGCAGCCGGGCCCGGCTGAGCCAGGGGTGAGGGGCCGTGAGCGATCCGACCGCGCTGATCGTGGCCGCCGTCGTGCTGGTGGCCGCGACTGTCTTCGGGCTGGTCCGCCGCCGTCGCGACGGCAGGCTGCGCGACGGCGGCCGGGGCGACGCACTGCGGTTGTCCTCCGTTGAGCTGGGTGCGGCACTCGGCGAGCGGGCGACGCTGGTGCAGTTCTCGACAGCCCTGTGCTCGACCTGCCCCGGCACCCGGCGACTGCTGGCCGGCGTGGCCGCCCAGACGCTCGGCGTGCGTCATGTGGAGATCGACGCCGAGGCGCGGCTCGACCTGGTCCGCCGCTTTGAGGTGATGCGTACGCCGACGGTGCTCGTACTCGACCGCGCCGGTCGGGTCGTGCGGCGCGCCTCCGGGGCGCCGACGCGGGCCGACGTGGTGTCGGCGGTGGAGTTGGCCACGGCGGACTGAAGGACCATCTCGTTTTCCGGGCTCCGCAGATGCGATGCGGCCTTGAGCGCCGCGGAAGGGCCGGGGCCTGCTTGGCCGAGGTCGGCCTGCACGGATCTCTCTGGGGGTTGCCCGACCGCTGGCCGCGGAGCGTCTCGGAAGCCGACACACGGTGGCCCGGGGCCGTTCCTGGGCGTCGCTGGTCGATCGCCGCCATGTGCTGCTACAAGCCGGCGGGACGTTCCGGCTGATCTACTGGCCGCGCCGCCACCGTAAGCACAAGGGCAAGAGACGCGACACCTTCGCTTGGAGCGCCTACCGCGACCTGGTCGTCCGCACCCTCAACACCCACCGCGCCGCCGGGATGCGTGACTACGCGGCCGCACACGACTGGCTGACCACCATCCAACTGCCTTCATAGGTACCGGACTCATACTCACACGGCTGCCGGCAACAACCCGAAGAGAATCACCAGGTCCTGGATCGTCTTCGGCAGCGACGGCTCCTTGATGAGCGTCCTGATCGCCGAGGCGAAGTACTTCAGGGACTTGGCGACGATGGGGCTGTTGCAGAGGTGCAGACTCGGGACCGCCCCGGCACCTGCCGAGTCCCTCGTGGGCGCGCTGCGGCCGGGGCGCGGTTCCCGAACTGCCAGGAGGAGCCGGTCCGCGGGACAGGCCTCAGCCCTCCGGGTGGAACGGGACAGGCCTCAGCCTTCCGGGTAGAAGAGGAACAGCGTGCAGCCGGTGGCGGTTGAGGGCACATGCCACGAGCCGGCCGGGGCGTGCAAGAACGTGCCGGCAGGGTAGTCGCGTGCTCCGTCGTTGAAGGTGCCGGCAACCACATAGACCTCCTCCGGGCCGGGCTCGTGGACGTCGCGGCGTGGCCAGGAGGTGCCCGCCTCCATCTCCAGCACGTTGGCGTGCGCGCCGTCCGGTCCCCGCCACAGGGGACGCAGCCGGATCCCGGGGAACAACTCACGGACCGGGGATTCGTCGACAGAGACGGAGGTGTAGCCCTCCTGCGCAAGGATCTCGGGGTGCATGCCTGCAACGGTGCCGTGCGCGGGCCGCCCCCGGACAGAGCCTGCGATGACATCGTGGGGTACTTTCGTGCCATGCATCGCGTGGTTGCCCTGGTGCGGCCGGTGCAGTCGACGTTCGAACTCGGCTGCGCCGTCGAGGTCTTCGCCACGCAGCGGCCAGGGTTGCCGCAGCACTACGCATTCGAGACGTGCACCGAGAGGCCCGGGCCGGTGCCGACCACGGGCGGGTACGCGATGACCGTGTCGCAGGGCCTATCGGCGCTCGACGCCGCAGACACGGTGATCATCCCGGGCTGGCTGCCGGTGGAGGAGCCGCTCTCCGATCCCGTGCGCCGGGCGCTGCTGCGGGCGCACGCGCGTGGGGCGCGGCTGGTCACCATCTGCTCCGGGGTGTTCGCGCTGGCCCGCACCGGACTGCTGGACGGCCGCTCGGCCACCACGCACTGGGCGCGCGCCGAGCAGCTGCGGCGTGAGTTCCCCCGGGTGCGCGTGGAGCCGGACCGGCTGTTCGTGGATCACGGTGACGTCGCCACCAGCGCCGGCGCGGGCGCGGGGTTCGACCTGTGCTTGCACCTGGTCCGGCACGACCATGGGGCCGCGTACGCCTCCCTGCTCGCGCGGCACCTGGTGCTGCCGCCGCTTCGCGAGAGCGGCCAGGCGCAGTCCGCGCCGCCTCCACCGCCCGGGGACACGCTCAACGGCCTGCTCAGGTGGGCCGACGAGCGCTTCGGGACACCGTTGTCGGTGGACGACCTGGCCGCGTACCTCGGCGTCTCGCCTCGCACCCTGGCCCGACGCTTCGCCGACCAGCTCGGCGCGAGCCCGGGTGCGTGGTTGCTCTCCCGGCGGGTGGCCGCGGCACGGACCCTGCTGGAGGAGACGGATCTGCCGGTCGAGGCGATCGCGACCCGCGTCGGCCTCTCCTCTGCGGTCAACCTGCGCCGCCGCTTCCGCGCCCAGACAGGCACGACCCCGGGCGCCTACCGGCGAGCGTTCCGGGTCCCGTGATTCGCCGGGCCGGCCCTACATCAGGCTGACGCCGAGCGTGGGGCGTCCTGGCTTTGTTCACGGGTAGCGGGTTCCGGCACAGATCTTGGGGAGCCGTCGCGGAGGGCCACTGAAGCAGGATCATCTTGCGGATCCGCGGCGGGGATGCGGGGCGAGGTTCGCCGTTGGCGAATCATCCTCGGGGCCGCGCGTCGGGCGGGTCATCGTGGCTGAACGATCGAGGGCAGGTTGGAGCAGATGTTCGCCGAGGCCGGATGCAAGGGCAGTGTGGCTGTTCTGGACATCGACGGTCAGGGTCGGGTGATGTTCAGAGATACCGAATTGGTGGTTGCCGCGTCCACATGCAAGATCGTGGTGGCGTTGGAGCTGTTCTGTCAGGCTGCCGAGGGGAGCCTGGATCCGGCGGAGCGTGTTCGGCTCTCGCCGGCGCAGGCCACGCCTGGCGGTCAGGGGTTTTGCATCGTCGAGGACGAGGCCGAGGTCTCCTTGCGTGATATTGCCCGGATGATGCTCACCATCAGTGACAACACCGCAACCGAGGTGTTGATCCGCCGGGTGTCGCTGTCGCGCGTCCATGCCCGCTCGGCCGGCTTGGGTCTGGACCGGATCCGGTTGGTGGGCACGATTCGGCAGGAATTCGATGCCATTGGCCGCGATGCGGATCGCGTCCCATGAAATGGGGTAGCCGGGCAGGGTCCCGGAACGCGCGGGTGTCTGCCCGGGGCGTGCATCCGCCGGCGGTGCATGCTCCCTGGACAAGGGCAGGCCATCGCGCAAGTCTCCCTGGCGAAGTGGACTGGGCAGAGGATCATCACGATGTCGCCTTTGTCGACGCTGGTGGAAACCAGCTCGCCAAGCAGCAAGCGGACAAGAGTCTGGATTTCCCCGATCTGCTGTGCCTGATCAGCGACCGGTCGACCGCCTTCCGCGCCGCGGTGGCCTCCGTGCCCAGCATTGAGAGACCTCAAGGCCGCCCGCCTGCAACGGGTTCACGCGGCGGACGGCCTCCGGGCTCGACGCAGAAGCGTCTACGTCGGCACGGTCGCTCCGCCGCGGTCCTCATCTGGCTCCGGTCGTGATCAGAGAGCCGGATCCGACGGCCCCACTATCGCCCGCAGTGCCGCAAGGTGCCCCTGATATGCGTCCCGGCCTTGCCGGGTCAGCCGGAGCCACACCCGCTGCCGGGTGTCGCGGACGGCCTTGCGCTGCTCGACGTAGCCGGCGCCCATCAGCACGGTGACGTGCTTGCTGAGCACGGAAGCGGAGAGGTCGAGTTGCTTTTGGACCAGTCCGAACTCCGCCTCGCCCGCAGCGTCCAGGAGGGCGCAGATGCGTAGCCGGTTCGGGGCGTGGATGGTGGTGTCGAAACCCTCCAGCCGGTCGTGGATCTCGGCGCTCACGGGGTCTTCCGGTGCAGGCGGGCGAAGGCAACGTGGAAGCCGACGGACACGGCGGCACCGATCAGCGATGCCGCGATCAGCCACACCGGCCGTCCCGTGACGCGGAAGGCGAGCGCTGCCCCCACCAGCAGCACGGGCAGGCCGACCGCGAGCGGCACGGTCGCCCGCTTCGGCAGCACGTCGAACCGTAGCGCCACCCCGGTCTTGTTGCGCCACGCCCTCGCCGCGACGGCGAAGAGCGCCGCGTACACCGCGGTACTCGTCAGCAGGATGGCTATCCATGCGGGGCGCGGCAGCAGCCAGTCCGAGTCTGCCATGACGCCTCCGCAGGTGATCGGGAGCGCGGCGGTGTAGAGCGTGACCGTGACGAAGAACCAGTTCGGCCACGGTGTGGCCGACACTGCCGCAGTTGAGGCCCGGATGTGCGCGGTGTCGGCCAGGGCGGCATGGGCCTGCTCCGGCGTCAGCTGTACCCCGTGAGTTTCCATGTCGGAAAGAGTAGTGGCTAGTTTCCATTATGGAAAGAGGCAAGCTTCCGGTACGGCAATTGAGCGACTCGGCCGCTTCGGTTCTGTCTCTCCGATCGTGATCGGATCGCGTCCCATGAAGTGGGGTAGCCGGGCAGGGTCCCGGAACGCGCGGGTGTCTGCCCGGGGCGTGCATCCGCCGGCGGTGCATGCTCCCTGGACAAGGGCAGGCCATCGCGCAAGTCTCCCTGGCGAACGGGAAATTCGACTCTGGCGCTGATCTTGTGACGCGGTAGGTGTCAGTGGATATCGCCGCCGTGGCCACCGGCCCGCTGTGGATGCAGTTGTATTGGCTCAAGCGCCGTGACCTGATCCGCCGGGCCGAGGCCGCCGGTTTCCGCGCTGGTCCTCACCGTCGACGCGCCCAGGGTGGCGTTCCGTTCGCGGGGCGCCGCCAACGGATTCGCAGTGCGCCGGGCATCCGGGCGGTCAACGTGGCGCACGACGTGATGGCCGCCCCCCACGCAACCGGGGCGGGGAGCCGGGACGGGGAGCCGGCCATCGCCCGGCAGACCAAGGAGCAGTTCGACGCCTCGATCACCCGGGAGGATCTCGCCGGGCTGCGCAAAGTGACCTCCCTGCCCCTGGCATTTGAGGGCGTGCTCACCGGCCTTCGGCCCGCACCGCGTGGTGTGCGGCGGGGCCGAAAGCGCCTTGTCGTACGGTCGTTGGGAGCGCGGCGTCAGCCGACCTGTCCGGTCGGCCGCATGGTGATGTGGTTGATGTCCACGCCCGCGGGCTGATCGACGGCGAAGACGATCGTGTCCGCCACCTGCTCGGCGGTCATCACCGGCGCCGCCTCGGGGGTGCCGCCGCGCTCGTCCCAGAACGGGGTGTCCACCACCCCGGGAGCGACGACCGTCACGCCGACCCCGTCCATGCCGACGAGCAGCCGGGTGTTCTCGGCCAGTGCGTGCGCGGCCCACTTGGTGACCGAGTACAGGTTGCCAGGCGTGTTGCGCACCCCGGCGACCGAACCGATGATCACGATCCGGCCTTTGGACTCCCGCAGGTGTGGCAGGGTCTCCCGCACCAGCAGGGCCGGGCCCAGGACGTTGGTGAGGACCATGGCGCGCATGTCCTCGGGGGCGTGGCTCTCCAGGTTGCCGGGCAGTGAGAAACCGGCATTGGCGATGACGTTGTCCAGTCGGCCCCACGCCTCCACCACGTGGCGCACGGCGGAGGCGACGTCGTGCGCGTCGCTGGTGTCGCCGGTGATCGTCAGCAGCCGCTCGCCCGCTGCGGCCGAAGCAGCGAAAGCGGCCAGCTTGTCCGCGTCACGTCCGGTGACGGCCACGCGGTGGCCCTGCTTGAGCAGGGCGCGGGCGGTGGCGGCGCCGATTCCGGTCGAGCCACCGGTGATCAGCGTGACGGGTTCCATGGGACGGCCTCCTCAGCGATGTGGTCATCGGGGCTCCGCCAGGGCCCCGGATGCCGATGAACACGAGGTGGCGCGTGAGGTCGACCGACTCCAGGTCGCCGGTCCCCCGAAATGCCTGCACTATACCCAGCGATCTTCCCGCTGAGCCTGTACGCCATCGTTGACCGGCCATGATGCCGCATGGGGCCGAACCCGCGCTGCCCGGCCCTTTGTTGGGATCTGCGCGGCGCGCAGGTCCCAGGCTGCGCTCACGCTGTCGGTGTCAGTGACGGCTGTGATCATGGCTCGCGTGTTCTTCGCGGAGTTTCGAGACGTTGTTCCCTCATCTGGCCCGTGTCGTGGTGGAGTTGGTCGAGCGGACCGCGGCTGGGATGGTCACGATGCATGCGCGGGCCCGCTCGGCGGGTGCGCACTGTCCGCATTGCGGTAGTGCGTCGGTCCGGGTGCACGGCCGGTACATGCGACGGCTTGCGGATGCTGCGGTCGGTGGCTGTACCGGAAGATCTTGTGGGTGAGATCCGCGTGCTCGGTGTCGACGATTTCGCGCTGCGTAAGGGCGACTCGTACGCCACGATCCTGGTGGATCTGGAGAAACGGCGTCCGGTGGACGTGCTGCCCGGCCGGGATGCCGAACCGCTGGCCGCATGGCTGCAAGCCCATCCGGAAGTGGAGATCATTTGCCGAGACCGGGCCGGGGCATATGCCGAGGGCGCCCGCACGGGAGCCCCACAGGCCCAGCAGGTCTCCTCCACACCCCGCCCATCGATCCACAACTCGTGACAATTACCCAGCCGTTGGCCGACAGGACCAGCCTGCTCGGGGTTCTGCTGGTCACCGTCCCTGCTCGCGGCATTGGATACTCGATCCGTCATATGATCGGCTTGCGGCTCGGCCGTTGCCGTGCGCGCCCACCTCAGAAGGCAGATCCCAGCGTGTTCCAGGAAACCCCGATATTCAACCGCCTTGTCGCAGAGCGCGGTGATGTGCCGGCGCAGGCCCGTGGTGAAGCCGACCGCGTACGCCATGAGCTGGCGCAGGTCTTGCCCTCTGCTGCCTGGCCTGTCGCCCACGTGCTCCGGCAGCAGCCCCAACTGCCCGGCGGGAACATCTCTTCCGCCGTCTTGTGAGACGTGTTCGCGCAGGCGGTGGTCGTCGGGCGGCAGTCCGTGCCCGGGGGCGGTCCGCCGTGAGCTCGCCATCAGGCACGGCCGCGGACCGGGCGTTGTCAGTGCCCCTTGCCATCATGTGGATACGACTGCGGGCTTCGGCCCGGGCCGTGGCCGGGTGGGTACCGGGTTGGCGAGCGTCAGATGCGGGGGAGAGGCGAGCGGCGTGGGGATGTCCAGCTGGTGGGCGGTGGGAGCGCTGAGGGACGAGACGGTGGCGGAGATCGCCTCGGTGGCGCTGCCGGCGATCAAGGAGATGGGGGAGCGCCCATCGGCACGGCAGGCCTGGTCGCGCTGGGAGAGGGATGCGGCCCGGGGTGGCGGCGCGGTGCCGCTGTCGCGGCCCGACGGCTATAGCACCGACGAGGCACTGCATCTGTACGGCATGGTCAACGCATCGCCCTTCGACGCCCTGGACGATTCGTGTGAGCTCCACGTCATGGAGTTGTGGGAGAGATTCGACGAGGCTGTCGAGCCGTACATCACCTCCGTGCGCAAGGACAATCCGGTGGCAGCCCTGTTCCACGGCCTGGGTCCGCGGCGAGCCCGCATGCTGCCGGGCTGGGCGGGCGACGCGGTGCTGACCGCAGCCGAGGTGCGCGACCGCCTGGAGACCGTCGAGTCCGTGTTCGCTCTGTCCGCAGCGGAGCGGGAGCAGGTGCTGGGCCGCATCGAAGACTGGCTGGGGGACGAGGATTCCGCTGATGTCCTCGACCGCCCGCTGCGGGTGTGGCAACAGGCCGCCGCGGCCGGCCTGGGGCTGCTGTCCTGCCGAGTCTGGTTCTGACTGCGCCCTCCTGCCGGTTCCCCCGTCGGGGACGAGGGCGGGGCTGCCGGCCGGGTGTACGACGTCCATGTCCGCGACGTCCTGCCCAAGGGAGTGGCATGGGCGCGCTTCGCCGGGACCGTCTTCGGAACGCGGCAAGCGCACCGCCGAGCTACGGCGGCGATCCCAGGCCGTTGTTGGTCGACCACACCGCTGCACCAGGCCGTTCCTCAGGTGATCCTCTACTGCCCGACACGGGAACGTATCCGGAACACTGGCGATCTGCCGGCGCAGGTAGGCACGGATCGCGCGGGACGAGTACGCACGGTCGGCGAAACATGCCACCAGGAAGGAGTCTGCACCATGCTGGACGGCTGTACCCCGCTCCTGCCCGAGACCATCGGCCGCTACTACGACCGCGGTTACTACCAGGGCGTGGCCCTGCCCCAGCTCCTCGCCGAGCACGCCCGTACGTACGCCACCCGCACCGCCCTCGTCCATGGAGATCGTCGCCTCACCTACCGCGAACTGAACCGCCGTGTCGACCGCGTGGCTGCCGGGTTCACGCTCCGGGGCATCCGGCCCGGCGACCGGGTCATCGTCCAGCTCCCGAATGTGCCCGAGTTCGTCATCACCGTCTACGCCCTCATGCGTGCCGGCGCCCTCCCCGTGTTCGCTCCCACCTCTCAGCGCGCCGACGAGATCGGATATCTCGCCCACATCGCGGAAGCCGCCGCCTACATCGGCCCCAGCCTCCACCGCGGCTTCGACCATGCCAACATGGCCGCGGAGATCAGCTACGACCATCCGCGTCTGCGCCGTGCCTTCATCCTCGACGGTCCCGACGGCGCCCAAGGAGGCTTCGCCACATCTCCCAGCGGATGTCTGTTCTTCCCGCTCCGCTCGGTGGACGCTCCGAGCGACCCGGACCGCACGTACAACCCCAACGACGTCGCGTTCTTCATGGCATCGGGCGGGAGCAAGTCCGCACCCAAGCTGGTCCCGCGCACACACAACGACTACGCCTACCAGACCCGAGCCGCAGCCGACCTGATCGACCTCGGTCCCGAAGACGTCTACCTCGCGGCCCTCCCGGCCGAGTCCAATGTCACCTTCGGCTGTCCCGGTATCGTCGGTACCCTCGCCACCGGCGGCACTGTCGTGCTGATCGACACCGCCGGCCCCGCCGATGCCTTGCGCGTGATCGAGACGGAGAAGGTCACCGTCACCTCCCTCGTCCCCGCTGTCGCGCAACTGTGGCTGGACACCTTCCGCCACGGTCAGTACAGCCTCTCCAGCCTGCGCCTCATGCAGGTCGGCGGCGCACGCCCCCATCCCGAAGTCTCGGCACGCATCCAGCGGGCCTTCGACTGCCGCCTCCAACAGATCTTCGGGATACCTGAGGGACTGCTCTCCCTCACCCGCCTCACCGACTCCGACGAGGTCATCCATCACACGCAGGGTCGCCCCCTCTCGCCCGGGGACGAGATTCGCATCACCGACTTGGACGGCACCGACGTACCGGCGGGCACTCCCGGTCAGCTCTGGACGCGCGGCCCCTCCACGCTGCGCGGCTACTACAAAGCCCCCGACCAGAACACCCGCGCCTTCACTCCCGACGGCTTCTACAAGACCGATCACATCGCCCGCCTCACCGAAGACGACAACCTCGTCATCGAAGGCCGCATGGACGCGCACTCGGGCCCCCGCGAGCCCCGGCATTCCATCCGCTGAAGCCGTCACATCGACCTCGACCGTCTCCGGGACTCCGTGCGGGGCTCGTGAAGCATCTCCTGGGTGTTCCCAATTCGCCCCGCGTCGTGCTGGGGCGCATGCCATCGTGAAGCGTCCGGCCCGCTGCTCTCCCTCGTAGGTGCAGGCCGGACGCACGTTCATCTCGGACCACAGGAGCCTGGCGGAAGCGTACGACGCCCACCGCCACGACCTCGTCGACTTTGCGGGCGGCAGTGTTACCCGGGAGCTTCGGGACGTCCTGCTGGACACCGCCGCTTTTGCGCACAGCGGGACGCGGTCCGCGCCCAGGCATGCCGAGAATGGACTGCCTCCGTCGCCGTCACCGGGGGAGTCCGGCCCCGGTGCGCAGGCGACCTCGCGGTAGGACTTCGATCAAAGATCGCCACGACCTGTTCCGCTTGAACGGTATCTCGAAGATCTTGGAAAAGAGCCATGCCCCGAGCACTGAAACGGGCAGGGCCACTACGAGAGTGAACCAGAATACGGGCAGGCCAGGCGAGACAAAATGCGGGGCCACTCGGCGAATTACGGTCATGACGATCGGCAGATGGATCAGGTAGAGACTGTAGGAGAAGCTACCGAGGCTCCGAATGGGGCGCGTGGTCAGAAGCCGTATCAGGATGGCGGGTCGGCCGGTGGCAACTGCGGCGAGCAGCATCGTCATGGCGGGAGCGATGGCGAGATCTATCCAGAAGTAGTGGTTCACCGTCCAAACAGAACCCTGCATGACGCTGAGAGCCAGGACGGGCAGGGCGGCCAGGACAGCCAACCATCCCCAGGGCAGGCTTCGAACTCTGTCAGACGCGACGACGATGCCTGCGCCTACCAGGCCTGCGACGAACACGGGAGCGAGATGTGGGGCGAGCCAGTTGTCGCCCTCCACGGGGGATGCGCCCGCTGCCATCAGGCCACGAGCGATCACTGGAAGTGTCACGCACGCGACCAGGACCGCCGCGCTCGACCGCCGCCGAATAAGGAGGAGAAGAGGGAAGAGGAGATAGAGTTCGGCTTCCACTCCGATCGACCAGAATGCGCCGTTCGGTGTCGGAGCGATGAAGACGTCCTGTGCAACGAGGCCATACACCAGAATTGACGTTCCGGTAGGCGATCCGGAGTGCGAAGCCGGCACCAGTGACCAGGAAATGGTCAGACTCAAGGTGAGTGCTGCCCAATATGGAGGCAGGATGCGCCAGGCGCGACGGCGCAGAAACTGGCTGACACCACCCGACCGCCAGCCGTGACGCGCCGGAGAGATCGCCAGGGAGAATCCCGACAGCACCAGGAAGAAGACGACGGCAAGGCGCCCGAACATCAGTCCTTCCAGCCACGGAGGCGCCGAACTGTCGGGGTACCCCGGGAAGGTGTACAGCCAGCAGTGGAACAGGACCACATACAGGGCAGCCAGGCCGCGGAGACCATCCAGGCCCAGCACTTGCCGACGGACCCGTGCTCCGCCCGTCGTAGCCTCCTGCCCCGTTGGAGTGGTCAAGTCGAGCGAACTGCCGACCGTACGACTCGAATCCACTGGAATCGTTCGATCCTTCCTCTGAGCCCGCGATCTACCGTGCGCCGCCGACGACTTGGGAGGCGCAGCACCCATGCGACCTGCGACATGCGTGTGCCCGCCGACCCGTTTCCCTGGCGGCACGGCGGGCGGCACAGCGCCACTCGCCGTGACTGGTACGTGGCATCCGGCTCAGAGGTTCAACAAACAGGCCGACATGGTCCTCATCTGGCCAGGGTGGAGGGACCTGCGCTCATGCAGAGGGGAGTCCAGCTGGGCAGCTTTCCTGAGCACTGTCGGGTGTTCATGCGGGCGAAGGTGCGCTCGACACGGGCCCTGACCTTGCGGTGAGAGGCATAGTGCTCCTCTTTCCAGTCGGGGAGGTCGGCCTGGCCGCGCTCGTGACGGTGCGGGATGACCAGGCCGGTGCCCCGGTATCCGCCATCGGCGATCACCCTGGCACGGCCGACGGGGCCGGGCCCTGGCGCAAACCGAGGTGGGCTCAGCCCGGTGAACGGGGCTGTCCAGGAGGGCTCCGACGCCATGATCACACCAGACACGACAAGACCAGAAGCAGCAGGTGGGGTTTCGGTCCAACGGTGGTACAGGTCGGCGTGGCCGTGGACACCCGTGGTGGCGGCGGCCTGTCCGTTTACAGGGACCACGGATCGACGAATCGACAAGGCGGCTTCGGCCGGCGCCGACCGGGGCGTCGTCGATCTGCAGGACACCGTCGCACCCGAGGACAAGGGCGACGCCCGGCACAGCGCTACCGCCTGGCTGGCCCAGGGCAGCCGATGCCGGCGGTCGGCACCTTGGCGGCGATGACGTCCGTGGTCTCGATGACTGGTGGCACGGCGAAGTGCTCGGGATGGGCCGCCAACCGTGCGCGGCCTGCCTCCAGGTGGTCCTGGCGGGCGGCTTCGTCGAGGAAGGCATCGACGACGGCATAGGTGGTCGGGCCCAGGCGGAGGGCCATCCATACGACCGTGCCGGGCTCCGCCTCGACCTGCGGCAGGGCCGACTTCAGCTGTGCTTCGACGGCGGCCTGGTGGCCGGGCTTGACCTCTATACGTACGAAGAATCCGATGTTGACCACGACTACCACCTCTGTGGTGTGGTGAGAGTGTGCCCGTTCCGGCACGGGCTGGATGGTGTTCTCAGCAGGGGCTTGGACGGTGTTACAGCGCCGCGATCGCCGCGGCGACGATCCGCGTCAGGCGTTCGGGGCCGTCGGCGGTCCTGGCCAGCACATGCATGCCGATGATGGTGGCCAGCAACCCGCTCGCGATCTCCTGCGGATCGCGACGCGAGTCGATCTCCCCGGTGCGCAGGCCCTCCTCGACCGCCGCCAGCAGCGCGCCTTCAATCCGGTCGAACACGCCTCGGATCACAGCGGCTGCCTCCTCGCCTGCGCCGGTAAGTTCGGCCGACGTGTTCACGGCCATACAGCCGCGTAGATACGGGTCCGTGAGATCGAACTGCGCCAGATCCCGCAGCGCGGTTCGGAGCTTGTCCTTGACCGGACCCGACCCCCGCAACCGCTCCGTCAGTGCGGCCACCTGGGCGTCGCCGTACCGTCGCAGTGCGAGCAGGAAAAGCTGCCGCTTGCTCCCGAAGGCGTGATACAGGCTCCCCTTGCCGATACCCAGAGCGTCCACCAGGTCCTGCGGCGTGGTTGCGGCATACCCCTTGCGCCAGAAGACTTCCATAGCCTCGCCAACGGCGGCTTGTGGATCGAACTGCTTGGGCCTGCCCATGAGTGGGAGGCTAGCCAATTCTGTACTTCGGGGTCAAGAACCTGCTCACATGCGAGCGCGAGTCTCTCGGTGGCAAGAAGGGTGCCGGGGTGTCCTCAGCGCCGAGCGGAGGTACGCGTTGCCGGCGCCGCAATCACCCCGTGGGGCACCGCCAGGGGTGCCGCGGTGACCCGTAGGACCTCATCGCGCCCCGAGCGGAGGTCGCCCCGCACGGTGTCATGGCTGATGAGGAGCGGCGTGTAATGTCTTCGTCGGCGTGGAGGCGTTCCCAGGCTCCGCAGCGGGGCCCGGGCCCCGGTCGGGGAGCTGGTCCGGTGGCACGCGCCGTCGGTACGCATCGAGATGGAGAAGGCGGCCTCCTCGCGAGGCAGCTGAAGACCATCAGGTGCGCGGATGACCCGGTGGCTCGGGTACCCCAGCGCCGCAATGAACGGGACGGCTGCAACGGAGCACTGCACGCCGGGCTTCGGTGTCGTGTGACCGCCAAGGCGAAGTACATGCTCACCACGAACCACTGCGCCGTCGACGTACCGGCGGGCAAACCGATCAGAGCCGGGGACCACCACGCCCAGCGGCAGGAGCCGATCAGCACAGCGTGGTTCAGCTACAGCCCGTACGAATCGAGGCCCGTGCCCTGGGTGGCAACCTCCACGGGCCGCCACGGTCCGGGACAAGCCTCGGACCTCGCGCTCATCCCGACCCTCGGTGCCCGGCCCGCTGTTGTACGAGCCAGGATCCGGGAATCTGGCGGAGCGTGGCGAACGGCCTCGGGCTTTCGAGCCGCAGTCCGGTCTCGATGCCGCGACGGCCGAAGGAGTCAGCAGGAAGCCGAGTGGGCAGCCGTCACTACCTGCTTCGCGTTTGCTCCACGGCGCCGTCGTCGAAAACCGCCGTCCCCAGGACGGTGCCCCCTTGGGCTCCGCGTGTCCGGGTCCCTGAGCCGGAGACGGAGTGGGCTGGAGCAAGCCGTTGGAGTTGTCCTTCGCGTCAGATCGCCGGGGCCGACGGGACCCCCTTTGAACGCCTGCGACAGAAGATCCGGGACCCACTGTCGCAGGCGTCCGTCAGCTGCACATCTAGCCGCACGTCAGCGTCGGCATCGCCCAGTCTCCGTGGTCGTTGCCATTGCCGTCGCCGGCGTCACCGACCTTGAGGTCGACCACTTGGGCGCCGCTGACGTCGACGTCGATCGGCACCGCGGCCTGTTTGCCGCGGAGCGTCGGCGTGGTCACCAAGGTCTTGCCGTCGGCGATCACGGAGAACGTCACCGTTCCCGCACCGCCTGTCTCGTCGTCGACACCGACGTCCGCCGTCAACCGGGAGCACTGTCCGGCGAGGTAGAGCTCGACGTCGCTGACCGCATTGGTGCCCAGGCCCTTGGCGTAACCGACTCCGGCGATACTGATCGGACGACCGTCCCCGGCCGCCTGTTCGCCGACGCTGGTGTCGCGCTCCACCGGACCCCACCCGTTGGTGGACGACAGGAACGGCAGGTCGCTCACAGCGCTCTTCCCGGCCGGCGGAGCCGGCGGGATCCCGCCGACGATGCGCTCGTCACCGCCGGAGGCCTGCCGTCCGTTCTGCAGGTAGTGCACCCTGGCGGTGAGTGCCGAGGCGGAGGGCAGCTTCCCGGCCGGCGGCTGGACCTTCCAGGTGAAGGTGGCCGATTCGCCGGGTTGCACGCGCTTGACCGACGTGGGGCTCGTGGCGCTCACGATCCAGCCATCGGGTGCGGAGAGCGAGGCCGTCAGTCGGGATGCGGACGGCCGGTCCTTCGGTACCCGCACCGTCGCCTCGGCCGTGAAGGCCTGTGCCGACTGAGCGGTGTCCGGCACGTCCAGGGTGACATCCGCTCCCGGACGCTTCGGCATCGCGTACGTCCGGTGGTCGTAGCGGGGGCTGTCGTTCGGCGCGACGCGCAGGGACGAGGCGTAGCTGCCGTAGTCGGTGAGCGAGACCTTGCCGAGCCCGCCGGTGCTGCCGTCCAGATTCCACACGGCGATGGCGATGCTGTTCCGGCCGTTCGGATTCAGGATGCCGTTGGGCACCGGGAAGGTGTGCTGCGGGCCGAGGTAGTTGACGTAGTTGCCGACCTGCCAGCCGTTCACGAAGATCGTGGCACGGTACTTGCGTGACGGGTCGTCGGTGAACGTCAGCCCGAGCGAGGTGTCCTGGCCGTGCGGCAGGTCCAGGGTGACGTCGGTGCGGTACCAGGAGACCCCGGGGCGTGTGTCTGTCGTCGGAAGGGACACCTGGTTCCAGTTGCCGTCCGGGTAGCCCGGCAGTGACCAGCCGGCCCGTTCGCCGTACAGGCCGCCGGTCGAGAGCGGGCCGCGCACCGGGTCCTGCAGGTCCTCGCCACCCCGAACGCCCTGCAACCGCCAGGTGACGGAGGTCAGCGGTGCCCCGACGAGGGAGGCGCTGGTGAGGCCGCGCGCGGTCTTGTTGCCGTTGGTCGAGTTGTAGTCCTCCTCGTGCCCCATGTTCACGGTGAGCACGGATATGACGTTGTCGCCCTTCGACTTCACCGAACCGGCCGGGAAGGTGAAGTCGGCGCTGCCTGTGGTGGAGCTGCCCAGGAAGGTGCCGCCCAGCCAGGCGGAGAACGCCTGCGCGTTTCCGCCGGAGTCCGAGACCAGGTGGATGCCGGTCTCCTTGCCGGTGGCGCGGAAGCGGCCGCGGTACCACGTGTTGCCGGTGTGGAACCCGTAGTCGTCCGCGTGGAGCACAGGCAGCGAGTTGATGCCGGAGACGCTGTTGGTGGTCGTCTTGTCGGCCACCTGCCAACTGGAGTCGTCGAAACCGGGGGTCGCTTCGGGGGACTCCTCGGCGTGCTTCCAGTTCGTCAGCGTCGGCAGGTGTACCGGGGCAGCCATCGGGATCTTCCCGGCGAGGCTTCCTGCGCCGGTGGCCTGGGTGTCCAATGCCTTGCCGTTCCAGGTGACGTGGTCGGCGGAGGTGAACACCTCGATGTTCTTGTCATCGGCGTTGTCGCCGGCGAGCGCCACGGTGTGGCCGTCGTCCAGGCTGGTCGCCGTCCGCAGCAGGTGGGTGCCGCGCACCAGCACCGGGCCGGTCGCCGTGTCCTGACGCCAGAAGGTCTTCGCCGTGGCCTTGTCGCCGACGAGCAGCAGCAGCGGGCGCTTTTCGCCGCCGCTGATGCCGATGCGGATCAGGCCCTTGTGCGTGTAGTTCAGCCGCAGGTCACCGGTGGCCGCGTCCCAGGTGGTCGTGACCGTGCCGCCGCTGCTGGTCACGGTGGGCTTGGAGGAGTAGCGCAGCACGGTCTCGCCGTCGCTGTCCGAGTCTCCGTACAGTACGGCGACGTCCCGGTTGCCGATGGTCGCGTGGGTCATGATCTCCGACGTCGAGTACTGCAGCTGTGAATCCCCGAGCCGGTAGTTCGCCACGATCACGTGCGAGTCGCGCCCGTCGAGGGTGATCGCCGTGCCCGGCTGCTGCGGCACGATGGGGTAGGTCGGCGTCGTGTTGGCGGCCGTCGATACGTCGATGGCGTCGATGGACACGTAGTTGTCCGTGGACCCTGAGCTGTGGTTCCCGTTGACGACGATCTTCAGTGTGTGTGCTCCGGACGTCAGCCCGGTCTTCTGGAAGATCACCGCCTGGTTCTCGCCGCCGGAGTCGTCGACCGTCGCGACCTTGGTGCCGTCGAGGAAGACGTCGGCGTAGCCGTGGTTGTTGGTCTTCGGGCCGATCCAGCGGATCGCGGTGCCGTCGAAGGGGACGGTGAGCGAGTCACCGGCCTTGTTGGAGAACGACTCGGTGTGCTTGTAGTCGCCGCCGGTGTAGCTCTGGTCGGCCACGTGCGACCACGAACCGGCGTACTGCAGCGCGGAGTCGGGGTCATCCCAGGTGTAGGTGGTGTCCGCGGACGGCTGGGCGTTGAAGTCCAGCGAGATGTGGGTCTTGTCGACCGACGTGGACGTGGAGTTCCCGTGCCGCAGGACGTGGAACTGGGTCTTGGTGTCGGGGTTCATCCGAGCGGTGTCGACGACCGCGGAGCCGTCCGGCGGCGTGGACCTGATCGCCTCGGTCTTGGTCAGCGGGTCGACCGACTGCGTGAAGTACCCGATCAGTTTGTCCTCGTAGTACTTCGGATCGAGCTGACGGTTCTCGCGGATCGCGGCCCCGTAGTCGTACGACGTGTAGTTCTCCGGCATGCCCAGCCAGCCCCAGTTGGTGCCGCCGTAGGTCATGTAGAAGCTCTGCGCGGTGGCGCCGACGGCTATGTTCTGCTTGTAGAACACGTTGGCGAACTGGTCGTTGATCAGCTGGGCGCACTTGTCGTAGCCCGGCCCGCCCCAGGGGTCGAAGGCGCCACCCTGGAACTCCGGCGAGTACAGCGGCTTGCCGGCCGGGTGGTCGTAGCTGATGTCGGGGACGCCGTTCCACTTCGAGGGGTTCGAGCAGTTGAAGCCCTGCGGGTAGGAGTCCGGTCCGTCGACGTCCAGGGCGCCGGTACCGGAGTTGAAGGTGCCGTTGTTGTTGCCGGTCAGCGGTACCGTGATGCCGTCGGCGCGGGCCTTGTCCTCCAGGTGCTTCATGTAGGAGCGGCCGGCGGCCGAGCCGTTGTAGTACTCGTTCTCGACCTGGTAGGCGATGACGGACCCGGTGCCGTTGGTCAGCTGGTGTCGGGCGATGATCCGGTCGATCTGGGTCAGCCACTCGTCCGCGTACTTCAGGAACTGAGGGTCGTCACTGCGGTTGTGCCCGGCCTTGGTGGTCATCCAGCCGGGCAGACCGCCGCTGTCGACCTCCGCGTTGATGTACGGTGCCGGGCGCGCGATCACGTAGAGCCCGGCCTCCTCGGCCATATCGAGCAGCTTGTCGACGTCACGCACCCCGCTGAAGTTGTACGCACCCGGCTTCGGCGAGTGGTATCCCCAGTCGAAGTACAGCGAGGTGGAGTTGAACCCGGCGGCCTTCATCTTCTGGAAGATGTCGCGCCACAGGTCCGGACTCGGGAGCCGGAAGTAGTGGAACTCGCCGGACCACAGGTAGGTGCGCTTGCCGTCGACGAGGAATGAATAGCCGTCGAGACTCACCGTGTGCGCCCGCGGACCGGCGGCGGACGCGGTGGCGGGTGCCTGCCCGCCGACGTCCTGCGCCACGGCGGGCGCGGTCGTGCCCGCGGCCAGGGCGACGGTCGCGGCCGTCGCGAGCACTGGCCTCCACCACCGACGGCGACCGGGTCTTGCAGCTTCTGAACCGAACCGATTACTCCGCACTGCGGCCTCCATACCGCCTGAGCAATCAACATCAAACAGACTCAGGCAAAGTCGAACAGTAAAGGGGCGCAAGGAGCAACACAATGGGGCGGGAGAAGACGGTCGAGGCCGCAGGGGATTGAAAACTGTACGCACCGCTGACCGCTGACCGCTGACCACTCGTCACCGGACACGGTCACCGAACGGCACGGGTGGGGCGTGAGGTCACGACCGGGGTGACGTCGGGCTGCCGGTCTGCCGAGACGGTCGCGACGCGGGCCAGGTGTTGCGCGCGGATGTAGGCGATCTCTTCTTCGGTGAAGGACATGGTGGGGGTCGTCCTTTCGTCAGGGGGAGGAGTGAGCGGCCAGGTGGACGCGTGCTGTCAGGAGCCGCCCCAGTCGGTCAGTGCCGCTATGACCTGGTGGGCGTCCGCTGTGTTCCACGCGCGGGCGAGGTGTCCGTCGGGCCGTACCAGCGCGGCCGCCAATCCGGACCAGGGCCTGGCGGGAACCACCTCTACCGTCGGCGAGCCCAGCGCGTCGAACTCGTCGGCTGGGGTGAAGTCCACCAACAGGAAGCGATCGACGCGCAGTCGGCGCAGCAGTGTGTCCCCGTCCGGCAGGTGCAGGTCCGGCACGCGGTGCCCGTCCAGCGGGTGGCCCGCATCGGGGGTGTCGTAGGAGACGCTGAGCCCTGACAGCAGTCCGGCCAGGTGCGCGTTGGTCTCCGGACGGGCGAGCAGCGTGCTCATCAGCTCGCGCATTGCCGCGCCTTGGGGGGTGAACGTGGTCATCAACGCGGTCTGGGCCTGCGTGTTCTGCGCCAGTGACTCGGCCACCGGGCGGCGTTCACGGTCGTAGGAGGCTGCGCCGCCGGTGATCAGGGGTGTGGCCCGGCCCTTGACCTCGGCCGCGAGCTTCCATGCGAGGTTGACGGCGTCCTGCATGCCGACGTTGACTCCCTGGCCACCCGCCGGAAAGTGCACGTGCGCGGCATCACCGGCCACGAAGACACGGCCGGCCCGGTACTGGCTGGCGTGGCGGGTGGTGTTGCCGGCCGTGGAGATCCACACCGCGCTGCGCAGCCCGTAGTCGGTGCCGACGATGCGCTTGAGGATGCCGCGCAGGTCCTCGACGGTGAGCGGCTGGCTCCGCCGGGCGGCGACCTGCTCGGGCGTCAGGCCGGTGTCCTCGGGCAGAACGCCGAACACGCGTTGGATGCCGTCGAAGAGCGGCACGACACCGACCCAGCCGTTCTCCT
Organism: Streptomyces sp. CoH27; assembly: GCF_020181035.1. Classification (GTDB taxonomy): domain Bacteria; phylum Actinomycetota; class Actinomycetes; order Streptomycetales; family Streptomycetaceae; genus Streptomyces; species Streptomyces camelliae. Next base: position 104,412 of record NZ_JAIQYY010000026.1, read on the forward strand.
GATCCCAGACGTGAGCCGCGTGCTCCGGTGCCGCGTCCAAGTGGACGTCTGCAAGGTAGGACACCGTGTTGCCGGGCGTGCCGGGAAACTCGACGCCGGCCTGCTGGCGGACCTGGCTCCATGCGCCGTCGGCTCCGACCAGGTATCGGGCCGTGTGGACGGTGTCGCCTGCGCGCACGCGCACGCCGGTGTCGTCCTGCTCGAATCCGGTGACCTCCTGGCCGTAGTGCACCGGGATGCCGCGTGCTTCGACGAGCGAGGCGAGCACCCTCTCGGTGGTGGCCTGGGTGATCTGCAGGATGTAGGGGTGGGGGTGTCCAGCTCGGTGTAATTCAGCAGCTGCGGGAGCATGCCGAAGTGCGTCCGGGGCACCGTGTGGCCGTGCGACAGCAGAATGTCGGTGAGCGTGCGGCCGTCCTCGGCCCGCACGGTGGTGAGGACCTCCAGCGTGCGGGGATGCAGGACGGCGGCACGGGAGTTCTCGCTGCGCTCGGTGAGCCGCTCGAAGACCTCCACCTTCACCCCGGCCGAGGCCAGGAGCGCGGCGGTCAGCAGACCGACCGGGCCTGCGCCCGAGACGATGACGTCGGCGCTCATGGGTGCCCTCCGCTCACGATCGTGGGCACCGCTGCCGGGGCGGTTGCCCGCGCCGGTCGTATCGCTCTGGTCTCGCTGGTGCTGCGCACCGTCGGTGCCGGCCTCTGCATGTCACTCCTCTGACGTCCGTGGCCACGAGGCGCAGGGTCTCCTCGGGCATGGTGCCGGTGCTGTGCTGGCCGCCTATCGCCAGGACCGGGATCGTGAGCGGGCCCTCGTCGCGCCAGCGCAGAGCGTGCTCAGCGGACGTGTCGAGGGTGCGGTAGTACTCGAAGCTGGCGCGCAGCGCGGCCGGATCGCGCAGCTGGTCGACGTAGACGTCGATGGCCTGCTGCGGGATGGCGCCCGGGACGGCGGTCTTGGTCGTGAAGTTGTAGCCGAAGTAGATCTCCTCGCGGCCGGCGACTATGCGCTCGTTGATGTCCGTGAGGCGGTTGAAGGCGAAGTGCCACAGGAACTCGTTGGTCGCCGGGTCCGACATCAGCGGCGGGGACGGCGAGAGACCGGAAAGGATCGACTCGGCGCCGACGAGGCGGGTGACGCGTTCACGATGGCTCGCGGCCAGGGCGTAGCCGACCAGCATGCCCAGGTCATAGCCGACGACGGCGAAGCTCTCATGCCCCAGCTCGGTCATCAACTCCGCCATGTCGTCAGCGAGTGTGGCGGCGTCGTAACCGGTGGCGGGCTTGTCACTGGCGCCCATGCCCCGCAGGTCAGGGGCGATAACGGTGAAGTGCTCGGCCAGGGCGGGCATGACTTGGATTAACTATCCAGAGGAGCTGACCGCCACGCTGGACTCACTGGCCGGCCGACTGCTCGACCGCGCGCGCACGGAAGGCCTCGTCCATGGCGTCGTCACCTGGGGCGATCTGCTGCCGCTCATGTGCGGGATCGCCTTCGCCGCCAACGTCCACAGCGAAGACCGGTCGGCACGCCTGGAGTCCGGCCGCCGCTACCTGGGCGTGATGCTGCAGGGGATGCGCGGCTGAGCCCCTCTCGGGGGCTGGGGAGGAGCCGTGCCGACATTGAGCTGGACGTGGAGTCGAATCCACTTGATCCCCGCACGAAGTTGTTCGAGCAAGTAATGGCCTTGACCCGCCTTCTAGGTGACTTCTGCGCGCCTGCAAGCAACCGTACATCTGCACCTTTGCGCGGCACTTGCCATCCACGTGATGCGGCTCACATGCGCTTCCGGGAAGATCGGTTCGGGATTTAACTGTTCGGACAAGTAATGAGGTCGCGGGAAGCCGCGCCCCCGTCCACACAGCCCCATCGCCCGAAGAGAGATGACGATGTCGAAGGCATTCGAGCCCTACGAGCTGGGCGGCAAGCGCCTGGCCAACCGCCTGGTGATGGCACCGATGACCCGAAGCCGCGCCTACGGCCCCGGCCAGAGCCCCATGCCGTTGATGGCCGACTACTACGCGCAGCGCGCCTCCGCCGGGCTGATCGTCACCGAAGGTGTCCAGCCCTCCAGGGTCGGTCAGGGCTACCCCGACACCCCCGGCATCCACACCGCACAGCAGGTCGCTGCCTGGCGAAACGTGACTGACGCCGTACACGCCCAGGGCGGCGTGATCTATCTGCAGATCATGCACACCGGACGGGTCGGACACCCGGCGCTCATGGGCCTGCAGCCCGTCGGCCCCTCCGCCGTCCGGGCCGCCGGGCGGGTGTACACCCATGAAGGCCCCCAGGACTTCGTCACCCCGCATGAACTCACCGACGCGGAGATCCGCGCCACCATCGCGGACTTCGCTGCCGCCGCGCGCAACGCCGTCGAGGCGGGTTTCGACGGCGTCGAGCTGCACGGCGCCAACGGCTACCTCATCCACCAGTTCCTCGCCCCGAACAGCAACCAGCGCACCGACGAATGGGGCGGCAGCCCCGAGCAGCGCATCCGCTTCGCCGTGGAGACCGCCAAGGCCGTCGCCGAGGCAGTCGGCGCGGACAAGGTCGGCTTCCGCATGTCTCCGGGCAACCGCTACAACGACATCGACGAGTCCGACACCGCCGACGCCGAGGCCACCTACGCCGCCCTGGTCGAGGCCCTCGCCCCGCTGAGCCTCGCCTACCTGCACCAGATGGAAGCCCCCGGCGCGCGCGATCTGACGCTCCGGCTGCGCAAGGCATGGCCCACGGCCTTCATCCTCAACCCCTTCACCGGCCAGGAGCCCACCGGACCAGCCGAGTTGGAGCTCATCGAGGACGGCACCACCGACCTGGTCGCCTACGGAGCCCTCTTCCTCGCCAACCCCGACCTGCCCGCCCGACTGGCCCAGGGCGGCCCGTTCAACGCGCCCGATCCGGCCACCTTCTACGGCGGGGACGAGAAGGGGTTCACCGACTACCCGACGCTGGAGGAAGCCCGCGCCTGACGCTTCGGCGACAGACCCAAGCCCACCGGACATGCCGCACCTGAGCAGCACATACCCTGCCCTCAGGATGCGGACCTGAGGGCTGTCCGCGGCGGTCGGCCCAGCACCGGCCGCCGCAGACATGCGCTGCAAGCACGGCCGCACGTTGAGAAGGCAGAGGGAAGCACCGTGGAATCCGAGGCAATGCCCCAGGCCCCCGCGACCGGGGAACTCCCCGAGGCTGCACGCCGCGGACCGATCAGCCATGCGATCTTCCGGGTGGCCCGTCTGCACCGCATGCTCGCCGGCCAGCTGCTGCGCGAGGTCGGCCTGCACCCGGCCCAGGAACTCGTCATGATGCAGCTGTGGGACCGCGGCCGGATGCGCCAGACCGACCTGGCCCGGCACGTCGGCGCCGACGCTGCCACCATGACCCGCACCATCCAGCGTCTGGAGAAGGCCGGTTTCGTGCGCCGCGTGCGCTCCACCAGCGACAAGCGTTCCGTCCTGGTCGAACCCACTGCCGCCAGCCAGGCCCTGCGCCGACAGGTCGAAGACCTCTGGGCCCGCCTGGAGGACTACGTGGCCGGCGGTCTCACCGGTGCTGAACTCAGTGAGACCCTCGCCGTCCTCGAACGCCTCGAAGCCAACCTCGCCACCCACATCAGCGACGCCGAACCGCCCTCGCCTGCCTCTGCACCCGACGCCTGACCGGGCGATCGATGGCGGGGCCCAGCAGGAGCCCTCGGAAAGTCTGCGGTGTGGCGTCACATGATGTGACGCCAGCTGCACGGTGCCGAGGGTCGAGAACCTTCATCTATCGACCGTTGGACAAACGCACGGACGCCTGCACCGAACACAGCCCTCAGCCCATTACGACGAGAACCGGTCTGATCCTCCTCGCGGGCCCATTCATGAGCAAGGCAAGCCGGCGACCGTCACCACATGTCTCATGAGACACGTCAAAGTCTGGAGAAGGACGGCTTCCGGCCCGGCGACAGGGTGCCACGACAGGTGCGGGCCGGGCGTGCACCCGTGCCGTGCCCGGTACCCCGTGCTGGTGAGGTATGTCGGCGGCTTCGGCGTGCTGTGCCCCGACGAAGCGTAAGCGCACCAGGTCAGAGCAGCCGGGCTGCGTTCGTATCACCGTGGGACCGCCTGACAGGAGCAGCCCGAGCCCGTGGCCGGCATTCCGTCTCTGGCTGCCGAAGAGTAGCGGTACTGAAACACACAGTCACCATGTATCGAGTTGTGACAAAAGCCCCAAATATCAGCGAATGCTTTGCTTCGGTGAGACATTCGGTCATCGTCGTGGGGACCCGTCGTCGCCATCCCTGAATGGCCAGCAATGCCAGGAGTAAGTACGGCATGCCGAATCCAGACTCCGTCCGCCTGTTGCGCCGTGTGGTTGTCGGCTGCACGATTGCCGTCTCATTCGCCTTGGCCGGCATCAGCACGAGCGCAAGCGCCGCATCTGACAACAGCGCGCACGCCACCCATGGCAAGGCCCCGAGTGCCTCGATCGCCTACAGCACGGCGGCGGGCGGCCGGACCGTGGCACTCACCTTCGACGACGGCCCGGGGACGGCCACCGGCCAAATCCTGGACTTGCTCGCGCAGTACCACGCCAAGGCGACCTTCTGCCAGGTCGGCACACAGGCGGCCGCGAACCCCGCCCTGGTCAAGCGCATCATCGCCGACGGCCACCTGCTGTGTGACCACACCGTGGACCACCCCCAACCGATGCGCACCCTCCCACACGACCGGCAGGTCCACGAGATCACCGCGGCCAAGGACATGATCAGCAAGGCTGGCGGGCCAGGCACCCGGATCAGGTGGTTTCGTGCCCCCGGCGGTGACTTCAGCCCCGATAACCGCCAGATAGCTGTGCAAGCCGGTCTACGCCCGCTGGGCTGGACCGTCGACACCCGTGACTGGTCGCGCCCCGGTGTCGCCTCGATCCTTGCCACCGCGAAACAGGAACTGCGTCCCGGCGGCATCATCCTCATGCACGATGGCGGCGGCGACCGCAGCCAGACCGTAGCAGCCCTGCGCCAACTGCTTCCCTGGCTGACCGGGCAGGGCTACACGTTCAGCCTTCCCACAAGCTGACGCGGCTTCACTTTCCGTCGGCGAACTTGCCCAGCACGCACCGCCGGTGGGCCGTTGGGGATCGTCGTACAGCCCATCGGCCCCGACCGCGCTCGGGTACGGTTCCGGGGCGTCCGTGTGCAGCTGCGCGGCGACGTCGGGAAGGCCGGCCGCGAACGCCTCGGCCCGGGGCCGAGCGGTCGGCCCTGAACGCCCGCAGGCGCTCCGCACTCAGTGGTGAGGGTCCGTTTTTCTCAGGGTGACGGTCGGAGGCCGGAGAGGGTGACGTCGACGAGACGGTCGACGGCTTCCTCGGAGGGCAGCCGTGCGGCGGCGGACAGGGCGCGCAGGCAATAGCCGGCCGGTTCGCCGGGGGAGACGTCGTCGCGGACAGGGCCCGCCGTGGCCCGCTTCGGTGATGACGTCGCGCACCGGGCCGTGCAATGGCCGCTGGACCTGGACGACGTGCTGGTCCCGGTGGCCGAGGGCGGCGATCTCGCCGTCATCGCGTCGCTCGTGGGCGATGTGCGCGTACTCGCACAGGACCGCTTCGCGCTGTTCCGCCGGCCCATCGGCGTGCTCCCGGGCCTGGGCGAGCCGGGCCCGGTGCGCGGCGATGTGGTGTTCGTGCCAGGCGATCAGGATCGACTGGACGTCCGGGAAGTACGTGTACAGCGTCGCGCGCCCGATCCCGGGTTCTTTCGCGATGTGTGACATCGTCACTGTCGCCAGGCCGTGCTCGGCCGCGAGCGCGACGGCGGTCTCCAGGATCGCGTCCACAACGGCGACGGTCTGAGCGCCGTGACTGCGCCGGGTGGGCAGTGCTTCCGGCTCTCCTTCCGGGACGAACCGCCCAACCGCTCCGGGCGAGTGCACCGCGTGACGACGGCCAGTGGACCTTGGACGCTACCGCGGGCACGCAGACGCAGACGCAGACGCCGAGGAGGCCCTGTGGCGCCTTCAGGACAGGATCGCCGCACGGATCGAGGAGATCAACAAAGGTTGCCTGGAGGCACTTCGTCCTCGACGGACACCGGGTAGTACGCCCTACTTCGGTGCCTGGAAGCCGCCGATCTTCTGCTCAAGCAGTTCGGCCAGCCGCAGCGAGGTGCGATCCTCGAACATCGGACCGATGAGCTGCACTCCCACCGGCAGTCCCTCGGGGGACCGGCCCGCTGGTACGGCGGTGGCGGGTAGGCCGGGCATGGTGGCCACACCGGCCCAGACGAGCTGGTCGAGGTACGGGTACGCGACGCCGTCGATGTCGATCCGGCGTTCCCTCGGATCGGGGTTGTGGTCGTGCGGGAACGCGGGAGTGGGGGTGATGGGGCACACCACGGCGTCGAACTCGGCGAAGAGCTGCCGCCAGCCGTGGCGGTGGAGCTCGCGACGGCTGTTCGCCTCGATCCAGTCGCGGTGGCTCAACACCATGCCGCGCAGCCGCGTCGCATCGAGACTCCGGTCGTCTGCGCTCAGTCCGGCAGCGAGGGTCCGCAGCTGCTCGTACGCTTCGACAGGAAAACGCGCAGCGGAGCTCGAAAACAGCAACTGCGTGTAGAGCACCGCGGCTTCGGTCAGATCGGGCAGCAGCGGACTGTGCCGTTGGACGCGGGCGCCGCCGTCGACAAGCGCGTCGGCCACCCGGTTCACGCCCGCCCGCACAGCGGACCCGGTCGGAATGAGCGGATGCGTGTCGAGGACCAAGACCCGGAAGTCGCAGAGCCGCTCGTGGCGCGCGGGCGGCAGCGTCAAGTCGTGGGCCACACCGAGCGTGAGGGGGTCCGGTCCGGCCATGACGTCGAGCAGGAGCGTGAGGTCGCGGGCAGTGCGCGCCATCGGACCGACGACGGCGAGGTCAAGGTCGACCGGCAGTGCCGGCGCGGGCGGCGGGACCATACCGCGGTTCGCCGCCAGTCCGAGTGTCGGCTTGTGCGCGTAGACACCGCAGAAGTGCGCGGGGGTGCGCAACGAACCGCCGATGTCGGAACCGATGGACAGCGCGCCGAATCCGGACGCCAGGGCCGCCGCTGATCCGCCGGAGGATCCACCCGGCGTGCGACCGTGATCCCACGGGTTGTTGGTGGTGCCGTAGATCTCGTTGAAGCTCTGGATGTCTTGCAGTCCCGGGGGCACATTGGTCTTACCGAGCACCACCGCGCCTGCGGCCTTGAGTCGCGACACCTGCACCGCGTCCTCGGCCGGCATGTAGTTCCGGTGCTGCGGAATGCCCCAGGTCGTGGGCAACCCGGCGATGTTGTAGGACTCCTTGACCGTCACCGGAATGCCGAGCAGCGGCCGGTCCTCACCGCGGGCGCGCGCCTGGTCGGCATCGCGCGCGGCGACCTGTGCACGGTCGAAGTCCGGCACACAGATCGCGTTGATCGCCTTGTCGTCCCGCTCGATACGGGCGATCGCCTCTTCGGCCAGTTCCGCCGAGGTCACTTCACCGGCACGCAAGGCGGCCGCGAGTTCTTCGGCTGTCTGAAAGCTCCACTCCATGAATCAGACCGTACTTGCCCCTGGAACAGGTCATGAAATGCCGCTTCGCACAAGGAGTTCGGGAGACCTTTATCGGACACCCGCGCGTACTTCGTGAGGCTTCGAACCGACGTATGTCCGGTCAGCTTGATCAGCACCGGCATGGACGCGCCCTGCTCCGCAGCCCGGACCACACCCGATGGGGTGGCTCAACTACACCTCCGCTCACGGTTGTTCGCGGTGCTGGAGGGTGGCTCACTCGGGTTGTCCCGGCGGCGATCTCACGGAGCCCAGAACGCGGCGCGGTCGACGCAACCTCGCCGGCTCGGTCCGCTGAGCTGTGGAGACGGTCTGTCCTGTGGATCTTGGCGACCTTGCGGTCACACTCCGATGAAGCTCACTGTTTCCGCCATGTCCGCCCGCCCGGTACGCAGCCGTGGCACGCCTTCCTTCTCGAATCCCACCGAGACGCCGCAGAACAGTACGAGCCCGTCGTCGGCTCCGACTGTCTGGCTGACGGTATTGCGGTACATGGTCCACATCACCTGGGGGCAGCTGTGCAGCCCTTCCGCCCTCAGCAACAGCATGACCGTCTGCAAGTACATCCCCGCATCCCCCCACTGCCCGGGCCCCATTGTCCGGTCGAGGTAGCAGAACAGGACGACCGGCGCCCCGAAGGCCCCCGTGTTCAAGGCGGCGATCCGCTTGGGCCTGTCGGGGTCGTCGCGCTCGATTCCCAACGCCTGGTATCGCTGGGCGGCCGCGGCGGAAAAACGGTCCAGGTACGGCGACGTCAATTCGGCCGGGTACATCGGATACTCCCGCTCATCACCCGGGTCTCCCGCCAGTGCCCGGGCCGTCGCGCGCCTCTTCAGTTCGGCCAAGGGCTCGCCGGTCACCACGTATACGTGCCACGGCTGGAGGTTCCCGCTCGACGGAGCCCGCGTCGCCGCAGCCAGCACTCGTTCGAGTATCTCTCTGGATACCGGCTCATCGCTGAACGCTCGCACAGCACGGCGACTGTCCACGGCCTCGTACACATCCACGTTTTTGCGTCCTCTCACTCCGCCGGGCCCCTCTACCGTATGCAGCGTCGGTGCCGAGCATCACCACGCCCTGGACAGCGCCCTGACGGTCAGCCCAGTCGTTGGCAGGACCGCAGGAGACAGAGGCGATCTGACGGGTACTCAGTGGGAACGGCTCCGGCCGCTCCTGCGGTGAGCAATGGGCGTGCGCGCCCTCTCCTGGTCCTCTTCGCCGGCTGTACGGAGGGGGCTGTGCGAGGTCTATACGCGACAGCTGTCGATGTGGGTGACGTCGCGGAAGTCGGCGATGACGGGGCTGGCCATGGATTCGCGGTAGACGACGACGGCGCGGCCGTAGGGCCAGGTGATGTCGTTGTGGAAGTCTTGCTGGGCTTCGGAACAGCTGCCGAACATGAGGCCGCGGACGACATCGGTCCAGTTGGTGTCGTCGTGGTAGTCCTGCCCTTCGGGGTACGTCCCTGGGCCGAAGGTGACGAACATGGTCTGGGCCTCGGGGTTGAAGGTCACGGTCACGGTGTCGCCCATGTACTGCTGTCCCCGAAGCACGGAGGTTGTGTCGTCGGTCAGCTGCTGGGCGGCCGTCTTCTCAGCCGGCGTGGCCGGCACTCGCGCGTTCACCCATTCGTCGATGGTGGGCTGCGCGTCGTCGCTGCGGGTGTACGCGGGGGAGGGAACAGCTGCCTGTTGCGGGCTCTGCGGGGCGGCCGGCTCTTCGGAGCGAGACGGAGTAGGGCCGTTTGATTGCGGGGTGGACCCCTGAACCGCAGCGGCAGCGGTGGCGGCTGTGGTCGTCCGGTTGGTCGGCGAGGGGCTCTTGCCTTGGGCGGCGCCGGACGACTGGGAGGCGGCCAGGGCACCGCCGACGCTGCCGAGGACGGCGGCCGCGGCGGCGACGGCCAGATAGAGCCGGATGCGGCTGCCGCGATGTGACGGGACAGGCCAAGTCGGCTCGTCTTCGGCCGCCAGGTCCCAGTGCAGGCTGACCAGATCGGATATCAGCGTAGGCTGCTGACCGCTGGGCAAGACGACGGCAGTTGTCTGGGCGGCGAGCAACTCGGTGCACTCACGTGCGAGCTCGGTGGCAGTCGGACGATCGGACGGCTCTTTGGCCAGGGCCTGCTCGACCAGACGTCGCAGGTCGGTCGGCACGCCCTCCAACTCCGGCTCACTCGACATGACGCGGAATGCCACAGCGTCTGCAGCGCCAGTGCCGAAAGGAAGACGGCCGGTTGCGGCGTAGGCGACGAGAGCTCCCCAAGCGAACACGTCTCCTTCCGGGCCGACAGCGCCGGTGCGGTAGTGCTCGGGGCTGATCCAGCCGGGTGTGCCGGTCGTCACGCCGGTGCGCGTGACGGAAGTACCGTCCAGCGCGTGGGCGATACCGAAGTCCAGTACGTGCGGCCCCGAAGGGGCGAGGATGACGTTCTGCGGCTTCACGTCCCGATGGACGATGCCCGCGGCGTGGACCGTGGAAAGTGCGGCCGCGGTACCGGCGGCGAGCGCGTACAGAGGGGCTCCGGCCAGGGGACCGCTGACCGTCACATGCCGGTCGAGGGTGGGGCCGGGAACGAAGGGCGTGGCAAGCCAGGGAACCTCAGCTTCGGTGTCGGCATCGCGGATCGGCACCAGGCACGGCCCCGTGACCCGCTGGGAGAGTTGTACTTCCCTCCGGAAGCGAGCACGGAACTCACCGTCTGCAGCCTGCGCTGGATGGACGACTTTGACGGCCATGCGCTCTCCCGCAGCATCGAGCGCGGCATACACCGTGCCCATACCGCCGGATCCAAGCCGTCCTACGATGCGGTAGTGACCTACGCGGCGCGGGTCGGCATGCTGCACCGGCTGAACACGGCTGGACACGAATCTCCCCCTGGTGAGCAACAGCGCAGTGGCCGAAGCGGTGGCCCATCGTATCGGCTGTCGATCGCACTCTGAGCCCCCAGGCTGTTCGCCGAATTGAACACGCAGCCAATGCTGTGCGAGCCACCAGGCCGAGCGAGCAGCGGCGCCCGCGACGTACACGACCCCACTCGAACAAGCGGCGCAGATGCGCGGGGGAGGGCTGGCAAGCTGGTGCACTCGGGGACGGCCAGGTCAATCCGTTGCTGCCGTACGGCCGTGGCCGGCGCCGCAGACGACGACACCGCACCACCATCCCCGACCCGTACGCGACCACCCGCCTCTACCTGCTCCTGTGCGACTTCCGGTCCGACCCGAGCGCGGTGACGCCCGCTGGCGCGGCGACTTCATCTACGTTCCTACCGACGGTGGCAGGCTCTGCCTGGCCACCGTCAACGACATCGCCTCCCGGCGGGGCCCGGCTGGGCGCCCCCGGCCACCCGCGCACCGAGCCGGTCATCGAGGCGCTGCGGTCCGCCTGCCGCCGACGCCGCCCCCCGGGCCGGTGATCTTCCATTCCGCCCTCGGCTGCTGATACACCGACCGTGAATTCGCCACCCTGGAAGCCGAGTTGGAAATCAGGCTGTCGGTCGGTCGCCGCACAGGCCAGTGCTGGGACAGCGCGCCGGCCGCGTCATTCTTCGCCACTCTGAGGAGCCGAGCGCCGCATCCGGTCGGCGGCGCCCACTCCCCACACCTGTTTGTGCCGCCACGGGCGCCTCCCGGCTCAGGCGGCAATGACCAGGAATCCCTCTGACTGACGGGGAGTCAGGCAGGGCCTGCGGAGCCGCTTTGAGGACTTCCTGTTTTGGCCGTGTGTGCAGTGTCACGCACTCAAAGAGCTGCCCAAGTTGTCTACATCACAGCGGAAATGTCCATTTGGCGTTCATGCTCGAAACGGATGCCGACTCCCGAAGTGGAGCCCATCGGCAACCTCTTGGGTGCGAAGTACAAAGTGACCCATGACACAGCACTCATGACATTTCTCCTCCCCCGGGAAGGTGCCCCGCTATGGCCGCTTACCTCTGTCCTCCTGCCGTGATACACGGCGAGCACGCCGTGGAGACCAGCCAGATCGTGGCGGAGGTGCGCGACCGGCACCCGCACGCGGCGTGGGCGCCGCGGATCGACGGCATCGCGGCCAGTACGGGCATCGAGACCCGCGGGTGGATGCTGCCGTTGGAGACCGTCGTCGCGCCGGGCAACGGCAGCGGCCTGCGGACTGTCGGCACCGAGGCTGCCCAAGAGGCGCTGGCGCGCGACGGGTTCACCCAGCAGGACGTGGACCGCGTGATCGCCGCACTTGAGTCGATACCCGCGCCGCAGACCGTCCAGGAGCGCACCGCGCCGGCCTGGGAGGCCGTGCAGGCCTACGGGGAGCGTGCGGCGCGTGGGGCCCTGCAGATCGCCGGGCTGGATGCCGCAGACATCGACTGCCTGATCACCAGTCACTCCACCACCCCGGCGCTGCCGGGTCTGGACATCGCCCTGGCCAACAAGCTTCAGCTCCGTAACGACGTGATGCTGCTGCCGGCCACGCAGTGGGCCTGTATAGCGGGAACCCGCTCCCTGGCGCTGGCGGCGGATCTCGTGGCCGCGGACCCCGACCGGGTGGTCCTGGTCGTGATCGCGGAGGCGCTGAGCACGACCTACCAGCCCGCGGACGACACTCTTGAGTCCCTGATCGTCCGGTTGCTGTTCGCGGACACCGCGGTCGCGGCGGTGGTCACAGGCCGGCCGAGGCGCGAGTCGGTGCTGCGGCTGGACTCCGCCTGGCACCACACCCTGCCCGGCACCCAAGACCTGCACCGCCTGGAAACGCGGGCGGACGGCACCCACTTCGTGATGGACCGGCGCGGGCCGCGCGCCGTACAGGAGACCGTCACCGCGATGTGGGAGTGGCTGCGCGTCCGCTACCAGGACGACCCCGACTCCTGGCACCCCGACGTGCTGCTGGCGCACCCCGGCGGGACCCGGGTGCTGGAGTACATGGAACAGACGATGCCCGACGCGTGGCCGTCGGGGCTGCTCGACTACAGCCGGGACAGCTACACCAGCGGCAACCGCGGAGGCGCCGCCGTGTTCGACATCATGCGACGGGCGCACGACGCAGGGCAGAAGCCGGGCAGCCGCGCCGTCCTGTACGCGGCGGCACCGGGCCTCACCGCCACCGCCCTGGAGGGGGAGTGGCTGTAGCGCGAGCCCGCGCCACCCGTACCCGCGGACGGGCCGTCCGTATCACCGGTCACGCCACCGGTACGGCTGAGGCCACCGTCCGTTCCGTCGGTGTCGCCGGGTGACGATGCGTACGCCGTCCGTACCCTCGCCGCGCTTCCGTGCGGCCGGCCGCGCCCCCGCCGCGCGGCCGCGTCACCTGGCGACTTCCGCCCAGACCACCTTGCCGGTGTCCGTCCACCGCACCCCCCACCGCGTGGTGAGCCTGTGCACAACGTGCAAGCCACGACCGCCGTCGTCGAGGAGGCCGCCCGGGCTCAGACGTGGCCTGCCGTTGCCCGTGTCGCCCACCTCGCACAACAGGCCCCGACCGGACCTGATCAGCCGTACCGTGATGGGACCGGTGGCGAAGCGCACCGCGTTCGTGACCAGCTCGCTGACCAGCAGCAGCACGTTGTCCCGGGTGCCTTCCCTGGTGCGCCACTGCCGCAGCAGCGCGGAGACCTGCGCGCGGGCACGGGCGGGGGCGTCGTCGCGGGCGGGCAGCCGCCAGGTCGCGGTGTCCCCCTTGCGGTAGCCGATCATCCGCGCGAGCAGCAGGGTCACATCGTCGCGCTGGCGCACGGGTGCCAGCGCGGAGGCGACGTGCCGTGCGGCCTGCTGCAGGGCGTCCCAGGGGTGCACCCTGGACAGGGTGTCCGCCAGCCTGCCGATTCCCTCGTCGATCGACACGGCCGGATCCTCCACCAGGCCGTCGGTGTAGAGAGCGAGCAGGGAGCCCGGGGGTGCGCCGAACGTGTGCACGTCGAAGGGCTCCCGCAGCGCGAACTCGGCGCCCAGGCCGGGGTGAGGGCGGATCGCGAGCGGGCCCGCGTGCCCGTCCGGCGAGACCAGGACCGGAGGGAGGTGGCCGGCGCTGGACAGCGCCACATGGTGGCTGACGGGGTCGTAGAGGGCGATGCAGCAGGTCGACCCGAGAGCGCTGTAGCCGGCCGCCAGCCCGGAATCAGCGTCGTCCAGCAGCGTCACGGTTTCGTCCAGGTGCTCCAGGACCTCGTCGGGCGCGAGCCCCGCAGACAGCAGCGCGCGGGCTTCCATGCTCAGCTGGCCCATGGTCGCCGCGGCTCCCAGGCCGTGCCCGACGACGTCACCGACCACCAGCGCGGTGCGGCCGTCCGGCAGCGGAAAACTGTTCACCCAGTCGCCGCCGACGCCCGCGCTGTCGGGCGTGGCGGGCTGGTAGACGCTGGCGATCTCGATCGTGTCACCGCCGGTCCGGGGCAGCAGCCGCCGCTGCAACGCCAGCACCTGCGTGTGCTCGCGCTGGTGCTGACGGGCCAGGTCGACGTGGTGGGCGGTCCTGGCCACCAGTTCCTGCAGGTCGAACAGCTCGCTGTCGCGGAAGGGACGGTCCGCCCGCCGCCAGACCTCCGCCACGCCCAGCACGACAGGCGGCGTGCCGTCCAGGACCAGCGGTATGCACGCCACACCCGCCGACCGGTCACCGGGCACCAGGGCGCGTATCACTCGCGGACTGCCGAGCACCCGCTCGACCGCCTCCCGGTCGGGTATGACGATGGCCTGCGGTGCGTCGTCCCGCCGTACCGCCTGCGCCAGCAGGCGACTCGCGTCGCTGGGAAGATCGTCGCCCGGAGTCACGTACCCCTCGGGCCATGCCCGGTCCGGCACCAGGGCCGCCCGCCGTAGCCGGATGCGCCCCTGTCCCTGCCCGGTGACTCCCTCGCCCGTCCACACGGCGAAGTCGAGGTCGACGGCGGCCACGTCTCCCCAAGCCAGCAGGGACTGCGCCAGCGACTGCGCGGTCTCGCCGATGTCCAGCGAGGTGCCGATCGCGGTCTCGGAGGCGTACAGGTGCAGCCTCGTGGCCATGGCGATCACGGAGACGGTGAGGCCCTCCTGAGGCACCGCGGCGGGCAGGATGCTCATCGAGACCACCAGCTCCGACCCGTCGCCGCGCCGCAGGCGCTGGATCCGCGCGACGTGCGCCTCACCGGTCTCCAGGACCTGCCGCAACCGCCGTGTGACTGTCGGTACGTCCCCGGGGGGCAGGAGATCGACGAAATGACTCCCGGCCGCGGCGTCCAGACCCGCGAATACGGGGGCGTCCAGATTGCAGCGGGTGATTCTCAGATCGCTGTCCAGGTTGACCGCGCCCAGAATCTGATCCTGACGGCCGGCCGCCGCGTTGTCGAGTACGCGTTGACGGGCGGTGCGGTCGCCCTGCGCGTTGGCAGGACCGGCGGCCGCTGCCGCCCCGTCGCGGGGGATGTAACGCCCCAGGGCGCTGCTGACCAGGTCGAACGCCGAAGAGGACGAGTGAGAGGGTGTGGAGTCCATGCGGCTCTCTCAGCAATCCCCGGCGCAGTGCCGGGGCCGTACTCGGACCCGTGCGACGGGCCCCCGAGATCCCTGATCGCACACCTCATTGAATAACACCGGGGGTCGCTTCGCCCACACCAGCGCATCGTGCGGTGAACGCGGAACAGTGAGAAATGCCGTGGTCGGCGGGGCGGTGCTCACCTTGCCGGGGCCGTGGCCCGCCAGGATGCGACGACGGCCGCAGGACCACCGGGCGCCGGCGCCGTCGGCTCCGGCAGCCTCGGGCCTGGATCTCCAGGAACAGGTGCGTGCCACTGACCTGGCTTTGTGCCCCGGGCCAGTGGACTTCACCCGCCTGCGAACGCTACGACACCAAAGGGTGCTCCCACGGCCGCAAGACCTCTCACCATCCGGAGGCCGGCGAGTTCCTCCCGGGCGAGCTTGTCCGTGCTCTTCGTCCCGCCGCGCAGCGAGGCCCCCTCTCGGTCAGCGCCGCCGCTGTTGCGAACAGGTGCTGCTCTGTGCCGATGTCGACCTGCAAGTCACCTGTTCCGACAGGTGCTGCACCACGACCCCGTGCAACCGGCCGATTGGTTGCACGTGCCCTGGGTCCCGGGCCGGCCTCCTGGCGAGCGGGTTCCGCCCTTTCTCACCCGTTCGGGGGTGGGGAATCGCCGGGAGGGAAACGGATGACGAGGGCGCGGGGAGATGTGCCCGCGGGAGGCGTTCGGGGCGGATATCCCCAGGTGGATCGGCCGATGGGAGGAAGGACGCCGGCCCGGGCGCCAGGGGTGTGACCTCTGGTGTCCGGGCCGGTGGTGTGCGCATGGCGCGTGGGTTGTCAGACAATGGGAGGGGTACCCCCGGCCCGATTCCGGCGGGCCGGGGCCCCGTATCGTGCTGTGGGCTTCGGGTCAGTCCCAGCCGCCCTCGCCGCCCCAGCCGCCCTCGCCGCCCCGGCCGCCCTCGCCACGCTCGCCGCCCTCGCCACGCTCGCCGCGTTCGTCGCAGACCACGCGGAAGCTGGCCACGACGCCGTCCTTCACCTTGATGCCCTTGGTGTGGAGGTCGTCGACGCCGAAGCTGGAGCTGTGGGGGCCGACGGTGGCGAT
>NZ_JAIQYY010000026.1:120516-128904 GCF_020181035.1 Streptomyces sp. CoH27
CGCGCCGCGGAAGACCTCCACCCGCTTGTGGCTCTCGTTGCGGATGTTCAGGGTCTTGGCGCCCAGGCCGCTGACCACGGTGATGCAGTCACCGGGGTGGGCGGAGTAGGACCGCTCGTTGACCTCGATCCGGCCCTCCTCTCTGCGCTCCTCGTGGCCCCGGCCTTCCTCGCGCCGGCCTTCGTTGCCCTTACCTTCGTTGCCCTTGCCCTGCCCTTCGTTGTTGTTGCCGTTGTTGTTGCTCTTGCCCTGTCCGGGGTCGCCGCTGAGGGGGGCCGCCGGGGCGGCGGCCGGGGCGGCGGCGGCCGGGACCGCCTGGGGCGCCTGGGCGGGGGCCGCCGAGGCGTAGGTGATGCCGGTCACGGCGAGCGCCGCGGCGGCCGAGACACCTGCGGTCACCATGGTGGAACGAGCGAGCTTCATGTCGCTTCTCCTGTCTGGATATCTCGGAGATGTCGGCTCGTCAGCCGACTGCGACCAAACGTACTCGTACCTGTCATATCGGTCATATCAAAAGACTCGCGACAGGGGGCCGATCGAGGTATTTACGGCTTTGACTGCCGCCTCGTCAGGACGTGAAGCCCCTCGAAGACCAGGCATATTGAATGACCATTAGCCCTCCTGGATGATCTACTGACGTCTGCTCACCCCCTGTCGGCTGCGTGTCGCTACGAAAGCCATGACGGATTCGTGCTATGAGCGTGGCAGCGCCAAAGCCCGCTCGTCGTACACCCCGGCACGAGATCGCAGGGTGGCGGTGACCCGGCCCCCTGAGGTGCTCGTGTCGTAGGCCGTTGCATCCGTGCGGTGATGTGCGTCCTGGCCCGGGCCTTCGACGGACGCTACGGCTTGCCAGTACTGCTGAGATCATCCGCTCGCCCGCCGCGCCCCCACAACACCACGCTGAGGGCGATGAACCAGGCGAAGCCGAGGAAGCGGCCGACCGGGATGAACACCGAGCCGCCCTCGGCGACGAGCGAGCTCATCGACAGCACGCCGGCCGCCCCGATCATCATGCCGCTCCAGGCGACCCAAGCGGGCAGGGCGTGGCCGGCGCGGCCCGTCGCGGCGACCAGAAAGACCGCCACACCAAGGGCGGCGATGGCCGGGCCCGCACCGGTGATGAAGTACAGATCCGAGACGGCCCGATACGTGGACAGCTCCGCCCTGGAGCCGATCTGCGCCAGAACCCAGCTGGTACTCGCCGAGAGCAGAAGGAGCGCTCCGGCGACGGTGGCCAGCGCGCGGACCACGCCCGCCCGGACATCGCTGCCATACCTGCGTACGAACGAGGTCAGACGGGGGACGAACGCCAGCAGCGCGAGAGCGGACAGCCCTTGGAGCAGGCCGAGCATGCGGAAGAGATCCTCCAGCATGGCTGGATCCTTCAGCCGGTACGCCTGCACTTCGGCGTCGCTGGAGTACGGCGTTACCGTGCCGGACGGGCCCAGCGCCCCGGCGATGACGATACTGGCGACGAAGAACAGGACGTACAGCACACCTGACAGGACGCCGAAGTCCCGGCGCCGGGCGTTCGTGCGAGTGAGCGTGGCAGTGGTCACGGAGACGGACCCTCCCGAGGATTGTGGTGGCGACGGAGCGCGAGTCCTGGCCCCGGCTTCTTCACCCTCACAGAGCCGTTCTTGCCGGACGTCCCGCGCAGGAAGGCCGTCGGCGTACTCCCGGGGGCGTACAGATCCTCCGGTGAACTGCTCGAAGCAGCGACCGTACTCCCGCCGAAGCAGCGGGAGTTACTCCCACCGGCGGACGCCCCGGACGGTCGCGAGGAAGAGCCTGGCCGCGTACCCGTGATCCCGACCTGATTGAGGCATACATGCCCCCTTCTGCCGAATCGTCGACGGTGACGAGGCCAGCCGGCGATGGCGCCCTACGGCGCTCAGGCCACCGGTTGCCTCAGAAGGCCCGTAAGAGCATGGTCGTCGTGCACGTGGTCGTTTCTGTCAGCTGGCTGGCCCTGATGCTCTGCCTGCTCACCCTCGCGACGACGGCGCTGGCGACGAACAATGCCGACACCCTGCGCACCGCCTACCGGGCGATGGGAATGCTGGGGGATGTTCTGATCATCCCGCTGAGCCTGCTCACGTTGGCCAGCGGTGTGGTGCTGGCGCTCGGCACGTCGTGGGGCCTGTTTCGGTACTACTGGGTCAGTACCAAGTTCTGGCTGACCCTGGCGGCGACGGTGGCCTCGATTTTCGCCCTCACCGCCAGACTGCACGATGCGGTCGACGCCGTGGCCCGGCATCCTGTGGGCTCCATCTCAGCCATGGATCTGGGATTCATCCGCTACAACATGGTGATCGTTCCGGCCGTCGCGCTCCTGCTGTATCTCGCCAACGTCATCCTGTCCGTCTTCAAGCCATGGGGCCGGCGGGCGGCCGCGCCGAGTGCAGGCGGACAGTAGTGACCGCAAGCCTGGGGAACGCACCGCCGGACATGCAGCGCGCCGGCCGCACCTCGTGCGACGGGGCAGTGCCTGCGGTCCCAGGTCATCGCGAGGGCGGTTCCGTATCGGTCGGTGACCTGGGACTGTCGACGTGTCCGGCTCGCCCAGATCTCCGGCTCGGCGAAGCGGAACTCGTTGCCATGCTCCGGGGGTCGCACGCGCTGCGGCGGGGAGATCTACGGCACCAGGACCGGCTTGCGCATCACCCGGTCCGTGCGCATCCGCCTGAGGACCGCCACCGGCAGTCTGCGCAGGAGGTGGGCCATACGCGGGGCGTCGTACCCGGTATCGAAGACGATCAGGATGTCGCGATCGCCGAAGTGCCGGCGACCGGTCTCGATCAGGTCGACGACCACGCGGCCCAGTTGGGCTGCGGCGACCTCGGCGACGTCGTCGGCCGGACCGAGACGGACGGCGTTCAGCAGCCGGCACCAGGAAGTCGGGCCTGATTCCAGGGCGGTGACGAACGAGCAGGGCCAGCCGGGCACAAACTGGTCCGAGGACCGGCCGCTGCGCCCGCTGACGCGACAGAAGAGACGGACCGGGCTGGTCGGCGCATCGGGGCGGAGCCGGTGGCCGATGCCGACCGCTAGGCCCAGGCGCCCGTCGGCCTGCCTGCGGCATCGGCGCCCGGCCAGCACCTGCCGCAGCCGGGGCACGTCGACGTTCCCACTGTTCAAGGCGTCGTACACGGCGCTGTACCCGCGCCGCTGCTGGGACACCAGCGTCAGGTCCACCGGCGCCCTCACCGGACCTACGCGTACAGCAACGCGTTCATCAGCTCGAACCAGTTCGTCCCCGCGCGCGGTCAGGCAGTCGAATAAGCCGTCCCGGAAGCGTGACCCTGTCGCGAACGCTTCCCCGGGACCGGGATCAGGCAGCAGACTCGCCGTCATGGCCCTCGTCCTGATCGGTGCACCTTGCTCGGAGAGCATGATCGGACGAAGGCTGCCCCAGCATCCGGCGAACTCAGGTGAGCGGCCCGGTTCGAAGACCATTTCGACTCATCGATAGCCTGCGTCACCATGATGCGCGCTTGGATCCTGCCGATGCTGCTTGCGCTGTGCGGCTCAGTCGCTGCGACTGGGCTGTTCTTCGGGGGGAGCCCCGGCGCAGCCGCAGCACTGCTGCTGGTGTTCGTGCTGCTCGCCAGCGTGAACTCGCCTCTGATTTTCCCGCGGTCGATCGGTGCGCTGGAGGCACAGCGCCGTAGCTCGGTCGACGGCCGGCCGGTCGTCTTCTGGCGGCCGGGCTGCACGTACTGTCTGCGTCTGCGCATCCGGTTGGGTCGTAGCGCCCGCCAGATACATTGGGTCAACATCTGGCGTGACCCGGCCGGAGCGGCAGCGGTCAGGGCAGCCAACGACGGCAATGAGACCGTGCCGACTGTCGTCGTGGACGGCCAACCGCACACCAACCCCGATCCAGCATGGGTCCGCACAAAGCTCTCCCCAGGATCTTCCCGGGCGAAGGGCGCTACAAGCCTCTAAGTTGTGAAGCGACAACTGGCCAACCCGGGGAGCCCTCTGTGTCGATTGAACGCCCGCTCATCAACAGCAGCGTGCCGCACTCCGCCCGCATCTGGAACTACTGGCTGGGCGGCAAAGACTGCTACGAGATCGACCGGCAGGTCGGTGACCAGATCGCCGAGGCCAACCCGGGGATTCTCGACACTGCCCGGGCACAGCGGGCGTTCCTCGTTCGAGCGGTGGAGTACCTCGTTCGCGAAGCCGGCATCCGCCAGTTTCTCGACGTGGGCACCGGCCTGCCCACTGCGGACAACACCCACGAGGTCGCCCAGCGTCTGCTGCCCGAGGCGCGGATCGTCTACGTCGATCACGACCCGGTCGTCCTGGTGCACGCGGAGGCGCTGCTCACCAGCACGCCTGAGGGCGCGACGGACTACATCGACGCCGATCTGCGCAACCCGGAGGGGATCCTCGAACAGGCCGCCAAGACACTGGACTTCACGCAGCCTGTGGCGTTGATCCTGCTGGGCATTGCGGCACACGTCACGGACGACTCTGTGTACGGCATCGTGGACCGTCTCGTCGACGCCCTGCCGTCCGGCAGCTTCCTCGTGTTCTGCGACAGTACCGATGTCATCCACCCCGAGCAGCAGCGCGCGATGGTCGAGCAGTGGAACGAGGCGAGCGACAACCCTCGCGTCAACCGCAAGCCGGAAGAACTCGCCCGATTCTTCGGCGGCCTGGAACTGCTGGAGCCCGGCCTGGTTTCGACGTCTCGGTGGCGCTCCGAGTCGAATGGCTCTGAAGAACCGGCTGAAGTCGACAACTTCGGTGGCGTGGCTCGCAAGCCGTAGCCCTGGCTGTGGCGGGGTGATGTGACATCGCACCGCCACAAGGCCGCCGCTTCTGCCGAGGCGGCGGCCTGTGCCATGTTCCTGTTCGGCAGGGCCGTCGTCCTGCCGGAGCGGGCGTCCATCGGCAAGGCTCCGGTGCCTTCGCGTTTGGAGTGACGGTGGCCAGATCCACCCAGCGGCCTTCGGAGACCGAGACCGCCTTGCTTGCGATGACGATCACGTCTCCGTTCATGGAGGGTGAGGTCCTGGGTCTGCAAGACCGTGGTGATGGCCTCAGCCAGGTCGTCCCACGGTTTGATCGTGGGGAAGGGTTCCAGCGCTGACGCCGAGATCGAGGAAATGATCACGTTGGTCTCCAGGGGGCGAGGTGGGC
The DNA here is from genome assembly GCF_020181035.1 of Streptomyces sp. CoH27. Classification (GTDB taxonomy): domain Bacteria; phylum Actinomycetota; class Actinomycetes; order Streptomycetales; family Streptomycetaceae; genus Streptomyces; species Streptomyces camelliae. The sequence continues at coordinate 125,677 of NZ_JAIQYY010000026.1, forward strand.
GGAGGCCATGACGGTGCCTGTTCGAGATGCTGGGCTTCGAGGTTGGGTGCAGCGTGCGGTGTTCCTCAGTAGGCTTCTGGACACGGCGCTTGAGGTTGGCGTTCTCGGTGGCGAGCTGGTGGGCTGACTCGCCGGGGACCGCCTGCCAGGCGTCGCGGAGACGCCGGCCCGCTCGGCGACGGCCCGGACGGTCACCCGGCCGCGTTCGCGGCGGAGTTGATCGAGTTCCTCTTCGGCCTGGGTGTGCTTGTCCCGGGTCTGCCGACGTCGGGCGGCGTTGGCTGCCGCGGGGGAGGCAGGCGTCGATGTCACGCTGCCTCGCCTCCGTCGAGTTGATGGTCGGCCAGGTCCAGGGCCTGGAATGCGGTGGCCCCAGCCGCGGCCGAAGTAGTCCTGGGCCTGCGCGGGTCGAGGGCGAGGGTCTCCTCCAGTAGATCGGCGGCTTCCACGGCCTTCTCCAGGCCGTCGATCGCGCGGGCAGTGGACTCGAAGACCTCGTGCATGTAGAAGGTGCCGTCGCGGAGCATGGCGAACAGCACGTCGATCCGTCGTCGGGCGAGCGCGATGACGGCTGCGACGTGGTGCTTTCCTTCCTTGCGCTTCTTGTCGTAGTAGGCGCGGGACTCGGGCTGCTTGAGCGAGGCGAACGCGGCGAGGTAGAGGGCGCGTTTGAGCTGCCGGTTGCCGCGCCGGGCGGGGTGCTCGCCGCGGATGGACGAGCCCGAGGCCCGGGCGACCGGGGCGAGGCCGGCGTAGGCGGCAAGGTGACCGGCGGTGGGGAAGACGGTGCCGTCGCCGACGTCGATGAGAATGCGGGCTGCGGTCCTGACCCCGATGCCGGGCATGGAGGTCAGGACCTGGGAAAGAGACTGGGCCTCCAGCAGTGCCTCGATCCGGAGGGCCAGGGCCTTGCGTTGGTCGAGGACGGCGGCGAGGGAGGAGGCGAGGCTGGGGACGATCAGTGCTGCGGCCTCGGTCCCGGGAACGACGACGGTCTGCTCGTCGAGCGCGGTGAAGATGTCGTCCACCAGGCGCTCGGCCATCCGCGGTGCCTTCGGTCGCAGCAGCGTGACCAGGCGGCGGTGTCCGGCCTTGCGGATCTGCGCGGGTGAGCCGAAACGCTGCAGCAGGGCGAGGACAGCCGGGTGGTCCAGGCGCGGGCCCAGGACCTGCTCGAGGGAGAGGTGGATCTGGATGAGCAGGCCGTGCTGATGCGGATGCGTGTAATTGGCTCTGGCCGCGGTTCCGGATGCTGTTGGTGATCTTCACTCGGTGGAGTGAAGTCTGACGACCACGCCTGCGTTGATCTCCTTGTGGTGCTGCCCTNGATGCTGTTGGTGATCTTCACTCGGTGGAGTGAAGTCTGACGACCACGCCTGCGTTGATCTCCTTGTGGTGCTGCCCTGGTGGAAGCGGGGCGGTTTCGGCGGTCGGAGGGGTGGCCGCGGTGGCGATGGGTTCGGGGTTGGGGCGGGTGATTCCGCCATTGACGGTTCGGATGGCGCGGGCGAGCAATCCTCATGGCACGGCGGCGATGTGGGTGCGTGATCGGCTGGATGGCTTGTTCGCGGATGCTGACTTCGCCGACTGGTTTCCGGCTGACGGGCGGCGCGGGCTTTCGCCTGCTCGGCTGGCTCTCGTGTCGGTGCTGCAGTACGCGGAGAACCTCACCGACCGGCAGGCAGCGGATGCGGTCCGTTGCCGTCTGGACTGGAAGTACTGTCTGGGGCTTGAGCTGGATGATCCGGGGTTCGACTTCACCGTCCTGAGTGAATTCCGTGCCCGGGTGGCCGAAGACGACCGTGCGGACCGGCTCCTGGCGCTGATCGTGGACCGGCTCGCGGAGGCTGGGCTGGTCAAGCGGCGGGGACGGATCCGCACGGACTCCACGCATGTCCTGGCAGTGGTCCGCCGCCTGAACCGTGGTGAACTGGTCGGTGAGACGTTGCGTTGTGCTCTGGAGGAACTCGCGCTGCAGGGTGAGGAGTGGTTGGCGGCTGTCGTCACTCCTGATTGGGCGGACCGTTATGGCCGGCCGGTTCGGTATGACCGGCTTCCCCGTGGCGGAGATGCATTGATCGCGTGGGTGCTGCAGGTGGGTGAAGACGGGCTGCACATCCTTCGCGCTGTCTATCGCGATGATGCCCCGTCTGGACTGCGGGAGTTGAAGTCGGTGCAGGTCCTGCGGCAGGTCTGGGTCCAGCAGTACTGGCACGACGCATCAGGCCAACTCCGGTGGCGGCAAGCGAAATCGACCCGCGACCGGGCCAGCCGGAGGGCAACCGGGCAGAGGAACACCGGCAAGACCTCAGCGGACGGCCGGCCGGATCCTGAATCGGCACGGGTGCCGTGGTCGACGATGGAGATCGTCACCCCGCACGATCCCGAGGCCCGTTACAGCCAGAAGGTCACCGCGGCCGGCCAGCGCGACTGGATCGGCTACCGCGATCACCAGACCGAGACCTGCGGCGAGGCCGGCCCCAACGTCATCGTCCAGGTCGTGACCCGCCCCGCACCGCAGCAGGACATCGACGCCCTTGACGACATCCACAAACAACTGACCCACCAGGGCTTTCAGCCCACCGAGCACGTCGTCGACGGAGGCTATGTCACCCCAGACAGCATCCACCAGGCAGCTGTGAAGTGGGACATCCCCTTGCTCGGCCCGGTCCGCGATGACCCGCAGGCAGCCGAGCGGCCGGGCTTCACGAAAGAGGACTTCCACATCGACTGGGACACCCGCACCGCCACCTGCCCGAACGGCATCACCAGCCCGTCCTGGAAATCCACCCTGGGCGACGGGCATCCCCGGCTGTCCGTCCTCTTCCCTCGCAAGGCTTGCCGGGAATGCAACGACCGCGTGAAGTGCACCGGCAATGTCGACGGCAAAGGACGCCACATCCTCCTGCTGCCAGAGGCCCAGCAGAAGATCCAGACACAGGTCAGGAGAGACCAGAAAACCAGCAACTGGCAGCGGCGTTATGCCATCCGCGCGGGCTGCGAAGCAACGGTGTCTGAAACGGTCCACGCTCACGGCCTGCGTCATTGCCGCTACCGCGGCCTGGCGAAGACGCACGTCCAACACGTGCTCACAGCCGCCGGAACCAACATCATCCGCCTCAGCGAATGCTTCCCGCCCGGCACTACACCAGACTCTCCACCACGACCACCCACCCACTTCCAGCGGCTCTGCCAAGGACTGACGGCCTAGAGATCACCAACAGCATC
>NZ_JAIQYY010000027.1:0-43621 GCF_020181035.1 Streptomyces sp. CoH27
CCGAATAATCAACGTTCCACCCATGAGCAACCAGCACCGGACGTTCGCCGATGTACTGGCGTCTGACCGAGCGAACTCGGTAAGAAGTGCTCCTTAGAAAGGAGGTGATCCAGCCGCACCTTCCGGTACGGCTACCTTGTTACGACTTCGTCCCAATCGCTAGTCCCACCTTCGACAGCTCCCTCCCACAAGGGGTTGGGCCACCGGCTTCGGGTGTTACCAACTTTCGTGACGTGACGGGCGGTGTGTACAAGGCCCGGGAACGTATTCACCGCAGCAATGCTGATCTGCGATTACTAGCGACTCCGACTTCATGGGGTCGAGTTGCAGACCCCAATCCGAACTGAGACCGGCTTTTTGAGATTCGCTCCACCTCACGGTATCGCAGCTCTTTGTACCGGCCATTGTAGCACGTGTGCAGCCCAAGACATAAGGGGCATGATGACTTGACGTCGTCCCCACCTTCCTCCGAGTTGACCCCGGCGGTCTCCTGTGAGTCCCCATCACCCCGAAGGGCATGCTGGCAACACAGAACAAGGGTTGCGCTCGTTGCGGGACTTAACCCAACATCTCACGACACGAGCTGACGACAGCCATGCACCACCTGTACACCGACCACAAGGGGGGCACTATCTCTAATGCTTTCCGGTGTATGTCAAGCCTTGGTAAGGTTCTTCGCGTTGCGTCGAATTAAGCCACATGCTCCGCCGCTTGTGCGGGCCCCCGTCAATTCCTTTGAGTTTTAGCCTTGCGGCCGTACTCCCCAGGCGGGGAACTTAATGCGTTAGCTGCGGCACCGACGACGTGGAATGTCGCCAACACCTAGTTCCCACCGTTTACGGCGTGGACTACCAGGGTATCTAATCCTGTTCGCTCCCCACGCTTTCGCTCCTCAGCGTCAGTAATGGCCCAGAGATCCGCCTTCGCCACCGGTGTTCCTCCTGATATCTGCGCATTTCACCGCTACACCAGGAATTCCGATCTCCCCTACCACACTCTAGCTAGCCCGTATCGACTGCAGACCCGAGGTTAAGCCTCGGGCTTTCACAATCGACGTGACAAGCCGCCTACGAGCTCTTTACGCCCAATAATTCCGGACAACGCTTGCGCCCTACGTATTACCGCGGCTGCTGGCACGTAGTTAGCCGGCGCTTCTTCTGCAGGTACCGTCACTTGCGCTTCTTCCCTGCTGAAAGAGGTTTACAACCCGAAGGCCGTCATCCCTCACGCGGCGTCGCTGCATCAGGCTTTCGCCCATTGTGCAATATTCCCCACTGCTGCCTCCCGTAGGAGTCTGGGCCGTGTCTCAGTCCCAGTGTGGCCGGTCGCCCTCTCAGGCCGGCTACCCGTCGTCGCCTTGGTGAGCCATTACCTCACCAACAAGCTGATAGGCCGCGGGCTCATCCTTCACCGCCGGAGCTTTCCAGGTTCACAGATGCCTGCGAACCTCGTATCCGGTATTAGACCCCGTTTCCAGGGCTTGTCCCAGAGTGAAGGGCAGATTGCCCACGTGTTACTCACCCGTTCGCCACTAATCCACCCCGAAGGGCTTCATCGTTCGACTTGCATGTGTTAAGCACGCCGCCAGCGTTCGTCCTGAGCCAGGATCAAACTCTCCGTGAATGTTTTCCCGTGATCGGGATGAACACCACGAGAGCGGTGCGAGAGGAGGAATGATCCTCTCGCACACAGCGTCCTCGCTGTGTTATTTCAAAGGAACCTCGACCATCGGAATGTTCCGACGGACGGGGTATCAACATATCTGGCGTTGATTTTTGGCACGCTGTTGAGTTCTCAAGGAACGGTCGCTTCCTTCGTACTCACCCTCTCGGGCTTTCCTCCGGGCTTCCCTTCGGTGTTTCNTGTTGAGTTCTCAAGGAACGGTCGCTTCCTTCGTACTCACCCTCTCGGGCTTTCCTCCGGGCTTCCCTTCGGTGTTTCAAACTCTATCAGGGTTTTTCCGTCTCTCTGACCACCCTCCTGCGGACATGCAGAAGGAGATCCAGAGATAGGATCCGACGAGTTTGGGTGCTGCCGGGCGTTGACGCTTTCACGTCGCTCCGCCCCAAGCAGGAGTACGACTGTACACGGAGCCTTGAAGGCGGTGCAAATCCGCCGGGGTGGTGGTCTAGACCACTAGCTGGTAGCTTCCATACGGAACCCCAACTTCCTATGACATACGCTGCTGCTCAGTGCCGTCAGGGACATGCAGTGACGGCCCGTAAGCAGCTCCACTCCTGGGAGGCTTCCCATGACCACCGTGTCGTCCCCTCTTGCCGGACGCGCCATCGGACTGGCCGCTGTGCCGGATCCGGTCTTCTCCGGGGCCATGGTCGGCCCGGGTACCGCCATCGACCCCGTTCGCGAGCCCTCCGAGGCCGTGGCCCCGGTGGACGGCGTCATCGTTTCGCTGCACCCGCACGCGTTCGTCGTCGTCGACGCAGAGGGGCACGGCGTGCTCACCCACCTCGGCATCGACACCGTGCAGCTCAATGGCGAGGGCTTCGAGCTGCTCGTCAGCAAGGGCGACACCGTGGCGCGCGGGCAGGCCGTCGTGCGCTGGAACCCCGCGGCCGTCGAGGACGCCGGAAAATCCCCCGTCTGCCCCGTCGTCGCGCTCGAAGCCACGGCCGAGTCCCTCGGTGACGTCCGAGAGAACGGTGACGTGAAGGCCGGCGACAGCCTCTTCGCCTGGAACTGACGGCAGTGCCGCCCCAGGGTGGCGTTCAGGACAACCACTGCGGCGGCGGGACCTGCCGCACTATCGGAGACGGGTGAGATGGAAGCAACGCTGCGAGGCGTGGGCGTGAGCCATGGCGTGGCCATCGGCGAGGTTCGGCACATGGGTACGGCGGTGCTGGAGCCGCCGACCAAGCAGATTCCCATGGAAGAGGCCGAGCGGGAGCAGGGGCGGGCCCGCCAGGCCGTGGACGCCGTCGCCGCCGACCTGATGGCGCGCGGCAATCTGGCGGGAGGCGAGGCCCAGGCCGTGCTTGAGGCACAGGCCATGATGGCGCAGGACCCCGAGCTGATGGCCGACGTGGACCGGCGGATCGCCGTCGGCAGCACCGCCGAGCGTGCCGTGTACGACGCGTTCGCGGCGTACCGCGAGCTGCTGGCCGGTGCCGGTGAGTACCTCGCCGGCCGGGTGGCCGACCTGGATGACGTGCGGAATCGTATCGTCGCCCGGCTGCTGGGCGTTCCGATGCCGGGCGTTCCGGACAGCGACCAGCCGTATGTGCTCGTGGCGCGGGACCTGGCTCCTGCCGACACCGCCCTGCTGGACCCGACTCTCGTGCTCGGTTTCGTGACCGAGGAGGGCGGGCCGACCAGTCACAGCGCGATCCTGGCGCGGGCGCTGGGTGTGCCGGCCGTGGTGGCGCTGCCGGGTGCCGGTGAGCTGGCCGAGGGCACGGTGATCGCGGTGGACGGCAGCACCGGCGACATCTTCGTGAACCCGAGCGAGGCGAAGAAGGCCGAGCTGGCGGCCGCGGCCGCGGAGCGCAAGGCTGCACTGGCCGCCTCGACCGGGCCGGGCGCGACGGCGGACGGTCACAAGGTGCCGCTGCTGGCCAACGTGGGCGGGCCGGCTGACGTGCCGGCCGCGGTGGAAGCCGGGGCCGAAGGTGTCGGTCTGTTCCGTACCGAGTTCCTGTTCCTGGACGACAGCAAGAACGCTCCTTCCGAGGAGAAGCAGGTGGAGGCCTACCGGCAGGTGCTGGAGGCGTTCCCCGAGGGCCGTGTGGTCGTGCGGGTGCTGGACGCGGGTGCGGACAAGCCACTGGACTTCCTGACTCCCTCCGACGAGCCGAACCCCGCGCTGGGTGTGCGGGGTCTGCGGACGCTGCTGGACCACCCGGAGATCCTGCGTACGCAGCTGCGGGCGCTGGCCAAGGCCGCCGAGGGACTGCCCGTCTACCTTGAGGTCATGGCGCCGATGGTGGCGGACCGCGCGGACGCGAAGGCGTTCGCGGACGCCTGCCGTGAGGCGGGGCTGCGGGCCAAGTTCGGCGCGATGGTGGAGATCCCGTCGGCGGCGCTGCGGGCGCGTTCGATCCTGCAGGAGGTCGAGTTCCTGTCGCTGGGGACCAATGACCTCGCGCAGTACACGTTCGCGGCCGACCGTCAGGTGGGCGCGGTGTCGCGGCTGCAGGACCCGTGGCAGCCGGCGCTGCTCGATCTGGTGGCGCTGTCCGCCGAGGCGGCGAAGGCCGAGGGCAAGAGCTGTGGTGTGTGCGGTGAGGCCGCGTCGGATCCGCTGCTGGCCTGTGTGCTGACCGGTCTGGGTGTCACCTCTCTGTCCATGGGGTCGGCGTCGATTCCGTATGTCCGGGCGACGCTGGCGAAGTACACGCTGGCGCAGTGCGAGCGGGCCGCGGCGGCCGCGCGGGCGGCGGACAGCGCCGAGGAGGCGCGCAGCGCTGCTCAGGCGGTGCTGTCCGGCGAGTAGCCGTAGCGGCAGCCGGGTCCGGTGTGCCGGGTTTCAGGGGCGTCCCGCCTTGGGTGGGGCGCCCTTGACGCGTTCGCGGTGCGATGCGGGTGCGGTCAGTGCCGGTGGCCCGGGGTGGTGGTCGCCTCTCCGAGGTCGGGGGGTTCGCAGTAGTCGACGCCGGACTCCGGGGAGATGAGGTCGCCGGATTCGGCGTCGGTGCAGTAGGCGTCGAACACCTCGGCGGCGGTGAGGGGTTCGAGGTTGCCGGTGCGCAGTCGCCAGCCGTGGACGCGGTCGGGTGTCCCGGGGTGGCTGGTGCGGATGACGAGTCCGCCGGGGCTGCGGGTGGCGAGGCCGAGCGCGAGGACGCTGGTGAATTCCAGGGCTTCGGCCTCGTCGAGGCGGGTGGCGCCAGGGCCGTCCTGGTCGGCGTGCAGGACGGATACGAGGGTGTCCGGTGGGCCGGAGACGCTGATCACGAGGTGCCGGTCGCCGGGCCGTGCGGTGTCGAGGATGCGGACCAGGAGGTCGGAGGCGCGGGTGAAGGCGGCCCTGCCGATGTCCTCGCCGCAGGTGGGGCAGGGGCCGAGGCGGGACAGGAGGGTGGTGGCGTACTCCCAGGTGGCCTGGCGTACGGCCTCGTCCACGAGGGCCGGTACGAGCGTGGCGAGGGGGCGGCCGTCGTAGGCGATGGTGGGGCCGGTGGCCGCGAGTTCGGCCGTGAACCTGGTGCGGCTGGTCGCGGCTTCCGGGTCGAGGCCGGTGTCCGCGCAGTAGGCGGCATAGTCCTCGGGGTCGAACAGGGCGAGGGTGGTGTGGCTGCCCTGGGCGGCGCGCGCCTTGAGGACGGCTTCGACCTGCTGGAGGTAGGCGGTGTGGTCGTCGAAGGTGAAGCTGCGGTAGCGCCGCATGGCGCGGAAGTCGTGTTCGTCGGTGAGCAGGCCGATGGTGCCGGCGATCTCGCGGCGCAGGACGCGTCGCATGGTCTGGTGGTCGGTGTGCGCCATGTTTCCCCCAAAGTGCGCGGTCGATCAATGCTCACTCACCGTAACCGGCGGCACTGACAACGGGGTGCCGCCGGTGGACGGAGGGCGCGTGGTGCGGTCGTTTCGCGCAGGTGGGGAGGGGTCCGGTCAGGCGCGTTTGCGGGCGAGGTCCTCGTAGAAGCCGAGCAGGGAGAGGTTGTCGACGGATCCGGGGTTGACCGCCTTGTCCAGGGGGGTGCCCTGCAGGAGGCGCTTGACGGGGACTTCGATGCGCTTGCCGGTGAGGGTGTGCGGGATGCCGGGCACCTCGATGACCTCGTCGGGCACGTGGCGCGGGGAGAGCTGTTCACGGATGGCTTGTTTGATCCGGTTCAGGAGCGCCTCGTCGAGGGCTGCGCCGGGTGCGAGCTGCACGAACAGCGGCATCCAGTAGCCGCCGTCGGGCTGCTCGACGCCGATGACGAGGGATTCCTTGATCTCGGGCAGGCGCTCGACGACCTCGTAGATGTCGGCCGAGCCCATGCGGACGCCCTGCCGGTTGAGGGTCGAGTCGGAGCGGCCGTGGATGATCACGGTGCCTCGTGCGGTGACGGTGATCCAGTCGCCGTGCCGCCAGACGCCGGGGTAGGTGTCGAAGTAGCTGTCGTGGTAGCGGCTGCCGTCGGGGTCGTTCCAGAAGCGGATCGGCATGGAGGGCATGGGGTTGGTGACGACCAGCTCGCCGACCTCGTCGATGACGGGCTTGCCGCTCGGGTCCCAGGCCTGCAGGTCGGTGCCGAGGCCGGGGGCCTGGAGTTCGCCGGTGTACACGGGCAGGGTCGGTACGGCTCCGGCGAAGCAGGAGCAGACGTCCGTGCCGCCGCTGACGGAGGCGATCCAGAGGTCGTCGCGGACCTCGTCGTGCAGCCAGCGGAAACCGTCGGGCGGCAGGGGCGAGCCGGTGGTGGCGACGCACTTCACGGTGGCCAGGTCGTAGTCGCGTGCGGGGTGGACGCCGGCCTTGCGGCAGGCCATGACGTAGGCGGCCGAGGTGCCGAAGAGGGTGGTGCGGGTGCGTTCGGCGATGCGCCACTGGGCGCCGGTGTCGGGGTGGCCGGGGCTGCCGTCGTACAGGACGATCGTGGTGCCCGTGAGGAGGCCGGAGACGAGGAAGTTCCACATCATCCAGCCGGTCGAGGTGTACCAGAAGAAACGGTCCTCGGGGCCGAGGTCGCAGTGCAGGCCGAGCTGTTTGAGGTGTTCGACGAGGATGCCGCCCTGGGACTGGACGATGGCCTTGGGCAGGCCGGTCGTGCCGGAGGAGTAGAGCACCCACAGGGGGTGGTCGAACGGGACCTGTTCGAAGACGGGCTCGGTGTCGGCCGAGGTCAGGGCCGCCCAGTCCATGGCGCCTTCGGGTGCCTCGGTGCCGAGGAGCGGGATGTGGACGACGGCGCGCAGGGTGGGCAGTTCGCGGCGCAGTTCGGCGACGGTCTCGCGGCGGTCGTGATCCTTGCCGCCGTAGCGGTAGCCGTCGACGGTGAACAGGACGACGGGTTCGACCTGCTGGAAGCGGTCCAGGACGCTGCGGGCGCCGAAGTCGGGGGCGCAGGAGGTCCAGACGGCGCCGACGGCGGCTGTGGCGAGCAGGGCGACGACGGCCTCGGGGATGTTGGGCAGGTAGCCGCTGACGCGGTCGCCGGGGCGGACGCCGAGGGCGCGGAGTCCGGCGGCGAGGGAGCCGACCTGGCGGCGCAGTTCGGTCCAGGTCACGGGGCGCGGTTCGTGGGTCTCGTCCACGTGCAGCAGGGCGGGTTCGTCGCCGCGGTCGGTGGCGGCGCGCAGGGCGTGCTCGGCGTAGTTGAGGGTGGCTCCGGGGAACCACTGGGCGCCGGGCATCGCGCGGTCGCCGAGCACGCGCGCGTAGGGGGTCGAGAAGCGTACGTCGAACCACTCGGTGACGGCTTTCCAGAAGGTGTCGAGCTGGTCGACGGACCACTGGTGGAGGGCGGGGTAGCCGCCGTCGGCGGGGGCGCCGTGGTGTGCGGCGGCCCATGCCTGGAACTGGGTGATGCGGGCCTGGGCGATCCGGTCGGGATCGGGCTGCCAGAGTGGCTGGGGGTTCGCGGTCGACATGGGGCGGCTCCCGGGCTGTGCGCGTCGTGGGCGTCGGTCCGCGCACGTGCTGGGGTGTGCGCGTGACGCGGCTGACAGGGACGATGCCATGTGATCGACTTCAGCACCAGGGCGCGCCCCACATAGTCCCGCTCGTGAAGATGTGGTCCCGGCACGGGTGAACGGCAGTTGAACGACACGCGCGCGTGGGGCGCTCAGTGGCAGGGTGAGCAGCATGGACGGTCGTGACCTGGTGCGTTCGGTGAGTGTGGTCGGTGCGGGGAGAGCGGTTCGGGGGTTGCGTACCGTACGGGCCGCGTGGCGCAGGAGGCGGATCGACGCCGCCGGGCTGCCGCGGCGGGGGACCGAGCGGGCGCGGGTCCCGGGACAGGTGGAGGGCGTGGAGCCGGGGCCCGGGGGTGGTGTCATCCGGTTCGGCCGGTCGGAGCTGCGGATCACGGTCGCGGTGAACGGGGCGGTGTTCTGGGGCTGGGACGGGGCGGGCCCGGAGCCGTCGTACGCGCTGGCGGGGCGCTGTCCGGAGCCGGATCCGCGGGCGGTGCTGGAGCCGGACAAGGACGGTGGCTGGCGGGTGGTCGCCGAGCGTGTGACGGTCGTCGTCTCGCGGCACGGTGCGGTCGAGGTGTGCACGCCGGGCGGGGTGATGCTGCGGCGGGATCTGCCGCCGCGCTGGTGGGAGCCGGTCGGCGGGGGTACGGCGCGGTGGATGCAGCGGTCGGAGGTGGCGGCGGACGCCCGGTTCTTCGGTCTGGGCGGGCGGGCGTCGGGGCCGCGGCTGCGGGAGGGCGCGTACCGGCTGTGGAACACAGATCCGGGCCGGGCGTTCGGGCCCGGCACCGATCCGCTGTATCTGACCATGCCGGTGCAGCTCGTGGTGGCGGACGCCGGCACGCATCTGGTGTTCCACGACACCACGTGGGACGGCACGGTGGTGCTGCGGGAGGGCGAGGAGGGTGCCGGGTCCGGGCATGACCGGGCGGGGCGTTGCGAGGTGCGGATGGACGGCGGTCCGCTGCGCTGCTGGGTGATGGTGGGCACTCCCGCGCGCGTGCTGCACACGTGGGCCTCGCTGACCGGGGCGCCCGCGCTGCCACCGGCGTGGGCGCTCGGGCACCATCACGCGCGCTGGGGTTTCGGCAGCGAGCAGGAGGTGCGCCGGATCGTGGCGGGTTACCAGGAGCGCGATCTTCCGTTGGACGCGGTGCACCTGGACATCGACCACTACGACGAGCACCAGGTGTTCACCGTCGACCAGGAGCGGTTCCCCAAGCTGCCGGTGCTGGCGGAGGAGCTGCGCCGGGACGGCGTCCGGCTGGTGTCGATCGTCGATCCGGCGGTGAAGGCGGCGCCGGGCAACGCGGTGTACGGCAGCGGTTCGGCGCGGGACGCGTTCGTGCGGGACGCGTCCGGGCGTGAGGTGCGGGGTGTGGTGTGGGCCGGTGAGTCGGTGTTCCCGGACTTCACGCACGCGCGCGTGCGTGAGTGGTGGGGTGGGCTCTATGCGGAGCGGCTGGATCAGGGTTTCGCGGGGTTCTGGCACGACATGAACGAGCCGACATCGTTCAACGCCTTCGGCGAGCCGACCCTGCCCCGGTCGGCCCGGCACGACCTGGAGGGGCGCGGCGGTGACCATCGGGAGGCGCACAACGTGTACGCCTTGTGCATGGCCCGGGCGGGCTACGAGGGCCTGCGTGAGCTGTCGCCCGAGGAGCGGCCGTTCTTGTTCTCGCGCTCGGGCTGGGCGGGGATGCAGCGCTACGGGGGGACCTGGTCGGGGGACGTGGCGACGGGCTGGCCGGGGCTTCGGGCGTCGTTGTCGCTGGTGCTGGGGCTCGGGCTGTGCGGGGTGCCGTACTCGGGTCCGGACGTGGGGGGGTTCGACGGCAGTCCGTCGCCGGAGCTGTATCTGCGGTGGTTCCAGCTCGGCGCGTATCTGCCGCTGTTCCGCACGCACGCGAGTCTGCGGGCGGGGCGCAGGGAGCCCTGGGAGTTCGGTGCCGAGGTGCTGGAGCACGCGCGCGTGGCGTTGCGTGAGCGGCAGCGGCTTCGGCCGTACTGGATGACGCTGGCGCATCTGGCCCGGCGGACCGGCGCTCCCTATGTGCGGCCGCTGTGGTGGGGGGCTCCGGAGGACCGGGCGCTGCGCGACTGCGAGGACGCGTTTCTGCTCGGGGACGGTCTGCTGGTCGCCCCGGTGCTGGACCCGGGTGCGGACCGGCGTGCGGTGCAGCTGCCGCGGGGCCGCTGGTACGACACGGTGACGGAGGAGGCGTTCGAGGGGCCGGCGCAGGTGCTCGTGGACGCACCGCTGTCGCGGATACCGGTGTTCGCGCGCGCGGGTGCGGTCCTTCCGGTGCGGGGCGCCGACGGCAGTCCGGAGCTGGAGGTGTGGGCGCCCGCGCGGGGCCGGACCGGGGGCGGTCTGGTCGTACCGGACGCGGGCGACGGGTGGGACGAACCGGAGACGGAACGCTATGTCGCCCGCCGGCAAGGCCGGGAGGTGGTGGTCACCCGGGAGCGGGAGGACGGTTCCGGTGAGCCGCCCTACCCGGTGCGGGTACGGGGGCTCGGCTGAGCGGGACGATTCAGCCGTACCGGCCCTCGAACCAGGCCCGCACGGCCACGGTGTGCAGCGGGAAGGCGAGTTCTTCGGGCCGGCGCAGCATCTGCCAGCCCTCGGTCTCGTCCGTGGGGCCGGAGGGCGGCAGCCCGTCGGCCGGCCGTTCGGGGAGGAGTCCGAACAGCAGCAGGTGACCGTCGGGCGAGCTCATGGCGTCCACGAGCCGCACGTCGCGAGCGGCCGCGTCGATGCCGGTCTCCTCCTTGAGCTCGCGGACGACGGCCTGCTTCCAGTCCTCGCGGTCGTCGACGTAGCCGCCGGGCAGGGCCGTGCCCCCGCGTGCGGGGGCGACGGTACGGGTGATGACGACCAGGGCCGTGCCTTGGGTGTCGTACACGGGCTGGAGTGCGATCGCGACCGGCAGCGGGTTGCGGTAGGCGACGGTCCCGCAGGTCGGGCAGGTGCGCGGCCAGCCGGTCACGCCCTCTCCATAGGGCGCTCCGCAGCTCGAACAGTGCGAGCCCGGTGCAGAGTTGGAAGTTGAGTGCTGAGTTTCGGACACGCGCGGACTGTATCCGATCAGCGGAGGGACATCTTCCAAAGGTTGCTCAGTCGCCGCCGATGAGCGACTTCACCGTGTCATGCGCCGCCCTGCCCATTTCCCGTTGCCCGTGGCACACTTCTGACGCTCTGTCAGATCTACAGCCGGGGAGGGGCCTTGCCGCGCACACGCACACCCGCGGTCGACGGGTGGTTCGGCGGAGAGGGGGAGGCTTTCCGGCTGCTGGGCACGCGGTGCTCGTCGTGCGCGTCGGTGTTCTTCCCGCGCGAGGACGCCCACTGCCGCAACCCGCACTGCGCGGGCGGCCCGCTGGAGGAGGTACCCCTGTCTCGAAAGGGGCGCATCTGGTCGTACACGGACAGCCGATATCGGCCACCGTCACCCTATGTGAGCAATCCGGAACTTCCGTGGGAGCCTCGCGCGTTGATCGCGGTGGAGCTGGCGGCCGAGCGGATCGTGGTGCTCGGGCAGGCGGCTGCCGGGATCACCGTCGCCGATCTGGCGGTGGGCATGGAGGTGGAGGTCGTCCCCGGCGTGCTGCACGAGGACGCGGAGACGACCTGGACGATCTGGCACTGGCGGCCGACGGGGGTGAGGGTGTGACGGTGGACGTGGCGGTGCTCGGCGCGGGCATGCACCCGTGGGGCAAGTGGGGGCGCTCCTTCGTGGAGTACGGGACGGCGGCGGCCCGCGCGGCGCTGGTGGACGCCGGTGTCGACTGGCGGGACATCGGCTCGATCGTGGGCGCGGACACGGTGCGTGGCGGATATCCCGGGTATGTGGCGGGAGCGACCTTCGCCAAGGCCCTGGGCTGGCAGGGGGCGCGGGTCGCGAGCGTGTACGCGGCGTGCGCGTCCGGGGCGCAGGCGATCGCCGCCGCGCGGGCGCAGATCCTCGCGGGGCTCGCGGAGGTCGTGCTCGTGGTGGGGGCCGACGCCGCGCCCAAGGGGTTCTTCCGGCCCGCGGGCGGGGACCGGCCCGACGAACCGGACTGGCTCCGGTTCCGGCTGCTGGGCGCGACGAACCCGGCGTACTTCGGCTTGTACGCGCGCCGGCGGATGGCGGTGCACGGGGATACGGCGGAGGACTTCGCGCAGGTCAAGGTGAAGAACGCCGCCATGGGAGCGCTCAATCCGTACGCCCGCTACCGCAAGCGGGTCACCGCCGAGGAGGTCGCCGCATCCGCGGTGGTCGCCGATCCGCTGCGGCTGCTCGACATCTGCGCCACCTCCGACGGCGCCGCGGCCCTGGTGCTCTCCAGCGTCGGGTTCGCGCACCGGCACGGGTTGGAGCGGCCGGTGCGGATCCGCGCGGTGTCGACGGTGACCCCGCGCTTCCCGAACACGGTGCTGGACCTGCCGGACATCGCGACGGACTCCGCGGTCACGGTGGAGCCCCCCGGTGAGACGTTCCGCGCGTCCATCGCGCGCGCCGCCTACGAGGAGGCGGGCATCGGTCCCGAGGATCTTTCTCTTGCCGAGGTCTACGACCTGTCCACCGCGCTGGAGTTGCAGTGGTACGAGGATCTGGGGCTGTGCGGCGAGGGCGAGGGCGCGAAGCTGCTGCGGGAGGGTGTGACGGCCCCGGGCGGGCGTATACCCGTCAACGCCAGCGGCGGACTCGCCTCCTTCGGGGAGGCTGTGCCGGCCCAGGCCATCGCCCAGGTCTGCGAGCTGACCTGGCAGTTGCGGGGCACCGCGGGCGACCGTCAGATCGCCGGGGCGCGGGTGGGGATCACCGCCAACCAGGGGCTGTTCGGGCACGGATCGGCGGTGGTCGCCGTGAGATGACCGGTCTGCCGGAGGGAATGTATACGGGGCTGGTGGTGCGCAAGTGATCAATGAGGTTGTCCACGCTGGGTGATCGTCCCGGAATGCTGCGTGAATCTCTCATGAACTGCGCCTGGGCGTACGCGGGCAGCGCCATCATGCTCCCGTGCACTCCTGGACGGACACTCTCCGCTTCGCCTTCCAGCCGGTGGTCAATCTGATGACGGGCGCGGTCACCGCACTGGAGACACTCGCCCGCCCGGAGACCGGGGACATCCTCGCCGAGGCCCGTCGCGATCCCGAACTCGACGGCAGGCTCACGGTGTTGGCACTGCGCGCGGCGACGCACAAGGAGACGCTGCTGCCGCTGCACCTGAACGTGTTCGCGGCCACGCTCGCCGACCTCGGCGGCCTCACCCCGCTGTACGACGCCGTACGCGCGGCAGGACGGCTGCCCTGGGAGGTGACGCTCGACGTGGTCCCGCCCTACACGCACGTGCCGCAGCGTGCGCTGCTGGAGGCGGTGGCCTCCTTGCGCGAACAGGGCTTCCGGATCAGCGCGGACGGCATCGGGGACGGTGACGTACCGCTTCGGCTGCTCACCGACCTCTCCCCCGACCTGGTCAAGCTCGACGCCTCGCTACTGACCCGGCCGGCCGCGGTGCGAGCCATGCGGACGCTGTGCGAGGAGCTGGGCGCCCTGGTCGCGGTGGAGGGGGTCGAGACCGAACTGCAGTGTGCGGCGGCGCTGTCGGCCGGTGCACAGCTGGCCCAGGGCGAGCTGTTCGCGCCGCCGGCCCGGATCCCCGCGGCGGACGTATACGTTCCGCCCCGCTCCCCCGGTGCCGTGGGTGTGCCCCGCTCCGGGCTGTCGGTGCGGGAGTTCGTGCGCCCGGCCGCCGTACTGCCGGTGACCGCCTCGGCGGGGCAGGTGCGGGGGCTGCTGACCGGGTCGCCGGACGTCTCCGGTGTGCTGCTGGTGGACCAGGCCGGCCGTCCTGTGCGGTCGGTGCACCGCTCGCGCTTCCTGCTGTCGATGTCCGCTCGGTACGGGCACGCCCTGTACGCCGACCGGCCCGCCTTCAAGCTGGGCGACGCGCCCCGCACCGTCGGTGTCGACGCCACCGCCTGGGAGGTGCTGGACGTGGTCGCGATCGGCGGCCCGGACCGGACCTCCGACGATGTGGCGGTGGTCGACGCGCACGACCGGTGCGTGGGCGTCGTACGGCTCGCGGACCTGGTGCGGGCGCTGGCCGAGAGCCGGGTCGAGGAGGCGGCCGGGCTCAATCCGCTGACCCGGCTGCCCGGTTCGGACACGATCACGACCGAGGTCGACCGGTGGATCGCCGACGGCCGGACGTTCGCGCTCAGCTGGCTGGACATCGATCACTTCAAACAGGTCAACGACGGTGCCGGGTTCGCCGCGGGCGACGAGCTGATCCGGTCGGTGGGCCGCGCGCTGCAGCAGGCGGTCGTGGGGCACGCGCGCGTGGGGCACATCGGCGGGGACGACTTTCTGGTATTGGCCGACGAGGAGGCGCTCGATCCGCTGGTGGCCACCGTGCTCGACGCACCCTGGTCGGCGGCCGACCGGCAGGTCACGCTCTCCCTCGCGACCGTCGTGTGCACGCCGGGCAGCGTGGGCGACCATCGCCAGGCCGCCGCCCACCTCGCCCCGCTGAAGAAGGCGGCCAAGGCACTGCGCGGCGCGAGCTGGGTGCTCGGGCGCGCCGGGGCCGCCGGTCACGAGGTCCGGCGCGGCGGCACGGGGGCGGCTGCGGCGCAGGCCGGGTGTGCGGCCGGCGAGCCGGGGTGGTGAACGACACCTCGGTATACGGCCGTTGAGACGTCCGCCCGGGTGGTGCGCCGGTGTCACCGACGCCGTCGGCAGCCTTGACGCCCCCGGAGCACCGGAGAACACTTCCCGGTGTCGGCCGACATCGCCGTACATTCTCGGCGTTATCAGGCACTGTGCCAGGGGTCTGTCCTGCTCCACGGCCGGTCCCTCCCGGCGATCGCGGCTGCGACGGCACGCTCGTCACGGACGCCGGGCGGGGCGCGGGGCCTTCCCTGCCTTCGGCCGTAGTCGCCAAGGGAACCGTTCCTGCACGACAGGGCCGGGGCTACTCGCCCCCCTGCGCCAAGGGAGCCGCCATGAGCAACGGGCACATTTTCGTCGGCGAGGTCATCGGCACCGCGATACTGATCCTGTTCGGCGCCGGTGTCTGCGCCGCCGTCACCCTCCGGCACTCCAAGGCGCGGTCCGCGGGCTGGGTCGTCATCGCCTTCGGCTGGGGCTTCGGGGTCCTCGCCGGCGCCTACACCGCGGCTCCGCTCTCCGGCGGCCAGCTCAATCCCGCGGTGACCCTCGGCATCGCCGTCGACACCGGCAAGTGGGGCAAGGTCTGGGTGTATCTGCTGGGCCAGATCGTGGGCGCGATGATCGGCGCCGTACTCGCCTATCTGGTGTACCTCGCCCAGTTCCAGGCCAACGTCCGCGAGGAAAGCACCGCCGACGAGCCGGTGCCCACCCTCGGCATCTTCTCGACCGTCCCGGAGATCCGGCACCCGGTCGCCAACCTGATCACCGAGATCATCGCGACCATGGCACTCGTCCTGCCCGTCCTCGCCTTCGGGCTGACGAAGGGGCTCGGCGAGTCCGGCACCACCGTGCTGATCGTCTCCCTGCTCGTCGTCGGCATCGGGCTCTCCCTCGGCGGCCCCACCGGCTATGCCATCAACCCCGCCCGCGACCTCGGCCCACGCATCGTGCACACCTTCCTGCCGATCCCCAACAAGGGCACGTCCGACTGGGGTTACGCCTGGATCCCGGTCGTCGGCCCGCTGATCGGCGGCACGCTCGCCGGGCTCCTCTACCGCGCGGCCTTCTGACCCCCGTTTCCCGTACGCCTTCCCGTACCCAGCTCCGCGCCCCGTGCGCGTCCTCCCGACCCAGCGACCCAGGGACAGCCATGACGGACACCGCCGGCACTTACGTCGCCGCCATCGACCAGGGCACCACGTCCAGCCGCTGCATCGTCTTCGACCACGGCGGCGCGATCGTCGCGGTCGACCAGCGCGAGCACCGCCAGATCTTCCCCAAGCCGGGCTGGGTGGAGCACGACGCGACCGAGATCTGGGCCAAGGTGCAGGCCGTGGTGGCCGGGGCGCTGGCCAAGGCCGGGCTGCGCGCCGACGGGCTGAGCGCGCTGGGCATCACCAACCAGCGCGAGACGACGGTCCTGTGGGACCGCGCCACGGGCAAGCCCGTGCACAATGCGATCGTCTGGCAGGACACCCGCACCGCGGCCCTGTGCGCCGAACTGGGCGGCGCGGACGGCCAGGACCGCTTCCGCGAGCAGACCGGGCTGCCGCTGGCCAGCTACTTCTCCGGGCCCAAGGCGGCCTGGCTGCTGGACCACGTGCCCGGCCTCAGGGCACGGGCCGAACGCGGCGAGATCGCCTTCGGGACCATCGACTCCTGGCTGATCTGGAACCTCACCGGCGGCACCGACGGCGGCCGGCACGTCACCGACGTCACGAACGCCGGCCGGACCATGCTGATGAACCTCGACACCCTCCAATGGGATCCCGGCATCCTCGCCGCCATGAACATCCCCGAGGCGATGCTGCCCGAGATCCGGTCCTCCGCCGAGGTGTACGGCACGGCGGTCGGGCAGCTCGCCGGAGTGCCCGTGGCCTCCGCGCTGGGTGACCAACAGGCCGCCGTGTTCGGGCAGGCCTGCTACGACGTGGGCACCGCGAAGAATACCTACGGCACCGGCAGTTTCCTGCTGCTGAACACCGGCAACCGGCCGGTGCCGTCCAAGAGCGGACTGCTGACGACGATGGGCTACAAGATCGGCGAGGAAGCGCCCGTGTACTGCCTGGAGGGGTCCATAGCGATAACGGGCGCGCTCGTGCAGTGGTTCCGCGACCAGCTCGGAATCATCCGCACCGCCGACGAGATCGAGACCCTGGCGGCGAGCGTCGAGGACAACGGCGGCGCGTACATCGTGCCCGCGTTCTCCGGTCTGTTCGCGCCCTACTGGCGCTCCGACGCGCGCGGGGTCGTCACCGGCCTCACCCGGTACGTCACGAAGGCACATCTCGCGCGCGCGGTGCTGGAGGCGACGAGCTGGCAGACGCGGGAGGTCGTGGACGCCATGTATCAGGACTCCGGGGTGCGGATCACCACATTGAAGGTCGACGGCGGCATGACGAAGAACCGTCTGCTGATGCAGCACCAGGCGGACGTCCTCGATGTGCCGGTGATCCGTCCGCGGGTGTCGGAGACGACCTGTCTGGGCGCCGCATACGCCGCCGGCCTCGCCACGGGCGTCTGGAACGGCCTGGACGAGTTGAAGTCGCACTGGCAGAAGGACGCCGAGTGGACACCCGCGATGGAGGCTGCGGTACGCGACCGCGAGTACCGCAACTGGCGCAGGGCGGTGGAGAAGAGCTTCGACTGGCTGGAGGAGGACGGGGCGTAGAGAACGACAGGGCGCGGAAAACTCCGCACGCGCGCGTGCTTCTCATCGGACCACGGCCCGTACCCCAGTCGGCGGGGGTACGGGCCGTGTCCTGCGGCCGTGGTCAGCCGATGGCGGCCGCACGGCGGTCGGCCGCCTGGTGCAGCGCGTGCTGGACGAGCCCGACAAGCACCTCCTTGACCGACTCCCGGTCGCGCGCGTCGCACACGACGAGGGGAACGTCGTCGTCCAGGTCGAGGGCCTGCCGGACCGCCTCGGCCGGGTAACGGGCCGCCCCTTCGAAGCAGTTGACCCCGACGAGGAACGGGATGGAGCGCCGCTCGAAGTAGTCGACGGCGGCGAAGCAGTCCTCCAGACGGCGGGTGTCGGCGAGCACGACGGCACCGAGCGCGCCCTCGGACAGCTCGTCCCACATGAACCAGAACCGCTCCTGCCCTGGCGTGCCGAACAGGTACAGCACCAGGTCCTCGCGCAGCGTGATGCGGCCGAAGTCCATGGCCACGGTGGTGGTGTGCTTGCCCTCCACCCCGCTGATGTCGTCGACCGGGCGCCCAGCCTCCGTGAGCAGTTCCTCGGTGCGCAGCGGCCTGATCTCGCTGACGGCGCCGACGAGGGTCGTCTTGCCCACGCCGAAGCCGCCGGCCACCAGGATCTTCAGCGTGACGGGCTCGATCGGGGGCTTTCCGTGCTCAGAACGCCCGATGATCATCGGTCCTAAGTCTCCTGCTCGATGGGTCGGGGGAGGGTCACAGCGCCCGGAGGCCGTTGATCACATCCCGCAGAATGCTCTCGTCCGGCAGCTCGGCCGGGGGAACCGGGCGGGTGACGTGGACGAGTTCGGCGTGTACAAGATCGCCGATGAGGACCCGGACCACGCCGATCGGAAGATCGACCTCCGCGGCGAGTTCGGCGACCGACTGCGGCTCGTCCCGGCACAGTCCGACGATCTCCACGTGTTCGGGCGACAGCGTCGGATCCGCTTCCGGGTCGCCCGCGTCCGGCTCCGCGACGACCACCGCGATCAGGTCGAGGCGGTGCTGGGCCGGACTGGTGGTACGGCCGCGCGTCATGGCGTACGGACGGACGACCGGTCCGGCCTCGTCGTCGAACCAGTGGCTTCTTCCCTGACCGTCTCCGCTCATGTCATCCCACTACCCGCCCGCGGGCAGGTCGGAGCGCGGGGAGGTACCCAGATGCACGCCGACCCGCTTGACCAGAAGCGTCATCTCGTAGGCGACCTGCCCGACGTCGGAGTCGGCTTCGGAGAGGACGGCGAGGCAGCTGCCGTCGCCGGCGGCGGTGACGAACAGGAAGGCGTCGTCCAGTTCGACCACGGTCTGCCGGACGGCGCCCGCGTCGAAGTGGCGGCCGACACCCTTGGCGAGGCTGTGGAAGCCGGACGCCACGGCGGCCAGGTGCTCGCCGTCCTCCCTGGTCAGGTCCTGCGACACGCCCATGGGCAGGCCGTCGCCGGACAGGATGACGGCCTTGCGGATGCTGGCGACCCGGTCGACCAGGTCGTCCAAGAGCCAGTTCAGCTCCCCCTTGTTCGTTGCCGTCTGGCCGGTCGCCTTCGGTGCGGTCATCGACCGTCCCCCTTTGTCGTTCCTGGTGCTGTGCCGTTCCGGGTCCCGTCGCCGGCGGCGTTCTCCTCCCGGCCGCGCTGCCAGCCGCGCTGCAACGAGGCCATCCGGCTGCGGACCTCATCGGCGTCACGGTCTGCGGGCTGCCCCGTCCGTCGGGCGCGTCGTACGGTGTCCTGCTTGAGCTGGGGAGCCAGGCTGGCCTGGCGCACCCGCCGGGGCAACGGCCCGGTCCCGCCCGGCACCACGGCCGACCGGGCGGCCGCGTCGCCGGTGGTGAGGTCCGGGGTGCCGGGCGGCGGGGAGGCGTCGGCGCGAGTGAGGTCCGGTGAGCCGCTGGGCGGGGGTACGTCGCCGCCGGTCATGGCTCTGGTGCCGCCAGGCGGGGGTGTCTCGCCGCGAGTGCCGCTCGGGGCGTCGCCGCCGGTGCCGCTACGCGCGGCTGTGCCGGCTGTGGGGGGCCGCGCGTCGCCGGACCCGGGCGCGTCGGCGGGCCGGGACGTGTCGGCGGCGGGCGGGAACGCGTCGCCGGACCGGCCCCCGTCGTCCGTGGGCAGTGCCTCGCCGCTGTCGGGCCGGGGCGCTTCGGGTGTCCGGGTCGTGGCGCCCGGGGTGGCCGTGATGGCCCCCTTTGTCCGGGTACGGCGAGGCAGTGCCGGGATCTCGGGGGGCTCGGCGGTACCGTCGGCGCGGGGCGGGACGCCGCCCGCGACGTGGTCGGTGAGTTCCCCGGGACGCCGGGCGGACGTGCCGCGGCGGCGGGCGGGCAGGGGGGCGAGGCCGCCCGGGTCGGGGCGGCGAGGACCTGCGGTGGGCCGCTGGTCGGGTTCGTCACGGCGGGAGCGCTGATCGGTGACGGGCTTGCCGTGCGAGCTGACGAGTTTGGGCGTCTGGCGGCGCGGCAACGGTATGGGGCCACGGTCGGCGGCGGACGCGGAGACCGGACCGGCATCGTCGCGGGAGCGGGAGCGGCGGGGCCGGAACAGTTCGCCACGCTCGCTGTCCTCGTCCCCCAGGGCGCCGGGGAAGTCGTCGAGGGCATCGAGGTCGACGGGCGCCTCCAGCTCGACGGGGCCGTCCAGCAGGGAGGTCTGCAGGCCAGGCAGCTGCACAGGCCCCGCGGAGTGGCCCGCGACCTGCCCCGTCTCCTTCGCCGGGCGGTCCCGGTCCAGGCGGAAGCCGAGGCCGTTGGTGTCCGGCACGTCGTCACTCAGCAGCGCATCGGGGATGAACACGACGGCGGTGGTGCCGCCGTAGGGCGACGGCTGGAGGGAGACGCGGGCGTTCTGGCGCTGAGCGAGGCGGCTGACCACGAAGAGGCCCAGCCGGTCGGTGTCGGACAGTTCGAACTCAGGGGTCTCGGCGAGCCGCAGATTGGCGTCCAGGAGTGCCTCGGCCGTCATGCCGAGGCCCCGGTCGTGGATCTCCAGGGTGAAGCCGTTGGCGACGCGCTCGCCGAGGACCTGGACGGCGGTGTGCGGGGGTGAGAACACCGTGGCGTTCTCCAGGAGTTCGGCCACGAGGTGCGTGAGGTCGGCGACGGCCGGGCCGGTGACGGCGACCCGCGGCAGCCGCCGTACCTCGATGCGCTCGTAGTCCTCGACCTCGGCGACGGCGGCCCGGACGACGTCCATCAGCTGGACCGGCCGGCGCCACTGCCGGGACGGTGCGGCGCCGGAGAGAATCACCAGGCCCTCGGCGTGCCGGCGCATACGGGTGGTGAGGTGGTCCAGGCGGAAGAGGTCGGCGAGTTCGTCGGTGTCCTCGGTCCGGCGTTCCATCGTGTCGAGCAGGGTGAGCTGTTTGTGCAGCAGCACCTGGCTGCGGCGGGCGAGGTTGACGAACACCTCGGAGACACCGGCGCGCAGTTCGGCCTGCTTGACTGCGGCCTCGACGGCGGCGCGCTGGAGGGTGTTGAGGGCCTGGCCGACCTCGCCGACCTCGTTCTTGTCGTACTCCAGGCGCGGCACCTCGGTCTCGACGTCGACCTGTTCACCGGCGGACAGCCGGCGCATCACGCTGGGCAGTCGGACGCCGGAGGCCTCGTGCGCCTCCAGACGCAGCTGGCGCAGGTCGCGGATGAGGCTGCGGCCGACCCGGACGGACAGGACGAGGGAGACCAGGAGGGCGATCAGACCGAGCAGGCCCGCGACGGCCGCCTGCAGGATGACGGTCATGGCCACGGGGCGGGTGCGGTTCTGGAAGCGGTCGCCGGCCTGGTCGTCCATGGTGCCGAGGTCGTCCAGGACGCTCGCCGCGGTGGAGTCCCAGCTCTGTGCGGTGACTTCGCGGGGCGTGCCGGAGTCCGCGCCGATGACGGACTGTTCGGCCGTGCGCAGCTGCGCGCTGGTGGGGTTCTTCCAGAAGCGTTCGTACCGTTCACGTTCGGCGGCGGGCAGCAGCGGCAGGCTGATGTCGTACAGGAGGGTGCGCTGGGCGACGAGGCCGGAGATGTCCCGGGTCTCGTCACGGGTGAGCCGGCCGACGACGAGGGAGGAGCCGAGCAGCGCGTCCTCACGGGAGAGAAGCTCACGCGCGCGCGTGACGTTGACCATCGCGCGGGCCTGCTTGTCCAGTTCGACGTCGTCCACGCCGTCGAGGGCGTCGAGCAGGGTGTAGCAGGGGTCGACGAGCCGGTTGTAGAGGTCGAGGGCCTGGGCGCGGTCGACCGTTCGCTGTTCGACGCTGCGGCGCAGGGAGTCGAGGCCCGCGAAGGCGTCCAGGACCGTGGTCAGGCGATCGTCGTCGGATGCGTCCATGCCGTTCACGACGTCGTGGTTCCCGGCGTTCTTGCGGATCTTCACGATCGCCCGGTCGGTGACGGCGCGGGTGCGCTGCAGGGCGGAGAGCGCGTCGGCGGCGCGCGGGTCGGCGAGGTAGACGAGGGCCTGGCGGCGTTCCTGCTGCAGTGCGCGGACCGTGTCCTCGGTGGGGTAGCCGATCTCCTTCACGACGTCGGTGGCGTGGAACAGCCGGGCGACCTCGCGTCCGGTGAGCACCGTGGCGAAGCCCCAGATGGCGGCCAGGGACACCAGCGGCACGAGAAGCAGCGCCACGATCTTCCGGCGGATCGACTTCCCGCGAAAGCGCATGGCCTCCCCCAGCTCGACCCCCGCCGGCCGGGGGTGCACATGTGCGTCAACAAACGGCGCGAGCCTACTACCGCCTCACAGTTAACTCGAAGACACGTCCGGAGGGCGAACTTCCGCTCCGGCGGCGAGAGATGGCGAGTTGTCCGGGCATTGCGGGAGATTGCCACCGCAATCAGATGGCCGCGTCCTGCCCGACCGCGGGGACACGGCCAGGCGGTTGGCTGGATTTTTTCGCCGGTGGGGAATCTTCGGGCGATCCCGTTCGTCCTCTCCTATGGGAAGCCTTCGGGAAATGGGTGCGGAATGGGCCACAGGTGCCGCATCCCGCATTCCGGCGGCGTAAATCTGCGCAAGCCGGGCAGCCACTGGGGAGTCGGAGTCATGGGACTCCGGGGCGAGCGGTCGGCCGGCGGTGGGGAGTGACATGGTGATGGGGACGGCGGAGCGGCGCGAAGCGCCCGAGGAGCGCGTGGCAGCGCGCTCGACGGGACGGCAAAGGCACGGAGAGCCGGGGCGCGGGGGGTACGGGCAGCCGGATCGCGACATTCCGGTGCGCGGGCGTGGCAGGGAGTCCGCCGGTGGTGAACGACGTGCGGACCACCGGCCGTTGTGGATCGAGGAGCCCGCCCGCCGGCACCCGATGCCCGATCCGGTGCGTACGGCGGCGGTGCGGGCGGTCCTGATCATCGCGGTGACGCTGATCCAGGCGATGGTGGCCTTCCTGTGCACGATGGCCGGGTCCTGGCTGGCCTTCCCCATGGTGATCAGCAGCGTGGTGAGCACGGTGGTGGCCACCTGGGCGGTGGTCGACGTGTGGGTCACCCGCCAGGTGTGGCACCAGCGGTACGGTGTGGTCTCCGAGCCCAGCAGCACGGCCCGCGCGCTGCGCCGCGAGCGCCGGGCCCGCCGGCGCCGGGAGCGGGCCGGGCTGCGGGAGCAGGAGCGGATACCCGGCGGCGCCGGTCAGCTGTCCCACCCGTGACCCCGGTCGGCACAGCCCCGCTCGCCGCCTGACGGTCACGCCGGCTTCTTGAACATCCGGGTCGCCGTGATCTCGCTGTGCACCGCCTCTCCGGCCTGGGGCTGCTGGGGCAGTCCGGGCCGGAGGTGTTCCTCCACGCTGATGTACTTCAGGCCCGCCCTGAGGTCGGCGTCGTTCCGCAGCCGGATGACCAGCGGGAACTCGGCGAGGGCGGTCGTGTCGAACAGGCCGGTGGTGTAGAGCAGCTGGACGCCGAGGGCGTTGGACACGGCCCGCTGCAGCTCCAGCAGATACGTCGCGTTGGCGCGGCCGATGGGGTTGTCCAGGAACAGCGTGCCGGCGTGCCGGTGCTTGTCGCGGCCTCGGTCGTTGGAGCGCAGGGCGGCCATCGTGCAGTACAGGGCGATGGCGGCGGTGAGCAGCTGACCGCCCGAGAACACGTCGCCCATCTGGCCGACGGGGACGCGCTCGGCGCGCAGCACGGCATCGGGCTTGAGGATCTCGACGGCCACGCCCTTCGGCTGGAGCGCCGCCGCGACTCCGCGCAGCAGCAGGGACATGCCGTCGCGGCGCAGGTCGGAGTTCTTCTTCACGGCGGCGCGCGTGGCCTCGTCGATGACCTCGCCGAGGCGTTCGGTGAGCGTGGCCTGGTCGGGCTCTTCGAAGCGGATGCGCAGGAACTCCTGTCCGGACCACTCGCCGAGCCCCTCGGGCAGGCGGGAGAGCCGCTGGGCGGAGCGCAGCGTGGCGAGGGACGACTCGACGAGGCCGCGCAGCCGGTCCACGATCGAGTCCCGGTTGCGCTCCAGCTGCGCCAACTCGTCGGTCAGGACCCGCAGTCGGGGCGCGAAGGCGTCGGCCCACTTCTGGGCGTGCTCGGGCAGGGCGGAGGCGGGCAGCTCGCGGATCTGCTGCCGGGCCGGGGTGCGGACCTGCTCGTAGCGCGTGGAGTTGGCGTGCCGGACGAGGACGTCGCCGGCCTCGCGCACCGCGGTCTCGGCGGCGGACAGGTCGGCGGCGCAGCCGCGCAGCGAGCGGCGGGCCTCGGCCGCGGAGTGCCGGGCCTCCTCCAGACTGCCGGGGTACGGCTCGGGCTCCTCCTGCGTCTCCTCCGGGGCGTGTTCGCGCAGCAGGTCGCGGAGCATGGCGGCGATCTCGTCGAAGCCGCCGGCCGCGTCCTCGGCGGCCCGGTGCGTGTCCAGCAGTTCGGCGTGGGCCTCGCGGGCCTCGGCCAGTGCCTCGGTGCGGGCCGCGAGTTCGGCCGTGGCGGTGCGCAGCAGCACCTGGGCGTGCTCGGCGTCGCTCGGGGCGAGTTCCTCGGGCAGCTCGGTGTGCGCCTCGCCGTCCTCGGGGGCGTGCCGCTCGGCCTCGCCGCGCAGCCGGCCGAGCTGCTCGCTCGCGGTGGACATCCGGGTCTCCAGGAGCTGCACCAGCTCTTCCGCGCGCGCGGCGGCCGCCTGCCGGGAGGGCCCGTCGGAGCCGTCGGGCGACTGGAGCAGCTGCTCCGCGCGGGTGCGGACCTTGTTGCTGAGCCGGTCCAGTTCGGCGCGGGCGGCGCTCTCGTCGCTCTCCGCGCGGGCCTGCTCGGCGCGCAGGTCGGCGCCGACGCCGACCTTCTCGTACACCTGAGAGGCGGCCCGGTAGGCCTCACGCAGGGCGGGCAGGGACGCCTTGGGGGCGTCCGCGTCCTCGACCGGTACGTCGTCGGGGGCGCCCGCGATCTCGGAGCGCTCGGCGCGCAGGGCACGCGCGGTGCGGCGGGCGTCGTCGGCGGCGCGCTGGGCGGCGCGCCGGTCCTCGTCGGCGGCGCGGGCGCGGTCCAGGCAGGTCTGGGCGCGGGCCTCGGACTCGGCGGCCTCGTCGGCCAGTTCACGCAGTTTCACCTGCCAGCCGGCGCGCTCACGGAGCCGGAAGGCGAGGCCGGCGAGGGCGTCGGCGGCGCGGCGGGCCTTCTGCGCGGCCTCCTGCCGCTCGTCGCGCACGTGTACGGCCTCGGCGGCGGCTTCCTCGGCCTCCGCGCGCGCGGTGCGCGCCTCGGCCAGTTCCGCCTCGGCCTCCTCGGCGAACGCGCGGGCCTCCTGGGCGGCCCGGGCGAGTTCGGTGAGGCGTCCGGCGGGGCAGCCCGTGCGCCAGGAGGCGAGCCGTGCGGCCAGCTCGCGGTCCTTGCCGAGCCGGGCGGCCAGGGTGCGGATCTCCTCGTCGCGTTCGGTGGCCCGCGCGCGCAGCGCCTGCCGCTCCTCGTCGGCGGCATGCTCGTCGTGCATGGCCGGGTTCGGCGGCACGAGGAAGACGTCGCCGGCGGAGGCGGAGTCGGCGGGGGGCGGGGCGAGCAGGGCGGCGGCCGTGCCGACGGCGACGGTGGAGCGGGGCAGCAGGGCGGCGTCGCAGAGGGCCTCGCGGGCACGTGCGTGCGTGTCCGGGTCGGTGATGATCACGCCGTCGACCAGTTCCGGCCGGGCGGCGAGCACGCGTGCGTGGTCGGCGGGGTCGACGGACTGCGCGAGATAGCGCCAGCCGGGCAGCGCGGGGATGCCGTGCTCGCCGAGGAACTCCACGGTGGCCAGCACGTCCGGGCCGGGCGGCAGCAGTCCGCCGTCGCCGAGCGCGCCGAGGATCCGGGCGTCGTCGGCGGCCGCGGTGCGCAGCTCGAAGAGGTGCCGTTCGGCGGAGGTGACGGCGTCGTCGAGGAGTCCGCGCAGTTCGTCGGCGAAGCGGTCCAGCTCTTCCGGGGCCAGCGGGCCGTCGACGGTGCGCGGGGTGCCGTCGGAGCCGGTGCCGGCCGCTCGGTCGCGTGGGCCGCCGTCGCCGCCGCTCGGGGGGCCGTACGGCCCTGTGTCGGCGCCGGTGTCGGCCGCCGTGCCATGGCCCGCGCCGGCCCGGATGCCGGCCGTGCCGTCGGCTCCGGTACGGGGGCCCGGCACGCCGGGCCGCCCGGCGGGGGCGCCCGGCAGGCTCAGTAGTTCCGCGAGCCGCTCCTCGGCGGCGAGGGACTCGGCGAGGCGCTGTTCGGCCTCGTGGGCCCGCTCGGCCGCGGTCGCCGCGTCCGCCGCGCGGGCCGCGGTCAGTTCCGCGCGGGACTCGGCGGAGGCCGCCTCGCGCGCGTGCTCGGTGACCTTGCGGGCGGCTTCGCGGGCCGCGTCCCAGGCGGTCACCGCGGTCTTCTCAGCGTCGCTGGCGGCGAGCGCGGCGCGGGCCGGGTCGGCGTCCGGGGCGCTGTCGTCGAGCCAGCCCGCGCGGACCGCCTCGGCGGTCTCCTGCTCGACCTCGGCGAGCCGCTGGCGCAGATGCCCGGCCTCGCTGCGGGCGCGCTGGGCCTCGGTGGCGGCGGCGGTGGAGTCGCGGTAGGCGCTGTCGCCGGCCTCCTGGAGGGCGGCGGAACGCTCCTCCTCCTCGTTGGCGAGGGTCTCGGCGCTCTCGGCGGCCGCGTGCAGGGCCCGTACGAGGTCCACGGCGGCCTTGGCGCGGGCGGCGAGCGCCGGGGCGGCGTCCCGCTCGGCCTCCTGGATGGCGGCGGACACGCGCGCGACGCGGTCGGCGGCGGCGCGGTGGCGCAGCACGGCCTCGGCAGCCTGCCAGGCAGAGTGCAGGGTGCGGGCGTCGGCCAGCTCGCGCTTCTGCGCGGCGGCGGACTTCTCGGCGGCGGCGAGCGCCAACGAGGCGTGCCGGTAGGCGAGTTCTGCGGCGATCAGGGCGCTGCGCTCGCGGGCGCCCTCGGAGTGCGTGACGGCGTACGCGGCGGCCGTGACCCGCTGGGCGAGGTCGGCGGCGCGCACCCGCTCCTGCACGGCCCGCGCGGACAGCCGCCGGGCGAGGGTGCGGGTACGGCGCTCGGCGCCGGCGTGGACGTCACGCGCGCGTGAGCGGGCGTCGGCGGCCTCGACGATCCGCCCGAGCAGATCCACCGACCCGGCGGTGAACTCGCGTTCGGCGATCAGCTCGGCGCGCCGGCCGAGCTTGTTGCCGAAGCCGCTGACGAGGTCGGCGAGTCCGTCGGTGTCGCGGGTGTCGGTGACCGCGCGCAGCAGCAGGTCGGTGAAGTCGGAGTCCTTCTTGACGGCGAAGAGGCCGGCCGCCTCGCCCTCGTCGGCGTTCATCTCGCGCTGGTAGCGGAAGAGTTCGGGGTCGAGGCCGAGGTCGCCGAGGTGCTCGATCCAGCGGTCGTGGATCTCCTCCCAGTGCACCTCCAGGTGCGGGTAGGCCTTGCCGGCCTCCGTGAGGGCGTCGCGGAAGCCCTTCATGGTGCGACGCCGGCCCTGGGCGCCCGAGGCGCCCTCCACGGGCGGCCGTACGGCAGTGGACTCGGCGACCGGAAGGTTGTCCAGGCTGAGTCCGGGGCCGGGCCGGAACGAATACCAGGCCTCGGCGAACTTGCGCGGATCGTTGGAGACCTGGCGTCCGCGCCACTCGCTGACCTTGCCGACGACGACGCACTCGCCGGTCAGCACGTGCTGCCACTCCAGCGCGACGTGCCCGCAGTCGTCGGCGAGCAGGAACTTGCGCAGCACGCCGGAGCTGGCGCCGCCGAGCGTGTTGCGGTGGCCGGGCAGCATCACCGAGAAAATGAGCTTGAGCAGCACGGACTTGCCGCCGCCGTTCTCCAGGAACAGCACGCCCGCGGGTGCGGGCCGGCGCGGCGGGCCGGCCGGCTCCTCCTCGAAGAACTCCGCCTGCGTGGGCGCCGGGTCGGGCACGGGCTCGCCCACACCCCGCAGGTCAAGCACGGTGTCGGCGTAGCGCGCACCGGCGGGCCCGATGGAGTAGAGGCGGACCCGGGACAGCTCGTACATGGCGGACTCTCGTCGTAAGTCTTTGTAAGTCTTCGGAAAAATAAGGTCGTCGGGGGCTTCAGGAGTGGAACGGCAGCCCGGCGTCGGCCACCAGTTCCAGGTCCTCGGTGTTCTCGGCGGGCAGCAGGCTGGGGGTGCCGTCGGTCACCGGGACGACGCCCAGTTCGAGCAGTTCGGCCATGGCGGCGGCGCCGGCCATGTCGCGGACCTGGAGCTGGTAGCGGGCCGTGGTGCGGTAGGTGCCGCCGCTGTCGTCTCCGGTGCGCTGCAGGAAGCCGGAGTCGGTGAGGAAGGCCAGGGCCTTCGCGACGATGCCGGTCGTGGAGGCGGCCGGGCGGCGGGCGTCCTTGGTGGCGCCGGTGGCGCTGCGTCTGGCCCAGATCCGCCAGGCGGCCTCCAGGCCGGGCGCGTCGGTCGCCGGGTCGGTGTTCTCGCCCTGCTCCTCGGCCCGCTCCTCCAGGCGCCGGCAGGCCTGCCGTACGAAGGCGTCGACGCCGTTGACCGTGACGCGGCCGATGTAGGAGTCGTCGGCCAGGTCCTCCGGGCGCGGGAACGCCAGCGCGGCGGCGGCGAGATGGGCGAGCCCGTGCAGGAAGCGGTCGCCGGAGTCGGCGGCGGTGCGACGCGCGTAGTCGCCCATGCGGACGGCGAACACCGAGCCCTCGGCGGCGGTCACGGCCATCCCCGCGCGCGGGGAGACCTCCAGCACGACGAGGCCGAGCCCGGCGGCGACGGCGTCGGCGAGCCGCGCGAACGCCGGGTCGTCGCGGTACCGGCGCAGCAGCTCGGTGTACTCCTGGTCGCGTGCGGGCTGCAGCCTGGGCTGCAGCCCGAAGGCGACGAGCCGCGCCGCGTCGGCGGCGTCGGCGGGGGTGACGGCGGAGCCGGCCGGCGCGGCGGCGGGCTCGGGCTCACTCCAGTCGACGTGCTCGGTCACGGCTTCGGCTCCTTGTCGCGTTCTCGCTTGCTCACGCTGCTTCCGTCCGGTCCGCGGCCATCCCCGCCGCGTCCAGCAGCGCGGTCCCCACGATCAGGTCGGCCCCGCCGAACTCGGGATCGTCCAGCTCGGTGCCGTCGTCCACGGCGAACAGCAGCTTCTCCTCGCCCTGCCGGTAGGCGGTGCCGACGGCCGGGCTGGCCGCGTGGACCGCCAGCAGGGCCACCAGGTAGGCCAGATCGGGGTCCCCGGTCCGCCGGGCCTCGGCCAGCAGTCCGGACAGTCTGCGCGGCGCGTCGGCCGGCAGGTCCAGCAGCTCCATGGCGACGGCCAGTTGCTCCTCGCTGAACCGGCTGTCGTCCGGCGTGGCGATCAGGTCGGGCTCGGGCATCTCCGCGCCGAGGTGCTCCCGCTCGACGGGCGGCGTCAGCAGTATGTCGACGAGGTCCGCCACGCGCACGGAGGCCAGCGCACGCAGCCCCGTGCCCTGGGCGAAGAACGCGTCCGTGACCCGGATCGCCTGCTCCAGGGGCAGGGGCAGGACGGGGGCGACGAGATGGCCGTACAGGTCCATTCCGGACGTCGCCGCCGACGTCGCGAAGGCCTGCCGGTCCTGCTCGGCGCGGAACAGCGGGCCCGCCTCCAGCAGGCGCGACTGCAGCTGGGTGTGCCGGCGGATGCAGTCCTTGACGATGTCGACGAGTTCGGCGGCCCGGCGCTTGTGCTCGGGCTCCTCCGTCTCGTCGCGGGCCTTGCGGATGTTGGTGAGGATCGCGTTCTCGTGGCGGTAGCGGTCGGCGACGTGGTCGAGGGCCTCGGCGATCATGTCGGGCACGGTGTTCAGCCAGTCGACCGCGCGGACGTTGCGCCGGGTGGCCTCCAGGGCGCGGCGCAGCGTCTCGGAGTACTGCACCGTGCGATAGCGGGCCTGTTCGGCGGCGAGCTGGGCGTCGGCGAGGCGGCCGCGGCTGATCAGCACCTCCAGCTTGACCTCGGCGGCGATCTGGGCGCTGGTGACGTCGGTGTCGAGGGCGCCGACCAGGACGTTGACCGCCTCGTCCGTGGTGCGCAGGTAGACCGTGCCGCCGGGGCCGGGGACCTCTTCGATCAGCTTGAAGTCGTAGTCTCGGCGGACATACGTGCCGTCGGGCCCGAAGGTGCCGTACACCGCGCGGAAGCCGCGGTCGACGCTGCCGACGTTGATCAGGTTCTCCAGGACCCAGCGGGCCACGCGCTCGTGCTCGCCGGCCGGGCGGTGCGGGGCCTGGGCGGCGATGCGCGGGATCAACCGGGCCACGATCTGCTCGTGGTCGGCGCCGGTGTCGAAGTCCATGTTGAGCGTGACGAGGTCGATGGCGGCCAGGGCCACCTCGGCCATCCCGTACACCGAGTACTCACCGGCCAGGTTGGCCTTGCGCGCGTCGAGGTCGTGCAACGGCGCGGTGCAGGCGAGCGCGCGCAGCCGACGCGCCAGCCCCTCGTCGGCGGCCGGGCCCGGAGCCGGGCGCGGCCCCGCGCTGAGCTGGGGCGGAACGCTGTCCGTCGATGCAGGCGAAGTCACGGTGCACAGACTAGGTCCTCGGTCTGACATCGACCCAAACGCCACAGAAGCGACGGGCGTCACAGACGCTCAAGAGAGCCCGGGGCTCTCCTCGCCGACCCGTCGCCGGTAGACCTCCACCACCCGCTCCAGCGAGTCGGCGAGGTAGGTCGCCAGCAGCTCTTCCGCCGCGTGCCGGTCCCCGGCCCGGAGCACGTCGAGGATCTGGCGATTGCGGGTGAGGTACGGCTCGTGCAGCCGGCGCGGGTCGTCCACGACGTGGAAGGCGAGCCGGAGTTCGGCGAAGACGCTGCGCATCAGCTCGTCGGTGCGTTCGCTGCCGGCGAGGGCGACGAGCTCGCGGTGGAAGTGGATGTTGGCGGTGCCCAGCGCCTTCCAGTCGCTCGCGGCCGCCGCCGTCTCGCCCTCGGCGACCGCCGCGGCGAGCGCGTCCAGCGGGTACGGCGGGTCGCCGAGCCCGCGGACGACGGCGCACTCGACCAGCGTGCGCGCGCGGTAGATGTCCTCGACGTCCTCGACGGTCAGGACCCGGACGAACACGCCCCGGTTGAGCTCGTGGACCAGCAGGCGTTCGTGCGTGAGCAGCCGGAAGGCCTCGCGCAGGGTGTTGCGGGAGACCCCGAGCGCCCCGCCGATGCCGTCCTCCGACAGCCGGGTGCCGGGCGGGAAGTATCCGTCGGCGATACGGCTGCGGAGGATGTCCGACACCCGCTCCGCCGTGCTCGTACGCCCGAGGAGCGCCCGGTCGCCGGCCAGTCCCGTCAGCTGCTCTGCCATACCGGGAATTCAATCGCAGACAGCCTGAACGAGACAACATGAGTATCGTCGGATCGTGGAACGATCCACTGTCCGAGCCTCTCACCCGTCACCCGACGCCGTTCGCCATCACCCCCGCGTCCTCACGGTGGGGCGCGCTGCCGGGCACCGTGGTGCGGTGCGCGCCGGTGACGATACGGCGCCGCTGTGCCCCGTCGGCCGTGCCGTGGCTCTCCGGCAGCGCGGAGAGGGCCGCGGACACCGCCGCCGACGCGCTGAGGTCCAGCCGGGCGCTGGTCCCGCGGGCCTGGTGGCGCATCTCGTCGGCGGCGAGACGCAGCAGCTGGGGCAGCAGGTCCTGGCACCGCCGGACCACCCAGCCGGTGCCCGCGGTGGCGAGCCACAGCAGGCTCGCCGTGCGGGTCGGGGCGGGGAACTCCGGCTCGGGCGAGGGGGGTTCGCCGGTCGCCCGGCCCGCCTCGGCGAGCAGCGCGTGGAAGCGGACGGCGAGCTGCCGGTGCCCGCGCTCGCCCGGATGCAGCCGGTCCGCGCTCCACAGGGCCCGGTCGGTGATCCAGGTCCCGCCCGCCGTGTGCAGGTGGACGGCGCCGTACCGCTCGGACAGCGCGTGGACGACGGTGTTGACCGCCTGTTGCCGGCGGGCCAGCGGGCGGGCCAGGGCGCCCGGGAGACCCAGCATCGCGCCGGGGTCGGGCAGGCAGGCGGTGAGCAGGGTGGCGCCCTGCCGGGTGAGGGCGGCGTAGACCTCGTCGAGGTGGGCAGCGACCGCGCGGATGTCGAAGGTGTGCCGCAGGGTGTCGTTGACGCCGATGACCACGGAGGCCACGTCCGGGCGGAGTTCGAGGGCGGCCGGGGTCTGCCGCTCCCGCACGTCCCGGGTCTGTGCCCCGCTGACGGCGAGGTTGGTGAACTCCACCTCCCCGGCCAGCGACGGCGCCAGCAGCGCGGCCCAGCCCCGCCACCCGTCGCCGACGCGGTCGCCCACGCCCTCGGTCAGCGAGTCACCGAGGGCGACGAAACGGACGGGTCTCATGCCACGCCCTCCGGCACGGTGCGGCCGGTGACACGCAGGGGCTTGACGGGATTGAGCACCTCGGCGTCGTGGGCCGCCAGGAACGCCTCCACCGCCGTACCCCAGCCGAAGCACTCCGCACGCGCGCGTGCCGCCTCGCGGCGCTCGCACTCGCCCCGCTCCAGGAGCATGTCGACGGCGTCGGCGAAGGCCTCGCCCCGGTCGGCGGCGGTGGCGCCCGCGGACCCGATCACCTCGGGCAGCGCGGAGGACGCGCTCGCCACGACGGGCGTGCCGCACGCCATGGCCTCCAGAGCGGCCAGCCCGAAGGTCTCGGCGGGCCCGGGGGCGAGGGCGACGTCGGCGGACGCCTGGAGCGCCCCGAGCACGGCCCGGTCGGAGACATGCCCCAGGAAGGTCACCGGCAGCCCCCGCTCCCGCGCGCGCTGCTCCAGCCGGGCCCTGAGCGGTCCGTCCCCGGCGACCACGAGCACCGCCCGCCGCCCGCGTCGTATCAGCGCGTCGAGGGCGTCCAGAGCGGTGCCGGGGCGCTTCTCGACGGACAGCCGGGAACACATCACGAGCAGTGCCTCGTCCCCGCGCGCGTGCAGGGTGCGCAGGCCCGGGTCGCGCAGTGCGGGGTGGCGTTCCATCAGGTCAACACCCAGGGGGGCGCGTACGACGTTGCGCGCGCCGATGCGCACGAACTCGCGCTCAGCGAACTCCGTGGTGCACACCACCCGCGAGTAGACGTGCGCGGTACGGGTGTTGAGGGCGTCGGCGGCCTTGCGGGAGAGGTTCTCGGACAGGCCCCAGGTGCGCAGCACGCCGTCGGCGGTCTCGTGGGAGACCATCACGGCGGGCACGCGCGCGCGGCGGGCCCAGCGGCCGGTCCAGCGCAGGGTCGTGCGGTCGGAGACCTCCACCCGGTCCGGGGCCAGCTCCTCCAGGAGGGCGGCCACGCGCCGCTTGTCGGTGAGGAGGCGGTAGCCGCCGGTGCCGGGCAGCAGCGGGCCGGGCAGGGTGATGACCCGGCCCTGCTCGGTGTCCTCGTCGGTGTGCCGTTCGCCGGGCACGATCAGCACCGGGTCGTGCCCGGCCGCCTGGAAGCCCTTGCCCAGTTCACGCAGGGCGGTGCGCAGGCCGCCGGAGGCGGGGGCGACGAAGTTGGCGAGGCGGACGATGCGCAGGGACGGGCCGGTCATGCCGCCACCACCGTCCTGCGGGCCGCGAGGACGTCGTCGTAGTGACCGATGAGCTGGTCACCGACGGCGGCCCAGGTGCGGCCCTCGACCATCGTGCGGGCGGCGAGGCCGTACGCGGCCCGCCGGTCGGGGTCGGCGGCCAGGGTGCGCACGGCCTCGGTCACGGCGGCGGCGTCGCACGGCGGGACGAGCAGTCCGGTGCGCTCGTGGGCGACCAGGTCGAGCGGTCCGCCGGCGGCGGGCGCGACGACCGGGACTCCGCTGGCCATGGCCTCCTGGACGGTCTGGCAGAACGTCTCGAAGGGGCCGGTGTGCGCGAAGAGGTCCAGCGAGGCGAAGATCCGGGCGAGGTCGTGGCCGGTGCGGCGGCCGAGGAAGACGGCGCCGGGCAGGGCCTCGGTGAGGTGGGCGTGGCTCGGCCCGTCGCCGACGACCACGACCTTGACGCCCTGAAGTCCGCAGACGCCGGCGAGCAGTTCGACGTGCTTCTCGGGGGCGAGCCGGCCGACGTAGCCGACGATCAGCTCGCCGTTCGGGGCGAGTTCGCGGCGCAGTGCCTCGTCGCGATGCTCTGGCTTGAAACGTACGGTGTCCACGCCGCGTGGCCAGAGCCGGACCCGGGGCACGCCGTGTGCCTCCAGGTCGGTGAGGGCGGCGCTGGAGGGGGCCAGGGTGCGGTCGGCGGCGGCGTGCACGGAGCGGATCCGCCGCCAGGCGGCCGCCTCTCCGGCGCCCATGTACGTACGCGCGTACCCGGCGAGATCGGTCTGGTAGACGGCCAGGGCGGGGATGCCGAGCCGGGCGGCGGCGGCCATGCCACGGACGCCGAGGATGAAGGGGCTGGCGAGATGGACCAGGTCAGCGCGGTGGTCGAGCAGTGCCGCGGCGAGGCGTCGGCTGGGGAGGGCGACGCGGACCTGGGGGTAGCCGGGGAGGGGGAGGGAGGGGACACGGACGACCGGGCACGGGGCGTCCGTGTCCGGCGCGCTGCCGGGAGCTGGGGCCGGCGCGACGACGAGCGGGGAGTGACCGCGATCTACGAGGTGCCGGGCGGTCTGGAGCGCGCAGTGGGCCACGCCGTTCACATCGGGGGGAAAGGATTCGGTCACGATGACGACACGCATATGGGTGTTGTCGCCGCGCTGGACGTGGCCGCGTCAACGTCGATCTTTCCGCCCGGGGAACGTCCCATGAGCGTTGGGCTGCACACCCGAGCGGGTCAGACGGCCGTCATGGCCGCCTGACCCGCTGGTCATCCGTTGTTCACCCGGCGGGCGGTGGTCCGCCCGTTCCGTACGCGCGCGTGGGGTGGGTTACGCGCGCGTGGGGATCAATCACCGGCGGCGTCGGGGCCGAAGCGGCTGCGTACCGCCGTCTGCACCTCCGCCTCCTCGGCCGGATCGGCGGCCAGGCGGCGCAGGCGCTCCACGACGCGGGCGTCACCGGTCTCTGCGTGCCGGGCGGCGATCTCGCGGGTGGTCTCCTCGCAGTCCCACAGGCACTCGACGGCGAAGCCGGTGGCGAAGGAGGGGTCGGTGGCGGCCAGGGCGTGGGCGGCGCGGCCCCGGAGGTGGGAGGAGGCCGTCTCGCGGTAGATGTGCCGCAGCACGGGGGCCGCGCAGGCGATGCCGAGGCGGCCGGCGCCGTCGACGAGGGTCCACAGGGTGGGTGCGTCGGGGCCTTCGCCGCGTACGACCTCGCGCAGGGCGCCGAGGACCAGATCCTTGTCGCGCGCGCCGCCCCGGCAGGCGAGCATGCGCCCGGCGGCGGCGCCGAGGGGGTCGGGGCGCTGGGCCCAGCGACGGGCGCGGTCGACGGCGGCGACGCTGCGCATCCGTTCGAAGGCGTCCACGGCGGCCTCCACGACGACCGTCGTGCCGTCGGCGACCGCGGCCTCGATCAGGCCGAGGGCCTCGGGGTCGTTGCTGTCGGCGAGGTAGCGCAGTGCGGTGCAGCGGGCCGCGTCGGTGCCGGTGCGGGCGGCCTGGACGATCTCCGGCCGGTCCTCGGGGCCGGCCACGGCGACCAGACAGCGGGCGGCCGGCACATGGAGGGCGGCGCCGCGGTCCATGCCCGCTTGTGCCCACTCGAAGACGGCACGCACGCTCCAGCCGGGCCGGGGACCGGTGGGCCGCATCTGCCGCTGCCAGCGGTCGAAGCAGCCGGTCTCCTGCGCGGCACGCACACGCGTGGCGATCGATTCGCGCGGATCCTCCGCCCACAGCCGCCACGGGCGCGGCTCGAAGGCGTCCCGGACGGCGGCGGCCAGCTCGGCCTCGCCCTCGGCATCGGTGCCGAAGCGGGCCAGCACGGGCGCGGCGAGGGCGCGCAGGCCCGCGTCGTCGTCCCTGAGGGCCAGTTCGTCCAGGGCCCAGGCCCAGTTGCTGCCGTGGGCGGCGTACCGGCGCAGCAGGGCGAGCGCGTCCAGCCTGCCGTAGGAGGCGAGGTGCCCGAGCACGGCGAGGGTGAGGCCGGTGCGGGACTCGTCGGCGTCGAGAACGTCCTCGGGGCCGAAGAGGTGGGCCTCGATGGCGTCCAGTTCGCCGTTCAGGTCGAGGTAGAGGCGGGCGTAGTAGAGCGAGCGGTTCTCCACCTGCCAGTCCTGGCGGGGGTCACGGAGCACACATTGGTTCAGTGCCGCGAGCGCTTCCGCGCGGGGCGCGGTGAGCGCGTGCAGCGTGCCGTCGCCGCGGCCCCGCTGCAGCAGGCCGAGCAGCGTACCGCTCGGCGCTATGAACGGATCGAACATGGGAAACAGCCTCACATCAAGCGTCGACGCAACCGGGGAACACGCATTACCTGGCCGCGTGACACAACGTCGGAGCGCCCGCCGTCTCTTGCTTGTTGTAGACCATTTCTCTCTGCCTCTCGTCGGTGGCCCATGCGGACCGCATCACGGCCCGCGCGGTGCGGCAACAGCTGCCCAGCCATCGCGTCCGTGAATCACGTCGTCATGATGACCCGCGGTGTGAGCTGCCGCGACCGTATTTCCGGCGGCCCTTTACCGCCTCCCCCGTTTTCCTTGTCGTGCCTGGTCAGGACATGTGCATCAGTGTGCGCCGAACAGTTCCAGGAGGTCGTTCTTGCCGAACATCCGGGCGGTGTCGACGGCCGAGGGCGTGCCTGCGGCGGGGTCGGCGCCGCCTTCCAGGAGCGCCTTGATGACGTCGGTCTCGCCCTTGAAGACCGCCCCCGCGAGCGGAGTCTGGCCTCGGTCGTTGACGTGGTCCGCGGCGGCGCCGCGGGTGAGCAGTGCGCGCACCGTGCCGGCGTGGCCGTGGTAAGCGGCGAGCATCACCAGGGAGTCGCCGCGGTCGTTGGTGAGATTGGCCGGAACACCCGCGTCGACGTACGCCACGAGCGCCTCGGTCTGCCCCTGCCGGGCCAGATCGAAGATCTTGGTCGCCAG
Organism: Streptomyces sp. CoH27; assembly: GCF_020181035.1. Lineage (GTDB taxonomy): Bacteria > Actinomycetota > Actinomycetes > Streptomycetales > Streptomycetaceae > Streptomyces > Streptomyces camelliae. The sequence goes on from NZ_JAIQYY010000027.1 coordinate 36,263, forward strand.
CTCCACGACCTCGGGGTCGGGGGCTTCACTCATCGGCCGGACCGCCTCTCCTGGAAATTTCGGGGACTGCAGGGAGCGTACGGCAGCAAGCGGAACACAGCCGTACGAGTGAATCGTCAGCGTACTGGCTCGCGCGGCACATGACCCGATGTGCCCGAGGTAAAGATCGCGTGCAGTCCCGCCCGGGACATCGACCCTGGTCAACCCGGCCGAACCCGCCGCCGTTCGGGGGAAATCACCCAGATTTCACCCAATTGCACCTTTTATCGTATGGATACATCCTGTGATCCTGGAAGAACTCATGGTGACTGTCCCCTCTCGACACCAGGAGGTCTCAAATGATCCTCTCCATGTCCGGCGTCATGATTCTCGGCGTCATCGTCTTCCTGTTCTTCCGCAAGGACGGACTCAAGGGCTCGCATGCCACGGTCACAGCCCTGTTCGGCTTCTACCTCGCCAGCACAGGCATCGCCCCGAGCATCAAGGCCGGCGGCGAGAGCCTGGCGAGCCTCCTCGGCGGCATCAAGTTCTGACCCAGCCCGTCCCGCCCGCACGCACCGTCAGGAGACAGCAGTGGCCCGGCGCCCTCTCCCCCGCATTCTGAGCAAAGACAGCGCCCAGATCGCCCGGACGCAGATCGCCCGGAGCCGGGAGCTGGCCCGGACGGCGGCCGACAGTGCCACCGATGTCCTCCACCCGCTGATCACCGTCACGCGCGGCATGCGCCGGCTGGCCTCGGCCGGGCGGCGCAGGTGGGCGGACACCCCCAAGGACAAGCGTGGGCCGCTGCTGTTCCTGGTGGCCTCCGTGGTCCTGGTCGTGGCGCTGATGCCGTACGGCCCGCTGCTCGCCGTCATCACCGTGATGGCGACGGCGGCCTGGCACGGCCGCGACCGCGCCGAGCCGGTCCCCGAGGGGCCGGACGAGTCCCAGATCGAACGGCTCCGGTCCCTCTACGAGGCGCTGGTGCCGTACTTCTCCAGCCCCGAGGACCCGGCGCCGCTGTACGCGCACGGCGGGGAGTGGGAGAAGGCCTTCACGGCGAGCGAGTTCGACGACGACGGACGCGTCGCCCATCTCGCGATCCGCTACCCCGCCTACTTCCCGGACGGCGAGCCCGAGGCCCGCGCTCGGATCGAGCAGCTGCTCACCGCGAAGGCCGGGCGGGGCCGCGAGTATCACTTCGCGTGGGACGAGGAGGGCAACCGGCTCACCGTCACCGTCCTCGCCCCGCTGCCCACCGACATCGCCGCCCAGCACTTCGTGACCGCGCCGGGCGAGACCGTGCTCGGTTTCACCGATCCCAGTGAGGTCCAGCGGACGCTGCCCCTCGCCTACGGAGAGGAGCAGATCGACGTGCCGCCGGTCGTCTGGCGCACCGGCATGCGCTCCACCGAACCGCATCTGCTGGCCCTGGGCCAGCCCGGCAGCGGTACGTCGACCCTGCTGCGCTCCCTCGCCCTGCAGGCCCTGCGGTACGGCGACGTCCTGATCGTCGACGGCGGCGGCACCGGCGAGTACGCGTGCCTGACCGGCCGCGACGGCGTCCTGGCCGTGGAGTGCGCGCTCCCCGGCGCGCTGGCGAGCCTGGAGTGGGCCACCCAGGAGACCGAGCGCCGGCTCATCGCGATCAACGTCTCCCGGCAGGCGGGAGACCCGCCGCCGGCGGACTCCAGACGGCCGCTCTGGATCCTCCTCGACCGCCCGTCCGTCTTCGCGCACCTCGCGGCCTCGGAGGGCCGCCAGGACCCGCAGACCCTGCTCCAGGTGCCGCTCCGGCACGGCCGCGCGGCGAACGTGACCGTCGTCGTGGCCGAGCACTTCGACGGCGCGGAGTCACTGTGCGAAGCGGTACGCCAGCACACACGCGCGCGTGTCGTCCTCGGCACCGCCGCGCCCCGCCATGTGGAAGCGGTCCTGGGCGCCCCGCCGCACACGACACCGCTGAGCCACGTGCCACCGGGGCGCGGCTACGCCCGCCTGGGCTCCGGCCCCGTGCACCGGCTCCAGGTGCCCCGCACACCGGACCCGTACGACGACGCCACGAGCGACGCCGACCGGGCCGCTGTGCTGGACCTGCTGCCGCCCAGGTCCACGGCGGTGGAGGCGCAGCCGACGGATCTGACCAAGCCGACGGTGACTGCGGAGGCTGTGGGGGCGGAGACCTCGTAGGGCACCGTCCGCCAGGGCCGGCCGGGGGCGCGGCGCACGCCCTACGCCACAAACGTGCGCGGCGCCTCCGCTCCCCCCGTCGCCCCCGACTCCACCAGCCGAGCCGCCGCGGCGAGCCGTACCGCCGCCTCCTCCGCCACCGCTCCCCCGACGGTGAACGGCAGCCGCACATAGCCCTCGAACGCGCCGTCCACGCCGAAGCGGGGCCCGGACGGGACGCGGACGCCGGTCCGCTCGCCCGCCTCGGCGAGCCGGGAGCCGGAGAGGCCGCCCGCGCGGACCCACAGGGTCAGACCGCCCTGCGGCACCTCGAAGTCCCAGGTGGGCAGTTCGCGGCGGAGCGCGGCCACCAGCGCGTCCCGGTTCTCCCGGGCCTGGGCGCGGCGCAGTTCCACCGCCTGCTCCCAACCACCCGTGCTGAACAGCCAGTTGACGGCGAGCTGCTCCAGCACCGGCGTCCCCAGGTCGGCATACGCCCGCGCGGCGACCAGGCTGCGGATCACGTCCGGCGCCGCGCGCACCCACCCGATGCGCATGCCCGCCCAGAACGCCTTGCTGGCCGAACCCACCGTGATCACCGTGGAGCCGGCCGGGTCGAACCCGCACACCGGGCGCGGCATGCCCGGCCGGCCGATCTCGTCGTCCAGCCACAGCTCCGTCATCGTCTCGTCGGCGACGAGCACCGTACCGGCCGAGCGCGCCGCGTCCACCAGCCGGCGCCGCTGGTCCTCGTCGGCGAGCGCGCCGGTGGGGTTGTGGAAGTCGGCGACGACGTAGGCCATGCGCGGCGCGGCCTCGCGCAGCACCTGGCGCCAGCGGTCCAGGTCCCAGCCCGTGAGGCCTTCGGCCATCGCGACCGGGACCAGCCGGGCGCCCGCCTCGCGCATCAACTGGAGGATGTTGGCGTAGGACGGGGATTCCACCGCGATGCGCTCGCCGCGGCCGGCGAAGAGGTGGCAGATGGCGTCTATGGCACCCATCGCGCCGGTCGTCACCATGATCTGTTCGGGCATGGTGGGGATCCCGCGCGCGGTGTAGCGCTCGGCGATCATGGCACGCAGGGCGGGCAGTCCGGCCGGGTAGTCGCCATGCGTGTGGGCGTACGGCGGCAGTTCCTCCAGGGCACCCTGCACGGCCCGGGTCAGCCAGGGCTCGGGGGCCGGGAGCGAGGCGCAGCCGAGGTCGATGACCGAGCCGAGCGCCTCCGGGGGGAGGGGTTCGAGGCCACGGGCCGGAATCGGGTTTCCGGCGGGTACGGCGGTCCAGCTGCCGGCGCCGCGCCGGGACTCCAGGAAGCCCTCGCCGCGCAGGGCCTCGTAGGCTGCCGCGACGGTGGTGCGGCTCACGGACAGGGCGAGGGCGAGTTCGCGTTCGGCGGGGAGACGTGCGGCCACCGGCACGCGGCCTTCGAGCACCAGCAGCCGGATGCCGTCGGCCAGGGCGCGATAGGCCGGCGGGCGGCGGGTGCCGGGCCCGGCCGGGCGGTCCTGCTGGGAGTTCAGCAGCCGGGCGAGTTGCGCGGCACCCATCGCAGAGGTCCACTGCGCCATGACGATCAGTCCACCTTCCCCGAATTGGCCATGGATGGCTCTTCATCCCACGCCACAGAGTGACATGCGTCAGGCCACCGCCACCACCCAGGGGGGTATTTCATGTCCACTGCGGCCCTTTCCGCTCCGGAACGTCTCGGACGACGGCTGCTCCAGCTGTACGTGGGTCTCGCGCTCTACGGCGCGAGCGCCGCGCTGCTCGTGCGGGCAGGCCTCGGTCTGGAGCCATGGGGCGTGCTGCACCAGGGGCTCGCCAAGCTGACCGGGCTGACCATCGGGGTGGTGTCGATCGTCGTGGGCGCGGTGGTGCTGCTGCTGTGGATCCCACTGCGCCAGCGCCCGGGGCTCGGCACGGTCTCCAACGTGTTCGCCGTCGGCCTCGCCATGGACGGCACGCTCGCGCTGGTCCCGGACGCGCACTCGCTCGCCGTAGGCGTCCCGCTGCTGCTCGCGGGCATCCTGCTGAACGGCGCGGCGACCGGCCTGTACATCTCCGCGCGCTTCGGCCCCGGCCCCCGCGACGGTCTGATGACCGGGCTGCACCGGCGCACCGGCCGCTCGATCCGGCTGATGCGGACCGTCGTCGAGGTGGCGGTGGTGGCCGGCGGGTTCCTCCTGGGCGGCACCATCGGTGTCGGAACCGTGCTGTACGCCGTGTCCATCGGCCCCCTCGCCCAGCTCTTCCTGCGGGTGTTCGCCGTCCCGGCGGCATCGACCCGCAGCACGGTCGTTGCCGAAGCGACACCGGAAGGGGTGATACTGCGACCGTGACCCTCACGACACCCTCGCGGCGCCACCCGTACCTCGACCACCCGGGCCCCATACCCTTCGCCCACCGGGGCGGGGCCGCCGACGGCATCGAGAACACCGTGGCGCAGTTCCGGCGCGCGGTCGAGATGGGCTACCGGTACATCGAAACCGATGTGCACGCCACGGCGGACGGCCGGCTCGTCGCCTTCCACGACTCGACCCTGGACCGGGTCACCGACGGCGCGGGCCGGATCGCGGAGCTGCCGTGGGAGGACGTGCGGCACGCGCGTGTGGACGGCCGTGAACCGGTACCGCTGTTCGAGGAGTTGCTGGAGACCTTCCCCGAGGTCCGCTGGAACGTCGACGTCAAGGCCGAGCCCGCCCTGCGGCCCCTGCTCGACCTGATCGAGCGCACGAACGCCTATGACCGGGTCTGCGTCGGCTCCTTCTCCGAGGCGCGCGTGCTGCGCGCCCAGCGGCTGGCCGGACCGCGCCTGGCCACCTCGTTCGGCACCCGCGGAGTGCTCAGCCTGCGGCTGCGCTCATGGGGCCTGCCGGCCGCCGTGCGCCGCTCCGCCGTCGCCGCGCAGGTGCCCGAGGCCCAGTCGGGCGTGCCGGTGGTCGACCAGCGCTTCGTCCGCGCCGCCCACGCGCGCGGGCTGCACGTGCATGTGTGGACGATCAACGAACCGGCGCGCATGCACCGGCTCCTGGACCTGGGTGTCGATGGCATCATGACCGATCACATCGACACGTTGCGCAAGGTCATGGAGGACCGCGGCGTCTGGGTCTGACCGGCCCGGCGGCGGCCCGAGCCTTCGCAGGAGCACGGGGAAGCGAGGGCACGGGTGGGAATCGACACCGTGCGCACGGGGACGGCGGACGAGACCGCCGCCCTCAGGCGCGAGCAGCGCGGCTGGTACGTCTACGACTGGGCCTGCTCGGTCTATTCGACCAGCGTGCTCACCGTCTTTCTGGGGCCCTACCTCACGGCGGTCGCCGAGCGGTCCGCGGACTCGGACGGCTATGTGCATCCGCTGGGCGTCCCCGTCCGGGCGGGCTCCTTCTTCGCCTACTCGGTCTCCCTCTCGGTGATCCTCGCCGTCGTGCTGATGCCGCTCGTGGGCAGCGCGGCCGACCGTACGGGCCGTAAGAAACCCCTGCTCGCGGCCGCGGCGTACACCGGGGCTGCCGCGACCACGGGCATGTTCTTCCTCGACGGCGACCGGTATCTGCTCGGCGGGGTGCTCCTCGTCGTGGCCAACGCGGCGCAGTCCGTCGGGATGATGCTCTACAACTCCTACCTGCCGCAGATCGCCCCGCCCGAGGAGCGTGACGCGATCTCCTCGCGGGGCTGGGCCTTCGGCTACGCGGCGGGCTCCTCGGTCCTCGTCGCCAATCTGGTGCTGTATTCGGCGCACGACTCCTTCGGCCTGACCGAGACGGCCGCCGTGCGCATCTGTCTGGCCGCGGCGGGCCTGTGGTGGGGCGCGTTCACGCTCGTACCGCTGCGCAGGCTGCGCGACCGGCACGCGCGCGTGGAGCGCACCACGGCACCCGGGCTGCGGCAGCTCGCGACGACGGTCCGGGACATGCGCCGGCATCCGCTGACGCTGGCGTTCCTGCTGGCGTACCTGATCTACAACGACGGCATCCAGACGGTGATCTCCCAGGCGTCGATCTACGGCTCCCAGGAGCTGGGGCTCGGGCAGTCGACGCTGATCGCGGCGGTGCTGCTGGTGCAGGTGCTGGCCGTGGCCGGGGCGCTGGCGATGGGCTGGCTGGCGCGGACGTACGGCGCGCAGCGCACGATCCTGGGCTCGCTGGTGGCCTGGACGCTCACGCTGGCCGCCGGCTACTTCCTGCCCGCGAAGGCACCGGTGTGGTTCTTCGTGCTGGCCTCCGGGATCGGTCTGGTCCTCGGCGGCAGCCAGGCACTGTCCCGGTCGCTGTTCTCCCATCTCGTGCCGCCCGGCAAGGAGGCCGAGTACTTCTCGGCGTACGAGCTGAGCGACCGCGGGATGAGCTGGCTCGGGCCGCTGCTGTTCGGCGTGACCTATCAGCTGACCGGAAGCTACCGCTCGGCGATCATCTCGCTGGTGGCCTTCTTCGTGATCGGTTTCGCCCTGCTCGCCCGGGTTCCGGTGCGGCGGGCGATCGCGGAGGCCGGCAACCCCGTCCCGGAGAAGATCTAGTCCGGGAGATTCGGTATCGATTTAGCGTTCAAAGGGAAAGGGCGGTAGTGTACGCGTTTGGCCTGCCAGGCGTACCGTTACTGCGCGTCAAAGAAGCCGAAACGCTGGGTGACATCTGCTAGCAGATGTGACAAACCGGGCGCCGGTGGGTACAACAAGGGGCGGCTACGACGGCGACGCATGACCCGGAACGGGAATCTTTACCGCCGACCGGACGTTGACCGGATGACGACGACAGCGACACCTGTCCTGTGGGCGACAAGCCCGGGAGGCACGATTCATGAGTGAGCGAGCTCTTCGCGGTACGCGCCTCGTGGTGACCAGCTACGAGACGGACCGCGGTATCGACCTGGCCCCGCGCCAGGCCGTGGAGTACGCATGCGAGAAGGGGCACCGTTTTGAGATGCCCTTCTCGGTCGAGGCGGAGATCCCGCCGGAGTGGGAGTGCAAGGTCTGCGGGGCCCAGGCACTCCTCGTCGATGGCGACGGCCCTGAAGAGAAGAAGGCCAAGCCCGCGCGTACCCACTGGGACATGCTGATGGAGCGGCGCACCCGTGAGGAGCTCGAAGAGGTCCTTGAGGAGCGTCTGGCGGTTCTGCGTTCGGGGGCGATGAACATCGCCGTTCACCCCCGGGACAGCCGTAAGTCCGCATAGCGCTGCAGACGAGCACACCGCGGGCGCCGTACGTGAG
>NZ_JAIQYY010000027.1:43719-85588 GCF_020181035.1 Streptomyces sp. CoH27
CCGGGCTCCGGCCGGTCCTCTCGGATGACCTCGCCCTGCACCACCTTGCCGTCGGGGCGGTGGATGCGGACCTGCTGGAAGGCGTCGCCGAGGCTGCCGGGGGCCGCCGTGCGCAGCCGCTTGTCGAGGGCGTTCTCGGTGAAGCGGCTCACGGCCTTCTGGACCGGGGGCAGGAGCAGCAGGAGGCCCGCCGCATCGGAGACCAGGCCCGGGATCATCAGCAGCAGGCCGCCGAGCATCATCAGGCCGTTGCCCTCGCCGCGCGCCGGGGAACCGCCTCGCTGCAAGGCCTCGTTGAGACTCCGGAACGCGCGGCGGCCGGCCCGCTTGATGACCACGGAGCCGGCCATGAAACCCGCGACGAGCAGCAGGAACACGCCCAGACCGCCGATCACGCCCGCGACCAGGGTCAGCAGCCAGATCTCCAGCACCAGCCACGCGGCCACCCCCAGCGGCAGATACCTGCGCAGCCGGGAACGCCGGGGCCGGGCGGTGGGCGGATGGAGGGGAGCGCCAGTCGTCATGCTCCCAGTGTGCCTGGCGGCCCCTCAGTGCGGGATAAGGGGCCGCTCTGCCTCGACCGGGCGACGAGCGCTAGTGCCGCGGCAGGCAACGTTTGCCCGTCAAGGAGCGGCGTCCGGTGCGTGCTCTGGGGGTCCCCCCAGCCGAAGGCTGGGGGAGTGCCGGCCGGAAGCCCTCGTACTGGACGTACTTGCGCTTTCGGCCGGTGCGGCGAGAGGGCGTGCGGGGCGTCGCGACGGGGCGAACGTTGCCTGTTGCGGCACTAGGCCCGCTTGCCCTTGCCCTTGAGCTTGGCGACGCGGTCCTTGGCGCCCCAGGCGGTGACCCGCCACAGGGCCTCGACGAGGATGTCCTTGCTCATCTTGGAGTCGCCGAGTTCGCGCTCGACGAACGTGATCGGGACCTCGACCACGGTGAAGCCGGCCTTGACCGCGCGGCGCGCCAGGTCGACCTGGAAGCAGTAGCCCTGCGAGGCGACCTCGTCCAGGCCCAGGCCCTCAAGCGTCTCGCGCCGGAAGGCCCGGTAGCCGCCGGTGATGTCGCGCAGCGGCAGATCGAGCGCGAAGCGGGAGTAGAAGCTGCCGCCACGGGAGATGAACTCGCGGGACTTGGGCCAGTTGACGACCCGGCCGCCGGGCACCCAGCGAGAGCCGAGCACCAGGTCGGCGTTCTTGAGAGCGGTGAGCAGGCGGGGCAGCTCCTCCGGCTGGTGGGAGCCGTCCGCGTCCATCTCGACCAGCACGCCGTAGTCACGCTCCAGACCCCAGCGGAAGCCCGCGAGGTAGGCGGCGCCGAGGCCTTCCTTGCCCTTGCGGTGCATCACCTGGACGTTGGCATCGTCGGCGGCCAGCTCGTCGGCGAGCTTGCCCGTGCCGTCGGGGCTGTTGTCGTCCGCGATCAGCACGTGCGCATCAGGGACGGCCTTGCGTACCCGGCCCACGATGGTCTTGATGTTCTCGGCCTCGTTATAGGTCGGGATGATCACCAAGGCCGTGCCGAGCGGGCCGAACTGCCTTCCCTGGGCCTTGGCCTCAAGGGTCCCGTCGCCGTCGTTCACTGCTGCCCCTTCTGGTCGTACGCAGGGGTCCACCCTAGTGGTCGCCGACAGGCGGGTCGCACCCGCATGGGTCGTACGGGGGTGTCGATTCCACAAGAGTGGGGTAAGAGCGCGTATTACGGCACCTTACAACGTCCGCGGCCGGTGCCTTCCCGCCCCCTGAGGGAGCCCTTGCCGCTGCGGATGGGGGCCCGGCGCCCTTCGGGCCGACCTGGGACCCGCTGGCTGCGGATCGACCGAAAGCCGTTGTCTACTGAGCGCCCGGGCCCCACCCGGGTCACACCTTGCCGACTGGCCGGAACGTTCCCTCGTCGGCGCGGGCGCTGAGCCTGGCTCCCAGTGACGGTGCCCCGGTGCGGCACACCGTCCCTGACCCAGCGGCGCTGCGACGAGTGGCGTGAACGCTCTCCGGTCGGGCGTCCGGTGGTGGACTCGGACGAACCTACCGGCCTGCGGGCGCTGACTGTCAACACCCCTCTGACCTGCTACGACGACTCGGGCGCCAGGTCCGCCGAGGAGGATGCGCAGGTCGGGCGGCGCGGCGGTGGCGACCGGCCGGCGCCGCGCCACCCCCGTAGATCACTCGCCCGGCCGTACGAACACCGTCCGTCCGCCCACCACCGTGCGGAGGCAGACCGGCAGGTCGTGGCCCGGGGTGAGATCGGGGAGGCCGGGGGTGCCGGAGCGCGGGTCGGTGGACCAGCGGGCCACCCGGTCGTCGGGCGCCTGGACGATCAGCTCGTCGGTGCGCCAGACGGCGTAGTCGGCGGGGGCGCCCGGCACCAGGACCCCCGCGTCGTCCCGGCCCACCGCCCGCCAGCCGCCACGTGTGTGTGCCGTGAACGCGGCGCGCGCGGAGACCCGGTGCTCAGGCGTGTGATGGAACGCGGCGGCGCGCACGGTGCCCCACGGGTCGAGCGGGGTGACCGGGCTGTCGGAGCCGAAGGCGAGCGGCACACCGGCCCGCAGCAGGGCCGCGAAGGGGTTCAGGGTCCGGGCCCGCTCGGCGCCCAGCCGGCGGGCGTACATGCCGTCCTCGCCGCCCCACAGGGCGTCGAAGGCGGGCTGCACGGAGGCGATCAGGCCCAGCTCGGCGAAGCCGGCGACGGTCTCGGGGGTGAGCATCTCGGCGTGCTCGACGCGGTGGCGGGCGGCGCGGATCCGCGCGAGGCCGAGCTTCTCGGCGGCGGCCCGCACGCCGTCCACGACGGCGGTGACGGCGGCGTCACCGATGGCGTGGAAGCCGGCCTGGAGCCCCGCCTCGGTGCAGACGACGACATGGGCGGCGACGGCCTCGGCGTCCAGATAGGCGGTGCCGGTGTGGGCGGCGTCGGCGTACGGCTCGTGCAGACAGGCGGTGTGCGAGCCGAGAGCGCCGTCGGCGAACAGGTCGCCCGCCGCGCCCACGGCGCCGAGGTCCCGTGCCCGCTCCACGTTCTGTTCGGCCCAGTAGCCGGCCACCCGGGGGCCGAGCTCCTCGGCGGCCAGCTTCAGCAGGCCGGTGAAGTCGTCCTCGGAGGAGATGTGCGGGCCGCCGCACTCGTGGACCGAGCCGATGCCGAGAGAGGCCGCGTGGGCCAGGGCGGTGCGCTGGGCCTCGGCGCGCTGGGCCGGGGTGATGGCGCCGAGCGCGGCCTGGCGTACGGCGTGGTGGTCGTCCTTGGTGAGCGGGGCGTCCGTGCGCGGGATGTCGCCGGGGACGAGGTCCAGCAGGGCGGTGCTGACGACCGCCGAGTGGACATCGATGCGGGAGAGGTACAGCGGGCGGCCGCCGGTGGCCTCGTCGAGCTCGGCGCGCGTCGGCGGACGGCCGCCGGGCCAGCGGGCGGCGTCCCAGCCGTGGCCCAGCAGGACGCGGTCGTCCGGGCGGGCGGCGGCGAACGCGCGGACCAGGGCGAGGGCCGCGTCCAGCGAGGGGGCCGTGGAGAGGTCGAGGCCGGTCAGGGCGAGGCCGGTGGCGGTGGTGTGCACATGTGCGTCGGTGAAGGCCGGGGTGACGAGAGCACCGTCGAGGTCGATCACCTCGTCCACGCCGTCGGCGAAGGCGTCGGCCGCGCCTTCGGAGCCGACCCAGGCGACCTGGCCGGCCTCCACGACCATCGCGGTCGCGAACGGATCCGCGGGACTGTGCACCTCACCGCGGCGCAGGAGGACGGTCTTGGGGGGCTCGGCGGTGCGCTCACTCATAGCCGACAGTTTCTCTCGCTGCGGGAGCGGAGTCGCACCTGGGGCGGCGGCCTGGGTCAGACCTTCGGCGGGCGCGCCTCGTACGGCGTCGAGAGCACCACCGTCGTCCGGGTCGACACACCCGCGAGGCTGCGCAGCCTGGCCAGGAGTTCCTCCAGTTCGTGCGGGGTCGCCACGCGGACCTTGAGGATGTAGTTCTCGTCGCCGGCGACGCTGTGACAGGCCTCGATCTCGGGGACGCCGGCGAGGCGGTCCGCGATGTCGTCGGGGGCGCTGGGGTCGAACGGTTTCACCGAGATGAAGGCGGTGAGCGGCAGTCCGACGGCCTCCGGGTCCACCACCGCGGCATAGCCGCGGATGACGCCACGCTGTTCCAGCCGCCGCACCCGCTGGTGCACGGCCGACGTGGACAGGCCCGTGGCCTTGCCCAGGTCTGTGTAGCTCATCCGCCCGTCCGTGACGAGCAGCTGCACGATCTGTCGGTCCAGCTCCTCCATGGCGCCAAAACCTACAGTGCGCTTGATCCCCTGGGATAGCCGAGAGCGCAGGTCATAGCCGGTTCGATACAAAAAGCGGCGCGAAACGCCCACCGTGCGCACCTGCACATGGCATGTGACGAACGCCACACGCCCCGGGCGGGCTCCGTGATGCTCTCGTGATTACCTGCGAGACCGGGCGGGAAGTGCTTGCTGTGGTCGAGGCCGCAGCGCCTTCACGGCCCAGCCTTAGGGGGAGAAACCCATGCAGAGTGTCCATCGCCCTGGTCGTACCACGTCCAAGCGGCAGCAGCCGGTCGTCGAGCCCGAGCCGGAGTACGTCGAACCCGACGCCTTCGACGACGAACTGGACGCCTACGACACCTTCGAGATGTACCGGGTGATCTGCCCGGACTGCGCGCAGCCGATCGCGCTGCTGGCGGACGAGGAGATCCTGCCGGAGCACGCGCGGTGCGTCTCGCCGTGGAACCCGTTCGGGCTCACGGTCTGTGCGGGTACGGGCCGTGCGGCGGCCGACGCCCGCCCCGCCGACGAGTCCGTCGCACCGCAGGAGCAGGACACCGCCCTGCTGCTGACGCTCCCCCAGGGTCTGGACTGGCGGACGCAGCCCTTCTCGCACGTCGGCGGCCCGGGTTCGCGCCCGATGCGCGTGCCGGCGATGCGCCGCCAGGCTGCCTGAGTCGCCTCGCCGCGTTCCGTACGTGCCCCGCACCATGGCGCGCAGGCTGTCGTGGTGCAGGATCAGCATGTCCGGGTCCGCCGGGACGGCGACCTCTCCCACGTACGCCTGGCGGTAGGCGATGCGCAGCGTGACGATCGCCTGCCGCAGGGCGGCGTGGAGGACGTAGAAGTCCATGTCCCGCGGGGTGTGCCCGGTCAGGTCGCCATAGCGGGCCTCGGCCCGGTCCCGGCGCAGGATTTCGGACAGCCCGCGCCGTCCTGAGGCGGCCGAGAGGCCGTGGAAGAAGCGGTGCAGACAGACGGTCCAGCAGAGGCCGATCTCGCGCGGGGCGAGTGCCGCCATCTCCCGGTCGAGGACCGCGACCCGTTCGAACCCGGCGTGGACCACGTTCCCGATGCGCGCTTCGCCCCAGGTCAGGACGGGTTCTCCGGGCTCGCTCGGCCACAGCTGCGCCAGCCAGCCGAAGGCGAGCCGCCCGGCCGGAGGCGCGGACGGAGTGCAGGGTGTCGCCGTTGCGCAGGGTGGCGTAGGCGTCGGTCATGCCGAGGTTGGGGTAGACGCCGAGCCCGAGGATGAACAGGGCGCGGCCGGCGTGGTCGAAGACCTGGACGATGCAGTGGTCGTCGGCCACGGAAACCCCCTGCCGGACGGTCCGCCGGCGGTACGTCAGGCCAGTCGCGGAGGCCGGAAAGGGAACCGGATGCGCGTGAACTGACGCCCGATTCCATGCGGTGGTGACCTGCGCGGCCGGCATCCCGTTGCCCAGGCATGACCCCCATGCATTCGGCCACCGGGCGTCAGCGCCGGCTCTTCGTTCCGCGCCCCGCAGAATCCCTCCCGCCGCCCGTGCCGCCGGACCCGCCCATCTACCGCGATCTCCTGCGCGTCTGGGCCGACGGGGGCCGCACCCTGCCGGGCCGCCACGACCCGGAGTGGGTCAGGCTGGCGGCCCCGACGGTCCTCAGGGGGGAGTTCAGCGACCCTCTGCTCCCGCCACGTGACGGGCGATGACCATCCGCTGGATCTGGTTGGTGCCCTCGACGATCTGCAGGACCTTCGCCTCGCGCATATAGCGTTCGGCCGGGAAGTCTGCGGTGTAGCCGTAGCCGCCGAGTATCTGCACGGCGTCCGTGGTGACCTTCATGGCCGTGTCGGTGCAGTGCAGCTTGGCCATGGCGGCCTGCTTGGCGAAGGGCTTGCCGGCGTCGCGCAGCCGGGCCGCCGCGAGGTAGAGCGTGCGGCCGGCCTCGATCTGGGTGGCCATGTCGGCGATCATGAAACGCAGGCCCTGGAAGTCGGCGATGGGTCGGCCGAACTGCCTGCGCTCGGTGGCGTAGCGGACCGCCTCGTCCAGAGCGGCCTGGGCGAGGCCGATCGCGCAGGCGGCGATGCCGAGCCGGCCCGAGTCGAGCGCGGACAGGGCGATGAAGAAGCCCTGGCCCTCCTCGCCGATCCGCCGGTCGTCGCCGACGCGGACGCCGTCGAGGTGGACCTGTGCGGTGGGCGAGCCCTTCATGCCCATCTTCTTCTCGGGCACGGCCCCGCTCAGGCCGGGGGCGTCGCCGGGGACCAGGAAAGCGGTGATGCCGCGCGGGCCCTCCTCGCCGGTGCGGGCCATCACGGTGTAGAAGTCGGCGATGCCGCCGTGCGTGATCCAGGCCTTGGTGCCGTTGATCACCCACTGGTCGCCGTCCCGCACCGCCTTGGTGCGCAGCGAGGCCGCGTCGGAGCCGGAGGACGGCTCGGAGAGGCAGTAGGCGCCCAGCAGGCCGCCGCCGAGCATCGCGGGCAGGTGCTCGACCTGCTGCTGCTTGGTGCCGTAGGTGGCGAGCGCGTAGGAGGCGAGCGTGTGGACGCTGACGCCGAGGCCCACGGTGAGCCGGGCCATGGCCAGCTCCTCCAGGACCTGGAGGTAGACCTCGTAGGGCTGGTCGCCGCCGCCGTACTCGGAGTCGTAGGGCAGGCCGAGCAGGCCGGACTCGGAGAGCAGGGTGAAGACCTCGCGCGGGAAGCGTCCGGCGTCCTCCTCCTCGGCGGCCTTCGGCGCGATCTCACGCTGGGCGATCTCACGGACGAGCGCGAGCAGATCCCTCGCCTCTTCCGTGGGCAGTTGACGCTCCACCGGCTGCGGGTCGCGGTCGGACATGGCGTCGGTCTCCTCCCTGTCGGGCACGGGCGGGTGGCCCGTGGGGTGGGGGCGGCTCCGCCTGGGTCGTTCCGGATGCCGCAGGCGACCGTTCCCGGGTCTCGGGAAGGTGCTGGCCAGCGGCTGTGCGCAGTGAGTATGCCCGATCAGCGACCTCCCGTCACCAGTTAACGACCGCTTACTTCAAGAATCCAGCCGGAAGTTTTCGCCGCTCTGTTTTGCAAGGTGCATGACAAGAATGGGCCCGCGTTCCTGCACGGCCCCGGGGAGCGGAGGCCGTCAGGTGGTGCGGCGGGCCGGCTGCGGGGCCGGGTAGGCCGGGTCCAGTTCCTCGACGGCCCGCAGGGCGCCGCCGAGCGTCTTCACCAGCAGCTCGCGCATGGTGTCGCGGGACAGCACGGGGCGGTCGATCCAGTCCAGGGTCGCGCCCTCGACGCTGCACACCCAGGAGAGCAGGCTCATCCGGGCCAGCGGGGAGATGTCCCGGCGGCCGTAGGCGCCCTCGGCGATGGTGGCGACGATCGCCTCGCGCACGCCCTCCCGGATGGCGTGCACCTCGGCGTCGAAGCCGACGCCGCCGCTGACGATGGTGCGGTAGGCCGCCTGGTGGTGCTCGGCGTAGCGCAGATAGCCTTCGACGGTGCGGTGCACGCGGTCGACGGCGGCCAGTTCGAGCCCGCTCGCGGCGAAGGTGACCAGGTCGGCGACGGAGTCCTCGATGATCGCCAGGTAGTAGCCGCGCTTGGACCGGAAGTAGTAGTAGATCAGCCCCTTGGCGACCTGGGCCTGGCGGGCGATGTCGTCCATGGACAGCGCGTCGTAGGACGTGTCGGCGAACAACTTCCGCCCGATGGAGATGAGTTCGGCGCGACGCGCGACCGAGCGCTCGGTGCCACGCACCCGGGGACGGACGGCGGCACGCTGGTGCGGCATAGTCAATTTCGACCCTGTTCCAGGCGGTCGGCGGGACCTCCGCAGTATGTCAGAACATGCCGTACGCGTGAGCGGATCGGTTCAGAGCAGTCCGAGCTGGGTCACGAACATCGCGACCACTGCGACGAGGACCCAGCCCATGACGTGCTCGAAGATCTTCGGGCCGTCTTCCTGAGGGCCGCCGGTGCGGGCGCGGGTGGCGGTGGCCGGGTGTGCGGTCATGGTGGTACTCACAGAGGTCGGACGTGCAGAACGGTCCCCACCCACGTGTCCACCTTGCCACCCGCGACGGCCTGTGCGGTGATGAGCTTGCTCACACGGTCAGCACACGCCGACCGCCGCGAGCGCCTTGCGCTGGTGCAGGGTCGGGTGGGCCGGGAAGTAGAGGTAGCAGACTCCCCCGGTGCCGGAGACGACCTTGCCGGAGGCGTTGTACCGCTTGGTCCTCAGCCAGATGTTCTCGAACTCCCGCCGCGGATAGACCCGTCGTACGGCGTCGTCGCTCGGCGAGGCCGGGTCGTTGGCGATGACGTCGCCGTCCGCGGTGAAGCCGATGACGGTCATCAGATGGCCGGAGGTGCCGTAGCCGGCGCCGGTCAGCTCGGTCTTCAGGAACGACTGGGACGTCATGGCCGGGATACCGGCCCCGATCAGCGTCTCCAGGTCGGTGAGCGAGGCGAGCCTAATGACCACGCCCTGGATGCCGTCGAAGGTGGCCGCGTAGGCGGCGTTGAACGGCCAGTTGCCGCAGCCCTCGTACTGGTAGTCGTAGGTGAAGCGGGCCGCGTGGTCGACTTGCGGGTCGGCGTAGGAGGGGTCGACCCAGGCGAGCTGCTCGGGGGTGAGCCGGCCGCCCCAGTACTCGATGATCATCTGCGAGGAGGTGGGGCTGCACCAGGCCTCGCCGCCGTTGTCGTACTGCGGGTACTGGCCCTTGTGGATCTCCTGCGAGTAGCGCGGGACGATCAGCTCCCGGGCGAGGCCGGGGACGGAGGCGGGGACTGTGAAGCGGTCGGGGATGTCGGAGCCCATCGCCCCGAGCCGCCAGACGGTGGGGGTCAGGTCGGTGCCGGGCTTGCGGTAGAGGGTGAGGCGCAGCCGGTACGACGTCAGGCGCAGACCGGTGCCGGCGTCGTCGATGGCGAAGGTGTCGGTCGAGATGGCGCTCTTTCCGTCGCCCTGGCCGTCCACCGAGGTCCGCTTGATGTCCTGGTCGCCGGCCGCCCAGCGGCCCATCACGTACCAGGGGGTGGCGGTGCCGTCGGAGTACGTCCCCTGGAGCTCGACCTGGAGCCAGGTGCCGGCGGGGGTGTGGGCGTTCCAGGAGGCGACGACCTCGGTGGCGGGGGCGGTGAGCACGTGGACCGGGGCGGTCCAGACGGCGTACTCCCAGGTGGCGGTCGTGCCGGTGTGCGGGTCGGTGTAGTCGGTGCGGCCGGCGGGGGTGCCGATCACGACACCGGGGCGGGCGCCGGCGACGGCCCGGACGCCCTGGGCGGCGCCGAGGCGCCACTCGTGGTACGTGGTCCAGGCGTGGTAGTCGATCGGGCGGGCCTGCGCGGGGTCGTCGTCGGTGCGCTGCGCGGCTTCGGCGGCGGAGGTCGTCGTGCCGGCCACGGCCGCGGCGGCGCCCGCTGCGGCGGCGGTGAGGACGGTTCTGCGGGACGGCTGCTGGGCTCTGCTCATGGGCGCGGTTACCCCCAGGTGTCCGGGTCGGGCTGGGTGCGATGCGTGGTCCGCCCAACTATGGAGCAGGCGCCATGGCCCTGCCAGCACTTCGGCGCATGGCGCGCGATGAATATTGGTCTGGGCCTCTGGTGGAGCACGGCTCCCCGCACCCCTGGGGGCGCGGGGTGCGCGAGGTCAGACGAGATCCATCGCCGCCACCTCGTCGGGGCGGCCGTAGCTGACCGGTCCCTGGAAGCGGCGGCGGGCCGTGGCGAACCACCACACCGTGGCCACGAGCAGGACGAAGGCGAGGGCGATCGGCGCGTAGTTGAAGGAGTCGACGGTGATCGGCGAGGCCTGCGGCAGCATGAACAGGACGCTGCTGAGGAGGATCCAGATCACCGCGAGCCAGCCGACCGGTCGGCCCCAGCGGCCCAGGTGCCACGGGCCCGGCTCGAACGCGCCGCCGAGCCGCAGCCGCAGGAAGATCGGCACGGCGTAGGCGAGGAAGAGACCGACGACGTTGACGCTGACGATCGCGGTGAACGCCGTGTGGGACCACCAGCCCGGCAGCACCAGGGCGAGCGAGCAGACCACCGCGAGCCACACCGCCTTCACGGGCGTACGGGTGCGCGTCGAGACCGAGTGCCACCAGCGCGAGCCGGGCATCGCGCCGTCCCGG
Source organism: Streptomyces sp. CoH27 (assembly GCF_020181035.1). GTDB lineage: Bacteria > Actinomycetota > Actinomycetes > Streptomycetales > Streptomycetaceae > Streptomyces > Streptomyces camelliae. The sequence continues at coordinate 54,094 of NZ_JAIQYY010000027.1, forward strand.
GAGAAGGCGAAGATCTGCCGGGTGTTGCTGGTGAGGTTGGCGAGACCGCAGAAGAGCATCGCGCCGATGACGATGAGGAGCATCACCTTGGCGGTGCCGAGGCCGAGGCCGTCGATGAGGATCTCGACGGGCGGCGCGTCGGAAGAGGCCACCTTGGTGTAGTCGCCAATGCTGTAGACCAGTGCCAGCATCAGGATCAGACCGGTGATCGCCGAATAGCCGATGGACCGGGTGATCCCCTTGGGCGCGTTGACCGTCGCGTGAACCGTTTCCTCGGACATGTGGAAGCTGCCGTCGAACCCGGTGAAGGTCCAGCTGGTGACCAGCAGACCGAGCATGCCGCCGTAAAGTCCGCTCGTGAAGCCGGTGTTGTTCTCGAAATGCGTCACGAACGACGCGGGCTGATGATGATCGGGCATCACTATGAGTGCGCCCACGATCACGACGAGTCCGATCAGCAGCCACCATACGGAAATGCGGTTCAGTAGGGCGACGAGCTGGACGGTGTAGGTGTTGGCGAGCCCCTGCACCACGATGATCAGCGCGGTGATGAGCACCGTCTGATGGGTGGTCGGCTGGTACGAGGGCCACTGAAGGTGCACGAAGGCCTGGATGAAGGTGGCGGCCGCGTAGCCGGTGGCGGCGGTGCCGCCGATCTGGCCCACGAAGTTCAGCCAGCCCGTGAACCAGGACCAGGCGCCCTTGTGCCGCTTGGCGAGTTTACCGGCGGAGAAATACAGGGCGCCGCTCGTCGGATAGGCGGAGGCGACTTCCGCCATGGCCGCGCCGATGAGCAGAACCATGATCGAGACGCCGATCCAGCCGAACACGAGAATGCGGGGGCCGCCCGCACCCATACCGAATCCGAAGGAGGAGAAAATACCCGAGAGGATATTGATGATGGTGAAGGAGATCGCGAAATTGTCGAACGCCTGGAAACGCCGGGTGAGTTTCCGTGGATAACCCATCGCATGCAGGGTCGCGTCGTCGTCGAGTGCGAGCGGTTCTTTGCGCACTGGTCGCCTTTCTCTCGGTGGGGGGACAGAGCACGTGCGGATCAGGCGGCTCCGGGGACGGGCAGCCCGCAGGCGCGCCGGGCCCGGGAGAGCTGCTCGGCGGGGTCACCGAAGGCGCTCCACGGCATGCGCGAGGCGTACGGGCCCATCGCCGTGAACACCGCCCGGGCCTCGAACTCGCGCTGGGCCATGACCAGCGCGTGCGCGAGGTAGGCCAGGTCGAGCACCGGGGTGAAGCGGTAACCGGCCACCGCGGGCAGCCAGTTCTGGTAGATCGCGAGCGCGGTGGAGCGCCACTGCGGCTGTTCCCAGACGCGGTCGGCGAGCAGCTGGGTCGGGTTGTAGCTCTCCACCAGAGCGACCAGGGGCAGCAGCCGCAGGGCGGAGTCGGCGGGCGCTCGCTGACTGAGGAAGGCGGCCACGTCCCAGGCCGCGTTGACGGAACCGCCGTAGCGAGTGAAGAAGAACGACAGGAAGCGGTGATGGGCCTCGCGGTGCCAGGGGTCCAGGGAGAGGACATGCGCGAACAGCCGCCAGGGGCCGGGCGGGGCGGTGAGCAGGCCGTGCGGGGCCGGGTCGCGCAGCCGGTGCAGCCGGGCCATGGCGAGCTTGGCGGCCCAGGGGGTGGGGTCCGCGGGGGCCAGGGCGGCCGCACGGTCGCAGGCGGTCAGGGCGATCCGTTCCAGCGCCTCGGCGCGTTCGTCGCGCGCGTCGGCGGCCCGCAGCGCGCGCTGCACCGCGACCCGGGCCCACATCAGCGCGGACTCGGGGGTCGGCTCCTCGGCGAGCCAGCGCTCGACCAGATCGGTGCCGGCGGCCTCGGAGGCGAGGACCAGCGAGCGGTGGGCGCGCAGACCGAAGTCGGAGCGGGTCTCGGCGAGCGCCTCGTAGGCGTATCGATAACGTCCGGCGCGCACATCGACGCATACGCTCGCCAGCACACGGTCGTCGGCCGCCGGATGCCACACATAGTGCCCCTCGAATAACTCCGCGGCCATGTCCCCCTGCCAGTCCCCGTACGACGCATCGGCGGTTGCGCTGGAGGCACCATACTCAGCGGCGGGCGCACCCGGAACGCCGAATTCGACATATCGGTCAGGCGATTCACGAATGTTTATCCGAACCATTGACTGGCTGCCAGCCGGTGATTCAAAACGCGACCACTACTACACTGTTTCCGGAAAACCGCCCACATCTACCCACCCCGGGAACCATCATTCGCGACCTCGCCACCCGGCTGCGCCGGCTTCCCCCCTCCCTCGGCCCGGTCCGGCTGATCGGCATCGACGGGCACGCCGGCTCCGGAAAGTCCACGTTCGCCGGGCACTTGGCCGCGGCCCTCGGCGGGGCGCCGGTGCTGCGTCTCGACGACATCGCCAGCCACGAACAGCTCTTCGAGTGGACCGACCGCCTCCTGGCCCAGGTGATCCGCCCGCTCGCCCGCGGCGAGAGCGCGCACTACACCCCCTACGACTGGCGGGCCCGCACCTTCGGTGCGCCGCTGCCGCTGCCGGCCGCGCCCGTGGTCGTGCTGGAGGGCGTCGGTGCCGGCCGGCGCGCGCTGCGGCCGCATCTGGCCCGGCTGCTGTGGATGGAGCTGCCGAGGGAGGAATCCTGGACGCGCGGCCGGCTGCGGGACGGGGCGGAACAGCGGGAGTTCTGGGACGGCTGGGTCGAGGCGGAGCGCGCACACTTCGCCGCTGACCCCTCACGCCCCCATGCCGATCTCCTGGTGACGCAGACACCGGAGGGGTACGAGGTACTGCCGGGACCCGGGTCAACCGCTGGACCGGACCAGAACATGACCCAGAGTGACGAGTCCTCCGCGTTGTGGTGAAGTTGTGAAGGAACCCCGCGGGTGAACTTCCCGAAGTGCCTCAACTCCGCTTGACCGGGGGCCCGTACAGGTCTTACGTTCTCAATGTGCGGTCCTTCGGAACCGCCCACCGACGCGAAGCCCCCGGTTGTTCCCCCGTGACCGGGGGCTTCGTTCTGCCCATAGCCACCTTTTCGGGCGCCCCACGCACCGATCCGCTCACCCTGGGTCACGAAAACGTGTGCGCCCCGTCTGCTTCCACCTTGTCAAACGGCGGGTACGGCACCCTTCGGTAGGCGGTCGTGCCGCAGGTACGATGCCATCGGTGCGACCTACGGGCGGCTGCCTCGCGCACCTGCAACTCCGGTCCGCGGCACGGCGGTTCGACCGCGGCGGCCCCGGGCGTCCGCCCGGTGGTGAACCACGGGGGCACGGTCTGTGGGGGGACGGATGGACTTCGGCACGCAGGGCCCCGACGCCCCGGCCGATCTCGCCTGGCTGCGCGGGGTGGACGCCTACACGATGGGTGCCTATCCGCAGGCGGAGGAGGAGTTCCGCACCGCGGTGCGGATGGATCCGGGGATGGCGGACGGCTGGCTCGGCCTGCACGCGCTCCGGATCGACACGACGACCGCGCTGCTGCGGATGTTCCGGCACCGCGACCGCTTCGGCGAGCAGCGCACCCGGCACCGCAGGGCCCTCAACTCCTGGTACTGGCTGGGCTGGTGGGTGCAGCCGGTGCTGGAGAGCCCGCGCGATCTGCTGCTGGCCCACGCCTCGCACTGGCTGGACGGCCGGCACGTGCCCGAGCTGGACCGGGCGCTCGCCGGACTGCCCCCGGTCGACACCGACCCCCAGGTCCGCTTCCTGCACGCCTGCCGCGCCTATCTGGTCAAGGACTGGGACCAGCTGGTCCGGCACACCGACCCGCTGCTGGACGACCCCCTGCTCGGCATCGAGGCCGGACTGTTCGGCGGCATGGCCCGCGTCCGGCTGGAGATGTACGGCCAGGCCGAGCCGCTGCTGTCGGCGGCGCTGATGCGCTGTCGCAGCGAACAGCCGCAGCGCAAGGAGCTGCGCTACTGGCTGGCGCGGGCGCACGAGGGCACCGGCCGCTCGGCGGCGGCGCACCCGCTGTACCGGGCCGTGCACCGCGTCGACCCGGCCTTCATGGACACCTCGGCCCGGCTCGCGGCGATCGCCGAGGGCGACGGGTACGACGACACCGCCGACCTCGCCGCGATCAGCCTGACCGGTGCCGGGCAGGACACCGTGGACGGTCCGGACGGCTTCGATCCGCTCTTCGGCACCGAGGGCCGTGATCTGCGGCTGACGGAGCCGGATCTGCCGACCGGCCCCCTGCCGTCGGTGACCGACCCCGCGGTACGGGTGAAGACCGGCGCCCCCTCCTCGCCCATCCCGGCCGGGCCGACCGATCCCGCCCTGCTGGAGGAGGCGCTCGCCGAGCTGGAGCGCATGGTGGGGCTGGAGCCGGTCAAACGCCAGGTGAAGGCGCTGTCGGCGCAGTTGAACATGGCGCGGCTGCGGGCCGGGCAGGGACTGCCGGTGCAGCCGCCGAAGCGGCACTTCGTCTTCTCGGGCCCGTCGGGGACCGGGAAGACCACGGTGGCTCGGATCCTCGGCCGTGTCTTCTACGCGCTCGGCCTGCTCGGCGGTGACCACCTGGTCGAGGCCCAGCGGGCGGACCTGGTCGGCGAGTACCTCGGGCAGACGGCCGTGAAGGCCAACGAGCTGATCGACTCCGCGATCGGCGGCGTGCTGTTCGTGGACGAGGCGTACTCGCTGTCCAACTCCGGGTACGGCAAGGGGGACGCGTACGGCGACGAGGCCCTGCAGGTGCTGCTGAAGCGGGCCGAGGACAACCGGGACCACCTGGTGGTCATCCTGGCCGGCTATCCCGAGGGCATGGACCGGCTGCTGGCGGCGAACCCGGGGCTGTCCTCCCGCTTCACGACCCGTGTCGACTTCCCCTCCTACCGCCCGCAGGAACTCAGCGAGATCGGCAAGGTGCTGGCGGCGGAGAACGGGGACATGTGGGACGAGGAGGCGCTGGAGGAACTGCGGTCGATCGCCGGGCACGTGGTCGAGCAGGGGTGGATCGACGAGCTGGGCAACGGCCGCTTTCTGCGGACGCTGTACGAGAAGAGCTGTGCATACCGGGATCTGCGGTTGTCGGCGTATCTCGGCTCGCTGTCCCGGGAGGATCTGGCGACGCTGCGGCTGCCTGATCTGATGCAGGCGTACGGGGAGGTGCTGTCGGGGAGGGGGCCGCAGGATCCGCCGGGTTTGTAGGTGCGGGTCGGCTGGGGCGGAGCGGGGCCGCTCACCGGCGCCGGCCGGGTGCTGCTGCGCCCACCCTCCCCCAGTCTCGGCTTCGCTCGACCGGGGGCACCCCCATCGCCCCAGCGGCACGACTGCCCGCAGCTACGCCATGACTCCCTCCGGCTCCCCGCTGATCCTCGGCTCCAGCAGCTGCACGTCCGGCATCTCCCGGTGCGCCGGATCCCGGACCTCCCCCACCAGCAGCTCCAGTACGTCCTCCAGGGCCACCAGACCCAGCACCTTGCCGGAGGCGTCGGCGACCTGGGCCAGGTGCGTGGCCGCCCGGCGCATGACCGTGAGGGCGTCGTCGAGGGGCAGCTCGGCCCGCAGGGTGGTCATGGGGCGCCAGACGTGCTGCGGGACGGCGCGGTCGGAGTGCTCCAGGTCGAGGACGTCCTTCACGTGGACGTACCCCATGAAGGGGCCCCTGTCCGTCGCCGAGACCGGGAAGCGGGAGTAGCCCGTGCGGGCCGTCAGCTCGACGATCTCGCCCGGGGTGACCGACGGGGTCACCGTCACCAGGGATTCGCGACGCAGCAGGACGTCCGTCACCGGGTGGGAGCCCAGCTCCAGGGCGTCCTCCAGGCGTTCCTGCTCCTCGGGGTCGAGGAGACCGGCCTGCCCGGAGTCCTCCAGGAGGCGGTTGAGCTGCTCGCTCGTCACCACAGCCTCCACCTCGTCTTTGGGTTCGACCCGGAAGAGGCGGAGGATGGCCTGGGCGCAGGCCCCCAGGGCCACCGTGATCGGCTTGCACAGGCGGGCGAACGCCACCAGGCCGGGGCTCAGCCACAGGGCCGCCTTCTCGGGGGCCGCCATCGCGAGGTTCTTCGGCACCATCTCGCCGATGACCAGGTGGAAGAAGACCACACCGGCGAGCGCGATCACATAGCCCAGGGGGTGGATCACGCCCTCGGGGAGGCGGACCACCTCGAACACGGGCTCCAGCAGATGCGCCACGGTCGGCTCAGCGACGGCGCCCAGGGTGAGGGAGCACACGGTGATGCCGAACTGGGCCGCGGCCATCATCTGGGGCAGGCGCTCCAGGCCGTAGAGGACCTGGCGGGCCCTGGCCGTGCCGAGCGGTTCGATCTGGCTGCGGCGGACGGAGACGAGCGCGAACTCGGCGCCGACGAAGAAGCCGTTGGCGAGCACGAGCAGCGCGGCGAGGACCAGTTGGAGGACGCTCATCGGGCGGCCTCCATCACGTTGACCACCGGGGCCGTCCTGACCAGGCGGACCCGTTCGGCGCGGTAGTGGCCGACCCGGCGGACCGAGAGCCGCCAGCCGGGCAGTTCGGCCCGGTCGCCGGGGGCCGGGATCCGGCCGAGGAGGTCGGCGACGAGGCCGGCGACCGTCTCGTACGGCCCCTCGGGCACGTCCAGGCCTATGCGCTGGAGGATGTCGACGCGGACACTGCCGTCGACGTCCCAGGCGGGCTTGCCGTCCTGCGGCGGGGCGACAGCGAGTTCCGGCGCGTCCGGGCGGTCGTGCTCGTCGCGGACCTCGCCGACGAGTTCCTCGACGATGTCTTCCAGGGTGACGACGCCGGCCGTGCCGCCGTACTCGTCGACGACGACCGCGATGGGCTGCCCGGAGCGGAGCCGGGCGAGCAGAGGCTGGACGGGCAGCGTCTCGGGGACCAGCAGCGCCTTGCGGGCGATACGGCTCACCGGGGTGCGCAGCCGCTCGTGCACCGGGACGGCCAGCGCGTCCTTGAGGTGGGCCATGCCGACGATCTCGTCGATCTTCTCCCGGTAGACGGGGAAACGGGACAGGCCGGTGGCCCGGGTGAGGTTGACGACGTCCTCGGCGGTGGCCGTGTCCTGCAGGGCGCTGACCTTCACGCGCGGGGTCATGACGTGCTGTGCGGTCAGCTCGCCCAGGGACAGGGTGCGGACGAAGAGGTCGGCGGTGTCCTGCTCCAGGGCGCCGGCCCGGGCGGAGTGCCGGGCCAGGGAGACGAGTTCGCCCGGGGTGCGGGCCGAGGCCAGCTCGTCGGCCGGCTCGACGCCGAGGGCTCGCACGAGCCGGTTGGCGACGGTGTTGAGCGCGGCGATCACCGGCCGGAAGAGGCGGGAGAAGTGGGCTTGCGGACCGGCGACGCAGCGCGCCACCTGGAGCGGCTTGGACACGGCCCAGTTCTTGGGCACGAGCTCGCCGATCACCATCTGCAGCGCGGAGGCCAGCAGCATGCCGACGACCACGGCGACACCGGAGACGGCGCCGTCGGGAAGGCCGAGGGCCGCGAACGGACCGTGCAGCAACCGGGCCAGGGCCGGTTCGGCGAGCATGCCGACGACCAGGGAGGTGATGGTGATGCCGAGCTGGGTGCCGGAGAGCTGGAAGGACAGCTCCTTGAGCGACTCCACGACCGTACGGGCGCGTCGGTCGCCGTCGGCCGCGGCCTTCTCGGCCTCCGGGCGCTCGACCGTCACGAGGCCGAACTCGGCGGCCACGAAGAAGCCGTTGGCGAGAATCAGCAGGAATGCCGCTGCGAGGAGCAGCAGGGAGAGGGTCACGCTGCCACCGCCTTCCCGGTATGTCGGGCAGGGGCGGCGCAGGTACTACAGGACGATCCGTCCATCGCTGGAGGGAGTCACTCCTCGGGTAGCAGGAACCCCTGGACACCGGTCGGCGCACAGGGGCGGAGGCGCAGCGAAAAGGCCTCCGGCACCAGATTAATCAAGACACGGGCCGCTCGGGCAGAGCAGACGCCCCCGAACCGACCCCGATCTGCCCCCGAGTGCGCCCCGGGCCGTCCCTGAGTCAGCCCCGCTCGTCGGCCCCGACGGCGGTCGAGCGGGCCTCGGCGAGCGCCCGCAGGGCCCGCGCGTCGGCGATGGCGCGCTGCTTGGCGATGCCCGGCTGGATGCCGAGCGCGGGCAGGCTGGTGCCGTCGCTGAGGTTGAGGAACACCCACGGGTCGCCCGGACGGAGGTTCACCTGAACGATCTCCGCCCACTCCAGGCGCCGTTTGCTGGCGATGTTGACCACGGTGACACCGGATTCGTCGGCGACGACCCGGACCCGGGCCAGCAGGGCGAGCACCCAGAAGATGAGCGCGCCGGTGACGATGAAGGTGAGCCGCTCACCGGGGCCGAGCTGTTCCAGCAGCAGCCCGATCGCGGAGATGGTGAGGAAGATCACCACACCGGCGGTGAGCAGGATCGCCCGGGTGTGGCCCGGCCGGAAGGTGACGGGAAGCGCGGGAGTGTCGGACATCACTCACACACCCCTCAGAGGCGGCAGGCGTGGATGGCCGTGGTCAGGATCGCGCGGGCGCCGATGGCGTAGAGGTCGTCCATGATCCGCTGCGCCTCCTTGGCGGGGACCATGGCGCGGACCGCGACCCAGCCCTCGTTGTGCAGCGGGGAGACGGTCGGGGACTCCAGGCCCGGGGTCAGCGCGACGGCCTTCTCCAGCTGCTCGACGCGGCAGTCGTAGTCCATCATCACGTAGGTCCGCGCGACCAGGACGCCCTGGAGGCGGCGCAGGAACTGCTGGACCTTCGGCTCCTCGCCGTCGGCGCCGGTGCGGCGGATGACGATCGCCTCGGACTTCATGATCGGCTCGCCGAAGACCTCCAGACCGGCGTTGCGCAGGCTGGTGCCGGTCTCGACGACGTCGGCGATGACTTCGGCGACACCCAGCTCGATCGCGGTCTCCACGGCGCCGTCGAGGTGGACGACGGAGGCGTCGACGCCGCTGTCCGTGAGGTGCCCCGCGACGATGCCCTCGTAGGAGGTGGCGACGGTCTTGCCCTTGAGGTCCTCGACGCCGTTCGCCGTGCCGGGCCTGGCGGCGAAGCGGAAGGTGGAGCGGGCGAAGCCGAGGGGGAGGATCTCCTCGGCGTCGGCGCCGGAGTCGATCAGCAGGTCGCGGCCGGTGATGCCCACGTCGAGGCGGCCGGAGGCGACGTAGATCGCGATGTCGCGGGGGCGGAGGTAGAAGAACTCGACCTCGTTCACCGGGTCGACGATCCGCAGCTCCTTGGACTCGCGGCGCTGCTGGTAGCCGGCCTCATGCAGCATCTCCGCCGCAGGGCCGGACAGTGAACCCTTGTTGGGGACGGCGATGCGCAGCATGAGGTCGGCTTCCTTTGCGTGACGGGGTGTCTTCGGGATTCTTTGCGGCGGTGCTCAGAGGTGGGCGTAGACGTCGTCCAGGGAGATACCGCGGGCGACCATCATCACCTGGACGTGGTACAGCAGCTGCGAGATCTCCTCGGCGGCCGCCTCCTTGCCCTCGTACTCGGCGGCCATCCAGACCTCGGCGGCCTCTTCGACGACCTTCTTGCCGATGGCATGGACGCCCTTGCCGACCAGCTCTGCGGTGCGGGAAGTGGCGGGATCGCCGTGGGAGGCCTTGTGCTGGAGCTCGGTGAAGAGCTCCTCGAACGTCTTCTTGGACATGGTGTGCCCCACCCTAGCCGTTATGGCGGCCGACCTAGTGCCAGGGTTCGGATACTGAGCGCAGCGTCGCCGCCGTGGCCACCGCGGCGGTCACCGCCTCGTGCCCCTTGTCCTCGTTCGAGCCCTCCAGGCCGGCCCGGTCCAGGGCCTGCTCCTCGGTGTCGCAGGTGAGCACGCCGAAGCCGACGGGCACGCCGGTCTCGATGCTGACCTGGGTGAGGCCCTGGGTGACGCCCTGGCACACGTAGTCGAAGTGCGGGGTGCCGCCGCGGATGACGACGCCGAGGGCGACCACCGCGTCGTAGCCGCGGCCCGCGAGGACCTTGGCGGCGACCGGCAGTTCGAAGCTGCCGGGGACCCGGATCAGGGTCGGCTCGTCGATGCCCAGCTCGTGCAGGGCGCGCAGGGCGCCGTTGACCAGACCGTCCATCACCTTCTCGTGCCACTGTGCCGCGATGACGGCGACCCGCAGGTCGCCGGCGTTGCGTACGGACAGTTCCGGTGCACCCTTGCCGCTCACGTGTCTCCTCAGTGCTTTCTCTTACTGGTTGCCGCAGCCGGCCACGGCGGGCGTGTCCAGCCAGGGCAGGTCGTGTCCCATCCGGTCGCGCTTGGTGCGCAGGTACCGGAGATTGTGCTCGCCGGCCTGGACCGGCATCGGCTCGCGGCCGGTGACCTTCAGGCCGTGGCGCAGCAGCGCGTCGGTCTTGTCGGGGTTGTTGGTCATCAGCCGGACGCCGCGCACGCCGAGGTCGGCGAGGATCTGGGCGCCGGCGCCGTAGTCGCGGGCGTCGGCGGGCAGGCCGAGTTCGAGGTTGGCGTCGAGCGTGTCGCGGCCCCGCTCCTGGAGTTCGTACGCCCGGAGCTTGGACAGCAGGCCGATGCCGCGCCCCTCGTGTCCGCGCAGGTAGACCACCACGCCCCGGCCCTCCTGCTGGATGCGCTCCAGGGCGGTGCCGAGCTGGGGGCCGCAGTCGCAGCGCAGGGAGCCGAAGACGTCGCCGGTGAGGCATTCGGAGTGGACGCGGACCAGGACGTCCTCGCCGTCGCCGATCTCGCCGTGCACGAGGGCGACGTGCTCGACGCCGTCGGCGGTGGACCGGTAGCCGTAGGCGGTGAAGGTGCCGTGTGCGGTGGGCAGGCGGGTCTCGGCCTCGCGGCGGACGGTGGGCTCGCTGCTGCGGCGGTAGGCGATCAGATCCTCGATGGAGATGATGGTCAGGCCGTGCTTGCGGGCGAACGGGATCAGCTCGGGCAGCCGCAGCATCCGGCCGTCCTCGCCGGCGATCTCCACGATGGCGCCGGCCGGGCGCAGCCCCGCCAGCCGGGCCAGGTCGACGGCGGCCTCGGTGTGACCGTTGCGGACGAGGACGCCGCCGGGCTTGGCGCGCAGCGGGAAGATGTGGCCGGGGCGGACGAAGTCCGTCGGCTGGGCCGTGCCGCTCGCGAGCAGCTGGAGCGTGGTGGCCCGGTCGGCGCCGGAGATGCCGGTGGTCACGCCGTGCGCGGCGGTGGCGTCCACGGAGACGGTGAACGCGGTCTTCATCGACTCGGTGTTGTCCTCGACCATCTGCGGCAGCCGCAGCCGGTCGAGTTCCTCGCCCTCCATGGGGGCGCAGATCAGGCCCCGGCACTCGCTCATCATGAAGGCGACGATCTCGGGGGTCGCCTTCTCGGCGGCGATGACGAGGTCGCCCTCGTTCTCCCGGTCCTCGTCGTCGACGACCACGACCGGGCGGCCCGCGGCGATGTCGGCGATGGCCTGCTCGACGGGGTCGAGCAGGAAGTCCTCGATGGGGTCGGTGTCGTGGAGCAGAGGTGCCGCGGTCATGCCGGAGCTCCTTCCAGGACGGGCTGCGGACGCCTGCGGGAGCGCAGCCACCAGTCGCGCATGCCCCACAGGACGAGCGCGCCGTAGATGACGTAGACGAAGCCGGAGAAGGCGTAGCCGTTGGTGAAGTTGAGGGGGACGCCGACGAGGTCGACGAGGAGCCAGGCGATCCAGAACTCGACCATGCCCTTGGCCTGGGCGTACATGGCGACGACGGTGCCGACGAAGATGTACGCGTCCGGCCAGGGGTCCCAGGACAGGCTCGGGTACGCCTGGAAGAACAGGGCGACGGCGACCGTGCCGGCGGCGGCCGCTGCCAGCATGGCCGCGCGCTCGCGCCAGGTGGCGAAGCGGGGCGCGATGTGGCCGTCGCCGGACCGGTCCTTGCTGCGCTGCCACTGCCACCAGCCGTACAGGGCCACGGCCATGACGACGGCCTGCTTGCCGGCGCTGCCGGTCAGATGGCCGTAGAAGGCGGCGAACAGGACGAGGCCGGACAGGAACTGCACGGGCCAGGTCCACAGGGAGCGGCGCCAGCCGAGGGCGAGGGTGATGAGGCCGAGGATGTTGCCGGTCATGTCCGACCAGATGATGCGCTGGCCGAAGAGGGTGAAGGCCTCGGAGTTCAGCCAGTTCACTTGCCGGCTCCCTGGGCGCGGTCGCCGAGGAGGCGCTCGACGTACTTGGCGATGACGTCGACCTCCAGGTTGACCGGGTCGCCGGGCTGCTTCACGCCGAGCGTGGTCAGGGCGAGGGTGGTCGGGATGAGGCTGACGGTGAAGTAGTCGGGGCCGGCCTCGACCACGGTGAGGCTGATGCCGTCGACGGTGATGGAGCCCTTCTCGACCACGTAGCGGGCGAGTTCCGCGGGGAGGGAGATCTTCACGATCTCCCAGTTCTCGGAGGGCGTGCGCGCCAGCACCTCGCCGGTGCCGTCGACATGGCCCTGCACGATGTGGCCGCCGAGGCGGGTGCCCACCGCGGTGGGGCGTTCGAGGTTGACCCGGGAGCCGACGGTCAGCGCGCCGAGGCTGGAACGGTTCAGGGTCTCCGCCATGACGTCGGCGGTGAACTCGTCGCCCTCGTGCTCCACGACGGTGAGACAGACGCCGTTCACGGCGATGGAGTCGCCGTGCTGCGCGCCCTCGGTCACGACGGGGCCGCGGAGCCGGAAACGGGAGGCGTCGCCGAGGTTCTCGACGGCGGTGATCTCACCCAGCTCTTCGACGATTCCGGTGAACACTTCCCGGGTCCTCCTGCCTCTTCGGGCACGGACTCCGGGGCCTGTCGATGACGACAGCATGTACGGGTGAGCACACCGGACGACGCCGAAAAAAGGGCCGTCCGCGCACGGACGAGCCCAGATACGGCGACGCGCACGAATACGTGCCCGCCCGCCGCGCACTGCCTCCCATCCGGACTTTAACCGTCGGTCCAGGAATTTCACCTGGTCAACCGGTCGCTGGAAGCGACCGGGTCGCGGACTGTAACCGCCGGTTCGGACTTTCACCGACCCCGGAGTGCGCTGCTTCTGGTACACGGCCAGTGTGCCACGCCGGACGGCCGTCCAGACAGGCGAGGAGTGTGGGTTCCCTCACAGTGCGTGTCACCGGCCTTGCGCGGCGCAGTCACACCGGCCAACTGCCGTACATGGCGGGCGGATTGAGCCTGGTCCGGACCATTGACCGCACTGGTCTAGTCCTTTTAGGGTGCGGACGGGTCCGGTGGCGGTGACGACGGCCCTTGCCCGCCGCCGGGCCGCCACCGCCGTTCTGGCAGGCTGACGCGCATGACCGTGCCACTGCCGCCGCTCGCCGCCGAGTTCGAGTCCCACCGGCCCCGCCTGTTCGGGCTCGCCTACCGGCTGCTCGGCTCCGCGCACGAGGCGGAGGACGCGGTGCAGGACGCGTATCTGCGGTTCAGCGGCGCCGACCGGGCGGCGATCGGGCACCCGGGCGCATGGCTCGCCAAGACCGTCACGAACCTCTGCCTGACCCGGCTGACCTCGGCCCGTGCCCGGCACGAGGACTACCGCGGGCCCTGGTTGCCGGAGCCGGTGCTGACCTCGGACGGCACGCTCGGCCCGCTGGAGTCGGCGGAGCAGCGCGACGAGGTCTCCCTGGCGATGCTGGTGCTCCTCGAACGGCTGACGCCGACCGAGCGGGCGGTGTACGTGCTGCGTGAGGCGTTCGGCCACAGCCACCGGGAGATCGCGGACGTGCTGTCCCTGAGCGAGGCCAACTGCCGCCAGCTGTACCGGCGCGCGGTGGCCCGGGTCGCCGTGCCGGAGGGCCGGTTCGAGCCGGCGCGCGAGCGGCAGGAGCAGCTGGTGACGACGTTCCTCGCGGCGGCCCGCGAGGGCGATGTGGCCGGTCTGGAGCAGCTGCTCGCCGAGGACGTGGTCTGGTGGAGCGACGGCGGCGGCAAGGTGTCCGCGGCCCTGCGTCCGGTCGAGGGACGCGACAAGGTCATGCGCTTCCTGGTGGGCGGGGCCGAGCGGTTCGCGGCGGACTGGACCTACACGGTGGTGGAGGTCAACGGCGCGAGCGGGCTGGCCGCGTGGGTCGGCGAGGTGCTCGTCGGGGTGGCCGCGTTCGGGCTGCGGGACGGTGTGATCACCGATGTATGGGCCGCGATGAACCCGGACAAGCTGGGCTTCGTACGGCGGCAGCTCATGCCGTCGTAACCGCACCGGCCGGGGCTTGTCACATTCGGCGGGGGCTGCGTGGTCTGAGCGTGCGAACAGTGCCCGACCGGGGCACCCGGAATCCGAGAGGGACGGGAACAGCATGACCACGATCCTGGTGACCGGCGGGACCGGCACACTCGGCCGCCATGTGACGGAGCGGCTGCGGGCGGACAACCGCGAGGTGCGGGTGCTCAGCCGGCGCGCGCAGCCGTACGCGGTCGATCTGCGCACGGGCGGCGCGGGCCTCGACACCGCGCTCGCGGGAGTGGAGACGGTGGTGCACTGCGCGAGCACGCAGCGCGGCGGCGACGAGCAGGCGGCCGGTCACCTGATCGCGGCGGCGCGGTGGGCCAAGGTGCGCCATCTGGTCTATATCTCCATCGTCGGGGTCGACCGGATTCCGTTCGGCTACTACAAGACCAAGCTGGCGGTGGAGCGCCAGATCGAGGAGTCGGGCCTCGGCTTCACGCTGCTGCGCACGACCCAGTTCCACGACCTGGTGGTCACGGTCCTGGCCGGACTGGCCAAGCCGCCCGTGCTCCTGCTTCCCGCCGGCGTGTCGGACCAGCCGGTGGAGGTGACCGAAGTCGCCGACCGGCTCGCCGAGTTGGCCCTCGCCGCACCGGCCGGACGGGTATCGGACATGGGCGGCCCCGAGGTCCGCTCCTTCGACTCCCTGGCCCGCGCCTACCTCCGTGCGACCGGCCGCCGCCGGGCCGTGGCCCAGCTGCCGCTGTTCGGCAAGACGTACCGCGCCTTCCGGGCCGGCGGGCATCTGGCACCGCATGAGGCGGTGGGAAAGGTGACGTTCGAGGAGTATCTGGGGCGGCGGTTCGGCCGCTGACGGGAGGAAGGCAGGGCGGACGGGCCGGTGAGGCTGACACCGGGGCGTGAGCGGACGGGGTGTCCGGTCAGTGGTCAGGTGCGGTCCGCGGGAGCGAACAGTTCGTCCTGGGCGCGGTCCCTGGCCGTCAGGAGGGCGCCACGCAGGACGGCCGCGCCGCCGAGGGTGCCGGCGCGGACCTCCGTGCGCAGCGGGGACATCCGGCGCAGCCGTTCCTGCACGAGACTCGCGAGCACCGGGCCGCCGGCCTGTCCGGCCTCGCCGCCGAGCACCACACAGCCAGGGTCGAGGACGGCCACCACGGAGGCGGCTCCGACCGCGATCCGCTCGGCAAGGGTGTGGAGGAAGCGGCCGGCGGGGTGATCGGCGGGGACGGTTGCGGCGGGCGCGGCCGGAGACGGCCCGGAGGCCTCGCCCGCGTGAGCCGCTTCCTTCGCCGCGCCCTGTTCCCCCGGCGCCTTTTCCGCCGCGCCCCGCTCCCCCAGCACCTCCTCCTCCGTGTCCCGCTCCCCCAGCACCCCCTCTGCCGTACCCCGCTCCCCCAGCACCTCCTGCACCGCCGCCACGGCCCCCCGCACGACCGCCGCCGCCCCCGGTCCGTCCATCGTGGCCGGGACCGGCAGCCCGTGGTCCGCTGCCAGGGCGCCGATCGCCGCCGCACCGGTCAGGGAGTGGAAGCCGCCGGCGCAGTCCTTCGCCGAGGGCAGGGAGTCGGTACCCGGCACCGGCAGGAAGCCGATCTCGCCGGTGCCGCCCGAGGCGCCGCGGCGCAGCGTGCCGTCGAGGACGACCGCCGCGCCGACGCCATGGCCGAGCCAGAGCAGGACGAAGGTGTCCCGGTCCCGGGCGGCACCCTCGCGCTGCTCCGCCACGGCCGCCAGGTTGGTCTCGTTCTCCACCGTGACGCGGGCCTCGGGCAGCCGGTGCTGCAAGGCGGCCGACAGGCTGCGGTGCCACTCGGGCAGTCCCCCGGAGTCGCGCAGGTCGCCGGTGGCGGGGTCGATGAGGCCCGGCGCGCCGATGCCGACGGTGTGCAGCCGGTCCGCGCCCGCCTCCTTGGCGGTGCGCTCCACCGCGGCCACCGCCTGCTCCACGGCCGGCCCGGTCCCGGTGTCACCGTCGATCGGCACCGACGCCTCGGCGAGCACCCGCCCGACCAGGTCCGACACCAGCACGAAGACACCCTCGGTGCGGACGTCGAGCGCGGCCAGATGGGCGCGGTCGGCGACGATCCCGTACAGCCGGGCGTTCGGACCGCGGCGCTGCTCGCCGGACTCGCCGACCACGGTGATCAGCCCGGCGGCGGTGAGCCGTTCCACGAGATCGGCGACCGTCGGCCGGGACAGTCCCGTCAGCTGCTTCAACTGCCCTGCCGTCAGCGGGCCTTCCTGCTGGAGCAGCCGCAGGGCGAGCCGGTCGTTGATGGCCCGGGCGGTGCTGGGTGTTGCGGGCATGACGGGAATCCTCCCAGATCGGCGGGCGTCCCCCTCGACCGCGACTCCGAGACCCCGCCCTCGGACTGCGGCCGTAAAACCGTCTATCTATCTATCAGGGAGGGTCCCTGATAGTTTACGGCGCGTGCCGGGAGGGCGCCGTGTGGGGAGGGGCTGGAACATGAGTGACGTGGGATATGCGCCCGGCGAGGTGCGGCGCGCCCGGTACGCCGTGGCGGCCGTGTTCGCCGTGCACGGCGCCGTGACCGGCTCCTTCGCCACCCGGGTGCCGTGGGTCCAGGACCATGCCTCGCTCGGCGCGGGCCAGTTGGGCTTCGCGCTGGCGTTCACGGCCTTCGGCGCCTCGTGCGCGATGCCGCTCGCGGGCCGGATCAGCCACCGCTTCGGCAGCCGTACGGCGCTGCGCGGACTGATCGCGCTGTGGACGCTGTCGCTGGTCCTGCCACCGCTGGCGCCGAACCTGTACACCCTGTGCCTGGCGATGTTCACCTACGGCGCGAGCGCGGGCATGGCCGACGTCGCGATGAACGCGCTCGGCGTCGAGGTCGAGCGGCTGCTGGGCAAGTCGGTCATGTCGGGGCTGCACGGCATGTGGAGCGCGGGCGCGCTGACCGGTTCGGCGGCCGGCACGCTGGCCGCGCATCTGGGCGCGGACGCCCGCGTGCACTTCCTGATCGCCTCGGCCGTGCTCACCGTGCTGGGGCCGGTGGCCTGCTCCTGGGTGCTGGACCTCCAGCCCGCCGAGGACGAGGAGCCGCCGCCCCGGTTCGCGCTGCCGCCGCGCTCGGCGCTGCTGATCGGCACCGTCGGCTTCTGCGCGGTGTTCGCGGAGGGCGCGAGCCTGGACTGGTCGGCGGTGTTCCTGCGGGACCGGCTGGACAGCTCGGCCGCGGTGGCGGCGGCCTGCACGACGGGCTTCATGCTGACCATGGCGGTGGCCCGGATCGCCGGGGACGCGGTGGTGAACCGTTACGGCGCGGTCCGTACCGTCCGGGCCGGCGGGGTGCTGGCCGCGCTGGGCGGTCTGCTGATCGTCCTCGCCGGGCAGCCGGCGGTGGCCATGGCGGGGTTCGGGCTGATGGGGCTCGGCATCGCGGTGGTCGTACCGCTGTGCTTCGCGGCGGCCGGGCATGCGGGCCCGAATCCCAGCCAGGCCATCGCGGGCGTGGCGACGATCACCTACACCTCGGGGCTGATCGCGCCGAGTCTGATCGGCGGGGTGGCCCAGGCGACCAGCCTGATGGTGTCGTTCGGTGTGGTGACGGCGCTGGCGTGCGGGCTCGCGGTGTTCGCGGGGGTGCTGCGCAGCGCCGAGCGCGGCGGCCGCACAGAGAGCAGCCCGCGGCCGGCCGCCGTTCCCGACCCGCGCCCCTGAGACAGGTCAGCCGACGGGGCGCAGCAGCTCCTGGCCGACGGCGCGGAAGGCCTCCGACCAGGGCGCCGGCCGCATGGTTGTGGCGTCGAGCCGGACCAGCACCCGGGTGCCCTGGGCGTAGGTCCGCGTCCCGTCCGCGGAGCAGAACCGGAAGCCGTAGGTCAGGCCGGTGGTGCCGAGCCGTTCCAGCCAGAGGTGGACGGCGTAGCTGCCGGGGCTGGTCACCGGTGCCTCGTAGCTGACGCGCAGCTCGCGTACGGCGTTGCAGGCGTCGCCGGCCGCGTGCCAGTCGCCGTCGAAGCGGACGCCGTGCGCGCTCCACAGCTCGGTCCAGGCGCGCTCGACCAGCACGGGGTAGCGGGCGTTGTGCAGGAGGCCGAGCGCGTCGAGGTCGTCGAAGTGGACGGTGACGGGGATCAGCCGGCCGTAGGAGACGGCGGGGGCGATCGGGGCTTCGGCGGTCACGGGACAGGGCTCCTGAACATCGTTGCTGAGACAATCCCATACTAAGCGACCGCTCAGGAGCCTGGGCTGGAAGCCCCCAGGTCAGCCACCCGTGACAATGGTGCAGACCGTCTTCATATGCGTAAGAAAGCGAAACCCCACCATGGACCTCGGCGTGCGCTGGAAACTGCACGGTGACGGGCGCACGCCCGCGCCCGGAGCGGTGGTACGCCCCGACGAACGGCTCTCCTGGCCCCGCACCGTGGGCCTGGGCGCCCAGCACGTGGTCGCGATGTTCGGCGCCTCCTTCGTGGCCCCCGTGCTCATGGGCCTGGACCCGAACCTGGCGATCATGATGTCGGGCGTGGCGACCGTGATCTTCCTGCTCGCCACCCGCGGCCGGGTCCCGAGCTACCTCGGCTGCTCTCTGTCCTTCGTCGGCGTGGCCGCCGTCATCCGCGCCCAGGGCGGTACGAGCGCCACGGTGACCGGCGCGGTGTTCGTCGTCGGCGTGGTGCTGTTCCTGGTGGGACTCGCGGTGCAGCGCTTCGGGGCGCGGATCATCCACGCGGCCATGCCGCCGATCGTCACCGGCGCGGTCGTGATGCTGATCGGCTTCAACCTCGCCCCGGTGACCGCCTCCACCTACTGGCCGCAGGACCAGTGGACGGCCCTGCTGGTGATGCTCTTCACCGGCCTGGCGGTCGTCTGTCTGCGTGGTTTCTGGTCCCGTATCGCCATCTTCCTCGGTCTGGTCTTCGGGTACGGCATCTCCTGGGCGTTCGACCGGATCTTCGGCAAGATCCACTCCATGGGCCCGGGCGGCAAGGTCACCGACCACTGGCGCCTGGACCTCTCCGGCGTCTCCAAGGCCGACTGGATCGGCCTGCCGCACTTCCACGGGCCGTCCTTCCAGTGGTCGGCGATCCTGGTCGCGCTGCCGGTCGTCATCGCCCTGGTCGCGGAGAACGCGGGCCATGTCAAGGCGGTCGGCGAGATGACCGGCGACCCGCTGGACGACAAGCTCGGCACGGCGATCTCGGCCGACGGCATCGGCTCCATGCTGTCCACGGCCGTCGGCGGCCCGCCGAACACCACCTACTCCGAGAACATCGGCGTGATGGCCGCCACCCGCGTCTACTCCACCGCCGCCTACTGGGCCGCCGCCGGCTTCGCCCTGCTCTTCGGCATCTGCCCGAAGTTCGGCGCCGTCGTGGCCGCGATCCCGGGCGGGGTGCTCGGCGGCATCACCGTGATCCTCTACGGCATGATCGGCCTGCTCGGCGCCCAGATCTGGCTGCACGCCAAGGTGGACCTGCGCAACCCGCTGAACCTGGTGCCGGCCGCCGCGGGCATCATCATCGGCGTCGGCAACGTCAGCATGAAGTTCACCGACACCTTCTCGCTCAGCGGCATCGCCCTCGGCACCCTGGTCGTCATCACCGGCTACCACGCCCTGCGCGCCTTCGCCCCGGCCCACCTGAAGCAGCAGCAACCGCTGCTGGACGAGGGCACCTCCAGCTACGACGCCGAGGAGCCGCACGCCAAGCCGTAGGCGTACGCCGGGGTGAAGGACGCGCGCGATCAGGTCCTGCTCCAGGTTCGCGGCGGGCGGTGCCGCGGGCGTTCCCCCCTCACCCCACGGACATGTCCCGCGTTCCCCCGTTCCGGCGAAGCGACGGGCCGGTCGGCGCGCCGGGCGGCCCGGGGCTGGGACCCTTCCCCCATGGCGCAGTTGGAACGCTTCACCACTCCCGTCGACGCGGTGGTCGCCCGGATGCGCGCGATCGGCGCGGCCCTGCCCGAGCGCGACGGGGTCGCCGTGTTCAACCGCGTCTATCTCACCGTCACCGAGGAGGTCGACCGGCGCCTGGACGGCGGGGAGTTCGCGGACCCGCGGGCGGCGACCGCGCTGGACGTGCGGTTCGCGGAGCGCTATCTGGCGGCGGTCGACGCGAGCGCGGCGGACCGCCGTCCGCCCGCCTGCTGGCGCCCGCTCTTCCAGCTCCGCCGCCACCCCGGGGTACGGCCGCTGCAGTTCGCGCTGGCGGGCATCAACGCGCACATCGGGCACGACCTGGCGCTCGCCGTGATGGACGCCTGCCGCGCGCTCGGCTGCGAACCGGCCGATCTGGAGGACGAGTTCGACCGCGTGGGCGAGATCCTCGGATCGCTGGAGGAGCGCATCCGCGAGGATCTGATGCCGGGCCCCGACCTGCTTCAGCTCGCCGATCCGCTCACCCATCTGCTGGGTTCCTGGAGCCTGGAGCGGGCCCGGGACGCGGCCTGGGCGGCGGCTCGGGCACTGTGGGCGCTGCGCCACTGCGGCGAGGTGGCCGAGGAGTTCACCGAGCGGCTGGACGCGGCCGTGGGGCTCGCGGGCCGGATGCTCCTCACCCCGCTCCCCGAGCTGATCTGACCTCCGAGCTGATCCGACCCCCCGCCCGACTGGCCGAAACCCGACCCTGACGCGAGCCGCCTCGGAACAGCCGTGTCCGCACCGTACGTTGACGTCCGGCACCCCATCGACAAGGAGCGGACATGGCAACGCGGCTCGGTCTCGGTCTTCCCCAGATGCGCCAGTACTCCCTCGGCACGGACGTGCCCGACGTGGCCCGCGCCGCCGAACGGATCGGTTACACGAGTCTGTGGGTCTTCGAGCGGGCCCTGTTCCCCGAGCCCGCCACCCAGGGGTTGTACGGCATGGACGGCGTGCCTTGGCCGGACCAGTACCGGAACGTGGCGGACCCGCTGGTCACCCTCACCCTGGCAGCATCGGCCACCGAGCGGGCGGAGCTGGGGTCCAGCGTCCTGGTGGCACCGCTGCACGTGCCGTTCCAGCTGGCCAAGGCCCTCGCCTCGCTGGACGCGGCGAGCGGCGGCCGGGTGCTCGCGGGCCTCGGCACCGGCTGGTCCCTGGACGAGTACGCGGCCTCCTCCGCGCGGCCCTTCGAGGAGCGCGGCAAGTCGCTGGACGAGATCATCGAGGTGTGCCGGGCGGTGTGGGGCCCGGATCCGGTCGTCTACGACGGCACCCTGACGAAGATCGCCTCCGCCGTGGTCGGACCCAAGCCCGTCCGGCCGATCCCGGTCCTGCTGGCCGCGGGCAACCGGCGGGCGTTCCGGCGGCTGGTCGACCACGCCGACGGCTGGCTGCCGGCGGGCTTCAGCGCGGAGCAGGTCGGCGCCCAGTGGCGGCAGCTGCGGGAGCTGGCCGAGGAGCGGGGCCGTACGCGGCCGATCCGGACGGTGCTGCGGGTGAACACCGACCGCACGGCCAAGGCGTACGAGGGCGCCGACCGCAGGCCTTTCCAGGGCAGTGTCGACCAGATCGTGGCGGACCTCGTGGAGTTCGCGGAGCTCGGCATGGACGAGTTCCTGATCGACCTCCAGGGCAGCGCCCGGGACGCCCGGGAGCTGACGGATGCCGCCGCGGAGGTGTTTGAAAAGGCGCGGGCGGCCGGAGTCTGAGGCCGGCCGCCCACGCCTTGGTACGTGCTCGCTCTCCTGCTCAGTCCTCGGGCAGCTCCACAGGGGCGATCTCGTCGTAGGCGTCACCGGGGCCCGGGTTGGCCGGGTCGGTCTCGCCGCCGAACTGGTGCATGACGCCCCAGACCGCGTTCAGCGCGGTCTGGACGGCGCCCTCGGCCCAGCCGGCCGTCCAGGAGATGTCGTCGCCCGCGAGGAAGATGCCCCGCTTGTCCTCGGGCAGCCGGTCCTGCATGAAGTGCGTGAACAGGCGGCGCTGGTAGCGGTAGTGGCCGGGCAGGTTGGCCTTGAACGCGCCCATGAAGTAGGGCTCGTTCTCCCAGGAGACGGTCACCGGGTTGCCGATGATGTGCTTCCGGATGTCGACCTTGGGGTAGATCTCGCCGAGCGACTTCAGCATGACCTCCATCCGCTCGTTCGCGGACAGCGGCAGCCACTTCAGGCTGTCGTCGCACCAGGTGTAGGACAGGCAGATCACGGCGGGCTTGTCCGGGCCGTCGTCCAGCAGGTAGGTGCCGCGGGTCATGCGGTCGGTGAGCGTCATCGACATGACGTCCCGGCCGGTCTCCTCGTCCTTGTCCAGCCAGAACGGCCGGTCGACGGGCACGAAGAGCTTCGAGGACTCCATGTAGTGGGTGCGCTCGATGGCGGTCCAGTGATCGATCGGGAAGAGCGAGTCGTCGCAGGCGATCTTGGACAGCAGCATCCAGGACTGGGCGGTGAAGATCGCCGCCTGGTAGGTACGGATGTCGCCGTTCGCGTCCGTCACCGTGATCTGGTTGCCGGCGGTGCGGTGCAGCCGGGTCACGGCCGGGCGGGGCTCGCCGTCCGGGTGCAGGGACTTCAGCGAGGTGCCGTACGGCCAGTGGACGATCTTCTCCGGCTCGCGCTCCCAGAGGCGCAGCGGCAGCTGCTGGGAGCCGCCGACGATGCCGCGGTGGTGGTCGTCGGCCTCGGTGTAGACGACGCGCAGGATCTCCAGGATGGAGTTCGGGAAGTCGGTGTCCCAGCCGCCGGTGCCGAAGCCGACCTGGCCGAAGATCTCGCGGTGCCGGAAGGACTTGAAGGCCTCGGAGTCGCAGAGGAAGCCGTAGAAGGTCTGGTTGTCGAGCTTCTCGACGAGCTTCGCCCAGATCTCGCGGATGCGCGGCACGTCCCGCTCGCGCATGGCGCGGTTCATGTCGGAGAAGTCGGCGCCCTCTTCGAGACACCTGTTCCAGGCGTCGGCGACGTCCCGGTAGACCTGGGGCAGGTCGTCGACGGTTTCGGCGTAGTGCGACTCGCCCTTGAGGTCGACCACGGTCGAAGGCGTGGCCTCGGCAAGGGGGTTGGGGAAGGGCTTGGTCTCCAGGCCGACCAGGTCGATGTAGTGCTGGAGGGCGGTGGAGGACGGCGGGAAGCGCATCGCGCCCAGCTCGCAGTTGAGGGACTCGTCGCAGCCCTCGAAGCCGACGGTGCGCAGCCGGCCGCCGATCTGGTCGGCCTCGTAGACGACGGGCTTGAGGCCCATCTTCATCAGCTCGTAGGCGGCCACGATGCCGGACAGACCGCCGCCGATGACCGCGACCTCGGTGCCGTGCTCGGTCGCGGGTATCTGGCCGAGGCCCGCCGGGTGGGCGAGGAAGTCGTCGTAGGCGTAGGGGAAGTCCGGGCCGAACATGGTGATCGGCGGCTGCTGCCCGTCGGTGTGCTCGACGGCGTTGGGCACCGTGGACGTCATGGGGTACGGACTCCTTGCGCGAAAGTACTCAGGGGGAGGTTCGGGGGTTTCAGATCAGGGACCCGTACAGACCGGGGCGGCGGTCCTTCAGATACGGGTTGGCCTCGCGGGACGCGGCCAGGAAGGCAGGGTCGGCGTCGGCGACGACCAGCTGCTCGGCACGGCCGGCCCGGGTGCGGGCGATGCCGTCGGGACCGGCGAGGGTGGAGAGCCCGACGAACTCGAACTCCCCTTCCTGGCCGACCCGGTTGACGTAGGCGACGTACATCTGGTTCTCGAAGGCGCGCACCGGGATCATCGACTCGGCGACGAACTGGAAGGGGTGCATCTGCGCGGTCGGGACGACCAGGAGGTCGGTGCCGGCCAGGGCGTGCGCGCGGACGTTCTCCGGGAACTCGACGTCGTAGCAGATCATCAGGCCGACGGTCAGGCCGTTCAGCTCGGCCTGCACGACCGGCTGCTCGCCGGGGGTGAAGTGGTCGCGCTCGAAGCAGCCGAAGAGGTGGGTCTTGCGGTAGTTCGCGAGGCGGGTGCCGTCAGCGGAGACCAGCTGGGCGGAGTTGTAGACGGTCTCGCCGGCGCGCTCGGGGTAGCCGTAGGCGATCGCGATGCCGTGCCGGCCGGCGGTGTCGGCGATCGCGTCGGCGGACTCGCCGTCGGCGGGCTCGGCGAGGCGGCCGATGTCGTCGCCGATGGCGTACCCGGTCAGGAACATCTCCGGTGCGGCGAGCAGCGCGGCGCCCGCGGCGGCGGCCCGGCCCGCGGCGGCGTCGAGGACCTTGAGGTTCTCGGCGATCGAGCCGGGGCGGCCGGAGCTCTGGAGCAGGGCGGTGCGCATGCGTGATCCTCACCGGAGAGGGATTTGGGGGGCCACGAAGAAGGTACGGTCGGCGCACTCGGCCGGACAAGAAGGAGCCGTTGCGCGCCGGTGCGCGGATCGTTGCGTGGAGACGGGGTGAAACGGCGATTCGTTGCGCGCTTCAGGGACGATCACCGTTCCCACCGGCGCTTCGTCCTCCCCTCCCCCGTCTCGGTGTCCTACTTCCCGGTGCCGACCGGGTCGACGGTGACGGTCCGGCCGCCGCCGTCCGTGACCGGAACGTCGATGCCGACGGCGTCGCCCGGCTTGACGCTGACCGGCACGGGGGCGAGGGTGCTCCGCTTGGCGCTGACGGTGCCGTCCTTGCCCTTGAGGTCGGCACCGGGGAAGCCCTTGAGGGTGCAGGTGATGGAGCCGGTGTTCTTGAGGTTGACGATGAGCTCGCCCTCGGCCATGCCTCCGGAGGTGCTGAACGCGAGCTGGGAGGTCTTGCACGCGCCCGCGCCGCCGCCCACGGCCGTGCCACCGCCGCTTGAGCCGGACTGACCGATCCCGGTGCCCGTGCCGGTGCCGGTGCCGGTGCCGGTCCCGGTCCCGGTGCCGGTCCCGGTGCCCATGCCGGAGGAGGCGCCGCTGCCGCCGGTGCTCTGGCTCGGCGCGGCGGAGCCACTCTTGTCCGAGGAACCGCTGCCGCCGCCACTGCCCTGGCAGGCGGTGAGCGACAGACCGGCGACAGCGGCGACGGCGCTGTGTCAGGAGACCCCGAGGGCAGTCGGGGCGTTGCGGCCGACACAGCTCCCGTACACGGCTGTGACAAACAGCGGATCTCCGCCAGATCGAGTCACCCGAGGGGCAGGGCGAATGTCGTGACGACCGCCGCGTGGTCCGAGGGCCAGTCGTTGCCCGCCACGTCCGGCCACGGGCGCGGGCTGCCGGTGACGAGGGTGCGCGCGTCCCGTACGGCCAGGCCCCGGTGCAGGACGTAGTCGATCCGGTCCTGCGGCTCGGGCCGCCCGCTGCCGTCCTCGTGCACGGGGTGGATCGGCGACCAGGTGTGCCCGGGTGCGGCGGCGGGGTCCGGGTGGGCCTCGCGGTAGGAGTCGGCGAAGCCCGCCTCCTCGGCCGCCTTCGTCACCGGCCATGCCACGTCCGGCCAGTCCAGGTGCGAGGGGCAGTTGAAGTCGCCGACCAGGACGACCGGGACGCCGTCGGCGGACGACTCGGCGATCCGGCGGAGCGCGTCCCGCATCTGTGTGAGCCGGACCTCCTCGTGGGCGATCAGCTCGGCCGCCGGCAGCCCGTCGAAGGCGGACTCGTAGGGCCCGTACGGCGTGTAGTGCAGATGCGCGGTCCACACGTCGACCTCGCGGCCGGACGCCACGGCGACCCGGACGCCCGCCGCGCCGTAGAAGCCGACGTCCGGGTCGCCGAAGCGGGCGGTGATGGGGTGGCGGCTGATGACGCCGAGGTTCTCGCCGGCCCGGTGGTGGTGCCAGCCGAGGGCCTCGGCCAGCTCCTGGGCGGCCGTACCGCCCGTCTCCTGGAGGCCGACCACGTCGGCACCGCTGTCCAGGATGACCTTGAGCTGCTTGGCCCGGTGGTCGTCGACCTTGCTGCCGCCGAGCCACAGGTTCCAGCTCATGACCCGCAGTCCGGGCGCGACCATGCGCCGCAGCTCCTCGATCGTCACCCCCTCCAGGCTCTCCCGTACGGTCCGGCCGGGTGCCGTGCCGATCGGGGCGAGGGACGGTACGGCGAGGACGGCGCAGCCGGCGGCCTCGGCGGAGGCGACCCCGGTCTCGGTGTCCTCGACGGCCACGCAGCCGGCGGGGTCGACGCCGAGGGCACGGCAGGCGGCCAGGTAGGGGTCGGGGGCGGGCTTGGTGCGGTCGGTGTCGTCGGCGGTGACGGAGGCCACGAACCGGTCGGCGCCCAGGGCGTCGAGGACGACGTCGGCGACCGCGCGCGGGGACGCGGTGACCAGCGCGGTCGGGATGCCGGCGGCGGCCAGCGCGGCCAGCAGGTCCAGGGCGCCGGGGCGGGGCACGATGCCGGTGCGGACGCGGTCGGCGAACTCGTGGTGCAGCTCGGCGGCGAGCTCGGCGTCCGGCCGGCCGGTGGCCGCGGCGAGCCAGTCGGCGGTGTGCTCGACCGCGCGGCCGAGCACGTCCGGCTGGTCGGCCTCGGTCAGCGGGCGTCCGGCGATCTGCTCGACCGCCTCCCACCACAGCCGCTCGGTGTCGACGAGCGTGCCGTCCATGTCGAACAGAACCGCCTGCGGGGCGGTGTGGGGGGGCATGTTCGGGTGGTTCCTCACTTCTGGATACGTTCGGCCACCAGCACCGGCCGCTCGGGCAGCGACACGGCGACGGCGGCTCCGGCGCCGAGCCCGGTGGCCTCGTACGCGGGCAGGTCGGCCTTGGCCTCGGTGCCGTCGGCGAGCCGCACGGTGACCCGGACGACCGCGCCGAGGAAGGCGGTGGCGACGACGCGGGCGGTGCCCTGCTCGTCGGCCGTGACCTGGACGGCCTCGGGCCGCACCAGCACGTCCACCGGGCCGTCCGGCACCGCGCCGTCGGCGGGCAGTCGCTGCCCGAGCACCTGGACCGTGCCGCCCGACAGCTCGCCCGGGATCCGGCTCATCGTGCCGACGAACTCGGCGACGAAGGCGGTGGCGGGGCGGCCGTACAGCTCGGCGGGTTCGGCGCACTGTTCGAGGCGGCCGGCACGCATCACGGCGACCCGGTCGGCGACCGACAGGGCCTCCTCCTGATCATGCGTCACGAACAGTGTGGTGATGCCGAGTTCCTGCTGCAGGCGGCGGATCTCCTCGCGCAGGGTGAGCCGGACCTTGGCGTCGAGGGCGGACAGCGGCTCGTCCAGGAGCAGCACGCGTGGGCGCAGAGCGAGGGCGCGGGCCAGCGCGATGCGCTGCTGCTGGCCGCCGGAGAGCTGGTGCGGATAGCGCTCGCCCTTGTCGGCGAGACCGACCAGCTCCAGCAGTTCGGCCGCACGGGCTCGCCGTTCGGCCGTACGGACGCCGCGCATGCGCAGCCCGAAGGCGACGTTGTCGACGGCGTTCAGATGCGGGAAGAGGCTGTACGACTGGAAGACCATGCCGGCGTCACGGCGGTGGGCCGGGACGTGGGTGACGTCCTCGCCGTCCACCAGTACGGCGCCGGAGTCGGGGTGTTCGAACCCGGCGAGCATGCGCAGCGCGGTGGTCTTGCCGCAGCCGGAGGGGCCGAGCAGGGCCAGGAACTCGCCCGGGCGGACGGTCAGGTCGAGTCCGTCGAGGGCGACGGTGGCCCCGAACTCGCGCCGCAGGGAACGGAATTCGACGGTCGCGGCCTTTTCCGCGGTGGCCTTCTCAAGGGTGGTGGCGGTCATGATGTGTGTCATCCCCGGGAGTTCGCGGTTCGGTTGCGCCCGCCGCCGGCACCGGCGAGCGCGAGGAGCAGGGCCCAGGTGACGAGCAGGCTGAG
Source organism: Streptomyces sp. CoH27 (assembly GCF_020181035.1). Lineage (GTDB taxonomy): Bacteria > Actinomycetota > Actinomycetes > Streptomycetales > Streptomycetaceae > Streptomyces > Streptomyces camelliae. The sequence goes on from NZ_JAIQYY010000027.1 coordinate 81,832, forward strand.
CACGGACACGGCGACGGACATCTGGGCCTGCGAGCCGCCGACGTTGTAGATCCACACGGCGAAGGGCTGGTAGCCGAGCAGCTGGGCGACGGTGAACTCGCCGAGCACCAGGGCCAGCGTGAGGAAGGCCGCGTTGAGCAGGGCCCCGCGCAGGTTCGGCAGTACGGCCCGGACCAGGGCCTGCGGCCAGGAGGCACCGCAGCTGCGGGCGGCCTCGACCAGCGTGCGTACGTCGATGGCGCGCAGGCCCGCGTCCAGCGCCCGGTACACGAACGGCAGCGCCATCACGACGTAGGCGAGGACGAGCACGACCGGGAAGCTCGGGTTCTGGATCGCGACGAACGTCTCGAACAGCGGGGTCCGGGACAGGTGGTCCGGGCCCCACTTCAGCACGGTGACGATCCCGGCGACGAACGCGATCGGCGGTACCACCAGCGGTAGTGAGCAGACCACCTCCACCACCGGCCGCAGCCGGGGCGCGCCGAGCCGGAGCGCGACCATGGCGGGCACCATCAGCAGCAGCACGGCCGCGATGGTGGCCGCGGCCAGCTCCAGCGAGAGCAGCAGGCTGGAGACGAAGCCGTCGGTGGACAGGATCTTGGTGTAGGCGTCGAAGGAGACGCCTTGGCCGGGCACGTCGACGGTGAAGACCACGGACGCGCCGAGCGGCACCAGGAAGTACAGGGCGGCCAGGCCGAGGACGGCCCAGCGCCACGGGGTCAGGCGTCGAGCCATCGGGCACTCCGGCGTTGCAGGGGCAGGTACACGGCCATCACCACACCGGCCACCAGGACCATGTCGAGGCTGAGGGCGAGCGCGATGTTCTCCTGGCCGACGAGGACGTTGCCGGACAGGGCGTCGGCGATCTGCAGGGTGACCAGCGGGACCGCGCTGCCGACCATGGCGGCGGCGGTGGCGTAGGCGGCGAAGGCGCTGCCGAAGAGCAGCACGAGCCCGCCGAGCAGCGAGGGCGCGAGCACGGGCAGGGCCACGTGGCGCCAGTACTGCACGCCGGTGGCGCCGTTGTTGAGCGCGGCCTCGCGCCACTGGGTGCGCAGCCCGTCCAGCGCGGGGGTGATGGTGAGGACCATGAGCGGGACGAGGAAGTACAGGTAGACGAGGACCAGGCCCCAGAAGCTGTAGAGGTCCCAGCCGTCGTCCTTCAGGCCGAGGTGCACGGTCAGGACGCCGGCGTTGCCGAGGGTGGCGACGAAGGCGAAGGCCAGCGGGACGCCGCCGAAGTTGGCGAGGACGCCGGAGGCGGTCAGCACGGCCTCACGCAGCCAGCGGGAACGGGAGGAGACCACGGCCTGGGCGAGCGGCAGCCCGAACAGTGCGCCGAGCGCGGCGGCGGTCGCGGACAGCTTGACGCTGCCGAGCAGGGCGGTGAGGTACGGCCCCTGGAGCGAGTCGGTGAGGTTCTGTGTGCCGTAGTGCCCCTGCACCGAGAAGGCGCCGTTGACGATGGCCAGGGCGGGCAGGCCGAAGGCGATGGCGACGAAGACCAGCAGCGGTACGACGGCCAGCCAGCCGGGGGCGCGGCGCCGCCGCTTCGCCGAAGCGACGGGCGCCACGTCCGCGCGCGTGAGGGCGGCGGTCATCCGGAGACGGCCTTCGCCCAGCCCTGCGCGATGACCGTCTTGGCCTTGCTCTGCTGGGCCTCGGTCGGGAAGGAGGGCGTGCCGGTGACCTTGGGCAGCTTGGCGGCGGCCGCCGTGTCCAGCGTGCCTGCCTTCTGCAGGGCGGCCATCAGGGCCGGGCGGGCGTAGCCCTTGAGCCACAGGTTCTGTCCCTCGGCGCTGTAGAGGTACTCCTGCCACAGGCGGGCGGCCGCCGGGTGCGGGGCGTCCTTGGTGATGGCCTGGGAGTAGTACTGGGCGTACTGGCCGTCGGTGGGGATGGCGACCTTCCAGTCGAGCCCCTTGGACTTGAACTCGTCGGCGTACCCGGCGTTGAGGTAGTCCCAGTCGATGGAGATCGGCGTCTCGCCCTTCTCGACGGTGGCCGGGGTGGACTCGACGGGCGTGTAGTTGCCGCTCTTCTTCAGCTTGGCGAAGAAGTCCAGGCCGGGCTGGATGTCGTCGAAGGAGCCGCCGTTCGCCAGGGCCGCCGCGTAGACGCCGCCGAAGGCGGAGCCGGACTTGGTGGGGTTGCCGTTGAGGGCGACCTGGCCCTTGTACTCGGGCTTGAGCAGGTCCTTGAAGCTGGTCGGGCACTCCTTGACGCGCTTGTCGTCGCAGCCGATGGAGATGTAGCCGCCGTAGTCGTTGTACCAGCGGGCCTGCGGGTCCTTCTGGGCCTCGGGGATGTCCCCGTACGAGGCCACCTTGTACGGCGCGAGCAGGCCCTGCTGGGCGGCGCTCAGCGCGAAGGAGCTGCCCAGGTCGAGCACGTCGGGGGCGCGGTCCTGCCCCTTGCGGGAGGTGACGGCGTTGATCTCGTCCTGGCTGGTGCCGTCGGGGCTCTCGTCCTCGATCTTGATGCCGTACTTCTTCTGGAAGCCGTCGATGATCGCGCCGTAGTTCGCCCAGTCGCGGGGCACGGCGATGATGTGCAGCGTGCCTTCCTTCTTGGCCGCCTTGACCAGGGCGTCCATGCCGCCGAAGTCGGCTGCGGAGGTGGCGGTGGCGGCGCTCTTGCCGTCCTTGGTGGTGGTCGACGCGTTGTCGGGGGCGGCGCCGCAGGCGCTCAGGGCGAGCGCGGCGACGACGGCGAGGGAACCGCCGAGCACGGCGTTTCTCGGCAGGGACACGGTCACGGTCTCTCCAGGGGGACACATGAGGAGCGGAGGGGAACTTGTCTGAACAAGTTGGCCTCAGTACGCCCGGCGTGGGTGTCCGGTCCGTAAACACTGGCGAAACGCCGAGCCCCGATTCCCTGCACAGTTCCGGCTGACACGGATCACCAAGGAATGTCGATTAGGCTGGTCACGCTGTGCACAGCGACCTACGCAGAGGGGAAGCATGACCGCGCGCCACGAGGAGATCGCCGACGAGCTGCGGCGGGCCATCGACCGCGAGGAGTACACCGTCGGCAGCCGGCTGCCCTCGGAGTCGGAGCTGGCCGCGCACTACGGCGTCTCACGCGGCACGGTCCGCCAGGCCGTCGCGGCCCTGACCGCCGAGGGCCTCATCGGCTCCCGCCAGGGCGCCCGCCGGGTGGTCCTGGCCAGCCGCCGCAGCCAGAGCTTCGAGGAACTGCGCAGCTTCGCCCAGTGGGCCCGCGCGATGGGCCGCGAGGCCACGGGCCACGTGGTGGCACAGGAGCACCGCCCGGCGACCCAAGAGGACGTCGTACGCCTCCAACTCGCCCTCGGCACACCGGTGTTGCACGTCCTGCGGCTCCGCGGCCTGGACGGCGAACCGGTCCTGCTGGAGCGCACGGTCTACGCCGACTGGATCGCCCCCGCGGTCGAGTCCATCGAGCCGGACTGCCCGTCCGTCACCCAGCGCCTGTACGACGACACGGGCCTGGTCTTCGCGTACGGCGAGCACATCATCGACGCGGTGGCGGCGGGCGCGCATGACGCCGAGCTGCTGGGCGTGCGCCGTACGAGTCCGCTGCTGCGGGTGCGCCGGGTGACGACGACACGTGAGGGGCGCCCGGTGGAGTGGTCGGACGACCGGTACCGCTCGGACGCGGTGAGCTTCAGCGTGCACAACTCGATCGGCAACAATGCGCTGGCGCGGAAGACGGCGGAGTAGAACTCGGGGCACATTCGCCGTCGCCGGGTGCGGGTCCGTCGTGGTTTCTGGCG
>NZ_JAIQYY010000027.1:85737-98590 GCF_020181035.1 Streptomyces sp. CoH27
GAAAAGCGCCGCAGCAACGGGGACAGCACCAGCACCGACTTGGTCCGCTCCACGAACGGCTCCCCGGCGATCCGTTCGAGGACCCGCTCGAAGTGCCGCATGTCGGACGCGAAGACCTGGGCGATCGCGTCCGCGTCCCCGGTGACGGTGGACGCGGCCACGACCTCCTGGTACCGCTCCAGCCCCCGCTGAATGGTCTCCGGCGAGGTGTTGCGCCGGCAGTAGATCTCGATGTATCCCTCGGTCTCCCAGCCGAGTGCCGCCGGATCCACCCGGACGGTGAATCCGGTGATCGCTCCAGTGGCGCGCAGCCGGTCCACGCGCCGCTTCACCGCGGGCGCGGACAGTCCGACCAGTTGCCCGATGTCCGCGTAGGAGCGGCGGGCGTCCTCGGCGAGGGCGTGCACGATGCGTTCGTCGAGATCGTTCAGCACAGGGGGTGGTTCACTTCTTCGATTCGGTCGCTTACTGCTGAGCCGTCACCGCGAGGGCCTCACCGGTCGCGAGACGGGAACGGCGATAGCCGTATACGAAGTAGAACACGAGCCCGACGGCCATCCAGACACCGAACACGATCCAGGTGACCATGGACAGGCTGCCCATCATCCACACGCAGAAGAGGAAGCCCAGCGCGGGAAGCACCGGCGACAGGGGCACGCGGAAGGTGCGGTGCATCGCCGGGCGGGTCCGGCGCAGCACCACGACGGCGACGTTGACCAGCGCGAAGGCGAAGAGCGTGCCGATGCTGGTGGCGTCGGCCAGCTGGCCCAGCGGGATCGCGGCGGCGAGGACACCGCAGAACACGGACACGATGATCGTGTTGGCCCGCGGGGCACCGGTCTTCGGGTGGACCTTGGCGAACACCTTGGGCACCAGGCCGTCCCGGGACATCGCGAACAGGATCCGGGTCTGACCGTAGAGCACGGTCAGTACGACGCTGGCGATGGCGATGACCGCGCAGAACGCGAGCAGCGTGCCCCAGAAGCTCTGTCCGGTGACGTCCGTCATGATCTGGGCGAGCGCGGCCTCGGAGTCCTGGAACTTCTTCCACGGCCAGGCACCCACGGCGACGGCCGCGACAAGGACGTACAGCGCGGTCACGATGACCAGGGACAGCATGATCGCGCGCGGCAGATCACGCTGGGCGTCCTTCGCCTCCTCACCGGCGGTGGAGGCCGCGTCGAAGCCGATGTAGGAGAAGAACAGCGTCGCGCCGGCCGCGCTGACACCCCCCATGCCGAGCGGCATGAAGTTCGCGTAGTTGCCCGACTTGAAGCCCATGAAGCCGATGGCGCAGAAGAGGATCAGCGCGGCGATCTTCACGCTCACCATGATGGTGTTGGCCCGCGCGGACTCCTTGGCGCCGCCGAGCAGGAACACCATGCCGAGGAGGACGACGATCAGGGCGGGCAGGTTGAAGATGCCGCCCTGGCCGGGCGGGGCCGACAGGGCGTCCGGGATGGTGACGCCTATGGTGCCGTCCAGCAGCTCGTTCAGGTACTGGCCCCAGCCGACGGCCACGGCGGCCACCGAGACGCCGTACTCCAGCAGCAGACACCAGCCGCAGATCCAGGCGATCAGCTCGCCCATCGTTGCGTATGCGTACGAGTACGAGGAGCCGGAGACCGGGATGGTGCCCGCCAGCTCGGCGTAGGACAGGGCCGAGAACAGCGCGGTGAGACCGGCGATCACGAAGGCGAGGGTGACGGCCGGACCCGCCTTGGGGACGGCCTCGCCGAGGACGACGAAGATGCCGGTGCCGAGCGTGGCACCGATGCTGATCATGGTCAGCTGCCACAGCCCGAGGGAGCGCCGCAGCGAGCCTCCCTCACCCTGACCGCCCTCCGCGACCAGGCGTTCCACGGGCTTGCGCCGCATCAGGCGTGCGGCGAGACCCGGGGACGCGGGGGTGGTCGCTGTGCGGTCGTGCGGGGGTGCGCCTTGGTCGAGCACGCGCTGGCTCCTTATCGCTGCCGGTCTTGCGGGCGGGGAACGAGGGCAGCCCTGCGCGGGCAGGAACCCACCGAGCGGGGTCCCCGCCACGCCACGTACAGACGAGCACCCTATGAGGCGGGCCTTCACGGACGTAATGCAGCAACCTTGCACATCCCCGTACGATCATTGCGTTCATCGGACCGGATCGCCAAATCGTTGCGCACGTGCTGTGAACCATTGCACAGCGACCTCATATGCACCGTTGTGCCCACAAGTGAGTACGCGGCCTCCGGATACGCCGACGGCCCCCGCCCCTCCCTGGCGTGGGAGGGACGGGGGCCGTCGCGGAACGCGGAAAAACGCCTCGCCGGTCAGGTCCAGCTGGCGTGCAGCGGCTTGCCCTCGGCGTAGCCGGCGGCGCTCTGGATGCCGACGATGGCCTTCTCGGCGAACTCCTCCAGGGACCCGGCGCCGGCGTAGGTGCAGGAGGAGCGGACGCCCGCGATGATCGAGTCGATCAGGTCCTCGACGCCCGGACGGGCCGGGTCGAGGAACATGCGGGAGGTGGAGATGCCCTCCTCGAACAGCGCCTTGCGGGCGCGGTCGTACGCCGACTCCTCCGACGTGCGGTTGCGCACCGCGCGCGCGGAGGCCATGCCGAACGACTCCTTGTAGGCGCGGCCGTTCGCGTCGTGCTGGAGGTCGCCCGGGGACTCGTAGGTGCCGGCGAACCAGGAGCCGACCATCACGTTGGACGCGCCGGCCGCGAGGGCCATGGCCACGTCGCGCGGGTGCCGGACACCGCCGTCGGCCCACACGTGCTTGCCGTATTTCCTCGCCTCGGCGGCGCACTCCAGGACCGCGGAGAACTGCGGCCGGCCCACGCCGGTCATCATGCGCGTGGTGCACATGGCGCCGGGGCCGACACCGACCTTGACGATGTCCGCGCCGGCGTCGATCAGGTCCTTGACGCCCTCGGCGGAGACGATGTTGCCCGCGGCGATCGGCACGTGCGGGTCGAGCGCGCGCACCACCTTGATCGCGGTGATCATGGACTCCTGGTGGCCGTGCGCGGTGTCGATGACGAGGGTGTCCACGCCGGCGTCGAGCAGCTGCTTGGCCTTGCCCGCGACGTCGCCGTTGATGCCGACGGCCGCGGCGATGCGCAGCTTGCCGTTCGCGTCCACGGCCGGGGTGTAGAGCGTGGCGCGCAGGGCGCCCTTGCGGGTCAGGATGCCGGCCAGCCTGCCGTCCTTGTCGACGGCGGGGGCGTAGCGCCGGTTGTGCTGGTCCAGGGTGTTGAAGGCCTCGCGGGGGTCGATGTCCGCGTCGAGGAGCAGCAGGTCCTTCGACATGACCACTTCGAGCTGGGTGAAGCGGTCGACACCGGAGAGGTCGGCGTCGGTGACGACACCGATCGGCCGCTGGTCCTCGTCGACGACCACACCGGCGTTGTGGGCGCGCTTGGGCAGCAGTGCCAGCGCGTCGGCGACGGTCTGGTGCGGGGCCAGCACGATGGGCGTGTCGAGCACCAGGTGGCGGCTCTTCACCCAGGAGACGACGTCGGTGACGACGTCGATCGGGATGTCCTGCGGGATGACCACCAGGCCACCGCGGCGGGCGACGGTCTCGGCCATGCGGCGGCCGGCGATGGCGGTCATGTTGGCGACGACGAGCGGGATGGTGGTGCCCGTGCCGTCCGGCGAGCTGAGGTCCACGCCCTGACGCGAGCCGACCGCGGAGCGGCTCGGCACCATGAACACGTCGTCGTACGTCAGGTCGTACGCGGGCTGGATGTCATTGAGGAAACGCACGTGCTGCACATCCCAGTCGATCAGAGGTGACCCCCCGACAGGTGTGCCGGGGGGAAAGAGCACGTACTTCATTGTCCCATGTCGGGGGCTCTGTCATGCCCCGACAGAACATCCAGGGTCCCCGCCGATCAGCTAGGAGGTTCCTCCAAGGGCGAGGGCCACGGTGAGCGAGGGTGTCCGGTCCACCGCTTCGGTGAACACGTCCTGCGCGATCCGCCACTCCTTCGGCTGTGCCTCGGCGTACGGCTGCCAGCCGCATACGACGATCAGCAGTCCCTGCTCGACGGACCCCTCGGGCCAGACGGTGTGATCGGAGAGGGAGTCCGCCAGCGCGTCCCAGTTGCGGCCGAACCAGTCGGGCAGTGCCAGGGCGCGAGCGATCCGGTCCATGAGGCCGGCCTTGTCGGTCACGCCGTGGAGGTCCAGCGTGACCATATGGTGGCCCGCCAGGTCTTCGCTCATCTCAGCACCGCCCGGAACGAGTTGTAGTGATCATCCGTGTAGTAGATCTCCCCGGCCTCGCCGGTGATGATGCGCCGGGCGCCACGATCGCGCGAGCCGGGCGTCTTGACGGTGTACTCGTGGTAGTAACCGCGCTGGTGCGCCGGCAGATGCCCCTCGTGGTTCCCGAAGACGACCCCGTCGCGGGCATAGGGAAAGGGGCCGCCCTGGTCGATGAGGGCGAGGGTCTGCCGGGCCTCGGCAGGCAGCGCGGACGCCTCGACAGTGCCCATGCCCCTGGCCCAGGCCGGGGTGGAAGCAGTGGCACGCGAGGCGAGACCGGCACTCTTGCCGGTGCCGGTGCTCGTGTGCGACGAGCATCCCGTCAGCAGGACGGCAAGGACGACCAGCAACCCCGCGAACAGCCGGGGCACCGACCGCCGGGCGGATGGGGGAACGAACCGCAGCGACATGCCGCCGATGCTGCCACGACCGCCCGCCCTCACGAACCCACGACCCGCGACCGGCAGCCACCGCGGCCCACCGAGATCACCTGGGTCCGCCGAGCCGGACAAGGCCCGCCAGGACCGGCCAGGGCCGCCCGGACCTGCTGCGGCCACGCGGAGCCGAGCCGGAGCCGGGGGCGGAACCGGGCACGGCCCGCCGGAAACCCTGGGACCCGCTGACACCCGTCGGCGCCGGTCAGGACGCGTCGCGAACGGCCGTGAGCCGGCCGGGCGCGGCCGGAGCCGCACGCTACCGGTCAGAGGCCGTCCGGGTCCGCCCGGCTCAGGGCCGGCTTCGGGGTCGGACCCGCCGTCATCAGGTAGTCCGCGGCCGAGGTGTCCGTGACCAGGCTGGTGACCAGCCCGGACCGCAGCACCGCGTCGATCGCGGCCGCCTTGCGCTGCCCGCCCGCGATCGCCACGACCTCCGGGATACGGCGCAGCTGATCGGCCTTGACCGTGATGCACCGCTCCCCCAGGTCCCGGCCGATCCGGCGCCCCTCGGCGTCGAAGAGGTGCGCCGACATCTCCGCGGCGACACCGAGCGAGGCGTAGTGCGCCCGCTCCTCGTCACTGAGCATGTCGTGCACCGTCGAGATGCCCGGCTCCCAGGAGCCGATGGAGACACAGGCGACCGTGACCTTGTCGAAGTACTCGAAGGCACGGGCGATCCCCGTCTGGTTGCGCAGCGCCGCCGCGGTGGCCGCGTCCGGCAGCAGCATCGGCGCGTAGATGGGGTGCGCGTCCCCGCCCGACACCTGGGCCGCGCGGCGAACGGCCTCCACCGATCCACGCTCGGCGGTCCCGGCGTCGTACACGCCCGTCAGCTGCACCACCGTGCACGGCGGCAGCCGGTCGAGCGCCGCCGCCATGTGGATGGTGGACCGGCCCCAGGCCAGTCCCAGCACGTCTCCCTCGTTGACGAGCTCGCCGAGCAGGTCGGCGGCGACCTCGCCGAGGTTCTCGGGGTCGGGGGTCTCCTCGGCCTCGGCCGGGGACTCGACCACGACGGCGTGCCTCAGGCCGTAGCGAGCGCGGAGCGCGTCGGAGCGCTCGGCGTCCAGCTCGGCCGGCACGCGGATCTCGATGCGTACGAGATCCCGTTCGAGGGCCGTCTCCAGGACCCGGGCCACCTTGAAGCGGCTGACACCGAACTCCTCGGCGATCTGGATCTTGGACTTGCCCTCAAGGTAGAAGCGGCGGGCCATGGCCGCCGCCTGAACCAGCTCAGCGGGTCCCATCCGCATGGCTGACCGGCCCGCCGACATACCCGACACGGCGCTCTCCTCACTGCTGTTCACACTCTGGATTCGCCGTTCATCCTTGCAGATTCGGGGCGACTGATCTGCCCTGATGGGCGCCGTTCACTTAACCGTTCACGTATCTGTGGCTCAGTGGTCGCATGCCCAGGACGCCTTGGCCGTGACGGCCTCCGCCTGGGCGCGCAGGGCACGCACCGCCTCCGCCGGGTCCTCGGCCCCGTAGACCGCCGAGCCGGCCACGAAGACGTCCGCTCCCGCGTCCGCGCACCGCTCGATCGTCGACGCCGAGACACCGCCGTCCACCTGGAGCCACAGCTGCAGGCCGTGCTTGCCGATCAGCTCCCGGGTGCGGCGGATCTTGGGCAGCATGATGTCGAGGAAGGCCTGGCCGCCGAAGCCGGGCTCGACCGTCATGATCAGCAGCATGTCGAGTTCCGGCAGCAGATCCTCGAACGGCTCGATCGGCGTCGCCGGCTTGAGCGCCATCGAGGCACGGGCGCCCTTCGCGCGGATCTCCCGGGCGAGCCGCACGGGTGCGGCCGCGGCCTCCACATGGAAGGTGACGGAGGAGGCGCCCGCCTCGACGTACTGAGGAGCCCAGCGGTCGGGATCCTCGATCATCAGATGACAGTCCAGCGGGGTGTCCGTCGCACGGGCCAGGGACTCCACGACCGGCACGCCGAGCGTGAGGTTGGGGACGAAGTGGTTGTCCATGACGTCGACGTGGAGCCAGTCGGCGCCCTGGACCGCCTTGGCCTCCTCCGCGAGACGCGCGAAGTCGGCGGACAGGATGCTGGGGTTGATCTGCACGGCCATGACCCAAGCCTGCCATGCCCTGCCGGGGTGAGCCGATTCTGGGGTGGTCGCGGTCGTACTTGGACCGCGGGCCGGTGGGGGCTGGTCGCTCCATGTACTGGCGCAGCTGGACGTACGTGGACAGCCGCGCCGCGGGCCGGTGGGGGCTGGTCGCTCCCCCACGTTCTCGGCTTCGCTCGAATCCGGGGGACCCCCATCGCGGCGGAGCCGCATGTCGATACAGCCCCGCGCCCCTTTCGGGGCGCTGCCCCCCCCCAACGGTGCTTCAGCCAGTTCTGCGGATCAGGGCCAGATACATCGCATCCGTCCCGTGCAGATGGGGCCACAGTTGGATGTCCGGACCCTCACCCAGCGCCGGCACCCCGGGCAGCAGCGGGCGCGCGTCGACCAGCTCGGTGTCCGGGTGGTGCTTGAGCATGTCGGAGACGACCGCCCGGGTCTCGGCGAGGTGCGGCGAGCAGGTGGCGTACCCGACGATTCCGCCGACGCGCACCGAGTCGAGCGCGGTGCGCAGCAGGGCGCGCTGGAGCGGCGCGAAGTTCTCCAGGTCCTCCGGGCGCCGCCGCCAGCGGGCCTCGGGCCGCCTGCGCAGTGCGCCGAGCCCGGTGCAGGGCACGTCCATCAGCACGCGGTCGAAGGTGCCGGGCCGCCACGGCGGCCGGGTGCCGTCGGCGGCGATCACCTGGTACGGCCCCGGATTGCCGGCCAGCGCCTTGGCGACCAGCCCGGCCCGGTGCGGCTGCTTCTCGGCGGCGAGCAGTGTGGCTCCGCGCTCGGTGGCGAGGGCGGCCAGCAGCGCGGCCTTGCCGCCGGGCCCGGCGCATCCGTCGAGCCACAACGCGTCGGACCCCTCGACGGGCGCGTTGGCGAGCGCGAGGGCGACCAGCTGGCTGCCCTCGTCCTGCACCCCGGCCCGCCCCTCGCGCACGGCCTCGACCGCACCGGGCTCGCCGCCCTCCGCGAGCCGTACGGCGTACGGCGACCAGCGCCCGGGCACGGCTGCCTCCTCGCGCAGCAGCTCCTCGACAGTGGCCCGCCCCGGCCGCGCGACCAGCGTCACCTCGGGCCGCTCGTTGTCGGCCTCCAGCAGATCCTCGATCCCGGCGCGCCCGCCGCCGAGGGAGTCCCAGAGCGCGGAGACGACCCAGCGGGGATGGGAGTGCACGACGGCGAGGTGGTCCTCCGGGTCCTCGTCGTAGGGCGGCGCGACCTTCGCCAGCCACCCGTCGAGGTCGTCCTGGGCCACCTTCCGCAGCACGGCGTTGACGAACTTGGCCCGCCCGTCGCCCAGCACCACCCGGGCCAGCTCGACGGAGGCCGACACGGCCGCGTGGGTCGGGATCCGGGTCCCGAGCAGCTGGTGCACACCGAGGCTGAGCACGTCCAGCACCGGCGGGTCGACCTCGCGCAACGGCCGGTCGACACAGGCGGCGATCACCGCGTCGTACGTGCCCTGCCGGCGCAGCGTGCCGTACACCAGCTCGGTGGCGAGGGCGGCGTCCCGCGCGTCGAATTTTTCCGGTCCCTCCTTCTCGCGGGCCTTGCGCAGCAGCGGGGGCAGCACGAGGTTGGCGTACGCGTCCCGCTCGTCGACCGCGCGCAGCGCCTCGAAGGCCAGGATGCGGACGGGGTCCTTCTGAGGACGGCGGTAGGGCTTGGCGGGCTTACGGGGCCGCCGGGACTGCTCAGTCACGAAAAAGGTGCTCCGGAAAGGGAAAGAGGTGCGAGTCCCAGCGTACGTCGCACACGCCGGGGTCCACCGTCAGGTGGGCCGGGAGGTACGCCGGGGTCTCCGGGAACGGCGGGGGCGACCGTCAGCTGCCGAGGGTCTCGTGCTCGGCGATGCGCACCCCGCGGGCCCAGTCGGCCGCCCGCATCGGCTTCTTGCCCTGGGCCTGCACCCAGAGCAGCTCGACGGCGTACGAACCGGTACCCACGTGCACGCTGTTCTTGCCGACCGCCATCTGTCCCGGCGTGAGGTCGGTCCGCTCGGGCACGGGCGTGACCTGGATCAGCTTGAGCCGCTCGCCGCGGAAGGAGGTCCAGGCGCCGGGCGCCGGGGTGCAGCCGCGCACGACCCGGTCGACGCGCAGTGCGGGCGCGGCCCAGTTCACCTGGGCGTCCTCGACGGTGATCTTCGGCGCGACGGTGACGCCCTCGGCCGGCTGCGGGACGGCCTTCAGGGTGCCGTCCTCGATGCCGTCCATGGTCGCGGCGAGCAGCCCGGCGCCGGCGAAGGCGAGCCGCGTGAGCAGATCGCCGCTGGTGTCGGTCGCCCGGACCTCCTCGGTGACGGTGCCGTAGACCGGCCCGGAGTCGAGCCCCTCCTCGATGAGGAAGGTGGAGGCGCCCGTGATCTGGTCGCCCGCCATGATGGCGTGCTGCACCGGGGCGGCCCCGCGCCAGGCGGGCAGCAGCGAGAAGTGCAGGTTGACCCAGCCGTGCGTCGGGATGTCGAGGGCGACCCTGGGCAGCAGCGCGCCGTAGGCCACGACTGGGCAGCAGTCCGGGCCGATCTCCTTCAGCCGCTCCAGGAACTCCGGGTCGCGCGGCTTGAGGGGCTTCAGCACCTCGATCCCGGCCTCCTCCGCCCGCTCGGCCACGGGCGACGCGACCAGCCTGCGCCCACGCCCGGCCGGCGCGTCGGGCCGCGTGACGACGGCGGCCACCTCATGCCGCCCGGAGGCGATCAGGGCGTCCAGAGCGGGAACAGCGACCTCGGGGGTACCGGCGAAGACAAGCTTCATGGGCGGGATCGGGCCTCTCGGGCGGGGGTTGAACGGGCAGCGCACCAGTCTATGACCACACCCGGGAACGGGTGGTGCGTGGGCGGACGGACGGCGTACGCATATGCCCGTACGCCCCCACCCCGTGACCAGCGGAGCGCACACGCGTTGGTCAAGAAAGAGTTGACCACATCGGGCCGCTTTCGCGGCCCAATTCCTTTCAACGCCGGTTCGAGAGGCTTGTTCATGGCCGACCACGCAACCCACGACGCCCAGGCCCGGGCCAGCCTGCACTTGCTGGTGCGGGACATCGAGCGGGTCCGCCGCCAGGTGGACGCGCTGCGCACGCTCACCGCCCAGCTGGGCAATGTCTACCGCCCGCGCCGCTCCGGCCCGTCCACGGGCTTCGTCGTCTACGGACGTGCCCCCGCCCCGACGGTCCGCCTCGCGCAGGAACTCCGCGACAGTGTCGAAACCCTGGTCACGGCCGCCGTGGACTTCGACCGCTCACTCGGCTTCTCGTGGGACGCGGTGGGCTCGGCGCTCGGAGTCACCAAGCAGGCGGTGCACCGCCGTTACGGCGCCCGCCGTGCCGCGGCCCAGGCGGCCGCCGCCGAGGCCGAGCGGACGCCGGAGTCGTCCGGTACGCGCACGCTCAATGTGAACACCACCCTGCCCACGGTCCCGACGGTCCCCGCGGCGCGTTCGATGCCCACGCAGCCGACCGCCGGCAGCCCGGCCCTGCGCGACCGAGACGAGCCCCGTCCGACGGCCTTCCCCAGCCCGCGCAACGGCTGAGCAACGGCCGCCGCCTCCACCCTGCCCTTCCGGCCATCCGGGAGGGCAGTCACGTGCTTGGACGCCGGCCCGCCGGGCAGCCGCCGACGGCGAGCAACCCCATGGGTCGCCCGGCTTCACCGGCGACCGGAAACGGGCGGTGCGCCGGGGGGGAGAGAATCTCACCCGATGTCCGGCGGATCGATCCGCACCCGGACCGACTCCCCGCTCCCGCTCCCTCGTGCCGTGCGAGCGGCCTGAGCGGCCTTCAGCGCGGAAGCCAGCGCCGCCCCGCTGCCCGGCGGCACCCGCACCAGCGCCCGCTCCCAGTGCTCACCGGGCGGCGGAGCGCCGGGCCTGCGGGGCCGGCCTGGCGGCGTGGGCGGCACCGGTACGGGCCCCAACACCTCGGCATCCGGCGGGAGTTCGACCGAAGCGAGAAACTCCGCGACGGCCGCGGGCGGTCCGGTGACGGCCGCCATCCGGGACACCGGCGGGAAACCCAGCTCGGCCCGCTCGGCCAGTTCCCGCACCGCGTGCCCGACGGGATCCCAGCGCACCAGCGCCTGCACCGGGCGCAGGGTCGGCTCGGCCACCACGACCACCGTGCCCCCCTCGCTCTGCGGCCGGACCAGCGCGGCCGCCGCGATCCACCGGCGCAGCGCATCCTCACCGGCCCGCAGGTCGGGTCGTACGAGCATGGCCCAGCCGTCCAGCAGCAGGGCCGCCGCATAGCCGCCCTCGGCGACGGGTTCGGCGCCCGGTGTGCTCACGACCAGCGCGGGCGTGCCCGGCACGGTGTCCAGCACCTGTTCGCGCCCCGAGGTCCGCACCGGCACGGCGGGAAAGGCGCGCCCCAGCTCCTCGGCCGTACGCCGGGCGCCGACCACCTGGGCGCGCAGCCGGAAACCGCCGCACTCCGGGCAGTGCCAGGCGCTCTCCTCACGCCCGCACCAGCCGCACCGCAGCACCTCCGCGTCCTGCCCCTGGAGCGGGCCGGAGCAGCGCCGGCACCGCGCGGGCGCCCGGCACCGGTCGCAGGCCATCCGGGGCACGTAGCCACGGCGGGGGACCTGCACCAGCACCGGGCCGTGCCGCAGCCCCTCGCGGGCCGCCTGCCAGGCGAGGGTCGGCAGCCGGGCGGCGCGGGCGGCCTCGTCGCGCGCGAGGTCGTCGTCGCCGACGGTCCTGACCAGGGGCGCGGCCCGGCGCACCTGCTCGCGGCCGGCGACCAGCGGGCGGGCCCAGCCGCTCTCCACGAGCTGGGCGGCCTCCACGGTGCAGCTGAATCCGCCGAGCAGGAAGGCGCACTTGTCCAGCGCGGCGCGCAGCAGCAGTACATCGCGCGCGTGCGGCTGCGGGGCGTGCTGTTCGCCGAGGCTGTCGTCGCCGTCGTCCCAGACCGCGACGAGACCGAGATCCCGCACGGGCGCGAACATGGCGGCCCGGGTCCCGACGACGGCCCGAACGGATCCGCGCCGCACCGCGAGCCACTGCGCGTACCGCTTCTCGGGCCCGGCGTCGGCGGTGAGCAGCGCGTGCCGGCCGGGGCCGAGCAGCGCGGTGAGCGCGGCGTCGACCCGTGCGGCGGCTCGCCCGTCCGGTACGACGACGAGGGCACCGCGTCCGGAGGCGAGCGTGGCGGCGACGGCCCTGGCCAGCTCCTCGCTCCACAGCGGGCCCGGCAGCGCGTTCCAGACGGCCCTGGGCGCTCCGCCGGCGGCCAGGGCGTCAAGGAAGGCGCCCCCGTGCTCGTAGCGCGCCCAGGAACCGGTGTCGGGTGCTCCGGGCGGCGGCAGTGGGGCGGGCGACGGGCGCTTCTCCGCGGCGGCGCTGCGCGGCGGCACGGCCAGCTGGAGCACATCGGCGAGGCTCCCGGCGTACCGGTCGGCGACGGCCCGGGTGAACCCCAGCAGCTCCTCGCTCAGGACGGGCTCGGGGGACACGACCTGGGCGAGCGCCGCGAGCGGGCCGGAGTAGTCGGACTCCGCCCGGCGCTCGATCAGGAACCCGTCGATGAGTCCGCCGCCCTCGCGGCGCCCCTCACGCACCCGGTGCCGGCCGGCCCCGAACCGCACCCGCACCCGCACGCCGGGCTGCGCCTGTGCGTCCAGCTCCTCGGGCACCGCGTAGTCGAAGTACCGGTCGAGGTGCAGCACGCCCTTGTCGACCAGCACCCGGGCCACGGGGAGCTCCTTGGCGAGCGAGGCCCCCCGCCAGGTGCGCGGTTTGGCACGGGGCGTCTTCGCCTTGCGCACGCTCTCCCGGATGAGCGCGAGCTGCTCCGGCGGCGCACCCTCGGCCCCGCCTTCCCCGCCCCCTCGGGGCGGCTCGTTCTCGCTGCTCACGCTTGCATTCTTACCAAACCCCACTGACAACGGCCCCCGCCGCCTCGAAGCACCTCGGGCACGCCGAGGCCCGGCTCCCGAAGGGAAGCCGGGCCTCGGCGAGCGAAGGGGTGCGGGCTTACAGGCCCGCGGCCTTGCGGAGAGCGTCCACGCGGTCGGTGCGCTCCCAGGTGAAGTCGGGCAGCTCGCGGCCGAAGTGGCCGTAGGCCGCCGTCTGGGAGTAGATCG
>NZ_JAIQYY010000027.1:98764-113623 GCF_020181035.1 Streptomyces sp. CoH27
GCCGGCCGCCACGACGTTCTTGGCGACCCAGCGCATCGCGTAGGCGGCCGAGCGGTCCACCTTGGACGGGTCCTTGCCCGAGAAGGCGCCGCCGCCGTGGCGGGCCATGCCGCCGTAGGTGTCGATGATGATCTTGCGGCCGGTCAGGCCGGCGTCGCCCATCGGGCCGCCGATCTCGAAGCGGCCGGTCGGGTTGACCAGCAGGCGGTAGCCCTCGGTGTCCAGCTTGATGCCCTCGTCGAGCAGGGCCTTCAGCTCGGGCTCCACGACGAACTCGCGGATGTCGGGAGCGAGCAGCGACTCCAGGTCGATGTCGGAGGCGTGCTGCGAGGAGACGACGACCGTGTCGAGGCGGACGGCCTTGTCGCCGTCGTACTCGATGGTGACCTGCGTCTTGCCGTCGGGGCGCAGGTAGGGGATGGTGCCGTTCTTACGGACCTCGGACAGGCGCTTGGACAGGCGGTGCGCCAGGAAGATCGGCAGCGGCATGAGGGTCGGCGTCTCGTCGGAGGCGTAGCCGAACATCAGGCCCTGGTCGCCGGCGCCCTGCCGGTCCAGCTCGTCGTCGTCGCCCTCCACCCGGGACTCGTACGCCGTGTCGACACCCTGCGCGATGTCCGGGGACTGCGCGCCGATGGACACCGACACGCCGCAGGAGGCGCCGTCGAAGCCCTTCTTGGAGGAGTCGTAGCCGATCTCCAGGATCTTGCCGCGGACCAGGTTCGCGATGTCCGCGTAGGCCTTGGTCGTGACCTCGCCGGCCACATGCACCAGGCCGGTGGTGATCAGCGTCTCGACGGCGACCCGGGAGGTCGGGTCCTCGCGCAGAAGCGCGTCGAGAATGGTGTCGCTGATCTGGTCAGCGATCTTGTCGGGGTGACCCTCGGTCACGGACTCCGAGGTGAACAGGCGACGGGACACAACGCTCCCTGTGGTTGCAGCGGCTGCTGGCTGATCATTTGCAGTCGGCACGAGGGCTGCGCCCGGTGCCGACCTTGAACAGTTTATCGGTCGCACTCGGCCGATGGGCCACCGTCTCGCCTCTCGGGAGCGCTGTGACCTGCGGCACGAGAATTCTGCCCAATGCCGGGTGATGTTGGCCAGGGTCGCCACACCGGAATCGAGCGGTCCTCGTGCGCGCCCCCAGCGGACGGCCGCGAGGGTGCGCCCGGCTCAGCCCAGGCGCTCGGCGACCAGGTCCCAGACGGTGTCGGCCAGGGCTTCCTTGGGTCCGTGCGGTACCGGCGTCTCGCTTCCGTCGGCGCCCAGCACGATCGCCTCGTTCTCCTCGGAGCCGAACGTCTTGCGCTCCCCCACCTCGTTGACCACGAGCAGGTCACAGCCCTTGCGGGCGAGCTTGGTACGGCCGTTGGCGAGCACGTCGTCGGTCTCGGCGGCGAAGCCGACGATCACCTGTCCGGACCTGGCGCGATCGGCCGAAATCTCCGCAAGAATGTCCGGATTCCGTACGAGGACGATCGGGTCGGGCTCGTGGCTGTCCTTCTTCTTGATCTTCCCGGCGGCGTAGACCGAGGGCCGGAAGTCGGCGACGGCGGCGGCCATGACGACCGCGTCGGCGTCCGCCGCGGCCTTCAGGACGGCCTCGCGCAGCTGGACGGCCGTGCCGACCGGGACGACGTCCACGCCGGCCGGGTCGGGCAGACCGGTGTTGGCCGCGATCAGCGTGACCCGGGCGCCGCGGGCGGCGGCGGTGCGGGCGAGGGCGTAGCCCTGCTTGCCGGAGGAGCGGTTGCCGAGAAAGCGGACCGGGTCGAGCGGCTCGCGGGTGCCGCCGGCGGAGACGACGACGTGCCGCCCCTTGAGGTCCGGCCGGGTGACGCCCCGGGCCAGCACCCGGCGGCAGACCTCGAAGATCTCGGCCGGGTCGGGCAGCCGGCCCTTGCCGGTGTCGACGCCGGTGAGGCGGCCGACCGCCGGTTCGATGACGACGGCGCCGCGCCGGCGCAGGGTGGCCACGTTCTCCTGGGTGGCCGGATGCTCCCACATCTCGGTGTGCATGGCGGGCGCGAGCACGACCGGGCAGCGGGCGGTCAGCAGAGTGTTGGTGAGGAGGTCGTCGGCGAGGCCGTGGGCGGCCTTGGCCAGCGTGTCGGCCGTGGCGGGCGCGACGACGACGAGGTCGGCACCCTGGCCGATGCGGACGTGCGGCACCTCGTGGACGTCGTCCCAGACCTCCGTCGAGACAGGATTGCCCGACAGGGCGGACCAGGTGGCGGCGCCGACGAAGTGCAGCGCGGAGGCGGTGGGGACGACGCGTACGTCATGGCCCGACTCCGTGAACCTTCTCAGCAGCTCACAGGCCTTGTACGCGGCGATGCCACCGCTGACCCCCAGGACGACCTTCGGCTTGTCCACGCTCACTCCCCGGACTCGGAACCCTGCACCACCAATGACACACCACAGGCCCGGCAGAACGACTGCCGGGCCTGTGGATAAGTCACCTGCGATCTGAAAGTACTACTGCGCAGCGTTACTGGGCGGGGCCTTCGACAGCCTCGGACGTCAGCAGCCCCGCGTTGATCTCGCGCAGGGCGATCGAGAGCGGCTTCTCGTGGACGTGGGTGTCGACGAGAGGACCGACGTACTCAAGGAGGCCCTCGCCGAGCTGGGAGTAGTACGCGTTGATCTGACGGGCCCGCTTGGCGGCGTAGATCACGAGGCTGTACTTCGAGTCGGTGGCCTCAAGCAACTCGTCGATCGGCGGGTTGATGATGCCCTCGGGCGCGGTGATGGAAGAGGACACGCTCTACCTTCCGAAGGAGGGGAAAAGATCAGTCATGATCACACAACGTCCATCAAGGCTAGCAGCTCGCGCGCCACGTCCTCGACGGAGGTGTTGACCAAGGTCACGTCGAACTCCGGCTCGGCCGCCAATTCGGTCCTGGCCGCGTCCAGGCGGCGCTCGATGACCTCGGGCGGCTCGGTGCCCCGGCCGGTCAGCCTGCGCACCAGCTCCTCCCAGGAGGGCGGAGCCAGGAACACCAGCCGGGAGTCGGACATGGACTCCCGGACCTGCCGGGCGCCCTGGAGGTCGATCTCCAGCAGAACGGGCTCGCCGTTCTCCAGCCGCTCCAGCACGGCCGCGCGGGGCGTGCCGTAGCGGTTCCCGGCGAACTCGGCCCACTCCAGCAGCTCGCCGTTGGCGATCAGCTTGTCCATCTCCTCGTCGGTGACGAAGAAGTAGTGGACTCCGTGCTGCTCACCGGGGCGCGGCCTGCGGGTGGTGGCCGACACCGAGAGCCAGACCTCGGGGTGTTCCTTGCGCATATGGGCGACGACCGTGCTCTTGCCGACCCCCGAGGGGCCGGAGAGCACGGTCAGCCGCGGACGTACGTCCGGGGGCTCGGGGGTCGTCCCCCGGAATGTTGCAGCCATGCAGCGATTATTCCAGCAATCCCGGAGTGCCCGGGACTCCCGGTCCGCCCGGAGACGGACTCAGGAGGCGGTGCTGCCGAACTCACGCTCCAGGGAAGCGATCTGGTTGGAACCGAGACCGCGCACGCGACGGCTCTCGGAGATGCCCAGACGCTCCATGATCTGCTTGGCGCGGACCTTGCCCACGCCCGGCAGCGACTCAAGCAGCGCGGAGACCTTCATCTTGCCGATGACGTCGTTCTCCTGGCCCTGCTTGATGACCTCGTGCAGGGATGCGCCGGAGTGCTTGAGTCGATTCTTGACCTCGGCCCGCTCCCGGCGAGCCGCGGCGGCCTTTTCGAGCGCGGCTGCGCGCTGTTCAGGGGTAAGGGGCGGAAGAGCCACGCCTACGTCACCTCGGATGTCGAACTGTCGGATACGGACCGGTGAGGAACCTAGTCGCCCCACACCTGGGGAGCTACGAGCAACACGCTGCCCGCTCTCCCCACACCTGCCTTGAGGGCGCGGGAGGTGCCCCCACTGCTCGGAGACTAGCGGGCAAGTCCGCCAGAGTCAGCGAGAACAGCGGAAAAGTCCTGGTCAGCCTCCGTCAGGCCGGACATTTCAGACATAATGCCCTCGATTTGAGGATGTATTCACACTCAAGTCGCCGGCCCGCCGCCCGCCGGGGCGCACACCGGAGGGCTCAGAAACCCCCGACGACCGCCTGAATCTCCTCGGCGAAGCGCTCGGCGGCCGCCCGCAGCGCCCCGGTGTCGGGACCGTGACGCAGAACACCCCGGCTGACGTTCGGCACGACGTTGCGCAGCGCCGACCCGAAGACAGCCGGAAGGTCGGCCGCCGTCGCCCCCTGCGCGCCGACACCGGGCGCGAGGAGCGGGCCGTTGATCGCGAGGTCGTACGACGACAGGTCGCCGACCGTGGCACCGACGACGGCGCCGAAGGACCCCAGCGGCTCCTCCCCCGCGTTCTCGGCGGCCAGGTGGGCCAGCATGGTCGCCCCCACGCTGCGGCCGTCCGCACGGACCGCGTGCTGCACCTCGGGGCCCTCCGGGTTCGAGGTCAGCGCCAGCACGAACAGACCGGCACCGCTCTCCCGGGCCAGCGCGACGGCCGGGCTGAGCGAGCCGTAGCCGAGGTAGGGCGAGACGGTGAGGGCGTCGGAGTAGAGCGGGGCGTCCTTGTGCAGGTAGGCCTCCGCGTACCCGGCCATGGTCGAGCCGATGTCGCCGCGCTTGGCGTCCATGACGACCAGGGTGCCTGCCGCGCGCGCCTCCCGGACGACCGTCTCCAGGACGGCGATGCCGCGCGAGCCGAACCGCTCGAAGAAGGCGCTCTGCGGCTTCATCACGGCGACCCGGTCGGCCACGGCCTCGACGACCGTGCGGCTGAACCGCTCCAGACCGGCCACGTCGTCGTTCAGGCCCCACTGGGCGAGCAGGGAGGCGTGCGGGTCGATGCCGACGCACAGCGGGCCGCGCTCGTCCATGGCGCGGCGCAGCCGGGCACCGAAGGGCTCCGTCGAAGTCATGCGGGCTTCCTCACGTCGGCGCCGACCGCGTCGGCGAGGGTGGCGTACGGGCTGGTGCGCAGCCGGGCGGCGAGGCCCTTGTGGATGCCACGGCACCAGAAGGGGCCCTGGTAGATGAAGGCGCTGTAGCCCTGGACCAGCGTGGCACCGGCCAGGATGCGCTGCCAGGCGTCCTCGGCGGTCTCGACGCCGCCGACACCCACCAGGGTGATCCGGTCGCCCACGCGCGCGTACAGGCGGCGCAGGACCTCCAGGGAGCGCTCCTTGAGCGGGGCGCCGGACAGGCCGCCGGTCTCCTGCACGACCGAGGGTGCGGAGCGCAGCCCGAGCCCCTCGCGCGCGATGGTGGTGTTGGTGGCGATGATGCCGTCCAGGCCCAGCTCCACGGCCAGGTCGGCGACGGCGTCGATGTCCTCGTCGGCGAGGTCCGGGGCGATCTTCACCAGCAGCGGCACGCGCCGGTTCGCGACCGTGCGGTCGGCGGCTTCGCGCACGGCGGTGAGCAGCGGGCGCAGCGCCTCGGTGGCCTGGAGGTTGCGCAGGCCGGGCGTGTTCGGCGAGGAGACGTTGACGACCAGGTAGTCGGCGTACGGCGCGAGCCGCTCGGCGGACTTCACGTAGTCGCCGACGGCCTCCGCCTCCGGCACGATCTTGGTCTTGCCGATGTTGACACCGACGACGGTCCTGAAGACCGGCGTGCGGGTCGCGAGACGGGCCGCCACGGCCAGCGAGCCGTCGTTGTTGAAGCCCATCCGGTTGATCAGCGCGCGGTCCGCGACAAGGCGGAACAGCCGCTTCTTGGGGTTGCCGGGCTGCGGCTCCCCCGTCACCGTGCCGATCTCGACGTGGTCGAAGCCCAGCATCGACATGCCGTCGATGGCGACGGCGTTCTTGTCGAAGCCGGCGGCCAGCCCGAAGGGCCCGTGCATGCGCAGTCCGAGGGCCTCCGTGCGCAGCTCCTTGTGGCGGGGCGCGAGGGCGGCCGCGACGAAGGTGCGCAGGACGGGAACGCGGGCGGCGAGGCGGATCCAGCGGAAGGCCAGGTGGTGGGCCTTCTCGGGGTCCATCCGGGTGAACACCAGACGGAAGAAGAGCTTGTACATCTCGGAAAAGTCCTCAGGGGTCCTCATGCGGAGGGGGACACCGTTTCCGGTGTCCCCCTCAAGGGCTGCTAGTCGCGGGCCGCGGTCAGGTGTTCCGCGTGTTCCTGGAGCGAGCGGACGCCCACGTCTCCGTGGTTGAGCGCGTCGATGCCCTGGACGGCGGCGGCGAGCGCCTGGACCGTCGTCAGGCACGGCACCGACCGGGCGACGGCCGCCGTACGGATGTCGTAGCCGTCGAGGCGGCCGCCCGTGCCGTACGGGGTGTTCACGATGAGGTCGACCTCGCCGTCGTGGATCAGCTGGACGATGGTCTTCTCGCCGTTCGGGCCGGTGCCCTCGGACTGCTTGCGTACGACGGTGGCGTTGATGCCGTTGCGCTTGAGGACCTCGGCCGTGCCGGAGGTGGCGAGCAGCTCGAAGCCGTGCGCGACCAGCTCGCGCGCCGGGAAGATCATCGAGCGCTTGTCGCGGTTGGCGACCGAGATGAACGCCCGCCCCTTGGTGGGCAGCGGGCCGTACGCCCCGGCCTGCGACTTGGCGTACGCCGTGCCGAAGACGGAGTCGATGCCCATGACCTCGCCGGTGGAACGCATCTCCGGGCCGAGGACGGTGTCCACACCGCGTCCCTGGATGTCCCGGAACCGCGACCACGGCATCACGGCCTCCTTGACGGAGATCGGCGCGTCCAGCGGCAGCTCGCCGCCGTCGCCCTTCGCCGGGAGCAGGCCCTCGGCGCGCAGCTCGGCGATGGTCGCGCCCAGCGAGACCCGGGCGGCGGCCTTGGCCAGCGGCACCGCGGTCGCCTTCGAGGTGAAGGGCACGGTACGCGAGGCGCGCGGGTTGGCCTCCAGGACGTAGAGGATGTCGCCCGCCATCGCGAACTGGATGTTGATCAGACCGCGCACGCCGACACCGCGCGCGATGGCCTCGGTGGAGGCGCGCAGCCGCTTGATGTCGAAGCCGCCCAGGGTGATCGGGGGCAGGGCACAGGCGGAGTCGCCGGAATGGATGCCGGCCTCCTCGATGTGCTCCATCACACCGCCGAGGTACAGCTCCTCGCCGTCGTAGAGGGCGTCGACGTCGATCTCGATGGCGTCGTCCAGGAAGCGGTCGACGAGGACCGGCCGGGACGGGCTGATCTCGGTCGACTCGGCGATGTAGGACGCCAGGCGGGCCTCGTCGTAGACGATCTCCATGCCCCGGCCGCCGAGGACGTACGACGGCCGGACGAGGACCGGGTAGCCGATCTCGTCGGCGATCGCCTTGGCTCCCTCGAAGGTGGTCGCGGTGCCGTGCTTCGGGGCCGGGAGACCGGCCTCGGCCAGGACGCGGCCGAAGGCGCCGCGGTCCTCTGCGGCGTGGATGGCCTCGGGGGACGTGCCGACGACCGGCACGCCGTTGTCCTTCAGCGCCTGGGACAGGCCCAGCGGGGTCTGGCCGCCGAGCTGCACGATCACACCGGCCACCGGTCCGGCCTGCTGCTCGGCGTGGACGATCTCCAGGACGTCCTCCAGCGTCAGCGGCTCGAAGTACAGCCGGTCGGAGGTGTCGTAGTCGGTGGAGACGGTCTCCGGGTTGCAGTTGACCATCACCGTCTCGTAGCCCGCGTCGCTCAGCGCGAAGGAGGCGTGGACACAGGAGTAGTCGAACTCGATGCCCTGGCCGATGCGGTTCGGCCCGGAGCCCAGGATGATCACCGCGGGCTTCTCGCGGGACGCGACCTCGGTCTCCTCGTCGTAGGAGGAGTAGAAGTACGGCGTCTTCGCGGCGAACTCGGCGGCGCAGGTGTCGACCGTCTTGTAGACGGGGCGGATGCCCAGGGCGTGCCGGACCTCGCGGACCACGTCCTCGCGCAGGCCCCGGATCTCACCGATCTGGACGTCGGAGAAGCCATGCCGCTTGGCCTCGGCGAGCAGCTCGGCGGTCAGCTCGGGGGCCTCGGCCAGCTCGTCCGCGACCTCCTTGATCAGGAAGAGCTGGTCCACGAACCAGGGGTCGATCTTCGTGTACTCGAAGATCTCCTCGGGCGTGGCGCCCGCGCGGATGGCCTGCATGACCGTGTTGATCCGGCCGTCGGTGGGCCGTACGGCGTCGCGCAGCAGGGTGTCCTTCTCGCCCGGCTCGCCGACGAAGGTGAACTGCGAGCCCTTCTTCTCCAGCGAGCGCAGCGCCTTCTGGAAGGCCTCGGTGAAGTTGCGGCCGATGGCCATGGCCTCGCCGACCGACTTCATGGTGGTGGTCAGCGTGGAGTCGGCCTGCGGGAACTTCTCGAACGCGAAGCGCGGGGCCTTGACGACCACGTAGTCGAGCGTGGGCTCGAAGGAGGCCGGGGTCTCCTGCGTGATGTCGTTGGGGATCTCGTCCAGGGTGTAGCCGACGGCCAGCTTGGCGGCGATCTTCGCGATCGGGAAGCCGGTGGCCTTGGAGGCGAGCGCCGAGGAGCGCGACACACGCGGGTTCATCTCGATGACGATCACGCGACCGTCCTCGGGGTTCACCGCGAACTGGATGTTGCAGCCGCCGGTGTCGACACCGACCTCGCGGATGACGGCGATGCCGATGTCCCGCAGGATCTGGTACTCGCGGTCGGTCAGCGTCATCGCGGGCGCGACGGTGATCGAGTCACCGGTGTGCACGCCCATGGGGTCGAAGTTCTCGATGGAGCAGACCACCACGACGTTGTCGTGCTTGTCGCGCATCAGCTCCAGCTCGTACTCCTTCCAGCCGAGGATGGACTCCTCCAGGAGCACCTCGGTGGTCGGGGAGAGCGTGAGGCCCTGGCCCGCGATGCGGCGCAGCTCCTCCTCGTCGTGCGCGAAGCCGGAGCCGGCGCCGCCCATGGTGAAGGACGGCCGGACGACGACCGGGTAGCCGCCGAGCGTCTCGACGCCCTCGATGACGTCGTCCATGGAGTGGCAGATGACCGAGCGGGCGGACTCGCCGTGTCCGATCTTGGCGTTGACGGCCTCCACGACGGCCTTGAACAGGTCGCGGTCCTCGCCCTTGTGGATCGCCTCGGGCTTGGCGCCGATCAGCTCGACGCCGTACTTCTCCAGGACCCCGTTCTCGTGCAGCGAGATCGCGGTGTTCAGCGCCGTCTGGCCGCCCAGGGTGGGCAGCAGGGCGTCGGGGCGCTCCTTGGCGATGATCTTCTCGACGAACTCCGGGGTGATCGGCTCGACGTAGGTCGCGTCGGCGATCTCCGGGTCGGTCATGATCGTCGCCGGGTTGGAGTTGACCAGGACGACGCGCAGGCCCTCGGCCTTGAGCACGCGGCACGCCTGGGTGCCGGAGTAGTCGAACTCGGCGGCCTGGCCGATGACGATCGGGCCGGAGCCGATGACCAGGACGGACTGGATATCGGTGCGCTTAGGCACGCTGGCCCTCCATCAGGGAAACGAAGCGGTCGAACAGGTAGGCGGCGTCGTGCGGGCCCGCTGCCGCTTCGGGGTGGTACTGGACGGAGAAGGCCGGCTGGTCGAGCAGCTGCAGCCCCTCCACGACGTTGTCGTTCAGGCACACGTGCGAGACCTCGGCGCGGCCGAACTTGGTGTCGCTCACCTTGTCGAGCGGCGCGTCCACGGCGAAGCCGTGGTTGTGCGCGGTGACCTCGACCTTGCCGGTCGTACGGTCCTGGACCGGCTGGTTGATGCCCCGGTGGCCGTACTTCAGCTTGTAGGTGCCGAAGCCGAGGGCGCGGCCGAGGATCTGGTTGCCGAAGCAGATGCCGAACAGCGGCGTCTTCCGCTCCAGAACGGCGGTCATCAGCGCGACCGGGCCGTCGGCCGTGGCCGGGTCACCGGGGCCGTTGGAGAAGAAGACCCCGTCCGGGTCGACGGCGTAGATGTCGTCGGCCGTGGCCGTGGCCGGGAGGACGTGCACCTCGATGCCGCGCTCGGCCATGCGGTGCGGGGTCATGCCCTTGATGCCCAGGTCGACCGCGGCGACGGTGAACCGCTTCTCCCCGATCGCGGGGACGACGTACGCCTCCTTCGTCGCGACCTCCTCGTACAGGCTCAGGCCCTTCATGCGGGGCTGGGCCTGCACGCGCGCGAGGAGCTCGCTCTCGGGGGCGATCGCCTCGCCGGAGAAGATGCCGGCCCGCATCGAGCCGCGCTCGCGCAGATGACGGGTGAGGGCGCGGGTGTCGATCCCGGAGATGCCGACCACGTCCTGCGCGACCAGCTCGTCGTCCAGGGAGCGCTTGGCGCGCCAGTTGGACGGCACGCGCGCGGGGTCGCGCACGACGTAGCCGGAGACCCAGATGCGGCCCGACTCGTCGTCCTCGTCGTTCCAGCCGGTGTTGCCGATCTGCGGGGCGGTCGCCACGACGATCTGGCGGTCGTACGACGGGTCGGTCAGGGTTTCCTGGTAGCCGGTCATACCGGTGGAGAACACGGCCTCGCCGAAGGTCTCCCCCACGGCCCCGTAGGCACGGCCGCGGAAGGTGCGGCCGTCCTCCAGGACGAGTACGGCGGGAACCTTGGCAGCTCCCCTGGTGGAGGTCGTCATCGTGCGCCTTCCGTGTCGTTGATCATGTCGTTCAGGGTGTCGGCCCATTCGGTGTGCTCGGCCGCGTGGTCGGAGCGGAAGCCGGAGTCGATCAGCTTGTCGCCGAGCGCCCAGGTCACCACGAGCAGTCCGCCCTCGGTGAGGACCTTGCCGGCGATGCCCTTGTCCAGCCGGGCCCCGCGCAGTGCGGCGGCGGGGACGAAGAAGTCGTTCGCTCCGGGACGCTCGACCTCCAGGCCCGCCTCCGTGAGGGTGAGCTCGGCCCGGCTGCGGGTACCGAGGCCGTGGGCCACGATCCGGTCCAGCCACTGCCCGGCGGTGGTGGAGCCGTGGTAGCGGCCGCTCATGCTCAGTTTCACCGGGCCGGTCTCCTCCGGCGCGCTGGGCGGCTCCGGAAGGTCGCTCTGGAGCGTGCCGCGCCACTTCCAGCCCTCGCGCATCAGCCAGTAGACGAGCGCGATGAACAGGACGAGTCCGACGAGCCAGCCGATGCGGGCCGGCCAGTCGGTGACGGCGGCCGATTTCTTGGCCTCCGCGAGCAGGATTACAGGTGTCACGTGAGCTTCCCGTCGACGAGCGTGGCCTTGCCCCGCAGCCACGTGTGCGTCACACGGCCCGGCAGCTCACGCCCCTCGTAGGGGGTGTTGCGGCTGCGTGAGGCGAAGCCCGCGGGGTCCACCTGGCCACGGTATTCCGTGTCGACGAGGGTGAGGTTGGCGGGCTCACCAGCCGAGACGGGACGGCCGTGCCCGGTGGCCTGTCCGATCTGCGCGGGCTTGACGGACATCCGGTCGGCGACGCCGGCCCAGTCCAGCAGGCCCGTGTCGACCATGGTCTCCTGGACCACTGACAGCGCGGTCTCCAGGCCCACCATCCCCATGGCGGCGGCGGCCCACTCGCAGTCCTTGTCCTCGTGCGGGTGCGGGGCGTGGTCGGTGGCGACGATGTCGATCGTGCCGTCGGCGAGCGCCTCGCGCAGGGCCAGCACGTCCCGCTCGGTGCGCAGCGGCGGGTTGACCTTGTAGACGGGGTTGTACGTCCGCACCAGCTCGTCGGTGAGGAGCAGGTGGTGCGGGGTGACCTCGGCGGTGACGTCGATGCCGCGGGACTTGGCCCAGCGGACGATCTCGACGCTGCCGGCGGTCGAGAGGTGGCAGATGTGGACGCGGGAGCCGACATGCTCGGCGAGCAGCACGTCGCGCGCGATGATCGACTCCTCGGCGACGGCCGGCCAGCCGCCCAGGCCCAGCTCGGCGGAGACGATGCCCTCGTTCATCTGGGCGCCCTCGGTGAGCCGCGGCTCCTGCGCGTGCTGGGCGACGACACCGCCGAAGGCCTTCACGTACTCCAGCGCCCGGCGCATGATCACTGCGTCGTCCACGCACTTGCCGTCGTCGGAGAAGACGGTGACCCCGGCGGCCGACTCGTGCATGGCGCCCAGCTCGGCGAGCTTCCGGCCCTCCAGGCCGACGGTGACGGCGCCGATGGGCTGCACGTCGCAGTAGCCGTGCTCCTGGCCCAGTCGGTAGACCTGCTCGACCACACCGGCGGTGTCGGCGACCGGGAAGGTGTTGGCCATGGCGAAGACGGCCGTGTAGCCGCCGGACGCGGCCGCGCGGGTGCCGGTCAGGACCGTCTCGGAGTCCTCGCGGCCCGGCTCGCGCAGATGGGTGTGCAGGTCGACCAGGCCCGGCAGCAGCACCTTGCCTGCCGCCTCCACGACCTCGGCGCCCTCGGCGGACAGGCCGGTGCCGACCGCCTCGATCACCTCGCCGTCGATCAGCACGTCCTGCGGCTCGCCGCCGAGCACCTTCGCACCACGGATCAGGATCTTGCTCATGGTCTTACTTCTCCTCGGTACGAGAGTGGGTGACGGCGGGCTCGTTGCCACCGAGCAGCAGGTACAGCACGGCCATCCGGATGGAGACGCCGTTGGCGACCTGCTCGACGACCGTGCAGCGCTCGGAGTCGGCGACCTCGGCGGTGATCTCCATGCCGCGGACCATCGGGCCGGGGTGCATCACGATGGCGTGCTCGGGCATCTTCGCCATGCGGTCGCCGTCGAGGCCGTAGCGCCGCGAGTACTCGCGCTCGGTCGGGAAGAAAGCGGCGTTCATGCGCTCGCGCTGGACGCGGAGCATCATCACCGCGTCCGACTTCGGCAGGGCGCTGTCGAGGTCGTACGACACCTCGCACGGCCAGGTCTCGACGCCGACCGGCACCAGGGTGGGCGGGGCGACCAGGGTGACCTCGGCGCCGAGGGTGTGCAGCAGGTCGACGTTGGAGCGGGCGACCCGGCTGTGCAGGACGTCGCCGACGATGGTGATGCGCCGGCCGGACAGGTCCTTGCCGAGGCCGGCGTCACGGCCGATCAGCCGGCGGCGCATGGTGAAGGCGTCCAGCAAGGCCTGGGTGGGGTGCTGGTGGGTGCCGTCGCCGGCATTGATGACGGCCGCGTCGATCCAGCCGGAGTTGGCCAGACGGTACGGGGCTCCGGAGGCGCCGTGCCGGATCACGACGGCGTCGACGCCCATGGCCTCCAGGGTCTGCGCGGTGTCCTTCAGGGACTCGCCCTTGGAGACGCTCGACCCCTTGGCGGTGAAGTTGATGACGTCGGCGGACAGGCGCTTTTCCGCGGCTTCGAAGGAGATACGCGTGCGCGTGGAGTCCTCGAAGAAGAGGTTGACGATCGTGCGGCCGCGCAGGGTCGGCAGTTTCTTGATCGGCCGGTCGGCGACCCGGGCCATCTCCTCGGCGGTGTCGAGGATCAGGACGGCGTCGTCGCGGGTGAGGTCGGCGGCCGAGATGAGATGACGCTGCATCTGTCAGGCTCCGTAAGGCAGTTCAACGGGAGATTCGAGACAAACCGGCGCGTGCGCGGGCACGCCGAAGCGGACGTACGCGCCTGGCTTGCTACTGGTCGGTCTGCTTGACACCGAGCAGCACGGTGTCGCGACCGTCCTCCTCGGCGAGCTGGACCTTGACCGTCTCCCGCAGCGACGTGGGGAGGTTCTTGCCGACGTAGTCGGCGCGGATCGGCAGTTCGCGGTGGCCCCGGTCGACCAGGACGGCGAGCTGCACCGCGCGCGGGCGCCCGATGTCGTTCAGGGCGTCGAGGGCGGCGCGGATGGTGCGGCCGGAGAAGAGCACGTCGTCGACGAGGACGACCAGTCTGCCGTCGATGCCGTCACCGGGGATCTCGGTACGGGCCAGCGCGCGCGGCGGGTGCATGCGCAGATCGTCGCGGTACATGGTGATGTCGAGCGAGCCGACCGGGATCTTGCGTCCGGTGATCTGCTCCAGCTTGACGGCGAGCCGTTGGGCGAGGAAGACACCCCGGGTGGGGATGCCGAGGAGCACCACGTCGTCGGCGCCCTTGGCGCGCTCGACGATCTCGTGGGCGATGCGGGTCAGCACCCGCGCGATGTCGGGGCCCTCAAGAACGGGCCGCGCATCGGACGCCGGCGGATTCGCGGGCGAGACGTGCTTGTCCATACGAAACGGACCTCCTTCTCCGCCTCACGGGACGGACCTTAAAGGACGTCGGATTTGCGCCATCCACCGTAGCAGGTCATGGGCAGAGCATCGATCACCCCCTTGGCCTAATCGGCCGTCACTACCACGGAAGAGTCGGTGTGGACCATTCGGCTTGACGCAGAAGAGTCACGCTGCGTAACCTCACAGTGAGTTACCAGCCGCGCGGCGGGCAACACAGCCGGCCGCGTCGACACAGTGTCCGGGGAGCTATATGTCCAGCGAATACGCCAAACAGCTCGGGGCCAAGCTCCGGGCCATCCGCACCCAGCAGGGCCTTTCCCTCCACGGTGTCGAGGAGAAGTCACAGGGTCGCTGGAAGGCCGTGGTGGTCGGGTCCTACGAGCGTGGCGACCGTGCGGTGACCGTGCAGCGGCTTGCCGAGCTGGCCGATTTCTACGGTGTTCCGGTCCAGGAGCTCCTGCCGGGCACGACGCCGGGCGGCGCCGCCGAGCCGCCGCCGAAGCTGGTCCTGGACCTGGAGCGCCTGGCCACCGTGCCGGCCGAGAAGGCGGGCCCGCTGCAGCGCTACGCGGCGACGATCCAGTCCCAGCGTGGTGACTACAACGGCAAGGTGCTCTCCATCCGCCAGGACGACCTGCGCACACTCGCCGTCATCTACGACCAGTCCCCCTCGGTCCTGACCGAGCAGCTGATCAGCTGGGGTGTCCTGGACGCCGACGCGCGCCGCGCGGTGGCCACCCACGAAGAGAGCTGACCCGCTCAGTACCTGAGCAGAAACGTGCCGTCGGGGTGGCCGGAACCATATGGTTCCGGCCACCC
>NZ_JAIQYY010000027.1:113722-119412 GCF_020181035.1 Streptomyces sp. CoH27
AGGGCCCACAGCAGACGTACTGTGGGCCCTCCGGCGTTGTCGTGAGCGGCTTTACGCCTCGTCCCGGCGCAGGGACGGCTTGAGCTCCTTCAGGCGGCCCAGCAGGCCGTTCACGAACGAGGGCGACTCGTCCGTGGAGAACTCCTTCGCCAGCTGCACCATCTCGTCCAGGACGACGGCGTCCGGGGTCTCGTCGACCCAGATCAGCTCGTACGCGCCCAGCCGCAGGATGTTGCGGTCCACGACCGGCATCCGGTCGAGCGTCCAGCCGACCGCGTACTGGGCGATCAGCTCGTCGATGCGGGTCGCGTGTCCGGCGTAGCCCTCGACCAGCTGCATCGTGTACTCGCTGACCGGCGGCTGCCGGGTGTCGGACCGGGACAGCCGGACCCAGTCGGCGAGGACCGTCAGGACGTCGGCGCCGCGCTGGTCGCCCTCGAAGAGGATCTGGAAGGCGCGCTTGCGGGCCGTGTTGCGGGCAGCCACGGTTAGCTGTTCACCCGGCCGAGGTAGTCGCTCGTGCGGGTGTCGACCTTGATCTTCTCACCGGTGGTGATGAAGAGCGGCACCTGGATCTGGTGGCCGGTCTCCAGGGTGGCGGGCTTGGTGCCACCGGTGGAGCGGTCGCCCTGGACGCCCGGCTCGGTCTCCTGGATCGTCAGCTCGACGGCGGCCGGCAGCTCGACGAAGAGCACCTCGCCCTCGTGCTGCGCGACGGTGGCCGTGAAGCCCTCGATGAGGAAGTTGGCGGCGTCGCCGACGGCCTTGCGGTCGATGTGCAGCTGGTCGTAGGTCTCCATGTCCATGAAGACGAAGTACTCGCCGTCCATGTACGAGAACTGCATGTCGCGCTTGTCGACAGTGGCCGTCTCGACCTTGACGCCGGCGTTGAACGTCTTGTCGACGACCTTGCCGGAGAGCACGTTCTTGAGCTTGGTGCGCACGAAGGCCGGGCCCTTGCCGGGCTTGACGTGCTGGAACTCGACGACGGACCAGAGCTGGCCGCCTTCGAGCTTGAGCACCATGCCGTTCTTGAGGTCGTTCGTGGAAGCCACGGTTGCGGAATCTCCTGGACTGACGTACGACCCCGGGGTCACGCGCTACAGCGCGAGCAGCTCCTTGGTCGTGATGGTGAGTAGCTCGGGTCCGCCGTCCGCCTCGGGGCGTACGACGAGCGTGTCATCGATCCGGACACCGCCCCGGCCCGGGAGGTGGACCCCCGGTTCGACGGTGACCGGCACGCAAGCGTCCAGTTTACCCATGGCGGCGGGGGCCAACTGCGGGTCCTCGTCGATTTCGAGTCCCACGCCATGTCCGGTCAGGGGTGACAGGGCCTCCGCGTAGCCGGCCGAGTCCAGTACGTGGCGTGCGGCGCGGTCCACGTCACCGCACGCGGCGCCGGGCGCCAGAGCCTCGCGGCCGGCCCGCTGGGCGGCGAAGACGAGGTCGTACAGCTCGACCTGCCAGTCGGCGGGCGACGTGCCGATCACGAACGTCCGGCCGATCTCGCAGCGGTAGCCGCGGTACGTCGCACCCAGGCACACCGAGAGGAAGTCGCCCTCCTCCACACGCCGGTCGGTGGGGCGGTGCCCGCGCCGTCCGGAGTTGGGGCCGGTGGCCACGGAGGTGGGGAACGCCGGGCCGTCGGCGCCGTGGTCCACCAGACGGCGCTCCAGCTCCAGCGCGAGGTGCCGCTCGGTACGGCCGACCAGGATCGACTCCAGCAGCTCACCGAGGGCCTGGTCGGCGATCTCGGCACCGATGCGCAGGCAGGAGATCTCCTCCTCGTCCTTGACGACCCGGAGCTGCTCGACGGCTCCGCCAACGTCGGTGAGGCGGAGCGTGGGAACGACGGAGGAGATGACCCGGTGCCGTGCCACCGTGAGGTGGTGCTCCTCCACGGCCAGGGAGTCGGCGTCCTGCGCCACGGCCAGCAGCGCAGCCGCGACCGCCGCGTCACCGCCTGAGCCGGCGCCGGCGCCGTTCGGCGGGAGGATGTGCAGGCGCAGGTTCTCGTCCGGGCGGCCGTCGCAGACGCGGTCGTCCGGTGGACCGGCGCAGACGAGGAGGTCCTCACGTCTGCCGAGCAGCAGGGCGGAACCCTGGGGGGCGGCACCGGCGAGATAGCGCATGTTGGCCGGACGGGTGACGAGCGCTGCCGCGGTGCCGGCCGCGGTGAAGTGGTCCCTCAGCCGGGATCGGCGGGTCGCGTACACCTCTGACATGAGACGAGCGTAGGAGTTTTGCGGCGGTTGTGCCGGTTTAGGGGGGCCGAGTGGAGTCTGTGGGGGGTAGCCGCTCCCCCTCTGCTTACCAGTTCGGTGGGCTCGCAATCGCCCTTGCCAGGACATCGTCGAGTACGCGGGCCGTGCCCGGTACGTCCAGCTGGGAGTTGTCGATGATCGGGAGGCCCGAGCCGTACCAGCCCGCCATGCGGCCGTGGATGCGGGCCACTTCCTCGTCGGTGAGGCGGCGATTGCCCGTGCGTTCCGCGTTGCGCTCCAGGACGATGTCCAGGCCCGGGAGGAGGACGACCGGGAGCAGGCCGGGGCCGACGTGGCGCTTCCAGCCGCCGAGGCCCACGACCGGGCGGTCCGGGAACACGGCGTCGTCGAGGATGCAGGAGATTCCGTTGGCCAGGAAGTTCCGGGCGGCAAAGCCACAGGTGCGGCGGGCGAGGCGGTACTGGGCCTCGGAGTTGTCGTTCCAGCCGGACTGGGGGTCGGCGAAGCCCGAGCGGACCCATTCGCGCACGTCGTCCAGGCTGATGTGGGCGGTGGGCACCCGGCGGTGGTCCGCCCAGAACTTGGCGACGCTGGTCTTGCCCGCGCCCGCCGGGCCGATCAGCAGGACGGCCAGGGTGGTGGTCGTCGGGTCGGGGACCGAGGCGGGAGCCGGGGGCGCCGTGGGCACGCCGACCGGGCCGCCGGGCGGCAGCGGAACATGGCCCGTGGTGTCGGGGGCCGGCGGTGCGGCCGGATGCTGCGGGGCCGGAGGCTGCGCGAGGGGCGGCTGGGGCGCGGGAGGCCGCGGGGGCGTCGGCGGGACGACGCCGGCCGGGGCCGGGAAGCCAGGAGGCGGGGGCACGGGGGCGGGACCGTGGGAGGCTCCCGGGTGTGGGCCCGGGTGGTGTGCGGCCGGCGCCCAGCCGGCGTGCGGCACCTGCCCCGGCTGGTGGGGCGGCGGCAGCGGAGATCCCACTGCGTGCTGCATCCGTTGCCACTCCGTCTCGTACAGGCTGTTGGCGCTGGCAGCGGGGGCGAACTCCCGCTCCTTACCGAACGGTACCGTCCCCGGCCGTCGTTCGGTGAAACGGCCGGGGGCGGCCCGAAGTGCCCGTTGCGGGAAGCGAATCGGACGCGCGTGGCGTTACTGGCCCACTTCGCCGTAGGCGGCGAGGAGTACGGCCGGGTCCGGGCCCTCCATCACGGTCGGCTTGGCCAGACCGTCCAGGACGATGAACCTCAGCAGGTCACCACGGGACTTCTTGTCGACCTTCATCGTCTCCAGCAGCTTGGGCCACTGGTCGTAGCGGTAGTGCAGCGGCAGACCCACCGCCTCCAGCACCCTGCGGTGCCGGTCCGCCGTCGCGTCGTCCAACCGGCCCGCCAGACGCCCCAGTTCGGCGGCGAAGTGCATACCGACGGCGACCGCGGCACCATGGCGCCATGTGTAGCGCTCGTTCTTCTCGATCGCGTGGGCCAGCGTGTGACCGTAGTTGAGGATCTCCCGCAGACCCGACTCCTTCAGGTCCGAGGAGACCACCTCGGCCTTCACCCGGATCGCACGCTCGATCAGCTCCGCCGTATGCGCACCCGACGGAGACCGGGCGCCCTCCGGGTCGGACTCGATCAGCTCCAGGATCACCGGATCCGCGATGAACCCGGCCTTGATCACCTCAGCCAGCCCCGACACGTAGTCGTTCACCGCGAGGGACTCCAGCGCGGCCAGGTCGCACAGCACCCCGGCCGGCGGGTGGAACGCGCCCACCAGATTCTTGCCCTCGGCGGTGTTGATCCCCGTCTTGCCGCCGACCGCCGCGTCCACCATGGCGAGCACGGTGGTGGGGATCGCGATCCAGCGCACCCCGCGCAGCCAGGTCGCCGCGACGAAACCGGCCAGGTCCGTCGTCGCACCGCCGCCCACGCCGACGATCACATCGGTGCGGGTGAAGTTGGACTGGCCCAGCGCCTTCCAGCAGTAGGCGGCGACCTCGGCGGTCTTCGCCTCCTCCGCGTTGGGTACCTGGATCGCGATCACCTCATAGCCCTGCCCGGCCNTAGGCGGCGACCTCGGCGGTCTTCGCCTCCTCCGCGTTGGGTACCTGGATCGCGATCACCTCATAGCCCTGCCCGGCCAGATCGGCCCGCAGCGCGTCACCGGTCTCGGCCAGCGCCTCCGGATGGATCACCGCCACCCGCCTGGCCTTCGGACCGACCAAGGCGCCCAGCTCGCCCAGGAGTTGACGCCCGACCAGCACCTCGTACGGCTCGGTGCCCGCCGTGCCGGCGACCTGGATCCGGGTGACTGCCTCGCTCATGCCTTCTTCAACTCCAGTGCATCCAGGGCCGCTTGCGTGACCTCTTCAGGCGTACGGCCGTCCGTCGCGACGACGGCCGTGGCGACCTCCTCGTACAGATGCCGCCGCGCCTCCATCAGCTCCCGCCACTGCCTGCGCGGATTGACCGCGAGCAGCGGACGAGCCGCGTTCAGACCGGTACGTCTGACCGCCTCCTCCACATCCATCGACAGATAGACCACCCGCAGCCCGGCCAGCAGCGCACGCGTGTCCGCGTCGAGAACAGCACCACCGCCGAGCGCCAGGACACCCTCGTGCTCGGCGAGCGCGGCGGCCACCGCCCGCTTCTCGATCGCCCGGAAGACCGCCTCACCCTCGTCGACGAAGATCTCGGCGATGGCCCGGCCCTGCTCGGCCACGATGTCCGCGTCGGTGTCCCGGTAGCCCAGCCCGAGACGCTCGGCGAGCAGCCGGCCGACGGTGGACTTGCCGACACCCATCGGCCCGACCAGCACGATCGCAGGCACGGTGCTCACCGGATGCGCAGGTTGTCGAGGTACGACCGCACGTTACGGCGGGTCTCGGCCACGCTGTCCCCGCCGAACTTCTCCGCCACCGCGTCCGCCAGGACGAGGGCCACCATCGCCTCCGCCACGATCCCGGCCGCCGGCACCGCCGACACATCCGAACGCTGATGGTGCGCCTGCGCCGCCTCACCCGTGGTCACATCCACCGTCCGCAACGCCCGCGGCACCGTCGCGATCGGCTTCATCGCCGCCCGCACCCGCAGCAGCTCGCCCGTGCTCAGACCACCCTCGGTACCGCCCGAGCGGCCGGAGACACGGCGGATCCCCTCGGGCGTGCTGACGATCTCGTCGTGCGCCTGCGAGCCCGGGACCCGGGCGAGCTCGAACCCGTCGCCGACCTCGACACCCTTGATCGCCTGGATGCCCATCAGCGCACCCGCCAGCCGCGCGTCCAGCTTCCGGTCCCAGTGCACATGCGAGCCCAGGCCGACGGGGACACCGTAGGCAAGGATCTCCACCACGCCGCCGAGGGTGTCGCCGTCCTTGTGAGCCTGGTCGATCTCCGCGACCATCGCCTTCGACGCATCCGCATCCAGACACCGCACCGGGTCCGCGTCCAGCTTCGCCACGTCGGCCGGAGTGGG
>NZ_JAIQYY010000028.1:0-253 GCF_020181035.1 Streptomyces sp. CoH27
TTTCCTCCGGGCTTCCCTTCGGTGTTTCCGACTCTATCAGATCTTTTCTCGATCCAATTTCCTCGGTGCTTTCCAGGTCCTCCGCGTTTTCTCGCGGTTTCCCTTTCCGGCGGTTCCGACTTTATCAGAAGTTCTGAGTCGGTTTTCCCACCCCCTCCGAGCACCTGTGTCCAGCTCATGAAGTGCTGGGGTTCCCGGTTGGGCGGAGCCGTAAACGTACTGGAGCGGGGGGGGGGGGGGGGGGGGGGGGGGG
>NZ_JAIQYY010000028.1:324-5215 GCF_020181035.1 Streptomyces sp. CoH27
GCTCGGGTGATGCTCCGACGGACCGTCAGACCTCCACGACCACCGGGAGGATCATCGGCCTGCGGCGATAGGTGTCCGAGACCCACTTGCCGAGAGTGCGCCGAATGAGTTGCTGGAGCTGGTGAGGCTCCACGACGCCGTCCTGGGCGGACCTCTCCAGCACCTCGGTGATCTTCGGGAGGACGTCGGCGAAGGCCGAGTCCTCGATGCCGGAGCCGCGGGCCTGGACGTGCGGGCCGCCCGTGATCTTGCCGGTGGAGGCGTCCACGACCACGAAGACCGAGATGATGCCCTCGTCGCCGAGGATCTTGCGGTCCTTGAGGGCCGGCTCGCCGACGTCGCCGACGGAGAGGCCGTCGACGTAGACGTAACCGGCCTGGACCTTGCCGGAGATCTTGGCCTTGCCCTCGACCAGGTCGACCACCACGCCGTCCTCGGCGATGACGATCCGGTCGTGCGGGACACCGGTCAGGGCGCCCAGCTCGGCGTTCGCCCGCAGGTGGCGCCATTCGCCGTGTACCG
Organism: Streptomyces sp. CoH27; assembly: GCF_020181035.1. GTDB lineage: Bacteria > Actinomycetota > Actinomycetes > Streptomycetales > Streptomycetaceae > Streptomyces > Streptomyces camelliae. The sequence continues at coordinate 847 of NZ_JAIQYY010000028.1, forward strand.
GCATCAGGTTCTTCGGGCGGCAGATGTTGTAGAAGTACAGCAGCTCGCCCGCCGAGGCATGGCCGGAGACGTGCACCTTGGCATTGCCCTTGTGGACGACGTTGGCGCCCCAGCGGGTCAGGCCGTTGATCACGCGGTAGACCGCGTTCTCGTTTCCGGGGATGAGGGACGAGGCCAGGATGACCGTGTCGCCGTCCACGATGCGGATCTGGTGGTCCCTGTTGGCCATCCGCGACAGGGCCGCCATCGGCTCGCCCTGGGAGCCCGTGCAGACCAGGACCACCTCGTCGTCCGGGAGGTCGTCCAGGGTCTTGACGTCGACCACCAGGCCCGGCGGGACCTTCAGGTAGCCGAGGTCGCGGGCGATGCCCATGTTGCGGACCATGGAGCGGCCGACGAAGGCGACCCGGCGACCGTACTCGTGGGCCGCGTCCAGAATCTGCTGGATGCGGTGGACATGGCTGGCGAAGCTCGCCACGATGATCCGCTTGCGGGCGCCGGCGAAGACCTGGCGCAGGACGTTGGAGATGTCCCGCTCGTGCGGGGTGAAGCCCGGGACCTCGGCGTTCGTGGAGTCGGTGAGAAGGAGGTCGATGCCCTCCTCGCTCAGGCGCGCGAACGCGTGCAGGTCGGTCAGGCGGTTGTCCAGCGGGAGCTGGTCCATCTTGAAGTCGCCGGTGTGTACCGCCATACCGGCGGGCGTGCGGATGGCGACGGCCAGCGCGTCCGGGATGGAGTGGTTGACGGCGACGAACTCGCAGTCGAAGGGGCCGATGCGCTCGCGGTTCCCCTCGGCCACCTCCAGGGTGTACGGGCGGATCCGGTGCTCCTGGAGCTTGGCCTCGATCAGGGCCAGGGTCAGCTTGGAGCCGATCAGCGGGATGTCCGGCTTCTCGCGGAGCAGGAACGGGACGCCGCCGATGTGGTCCTCGTGGCCGTGCGTGAGGACGATGCCCTCGATGTCGCCGAGGCGGTCCCGGATGGACGAGAAGTCCGGCAGGATCAGGTCGATTCCGGGCTGCTCCTCCTCGGGGAAGAGCACTCCGCAGTCGACGATCAGCAGGCGGCCGCCGTACTCGAAGACCGTCATGTTCCGGCCGATCTCGCCGAGACCGCCGAGCGGGGTGACCCGCAGGCCGCCCTCGGGGAGCGGTGGGGGCGGGCCGAGTTCAGGATGCGGATGACTCAAAAGACTCTCCTCACCACGCACGCCACGTACCCGGTGAGGCACGTGGCGCGCATGACGTTCGTGCAGAAGCAGTTGTCGTTGTGGATGCGGGCACCGGTGGCCCGCTTATGCGGTTGTGTCTTCAGTTATGAAGTTTGTGGAGCTTGTTCAGCCGGGTGGCGCCAAGTCTGTTGTCAGAGCTGTACCCCGCCGGCGGCAAGATCGATCTTGAGCTGGGCGATCTCCTCGGGCGAGCACTCGACCATGGGCGAGCGCAGCGGCCCGGCGGGCAGTCCCTGAAGGGCGAGGGCGGCCTTGGTGGTCATGACGCCCTGGGTGCGGAACATGCCGGTGTAGACCGGGAGCAGCTTCTGGTGGATCTCGGTGGCCTTGACGACGTCGCCGGAGATGTACGCGTCGACGAGGGCGCGCAGGTCTGGCGTGACGACGTGACCGACGACCGAGACGAAGCCGACCGCGCCCACGGAGAGCAGGGGCAGGTTCAGCATGTCGTCGCCGGAGTACCAGGCGAGGCCGGACCGGGCGATGGCCCAGCTGGCGCGGCCGAGGTCGCCCTTGGCGTCCTTGTTGGCGACGATCCGGGGGTGCTCGGCGAGCCGGACGAGCGTCTCGGTGTTGATCGGGACACCGCTGCGGCCGGGGATGTCGTAGAGCATGACCGGCAGGCCGGTGGCGTCCGCGACGGCCGTGAAGTGGCGGTACAGGCCCTCCTGCGGGGGCTTGTTGTAGTAGGGCGTGACGACGAGGAGGCCGTGGGCGCCGACACGCTCGGCTTCGCGGGCCAGCTCAAGGCTGTGGTGGGTGTCGTTGGTGCCGACTCCGGCGACGACGTGGGCGCGGTCGCCGACCGCCTCCAGTACGGCTCGTACCAGGTCCGATTTCTCCGCATCGGTGGTGGTGGGGGACTCGCCGGTGGTGCCGTTGATGATCAGGCCGTCGTTGCCTGCGTCCACCAGATGGGCGGCGAGCCGCTGCGCGCCGTCGAGGTCGAGTGCGCCGTCCGCCGTGAAGGGCGTGACCATGGCGGTGAGGACCCGCCCGAAGGGGGTCTGCGGAGTCGAGGTCGGAGCCATGGGTAACACGCTACTCGGTGCTCCGTGCGTGGTCTGCCCTAGGGGGGCCGGGAAAGTCAGGACAAATGCGGAGCCCGGCACTGCCTGCTCGGGGGTTCAAGCAGTGCCGGGTCCGTTTGATCAGGCTAGATGAACTTCTCTAAATGCCGCAATACGGACACTTCGCCCGGCTGATCCGTACATCCGTTCCGGGTGGGCGAACAGGGCTTCGCAGGCCGTCGTGGGCCGTCGCGGACCGTCGCGGACCGTCGTGGGCTCGATTACGGAGCCACGCGTCCGTTCGCGTTGAAGGCGGCGTACGTCAGCGGCATGAGCTGGGCCCACTCCGCCTCCATCTTCTCGCCGACCATCTCGATCTCCCGCTGCGGGAAGGACGGCACCTTGGCCAGCTCGTGCTGGGTGCGCAGGCCGAGGAAGTGCATCAGGGAGCGGGCGTTGCAGGTGGCGTACATCGAGGAGTAGAGGCCGACGGGGAGGGCCGCGCGGGCGACCTCGCGGGCCACGCCCTCGGCGAGGAGCTTCTGGTACGCCGCGTACGCCTGCTCGTAGCTCTCGGCGAGGGTGCTGCTCACCGTCTCGTGCTGGGCCGGGGTGCCCTCGACGAAGACGTACTTGCCGGGGCGGCCCTCCTGGACGAGCTTGCGGTCGGCGCCGGGGATGTAGAAGACGGGCTGGAGCTCCCGGTAGCGGCCGGACTCCTCGTTGTACGACCAGCCGACGCGGTGCCGCATGAACTCGCGGAAGACGAAGATCGGGGCGCTGATGAAGAAGGTCATCGAGTTGTGCTCGAACGGGCTTCCGTGCCGGTCGCGCATCAGGTAGTTGATCAGGCCCTTGGAGCGCTCGGGGTCCTTCTTCAGCTCGTCCAGGGACTGCTCGCCGAGCGTGGAGACGCGGGCGGCGAACAGGACGTCTGCGTCCGACGCGCTGGACTTCACCAGCTCGACGGTGACATCACTGCGCAGGGTGAGCGACTCGGGGGTGGTCACGGGGGTCCTTCCCATCACTTCTTCAGGTTCGCGCCCACTGTACGGGGCGCCTCTGACAGTGCCGTACGGTGACCGACCCGTGACCTTGTCGATGATTTTTTCGGACATGGGCACCTTTTCCGTCAGTCGGACGTCTGTATCAATGAGGCCTGAGAGTTCGGCTTCGAGAGGAGAGGTCCTGTCATGTTCCGTCGGCGTGAGCCCGTGCCCTTCGCCTTCCTGGCCGAGGCGAACAGGTTCCGCAGCAATGTCGCTCCCCCGCCGCGCCGGAGGGCGTCGGCCGGGCAGATAGCCGGGCGCTGGCTGCTGGGCCTCACCATCGTCGCCGGGCTCGTGGGCTCGCTGATGCTCGGCATGCCGGCGCTGGCCACTCCCTCCAGTACGCCGGTGCAGCAGTCGCAGGCCGCCGACGGGCACTGACTCTTCCGGCGGTCCAAGGGTGGTGAGCGGCAACACGGCTCGATAGCCTCACCGGGCACAGCCCGCGCGAGGATCGAGTGAGGACCAGCCGTGCCCCTGCCCTTCCTGACGGCCGACCGCACCTTCGAGGCCGCTGCCGAGAGTGCGCTGCCCTACGACGACCGGGAGCGCTGGCGGCGCCCGTACCGCCCTGGGCCCTGGCGGGTGGGCATGGCCGCGCTGGCGTTGCTGCTGGCGTCCTTCGTGCTGTTCGCCGCGGTCGCCATCGCCCTGACCGGCTCGGTGTCCGTCGCCGGGGCGGTTCTCGGCGCGGCGCTCGTGGTCATCGCGGGTGCGCTGCGGCTGCTGCGCGTGGGCGTGTGGGTCAGCGGGCGCGGGCTGCGCCAGGTCGGGTTTCTGGTGACGCGTACGGTGCCGTGGGCGCGGGTCGTCTCGGTGCGGACGGTGCAGCAGCCGGTGCGCTGGCTGGGGTTGCCCCGGACGGTGCAGGGGCAGGCGCTGGCGCTCGTACGCGCGGACCGGCCGGCCGAGGAGACGTCGCCGCTGCTGACCACGCACACGCTGGACTTTCTGGGGCGCCCTGCCGCGTTCGACCGGGCTGCGGATGTGGTGGAGGCATGGGCGGCGGAGTACGAGCGCGGCTGAGCTGCCACAGGCACGCCGAGGGGGCCGGTCCGCTGGAGTGCGGGCCGGCCCCC
>NZ_JAIQYY010000028.1:5334-48669 GCF_020181035.1 Streptomyces sp. CoH27
TGCCGCTGAACAGCAAGCCGGGTCACATGCCGGCGCCGGCCGGGTGCCTCCCCCAAGCTCTTCGAGCAGGGGGTACCCCCGCGCCCACCCTCCCCCAGTCTCGGCTTCGCTCGACCGGGGGCACCCCCCAGCGCCCCAGCGGCACGACTGCCCGCAGCTACGCGGGTACAACGGCCGCTGCCGGGTGGGGCGCCGTCCCCGCCGCACGGCTGCCCGCAGCTGCGTGGGTTCGGGTCAGGCCTCGGCCGACCTGCCCTCGTGCAGGGCGATCGCCCGTTGCATCGCCTTGCGGGCGCGTGGGGTGTCGCGGGCGTCGTGGTAGGCGACGGCCAGGCGGAACCAGCAGCGCCAGTCGTCGGGGGACGCCTCCGTCTCGGCCTTGCGCTTGGCGAACACCTCGTCGGCGGAGTCACGGTCGATACGGCCGGAGGGCAGGCGCCGCAGCTCGTCGACCGGCAGGGCGCCCTCGGCGTCGAGTTCGGCGGCGAGAGCGTTGGCCTTGCGGACGAACTGGGTGTTCTGCCACAGGAACCACAGGCCGATGACCGGCAGGATCAGGACCGCGACCCCGAAGGTGACGGTCAGGAGCGTGCCGGACTGGATGAGCATCACGCCTCGGCTGCCGACCAGGACGAAGTAGAAGACCAGGACGGCGGCCGTGACGAGGTAGGTGATCTTCGCGCGCATCGCAGAAACGGTCTCAGCTCAGGTCCAGGAAGTGCTCCAGGCCGAAGGTCAGGCCCGGAGTCGTCACCACGCGGCGGGCGCCGAGCAGGATGCCCGGCATGAAGCTGCTGTGGTGCAGGGAGTCGTGGCGGATGGTGAGGGTCTCGCCCTCGCCGCCGAGCAGCACCTCCTGGTGGGCCAGCAGGCCGCGCAGGCGTACGGCGTGGACCGGGATCCCGTCGACGTTCGCACCGCGAGCGCCCTCCAGCGCGGTGGCCGTGGCGTCCGGCGCCGGGGCCGTACCGGCCGCCCTGCGGGCCTCGGCGATGAGCTGGGCGGTGCGGGTGGCCGTACCGCTCGGCGCGTCCACCTTCTTCGGGTGGTGCAGCTCGACGACCTCGACCGACTCGAAGTACGGCGCGGCGATCTGCGCGAACTTCATGGTCAGCACGGCGCCGATGGAGAAGTTCGGCGCGATGAGCACGCCGGTCTCCGGGGAGGCGGCGAGCCAGCCGTTCAGCTGCGCGAGGCGTTCCTCGGTCCAGCCCGTCGTACCGACGACCGCGTGGATGCCGTGGCGCACGCAGTAGTCGAGGTTGTCCATGACGGAGTCGGGGGTGGTCAGCTCGACGGCGACCTGGGCGCCGGTCTCCGCCAGGGTCTCCAGCTTGTCGCCCCGGCCGAGGGCGGCGACCAGCTCCATGTCCTCAGCGGCCTGGACCGCCCGGACCGCCTCGGACCCGATGCGGCCCTTGGCACCGAGGACCGCCACGCGCAGCTTGCTCATCTCTTGTGCTTCCTTGTCAGGAGGGGTTAGGCGACGGCGTCGTGCAGCCGTGCGGCCTGCTTGTCCTTGAGCGGGCCGATGACCGACAGCGACGGGCGCTGTCCCAGGATGTCGCGGGCGACCGAGCGGACCTCGTCCGGGGTGACCGCCGCTATCCGGTCCAGCATGTCGTCGACGGACATCTGCTCGCCCCAGCACAGCTCGCTCTTGCCGATACGGTTCATCAGTGCGCCGGTGTCCTCCAGGCCGAGGACGGTGGAGCCGCGGAGCTGGCCGACGGCGCGGGCGATCTCGTCGTCGGTGAGGCCGTTGGCGGCGACATGGTCGAGTTCGTCGCGGCAGATCTTCAGCACGTCGTGCACCTGGCTCGGCCGGCAGCCGGCGTACACGCCGAACAGGCCGCAGTCGGCGAAGCCGGAGGTGTACGAGTACACGCTGTAGGCGAGGCCGCGCTTCTCCCGGACCTCCTGGAAGAGGCGGGAGGACATGCCGCCGCCGAGGGCGGTGTTGAGCACGCCCATGGCCCAGCGGCGGTCGTCGGTGCGGGCGAGGCCCGGCATGCCGAGGACGACGTGCGCCTGCTCGGTCTTGCGGGCGAGCAGCTCGACCTTGCCGGACGTGCGGATCGTACGGCGGCCCTCGCGCGGGCCGATGGGCTGCGCGGCCGTGTTCTTGAAGGCGCCCGCCTTCTCGAAGGCCGCGCGGACCTGTCGTACGACCTTGTTGTGGTCGATGTTGCCCGCGCAGGCGACCACGAGGTGGGTCGGGTCGTAGTGCCTCTTGTAGAAGCGGCGGATGCGGTCGGCGCTGAGGGCGTTGACCGTGTCGACCGTGCCGAGGACCGGGCGGCCGAGGGCGTTGTCGCCGAACATGGTGTGCGCGAAAAGGTCGTGCACACAGTCGCCGGGGTCGTCCTCTGTCATCGCGATCTCTTCGAGGATCGCGCCGCGCTCGACGTCGACGTCCTCCTCCAGGATCAGCGAGCCGGTCAGCATGTCGCAGACGACGTCGATGGCGAGCGGCAGGTCGGTGTCGAGCACGCGCGCGTAGTAGCACGTGTACTCCTTCGCCGTGAATGCGTTCATCTCGCCGCCGACGGCGTCGAGGGCGGCGGAGATGTCCAGCGCGCTGCGCCGCTCGGTGCCCTTGAAGAGCAGGTGCTCCAGGTAGTGCGTGGCGCCGTTCAGGGCCGGGGTCTCGTCGCGGGAGCCGACGTGCGCCCAGATACCGAAGGTCGCGGAGCGGACCGAGGGCAGGGTCTCGGTGACGATGCGCAGGCCGCCCGGGAGGGTCGTCTTGCGGACCGTGCCGATGCCGCCCGTGCCCTTGATGAGGGTTTGGGTACGGGCGACGGCCCGCGCCTCCGAAGAGGGGCGGGCCGTCACCTTGGAGCTACGGGACGTCACTGCTCGGCGTCGTCCTTGTCCGTGTCGTTGCCTTCTTCGCCCTCGATCACCGGAACGAGGGAGAGCTTGCCGCGGGAGTCGATCTCGGCGATCTCGACCTGGACCTTCTGGCCCACGCCGAGGACGTCCTCGACGTTCTCCACGCGCTTGCCGCCGGCGAGCTTGCGGATCTGCGAGATGTGCAGCAGACCGTCCTTGCCGGGCAGCAGGGAGACGAACGCACCGAAGGTGGTCGTCTTGACGACCGTACCGAGGTAGCGCTCGCCGACCTCGGGCATCGTCGGGTTGGCGATGCCGTTGATCGTGGCGCGGGCGGCCTCGGCGGAGGGGCCGTCGGCGGCGCCGATGTAGATCGTGCCGTCGTCCTCGATGGTGATCTCGGCGCCCGTGTCCTCCTGGATCTGGTTGATCATCTTGCCCTTGGGGCCGATGACCTCGCCGATCTTGTCGACCGGGATCTTGACGGTGATGATCCGCGGGGCGTGCGGGCTCATCTCGTCGGGCCGGTCGATGGCCTCCATCATCACGTCGAGGATGTGCAGGCGGGCGTCGCGGGCCTGCTTGAGGGCCGCGGCGAGGACGGAGGCCGGGATGCCGTCCAGCTTGGTGTCGAGCTGGAGGGCGGTCACGAAGTCCTTCGTGCCGGCGACCTTGAAGTCCATGTCACCGAAGGCGTCCTCCGCACCGAGGATGTCGGTGAGGGTGACGTAATGCGTCTCGCCGTCGACCTCCTGGGAGATCAGGCCCATGGCGATACCGGCGACCGGGGCCTTCAGCGGCACACCGGCGTTCAGCAGCGACATGGTGGAGGCGCAGACCGAGCCCATGGACGTCGAGCCGTTGGAGCCGAGGGCCTCGGACACCTGGCGGATCGCGTACGGGAACTCCTCGCGCGTCGGCAGCACCGGCACGAGGGCGCGCTCGGCGAGGGCGCCGTGGCCGATCTCGCGGCGCTTCGGGGAGCCGACGCGGCCGGTCTCACCGGTGGAGTACGGCGGGAAGTTGTAGTTGTGCATGTAGCGCTTGCGGGTCACCGGGGAGAGGGTGTCCAGCTGCTGCTCCATGCGGAGCATGTTGAGGGTGGTGACGCCCAGGATCTGGGTCTCGCCACGCTCGAACAGCGCGGAACCGTGCACCCGCGGGATGGCCTCGACCTCGGCGGCGAGGGTACGGATGTCCGTCACCCCACGGCCGTCGATGCGCTTCTTCTCCTTGATCACGCGCTCGCGGACCAGCTGCTTGGTGAGCGAGCGGTACGCGGCGGAGATCTCCTTCTCGCGGCCCTCGAACTCCGGCAGGAGCTTCTCGGCGGCGAGACCCTTGACGCGGTCCAGCTCGGCCTCGCGCTCCTGCTTGCCGGCGATGGTGAGCGCCTGGGCGAGCTCGGGGCGAACGGCGGCCGTCAGGGCCTCGAAGACGTCGTCCTGGTAGTCCAGGAAGATCGGGAACTCGGCGGTCGGCTTCGCGGCCTTGGCGGCGAGGTCGGCCTGGGCGCGGCAGAGCACCTTGATGAAGGGCTTCGCGGCCTCCAGACCGGCGGCGACGACCTCCTCGGTCGGCGCCTCGGCACCGCCCTCGACGAGCTTGATGGTGCCGTCGGTGGCCTCGGCCTCGACCATCATGATCGCGACGTCGCCGTCCTCCAGGACGCGGCCCGCGACGACCATGTCGAAGACGGCGTCCTCAAGCTCGGTGTGCGTCGGGAAGGCGACCCACTGGCCGCGGATCAGCGCGACGCGGACGCCGCCGATCGGGCCGGAGAAGGGCAGACCGGCCAGCTGCGTGGACGCGGAGGCGGCGTTGATCGCCACGACGTCGTACAGGTGATCGGGGTTGAGCGCCATGATCGTGGCGACGACCTGGATCTCGTTGCGCAGGCCCTTCTTGAAGGACGGGCGCAGCGGGCGGTCGATGAGGCGGCAGGTGAGGATGGCGTCCTCGGACGGCCGGCCCTCACGGCGGAAGAAGCTGCCGGGGATCTTGCCGGCGGCGTACATCCGCTCCTCGACGTCCACCGTCAGCGGGAAGAAGTCGAGCTGGTCCTTGGGGTTCTTGGAGGCGGTGGTGGCCGACAGCACCATGGTGTCGTCGTCCAGGTACGCCACGGCGGAGCCGGCGGCCTGCTTGGCCAGGCGGCCCGTCTCGAAGCGGATGGTGCGGGTGCCGAAGGCGCCGTTGTCGATGACGGCCTCGGCGTAGTGGGTCTCGTTCTCCACTAGCGTTTTCTCCGTTACGTATCGTCTTTCGTCCCTTGGCTGCCCGTGTGGCAGGGGGACTGTGGCGGAGAAGCGCGCCGTCTGGTGCGGGCCGGTCTTCGATCGAAGCACCCGGGGCTCGCTTCCCCCCGGGGGCCACTACCGAGGACCGGCGGCGGCGAGGTGCGCTTCTCCTCGTTCTTTTTCGTCCTGCGTTGCGTGTCGTGCGTATTGCGTTGTGCTACCACACTACAAAGCGTGTGTGACACTGCGCACGTTTCCCCGCATACGGCAAAGGGAGCGGTCCCCGAGTCCTTCGGGAACCGCTCCCTTCACGGCGTCTTACTTGGCGCCCGCCGCACCACGGCGGATGCCGAGGCGGTCGACCAGCGTACGGAAGCGCTGGATGTCCTTCTTCGCCAGGTACTGGAGAAGGCGGCGGCGCTGACCGACGAGGATCAGCAGGCCACGACGGGAGTGGTGGTCGTGCTTGTGGGTCTTGAGGTGCTCGGTCAGGTCGGAGATCCGACGGGAGAGCAGAGCGACCTGGACCTCGGGGGAGCCGGTGTCACCCTCCTTGGTACCGAACTCGGAGATGATCTGCTTCTTCGTAGCGGCGTCGAGCGACACGCGTACTCCTCATAGTCTTGTCGAGTGCCACCGAGTGCCCCCGGTCTGCGTCTCGGGGGAGCTTCCGTTACTCGGGAGGCGGGATCCGCTGGGCGCGGCCACCAGAACCTGCAGCGTCGGCTACGGGGGTCCGGGGGTGCGTACACAACCGGCCGTCAGCCAGGGTACCAGGAGGTGGCGGGCGCTTTTCCCGCGGTCGTCGAACGACCCGGGCGGGACGCGCGCGGCCACTAGGGTGAGCGCCGGGATCGAAACGTAACGCCGGGAAGGGGTCGCTGGACGATGGCGGAGACGGAAGCGGAGATCAAGGCGCGCAAGGAGCGGGAGCGGGACGAGCTGTACGCGCTCGACATCTCGGGCGTCGAGTGGCACTGCGCCCCGGGCACCGAGGAGCACGAGGAGCGCGTCGAGATCGCGTACCTCCCCGAGGGCGCCGTGGCGATGCGGTCCTCCCTCGACCACGACACCGTGCTGCGCTACACCGAGGCGGAGTGGCGGGCGTTCGTGCTGGGGGCTCGGGACGGGGAGTTCGATCTGGAGCCCACGGAGCGGAACGGGGGGCTCTCGGCGCAGTAGCGCCACGCGTCGGACACGCGCAGTGGGCGCCACGCGTCGGACATGCCGTGGCGCCACGCTTCGGACACGGCACGGCAGCACGCGCCGCCGGACACGGGATCGGGCCCGGGCTCTTGGGTGAGCCCGGGCCCGATGCCGTCCACGGGAGCCGTTACTTGCTGGTCATCGACCGCGCCGTCGCGTACACGTCGAAGACCGCCAGGGTCAGCGGGATCAGGGTCAGCAGGACGAAGCCTTCGCAGATCTCCAGGAAGCGGCCCCAGAACGGGGTCAGTCCGCCGCGCGGCAGGATCAGGCCCAGCGCCGTCACCAGGGCGGTGGCCGCGCCGATGGCCGCGATCAGCCAGATGGTGCGGATGTCCAGGTCGGTGCGGTTGCCGCTCAGCGCCTCGAACATCGCGTGCCGCGGCGGGTTGAGGGCGAGGCCGAGGCCGAGCAGGACCAGGCAGGCGAGGCCGGCGGCGAGCACGGGAGCGACCTGGGCGGTGTACCGGAAGAGGCCGGCGCGCATCAGCATCGCGACGCCGGTGGCGAGGGCGAGCAGCTGGGGCCAGATGCCGTCGGAGAAGCCGAGCACCGCGGCGGCGCCCACGGCCAGGAGGGCGCAGCCGCCGACGAGGCCGACGAGCAGCTCGTGGCCGCGCCGGGCCTGGGCCTCGATGCGCTCGGTGTCCACGGGCTCGGGCGCGGCTTCGGTGCCGTAGGCGGAGCGGGGGGCGGGGCCGCTGCTGGGGTTCTCGAAGCCGATCGGCAGCCGGGCGAAGCGCATCGACATGCCGGGCAGGAAGGCGAGGGCGCCGACGGCGACGGGCGCGCACAGGCCGGCCATCTCGGTCGCGGACCAGTGGGTGAGGGTCGCGACGAAGACGACGACCAGGGCGACCGCCGAGGCGAAGACGAAGGCGACGAACGGGCCGTCGCCGTGCGGGGAGCACAGGGCGAGAATCAGGGCCGCGACGAGGACGGCCGCGCACGCCAGCAGGAACTGGAGCCGGCCGATGCCCTCCCCGCCGCTCAGCGGCAGCAGCCCGCTGCCCGCGACGCCGATGTTGGGCAGGGCGCCGAGGCCGAGGGCGACGGCCGAGCCGCGGTCGTCGTAGACGCGGGCGCGGATCGCGGACAGGACGACCAGCAGGACGCCGGCGACGGCGGCGAGGATGCCGGCCAGGCCGTGCATGTCGTGGCGCGGGTCGGCGGTCCAGGCGACGAACGCGAGCAGCGTCGGCAGCACGCCGCCGCCGACGAGGCCCGCCGCCCGGGTGAGGTCGCCGCTCCACAGTTTGTGCTGCTTGGTGACGGCGGAGGCGACGGCCTCGGAGACGTCGTCGAAGACGGCCGGCGGCAGGGAGTCGGCGAACGGCCGCAGGGTGAGCAGTTCACCGTCGAGAATGCGCTGGGCGGCGAAGGAGCGGGCGCTGTCCAGCACGGTGCCGTCGGTGCGGACCAGGTGGTAGCCGACCGGGGCGCCGGACTCGGGGCTCTGCTGGGACAGCCGGAGGATCTCCGGGTAGAGGTCGGCGACCGGGACGTCGTCGGGCAGTGCCACGTCGATGCGGCTGTCCGGCGCGACGATGGTGACCCGGCAGAAGCCGAGTCCGGTGCCGGGCCCGGCGGGGGCTCCCGTGCCGGGTCCGCCGGTGGCGGCGGCCGTCATGCTCACCTGCTGCTCCCCCTCAGTGGTGGTGGTGCGTCTACTTCGTGAAGGTCTCGTGCCGGTCGGCGCCGTGCGCGCCGGAACGGGTGCCCTGTGGCCGGATTCCGGGGCCGTACCGCCTCGACATCGAGGGGCTCGTCCCGGTATGTCCAGCCTGCTCGGCGTGTGCTCACGCGAACATCCGGCACCCTACCGCTCACCCGACCACCGTGAACTCAGTAGGATCACGCGGCGGCCTGCGCACGCCGGACACGGGGCGGCGGGCGGAAAGCCTGGGTCGGGCAAGGGAATTGGTGAGCAGTGAGCCAGATTGTCGTCAAGCGCCCAGCTAGGGCGCTGCCGTCCGAAGTGCCCACGGAAGAGGTCGTTGTCCAGCCACCGCCCGAATTGCCGCGGGGGCATCAGGAGAGCGTGCTGATGCAGCTGTTGCCCACGCTGGGCATGGGCGGCTCGGTGGTCTTCTTCTTCACGAACGGTCAGCCGTTCATGAAGATCATGGGCATGATCATGATCGCCTCGACGGTGGCCATGTCCATCGCGATGGTGGTCCGCTTCCGCCGGGGCTCCCAGGGCCAGCTGGCCGACATGCGCCGCGACTACCTCAGCTATCTGTCGCAGACCCGCAAGTCCGCCGTGACGACGGCACGGACGCAGCGGGACGCGCAGTACTACCTGCACCCCTCCCCCGAGCAGCTGTGGGCGCTCGTCGCCGAGGGCAGCCGGGTGTGGGAGCGGCGGCCCGGTGACGAGGACTTCGCGCACGTGCGCGTCGGACTCGGCCCGCAGCCGCTGGCGACCCCGCTCATCGCCCCGGAGACCGGCCCGGTCGAGCAGCTGGAGCCGCTGACCGCGGGCGCCATGCAGCGCTTCCTCGCCACGCACGGCACCGTCGGCGATCTGCCGATGGCGGTGTCCCTGCGCGCCTTCTACCACGTCACGGTCAGCGGTGAGCCGCAGTCCGTACGGTCCTCCGCCCGCGCCCTGGTCGGCTCGCTGGCCTCGCTGCACTCCCCCGAGGACCTGATCATCGCGGTGGCCGCCGGGCGCGAGGCGCTGCCGCACTGGGACTGGGCGAAGTGGCTGCCGCATGTGCAGGCGCCCGGTGCGGTGGACGGCGCGGGCTCCCGCCGGCTGATCGGCACCGACCCGCGCGAGCTGGAGGACCTGCTGTCCGCCGGGCTCACCGGCCGCCCCCGCTTCCACCCCGCCGCCTCGCCGCTGCTGGACGAACCGCACATCGTGCTCGTCCTCGACGACATCTCCCTGCTGCCGGACTCGGTGCTCGCCAACCCCGAGGGCCTGCAGGGCGTCACGATCGTCGAGGTGGTGCCGGGTGAGCTGACGACGGCGGGCGGCGAGCTCTCCATCGTCGTACAGCCGGGCATGCTGCGCCTGGAGTCCGGGCACGGCGAGGTCTACGACGGCACCCCGGACGCCCTGTCCTACGAGTCCGCGGAGGCACTGGCCCGGCAACTGGCGCCCCTGCGCATGGCGTCGGGCGGCGACGACGACGAACCGCTGCTCGCGAACCTGGAGTTCACCGACCTCCTCGGGCTCGGCGACGCGGCCTCCGTCGACACCAAGCGGACCTGGCGCCCACGCGCCCTCGCGGAGCGCCTGCGCGTGCCGATCGGCCTCGGTGAGGACGGCCGCCCGGTCATGCTGGACCTCAAGGAGGCCGCGCAGGAGGGCATGGGCCCGCACGGCCTGTGCGTCGGCGCGACCGGTTCCGGCAAGTCGGAGCTGCTGCGCACCCTGGTGCTGGGCCTCGCGGTCACCCACTCCTCCGAGACCCTGAACTTCGTCCTCGCGGACTTCAAGGGTGGTGCGACCTTCGCCGGCATGGCCCAGATGCCGCACGTGGCGGCGGTCATCACCAACCTGGCCGACGACCTCACCCTGGTCGACCGCATGGGCGACTCGATCCGCGGTGAGCTCAACCGCCGCCAGGAACTGCTGCGCGACGCGGGCAACTACGCCAACATCCACGACTACGAGAAGGCGCGCGCGGCGGGCGCCCCGCTCCAGCCGATCCCCTCCCTGGTCCTGGTGATCGACGAGTTCAGCGAGCTGCTGACCGCGAAGCCGGACTTCATCGAGATGTTCGTGCAGATCGGCCGTATCGGCCGTTCGCTGGGCGTGCACCTGCTGCTGGCCTCGCAGCGCCTGGAGGAGGGCCGGCTGCGCGGCCTGGAGACGTACCTGTCGTACCGCATCGGTCTGCGCACGTTCTCCGCGGCGGAATCCCGCGCCGCGCTGGGCGTCCCGGACGCCTACGAACTCCCGAACGTCCCCGGCTCCGGCTTCCTGAAGTTCGGCACGGACGAGATGGTCCGCTTCAAGGCGGCGTACGTCTCCGGCACGTACCGCTCGGGCTCGCAGCGCGCGGCGCTGGGCGGCGGCCCGCTGCCGGTGGACCGGCGCCCGGTGCTGTTCACGGCCACCGAGGTGCCGGTGCAGTACACGGCCATCCCCAAACAGCGCACCGAGCAGGCCCCCGAGGTGGACGAGGCACTGGCCGACACCGTCCTCGACGTGATCGTGCGCCGGCTGGAGGCCCAGGGCCCGGCCGCCCACCAGGTGTGGCTGCCGCCGCTGGAGAGCCCGCCGGCGCTGGACTCGCTGCTGCCCGGCCTCGCGGCGGTACAGGGCCGTGGCCTGACCCAGCCGAACTACGAGGGCGCCGGCCGCCTCATCGTCCCCGTCGGCCTCGTCGACAAGCCGTACGAGCAGCGCCGCGACCGGCTCATGCTCGACTTCTCGGGCGCGCAGGGCCATATGCAGATCATCGGCGGCCCGCAGTCCGGCAAGTCGACGCTCCTGCGGTCCCTGATCTGCTCCTTCGCCCTGACACACACGCCGTACGAGGTGCAGTTCTACGGCCTGGACTTCGGTGGTGGCGGCATGGCCGCCGTCTCCGGCCTGCCGCACGTGGGCGGCATCGCCTCCCGCCTCGACCCCGAACGCGTGCGCCGCACGGTCTCCGAGGTGTACGGCGTCCTGACCCGCCGCGAGGAGTACTTCCGCTCGGCGGGCATCGCCTCGATCGCCGACTACCGCGCCCGCCGGGCCCGCGGCGACATCTCGGTGACGGACGAACCCTGGGGCGACGTCTTCCTGGTCGTCGACGGCTGGGGCAACTTCCGCACGGACTACGAGGCCTTGGAGCCGGCGGTCCTGGACATCGCCGCCCGCGGTCTCGGCTACGGCATCCACGTGATCATCACGGCGTCGCGCTCGATGGAGGTCCGGGCGAACCTCAAGGACCACCTGATGAACCGCCTGGAGCTGCGCCTGGGTGACGTCATGGACTCGGAGATCGACCGCAAGGTGGCGGTGAACGTCCCGGCAGGCGTCCCCGGCCGCGGCCTCTCCCCCCAGAAGCTGCACTTCATGGCGGCGGTCCCGCGCATCGACGGCCTGACCTCCGACACCGACCTGGCCGAGGCCACGGCGGCGCTGACCACCGAGGTCGGCCGCCACTGGCAGGCACCGGGCGCGCCGCAGGTCCGCCTGCTGCCGCGCCAGCTGGAGGCCGTGCAGCTGCCTCCGGGCGACCGGCTCCCGCAGCGGGGCATCGCCTTCGCGCTGGACGAGGACGCCCTGGAGCCGGTGTTCCTGGACTTCGAACAGGACCCGTTCTTCCTCATCTTCGGCGAGAGCGAGTCCGGCAAGTCGAACCTGCTGCGGCTCATCATCAAGCAGCTGTCCCTGCGGTACGGCGGCGACGAGGCGAAGTTCTTCGTGGTCGACAACCGCCGCTCGCTGCTGGACATCACCCCGGCCTCGCACCTGGCCGAGTACATCCCGATGTCCAGCCAGATGGACCACCACATGGCGGCCCTGGCCGACCTCATGCAGCGCCGCACGCCGACGGCCGACGTGACCCCGCAGCAACTGCGGGACCGCAGCTGGTGGCGGGGCCCGCAGGTCTTCGTGGTGATCGACGACTACGACCTCGTCTCCACCTCCAGCGGCAACCCGCTCGCCGGCCTGACGGAGATGCTGCCCTTCGCCCGCGACGTCGGCGTCCGCTTCATCATCGCCCGCTCCTCCGCGGGCGCGGGCCGCGCCTCCTACGAGCCGTTCATGCAGCGCATGAAGGAACTCGGCGCCCAGGGCATCGTCCTCGCCGGCGACCCGGCCGAGGGCGACATCCTCAACGGAGTCCGGCCGCGGCCGATGCCGGCGGGGCGGGGTGTGTTCGTGTCGCGGAAGAGGGGGAGGCCGTTGGTGCAGACGGGGTTGGTGGATGTGGAGTACTGAGGCGGCATCACTCGGCTGACGGCTTGACGGGTGACCGCCCACCGGGCGGGTCAACGGGGAATCGGGGAGGAACCACGCATGGCGTGGGATGAGTGGGAACAGCTGAAGGCCAAGGCAGCCGAGACGCAATCGACGCACATGTAACTCAACCAGCTGGCGCCGGCGGGAGGCGGCGGGGGCGGTGAGAGCACCCGCGGTGACCTCACCGTCCACCAGTCGGACCTCGCCGCGATCGGCTCTGCGGCACATGAGTTGTTTCAGGAATTCGGTCGGTACAGCGATCACGCCCGAATCTCCTCCATGAAGGCGGCGGGAGGGTTGCAGAGCGAGGGCTTCGCCCTCGGCTCCGCCCTCGATCACGTCGCCGAGCACTGGATCGACCAGGTCCAGACCCTGCTCGATGCCTGCGCCCACATCTCCAATCACATGCGCTACACCAAGAACCAGCACGCCGCGGACGACACCTACATCGCCGGCACGCTCAGCAGCATCTCCTAGCTGGACAAGGGCTTCGACGAGCGGAAGGACAGCTGACGGCGATGGATCTCAACGCACTGCGCCACGGCAACTTCTCGCAGCTCGGTGAGGCCATCACTGACTGGGAGGAGATGACGAAAAAGCTCGCGTCTCTGAAACAGGACGCCCAGAACAACCTCAAGGCCAAGGCGGACAAGGCCAACTGGGCTGGCGTCAACGCCCAGGTGAGCCGTGAGTTCATCGACAAGACAGCGCAGGAGTTCGCGGACGCCCACACCCAGGCGGACTCGATCACCAACATCCTGAAGGACACCCGTGGCGAACTGGTCGACTACCGAACTCAGTTGAACGAGGCCATCACGCGGGGCGAGCAGAAGAACCTCACCGTCGTCGACACCGGTCACGGCACGTTCTCCGTCATGGGGAACACTCGCCCGGACTGGGCCTCCGATCCCAGCGGAAAGACAAGCGCCAACAGTCAGAAGGACGCCGACGATCTCCGCGACGAGATCCAGCGCATCCTCAGCAAGGCCACGGAGAGCGACAACAGTGCCGCCAAGGTTCTGAGGCTTCTCGTGGACCAGGCCAAGTACGGGTTCTCCGACGCCCACTACAAGGATCGCGACACCGCTGCCGACGCCGTCGAGGCCGCCGACAAGCTGGCGAAGATGGCCAAGCACCCCGACAAGATGTCCGCCAAGGACATCGCCGAATTCAACCGGTACTTGGAGAAGTACCACAACGACCCTCTCTTCTCCGAGCGGTTCGCAGAGGGGCTGGGCGGCAAGGGCACGCTTCAGTTCTGGACGGACATGGTGAACGCCCATGCCGGCGCCAGGGGTTCGGAACTCAAGAGCATGGAGGAGCTGCAACAGAACCTGAGCTTGACCCTGGCCACGGCGTCGTTCTCGGATTCGGACAACATGAGGGCGTGGAAGACAGACGTCCTCAAGGAGATGAACACAAGTTTCCATTCCGAGTCCAAGGTCCCGTGGCAGAATCCCGTTGGTGCGCTCGGTTCCCAGGTGCTGAGCAGCCTGATGCGGCAGGGCGAGTTCGACACCGAGTTCCTCGACGACTACCGGACCAGGCTGTTCCAGCAGGACAAGGGCGCCAGCGACTCCAACACCGACTCGCTCTGGGTGAAGGGCTATGACCACATCGACCTGGTCTTCGGTGACGGGAACGGCCGCGACCCGTTGGAGGGGCTCTTCGACGCCCTTTCCCATAATCCCGAGGCGGCGACTCACGCCTTCGAGTCCAAGTCGGACCTGGAGCATATGCTCGGCACCACCGAGTACACGGACCGAGGAGCATCCCTCGGGCGTGCCTTGGAGAGCGCTGTCACTGGAGTAGCCAACGGCGACACTCTTCCATGGCCCCGCCCCACAGCGCGGCGCAGGTCAAGATCATGGCCAACATCATGCAGGCGGTCGCCAATCCTGACGGGGGCGCGGACCTCGTGTCCAGGGGGCTGGGCGGGAGCTTCGGGGACATGGCGGCGGCTTATATGCCGGAGATCAGCGAAGCCCTAGCCGGACCCAACTCGAAGGCCGTTTTCCTTACGAACAGTGAAATGCCCGACTTCTTTCAGGGTGAACGCATCCGCGATGTAGTGAGATTCCTTTCCGCGACATCCGCAGACCCTGCGGGTAGGGCCGGGATAGTCTACGGTGAAAGCATTTACACCGGCAGCCTCCTTGAATCACATCTCTCCGACCCGTCCTTGTTCGACGGTCCCCGTGAGCAGGTCCTTACGGATATCGGCAGGAATGCGGGCATCATCGAGGGCATCGTCGGACATTCCGTGGCCGATGGCAAAGTAGAGGCCGCCATCGGTACACAGAATGACTACAATGACGCCCTGAAGGCAAAGGGGGATGCCGCCAAGAGCTGGGTTAACATCGCTTTCTCCGGCCTCAAGGTCCCCGAGCATCTGGGCGGCGCGATGATGGGGTCCGTGATCGGAGGAGGAGCCGGAGCCGTTGCCGGTGCGGCCGTCGACCGTCTGATCGAAGGCCAGCAGATGCAGGGCGCAAAGGACGAGGGACTGTACTCCAGCGCCAAGGACCTGTACGCGATGCGGGATTCTGTCAATCAGCAAACGCAATGGTCGACGGACGACGCGCTCGCCCGGCATCATCTGAACTCACCCAAGGACGGCACCGACGATCTCGTCCGCAACGCCGTTAATTTGGGATGGGACGCCAGTAGTCAGTACCTGAGTAACACGAAGGAGCGTCCCTAATGGATACGTCACAGAGGAGCCGAAGCCCACGTGCTTCCTGGAAGAACTGGAGGGTCATCCTTTTGTTCTTTGTGGCTCTCGGAATCTTCTGTGGCGCTGGATGGATTTTCCTGAACAAAGGCCTCTACCTTCTCCCAGGCAAAATGTGTGAAGGCACTCTCAAACGCGATACGGTCCAGCGAGTGCTGCCCAGGGCACAATCAGCTGAAAGCGGCTCCGACGCCCAGGGAGCGGGAGCTGACCTTGATTTCTGGTGCCACGTCTCCACCAGCAACGACTCATCCCTCTCCGGGGAAGCGAGGGTCCAGCCCACCTCCCGCGGAGATTGGCTCGAATACTATCGGGAGTCCGGGGGGCAAACCCAGATCATTCGGGTGTCCGTGGGCGATATAGAAGCTCTGGCTCAGGTCAATTCCAGTGCGGCCACCTCCTCGGTATACGTGCCTTGTACACCGCCCGGCGTCCCCGGGTACAACGCGTCCCGCCCCTACGCGGTGGTCGGCGAGGCCCGGCTCCAAGGACCTGCCAAGGTCAAGGGGGTGCCACTGCGGCAGGTGCTGAGCGACTTCGCCTATCAGCTCGCGCAGCACGCCTACGCATTGGCCGAGTGCAAGGCTCCTCGCAATTTTCCGAAGGAACTGCCTCGTTACGAGAGCCGCTGATGATGGACGACTGACACGGTGCCGCTTCGCCGGCCTGGGTCCGGACCTCGCCGGTCTCAACACCAGTCAGTATCGCCCACTCCACCGCGGGCGCCGCCACGCCCTACTTCGCACCCACGGAAGAGGGGGAACCGTTGGTTCAGACAGGTTGGCGGATGTGAAGCACAGAGGGGAACGGGCGCCGCCGGCTCGACGAGGCTCCCGCCTCTGAGGGCCAGCGGCCGCAGTGCTCATCTTCAGAACACCGGCAGCGCGTACACAGTGCCATGACTCACCGCGAAGACGCGGTTGCCGTCGGCGGCGAAGGACACCGCATCGCCGTCCCTGGCGAGGTCGTAGGACCAGATCTCCTCTGATTTGTTGTCCGTACCCGTTGTCCTCAGCGTGCTGCCGACGCTGCCATCGGGATCCATGATCCAGACCCCAGTGCCCTGCAGAAGGATCGGGTAATCGTTGTTGTTCACCGCCAGCTCGGCTTCCCACCGCTTTTTTCCGCTGTGCAGGTCGATACCCATGGGGGTGCCGTACCCCTCGCTGTTACAGGCGGCCGAGTACACCACATCGCCATAGATGCTGGGGCGAGACCACTCTTCGTTACTGTCGTCGTAGTAGGCTTTCTCCGTGTATGTCCACAGTTTTTTGCCGTCCGAGATCCTGTGTGCGGAGAGGGCATTGCCGTTGAGGCAGACGATGCCGTTCCTCGCAACCGAAAAGAGGTAGCGATCCTTCGCCAGGTTGCGGGCCGTCCACACCATACGACCGTTCTTCGTATTCACCACCATGGCATGCCCGGTACTGGTAGTGACGACGAGCCGTCCCTGATCAACGGCCGACCTGGGCAGGAGTGTCTTGCGGAAGTCGTCTGGCAGCTGTGCCGTCCAGCGGATCTTGGCGTCGGAGCGGCCCACGGCGCGCAGCCGGTGGTCCTTCGTCAGGAGGTAGACCGCTTCCTCGTCCGCGGCTAGCAGCATGTCGGCGTCGGCCGCCGCCGTCCACCTGGGCTCCCCGGTGGACGGGACGAAGGTGTGCAGTGTGCCGTGGTCGTCAGCGGCCACGAGCAGCCGGTCCGACAACGAAAGGTAACGGCGTGACTTCTGCATCTCTGGAGCGCTCCAGCGGCGCTTGCCGTCGACGACGTTGAGAGCCGCTATACCGGTTACGGGGTTGCCAACGATGACGACGTCTCGTATCGGCAACGGGGCCGGTGACTTGGCGTCGGTCACGCCGAGCGCCTTCCACAACGGTTTCGGGGATTTCCCGACGATGAAGTCACCCTGGTCGGCGGAGAGCAGTCGTGCCGCCGGTGTCTTCACGGCGGGCGGGTAGGTGAACGGGTCTTTCCGGCGCTGGTCACTCTTGCTGCCACGCAGCAGCCACCAGCCCGTCGCGGTGCCCCCGGCGGCCAGTACGGAACCGCCGGCCGCGAACCCTGCGAGCAGGCGTCGCCTGCTCGGCCCAGTCCCCATCTCACCGGTCGACAGCAGCGGGGCAGTGAGGTTACGTACCTCTCGCTCCCGCTCCTTGATCGCCTCCGCCACGGGGCCGCGCTTCCACACCACATCCGACTTCTTGGGCTGGGCGAAGGCGCCGGCGATCTGCTCGGGCGTGGGCCGCCGGGCCGCCTCCTTCGCCAGACACGGAGCCATCAGGGCGTGCTGCTCCGGTGAAAGGCCGTGCCAGCGGGGCTCGCCGTGAACCACCTCGTATTGGACGGCGGCCACGTGCGTTCCCTCGAACGCCCGGTGCCCGGTGGCCGCGTAGATGAGTACAGCGCCCAGGGAGAAGACGTCAGCTGCTGCAGTGACCCGATGTCCGAGCACCTGCTCGGGAGCGCCGTACCCTGGGGTGACCGGGATCTGCCCGGTCGTAGTGAGCGTCAGACCGTGCTCAGGGCGTGCGATGCCGAAGTCGATGACCCGCGGGCCGTCCGACGTGAGCACGATGTTCGGCGGCTTGAGGTCACGGTGGACGAAGCCGGCGGCATGGATGTCGCGCAGGGTACGGGCGACGGATGCGGCCAGGGCACGGACCGTGCCGTCGCCCAGCGGGCCGAATCTCTCCACGATCTGATCGAGCGTCGGCCCCGCCAGGAACTCAGTGGCGATCCACGGCCGTCCGCCCTCGGTCTGGGCACCCAGGACAGCGGCCACACCGGGACTCCGTACGGCCTGGGCGGCCAACGCCTCGCGGACGAACCTCTGGGCGAGGTTGGTGTCGTGGGTGAGTTCCGGTCGGAGCACCTTCACGGCTGCGATGGTTCCCGCGTGGTCCTGGCCGATGTACACCTTGCCCATGCCGCCCTCGCCCAGCACACCGAGCAGCCGGTACGGTCCGAGGCGGATCGGGTCGCCGGTGCCCAGGGGTCTCATCGCGGATCGCTCTCTCTTCTTTCTTCCCACCGGTTCTCTTCTTTTCCGCAGGTAGCTCGCTCCACGCGGGGACGACTCACTGCAGAGGGAAGGCCGCCAGGAACCTTCCGCCCAGCGCGATGACCCGGCTGGACTTCTCATGGGCGACGAACTGGTCGCCAGTGGTCTTGAACGAGCGGGCCGGCGCGAAGTTGGCATGCCAGGCCACGCCCACCAGCTCCGATCCACGCTTGTTGTAGACGTAGTTGGGGCCGATCACCGGCGGGGCGGTGACATCGGCATCGGCCCCCTGGCCGCCCCGCTCCTCCCACATGACAGTCCCATCGTCGCTGGTGAAGGCGACGAGCCCGCGCCCCTTCTCGGCCGCGAACACGGTGCCGTTGCTGACCAGCGGGGGACCGTACGTCGTGCCCCGTCGCCCCGACGTTGTGTTCCAGGCGACTGCGCCGTCACTGAGCCGCAGAGCCCGCAGCGGCCCGTTACCCACATACATTTGCTGTCCGTCGACGGCCAGTGGCTGCCGCACGCGGTCGGGTTTGATTCCGTCGAGTGGACGGTCCCAGCGGACGGCACCCGTGCGGGTGTCGCGCACGACGGCCCGTACGGTGCCGTCGTCTGCCTCCTGAAGGGTCACGAGGTGACGTCCGGTGACCGCGGCGCTGAGGAAGTAGAGCCGCTCGGACCCCTGCCGCCGTGCAGGCAACGGCGTCGTCCATACCCGCTTGCCCGAGGTGATGTCGACGGCGAACAGGTACCACGACTGGGAGGCGAGAAAACCCTCGTCAGAGAACTTGCCTCGGCCAGCCGCCACATAGGCGACGCCGTCCGCGGTGCACACCAGTTGGGTTTCGGGGAGAACCCCGTTGAAGTCGGTGAACTCCGCAAAGGGCTTTGACGCTCTGCCTGTGAGAAGGTCGACGGAGGCAAGGAGCAGCGGGAATCCGCCGGGCTTGCCCGCGTTGTTCTCGGAACCGTCCGCCTGCACCACCCTGATGAGGCGTTCTCCGTCGGTGGCTACCTGCCAGGTGTTCTCCATCTGGTCCGACGCGAACTGGACGTGCCCGTTCTGCGCGACAATGCCACCCAAGCCCTTGCCCGCCACCAGAGTCACCAGGTTGGCGACGACGTGCAGCTGCGCCGGAATGGTGTCGTCAGGCGGGTCGGCGACCTGGATCTGCCAGCTAGAGTCCAGTTTCTTCTTCGGCAGCAAGCTGTTGCTCGGCCCAGCAGTGGGCTGCGGTCCGGGACCCGTACCTGACCACTCGTTCCAGGACCAAGCCGCCGCCCCGGCGCCCGCGACTGCCAGAGCCGCGCCCCCGCCGGTGAACAGCAGCCGTCGACGGGAGATGCGTGCGGCGGCCGTCGGCGCCGCAGTCTCCGCCTCCTCGTCGAGCGGAGCTGGCAAACGCTGCGGTGTGAGCTGCCAGACCTCGGTCGCCCGGCGGGCGATGTCCGCAAGGAGCGCGTCGGGCAGGTGATCCGCGAACTCACCCGACCCGTCATGGAATTCAGCAGCAAGTTGGGAGGTGGTCGGCCGCCGGAAGGGATTCTTGTCCAGACACTGCACGAGCATCGGCACAAGACCACCGGGTACACCGCTCAGGTCGGGCTCGGCGTACTGCACCCGGTACAGCAGATCGGCCGCCTGGCCGTGCCCGAAGGGCGGACGTCCGGTTGCGGCGAAGACGAGCAGACCGGCGAGCGCGAAGACGTCACCGGCAGGCGTGTGCTCCTGCCCGCTCGCCTGTTCCGGCGACATGAAGGCAGGTGTGCCGACGGCGACCCCGACCCGCGTGAGGCGGTCATCCCCTGCCGCACGGGCGATGCCGAAGTCGATGACTTTCGGCCCATACGCCGTGACAAGAATGTTGGACGGTTTGAGGTCGCGATGGACGACGTCGGACGCGTGCAACTGTTCCAGGGCCCCGCACAACGCCGCCCCCAGGGCCCGTACGGACGCCTCGGGCAGCGGACCGCACAGCTCCACAGCCTCGTCGAGGGGCGGCCCGAGCACATACTCCGTGGCCAGCCAGGGCGACTCGGCTCGCGGATCCGCGTCCACGACCCCGGCCCCGAACCGCTCCCCCACGACCCGCGCCGCGTCGGCCTCCAGCCGGAACCGGGTGCGGAAGGCGGGATCGGAGGCGATGTGGGCGTGCATCGCCTTCAGCGCCACAGTACGGCCGCCTGCCGTGCGGGCGAGATAGACGGTGCCCATGCCACCGCTGCCGAGTCGGGCGACCGGGCGGTACGGGCCGAAGGTCTGGGGGTCGTCGTGGTTGAGGGGGAAGGGCATGAATGTCGTCAGTTCGGGTGGGGTACTGGGAGTGGGGGCGATGTCGGCGGCCCCTCGACGGGGATCTCTGCGGTGAGGACGGCAGCCGACTGATGGGCGAGGGCGGCAATCACCCGGCCGGGAAGCCGGCCGGGTGCCCCGGCCGAGACGGCACCTGACCCCAACTTGGCGATGATTCCAGCGAGTTGAGGCCGAACTCCGGGATCACGCGACAGGCACCGGCCGATGAGCGCACGGAGCGCGGCCGGGATCTCTTCCCGCTCCGGCATCGTGTAGCCGGTGGCGGCGTAGGCGAGCGTAGCCCCGAGGGCGTACACATCCCCGAGGGGCCGCGGACACCCGCCGGACGCCTGCTCCGGCGGCAGACTTCCCGCCTCCAGCCCCGGCAGCCCGGAACGCTCCGTACCGTCCGGCGCAGCCGCGCGCACCGCACCGTAGCAGGAGAGCCTGGGCCCGTCCGCGGCGAGGAGTACGGCCGCCGGTGACACACCGGCGAAGGTCAGCCCCTGCCCGTGGAGGACGACCAGCGTCTCGGCGAGGGCCGCGCCCAGCGCACGTACGGAATGCTCGGGCAGCGGGCCGCCGTGTACGGCGAGGGCGGTGGGAAGAGGCAGGACGGGGATGTACGGCACGGCGTACCAGGCGGGCTCGCCCGGACCGGCGATTGCGGTGGCCGGGACGGCGCAGGGACCGAGGAGATAACGAGAGGCTTCGGCCTCCGCCAAGAAGCTCTGAGGATCGCGGCCGGGCTGCGGGAGGGAGAGGAGTACGGTGTGCTGTCCGTCGGAGGTGCGGGCGATGTAGCGCCGCTCGGGGACGGGGACCTTGGTGTGGGGATCGTCCAGCGCGGTGATCAGGGTGTACGGGCCCACCCGGCGCCGCGGCTTGGCGGCTCTGCCCGGTTTCTCACCGCCGGCAATGCCTGCCGCCCCACCTGTGCCGTGCATTCCTCGTCCCGACTCGTCGTTCATCATCGCACCGGGCAAGACAGGGGGTGGGCACCTCCCGTGCGTGCCCACCCCGCTGCTGCGTCCTGCCCGTTGGGCAGTGCATGTCAGCTGCATGCACTGCGCGCAGGGTCTTACATGAAGTAGCCGGCGGCCTTCCGGTCGCCGCCCTGGTAGTCGCCGCCGGCCGCGTGCACGACCTTGCCGATCTGCTGCAGGGCCTCGTGGATGCCCTGGGCCTCGCGGTCCCAGGCGGCCTGATGCTCGGTGTACGCGGTGTGGGCCTCGCCCTCCCACATGCTCGCAACGCCGGCGACCTTCTGCTTGATGGCTTCGAGGCTCTCCTCAAGCTGCCGCGCGTGGTTGGCGAGCTGGGTCGCCGTGTCGTCGAGGCTGCCGTAAGTTACCTCAAGCTCGCCGCTGTTGTTTGCCATGATTGCTCCGTTGGTGAGAAGTGGTGACCTGGCGGGGATCAGTAGCTGGACAGGGCCGAGTGCGAGCCGCCGTAGTTGACGTCGATGCTCTGGACCTGCGAACGGACCTCGTCTTCGGTGCCGTCCTTGATCTTCCGGGTCTGGCTCATGGCCTCGATGAACTTGGCGAGGATGTTGCCGATCCGGACCATGCGCTCGTTGATCTCGGTCTGCTTGGCGTTGAACGCGCCGGCACCGATGCCCTTCCAGTGCCCTTCCATGCTGTCGATGATCCCCTGCAGCTGCTTGAGCTGACCCTTGATGCCCTCGAAGCGATGCGCCAGCTCCTTTTCGAGGGCGAGAATGTCCTTGTCACTTACCTTCTGACGCCCTGAAGCCATGTCGATGGCCTTTCTCTCTGTGAACTGACCTTGCCAGGCGCTGAGTCAGGCATCAGCACTTATGGCAAGCGGACTGCTGCTCACTCGGCGAATGAGCAGGTATAAGGGAGACCGCTCAGGCGTTACGACGCGCACGCAGCACGGCGAAACCGGCGCCTCCGATGACTAGTACGGCTGCTACGGCGCCGACGATCACCCAGGTGGTCGTGTTGCTGCCGGAGTTTGAGTCTTTTGCTGCGGCGGAGGTGGGGCCACTGGCGGAGCCGGAGTCCTTCGACGACTTGCCGGAGGTGGCTGTGGCCGAGGGCGCGGGGGTGGCAGGGGTGCCGTTCTCGTCGGCAAGGGGGTCGACGTTGGCCGGCCCTGGGTTGATGTCCTTGTTGATGAGCACGCGCCGAGGGCGGACACCGCCGTAGCCCAGATATGTGCTGGGCTTGTCCTCCGGCCAGGAACGGCCGGCGGTGTCGATGATGGTCCGCAGGACCTGGTTGCCCGTCCAGTTCGGGTGAGCGGACCAGATCAGGGCGGCGGACGCGGAGGCGATGGCGGAGGCGGGGCTTGTGCCCCAACTGTCGCAATACTTGGTGAACGTGCTGTCGCACCACGAGGGGATACCCAGTCCCGGAGCCGCGAGATCCACGTAGTCCCCGTGCGTGGAAAATTTACCCACCGTTCCGGACTTGTCGAGAGCGGCTACACCAATGGCATAGGGATAACTAGCCGGATAGTCAGGCGCGTTTCCCTTGTCTCCATTGTTACCGATGGCTGCGAACAACAACTTGCCTTTGGACGCCGCGTACTTCATTGCGGCTTTGGTTTCGTCATCGGCGTACGGACCACCGAAGGACATGTTGATGATCTTCGCGTCACTGTCCGCGGCTGCCCGTATCGCTGCAGCATTATCGGGCGTGTTGCTCACTTCCTGCGCGCCCTTCAGCCCAGACAGGGCGACGCGAAAAGGAATGATCTTCGCCCCTGGAGCCAGGCCTTTGATGCCACCGCCCGCGCCGGTGCCAGCGATGATCTCGGCCATGGAAGTGCCGTGGCCCGTGTAGTCCTGGGTGACGTGATATGCCACGGACTTGGGGACCTCATCGACAAGCACCTGACCCTTGAGAGATGAAGTCGTTGGATTGACCCCGCTGTCAATCACGGCTACCTTCACCCCCTTGCCGGTGCTGATCTTCCACATATCCTGGGCGCTCATCGCGTCCAGGTACCACTCCTTCGACTGAACGTCCACGGCAGCCGCTCCTGGAGCAAGCGTCGCCGACGTGATGGCCAACGTGCCCAGTGCCGCACACAGGGCAGAGAAACGCCCCGCATTACGCCTCGTCAGGACGGCAGTTCTCATGCTCCGCCGGTGGGTTGCTGGCTTCATGCCCGTGTACGTCCTCGTTCGAGTTCAGTCGCTGTTCTGTGACGCGTCGCGTCGCTGCTTCTCGGACGCGCGGCGCTGCTTCTTCTCGGTCGCCTGACCAGCCCGACCGGCCCCACCGTCCGATGCCGATCGGTCGCCGACCGCGCCCCTTCCGAGCCCCGAGCCACCATTGCTGGGCCCGGAGCCCTTGGGGGGCGAGGCAGAGTTGCGAGGTGCGCCGATCGCGCCGTTAGGGCTGCCTGCAGAGCGCAGGACCTCCTGCGCTGTAGCGCGTTCCGCCTTGGCAGCGGGCGCTCCCACGACCCCTCGTTGACCAAGGGCGCCCTTCACTGGCGTGGAGGAGCCCGGTTCCTCGGCACCGATGACCGTACCGCGCGGCATACGCGAGGTGGAGCCGGAGCTGATCGAACGTTCGGTGACCGGCTTGCCCCCCACAACTCCATTGCGCGCGGGTCCGCTGGCTCCCATACGTTCGGTCGGTGCATTGACCGGTCTCGGGGTGCCACCGGTCACGCCGCGCCCAAGCGGTGACCGCCCCGCCTGCGTCGTACCGCCCCTCACACCTGGCTGGCCGGCCGGAGTCGCGCGGCCCGCGGCACGGGCAGCCTGCCCCAATGGCCCCTGCGGCACTCGGCCGCCTGCGGTGGCACGGCCAGGCTGCTCCTCAGGCCCCTCGGCCACTCGTCCAGAACCTTGCGGAACCCGGCCGCTTGCGGAACCTGAGGGACCCGTACGACCCTGCGCGGACAGAGGCAGTCGGGATGCTTGGCCATAGTTGGTGGCACGCCCGACGGCCGGCCCGATGGGAGGCGTCGTCGGGCCAGTGAACGGCGGAGGTGTAGGCCCTCCACCGCCGCTCGTCGTAGGAAGCGTCGGCGTCGGCGTGTCGTGCGGTGCAGGGGCGGGAGGCAGCGTACCGACCGTGTCGATATGCGTACCGATATCGCGGCTGGGGCTCGCGGCCGGGTCGCGCACCTCCCTGACAGGACCGACATGCCCTCCAGCACTCGTTCCATTCGGTTCAACTGTCGAGTGGTGACCTCCGCCAGCAACACCTCGAACCGTTGCCGTCGGTGTCGATGACGCGGAACCATAGTCTCGATGGCCGCCGTCGGAGACACCCTGCGGCTGCGGCACTCCGACATTCGGAATCGGCTCCAGCGGATCCGGCTCCTTCTGCTTGTTCAGGTCCGCCGCCGAAACCTTGTAGTACGAGGCCAACCGGTTCATCTGATTGATGGCCTCTTGCCGGTGCTGCTCGACCTTCACCGCGGCCGCGTAGTCCGGGTTGCTGTCGACCTGCTTGGCCTTGGGTAGTTCGGTGGGCAGCTTCTGCTGGTCTGCCGGCCGGGTGTCCCTGGGCGGCATGGAGATGCGCGCGGAAGCCAGGCCTGTCGCGGCCACCGAAATGTGCGTCGCAGCCTCGTCGGCGTAACCCGCAAGGTCTTGGGTGTACTTGACGAGCAGCCCGGTCCACGTACGGAAGCTCTGGGCTCCCTCACCCTTCCAGTCGACCGTGAGGTGCAGATTCAACTCCGTCGCGGCCTTACGGATGGCAGCGCCGGCGTCCCACAGAGCCTTGCCGGTCATCTCCAGGTGTTCGGGGTTGCCATGCTCGACCAGGTCGATCATGTCGTTGAGGCGGTGGTTCTCGAAGTTCGTCTCGCCGAGCAAGTTGACCCGGACACCGCCGAAAAACGGCATGTTCGCCAGCAGGTCCTGCGCGGTCGTGACAGGGGCGACCTGCTTGTCGATCTCCTTGTCGACCTGCTGCACATCGGGCTTGTACTTCGGCTGCTGCTTCCAGTCGTCGCTCACGAGAGGCCCGTCCCCATCGTCTTGTTGCTGCTGCGCGCCGGGGGCGGTGTCACCGGCTTGTCGTTGTGTCCCGACCCCGGCTTGTGAGCGGTACCGGCCTCCTTGACTGCCTGCTGGTACTCCGCGTCGATCTGCCCCCTGATCTGCCAGAAGCGACGCCAGACCTCTTCCTCGGTCCCGTCGTACGTGGCGTCGGCCGACTGCGTTGCCAGCTGCAGAGCCTGGATGTGCAGACCCAAAGTCCTGGAAAGGTTGTGAAGGCGCTCGTGCACGGTCCCGTACGCCTTGTGCAGATCGTCAGCCTCACCGAACTTGGCATGCGAGCCGCCGAACGAGGAACGATCGAGCGAGTGCTGCGCGATCTTGGACGGGCCGCCGTGACCACGCTCAAATTCTTCCAGTGCGTCATTGATCTTGCCCTGGAACTCCTTCAGCGCGTCGATGCCGCGCCTCATGCCCGAGCCGCCACCGTCACTCACCGCGACCCCTTCCCCGTTTCCCCGTTGGTACAGCCACCGACGGTCCGGGCACCGCCCCGACCCCCGGATCCATCGCTGACCACTGTAGTCACTGTGCAAATCGCGGCCAACTGAACTCTGCGACGGTTCAGTTGCAATGGTGTCCCGAAGTGACCGACTCCTGAGCACCCAAGACCGACATGACGGTCAAACGCGACAGGGGAGCCTCCGCTTCTGCGCAGAAGCTTCACATCCAGCCAACAGCTCGACGCTCATGCGCCATCGAGGCACGATTTTTGCCACCACAAGAGCAACTCATAGGGCGAGCGATCCCCAGGTTGCCGAACAGTTCGACCGACGATGGGTGGCCATGACTGCGGAAGTCGCCGCGAGGCCCCAGTCGTTGCAGGTCAAGGCCGCGCACCGGGCGCCAAGCCTGCCGCGCCGCACACGCCCGCCGTGAATCTTCACAAGCGACAATCCATAGATAGCGGACATGGCCAAGTCTTTCCTTGGCAAGGGTTGCTAACTTGACCCGGCATCGGAGTTTTCGCGCGGGGGAGGGAGCCCTTCCGTGGCATGGGACGAGTGGGAGCAGCTCAAGGCTCGGGCAGCCGAAGGTAAATCGCCTCATATGCGGCTCAATCAGCTGGCTGCGGCCGACGGCGGTGGAGGGGGCGGCGACCTGGTCGTTCACCAGGACGACCTGGGCGCCGTCGGGCACGAGGCCAACGTCCTTTACGACGACGTGAAGAGTCAGGCCGACATCGCCGCCGCCGGAGCGGGCAGCGGGGCGACCGGCTCGACGATGCAGGCCGCGGCCACGTTGAAGTCGCACGGGTTCCAGACCGGCGGCGCGCTGGAGACCACCGTGGAGATGTGGACCTCGCAGGTGAAGTCCGTGTTGCAGGCATGCGCACACATCTCCGACCACCTGGACTACACCCAGAAGCTGCACTCCGAGGAAGACGCCAAGATCGGTGCCGTGCTCCGTGGGCGTGACGGCTCAGCCGTGTCGGTGTCACAACTCAACCACTACTTCAAGTAGGGGCACCCGCGATGACGTTCAGCTTCACCGACCTCGTCGAGGTCGATCTCGGCAAGCTCGCCACTGCTGTGTCGGACTGGAAGAAGGCCGTCGACGGTCTGAAGAAGTCGGCGGAGAGTGCCCGTACGGGGATGCAGGCCAAGTCGGACTCGGCGCGGTGGGCCGGCGTGAACGCGACGGTGACGCGTGAGTTCGTGGCCAAGACCGCCAAGGAGGTCTCGGACCTCCACATTGAGGCCAACAGCATCTACCGGGTGCTTGAGGACGGGCACACCGAGCTTGAGTCACTGCAGAAGCAGATCAAGACCGCCGTCCAGGTGGACGCCTCGAATCTCGGTGTCCGAGTCGAGGACATCGGCGAGGGAAGGGTCCGCTGCTTCTTCCCGCACATCCGCGGTGACAGCGACGAGCGCACTCAGGAACAGCTCGACCAGAGGCAGGCGTTGGAGGACCGGATCAACGGAATCCTCGCTCACGCCGCCGAGATCGACGCCTCGGTCGCCCGGGCGCTGGCGAAGAGCCACGGCAACGACCCGAACAACGCCGGCCACAGCAGGTACGAGTCCCTGAACGACGCCGAGGTCGAGCACGCCCTGGAGCTGGCGCACAAGGGCAAGAAGATGTCCGACGCCGAGCTGCGCGAGCTCAATGAGCTGTTGCGGTACAACTCCGCCGAGAAGGACGGCGAGTTCGCCACCGAGTTCTACCAGGGCCTCGGCGGCCCGGAGAAGGCGCTGCAGTTCTACGCGGAGATGTCGATCGACGGAACCGGCGGCGACGCGACCAAGACCCGGCTCAACGCCGTACAGGACCTGCAGAGGGTCATGGGGTACACGCTGGCCAACGCCACGGACCCGGACCACAGGAACCATCTGGACCCCAGCTGGGGCGCCGAGTTCCGGCGCCTCGGCACCCAGCAGATCGGCTGGGAGAAGGGACAGTGGAACAAGCCGTACGGCTACCAGGTGCTGGGGGGCCTGCTGCGCTACGGCAACTACGACTCACGGTTTCTCAATCCCATCGCAGAGCACATCACGCAGCTCCACAGAAAGGACCCGTATTTCTTCCTGTCGAACAAGCCGACAGGAAGCCCGGACACCTACGGTTTCAACCCCTCGGGCCAGCTCGGCAGCGGAAACGAACCACTCAACAGCGTCCTGGAGGCCCTGGGACACAGCCCGGAGGCCGCAGAGAAGTTCTTCAGCCAGCCGCCGACCGCGTACAACGAGGACGGCACGATTAAGAAGGACGGCAAACCAGGCTTCGACTCGTACCTCGACCTGCTCACTGACAAGAACTTCGAGTGGACGATGGATACGAACAGCGCGAACGTCCTTGCCGACGAGGACAAGGCCAAGACGGTCATGGGCTACGGCCCTGACGCCCTCGGCCATGCTCTGGAGGCCGCAACCACCGGCCTGCCCTATGGGAGCGACGCCGTGTCACCTCCGCATTCCAAGGAGGCGGCCGACATCTTCCACAAGCTCGTCGAACGTTACGGCGGCAAGCCCGAGGACCTGGACGATTCACCCTTGCGTGACAGCCTGGGAAACATCACCGCCGACTACATGCGGGATGTGCAAGGCGCGTTCATGGGCGACGGGGGCACGGTGGTGGGAACCCATGGACCCAGCGCTCACCTTGGAAACCTCGACGTGGAGACCAATCCTGAGGGGCTTTCCCCGGGCACGCTCAAGAATTTCCTGGGCGCGGTCGGGAAGGATCCGGATGCTTACGGGGCCATTATCACTTCTCAAGAGTCGGTGACCACCGATCTCGTCAATGATGGTTTCCATGATGCAGATAAATACAAGGAGCTGGCTCCGGAGATCGCCAACCGGGTCCACGCGGGAGGTGAGATCGCCGGCATCATGGCGGAGTCCCGCACCCAAGCAGTTGTTGATGAGAAGATCGCCGAGGACGCGAAGTTCAACGAAGGCGTCGCTACAGCCGACAAGTGGGCCGGACGCATCATCGGCATGGGTATTGGAAAGATCCCCGTGGGTGGCGAGGTGGCCGGCTGGGTCGTGGAGGACATCCAGGCGTCTGTCGTGGAAAACTTCACCAGAGATTCCAGCCCAGAAGCCTTGAAAGACCGGGACGTCTTTCTGGAGCAGCAACAGGCAAGCTCGGCGCAGGCGATCTACGACGCCACGTACACGGCCGCCGAGGAAGCCGGCTATGACGACGCGAATGCCCAGAGCCAGGCCACAGCCGCAAAGCGTGAGATCGAAAATTCCTACGGTCTGGGTCGCCAGAGAGCAGGAAAGTAGCCGATCGTGAATGTCATGGAGAAGAGGCGGAGGCGATTCACCATGTGGATCGCTCTGGCCGTTGTAAGTGCTCTCGCCATAGCTGGAGTGGTGGCCTGGCAGATGTGGCCGTCTGAGGAGGCCGCCGTCGCGGTGCCGTCGCGCGTGTGCGACGACGCTCTTCCAGGAACGGATGTGAAAGCTCTGCTGCCGGAGAAGGGCAAGCAATTCTCGCAGTGGCATACCGGTGTCTTCAATCCAGAGGAGCCTTACACCAAGGGAGAACCCGGAACGTGCAAGGTGTACGGCGGGGGTGAGTCAGTGACGATCAAGCACAGTCTCTACGCCGGGGAGAGCTACACGATGAAGGACGTGGCTCACAACGCGAGTGCCACGGGTGCTACTCGGATCGTTCTCGGTGAGGCACAGGGGTACCACAAGGAAGACACCGTCTACCTTTTCACCAACTGCTCGCCAAAACAGAGCGGTACCGAGTCGCTGCTGGAAGTCGACGTCACGTATCAGAAAACGACGGCCCGGACGGCGATCCAGAGAATGGCAAACCTCGCAGCAGATACACTTCGGCTCGAAGCCCGAAAGCTGTGGGCCTGTGACGGTGCGGACGCCCTACCGAACAGCGCTCCCAAGCTTGGCTGAGCTGTCTAGTTTCGGAACCTACGATGAATGCTCATAGGACGGCTGCGGCCATATGTGCCGCCACAGCCCTCGTTACCGGATGCGGCGGGCAAGCGAAAGAACCCGCGCCCTTCACCCCAAGTCAGGTCAGGACGGTGCTTCCTCATGCTCAGGCCCTCCCCGGCTGGAAAGTCTCGATCGAGCCGGTCGCCTACACCCTGAAGGAGGCTCGGTCACTGGGGGCTGCCCACTGTGAAGGGCAGGCGGCGCAGAATTCCTGTATGGGCGTGCAGAACACCGGGACATCGGCCTTCTCTCGGCAAGGGCAGCCGCTCATCTACTTCCTCGTGCAGACGTATCAGGACGAGGATTCGGCGAAATCGGCGTACGGGACCGTGTGGAAGTCCTGGAAGCAGACGGTTCCGGAGGCACGAGCCCTGTGGAACGGCAAGGTCGGCGAACAGAGCGATGCGGTGGTCGGTTCGACCAGGTCGATGGTGGAAGGATCAAAGGGGCTATTGATCCAGGTGCGTGTCGGCAGCGTCATCATGTTGTCCATGGCTGAAGCCGGCCCGCAGGTCGGCATGACGGATTCGTACCTTGATCGGTTCGCGGATGCTTTCGCCAAGCGGGCCGAAGAGGCGCAGCGAGGCACAACGCCGTCGGCAGGTCTGGTTGAGAACTAGCCGGCTTTCGTTCGTTGGCGGAGTGGTACTCGCACTGGTTCTGCTCGCCAGGTTGGCCCACATCTTCGGCATTACTGCCTTCGAGACATAGGTCGGCAAGGAGTGTGCCAACGGGTGCAAGGCAGCGGTGGAAATCGGAGAGTGGCAAGAATTGAGATACGCGTCTCACGCCCTCCGCGGCATGTCGCTCTGCGTTGTCGTGCTGACGGCAGTCGGTTGCTCCTCCGAGAAACCGAAGCAGGAGTTCACGGTCCCGAAGGCACTGTGCGGCGTATCCGTCCCGGTCGACGCTCTTTCCCGGCTCCTCCTTGCCTCTGGCAAGCGTCTTGCTCTCGAACGGAACGGAAGTCTGGATGACGGCTCCGAGGTGTGCACCCTCACGGTCGATGGAGACACCGTGCTGGATGTCAGCGGAGAACGCATCACCGCCGGTGACTCGGCACGGAACATCCTGCGCAGCCGACTCTCGATTCAAGACCAGAAGTCCGCTGACAGCAACTCCATCGCGTATGCCGATAATGCTGCCGTGTCACTGATCAAGTGTCGGGGAGCCAACGTTGAAGAAGAAGACATCAGCATCCTCATCAAGGTTCTGAAACCCGCGCGCCCAGATGAATCGGCCATGGAAGAGTTGATCCAGGGATATACGGCTTCACTGAAAGAAAAGAGGCCGTGCAAGGCGATGTGACGACGGCCGGTATGGCAACTTCCGAGCGGGGCCCCTCGGAAGTGACTGCTCAGCACTCCCCCTCCACGCTGGTCGCCGGACTTGTCGCGGAGTGCCGGGGAGCACGGTTGCCGGTGTGTTCGATGCGCGTCCTCGGACATGGACAGGCTCTGGAAGCCGTAGTAGATGCCCAGTGCCGCCATACCGAGCAACACCGCTCGGGCGATGACGAAGTCCACATCCCCGACGGGCTGGGCAGGAGCAGGACCGGCAGCGTCCTCACACCCTGCCTTCCAGCGCACGACGCCTGCGGCGGGCGTCGCGCAGGGCCACTGCTCCTCCGCTCAGGCCCGCCACGAGGACGGCCGCGCCCACGGCGACGTACGTGGCGTAGCGGGCGGTGCGTTGCTGCGGGGTTTCGCCGAGGGTGAGTTTGGCGGGGGTAGGGGCCTGCACTTGGGTGAGGCCGGAGTCGGGGTGGGGGGACTCGATCGGGTGGTCGTCCTCCGTCAGCGCGCGGACCGGGTCCACCACGCCCCAGCCGACCAGGCGGTCGTGGCCGGCGATGGAGCGCTCTGCCGTCTGCTCGATCTGGGCCACGATCTCGCCCGGTGTCCAGTTGCGGTGCTTGGCCTTGATCAGGGCGGCCACACCGGCCACGTACGGGGCGGAGAAACTTGTGCCGTTGTCCGAGCAGTGGCCGCCCTTCGGGACCGTCGAGATCATGTCGACGCCGGGGGCGGCGACTCCGACGAAATCACCCGACTGGGAGAAGGCCGCCCGTTCGTTGTTGCGGTCGGAGGCCGCGACGGCCAGGACTCCGTCGTAGGAGGCGGGGTACGTCTTCTTGACGTTGCCGCCCAGGCCGTCGTTGCCCGCCGAGGCGACCACGACGATCCCGGCGGTCAGCGCCTCGTTGATCGCCCGGTGCAGGTCGTTGTCCTCCGAGATGGCCTTCGTCGTGTCCTGCGAGATGTTGATGACGTCGGCCTTGACCCCGATCGCGTGGCGAATGGCGGTGGCCAGGGTGCCCGCCGTGCCGTGGCCCTCGGCGTCGTTCTGCTTGATCGGGATGATCGTGGCCTCGGGGGCGAGGCCGACGAAGCCCGTGCCCTTCATGGGGCGGGCGGCGATGATGCCGGCCACGCGGGTGCCGTGGCCGACCGTGTCGGTCGTGCCGTCGGGCTTGCCGACGTCGAGCTTGTTGCCCTTGTCGTCCTTCGTGGGGAGGTAGTTCGCGCCCAGCGACGCGTCCACCGCGTGGGTGAGCTGCGGATTGCTCGTGTCGACGCCGGTGTCGATCACGGCCACCTTCACGCCCTTGCCCTTGGACTGGCTCCACAGTTCGTCGAGGTTGACGCGCTGCAGGGCCCAGGGCGTGCCGGTGTACTTGTGGTTGGTGCTGGAGAAGGTGCACTGGTCGGAGCCCGAGTCGTCCGCCGTAGCGGGCGGGGCCGCCAGGAGGGTCGCGGTGAGGGCGAGTGCTGCCGCCAGGGGCGTACGGGTGCGCAGGGCGCTGCTGGGCATCGGGCGGCCTCTCACGATCCCTGCGGCTGGCGTGCCGCCGCCGTCGACAGGCGCGGGCCCGTGGGCAGGAACTCCGACCAGGCCGCGGGGACGGGGGCCGGGTTCACACCGGCGTAGCCGAGGCGGGTCTGCGCCAGCTTGGCCTCCTGCTGGAGCTGCTGGCGCTGCTTGGGTGTGATGCCGATGCCCTTGTCGTCGGTGGCGCTGTCGTCATTGGACTGCAGGGCGTACCGCAGGCCGGTGTCGGTGACCAGGAAGACCGAGCCCGCGCCGGTCTCGCTGCCCTGGAACTGGCGGTAGAGCTGGCCGGAGCCCGCGGTGACGTACGCGCTGGAGGAGCCGGTGGGCAGGGCCGCCGGGAAGTCCTTGCCCGCCCAGGTGCTCAGGGTGGTGGCGCCGTTGTCGGGGTCGACGTGGTTCAGGACCGTGCAGACCGTGTTGCGGCTGCCGTCGGTGGTGGAGGCGTCGTTGACCGCGGTGGGCCGCTCGGTGGGCCACTTGTGGTCGGCGGCGAACGGCTTGTCCCGGGTGATGGCGCCCGCGCTGACCTCCTCGGGGTGCCCGGCCTGGCCGAGCTTCACGAGGTCCTTGCTGGCCAGCAGGAGCTGGGCGACGAAGTCGGAGACGGGCGCGACCCGGCCGGGCAGCACCACGAAGTACTGCTCCTGTCCGTTGACCGGCGCCCTGAGGACCATGCCGACCTTGTTGGCCTGCCCCAGCTGGCCGGGTGCGTTCGCCGGGACGCCCGCGTTGGGAACCGACGGGAAGCTGATCGGGTCGCCCTGGTGCAGGGTCGCGATCCACTCCTTGGTCACCTGCTGCGGCTGACGGTCCGCCCCCACGAGGGTCTCCACCAGGAGGGGGTCGGTGGCGTCCACCGGGTACGCCGTGCCCTGTGCGTCGACCACGTACTGCTTCTTGTCCGTCGGGGTGGTGACGTAGAGGAGTTCGCCGCCGCCCAGCTTCTCCGGCCCCTCGGTCAGCTTCAGATCGCGCTTGGCGAGGACGAACGCGGCCTTCTGGATGGAGCTGCCGCTGCCGCTCGGGCGTTCGCAGACGGCCCATTCCTTCGCCGCGCCGGCCTCCTGGTCGGAGGGCAGCCGGTCGGGGGCGTAGGGGATGCCGATGGTGACGCCGTGCGGGATCTTGCCGTTGTCGAGGATCGACTCGTCGACGGTGACGATGTCCACGTTGTCCTGGGTGTCGAGGACGAGCTTGGCGGAGGCCATGTTGAGGACGGGGTGGAGCTGGACCTTGCCGTCGGTCTTCAGCACGACGTACCGGGTCGTGGACTTGCTGGCGATGATCACCTTCTGTCCCGGTGTGTCCCAGCCCTGCGGAGCCGTCGGCTTGAACATGCCCCAGGCGCCGAAGGCGGCGAGGACGACGGCACCGACGACAGCACCCGGCAGGATGGCGCGCAGCGGCCGCGGCGCCCCCTCGTCGGAAGGCTCCGGTGACGACTGCACGAACGACGCGAGCATGCGGCGCTTCGCGAAGGTGTAGGCGTTGAGTTGGTCCCGCCGAGATGCCATCTGTGCCTGTTTCTCCCCGTGTCTCACGCGGAGCGCGCCCGGGGACCACGCTCCCCCGCCCTCCGTAGTCGGACCCGGCCCCTACTATGCCTGGTACGGAGCGGGTCTGGTGGAGCGGGTAGGGTACCTGGGCCCTCAAGGCCCTTGTTGAGCGGCCTGGTTCCAGCGAGTTGTGAGCAAATCGGGGGGATGGAGTGATGGCTTCCGGAACGCGGACGCGAGCGCGCGGCCGGTCGGCGGCACGAGGTCGCGCGGCCGGGGCGGCGACGCCGCCGCGCGGGGCGTCCGACCGGCGCGGGGCGGACCGGCAGGCGGTCACGCTCAGCCTCAGGCCCCGGCCGGGCCAGGCCGGTGCGTTCCGTTTGCAACGGCTCGTGCTGGTGGAGCTGGCTGCGGCGGCTCTGGTCGTCGGCCTGGCCATCGGGATGGTGGCGCTGGTGCCGGCCGCCGTCGTGGCCCTGGTGCTGGTCCTGCTGGCCTTCGTACGGCGGCGGGGCCGCTCCCTGCCCGAGTGGCTCGCCACGGCACGGGAGCTGCGGGCCCGTCAGAAGCGGGCGGCGAGCACCCCGATACCGCCGGGCACGGAGCCGGGACTGGTGCCCGCCGTGGAGTGCGAGCCGGCCCTGCGCACCTACTCCTACGGCGCGCGTGACCGGCGGCCGGTCGGCGTCGTCGGGGACGGCACGTTCGTCACGGCCGTGCTCCAGGTGGAGGCCGACGCGACCGCGCTGCGGGCCGAGCGCAGCCGGCAGCCGCTGCCGGTCGCGCTGGTCCGGGACGCGCTGGAGGTGGACGGGATCCGGCTGGAGTCGGCCCAGATCGTGCTGCACACCCAGCCCGCGCCGGCGCTGCATCTGCCCCAGCAGTCCGTCGCCGTCGCCAACTACCTGCCGTTGCAGGAGCAGACGGGCGCCCCGGCCGTCCGCATCACCTGGATCGCGCTGAAGCTCGATCCCGAGAGGTGCGCGGAGGCCGTGGCGGCGCGGGGCGGCGGGCTTGTCGGCGCGCAGAAGTGCGTCGTGCGCGCCGCGGACCATCTGGCGAGCCGCCTGACCGGCGCCGGTTTCCGGGCTCGGGTGCTCGACGAGGAGGAGCTGGTCGCCGCGCTCGCCACGTCGGCCTGCGCCAACCCGCTGGTCACCGCCGAGGCGGGGCGCAGCGAGACCCGGGAGCGGCGCACGGAGGAGTCCGGGCGCAGCTGGCGCTGCGACAACCGGCGGCACACCACGTACTGGGTCCGGCGCTGGCCCCAACTGGGCGGCGGCAGCAGCGAGTCGCTGCCGCACTTCGTCGCCCGGGTCACGGCGATACCGGCCCTGGCGACCACCTTCAGTCTCACCCTCGCGCACGGGGAGCGGCAGGAGGTGTCCCTGTCCGGGCATCTGCGGGTGACCGGGCGCAGCGACGACGAACTCGTGGCGGCGCGGCGCGCCCTGGAGGCCGCGGCCCGGCAGTCCGGGGCCGGCCTCACCCGCCTCGACCGTGAGCAACTGCCCGGCATGCTGGCCACGCTGCCCCTCGGAGGTGCGCGGTGACGACGATTCCGACGATGTCCGCGAGGCCGGGCGGCACGAGCGCCGGTGCGACGGCGGCGTCCGGTCCGCGCCGGGCGGTCGAGCTGCTGCGGCACGGCCTGGGTCTGATCGGCCCCCGGCACGGCCGGCACGGACTGCCGGTGCAGCAACTGGACGCGCTCGCCCTGCCGATCGGGGACGACGGCGTGGTGGCCGGGGTCGACGCCGAGGGCCAGCCCGCCGTCCTGGGCATCAACCGGCCCACGCCGTACGACGTCGTACTGATCGGCGGCCTGTGGACGGCCCAGGTGCTGGCGCTGCGCTCGGCGGCCACCGGTGCCCGGGTCGCGGTGGAGACCGGCCGCCCGCAGGCGTGGATGCAGATGGTGCACGCCATGGGCGGCGGGCAGAACGGCCTGTCCGTGTACGACGTCGGGCGGGTGCCGCCGCAGGGCGCCTCGGCCGGCACGCCCGTCCTGGTGGTGCGGG
This sequence comes from Streptomyces sp. CoH27, assembly GCF_020181035.1. Lineage (GTDB taxonomy): Bacteria > Actinomycetota > Actinomycetes > Streptomycetales > Streptomycetaceae > Streptomyces > Streptomyces camelliae. The sequence continues at coordinate 41,339 of NZ_JAIQYY010000028.1, forward strand.
ACTGCGGTATGCGGCCGCCGCGCGGGCGCGTGGTGGCCGGGCCCTGGCAGTCGGTGCTCACGCTGCTGCCCTACCTCAGCCCGGTCGCGCCCCGGCTGCTGCGGCAGGCGCGGCTCGCCGGCATCCAGCGGGTCTCGCCGGACGAGGCCGCCGAACTGGGGCGCACCATGGGGCTCACGCGCACCGAGGTGGAGTCGCTGCCGGCGCTGCCCGACGGCGTCACTCTGTGGTGCACCGACCGTGACCGGCAGTACGTCCTGACCCAACCGACCGACGCCGAGATCGGATTGTTGGGCACACCACGCCGGATGGACTGAACTACCCCTGTCCGTCCCTTTTGTTCGCGATCCTCGCGTTTCCTGTTCGTCACATGTCTGCCGTTTGTTCCCTGTTTCCTCCGGCAAGCCGCAAGGCCGGCGGGGTACTTCGGGGCACGCCGGCACCCGGTGCGCGCCGGCCGAGAGACAAGCGGGCCTGCCGAGGTACGGCTCGTGGTGATTAGGCTGGGAGCGGGCGCGATGGCAGGACCCGTGCAACGGGCGTCGGTGTCCAGGGGGAGGGCCGGCGGATCGGTCTGCCCCGAAAACGACTACGGACGACTCGGAACGACACGACATGGTCGCCCCGGCACGGCATGAGGGTGCTCGACCACACCAGGAGGAACTGTGAACAGCGATCGGGACGGGATCCGCGGGGGCTGGGACACACCCGACGACGACCAGACCGACGCGGAGTCCGCCATCGAGATGACGGGCGAGTTCACCATCGACTACGCGCCGCCCGCCTGGTACACCCAGAACGCGTCCGGCTCCACCGGCACGGCAGGCGGCGCGGGGGGCGCGGGCGGATTCACCAGCCCGGCCGGCTCCGATGACGCGGGGGCTGCGGGTGCTGCGGCCCCGCCCGCGGTTCCGCCGTTCCCGGCGAACACACCGGTTGCCGGGCCGACTCCGCCGCCTCCCGTCCCGCACCCGCAGCCCGTCGGCACCCCGCCGCAGGGCACCCCTTACGCCCCGCCGCAGGGCACTCCGTACGCGCCGCCGCAGGGCACCTCGTACGCCCCGCCGCCGCCTCCGCCCGCGCCGGTGCAGGGGGCGGTGCAGGGGGCGCCCTTCGCGCCGCCGGTGCCGCCTGTGCAGCCCGCGCCGCCGGTGGGGAGTCCGGTGCCGATGCCGCAGTTGCCGCACGGGTTCGAGCCGCAGCAGCAGCCGGCCGTGCCGCCGGTCCAGCCCGAGGTCCCGGCGCCGGCGCCTGTCGTCGTACCTGAGCCGGAGACCAGCAACGGGGATCTGGAGAGCGGGGCCACCATGCGGTTCTCCGCCGTGGCGCTGAAGCGTGAGATGGCCGAGATCGCCGAGCGCGCCGCGGCCGTCAAGAAGGAGGCCGAGGCCGTCGAGACCAGCGGTACGGATGCCGACGAAAGCACCGGTGCCGAGGGCCCGGCGGAGGCTGAGCCGACTGCGGCTTCGGCTGCGGCTGCGGAGGCGGAGGCTTCCGCCGAGGGCGTGGAGAGCGCCGAGGGTTCGGGGGCCGGGGAGGCCGGGAGCGGTGCCGCCGCGCGGGACGACGCCGTGGCCGGGGACGCCGCTTCGGACGGCTCCGCGGTCGGTGACGATTCGGAGCAGGGTCAGGACGAGGACGAGGACGGCAGCAGCCTCCGTCAGGCCGAGGACGCCGCTGATGTGTCCGGCCCCGCATCCGAGGACGAGGACGAGGGCGCGAGCGAGAGCGCGGGCGAGGCCGGGGAAGCGGACGCCGTGTCGCGGCCGGAAGGCTCTGCCGATGGCTCCGACGCCAGCGCCTCGGAGCCCACGGACGCCGCCGCCCAGGGCGCCGAGGCGTCGAGCACCGCCGCCCCGGCCGACGCCCCCCAGGACGCCGTACCGCCGGCCGCTCCGGCCCCCCAGGACGCCGTGCCGCCTGCTCCCCCGGCCCCCCAGGACGCGCAGCCCGCTTGGACGCCGCCGCCCGCACCGCAGGGCGTGCCGCCGCTGCCGCCCTCCTACCAGCCCGCTGCCCCGGCTCCGGCGGCCCAGTGGCCCGTGCAGCCCGGCCAGCCCGTGCCGCAGCAGCCCGGTCCCCTGCCGGGTCAGCAGCCGCCGTTCCAGCCGCAAGCCCCGCAGCCCGCGCCCGCCGCCTGGAATCAGCCCGGCCAGCCGGGCCAGCCCAACGCACCGCAGCCCGGACAGCCGGCCGCACCCCTGGCAGCACCGGGACCGCAGCCCCTGCCGCAGCCGCAGGGCTCCGCCGCACGCGGCGGTTACGGCTTCCCCCCGCCGCCCGCACCGCAGCCGGGCGCCGACTCCCAGGCGCAGCCGGGAGGTCACGGATTCCCGCAACCGCCCGCACCGCAGCCGAACCCCAACGCTCAGGCGCAGCCGGGAGGTTACGGATTCCCCCAGCCGCCCACCGCCCAGCCGAACGCCAACACTCAAGCACAGCCCGGCGGTTACGGATTCCCCCAGCCGCCCGCACCGCAGCCGAACCCCAACGGTCCGACGGTTCCGGGTGGTTACGGCTTCCCGCCGCCGCAGGGCCAGGTGCCGTCGGCACCGCAGGCACCGCAGGCTCCTCAGCCCCCGCAGGCGCCGGTCGATCCGCGGACCGGTGCCGCGTGGCCGCAGCCGATCCAGCACGACCAGCGGCAGCCGACCAACCCCGGTGCGGCGCCGCTCGGTTACACCGCGGCGGTGGAGCTGTCCGCCGACCGGCTGCTCAACAACAAGAAGCAGAAGGCGAAGAGCGGGCGACCCACGGCGGCGTCGAGTCGGTTCAAGCTCGGCGGCAAGAAGGAGGAGGCCGAGCGGCTGCGCAAGCTGGAGCTGATCCGTACGCCGGTGCTGTCCTGCTACCGGATCGCGGTCATCAGCCTCAAGGGCGGCGTGGGCAAGACCACGACGACCACCGCGCTCGGCTCCACGCTCGCCACCGAGCGGCAGGACAAGATCCTCGCGATCGACGCCAACCCGGACGCCGGTACGCTCGGGCGGCGCGTGCGGCGCGAGACCGGGGCCACCATCCGTGACCTCGTCCAGGCGATCCCGTATCTGAACTCGTACATGGACATCCGCCGGTTCACGTCCCAGGCGCCGTCCGGGCTCGAAATCATCGCCAACGACGTCGACCCGGCCGTGTCCACCACGTTCAACGACGAGGACTACCGGCGCGCGATCGACGTGCTCGGCCGCCAGTACCCGATCATCCTGACCGACTCCGGCACCGGTCTGCTCTACAGCGCCATGCGTGGCGTGCTCGACCTCGCCGACCAGTTGATCATCATCTCGACGCCGTCCGTGGACGGTGCGAGCAGCGCCAGTACGACGTTGGACTGGCTGTCCGCGCACGGGTACGCCGACCTGGTCTCCCGGTCCCTCACGGTCATCTCCGGAGTCCGCGAGACCGGAAAGATGATCAAGGTCGAGGACATCGTGGCGCACTTCGAGACGCGGACCCGCGCGGTCGTGGTCGTGCCGTTCGACGAGCATCTGGCCGCCGGCGCCGAGGTCGACCTCGACATGATGCGGCCCCGGACGCGCGAGGCGTACTTCAACCTCGCCGCGCTGGTCGCCGAGGACTTCGTACGCCATCAGCAGTCGCACGGGCTGTGGACCAGCGACGGGAACCCGCCGCCGGTGGCCGCCCCGCCGATGCCGGGCCAGCCGATGCCGGACTGGCCGGCTCCCGGCCAGCCGATGCCCGGGCAGCCCATGCCGGGCCAGCCGTACCCGCCGCAGGTCCCGGGACAGCCCTACCCGCCCCAGCAGGCACAGCCCGGTCAGCCGTACCCGCCGCAGGCTCCGGCCCCGGCTCCGGGACAGCAGCAGCCGTACCCGCAGCAGCCCGGCCAGCAGCCGTACGGCTACCCCCAGCCCCCGCAGGGGCAGCAGCAGCCGCAGCAGTAGCCACAAGCGCAAAGGGCGGCCGGTGCTCGTCGCACCGGCCGCCCTTTCGTGTCCTACGAGGAGTGCTACTCCTCCGCCGCCACGATCTCCCGGCACCGCTTCACATCCGCGGCCATCTGCTCCAGCAGGGCCTCCAGCGAGTCGAACTTCGCCTGGCCGCGCACGTACGCGAGGAAGTCGACGGCGACGTGCAGGCCGTACAGGTCGAGGCCGACGCGGTCGATGGCGTACGCCTCCACCGTGCGCTCGGTGCCGTCGAACTGCGGGTTCGTGCCGACCGAGATCGCGGCCGGCATGACCTCGCCCTGCGCGTGCAGAAAGCCGGCGTAGACGCCGTCGGCGGGGATGGCGGTGTGAGGCAGGGTCTCCACGTTGGCGGTGGGGAAGCCGAGCTCCCGCCCCCGCTGGGCGCCGCGTACGACCACGCCCTCGACGCGGTGCGGGCGGCCCAGGATCTCGCGGGCACCCTCGACGTCGCCCTCGGCGACCAGGCAGCGGGTCAGGGTCGAGGAGAACGGCTTGCCGCCGCCCGCCTCACCGGTGACGTACAGGTCGACGACCTCGACCTCGAAGTCGTACGTCTTGCCCTGCTCGGCGAGGAACTCGACGTTGCCGGCGGCCTTGTGGCCGAAGCGGAAGTTCGGGCCCTCCACGACCGCCTTGGCGTGCAGCTTGTCCACCAGGACCTTCACCACGAAGTCGGCGGGCGACAGCTTCGAGAACTCGGTGGTGAAGGGGAGGATGAGGACCGCGTCCACGCCCAGCTCCGCCATCAGTTCGGCCCGGCGGTGGTGCGGGGCGAGCAGCGGCGGGTGGCTGCCGGGGCGGACGACCTCGCTGGGGTGCGGGTCGAACGTGACGACGACGGCCGGCACGCCCAGCTCGCGGGCGCGGTCCACGGCGTGCTTGATGATCAGCTGGTGGCCGCGGTGGACGCCGTCGTAGGAACCGATGGTGACGACGCTGCGCCCCCAGTCCTGGGGGATGTCCTCCAAGCCACGCCAGCGCTGCACTGTGACCGCTCCTCGAACCCGTGTCCGTATTGATTCTCAAGACTTGTGCAGGTCTAAGGGTGCCATGCCGGGTGCCTCCGCCCCGCATCGGTGTCGGGGCTGTGACCGGGCGCACGTTCACGGCATCTCTGGCACGCACCGGTCACGCCGGTACGCGCACACCAGCCAGGTTCTCCAGGGTGCGGCGGGTGCTCGGGCCCACCACGGCGGCCCAGTCGTCCGGGGTGTCGGTGAGCCAGCGGGCCATCAGCGTGGCGAAGCCGGGCACGTGCCGGCCCAGGTCGACCAGGCCGCGGTCGAAGCGGGTGGCGCCCTCGGGGGTGCGGACCAGGAGCAGGCCGGTGCGGTGGACGAGCCCGCGGATCTCCTCCTCCCGGCGCTCGCCGTGCGCGGCCGCCGCGTGCAGGACGGCGTCCAGGACGGACGGCTCCTGTTCGCGGGCCAGCAGGATCTCCAGCAGCTCGCGGCGCAGCGGGCGGGAGGCGGGGGTGCCCGGGGCGGCCAGGACGGAGGCGAGGGCGGCGCGGAGCGGTTCCGGGCCGTGGCCGTCGTCGAGGAGGCCGGTGACGAGCGGCAGCAGGACGGGGCGGGCGGTGGGGCCCTGCTCCAGCCGGCGGTCGAGGTGGGCGGCGAGCCGGCCGGCGAGGAGTCCCGCGGTCTCCGGGCGCTGCCGTACGGCCTCCCGGGCGAGGGCGGCGACCCTGCGGGCGAGGGCCGGGGGCGTGGCGTCGACGAGGGTGTGCAGGGCCTCCGCCGGGTCCGGGGCGTGCAGGCGGGCGGCGAACGCCTCCAGGACCGATTCGGGGTGGGTGGCGAGGGCGGGGGCCAGGGCGCCGGGCGGGAGGTGCGGGTCGCCGTCGGTGAAGTGCCGCAGGGCCGCTGCCAGGTGCTGCTCCCGGGTGTGCGGGTCGTGGACCAGCAGGGCGAGGGCGCCGCCGTGCAGGGTGCGGTCGGCGGGGCGGGCGAGCACGGCGAGGGCGCAGTGGCGCACGTGCTCGCGGTCGGCCTCCGTGCGCGCGTGCGGGGCCGCGCGCAGTCCGAACGCCACGGCCGCCGCCCGGCGCGCTGGGCGCTCGTCGTGCGCCCAGCGGTCGACGGCCCGGCACACGGCCGCCGGCTCGTCCTCGGCGAGCGTGGCGAGCAGTTCGTCGGCGCGCCGGTGGGCGGCCGCCACCAGGAGGTCGGTGAGGGTGTCCGGCGCGCCGTGCCGGTGGGTGTGCAGCAGCGCCTGCGCGGCGGTCGCGACGGTGGCGTGCGGGGTCGCGGGCAGGGGCCGTTCGTCGTCGAACCAGCGGATCAGCTCCGGCTGTACGACGGCGGGTGCGGCGGCGAGCAGCCCGGCCACGGCGTCCAGGTGGCGTCCGCCGGGCCCCGGGGCCGCCTGGTCGGCCAGCACGAGCCGGCGCAGCAGGTCCAGCCGTTCGGCGTCCGGGAGGGGCAGCTCGGTCCAGAAGACGGGCGCGAACTCGGCCGGTACGGGCCGCCGCGCCCGGCTCCAGGCCACGATCCGGTCGGCGAGCAGCCGCAGCACCTCGGTGTACGGCGTCGCGTCAGGGACCTGCAGGAGCGTGCGGGCGATCAGCCGGGCGGCCCACCAGGAGCCGGGATCCTGATCCAGGGCGTCGGTCAGGTCGCGTAGCCGCGCGGCGAGTTGGCGGGAGCCGTGCTGCCTCGCGAGGAGCAGCAGGGCCTGGACGACGGGGCCGACGCGATGGTGCGGGACGGGGACGGGGGCCGGCTGCCGGGGCGTGTGGGGGCGGTGGACCAGGGCGTGCAGGGCCTCGTCCAGGTCGAGGTGCATGCCCTGGATCCAGTCGGCGAGCTCCTCGTGCGCGAAGCGGTAGCCGGTGCCGGCCGGGACGAGCAGGCCCTCGGCGAGGACGGCGGACGCCCAGCCGGTGCCCCCGCCGAGCCGCGCCGGGGCGGGCCCCCACGGGAACACCGCCTCGAACGACTCCCGGTCCAGCTCGCCCTGTCCGGGCCCGAGGCTGCGCCGCGCGGCCTCGTGCACCTGCCCGGCGACCCGCGCGGCGAGCCGGCGTACGGCCGTACCCCGCAGTCCGCTCTCGGCGGCGAGGCGCACCGCGATGCGCAGACACATCAGGTCCAGGTGGGCCGCGAACACCTCGTGCCGGTCGACGGGCCCGGCGGCGGCCGGGGCGTCCGGAGTGGCGGCGCGGACCTCGGACAGCAGCCGGAGCGCGAGCGGATGCCGGGCGTCACGCTCGGCCAGGGCATACTCCGGGATGCCGTACCGGGCACGGACCCGCTGGGCCTCGTCGGGGGTGAGGGCGGTCAGGCGGACGCAGGGTGGGAGGAGGGGTGTGGGATCGGTGGCGGGGCCGGCCGGCGGAGCCTGCGCGCCGCGCGGCGCGTGCAGCAGGTCCGGTGGGAAGCCCGCTCCCGCCCGCTCCCA
>NZ_JAIQYY010000028.1:48732-89802 GCF_020181035.1 Streptomyces sp. CoH27
TCCTCCCGGCAGGCCACCACCAGGCGGGTGCCGGTCTCGCGGAGCCAGGCGGTCGTGCCCTGGATCCATTCGGCCAGGCGGTGGGCCAGGACGGGGGGCATCTCCTCGGGGCCGTCCAGCAGGAGGAGCAGGGGGCGGCCGGCGGTCGCGGCGAGGCGGGCCACGCGCTCGGGGGTGTGGTCGCCGAGGTCGGCGGGGTGGCCGCCGCGTGCGGCGGCGACGATACGGGCGGCGCGCTCCAGGGTGCGGCGGGCCGCGTCGGCCACGGAGCCGTCGGCGTCCGCCAGGTCGGCGCCGCGCAGCCACAGCGTGGGCGCGGGCCGCTCGGTACGGGCCCGGCGTGCGGCCAGGGCCGCGAGCTCCGTCGTACGGCCGCTGCCCGGAGCGCCGACGAGGGCGAGTACCCTCCGGTCGCCGTCCGTGAAGGCCGCCAACTCCCTTGCCTGGAGGGCGCGTTCGACCGGCTCCGGGCCGGACTGCGGGGCGGCCTGGCCGACCGAGGTGGCGGTCAGCTCCAGGATGCCGGCCGGGTTGAGGTCGGCGCCGTACGCGGGCACGGTCGCCGCGTTGCGGGCGAGCAGCTCGCCGAGGGGGCCGTCGGCGGGCCGCAGCGGGACCGCGAAGGCCGCGTCGCGCTGCGCGGAGTGCAGGGCCGTGCCGACGACGCCGAGGACCGCGCCGGTCCGCGCGTCCAGCACCGGTGCGCCCGCCGCGCCGCCGCCGAGCCGCAGGGCGTCCCGGCCGCCGGTGCCGATGGCCAGCTCCAGCGCGTCCTGGAGCAGATGGAAGCGGTCGGTGGCGGTGTACGTCACCTCGGTGGCGGCCAGCACCCGCGCCTGACGCCAGCAGCCCGCGGGGAGCCGTACATACGTACCGGCGTCGATCCGCTCTCGCACGGTCAGCGGCAGCGGGGACAGGCCCAGCCCCTCGGCGCGGATGAGGGCCAGGTCACGGTCGGGCAGCGGGATGACGGCGGAGGCGTCCACGACGCGGACGCGCTCGCCCGTGCCCTCGTCGGCGGCGTGCAGCACGAGCCGGGGCAGACCGTCGACGGCTTCGTGGCTGGTGAGCAGGGTGCCGTCGTGATCGGCGAGGAAACCGATGCCCCGGGGGCGGCCGGCCAGGTCGCGGATCTGGACCAGCGCGGGAGTGGGGTCGGGCGGAGCGTGCAGCGGGGCGGGGGTGCGGCCGGTGCCGTCCGGCGTTTCCCGTTCCCCCGTACCGTCCGCCGGCTCCCCGCGACCGCTTCCGGTGCGCGGGCCCCGTCCCGCCATGCCGTACCTCCCCGCCCGTACCCGTGCCCTGTGCACGACGGTAGGCGCGCGGTGATCGGCGCGACAGATCGCGTGGCGAACGCGCCCCCGTCCGCTCCCCCGGTTCACTCCGAGCGCCTGCCCGGACGGGTGAATAGTCGGGTGCCGCTGGATAACCCTGGAGGTGGGGGAACCGAGGGGGGACCGTGGAGCGGCGGCAGGGGCCCGCCCCGTGGCCGGCCGCCGCTCCACGGGCGACACGCACGCATCCGTCTCAGCCGAAGACGGCCAGGCTCTTGGCCTTGCCCTTCTGTTCCTCGACGAGCGCCAGGAAGCGTTCCTCGGTGTCGAAGACGGCGACGGGGCCGGCGCCCGCGTACGCGTCGGGCATCTCCAGCCGGACGCCGTTCAGCAGCAGCCGGGCCCGCCTGGCGTCCACCTGCCAGCGCGGAAAGGCAGCCGAGGCGGCCTCGGCGACCGGCATCACGGTCAGCTCCTGCTGGAGCTGGTCCAGCGTCTTCGCCGCGTCCAGCTTGTACGGCCCGACGCGCGTCCGGCGCAGCGCGGTGAGGTGGCCGCCGACGCCGAGGTCGGCGCCCAGGTCGCGGGCGAGGGCGCGGATGTAGGTGCCGGAGGAGCAGACGACCGAGACGACCAGGTCGAGGACCTGGGTGCCGTCCTCGGCGACCGCGTCCCGGACGTCGTACACCGTGAAGGAGGAGACCGTCACCGGGCGGGCCGGGATCTCGAAGTCCTCGCCCTCGCGGGCCCGCTTGTACGACCGCACGCCGTCGATCTTGATGGCGCTGACCTTGGACGGCACCTGCATGATGTCGCCGGTCAGCTTGGCGATGCCGGTGTCAATGGCGTCCCGGGTCACCTTGGAGGCGTCGGTGGACGAGGTGATCTCGCCCTCGGCGTCGTCGGTGACCGTGTTCTGGCCCAGGCGGATGGTGCCCAGGTACTCCTTCTCGGTCAGCGCGAGGTGGCCGAGGAGCTTGGTGGCACGCTCGACGCCGAGGACCAGGACTCCGGTCGCCATCGGGTCGAGGGTGCCGGCGTGGCCGACGCGGCGGGTCCGGGCGATCCCGCGCATCTTGGCGACCACGTCGTGCGAAGTGAAACCCGACGGCTTGTCGACGATGACGAGGCCGTCGGGCGGGGTGGGCTTGCTGGTCATTCGGCGCTGTCGTCCGTCTCCTCGTCGGTACCCGGCTTCTTGTACGGGTCCGCCTCACCGGCGTACGTGGCGCCCGCGGACGCCTCGCGCACCGCGGCGTCGGACTGCCGGGCCCGGTCGAGGAGGTCCTCGATGGTCCGGGCGGTGTCCGGCAGGGCGTCCGCGACGAAGGTCAGGGTCGGCGTGAACTTCACGCCGGCGGCCCTGCCGACCTCCGACCGGAGGATGCCCTTGGCGCTCTCCAGACCGGCGGCCGCGGCCTGCCGCTCCTCGTCGTCGCCGTAGACCGTGTAGAAGACGGTCGCCTCCCGCAGGTCACCCGTGACGCGGGTGTCCGTGATGGTGACGTGCGAGCCGAGCCGCGGGTCCTTGATCCCGCGCTGCAGCTTCTGGGCCACCACCTCTCGGATGAGGTCCGCCAGCCTTTTCGCCCGCGCGTTGTCGGCCACTGGTCCGTCTCCCGTTCTTTCTTCTTCTTGCGTTCTGTGCTCGGTCGTCGGCGTTCCGTCGGTCAGCCGTCGGCGTTCAGTCGTCTTCGCCGTGGAAACGGCGTCGTACCGACAGCAGTTCCACCTCGGGGCGGCCGGCGACCAGCCGTTCGCACCGGTCGAGTACGTCGCTCAGGTGCCCGGCGTCGCCGGAGACCATCGCCAGGCCGATGCAGGCCCTGCGATGGAGGTGCATGTGGTCCACCTCGGCCGCGCTCACCGCGTACTTCCGCTGGAGTTCGGCCACGATCGGGCGGACGACGGAGCGCTTCTCCTTCAGCGAGTGGACGTCGCCGAGGAGGAGGTCGAAGGACAGAGTCCCCACGTACATGTGTATAGCCGGTTCACCCGCCGGTACGGGATCGATGGCCCCTTGGCCGTGTGGCCGGGGACATCAAGAACGGTACCGCGTACCCGCCGGTGGCTCGACAGGGTTTACGCGGCACCCTTGGCTGCGCGCAACGGGGCGCTGGCCGGCGGAACAGCGTTCCGCCGGCCAGCACGAACCGTGGGCCGTTACGCCCGCGGCTTCTCCCGCATCTCGTACGTCGCGATGACGTCGTCGACCTTGATGTCGTTGTAGTTTCCGAGGTTGATACCGCCCTCGAAGCCTTCGCGGATCTCGGTGACGTCGTCCTTGAAGCGACGCAGGCCCTCGATGTTGAGGTTCTCCGCGACCACCTTGCCGTCGCGGATGAGGCGCGCCTTGGTGTTGCGCTTGACCTCGCCCGACCGGATGAGGACACCGGCGATGTTGCCCAGCTTGGACGACTTGAAGACCTCGCGGATCTCCGCCGTACCGAGCTCGACCTCTTCGTACTCCGGCTTGAGCATGCCCTTGAGGGCCGCCTCGATCTCCTCGATCGCCTGGTAGATGACCGAGTAGTACCGGACGTCCACGCCCTCGCGCTCGGCCATCTGCGCCGCGCGGCCGGCCGCGCGGACGTTGAAGCCGATCACGATGGCGTCGGAGCCCATCGCCAGGTCGATGTCCGACTCCGTGACCGCACCGACACCGCGGTGCAGGACGCGGATGTCGACCTCTTCGCCGACGTCCAGCTGGAGCAGGGAGGACTCAAGCGCCTCGACCGAACCAGAAGCGTCACCCTTGATGATCAGGTTCAGCTGCTGGACCTCGCCGGCCTTGAGCACCTTGTCCAGGTCCTCCAGCGACACGCGGCGCGTGCGCTTGGCGAACGCGGCGTTGCGCTCACGAGCGGCGCGCTTCTCCGCGATCTGGCGGGCCGTACGGTCCTCCTCGACCACGAGGAAGTTGTCGCCCGCACCCGGGACGTTGGTCAGGCCGAGGACCTGGACCGGCGTCGAGGGACCGGCCTCGGCGACGTTGTTGCCGTTGTCGTCGAGCATGGCGCGGACGCGACCGTAGGCGTCGCCCACGACCATCGTGTCGCCGACCCGCAGGGTGCCTCGCTGGACGAGGACCGTCGCCACGGCACCGCGGCCGCGGTCGAGGCGGGACTCGATCGAGATGCCCTGCGCGTCCTGGGCCGGGTTGGCCCTGAGGTCGAGCGAGGCGTCGGCGGTGAGGACCACGGCCTCCAGCAGCGAGTCGATGTGCAGACCCTGCTTGGCGGAGATGTCGACGAACATCGTGTCGCCGCCGTACTCCTCGGCCACCAGGCCGTACTCGGTCAGCTGACCGCGCACCTTGGTCGGGTCGGCACCCTCGACGTCGATCTTGTTGACCGCGACGACGATCGGGACGTCGGCCGCCTTGGCGTGGTTGAGCGCCTCGACCGTCTGCGGCATGACGCCGTCGTTGGCCGCGACGACCAGGATCGCGATGTCGGTCGACTTCGCACCACGCGCACGCATGGCGGTGAACGCCTCGTGACCCGGGGTGTCGATGAAGGTGATCTTGCGCTCTTCGTCGTTGACCTCGGTCGAGACCTGGTAGGCACCGATGTGCTGGGTGATGCCGCCGGCCTCGCCCGCGATGACGTTCGTCTTGCGGATGGCGTCGAGCAGGCGGGTCTTGCCGTGGTCGACGTGACCCATGACGGTGACGACCGGCGGGCGGACCACCAGGTCCTCCTCGTCGCCCTCGTCCTCGCCGAACTCGATGTCGAAGGACTCCAGGAGCTCGCGGTCCTCCTCCTCGGGGCTGACGATCTGAACCGCGTAGTTCATCTCGTCGGCGAGGAGCTGCAGGGTCTCGTCGGAGACGGACTGCGTGGCGGTGACCATCTCGCCGAGGTTCATCATGACCGCGACGAGCGACGCCGGGTTGGCGTTGATCTTCTCCGCGAAGTCGGTGAGCGACGCGCCGCGGGAGAGACGGATGGTCTCGCCGTTGCCGCGCGGCAGCATCACGCCGCCGACGCTCGGGGCCTGCATGGCCTCGTACTCCTGGCGCCGCTGCCGCTTCGACTTGCGGCCACGACGGGCCGGACCGCCGGGACGGCCGAAGGCGCCCTGCGTGCCACCGCGGCCACCGGGACCGCCGGGACGGCCGCCGAAGCCGGGACGGCCACCGCCGCCACCGCCGGGACCACCACCGGGACGACCGGCGAAGCCACCGCCGGCACCGGCACCGGGACCACCGGGACGACCGGCGAAGCCGCCACCGCCGCCACCGGGACGGGCGAAGCCGCCGCCACCCGGACGACCGCCGCCGCCACCGGGACGACCGCCGGCACCGGGGCCGCGGCCACCGGGACCACCGCCGGGACGCGGGCCGGCAGCGGGACGCTGCGGCATCATGCCGGGGTTCGGACGCGGACCGGCCGGGCCGGGACGCGGGCCGCCCTGCGGACGGGGCATACCGGCCGGCGACGGACGGGCACCGCCCGGAGCCTGCGGACGCGGACCGCCGCCCTGCTGACCGGGCGCCTGCGGGCGGGGACCGGCGCCGGGGGCACCGGGACCGCCGTGGCCGCCAGGACGGGGGCCACCCTGCGGGCGCGGGGCCTGCGGGCGGGCCATGCCGGTGGAGCCACCGGAGGTGAAGGGGTTGTTACCCGGACGCGGACCGGCCGGACGGGCACCCGGACGCGGGGCCTGACCACCGGGACGCGAGGCACCCTGACCCGGACGGGCCTGGCCCTGGCCGGGCGCACCCGGACGGGCGCCACCGGGCTTCGGGGCACCCGGACGGGCGCCGGGACGCGGACCCTGCGCGGCCGGGGCCTGCGGGGTCTGAGCGGCCGGGGCGGCCGGCGGAGCGGTGAACTCCGGGGCGGCCGGCGCCGGACGCGGCGCGGGCTTGGGACCCGGCACCGGACGCGGGCCGGGAGCCGGCGCGGCCGGGGCGGGAGCCGACGGGGTGACCGGCTGCTGGGCAGCGGGCGCCGTCGGAGGCTTGGGGGCTGCCGGCCTCGGGGCAGCAGGACGTGCCGCCTGCACCGGAGAGGGCGCGGCGGGCTTGGGGGCAGCCTTGCGCGGGGCGGGCTTGCCGGCGGACTTGCCGGAGCCACCCTGGAAGGCGTCGGTCAGCTTGCGTACAACCGGCGCTTCGATCGTCGAAGACGCCGAACGGACGAATTCACCGAGTTCCTGGAGCTTGGCCATGACGACCTTGCTCTCAACGCCGAACTCCTTGGCGAGTTCGTAGACCCGGACCTTAGCCACTTCGCTCCTTTGAGGTCCGGGTTGAAGCCGGACCGTCGCTAGTTCATGGGCGTACTCATCGCGTACTCATCGAGTGCTCATCGCAATCTCGACCTGCTTTCGACTCGCGAGGTACCAGGCCGCACGGGGGGTTCCGCACGGCACGTCTTACGGTGTTGCCTGCTCGGCAACTGTTGTCTGCTCGACGTATCGACGCAACGCCTTTGTGTCGAGCGGCCCCGGGGCGCGCAGTGCCCGCGGGAACGCCCGGCGGCGAACCGCCTGGTCGAGACAGACCAGGGCGGGGTGTACATAGGCACCCCGGCCGGGCAGCGTACCGCGAGGATCGGGGGCGCATGCGTCCTCGATCCTCACGATCCGCAGGAGATCGTCCTTGGCCGCCCGCTCCCGGCACCCCACACAGGTGCGTTCAGGGCAGACTCCGGTGTGCGTCCGGCCAGACACAGTCAAGTCTACCTCCCCGTACCGACCTCACCCCTTTGGGGCAAAGATCGAACGGTTGTTGTCGTGATCTCAGCGGCCTGCGGCTGGGATTTATTCCCCGCCTACTCCCCGGCCTGCTCGGTGTCGGGCCGGATGTCGATGCGCCAGCCGGTGAGGCGGGCGGCGAGGCGGGCGTTCTGCCCCTCCTTGCCGATCGCCAGCGACAGCTGGTAGTCCGGCACGGTCACCCGGGCGGAGCGGGAGGCGAGGTCGACGACCTCCACCTTGCTCACCCGAGCGGGTGACAGGGCGTTCGCCACCATCTCCGCCGGGTCGTCCGACCAGTCGACGATGTCGATCTTCTCGCCGTTCAGCTCGCCCATCACGTTGCGCACCCGGCCGCCCATCGGGCCGATGCAAGCGCCCTTGGCGTTCAGACCCGAACGGGTGGACCGTACGGCGATCTTGGTGCGGTGGCCGGCCTCGCGGGCGATCGCCGCGATCTCGACCGACCCGTCGGCGATCTCCGGCACCTCCAGGGCGAAGAGCTTCTTCACCAGGTTGGGGTGCGTCCGGGACAGGGTCACCGACGGGCCGCGCACGCCCTTCGCCACGCGGACGACGTACGACCGCAGGCGCAAGCCGTGCGGGTAGGTCTCGCCGGGCGCCTGCTCCTGCACCGGCAGGATGGCCTCCAGCTTGCCGATGTCGACCAGCACGTTCTTCGGGTCGCGGCCCTGCTGGACCACGCCGGTGACGATGTCGCCCTCGCGGCCCGCGTACTCACCGAGCGTGGCGTCGTCCTCGGCGTCGCGCAGGCGCTGCAGGATCACCTGCTTGGCGGTGGTGGCGGCGATGCGTCCGAAGCCCGACGGGGTGTCGTCGAACTCGCGCGCCTCCTGCCCCTCCTCCAGGTCCTCGGGGTCCTCCTTCGCCCACACGGTCACATGCCCGGTCTCCCGGTTGAGCTCCACGCGCGCGTGTCGGCGGCTTCCCTCGGTGCGGTGGTAGGCGATGAGGAGGGCCGACTCGATCGCCTCGACCAGCAGGTCGAAGGAGATCTCCTTCTCCCTGACCAAGCCCCGCAGGGCGCTCATGTCGATGTCCACGGCTACGCCTCCTCCTCTTCCTTCATGTCTTTCTTGTCCGTCTTGTCTTTGCGGCTGAACTCGACCTGCACGCGCGCCTTGGCGATCTCCGGGAAGGCGAGGCGGCGGGTGGTGGCCTTGCGGCCCTTGACCCCGGGGACCTCCAGGTCCACGCCCTCGTCGTCGACGTCCAGGATCCGGGCGACCAGCTCGCCGCCCTCGGTCAGCTGGAACTTCACGAGCCGGTCCGTGGCGCGCACGAAGTGACGCTGCTCGGTGAGGAGGCGCTCCGCGCCAGGGGTGCCGACCTCCAGGTCGTACGCCGCGTCACCCATCGCGTTGGTCTCGTCGAGCTTCGCCGAGAGCGCACGGCTCACATCGGCGATGGCGTCCAGATCGGCTCCGGTGTCGGAGTCGACGACCACACGCAGCACCCGCTTGCGTCCGACGGAGTCCACGGCGATCTCTTCGAGATCCAGCCCCTGGGAGGTGACGAGCGGTTCCAGCAGCTCTCGCAGCCTCTCGCTCTGGGTGGTGCTCATCCGGGTGACTCCTCGGCCGCGTGTGCTGTTGTGGGATGGGTCGCGTGTCTGGTCAAAGGGTATCCGGTCGCGGGGAGTGATGCGTGCTGCCTCCGGCGGGGGGCCGGTGCGCCTTCGGGCTCGGAGGGCTGGGGTTTCCGGGCGGGTGCGGGTTGTGGGGACTGTTCGCGCCCACGCGGCGGAGCCGCATATCGATACGGTCCCGCGCCCGTTGGGTGGGTCCCACTGAGCCGGTGACATCAGGCGTGGGGGTACGCGGGTACCGTGATCACGGCGGAGCTCCTTCCCGCCCGTGTGTTCGTACGAGGCCCCCGAGGACGTCAGCCGTGCCGTACCCCTCACCTTTGCGTGCCCCCTCGGGGCCGCGCAGAAGATCCCTGCTCGCCTCGGCCGCCGGGGCCGCTCTGCTGACGGGCTGTACGAGTGGTCCGGACTCCGGCGGCGACGGGAGCTCCTCGGTGACCGCGCGGGCACGCGCGCGTGCGGCGCGGGACAGTGCGGGGCTGCTGGCGCGGTACGACGCCGTGCTCGCCGCGTATCCGGGGCTCGCGGAGCGGCTGCGGCCGCTGCGGGCCCAGGTGGCGGCGCACGTGCAGGCGTTCACGGACGGTACGGCGCCCACGCCCGCCCCCGCGAAGTCCTCGGCCTCCCCCTCCCCCGCGCCGGCCGTCCCGGCCACCGAGAAGGCCGCCCTCGCCGCACTGGCCGGCGCCGAGCGCACCCTCGCCGATCAGCGGGCCAAGGCCCTGCTGGACGTGCCGGGCGAGCTGGCACGGCTGCTGGCGTCGGTGGCGGCGGCCGGGGCCGCGCACGCGTATCTGCTGACCGAGGGGGCCAAGTGAGTGACGAGGCGAAGAAGGCCGACCTGACCGCGTTGCAGGCAGCGCTGGCGGCCGAGCACGCGGCCGTGTACGGATACGGCGTCGTCGGCGGGCGGATCGCCGCGGCGCGCCGGAGCGAGGCGCGGGCGGCGTGGGACGCCCACCGGGCCCGCCGGGACGCGCTGGTGCGTGAGGTGCGCGATCTGGGCGGCGAACCGGTCGCCGCGGACGCCGCGTATGCACTGCCGTTCCTGGTGCCGGACTCGGCGGCCGCGGTACGGCTCGCCGCGCGGCTGGAGGAGCGGCTGGCCGGGGTGTACGCGGACCTGGTGCGGGCGGCGACGGGCGCGCGGCGCGGCTCGGCCGCCGGGGCGCTGCGGGAGGCCGCGGTGCGCGCGGCGCGCTGGAGCGGGGAGAGCGTAACCTTCCCTGGGCTCGCCGAGCGGGCCGCTGAGAACGGGGGGACGACCGGGACGGGTGCGGCCGGTACGGCGCCGTCGGCCTCCGCCTCGACGGCACCCTGACCCGCCCCCCACGGCACGACCCGGACTGGAAGGAAACGCTCGCGCATGGCTTTCGAACCGCCGCCCCGCCTGATCCGGGCGCTCGGTGAGACGGCACCGGACGGCGACGGCTGGCTGGCGGAGCTGCCCGCAGCCGCCGAACGGGCCGTCGCCGGGCTGGAGTTGACCGTGGAGCGGGTGCAGGTGCCGGGCGGTCGTAGCAGCCTGGTGCTGCTGGTGCGGCGGGCGGACGGCACCCCGGCCGTGCTGAAGCTGGCCCCGCCCCGGGCCCGCCCGGAAAGTGAGCGGGCGGCGCTGGCGCACTGGGGTGGTCTGGGCGCCGTACAGCTGCTGGAGGCCGGTGGCGAGGAGGGCGTGCTGCTGCTGGAGCGGCTGCACCCGGATGTGTCGGTGCGGTCGCTGCCGGAGGCGAAGGCGCTGCTGGAGGCGGCGGGGACGCTGCGCCGGCTGTGGGTCGAGCCGCCGGCGGAGCATGTCTTCGAGACGGTCGCCGAGCGCACCGGGCGGCAGGCGGCGGCGATGCGGGCGGGCGCGGAGGCCGACCCGGAGGCGGCGCCGCTGGTCGACGCGGCGCTCGCGGCCCGTGAGGAGCTGCTGGCCGCGCCACCTGAGCACCGATTGCTGCACGGCACGTTCCGGCAGAGCAAGGTGCTGTCCGGGGAGCGGATGCCGTGGCTGGCGGTGGGTCCGGATCCGGTGGCCGGCGAGTGCGCCTTCGATCTGGCGCGGCTGGTGCGGGACCGGGTGGAGGACCTGATCGCGACGCCGTCCGGCGCGAGTGCCGTCCGGCGGCGGATCAAGCGGCTGTCGGAGTCGCTGGAGGTCGATCAGGACCGGTTGCGGGGGTGGACCCTGTTCCGGGCGGTGGAGTCCGGTGTGCGTGCACGAAGGGTCGGCCGTGAGAAGGATGCGGAACTGCTGCTGGAGTTCGCCGGGTGGCTGTAAGCAGTGAAGGAGAAGCCCCCTGGGACCTCCACGGGTCTCAGGGGGCTTCTTCTGCCGAGGCCTACTCGGCCGTCAGGCGGGCGATCGCGTCCTCCACCGACAGCTCCTCGCGCTCGCCGGTCCTGCGGTCCTTCAGTTCCACGACGCCCTCGCCGGAGCGGCGGCCGGCGACCAGGATCTGCGGGACGCCGATCAGCTCGGCGTCGGTGAACTTCACGCCCGGGGAGACGCCGGCCCGGTCGTCGACCAGGACACGGACGCCCGCGGCGGACAGCTTCTCGGCGACGTCGAGGGCCAGCTCGGTCTGCAGGGCCTTGCCGGCGGCGACGACGTGCACGTCGGCCGGGGCGACCTCCTTGGCCCACACCAGGCCCTTGTCGTCGGCGTTCTGCTCGGCGAGCGCGGCGACGGCGCGGGAGACGCCGATGCCGTAGGAGCCCATGGTGACGCGGACGGGCTTGCCGTTCTGGCCGAGGACGTCGAGCTTGAGGGCGTCGGCGTACTTGCGGCCCAGCTGGAAGATGTGGCCGATCTCGATGGCGCGGTCCAGCTTCAGGCCGGTGCCGCACTGCGGGCAGGGGTCGCCGTCCTGTACGACGACGACGTCCACGTACGCGTCGACCTCGAAGTCACGGCCGGCGACGACGTTCCTGGCGTGCGTGTGCTCCTTGTTGGCGCCGGTGATCCAGGCGGTGCCGGGGGCCACGCGCGGGTCGGCGATGTACGTGACCTTCTCGCCGAGGCCCTGCGGGCCGACGTAGCCGCGGACCAGGTCGGGGCGGCCGGCGAAGTCGGCCTCGGTGACCATCTCGACGGCGGCCGGGGCGAAGTGCGCCTCGACCTTGTCCATGTCGACCTCGCGGTCCCCGGGCACGCCGACGGCGACGATCTCGCCGTCCACCTTGACCAGCAGGTTCTTCAGGGTGGCGGAGGCGGGGACGCCGAGGGAGGCGGCCAGGGTCTCGATGGTCGGGGTGTCCGGGGTGGGGATCTCCTCCAGCGCGGGCACGGCCGAGCCGTCGACCGGCTTGAGGGCGTAGGTGATCGCCTCGGTGTTGGCGGCGAAGTCGCAGTTCGGGCAGTCGGCGAAGGTGTCCTCGCCGGCCTCGGCCGGGGCGAGGAACTCCTCGGACTTGGAGCCGCCCATGGCACCGGCGGTGGCCGCGCAGATGCGGTAGTCCAGGCCCAGGCGCCGGAAGACGCGCTGGTAGGCCTCGCGGTGCAGGGCGTAGGACTTGGCGAGGCCCTCGTCCTCCAGGTCGAAGGAGTACGAGTCCTTCATCAGGAACTCGCGGCCGCGCAGGATGCCGGCGCGGGGGCGGGCCTCGTCCCGGAACTTGGTCTGGATCTGGTAGAGGATCACCGGCAGGTCCTTGTAGGACGTGCACTGGTCCTTGACCAGGAGGGTGAAGATCTCCTCGTGGGTGGGGCCGAGGAGGTAGTCACCGCCCTTGCGGTCCTTGAGCCGGAACAGCTCCTGGCCGTACTCGTCCCAGCGGCCGGTCGCCTCGTACGGCTCCTTGGGCAGCAGGGCGGGCAGGGAGACCTCCTGGGCGCCGATGGCGTCCATCTCCTCGCGGACGATCCGCTCGACGTTGGCGAGGACCTTCTTGCCGAGGGGCAGCCAGCTCCAGATGCCGGCGGCGGTGCGGCGGACGTAGCCGGCGCGGACGAGGAGCTTGTGGCTGAGGACCTCGGCGTCCGCCGGGTCGTCGCGCAGCGTCTTCGCCATCAACTGGGACATGCGCTGGACCGGTGCTTTCGCCATGGCTCTCGTACTCCTGCCGGGTATTAGGTGATGGCATGGAGGTTAGCCGGGCGGCCTGTGCGGGCGGAAATCGGTCAGCGCCTGCGCAGGGGGAGGTGGGCGCCCATCACGGCGTACGGCTTCGGTGCGCTCGGGAAGTGGACCTGGCGAGCGAGGTCGACGTACCCGAGGGAGAAGTACAGGCCCCGGGCGGGGCTGTCGGTGTCGATCGCGGAGAGGATCGAGCGGGGCTCGGTGGCGGAGTCGGTGATCATGGTGATCAGCCGCCGTCCGATTCCCCGGTTCTGGTGACCGGGGTGCACGTGCAGCTCGGTGATGACGAAGGAGTCGTCGAGCCAGAAGTCGTTGCCGCCCGCGCGCAGGTAGGGCTCGACGACGGTGGACCACCAGTGGGTACGGCTGTTGGGCATGCCGTAGACGAACCCGACGAGGCGTCCCGCGACGCTCGCGCCGAGGGCCCGCGCGCCCCGGTACTGCATGTGCCGCTGGACGATCTGCCGGCGTACGGCGACCTCGTCGGGACCGAGCCCGAACGCCACCGCTTGGACCGCGAGGGCCTCGTCGACGTGGGCTGCGAGGTCCAGGGGGCCGATCACGAGGTCCATGCGGGGAGGGTACAGCGCGTTCAGAAGAGCACACTCATGAAGGCCCCGGCCTCCTGGAAGCCGACCGTCTGGTAGGTCCGTCGCGCCGCCGTGTTGAAGTCGTTGACGTACAGGCTCACCACCGGGGCCACGTCGGCGAGCGCATAGCGCAGGACGGCGGCCATGCCCGGTGCCGCGAGCCCCCTCCCCCGGTACTCGGGGGCGACCCACACGCCCTGGATCTGGCAGGCCTGGTGGGTCGCGGCGCCGATCTCGGCCTTGAAGACGACCTTGCCGTGTTCGTCGATGCGGGCGAAGGAGCGGCCGGAGCCGACGAGTTCGGCGACGCGGGCCTGGTACAGCAGCCCGCCGTCCCCCGCCATCGGGGAGACGCCGACCTCCTCGGTGAACATCGCCACGCACGCCGGCATGATCGTCTCCATCTCGTCCTTGCGGACGCGGCGGACGTAGGGGTCCGGGGCGACGTCGGCGGGCATGCGGTCGGTGACCATGAGGGGCTGGTGCGCGCGGACCTCGCGGGCGGGACCCCAGTGCGGCTCCAGCAGGCGCCACAGTGCGGCGGTGGCCTGCGCGGGGCCGACGATGGAGGAGCAGCGGCGGCCGGCCCTGCGGGCCCGGTCGGCGAAGGCCCGTACGGCTCTCGGGGTGGCGCAGATGGGGACGAGATTGGCGCCCGCGTAGCACAGGGACGTGAGCATGCCGTCCTCGTACCAGCCCCACATCTCGCCGCCGAGCCGCCACGGGTCGAGGCCGGCGACCTGGACGCGCGAGGTCACGAAAGCGTTCGCGACCGGCTCGCGGTCGAGGACGGCGAGCGCGGCGTCGAGGTCGCTCGGTTCGAGCACCCGTGAGGTGGTCTGGGTCAACACGTAGGGGGCCTCGGGGCTGGGGATCTGCGGATCCTCCGCACTGTACCCCGAGGGGTGGTGGAGCGCTCAGTGGTGAGGGCCTCGGGGCATCTCAGGCGCCGGCATCCCGCAGCCGCCGCGCGACGTCGATGTCCCGTTGCAGTGCGCTGAGCCGGGGAGGCTTCCGGCTCGCGTCGAGCACGACGACGTGCAGGCGCAGTAAAGCTCGGTTCAGGATCGCGCAAGACCCAGGAACGCCTGCCAGGCGGCGGGGGGCAGGGTGAGGGTGGGGGCGGTGGCGGGGCTCTGCTTGGAGTCCCGGACGTGGATGGTGGTGGGACAGGTGGCGATCTCTACACATTCGCCGCCCTCGCCGCTGCTGTAGCTGGACTTGCGCCAGGCGAGGGCGACTTCGACGCACTGTCCGCCGTCGCCACTGCTGTGGCTGCTCTTGAACCACGTCAGGTCCGACAGCTCTTCGACGTTCATGACTCCCCCAGCAGCTTCTCTACGAATGCCAGCGACTCGCGTGGCGTCAGGGCCTGGGCACGCAGGATGCCATATCGCTCCTCCATCTCCCTGACCGTCTGGACATCGGAGTAGAGGCGGCTGCCCTTGTGTGCATCCACGTAGCCGATCCTGCGCCCTTTAGCCGTGTCGATCAAGGTGAAGGTGCCATTGAGCCCAGCGTGCTCCTCGCGGTCGTTCGGCATGACCTGGATCTCCACGTTACGCCGCTGCCCGATGAGCAGGATCTGCTCCAACTGGCCCCGCATAACTGTCCGTCCGCCCAACCTCTTACGCAGGAGGACCTCCTCCATCACGAAGCTGATGGTAGGCGCAGGCTTCCGCTCGAAGATCTCCTGTCGGGCCAGCCTTGCGGCAACTCGCTGCTCGATCGTCTCCTCGTCCAACAGGGGCCGCCACATGGTGAACACAGCCCGCGCGTAGTCCTCGGTCTGCAACAGACCGTTGATCACCAGCGCGTCGTACACGTGCCACCCGACCGCCTCCCTCTCCAGCTTGGCCGCACCTCGGAAGAACGCCGGATACTGCGCCTTCTCCATGTCCTCCATGAAATCGGCCAGCGCCCCGCGCGCGTTCAGCACCTCGTCGGCCCGCACGATGAACCTTGCGGGCGGAATGCGCCCGCCCTGCTCGAACGATGCGATGGTCGCTGCCGAGTAGCCGGTACGGGAGCCGAGTTCGGCACGCTCCATGCCCGCCTGTGTCCGCAGCCGCTTCAACAGCCGCCCGAAGGCGACCGCAATGCCTGAGCCCGCCTCGGACTCCTCGTCCAGCTCCAGTACTTCCCGCGCTTCTTCGCTCACATACACCCCCAATACCTGGGCGCCACCGCCGGTCACGGCGCGCATGCCTACAGCGGCACCCCACGCACGTGCAACGCGTGTTGGTCAAGGTGCAGCCGCTGTTCAACGTTACTGAGCGTGCGGGAGCGTAAACGGCATGACGTCAGAAATCTCCACCCGCGAATTCGCGATGCGCTTCACCTCGACCCCGCGCGGCGCGCGCCTCGCCCGGCGGCTCGTCTCGCACCGGTTGGACGAGTGGGGGCACCCCTACGACGGCCCAGTCAACGAAGCCCTCACCCTGATCGCCGCCGAACTCGTGGCGAACGCGGTCCGGCACGGGCACGTATCCGGGCGAGACTTCCACCTTCAGCTCACCGCGTCGTACACCACCCTGCGCCTGGAGGTCTCCGACACCCGCACCGAACGGCTGCCCGCCCTCCGGATCCCGCAGGGCGAGTCCGGCCGTGGGCTGCTGCTGGTCGAGGCGCTCGCCGACAAGTGGGGCGTCACGCCACGACAGCCCGGCAAATCCGTCTGGGCGGAGGTACGACTGAGTCCCGCCACCGGGAGGTGACGGGACTCACGAGAACACGCAGCGGTCAGCCCGCGACCGACACCGACGGCTCCCCCGACGCCACGCCCTGGGCCTCCATCTGCTCGGCCAGCTTCATGGCCTCCTCGATGAGGGTCTCGACGATCTTGGACTCGGGGACGGTCTTGATGACCTCGCCCTTGACGAAGATCTGGCCCTTGCCGTTGCCGGAGGCCACGCCGAGGTCGGCCTCGCGGGCCTCGCCGGGGCCGTTCACCACGCAGCCCATGACGGCGACGCGCAGCGGGACCTCCATGCCGGTCAGGCCCGCCGTGACCTCTTCGGCCAGCTTGTAGACGTCGACCTGGGCGCGGCCGCAGGACGGGCAGGAGACGATCTCCAGGCCACGCTGGCGGAGGTTCAGGGACTCCAGGATCTGGGTGCCGACCTTGACCTCCTCGACCGGAGGCGCGGACAGCGAGACGCGGATCGTGTCGCCGATGCCCTGGGACAGCAGCGCGCCGAAGGCGACCGCCGACTTGATCGTGCCCTGGAACGCCGGGCCCGCCTCGGTCACGCCGAGGTGGAGGGGGTAGTCGCACTGGGCCGCGAGCTGCTTGTACGCCTCGATCATGACGACCGGGTCGTTGTGCTTGACGGAAATCTTGATGTCGCGGAAGTCGTGCTCCTCGAACAGGGACGCCTCCCACAGGGCCGACTCGACCAGCGCCTCCGGCGTCGCCTTGCCGTACTTCTGGAGCAGGCGCCGGTCGAGAGAGCCGGCGTTGACGCCGATGCGGATCGGGGTGCCGTGGTCCTTGGCGGCCTTGGCGATCTCCTTGACCTTGTCGTCGAACTGCTTGATGTTGCCGGGGTTCACCCGGACCGCCGCGCAGCCCGCCTCGATCGCCGCGAAGACGTACTTGGGCTGGAAGTGGATGTCCGCGATCACCGGGATCTGGGACTTCTTGGCGATGGTGGCGAGGGCGTCGGCGTCGTCCTGGGTGGGGCAGGCCACGCGGACGATCTGGCAGCCGGACGCGGTCAGCTCGGCGATCTGCTGGAGGGTGGCGCCGATGTCCGACGTACGGGTCGTGGTCATCGACTGGACCGAGACCGGTGCGTCTCCGCCGACCGCCACGCTTCCGACCTGGATCTGCCGGCTCTTGCGGCGCTCGGCGAGCTTGGTCGGAACGGACGGCATGCCGAGAGAAATCGCAGTCATCTGCTGTGCAACCCCAAGTCGTGGATCAGGATCCGGTCCCGTGAACGGCGGGCCCCAGGCTCCGAGATTACGGCACCGACCCCTGCGCCAGCACATCCCTCCCCGGAAACCCACCCGATGGAAGGCGGCCCGGAAGATCATCCTCCGGGCCGCCGAGAACGTCGTATGGCTACGAGATTTTCACCGGGTTAACCACGTCGGGGCGCGCCCTTCACTCGTGTGAGTTGCACGAGTGAAGGGCACAGTCTGTGGCCATCGCGACAGAAAACGATCAGTTGCTAACTGATCTTGACCGGGTTAACCACATCCGCAATCAGGACGAGAACGGTAAAGCAGACGAAGATCCCCGCCACCACATACGCCACCGGCATCAGCTTCGCCACGTCGAACGGACCGGGGTCCGGGCGGCGCAGCACGCGCGCCAGGTTCCTGCGCAACGACTCCCACAGGGCGCCCGCGATGTGCCCGCCGTCGAGCGGGAGGAGCGGGAGCATGTTGAACAGGAACAAGGAGAGGTTGAAGCCGGCGAGGAGCATCACGAACATCGCCACCTGCTGGGAGGCGGGGATGTCGAGGGTGGCGATGTCGCCGGTGATGCGGGCCGCGCCGACGATGCCCACCGGGGAGTCCGGTTCGCGCGGGCCGTTGCCGAAGGCGGCGTTCCACAGCGCCGGGATCTTGGCGGGCAGGGCGGCGAGGGAGTCGACGGCGTCGCCGACCCGGTCGGTCATCCAGGTCACGGACTGGCCGAAGTCCTGGTGGACGACGCCGGTGGCGGAACTGAAGCCGAGGAAGCCCGCCTTGACGTACTGGCCCCGGACGTACTGGCCGCTGGAGTCCTTCTTGGCGACCAGGTTCGTGGCGATCGTGGCGTGGAGGGTGAGCTGCTTGCCGTCTCGCACCACCACGATCGGGACGCTCTTGCCCGCGCTGTCGCGGATCAGGTCCGACAGCGTGTTCCAGTCCTTCGTCTGCTTGCCGTCGAAGGAGACGATCTTGTCGCGCTTCTGCATGCCGGCGGCCTGGGCCGGGGACGCGGGGTCGGACTTCTTGCAGCTGTCGCGGTTCTCGCTCTGGGCGATGACGCAGGGCGAGACCGAGGCGACGGTCGTCGTCTGCTGCTGGATGCCGAAGCCCATCAGGACCGTGAAGAAGAGGGCGACCGCCAGGATCAGGTTCATGAACGGGCCCGCGAACATGACGATCACGCGCTTCCACGGCTTGCGCGTGTAGAACATGCGCGTCTCGTCGCCCGGCTGGAGCTCCTCGAAGGCGGCCGAGCGGGCGTCCTCGATCATGCCGCGCCACGGCGAGGTGGAGCGGGCGGAGACCCGGCCCTCCTCGTCGGGCGGGAACATGCCGATCATGCGGATGTAGCCGCCGAGCGGGATCGCCTTGACGCCGTACTCGGTGTCGCCCTTCTTCCGCGACCAGACGGTCGGGCCGAAGCCGACCATGTACTGCGGCACGCGGATGCCGAAGAGCTTCGCCGTGGACAGGTGCCCCAGCTCGTGCCACGCGATCGAGACGAGCAGGCCGACCGCGAAGACCACTATGCCGAGGATGAACATCAAGGACGTCATGCACGCGCCTCCGCGCTCGCCGTGGTGGCTGTCAGTTCCCGGGCCCGGGTGCGGGCCCAGGTTTCCGCTTCGAGGACGTCCGACACGGTGAGTGAGGTTCCCGTGACCGGGGTGCCGTGTTCCTCGACGACCCGGGTGACGGTCTCCATGATCCCGTTGAAGGGCAGCGCGCCGCTGCGGAAGGCCTCGACGCACTCCTCGTTGGCCGCATTGAACACCGCCGGGGCCGTGCCCGCGAGCATCCCCACGTGCCGGGCGAGGTTCACGGACGGGAAGGCCTCGTTGTCCAGCGGGAAGAACTCCCACGTGGAGGCCTTGCTCCAGTCGAAGGCGGGCGCGGCTTCGGGTACGCGTTCGGGCCAGCCCAGACCGATGGCGATGGGCCCGCGCATGTCGGGGGGCGTCGCCTGGGCGATCGTGGATCCGTCGGTGAACTCGACCATCGAGTGAACATACGACTGGGGATGCACGACCACCTCAATGCGGTCGAAGGGAATGTCGTAGAGGAGGTGTGCCTCGATGACCTCCAGGCCCTTGTTGACGAGGGTCGCGGAGTTGATCGTGATCACCGGGCCCATCGCCCAGGTCGGGTGGGCGAGAGCGTCCTCGACGGTGACCTTCGTCAGCTCCTGCTTCGTACGGCCGCGGAAGGGGCCGCCGGAGGCCGTGACCACCAGCTTGCGGACGTCGGCCCGCGTCCCGGCCGCCAGCGCCTGGAAGAGCGCCGCGTGCTCGGAGTCGACCGGGATGATCTGGCCGGGCTTGGCCAGCGCCTTGACCAGGGGGCCGCCGACGATCAGCGACTCCTTGTTGGCGAGGGCGAGGGTACGGCCGGCCTCCAGGGCGGCGAGGGTGGGGGCGAGGCCGATGGAGCCGGTGATGCCGTTCAGCACCGTGTGGCAGTCGGAGGCGGCGACCTCGGTGGCCGCCTGAGGTCCGGCGAGGATCTCGGGCAGCGGCTCCCCGGCGCCGTACTCGGCGGCGAGGGCCTCGCGCAGGGCCGCTACGGCGTCCTCGCGGGCGACCGCGACGGTCCGCACCCGCAGCCGGCGGGCCTGCTCGGCGAGGAGGGACACGCGGCCGCCGTTGGCGGACAGGGCGGTGACCCGGAAGCGGTCGGGGTTGCGGAGCACGAGGTCGATGGCCTGGGTGCCGATGGATCCGGTGGAGCCGAGGATCACCACGTCCTTCGGCCCGTCGCCGGCGAGCGGGTCGTAGACGAGGTGCGGATCGGCGAGAGGGGCCGGATGGGCGGGACTGTCGGTCATCTCTCCATTGTTGCCGCAACCGGCACCGCTCCGGACAGGGCATCCCCCGGGCGGGTGCGTTAACAGGTTTCGTCGCTGGATGGAGCATTTTTCCCGTTGTTAAGCCATTGTGAAGATCACACTTCTGAAATCACGCGCTTTCGGCCCCCGGTGATGGCATCCTTCCCGTGGCGCCCGTCACCAAGGGCCCGCACACAGGGGGAGGAATCACCACCATGAACCGCATGCGCGCGACCGCGGCCGTCCTGGCCACCGCCGGAGTCCTGACCGCCGCTCAGCTCGGACTCGCCGGAGCCGCCTCGGCCGCCACCCGGACGTCCACCGGCGCCGGCTGCCCGATCGACATCGTGTACCCGAGCCGCTTCTACATCGACTCGCACGGCTGGGTCACGGGCGGGGGCCTGTACTTCGGGCTCAAGAGCAAGACGACCAAGAGCTTCAAGTACGTCACCTTCACCGTCACGGACCAGAAGAACCTCCGCTTCGGCAAGGCCAAGCCGACCGGCGGCAGGATCACCCACAACACCTCGACGTCGGTGTCCGTCTACACCGGGACCTTCAAGGGCAAGGCCAGTCTCGGCATGAGGATCCCGACGCATCTGCTCAACACCCGCTCCTACGCGCTGAAGTTCACCCTGCACGGCTCGGGCTGGAACTGCGCCGTGAACCAGGGCACCTGGGGCAACTGACCCCAGGCGCCCGGTCCGCGCGGGGAACGAGTCAGTCGCCGTAGGGGCGGCGCTCGTTCTCCCGCGCCGACGGTCCGGGGGTCGCGTCCGCGATCCACGGGCCGTCCCCGGAGGGATCGACGACGCCCTCCTCCAGCCAGGAGTACGAGCCGGCCAGGACCGCCTTGACCACCGTGCGGTCCAGGTCGTCGGTGTTGGTCCACAGCCGGTCGAAGAGTTCCTCGACCCGGATGCGGGCCTGGCGGCAGAAGGCGTCGGCCAGCTGGTAGGCCTCGCGGCCGTGGTCGCCCTGTGCGCGCAGCCGTTCGGCCCGTACGCAGGCGGCGCTCATCGCGAACAGTTCGGCGCCGATGTCCACGATCCGGCCGAGGAAGCCCTGCTTGGTCTCCATCCGGCCCTGCCAGCGGGACATGGCGTAGAAGGTGGAGCGGGCCAGCTTGCGGGCGGTGCGCTCGACGTAGCGCAGATGCCCCGACAGATCGATTCCGTGCTTGAACTGGCCGTAGGCCATGGGGAGTTGACCCGGACCGGCGACCAGTTTCGGCAGCCACTTGGCGTAGAAGACGCCCGCGTTCGCGCCCGCCTTCGCCTTGTCCGACAGGGACTTGTCGGGATCGATCAGGTCGCCCGCGACCGAGAGGTGGGCGTCGACGGCCTCGCGGGCGATCAGCAGGTGCATGATCTCCGTCGAGCCCTCGAAGATGCGGTTGATCCGCAGGTCGCGCAGGATCTGCTCGGCCGGGACCCCGCGCTCTCCGCGCGCCCTCAGCGACTCGGCCGTCTCATAGCCGCGGCCGCCGCGGATCTGGACCAGTTCGTCGGCCATCTTCCAGGCCATCTCGGAGCCGTAGAGCTTGGCGAGGGCGGCCTCGATGCGGATGTCGTTGCGGTCCTCGTCGGCCATCTGGGAGGACAGGTCGAGGACGGCCTCCAGGGCGAACGTCGTCGCCGCGATGAAGCTGATCTTGGAGCCGACGGCCTCGTGCAGCGCGACCGGCTTGCCCCACTGCTCGCGCTCCGCCGACCACTCGCGGGCGATCTTCAGACACCACTTCCCGGCCCCGGCGCACATCGCGGGCAGCGAGAGCCGGCCGGTGTTGAGGGTGGTGAGCGCGATCTTCAGGCCCGCGCCCTCGGGGCCGATGCGGTTGGCGGCGGGGACCCGGACCTGGTGGAAGCGGGTGACGCCGTTCTCGATGCCGCGCAGGCCCATGAAGGCGTTGCGGTTCTCGACGGTGATGCCCTCCGCCGTGGCCTCCACCACGAACGCGGTGATGCCCCCCTTGTGGCCCTCCGACTTCGGCACCCGTGCCATCACCACGAGCAGGTCGGCGACCACTCCGTTGGTGGTCCAGAGTTTCACTCCGTCGAGTACGTAGTCGTCCCCGTCGGGCACCGCCGTGGTGGCGAGGCGGGCCGGGTCGGAGCCGACGTCCGGCTCGGTGAGCAGGAAGGCGGAGATGTCGGTGCGGGCGCAGCGGGGCAGGAAGGCGTCCTTCTGCTCCTGGGTGCCGAACATCTTGAGCGGCTGGGGCACGCCGATCGACTGATGGGCGGAGAGCAGCGCGCCGACGGCGGGGCTCGCGGAGCCGACCAGGGCCAGGGCTTTGTTGTAGTAGAGCTGGGTGAGGCCGAGACCGCCGTACTTGGGGTCGATCTTCATGCCGAGGGCGCCGAGCTCCTTCAGGCCCGCCACGACCTCGTCCGGGATGCGGGCCTCGCGCTCGATCCGGGACGAGTCGATCGTCGTCTCGCAGAAGGCGCGGAGTTTGGCCAGGAACTCCTCGCCGCGCCGGACCGACTCGTCGTCGGGGAGCGGGTGGGGATGGATGAGGTCGAGCCGGAAGCGCCCGAGGAACAGCTCCTTGGCGAAGCTGGGCTTGCGCCAGTCCTGTTCCCGGGCGGCCTCCGCCACCTGGCGGGCTTCGCGCTCGGTGACGTTGGTACGGGGTGTGGTGGGGGCGGACATGAGGTTCACCTCGCCGCGAAGAGGGATGATTGCGGACCGTTCGCTACCGACCAGTGCTACTGGATCGTTGGTACCCGAAACGGGCCGACCCCACCACCCCTCGCGCGTCCGAACGGCCGAGGGGGCTGCCGAAGCCCGGCGCACCGGTGTGTACTGCTGCTCGGCGACTCGTTCGGGATTTCGGTCACGGAAAAGGTGTCGAAGCGCTTCGACAGCGCCTATGGACACCCACTCCCGCTGAAGCTAGTGTCAATCTCACCCTCACTCGCCCCAGTCGGTCACGCGCTCTGTCGAAGCGCTTCACAAAGCTTGGAGAGCCGGATGGTCACCCTCGCCGAGGTCGCCCAGCACGCCGGAGTGTCGGCGAGCACGGTGAGCTATGTCCTCAGCGGCAAGCGGTCCATCTCCGCGACCACCCGGCAGCGGGTCGAACAGAGCATCCGGGAGCTGGGCTACCACCCGAACGCCGGCGCCCGCGCCCTGGCGAGCAACCGGTCGAACATCATCGCGCTGATGGTCCCGCTGCGCACCGACATGTACGTGCCGGTGATGATGGAGATCGCCATCGCGGTGGCCACCACGGCCCGGACGCACGGCTACGACGTCCTGCTGCTCACCGGCGAGGAGGGCCCGGACGCGGTGCGCCGGGTGACCGGCAGCGGGCTCGCCGACGCCATGATCCTGATGGACGTGGAGCTGGAGGACGAGCGGCTGCCGCTGCTGCGGCAGACCGACCAGCACTCGGTCCTGATCGGGCTGCCCGCCGACCCGAACGGTCTGACCTGCGTGGACCTGGACTGGAGTGCGACGGGCGCGCTGTGCGTGGAGCATCTCGCGGGGCTCGGGCACCGTGACATCGCTGTCATCGGCGAGGCACCGGCCGTCTACGAACGGCACACCGGCTTCGCCGAGCGCACCCTCGACGGGCTGCGCTCCTGGGCCCGTGCGTCGGGCGTCAGGGTGCTGCACCGGCCGTGCGAGGGCGGGTACGACGCGATGGCCCTCACCCTGGCCCGGATCTTCGACGAGCGCCCGGGGACGACCGGGTTCGTGGTGCAGAACGAGTCCGCGGTGGAGCCGCTGCTCGCGCTGCTGCGCCAGCAGGGCCGGGCCGTGCCCGAGGACGTGTCCGTGGTCGCGATCTGCCCGGACCAGGTCGCCGTCCAGGCCTCGGTGCGGCTGACCTCGGTGGCCATCCCCGCACAGGAGATGGGCCGGCACGCCGTGGAGCATCTGGTGGCCAAGCTGGACGGGCGGGGCGGCGACGAGGTCGTGCTGCTCGCGCCCGAGCTGACCGTACGGGCGAGTACGGGACCGGCGCCGGCCGGGTCCTGATCCGCACCGACCGTGCCCTTTGGGGGCACACCTCTGCCTGCGTCCCTGTCTGCACGCCTCTCCTCAGGAGCCGCCGTGAATCAGCCTGCCGGTATTCAGCCTGCCCTCGCGCAGCCCAAGGTCAGCCTCGCCCAGTCCTCCCCCACCGTCGGCCGCGTCCAGGTGAAGGACGGGGCACTGGAGTGGAGCGGCCGTCAGGAGACGGTGCGGATCGAGCCATGGGGTCCGGACGCGGTCCGGGTGCGGGCCCGGCTCGGCGGCCCGGTGCTGCACGGTCTCCCGGGCGCGCTCCTCGATTCCCCGCCCGCCGCCGAGGCGACGGTCGACGCCGGTGACGGGGAAGGCCGGCTGACGGTCGGATCGCTGACCGTCGAGGTGAGCGCCGAGGGCATGCTCCGCTTCCTGCGCACCGACGACGGCAGCGAGCTGCTCGCCGAGGAGCGCGCCCACTTCTGGTGGCCCGGCCCGCGTCTCTACACGGCGGTCGGCAACGGCTACCACCGCCTGGAACAGCGTTTCGCCGCGTACGAGGACGAGAAGCTGTACGGCCTCGGCCAGCACCAGCACGGGCGGCTGGACCAGAAGGGCCTGGTGCTGGACCTGGTGCAGCGCAACAGCGAGGTGAGCGTCCCGGTGCTGGTGTCCAGCCGGGGCTACACCCTGCTGTGGAACAACCCGGCGATCGGCCGGGTGGAGCTGGCGGGCAACGGCACCCGCTGGGTCGCGGACTCGGCCCGGCAGATCGACTACTGGATCACGGCGGGCACTCCGGGCGAGGGCCAGCGCAACTACAGCGCGGCCACCGGGCGTTCGCCGATGCTCCCGGAGTGGGCGGCGGGCTTCTGGCAGTGCAAGCTGCGCTACCGCACCCAGGACGAACTCCTCGACGTGGCACGGGAGTACAAGCGCCGGGGCCTGCCGATCTCGGCGATCGTGTGCGACTTCTTCCACTGGACGCACCTGGGCGAGTGGAAGTTCGACCCCAAGGAGTGGCCCGACCCGGCGGGCATGGTCCGCGAGCTGGAGGAGCTGGGCATCAAGCTGGTGGTGTCCGTATGGCCGTCGGTGTCCCCGCTGTCGGAGAACCACCAGCTCATGGAGCAGCGCGGCTACTTCGTCGGCACCCAGTACGGCCCGATGGCGCACGCCGACTGGCCGGACAAGGAGGTCGCCTCCACCGTCCAGGTCGCCTTCTACGACCCGACGAACCCCGAGGCCCGCGACTTCGTGTGGTCGAGGATCCGGGAGAACTACCTCACCCCGTACGGCATCACGGCGTTCTGGCTGGACGCGTGCGAACCTGAGCTGAAGCCCGGCTTCGCGGAGAACCTGCGCTACTGGGCGGGACCGGGCCTGGAGGTCGGCAACCTCTACCCGCTGGAGAACGCCCGCACCTTCCACGAGGGCCTGCTGGCGTCCGGGGAGCCGGAGGTGATCACCCTCAACCGCTCGGCGTGGGCGGGCAGTCAGCGGCACGGCGCGGCCCTGTGGTCCGGTGACATCGGCACCGACTTCGCGACCCTGCGCCGGCAGATCGCGGCCGGCCTCAACACCGCGCTGTCCGGCATCCCGTGGTGGAACACCGACATCGGCGGCTTCCACGGCGGCGACCCGGACGATCCGGCGTACCGCGAGGTGATGGTCCGCTGGTTCCAGTTCGGCGCGCTGTCCCCGCTGATGCGGCTGCACGGCTTCCGCGACCCCGGTCTGCCGCTGGGCCCGGACATGACCGGCGGTCCGAACGAGGTGTGGTCGTACGGCGAGGAGGCCGGCGCGATCCTGGAGCGGTACCTGCGGCTGCGCGAGCGCCTGAAGCCGTACATCCTCACCGTCATGCGCGAGGCGCACGAGGAGGGGCTGCCGGTGATGCGCCCGCTGTTCCTGGAGTTCCCGGACGACCAGGCGGCCTGGTCGGTGGACGACGCCTACCTCTTCGGCCGGGACCTGCTGGTCGCGCCGGTGCTGACCGCCGGCGCCACGGCCCGCACGGCGTACCTCCCGGCGGGCGCGCGCTGGACGGACGCCTGGACGGGTGCGACGTACGAGGGCGGTACGGCGGTGACGGTGGACGCCCCCCTGGACCGGATCCCGCTGTTCCTGCGGGACGGGGCCCGGCTGCCTGTAGGGGAGTAGCCGGGCCGAACGGCGGCCGGTCCCATCCGTACCCACGGAAGGGACCGGCCGCCCTCTCACGCGTCAGTCGCGGCAGACGGAGACCAGGGAGCGGACCAGGGCGGCGGTGTGCAGCAGGTCCGGATGCTTGTCGTGGTGGACCTCGACGACGGCCACGGCGAGTTCGGGATCGCACGTCGGGGCGATGCGCTCCGGGGTGGTGTCGGCGATGCTCTGGACGAGGTCCGTGTTGATGCGGTTGATCGTCTGACGCACGACGTTCAGGTCGGGCTTGGTGGTCGGGGCCTGCTCCGGGTGGGCCGTCCACCGGGCGAACAGGGCGCGCTGGACAACCTTGTTGGCCTCGATCTGGTCGCGGAAGATACGCCGGACCTCGTCGGGGTCCGCGCCGATCCGCTGGGCCTGGGCGGCGACGGAGTCGAGGACCTGCTGCTCGCGGGCCGGGTCGTCGATGGGGCTGTCGGTGCCCCACTTGGCGGCGGCGACCAGGTCGGCGGTGGCCAGACGGTCGGCGGCGAGGGAGGCGACCGGCCGCAGCGGGGAGAGCGGTGCGGGGGCCGCGGAGGCGGGCGCGGCGGCGAGCAGGACGGCGACGCCGGCCGGCAGCACATACCTGAGGGGAGTGGCGATACGCATGCACGCCATCCAACCGCAAGCAGGTGAACAACGGGAGGGCCGTCCCGGTCGCGCGCCCGGGACGGCCCTCGTCACCGCAGGGTCACTCAACTGCTGCTGACGCTCTCGCTGTTGACGGTGAAGTTCAGCCCGCCGGAGGACGAGGTGATCTCGAAGCCGAACTGGAAGTCACCGATGGTCACATCGCCGAACCAGCCCTTGGTGTCCCTGATCCACTTCAGGATCGGCAGGACGTCGACCGTGCCGGAGCTGGAGTTGGAGCTGCGGACGAAGGAGAACACGTCGTTGGAGCCGTTGTTGCCCTTGTAGACGGTCCAGGTGGAGCCGCCGAGGCTGACGGTGCCCTGGGAGGTGCCGAGCGGGCCGACGGCGCCGGTCTTGTTGACCCAGAGCATGATCTCGTACTTGTGGTTCGTGTCCCAGATGTCGTACGCCGTCTCGTAGGCGCCGGACGACGGGACGGTGACGTTGTAGCTGGTGCTGAGGGAGCCCAGAGAGCTGATCGACTTGTTGATCACCTTGTCGGCGTTGGGGTAGGACTTGATGCCGCCGGTGTTGGGGTGGTTGGCCCAGACACCCCAGTTCGTACCGGAGTTGGCCCAGATGCACTGACTGCCGGCGCCGGAACCCCAGATGTCGTTGTACAGGGTGTAGCCGTTCAGCGTGGTGCTGCCCCACTGGTCGCAGGAGGACCAGACCGCGGCGGAGGCGGGGGCCGCGGCGAGGCCGACGGTGGCGCCGAGGGCCAGGGCGGGGGCGGCGAGGGCCGTGGCGACCCTGCTGAGCGTGCGTGCTGCCATGGTGTCCCTTCCATGGGTGGGGGGAATTGCGGGGAGTCACCGCGTCCTCAGGGTGAGGACGCGGTCTTCTCCGGCGACGAGGTCGAGCGGCTGTGCGCCGGAGGAAGTCCGCAGGTCGATGCGGTGGGTGCGGCTGGGCTTGACGACGGCTCGGGCTCCGTCCGGGGTCCAGCTCAGGTCGATCTCGGCGCCGAACCGGGTGCGTACGCCCCTCAGTTCACCGGTGGGGCAGGAATCCGGTACGGCGGGCAGCAGGACCAGCCGGTCGGGGGTGGACTGGACGAGCATCTCGATCAGGACGCCGGGCAGGGTGTGCGCGGCGTCGGCGTTGTAGACGTCCCGCCGCGGATAGTGGGCGCTCATCAGTGAGGCGTGGAAGAAGTCGCCGCCGAGCACCTGGCGCAGGGCGTGCGCGGCCCGGCCGGCGTCCCGCAGCCGGGCCGCGATCAGGGCGTGGTGCAGATGGCCGTGCGCCGAGTGGTTCTCCGCGCCGCGCAGTTCGAGGGCGCGGCGGGCGGCGGCGGCCAGGCCGGGGGCGTCGTAGGGGTTGATCTCGTCCAGCGGCCAGACGCCGTAGAGGTGGCTGAGGTGGCGGTGGTCGTAGGTGTCGTCCAGACCGGGCCAGGCCCATTCGGCGAGCGCGCCGTCGGCGTTGATGCGGTGCGGTGGCAGCCGCTCCGCCAACTTCCGCCATTTCTCACCCTGTTCGGGGTGGTAGTCGGCGGCGGTGAGCAGGGCGTGCCGGGCGGCGGAGAGATCCATGGCGGCGTTGAGCGCGCCCCAGCCGGCGTTCGCGGGCCGGTTCTCGGGCGAGTAGGAGGGCACGACGACGAGATGGCCGTCCGCGTCGGTGCGGGTGAGGAAGTCCTCGTAGAAGGCGGCGGTCTCGGCGAGCGCGGCGGCCGTGCGCGGATCCCGCTCGCCGCGCATCTCGTCGTGGTCGACCAGCGGCTTGAGCAGCCAGTCGGCGCCGGCCGTCCACAGGTGCAGGGGGTATTCGCGGCTGAAGTGGTACGTCAGCCCGGACTCGCCGTCGGTGTGCGAGGGCGCGACCACGCCCCGGGCTCCGAAGATCGCGCGGGCGTTCTCCCGCCAGTGCGGCAGCTGCCCGGCGACGAGGCCGGCGAGCGCCTCGGTGACCTCGGGCAGGGCGGCGGCCGGTGCGGAGGCGGTCTGGAGGTTGAGGTTGGCGTTGGTGGTGAACGCCCCGGACCAGGCGGTGTTCCAGTCACCGGTCCACAGTCCGGTGAGCCGGGGTGGCAGCAGGCCGCTGCTGGAGAGCAGGTGGTAGCGGCCGGCGGCGAAGAGCCGTTCCAGCAGGGCGGGGCTGTCCGGGCGCGTGAGCAGCTCCGAGCCGGGCAGGGCACGGTCGGCGGGATCGGCGCCGAGGTCGAGGGTGACCCGCTGGTAGGCGGTGCGGTGCAGGGGCAGGTGCCGGGCGAGGAGGAGGTCGTCGTACGGCGACTGTGTGCCGTGTTCGGTGGCGGTGCCTTGGAGGAGCCCTTGGAGCAGCCGGGCCTCGGCGATCACGTCAGCCTCGTCGGTGTGCCGGAGGACGCGGGTGAGCAGCAGGACCGTGCGGGCGCCGGTGACACGGACGCCGGGCGGGAGGAGTTCGGTGCGGCCGTCGAGGACGGCGACGAGGGTGACTCCGGTGTAGGCGCGGTCGCTGTCGGGGTAGCGGGCGCGCAGGCTCAGCAGGGCGCCCTCGGGGGTGAGCAGCGCGCCATGGCCGACCCGCAGCCCGGCCGGGGCGCCGGGCAGCCGGTGGTCGAGCCGGATGTCGAGGTCGCCGTCCGCCGTGATCTCGTGCACGATCACGTCGTCCGCGCGGGAGACGAAGACCCGGCTGCGGAAGCCGCCGGCGACGGCGGTGATCTCGCCGCTGCTGAAATCGACGTCCCTCCGGTAGCCGGCGTTCGCGCCCTCGCCGGACCGGGTGAGCCGTATCCGGAAGCCGGGGTGGAAGGGCTGCACCCACCGCAGCGGCCGCCCGTCGGTGAAGCCCTCGGCGGCGGTGCGGTCGCCTGCGAGCAACCGGTCCTGGAGCAGGGTGAGTTGGTCGGCGAGCCGGGGTGGCCGGGCGTGCTCGCCGCCGTTGGGCCGGACCAGGGTGTGGTGATTGACGACGACCTGTTCCTCGTGCGGATCACCGAACACACAGACGCCGTGGTGGCCGTTCCCGCTCAGGAAGCCGTCCTCCCAGCGTGCGGCCGGGGCGGGTTCCCAGGTCCCGTGGACGGGTCCATGGCTCATGACCGCAGCACCGCCACTCCGTAGCGGCCGAGGGTGAGGGACCCGGTGACCTTCTCGCCGCCGAGCAGCTCACGGTGGTCGCCCGGCACCTCGACGGTGACCGGCTCCCGCCCGTGGTTGAGCAGGAACAGCAGCTCACCCCGGCGCACCGCCTCGACTCCGTCCGGCAGCCCCGCCAGCACCGGGCGCACCCCGGCCCCCTCGGCGACGGAGGCGAGCAGCTCACGCAGTGCCTCCGGCTCGGGGAGCGTGGAGACGTACCAGGCGCGGCCGGTGTGCAGTACGGCGGGCAGCCCGTCCAGCTCGCCGCCCCGGTACGGCACGGTCCGGGCGGCCCCGGGCTCGGCCTCGATCTCCTCCGACCACAGCGTCCCGCGGAACCCCTCGCACTCGACGGTCTCCCCCGCCTCCAGCGGCCACCACTCGTGCAGGGTGCGGATGCCGAACAGCTCGCGCAGCCGGGCGTCCATGCCACCGGGCCGGACCCGGTCGTCCTCGTCGGCGACGCCGGTGAGGAAGCCGCAGACCAGGGTGCCGCCGCCGTGGACATAGCGAAGGAGGTTGTCGACGGCCGCGTCGGTGAGGAGGTAGAGCTGCGGGACGACGACGAGCCGGTAGCCGGACAGGTCGTGCTCCGGATGGGCGAAGTCGGTGGCGAGATGGGCCTCCCACAGCGCCCGGTGCCAGGCGGTCAGCACCTCCGGCAGATCCACCTCCGCCGACAGCCGCCCCTCGTGGGCCCCGGCCCACCAGGAGTGCCAGTCGTGCAGGATCGCGACATCGGAGACGATCTGACTCTCCGTCACCGAACTGCCGATGCACGCGAGTTCATGGCCGAGCTGCCGGACCTCCTGATAGGTACGGCCGTGCTCCCCCGCGTGGCTGACCATTCCGGAGTGGAACTTCTCGGCGCCCTGGCGGGACTGGCGCCACTGGAAGTAGCAGACGGCGTCGGCGCCGCGGGCGACGGCCTGGAGGGACCAGAGCCGGTTGAGGCCGGGGGGCTTGGGGTGGTTGACCCCGCGCCAGTTGACCGGCCCGGCCGCCTGCTCCATGAGCATCCACGGCCCGCGGGCCTGTGAACGGGTGAGGTCCTGCACGAGCGCACCGCGCTGCCCGCCGAGCGGATCACGCGGGTCGGGATAGAGGTCGACGGAGACGACGTCCTCCTCCTCCGCCCAGCGCCAGGCGTCCTGGCCGATCCACAGGGGCATGAAGTTGCTGGTCACGGGGGCGTGCGGGGTGTGCCGGCGGACGATGTCCCGTTCGGCGGTGAAGCACTCCAGGAGCATGTCGGAGGTGAACCTCCGGAAGTCCAGCACCTGGGCGGGGTTCTTCAGATAGTGGGCGTGCCGGGGCGGGAGGATGCCGTCCCAGGTGTCGTAACCCTGGCTCCAGAAGGCGGTGCCCCAGGCGGAGTTGAGGGCGTCGAGGGTCCGGTACTTCGCCCGCAGCCAGCGGCGGAAGGCGGCGGCCGCCTCGTCGCCGTAGTCGAAGGTGCAGTACTCGTTGTTGATGTGCCACATCGTGAGGGCCGGGTGGGTGCCGTAGCGGGCGGCGAGGTCCTCGGTGATGGCGGCGGCGTAACGGCGGTAGGTGGCGCTGGAGTGCGAGAAGTGCTGCCGGCCGCCCCACACCTCGGTCCGCCCGTCGGCGTCGCGGGGCAGGGTGTCCGGGTGGAGGCGGCCCATCCAGGGCGGCGGGGAGGCGGTGGGGGTGGCGAGCACGACCCCGATGCCGTGCTCGTGCAGGAGATCCATGACCCGGTCGAGCCACCCGAACTCCCGCGCGCCGGGCTCGGGTTCGAGCTTCGCCCAGGAGAAGACGCCGAGGGTCACGGAGTTGACCCGGGCGTCCTTCATCAGCCGGACGTCGTCCTGCCAGGTCT
This sequence comes from Streptomyces sp. CoH27, assembly GCF_020181035.1. Classification (GTDB taxonomy): domain Bacteria; phylum Actinomycetota; class Actinomycetes; order Streptomycetales; family Streptomycetaceae; genus Streptomyces; species Streptomyces camelliae. The sequence goes on from NZ_JAIQYY010000028.1 coordinate 80,436, forward strand.
CCTCGGGCCACTGCTCGGGGTTGTAGTCACCGCCGAAGAGGATGCGGCCCCGGGTGGCGTCGGCGAGGGTCGGTCTCATGCGGGCTCCCCGTACTGGATGCCGCGTCCGTTGGTGGCGAGGTACACGCGGCCGTACAGGCGCGGATCGCCGGTGATCGCCTGCCCGGTCCAGCCCCACTGGTGGGCGTCGTCGTTGATGCGGATCCAGGAGGCGGCCTGATCGTCGGAGCGGTGGACGGCGGTGAGGGAGCTGTCCGTGCTGCCGACGAGGTAGATCGCCGGGTAGCCGGCGCCGGGTGCCGCCATGCCGAACCCGAGCGTGTAGGCGGCCCGGGCACTCCCCACCTCGGCGAAGCTCCTGCCCCCGTCGGTGGACCGGTACAGCCCGTTCGACTTGGTGCTGAGCCACAGGTCACCGCTGCGTCCCGGTGCTACGGCGAGCTGGAACTGGCTGTCCCCGGAGGGCAGTCCGGTGGCCCGGGCGGCGAAGGTGCGGCCGCCGTCGGTGCTGGCGTACAGGGTGCCCGTGTCGGTGTCGTAGGTGTAGAAGAGGGCGGGGTCGGCGGGGTCGGCGAGCGGGGTGGCGCCCTTCGGGTAGGTGGCCACCTCGGCCCAGGTCGTGCCCCCGTCGGCGGAACGCTGGGCGGGGTACGTGGTGCCGTCCGAGTGCACGAAGGTCCACAGCAGCACGCCGGCGTCGGCGCTGACGGCGATCGGCCCCGGGGCGTCCTTGCCGAGGGACGGCTGGCTCGGGAAGGGCGCCCAGGTCTGCCCGCCGTCGGTCGAGAAGGCGCCGTTGCCGTGGTCTCCCCAGCCGGTGCGCACGACGTACGACGGTTTCGCCGCGGCCTGCGCGAGCCCGGTGGCCGTACCGAAGACGGGGTCGGTGGCCATGCCGCGGGCCGGGGAGGCGGTGAGGCGCTCGTGGTAGAGGACGCCGATGTCACCGTTGGCGCTGATCAGATGGGCGGTGCCGGTGGGCGGCGAGATGAGCTGGCGGACCGAGGTCTCCTCCAGGCCGCGGATCCGGGGGGCGAAACGGCGCAGGTCCCGGGTGCCGTAGATGGTGGCGCCGGTGCCGTAGAGGACGTTCCGGCAGTCGTACGGGTCGACGGCGACGGCCTGGATCCACCACCCGAACTTGGGCGCGGCCTCGCCCCACCTCAGGTAGGGCGTCTCGGAGACGTCGAGGACGGCGGTGTCCTTCAGCGAGACCCAGGTGCGGCCGCCGTCGGTGCTGCGGTACAGGGTGTCGCCGGCGGACCAGCGGTTGTTGGTGGAGACGACGACGGTGCCGGGGCGGTGGGCGGTGACGGCGACTCCGCCGTACCCGAAGGTGTCGGTGCCGCCGGGGGCGACCGGGGTGACGTCGGTCCAGGTGCCGGTCGCGGTGTCCAGCCGGTGCACGCTGCCGTCGCTCTGGCCGTTCGGGCCCGGCGCGTTCGCGTACGTCACGTACAGCGCGCGGGTGTGCGGGTCGTGCGCGGCGCGGATCGGGACCTTGGCGGCGGTGCCGGTGGGCTGTCCGGGGACGGGTTGCCAGCCGGTGCCGCCGGCGGTGGTGCGGAAGAGGTTCGCGGTGGTGCCGTCGGAGTCGCCCCAGCCGGCGTAGACGGTACGGCCGACGGCGAGGAGGAGGGTGACGCCTTGGCCGGTTGTGGTGGGGGTGGTGGGGAAGGTGCTGTCCTTCTCCCACGTGGCGCCTCTGTCAGTCGACTTGAGGAGTCCGTCGTGGCGGGTGCCGAGCCAGAGGGTGTCGCTGTCGCGGGGGTCGACGAGGAGGCGTTCGCCGGTGCCGCGGCCGTCCTCGTTGGCACCGAGTTTCACGGTGAGGTCGGTGCGCCGCCAGGTCGCGCCGCGGTCTTCGGATCTGAGGACTGCTCCGTTGCCGGCCCAGGACTGGGCGTACGTGCCGAGGGCGAGGTAGAGCCGGTCCGGGTGGGCCGGGTCCACGGCGAGGGCCTCCACACCGAGGAGGTTCCAGTCGTCCCAGCCGAGCTGGTCGGTGAGGGGGGTCCAGCGGGCGGTGTCCTCGTCCCAGCGGTAGGCGCCGCCGATGTCCGTGCGGGCGTAGGCGAGGCCGGGGGTGGTGGGGTGGAAGAGGATCCCGGTGACGAAGCCGGTGCCGCCGATTGCTGCGTTGCGCCAGCGGTATTTCTGCGGGGCTTGGGCTGCGGTCGCGTTGGCGGGGAGGGCGAGGAGGGCTGCGGCGGCTGCGGTGCCGGCGAGGACGGTTCTGCGGGTGGGGGTGGGCATGGGGTACCTCGGTGAATTGGTGGACCGGTGTGGTTGCTGGGCGGGGGTGGGGTCGCTTACCGGCGCGTGCAGGGTGCCGCTGCGCCCACCCGTGCCGCCCCAGCGGCACGACTGCCCGCAGCTAGGCAGGTACGGCGTCCCGCGGTTCTCCGGCACAGGCCGCGCAGCGAACCGTCACCCCTTCACCGCTCCCGTCAGCATCCCCTTCTTGAAATGCTTCTGGACGAACGGGGACAGGACCGCCACCGGGAGCAGGGCCATCACCATGACCGCCATCTGTACGGCCAGGCCGGACAGTTGGCCGGTCTTGATGGCCTGGCCCAGGCCCACCGGGGCCTGCTGTTTCTGAACCAGTTGGATCATGACGTTCTGGAGCGGCATCTTGTCCTGGTCGTTGAGGTACAGGGACGCGTTGAACCACGCGCTCCAGTAGCCCACGGCGTAGAACAGCGTGATCACCGCCAGCACGGCCCGCGACAGCGGCACGACGATCTGCCACAGGATCCGGAAGTCCCCGGCACCGTCGATCCGCGCGCTGTCGATCAGTTCCTGCGAGATGCCCATGAAGAACCCACGCAGGACGAGGATGTTGAACACGCTCACCGCGCTCGGCAGGATCAGCGCGAGGTAGCTGTTCATCAGGCCCAGGGACTGCACCAGCAGATACGTGGGGATCAGGCCCGCGCTGAAGAACATCGTCGCCAGCAGCAGCATCAGGAACCAGCGGTGGCCGAGCGAGCCGATGCGGGAGAGGCCGTACGCGCACAGGACCGACACCGTCATCGAGAACAGCGTGCCGACCAGCGTGACCAGGATGCTGATGACCGCGGCCCGGGTGACCTGCCCCCCGCTCAGCAGCTCCTTGTACGCGACGAACGTGATGCCCTTGGGGATCATCACCAGGCCGCCCGCCTGGTCGATCGTCTTCCGGGAGGACAGGCTGGTGACGATCACGATCCACAGCGGGAAGAGGATGCCGAGACAGGCCAGCGTGAGGACCAGGCCCTTGCCGGCGAGGCCCGCCTTGGTCGGCTCCTCCTCCCACACCGGGCGGGGCGGCGCGGCCCACCGGAACGGCGGTCGCTCCTGCACCGGCGGCTTGTCGATGACGGCGGTCATTTCTTGTACACCCCCTGCTCGCCCATGAGATGGGCCACCTTGTTCGCGGCGAGGACCAGTCCGAGGCTGACCACGCCCTTGATCAGTCCGGCGGCGGCCGCGTAGCCGAAGTCCTGGTTGCGCACGCCGTTCCACCAGGTGAAGGTGTCGAGGACCTCCGCCGCGCCCGGTCCTACGGCGTCACGCTGGAGCAGGATCTGTTCGAACCCGACGGTCAGGGCGTCGCCCACCCGCAGGACCAGCAACAACGCGATCACCGGGCGCAGCGCGGGGAGCGTGACGTGCCACATGCGGCGCCAGCGGCCGGCGCCGTCCATCGCGGCGGCCTCGTACAGATCGGGACTCACCGAGGCCAGCGCGGCGAGGAAGATGATGATCCCCCAGCCCGCGTCCTTCCAGATCCCCTCCGCCGTGACGAGGAACTTGAAGGTGGACGGGTTGGTCATGATGTCCAGGCCGTTGTAGCCGTGCCGGCGCAGCAGTTGGGACAAGACGCCCGCACCGCCGAAGAGCTGCTGGAAGACGGCGATGACCAGCACCCACGAGAAGAAGTGGGGCAGGTACAGGACCGCCTGTGCGACCGCCCGCACCCTCGGCCTGATCACGCTGTTGATGAGCAGCGCGAGCAGGATCGGCACCGGGAAGAACAGCACGAGTTGCAGGAAGAACAGCACCAGCGTGTTCTGGACCGCGTGCCAGAAGGCCGAGTCCGCGAAGAGCTGCTGGAAGTTGGCGAGGCCGATCCAGGGGCTGTGCAGCATCGAGACGATGCCGTTGTCGCTGACGTAGGGGTCGTAGTCCTCGAAGGCGACGATGTTGCCGAGGATCGGCAGGTAGTTGAAGAGCAGGATCAGCAGGATCGCCGGCAGGGTCATCAGCAGCAGGACGCGGTCGCGTCTGAAGCGCAGGCGCAGGCTGAGCTTCCCGGTCCTCGCCTTCTGCTGGTTCTTCCGGTCCTTCCGGGTCGCGGTGGCGCCGTCCGACGCCGTCGCGCTCTTCCCCGCCCTGTCGTCCGCCCCGGCCCTGCTCCGAGGCACCGTGCTGTGGGACACAGCCTTCTCCTTGCCTCGTGTCTCGCGTCAGCCGGCCGCCGTGCCGTTCTCGTCGAGAAGCTTCTTGTACCAGTCGCGCAGCTTGTCGCCGCCCCCGCTCTTCCAGTCGGAGACGGCCTGCTGCATGTCGCTGATCTTCTTCCGGCCGCGGGTGATGTCGTCCTCAAGCGTTTCGAAGTTGTCGCCGAGGTTGGTGTAGCGGGACGGCTCGGTGATCATCTGGCCGTAGAAGCTGGACTTCTTGGTGAAGGCGCCCATCCGCTGCTGCCACTCGACCTGGGCCTTGGCGACCTCGGGGAAGTCGGGGTGGGCGACGGTGGCGGCGGGGCTCGCGACCATGACGTAGGCGTTGTTGACCTCGTTGTTGCCCTGGGTGGTCTTGACGGGAACGCCGTTCTTGACCGTGTAATCGGCGCCCTCGACACCGTAGTTGGTGGCCATGTACTCCTTGGTGCCGTACGGCGCGGCGGTGACGTTGGCGACGGCCAGCGCGTCACGGACCACGGACTGCGAGGCCTTCTTGTTGATGAAGGCGAAGATCCCGGCGGGCTGTTCGGCCCACAGCTGCGGATTGCCGCCGTCATGGCCGAAGATGTCCATGCCCCAGATCTTGAACGACGGGTTCTGGGTGGCCTGTTCGGCGGTGCGGCCCCACCACTGGGAGATGTTGTTGGGGTAGATCAGGAACTCGCCGGCCGCGAACTTGGGGCCCGGGTCGGGGGCGCTCTTGCCCATCATCGCGTCGGGGTGGACGTATCCGGCGGCGAAGAGCTTGCGGGCCCACTCCAGCGCTTCGAGGTACTCCTGGGTCTCGATGCGGTTGATCAGCTTGCCGTCGACCAGGTTCCAGCCGAGCGCCTTCTCGCTGCCGGAGAGCACGCCGAACATCTGGAAGGCGGTCCACTTCATGTCCAGGCAGGCCCAGCGCTTGGCCTTGGCGTTGGTGATCTCCTTGGCGAGGGACATGAACTCGTCCGCGGAGCGCGGGACCTGGTAGCCCTGCTTGTCGAAGATGTCCTTGCGGTAGAGGGGCACCATGCTGGTGACGTACGAGGAGGGCATCGGCAGGCCGCGCAGCTTGCCGCCGATGATGCAGCGCTGCCAGGCGTCGGTCGGGATGGCCGCGAGGTTCGGGTAGTCCTTGACCGCGTCGCCGGAGAGGTAGGGGCCGAGGTCGGCGAACTTGCTGATGATGGCGGTGGGTATCTTGCCGCCCATGTTCCAGCTGGGGACGACCACGACGTCGGGTACGTCGCTGGAGGCGAGGACCGCGCCGAGCTTCTGGTCGTAGGTGTTGCCGTCCTGGTTCTGCCAGACGACGTCGACGCCGATCATGTCGTTCATCGCCTTGTAGTAGGCGTTGTCGCTCTTGGGCGGGGAGCCCCAGAACGGCGACATGATGGTGACCTTGCCGCCCTTGCCGAGCTTCTTGGAGACCGAGGTCTTCAGGGTCGCCAGGTCGAGCTTGGCGGTGAAGCCGATCGGCGAGCCGTTCTTGGACGGGATGTCCGGTACCACCACGTTGCTCGCGACGTAGGAGGGCAGCAGCTTCTTCTCGCCCTTGCCCCCGGAGGAGCCGCCGCCCGTGCCGCTGTCCGAGCTGCCGCAGGCGGTGAGCAACGGCATGCCTCCGGCGACCGCCGCGGCGGCGACCGCGGTGGAGGCGAGGAAGCTTCTCCGACTTGGGGCGGAAGAGGCGGCGTTCGGCGTCATTGCGTCAACCCTTCATGGCGCACCAGGACACCCGGCGGTGGCCGTCGGCTGCGGTGTCTTGAGTGGATCTGGCTGAGCTGGAACGTACTTCGACGAAATTGAGTCAGTCGAAGCGCTTCGATGTTGCTGCGAGGTTAAGTGAACACCTGGGGGTGCACAAGGGTCGTTCCCAAGATTCCTGCGAGCCGCGGCTCCTTCATAAGGCCACCACACTCCCTTGCCATGTCGGCGAGATGTGCGCCCTCGTGCCCCCTCTTCACGCCCAGCACCTTGACACCCGGCCTCGCTCGGCCGAGCATCGAAGCGCTTCGAAAGCGTCTCGTCGCTCCATCCGCAAGGGGAACCGCTCGTGACCGTTGACTCGCCGTCCACTCCGCCGTTCCGCGACCCGCAACTGCCGTTCGCGAAGCGCATCGACGACCTGCTGGCGCGGCTCACCCTGGACGAGAAGATCTCCTTTCTCCACCAGTTCGTGCCGGCCGTCGAGCGCCTCGGCATCGCCGCCTTCCGCACCGGCCAGGAGGCCCTGCACGGGGTGGCCTGGATGGGCCCGGCGACGGTGTTCCCGCAGGCCGTGGGCCTGGGCGCGACCTGGAATCCGGAGCTGGTGCGGCGGGTCGGCGAGGCGGTGTCCAAGGAGGTCCGCGCGATGCGGGCCCGGGACGAGCGGGTCGGCCTCAACGTCTGGTCGCCGACGGTGAATCTGCTGCGCCATCCGCTGTGGGGCCGTAACGAGGAGGGGTATGCGGAGGACCCGAAGCTGACCTCGGCGATCGCCACGGCGTACACCCACGGCCTGCGCGGCGACCATCCGCTGTACTGGCGCACCGCGCCCGTCCTGAAGCACTGGCTGGCCCACAACAACGAGACGGACCGCGCCACGTCGTCCGCCTCCGTCCGCCCGCGCGTGCTGCACGAGTACGATCTGCGCGCCTTCGAGGAGACGGTGAAGGCGGGCGCGGTGGCCGGGGTGATGCCGGCGTACAACCTGGTCAACGGCCGCCCCAACCACCTCTCCCCGTACCTCCGCGACCCGTTGCGGACCTGGACGGACGAGGAGCTGCTGGTCTGCTCGGACGCGGGCGCGCCCTCCAACCTGGTCGACGCCGAGCACTACTTCGACACCCACGAGGAGGCCACCGCGGCCGCGCTGCTGGCGGGCGTGGACAGCTTCACCGACCACGGCACGGACGGTTCGCAGATCGTCGAGCGGGTGCGGAAGGCGTACGAGCAGGGCCTGTTGAGCGAGGCGGACATCGACACCGCCGTACGCCGGCAGCTCTCCGTCCGGTTCCGGCTCGGCGAGTTCGACCCGCACTACGACCCGCACGCCTGCACCGGCGAGTTCGACACCCCAGCGCACCGGGCGCTCGCCCGGGAGGCCGCCGAGCAGGCGGTCGTGCTGCTGAAGAACGACGACGACCTGCTGCCGCTCGCGCCCGACACCCGGATCGCGGTGGTCGGCCTGCTCGCCGACGAGTGCAAGCTCGACTGGTACAGCGGCAGCCTGCTGCACCGCTCCACCCCTCTGGAGGGCCTGTACGAGCGGTTCGGCGCCGAGCGTGTGGAGTTCGCGGAGGGCGTGGACCGGGTCCGGCTGCGCACCGCCGCCGACGCGTTCCTGCACGTGCCGCCGACGGACGCGCCGGACGAGGCACGCGGCGCCGAGGGGGCCCTGGACCCGGCGCTGCTGGCCGGCCGCACCGATCTGCCGCCGCTCACCGCGGACGTGACCGGCACCGAGTTCGCGCTGGTGGACTGGGGCGAGGGCGTGCTGACCCTGCGCGCGCCGGACGGCCGGTATCTGTCGGTCGCCGAGGACGGGTATGTCCGCGCCTCGGCCGACCAGCCGGGCGGCTGGGTGGTCCAGGAGACCTTCCGTCTCGAACCGCACCACAACGGTCACCTCCTCAGGCATCTGGGCACGGGTCGCCATGTCCGTGTCGCCGCCGACGGCGTGCAGGTTGCCGACTCCGGTGACGTCTTCGAGGTGATCACGGTCGAGCGGGGCGAGGAGGCCGTGGCCCGGGTCGCGGAGGCGGCGGAGGTCGTCCTGGTGGTCGCGGGCAACGACCCGCACATCAACGGCCGCGAGACCGAGGACCGTACGACCCTCGCCCTGCCGGAGCATCAGCAGCGGCTGCTGCGTGCGGCCCGCGCCGCGAACCCGCGTACGGTACTGATCCTGACCTCGGCCTATCCGTACGCGGTGGACGTGGCGCGGCTCCCGGCCGCGCTGTGGACCGCGCACGGCGGACAGGCGGCGGGCACGGCACTGGCCCGGGTCCTGGCCGGCGACGTCTCCCCGGCGGGCCGGCTGCCGCAGACCTGGTACGCCTCGGACGCCGATCTGCCCGACCTGTTCGACTACGACGTGATCGGCGGCCGCCAGACCTATCTGTACTTCGAGGACACCCCGCTGTTCCCCTTCGGGCACGGCCTGTCGTACGCGTCGTTCGGTTACGGCGACCTCGTGACCGGTGTCGCGGACGGCGTGCTCACGGTCTCCTGCTCGGTGACGAACACCGGGGACCGGGCGGCGGACGAGGTGGTCCAGCTCTACGGGCGGGCCGTGGACCCGTCGGTGACCCGCCCGCGCCGCGAACTGCTGGCGCACCGCCGGCTCACGCTCACGCCCGGCGAGCGGGCCGAGGTGTCCTTCGAGGTCCCGCTGTCCGCGCTGGAGTTCTGGGACGTGGCGCACGATGGACCACGCCTGGAGACGGGGCCGTACGAGCTGCTGGTCGGCGCGTCCAGCGAGGACGTGCGGCTGCGTACGACGGTCCACCTCGACGGCACCGGGCCCGCGCCGCGTCCGGTGGCCCGACGGGGCCTCGCGGGCGTGGACTTCGACGAGCAGTCGGGCATCGCGATCGTGGACCGGACGCGGACGGCGGGCGACGCGGTGACTCCCGCCGACGGCGGTACGGCCGAACTGCTCTACCGCGCCTGCGACTTCGGTCCGGGCGTGACCGAGGTGAGCGCGCAGCTGGCGGGCGAGGGCGTGCTCGAACTCTCCCTGGACGGCGGCCCGGTGCTCGCGGCTCTGCGCCTGGACAGCCCCACCGCCGGCCCCTACGCCTACACCACCCTGGGCACCGGCCTCGTCGCCGAGGGCGTGCACGACGTCCGCATCGGACTGCGCGGCCCGCTGCGGCTCGCGCACGTCGGCTTCTCCGGTTGAGGGTCCGGAGGAGACCGACGGCAAGAAGGGGTCCGGCACCGGA
>NZ_JAIQYY010000028.1:89918-92832 GCF_020181035.1 Streptomyces sp. CoH27
GCTGTCAGCCGTGGCTCGCCTTGGCCAGGGCCGGCACGAAGGCCAGGGCGTTGAGCGTGCCCACGCCGGTGGCCATGTCGTAGCCGCCCACGGCCTTGTAGCCCTTGACGCCCTGGTAGCTGTTGTCCGTGCCGTCGTTGACGTCGACGATGCCGGAGCCCTTGCGGCCTTCGAGGGTGTAGAGGGCCTGGTTGATGTCGCCCAGACGGTGCCCGGCCGCCTGGTCGGCGAGGGCGACGATGCCCGAGAAGAGCGGGCTGGCCTCGCTGGTGCCGCCGGCGACGTCCCAGCCGGTGGCGGTCGGGTCGTAGCTGGAGTAGGTCCAGGCACCGCCGTTGACCGCGGCGGCCATGGAGATGTCCGGGGTGCCGCGGCGGCTGCCGACGACGTTCTGCACGCGGTTCTGGAACGACGGCCGGGTGAAGACGTGGGACTGGCCGCCGCCGCCCGCGCCGTAGTCGTTGTAGACGCTGTCCGGCTTGACGCGCTCACCCTTGTCGTTCAGGTGGAGCTGGGTGCCGCCGATGGAGGTGACCAGCGGGTCCGAGGACGGCCACGAGTTGACGCGGTACTTGTAGTAGCTCTTGCCGTCCGCGGTCTGGTCGGTGGCGCCGCCGTCGCCGGAGGAGGCGAGGACGGTCACGTGCTTGCGGGCCGCGGCCTCGAAGGCGTAGCGCAGCTTCTTGATGCTGGAGAAGTCGCCCTTGGAGAAGCCCGGGAAGGTGTCCTCCGTGGCGCCGAAGCTCTGGCTGATGACGTCGCCGACCCCGTGGTCGATCAGGGACTTCTCGGCGCTCATCATCTCCGGCAGACCGGTGGTGCCCTCGGTCTCGGCGACGGCCGTCTCCACCAGGACGATCCTGGCCCCCGGCGCGACGGCGTGGGCCATCTCGACGTCGAGGGTGGTCTCGCCGGCCCAGCCGGTCATGTCGGAGTTCTTCGGGTCGAACGTGGGCACGTGGCCCCACTTGACCACGTCGACCTTGGTGCTGGGCAGCCCGAACTGCTTGCTGTAGACGTCAAGGTCGTGCTGGACCGTCGGCGACCCGAACGAGTCGACGATGACGATCGTGCGCCCCTTGCCCGTGATGCCCTTCTTGTACAGCGCGTTGAGGTTGTACGCGGTTCTGTACTGGAGCGGGGTGTAGCAGTTGATGTGCCACTTGGCCTGGCACTGCGCGATGGGCAGGGGGCTGGCCACGTCGCGCGCGAGGGTGTGCCCCGCGAGGGCCGGCTGCGCGAAGGTGTGCGGTACGCCGGCGGGCGCGGCGGTGGTGGCGCCGGCCGTGGAGAGGGTCGCCAGTCCTGCGGCGACGAGTGCGGCGGTGGCGGCGGAGGCCGCGAGGCCGCGCCCGGTTCGGGCTATGTGCATGTGTTCCCCTGAGTGGTCCGGAGTCGGACGTGGATCGGTCGCCTAAGTCGACACACAGACCGCCGGGTGAGTCATGCACAGAACAAGATTATTGACCGGCCGATGCCAAATCCTTTACCAGACCCGACCTTTCGTGAACACGAACGGCCGCCGCACCCACAACAGTGGGACCGGCCCACCTTGCCTGACCTCGCACTTCGCTGCGACCCGGGCTCCCGCTTCCCGTCTCAGCCCGAACGGGCCCGCCTCGACCCGCCCGAGGCCCGATCGAGGCGGCTCCGTGTTCCCGCGGGAACACGGCACGGGACGACTGCCTGACCGGCCCGACCTGCAAGTTCCCCGCAGCGCACCCCGGCACACGGCGACACTGCCCGCCGACAGCAGCGTCGCGCCGACCGTCCTCGACTACGACGAGTACGGCAACCCGCGCGCCGGCCAGGACGCGGTCCGCTACGGCTGGCTCGGCGGCAAGCAGCGGTCCAGTGAGACCCTCACCGGCCTCACCCTCATGGGCGTGCGCCTCTACAACCCCACCACCGGGCGCTTCCTGTCCATCGACCCGGTGTCCGGCGGCAGCGCCAACGCCTATGAATACGGCAACGGTGATCCAGTCAACAACTACGACCTCGACGGTCGAAGCTGGTGGCGGCGGGCCCTGCGCTACACAGCGATCGGTGCCGGAATTGTGGGTGGTACAGCCTGCGGCGCCCCCATCGTCTGCGGAGTCGCCGTCGGTGCCGCAGCAGGCGCTGCAGCCTATAGCGCTTCCTATGCCGGAACTCGCCGATTCAGCTGGGGCGGATTCGGAAGGTCCGTCGGCTGGGGCGCTGCCAGTGGCCTCTTCTACAGCGGGGCCGGAAGGCTCATCGGGCACCGGATGAAGGCCTGGCGCATCGGCCTGAAGTTCAGCCGGGGCTCCGGACGCGGAACCGACTTCGTGTGGCGAGGGGTCCGCAAGTTCGGCCTCCACAGTCATAGCATCAGGGGGATGTCTCGTTGGCAGTTCATCCACTACCACCGGCGCGGCCCCGGCGGTATCGGTAACCACCGCCCTTGGCAGGAAAGGTGGTGAAGATGCCCCACGCGTACGGCGAAACGGACGAACCACGCTATCCACTGATCATCGTGGATGACGACCAATGGGTATACGTCTACTCCTCGCCAGAGGACGTCGCTCGGGCCGTCGAGCCGGCCTTGCTGGATGACACCGTGGATGCCTTCGACGGATCGGCGCGCCCACTGCGCATCACCTGGGCCGAGGACTCCGCCCAGGTGGTGGTCGCTGACGGGTCGCCCCATCTGCATCGACTGCAAGAGCACATGGATTCCTTTTTCCACGCATGGACGACGAACTCCCCTCCGCCACATGCGGCAACGGCAGAGGAGTACGTCCCGCGCATGCTTGAGGCATACGCTCTGAGGAACGGGCTGCGTCACAAGAGCAAGCGGCCTCGAAAGACCGATTAACCTCGATTCTTCAGCGGTCGTGAGTGTCTGGCTGGCTTGCCGGTTCACCCCGTTTGTCCTCCGCGATAGCGGGCG
>NZ_JAIQYY010000029.1:0-63331 GCF_020181035.1 Streptomyces sp. CoH27
TCCTGACCCTGGGCGTCTCTCGACGTCGTGGGGTCAGTGGCCTGTGTCCGTGAAGACGCCTCACCGAACGAGGTGCCTTCTTTTAAACCTCTAAGAGTCTAGACCCACACTTGCGCAGCCTCGCAACTTTTTGGCGGGTCCTTGACGCCGCCGTGGTGTGATGTAGGCCATGGTCGGAAGTGCCGTCATGGGAGTCCTTGGTGGCCAGCTTGTCGTGCGTCTGCTCAGCCGAGTTGGATCGCCTTGACCAGCAGCAACAGTGCGGCGATGACGAGGTAGCCGCGCAGCAGGCTCATTGCGAGTCTCAGGCCGGGCGACCAGACGACCGGTTCGAGCAGGGCGAGTGGCGGCATGCGCCAGCTCTCGCGTTCGGTGCGGGGGAGCTCCTCGGCCCGGGGCACGGCCGGTGGTTGGCGGGTACGGACGATGCGCAGCCACGCTCCGGCGGCCAGAAGTCCGACGAACAGAACCCCGTCGAGCCACATGGCGACCTGGGCGGTGTTCAGCGACGGGAGCAGGGTGGTCGCGACGAGGATCCCGGACAGCATCAGGAGCACCGAGATGATGACGGTGGCCAGGATGTTGAGCCAGCGCGGGTTGATCCAGGGGCCGTGGACGCCCCGGTCGTTGCACAGCAGGAGCAGGAAGGCGCTGGCGGAGGGCAGCAGCAGCCCGGTCAGGGCCTGCACGGCGAAGAACATCGCCCCCATGCGCTGGGGTCGTAGATGCCGGTCAGGGGGCCCGTGAGGAGTTCGAGCTGGACGCCGGCGGTCTGGGGCTGGTTGGACAGGGTCATCAGCTCGGCGGCGTTGCGGGCCAGGCGTTTGAGCTCGCGGATGGTGAGGATGTCCTCCTGGTCCGGGGCGGCCTCCTTGCTGTCGTACGCCAGCTTCAGCGCTTCCTCCGCCAGCTTCAGCGCCTCCTCCAACTTCGGCCGGGTCTTCACGCGCGTGCTGATCTTCTCGGAGAAGATCAGCTTGCAGACCGGCCGGAGTGCGTCGAGCTGGCTCTGCAATTCCTGCCGGGCGGTCGAGTAGCGCGCGTACCCGATCCGGATCGGCTTCGCCGCCGCGGCGGCCGGCACCGTCTCCACGGGCGGGCCCGGCTTCCACGGCCGTCCCGGGCCGCGGTCGTCGGGCACGAGGACATCGAGTTCTTCGTGGAGCGCGGGGACGAGGATGAAGCGGGCGGTGTGGTAGTTCGTCGCGGTCTTGCCGGCGTCGGTGCGGCACGGACTGCCGGCCGGGGCTTCACACTACGGTCAGTCGTTTCGTTCTACCGTGTTTGCGGCTTGATCGGACGTCAGATGCACCCCGGCAGTCTGTCAGAACCGTCTCGCAGCACATCCGGGTTTTGAGAGGCCTTCTGCGAACGGTGACCTGCGGATTCGTGATCACTTCCGGGCCTGTCGCAGAACTCTCGCATCGCGTCGTTTGTGAGAACCGCCGTCCTTGGGGGCCGAGAGTGAGTCGGGCGATCCCACACTGCGAACATGTTCGTTACGATCGAGTTATGACTGCCAGAAGAGAGCCGATCAGCCGCCGGGAGCGGCCGGCGAAGCCCGCCCTGTCCCGGCGCTGGATTGTGGACACCGCCGTGCGGATCATGCGGGCGGAGGGGCTGGGGAAGGTCACGATGCGCCGCCTGGCGCAGGAGCTGGATACCGGCCCGGCGTCGCTGTACGTCTATATCGCCAACACCGCCGAGCTGCACGCAGCTGTTCTGGATTCCCTGCTCGGCGAGGTCGACCTGACCGGGCGGGACGGCGGTGAGGACTGGCGCGAGCAGCTTCGTGCCGTCATGACGTCGTACACCCAGGTGCTGTTCGAGCACCCGCAGCTGGCGCGGGCCGCGCTCGTCGCCCGCCCGAGCGGGGAGAACTACCTGCGCCTGGTGGAGCGCATCCTCGATCTCCTCTCAGAAAGCGGCGCCGGTCGCGAGCAAGTCGCCTGGGGGGTGGACAAACTGCTCCAGGACGCGACGGCCACCGCTGCCGAGCACGCGACACGTGAGCACGATCCCGCTTCCGAGGACGACTGGAACGCCACGGTACGTGCACTTCACGCCGTGGACGCCGCCACGCATCCGGCGATCACCGCGCACATGCCCGCCCTGATCGGCGGCTCGGTGCCGGACAGGATCCGCTGGAGCTTCGACGTCCTCGTCAACGGCATCACGCACACGCCCGTTCCGGGCACAGGAGGCTGAGTTCCGGGCGGGCTCGCCCGCCCTGCCGGCGGCTGCGGCTTGGTTGAACGCAGTTCTCTCGCCGCCTGCCGCTGACACACAGCCCGTACCGAACTTGTTCGCAACGAACATGTTCGCTACGGTCTTGTGTGTGACCGAGCTATTGCCTGCCGATCACGTGTACGCCGGCCTTCCTCAGGAGCTTGGCGGTGTCGGCGGGACCAGCTCGGCGGACAGAGCGGACAGAGGTGTTCCCCTACTGCTTTCGGAGGCCCCATGAGCACCAGCCATTTCCCGATCGCGATCGTCGGTGCAGGTCTCGGCGGCCTGACCGCCGCCCGTGTCCTGCACGTCAACGGCATCGAGTCGGCGATCTTCGAACTGGAGGTGTCGGCGGCGGCCCGTACGCAGGGCGGGATGCTCGACATCCATGAGGAGAACGGGCAGAAGGCCCTGCACGCCGCCGGCCTCCACGACGACTTCCTCAAGATCGTGCACCAGGGAGGTCAGGCCATGCGTCTCCTCGGCCCCGACGGCACGGTGCACGTGGCCGAGGAGGACGACGGCACCGGCGGCCGGCCGGAGGCGGACCGCGGCGACCTGCGTGACCTGCTGCTCGGCTCCCTGCCCGACGGCACGATCCACTGGGGCCGGAAGGTCACCGGCGCCCGGGCGGTGGGCGACGGGCGCCACGAGGTGACGTTCGCCGACGGCTCGGCCATCACCACCGATCTCCTGATCGGCGCGGACGGCGCCTGGTCCCGGATCCGGCCGCTGGTCTCCGACGCCTGGCCCGCCTACACCGGCATCTCCATCGTTGAGACCGACCTGTTCGACGCCGACACCCGCCACCCGCGCAGCGCCGCGGTCATCGGCGGCGGGTTCTTCATCGCCCTGGGGGGCGAACGCGGTGTCCTCGCGCACCGGGAGAGCGACGGCAGTCTCCACGTCTACACGGCGCTCAAGGCCGACGAAGGCTGGCTGGACACGGTCGACTTCACCGACCACGCTGCCGCCAAGGCCGCGGTTCTCGCCCACTTCGAGGGCTGGGACGAGGGCCTGCGCGCCCTGGTCGCCGACGCGGACACGATCACACCGCGCCGTATCCACGCCCTGCCCCTCGGACACCGCTGGGACCGCGTCCCGGGCGTGACGCTGCTCGGTGACGCCGCCCACCTGATGTCCCCCTTCGCCGGGGAGGGCGCCAACCTCGCCATGCTCGACGGCGCCGAACTCGCCCTGACCATCGCCGCCCACCCCGGCGACACCGAAGCCGCCCTGGCAGCGTACGAGGAGGCACTCTTCCCGCGCAGCGAGGCGTCCGCCGCCGAGTCCGCCGCCAACCTGGACACCATGTTCGGCGAGCGCGGCCTGGAGCAGATGGCCGCCTTCTTCACCTCCGACCCGGCAGCCCAGTGAGGCCCGCTCTCACGGCCGCTGCGCCCTCAGTCACTGAACCCCCGCATCCAGGAGCACCTCATGACCGCACCCCATCAGCGCACTATTCCGGTGCGGCCCGGCCTCGACCTCGAAGTGCGCGAGGCCGGCACCAGCGGCAGCCCGGTCCTCGTCCTGCACGGCGGCCCCGGCCCCTCCAGCATCTCGCCCCTGATCGACCACCTGGCACCGGATCGCAGGGTGGTCGCGCCCACCCATCCGGGCTGGGACGCCACCGTACGGCCCGACGACCTGGACTGTGTGCCCGCACTCGCCGCTGCCTACCTGGAACTTCTCGGCCACCTCGGGCTGAACGACGTGACGGTGATCGGCACGTCCTTCGGCGGCTGGGTAGCCACCCAGACCGTCCTGGACGACTGCGAGGGCCGGATCTCCCGGCTCGTCCTCATGGACGCCATCGGCCCCGTCATACCCGGCCAGCAGATCACCGTGCCCGCCGGTCCACCGGCTCCGGCGCCGCAGGGCGGACCGTCCGCACAGGCGATGGCCGCCATGCGCGCCTACGCAGGGCCTGCCATGGCAGACGCCGACATGCTGCCCCGCCTTTCCACCGTCACTTGCCCGGTACTGGTGATCTGGGGCGCCGACGACGCAGTCGTCACCCCCGACTTCGGTCGCGCATACGCCGCAGGGTTCCCCCACGCGCGATTCGAACTCATCCCCGGCGCAGGACACCTGCCCATCCGCGAAAAGCCCGAGACGGTCTTCACCCATCTCGACTCCTTCCTCACCCACCGAACCTCGGCCACCGGCCAGTGAACCCCTGCCATCCGGTTCCCCGTCCGCGGGCCGACGTCGGCGTTGTCCTCGGCAAGCGGTTGATCACGCGTGACCGTGGGACCGATCCGCGCCCAGGGCGGGGAGCCGACCGCTTCTTCCACCGGCCGGAGACACGATGACGAAGGTCGCGACCATTCTCGGCAGCACCCACACCGGACGTGCCGCGAACGCGTCGCACAGTGGGTCCTGGAGCAGGCCCCAAAGCGCGGCGACGCCGACTGCGACCTGATCGACCTCGCCGAGGTCGCCCTGCCGCAGATCGACGAACCCTTCCCGCCCGCCATGGGCCGCTACACCCACTCCGACACCCAGCAGTGGGCCACGACCGTCGCCACCTACGACGGCTACGTACTCGTCACTCCCGAGTGCAACCACTCCTTCCCCGGCGTGTTGAAGAACGCCCTCGACCGCGTCTACGCCGAGTGGAACAACAAGGCCGTGGGCCTTGTCTCCTACGGCGTCGATGGAGGTGTCCGCGCCGTCGAAGCCCTGCGCGCCCGGTTTCGTACGCCGCAGCGCGATCAGATCACGGTCGACGTCGTCCAGGAAGAAGAAGCGTTCCAGCTCCGGACGCGTGGGCTCCTCGGCGAACTTCCCGTACGCCTCAGCCTGCGCATCAGTTAAAAATTCCACCGGCACCCGGCGGACGGTAGCCGTCCCTCACTAGTGATCAACGATCTTCCCGGGGAACCCCTGCGTGGCACCCGATCACTGTGTTGGCCGACCATGATCAATCTCAGCGCTGTGTGCCGCCACGCAGGGGGTGCCGCCGGCGGCGTAGAGGTCGCACGGCAGCGAGGTGGCCGCCGGGGCGGCGGGTGCCGCGCCGGTGAGCACGCCGACGCTGAGCGCGGTGGCCGCTCCGGTCGCGAGCAGTGTGCGCTGCCGGGGCCGTATCAGTGAGCGGATGGGGATGAGTGAGCTCCTTCGACGGGTGGGGGTGTTTCACCTTTCCGTCATCACATGTCCGGAATACCGAACAGCGCTCGGCGCTTCGGATCCTCAGGATGATAGAAATCCCGCCCCGATCGTCAATGCCTGTGACGCGATCCGCCGAGTCGCGGTCGAATCCGGCAGGCCGTCGGCGAAAAATTCACAGCGGAATTGCGCCACATTTCCTGGTGCAGGTTTCGATCGAACGGTGCTGGCGCGCCTTGCCCGAACAGGCCATGCTCCAGCCCCTGTTGCCTCCTATTCAGGGACTTTGTGGCCGAATTATCCGTAAAGACAGAATTTACTCTCCTGTCAAGGAAACGACAGACAGGGCACTGGAGGGAGCCACGGAGATTGGATAGTTTGACCTGACAACTCGGGGGGACGAAAGCACCATCAGGCACACCCGGCCCTGCGGGCCGTCGAGCAACTTACGGAGCACCATGAGTGCGGACACATTCGACGAGCCCTTGCTCGACGAGTACGCGATCGAGCTCTATGGATGGATTCTGGACAACAGACGTGCCGATCTCGGCAGAGCCGCCCGAGACCTCGGCATCAGCCGGGAGCAGGCGGCGACCGCCTTCAAACGGCTGGTGCGGCTGCGGGTGGTCCGCGTCGACCCGGAGGACGAGGCGGTGGCCTGGGCGGTCGATCCGGACGCGGCCGCGGTCCTGCGCACCCGGCCCCTGCACGAGACCATCCGGCGTGAACAGGCCCAACTCGACCGTCTGCTGCACGACTTCGACCTGCTGCGGAACCGTTTCTTACGCGCCCGCGGCGGTGAGAGCTGCACGCTGGAGGTCATCCCCAGCCTCGAAGAGGTACGGGCCGCGCTGAACCGCGCCGCCGCCGAGTGCCGCGAGGAGATGGTCACCATGCAGCCCGGCGGGAACCGCCAGCCGGAGGCGCTGGAGGAGGCCATGGCCCGCGACCACGCCCTGCTGTCCAGAGGCGTGCGGATGCGCACGGTGTACCACCACACCTCCCGCTTCAACGGCCCCAGCCAGGTGTACGTCGCCCAGGCCGCCGCCCTCGGCGCGGAGTACCGTACCGTCCACGACCTCGTGGGCCGGATGATCATCTTCGATGGTCACAGACTCGCCTTCATCCCGCTGCGCGACGACGTCAACGGCGCCGTCGCCATCCGCGAGGCCTCCGTCGTCGCCTTTCTCCACCAGCTCTTCGAACACGTCTGGGCGCATGCCACGCCGTTCCACCCTGCGGCCCCGTCGCACCTGGAGAAGGTCGCGAAGGAGGTCGACCAGACGATCGTGCGGCTGCTGGCCGCCGGCCTCAAGGACGAGACGATCGCGCGCAGGGTTGGCATGTCCCTGCGCACCACCCGGCGGCATATCGCCGACATCATGCGGCTGCTCGGAGCCGAGAGCCGATTCCAGGCCGGTATCCTCGTCGGCCGCTCGCTCGCATACTGGGGCCTGGACGACACGGCCGGGCTGCCCGAGCCGCCGGAGCCCCGCGTGCACGACATGGTGCTGCGCCTGCCCGGGGGATGAGCCCCTCACGCCTCGGCGCGTTCGAAGTCCCGCAGATTCCGCAGGGGTGAGCACAGCACCCACAGCACGGCCAGGCAGCTGCCCGTCGCCGCGATCCACAACGTGCCCCGGCTGCCCAGGAGTTCACCCAGCACCCCGCCCGTCAGCGTGCCGAGGGTGAGGGCGCCGAAGGCCACGAAACGGACGGTGGCGTTGACCCGGGCGAGCATGTGCTCGGGGCAGACGGCCTGCCGGTAGCTGACCTGGGCGATGTTGTAGACGACGGTGCCGTAGCCGGTCACGAACAGGCCGAGTACGGCCGGGGTCAGGCGGGCGCCCGGCCCCGCGAGCGGGACCAGGAGCAGCGCGGGGAAGGTGGTGAGCGGGACCAGCCATACGGCCCGCGCCTGTCCGACGGCGCGGATCAGCCGGCCGGCCGTGGCGGCGGCGAGGACACCGCCCAGGCCGAGCACGCTCAGCAGCAGACCCACGGCCGCTTCGGACAGGCCCAGGGTGCGGGTCAGGAAGAGGACGTTGACCGCGCCGAGGACCCCGCTGAAGAGGTTGGCGGTGGCCGTGCAGCAGGTGATGGCCCGCAGCGCCGCGGTGCGGGCCACGTAGCCGAGGCCCTCGCTCACCTGGCCGGCCACGGAGCCCCGCGAAGCCTCCTCCGGCGGGAGCGGGTCGGGCTCGCGCACCCGGCGCAGCAGGGCGGCGGCCAGAACATAGCCGCCCGCCGTGCCGAGGACGGGGGCCGCTGCCCCGGTGAGCTGGGTCAGGGTGCCGCCGATGCCCGGACCGGTGATCTGCGCCAGGGACTGGCTGGACTGGAGCCGGGCGTTGCCTTCGAGGAGCCGGCCGCGGGCGACGAGGGCGGGCAGATGGGACTGGTGGGCGATGTCGAACAGGACCGCGCAGACCCCCGCCAGCAGGGCCACGACGATGAGGTGGACCGTGGTCAGCACGCCGAGCCACCAGGCCGCCGGGACCGTGGCCAGCAGCAGTGCCCGGGCCACGGCGGTCCGGCGCATCAGCAGGCGCTGCCGGGTGCGGGCGACCCAGACACCGGCCGGGAGACCGATGAGCAGATACCCGGCCGTCTCCGCGGCGCCCAGCACCCCCATCTCCAGCGGTGTCGCCGCCAGCGTCGTCGCGGCCACCAGCGGAAGGACGGTGTTGCCGACATAGGTGCCGAACTGACTGACCGTGTCCGCCGCCCAGAACAGCCGGAAACCCCGGTGGGCGAGCAGGGACGCCGGACGCGGCGCGGTGACGGACCGGGCCACGCTCACCGCCCGGCCGCGGGCGCGGTGGACAGCACCTCGGCGAGGACCGTGACGGCGCGGTCGACGTCATCGGCCGTGACACCGGAGTGGGTGACCGCGCGGATGCGGTCCCGGCCCAGTTCGGCCATGCGCACACCCCGCGCGTGGGCGGCGTCGATGAGCGAGGCGGTGGTGTGGGCGGTGGCGTCCCGGTCGACCGAGAAGAAGACCATGTTGGTGCGCGGCGGCTCCGGATCGAGCCGCAGACCCGGGAGTTCGGCCAGCCCCGCCGCGAGCCGGGCGGCGTGCGCGTGGTCGTCGGCGAGACGGTCGACCATCTCGTTCAGCGCGACGATCCCGCAGGCGGCGACCATGCCGGCCTGCCGCATGCCGCCGCCGAGCATCTTGCGGATGCGGCGGGCCGTGGCGACGGACCGGGCGTCGCCCACCAGCATCGACCCGATCGGCGCGGACAGCCCCTTGGACAGGCAGAACTGGACGGTGTCGGCATGCGCGGCGAGGTCGGCGGCCGGCACACCCAGAGCGAGGGCCGCGTTGAAGATGCGGGCGCCGTCCAGGTGCAGGGCGATCCCCTGGGCGCGGGCCACCGCCGCGGCCTCGGCCAGGTAGGCGGGCGGGAGCGGGATGCCGCCCCTGCGGTTCTGCGGTGTCTCGATGCTCAGGACCGACGGCAGCGCGAACTGCGGGTCGTCGGCGTCGACTTCACAGGCCTCGACGACGGCGTCCAGCGGCAGGGTGCCGTCGGCCGCGGTCGGGATCGGTTCGTACACGACACCGCCGAGCACCGCGGCGCCGCCCGCCTCGTACACGTAGATGTCGGACTCGGCGCCGACGATGGCCTTGCCGCCGCGCGGACTGTGGGTCAGCAGGGCCGCGAGGTTGGCCATGGTGCCGCTGGGCATCAGACAGGCCGCCTCCTTGCCGAGCAGCTTGGCCGACAGCTCTTCGAGTTCGGTGACGGTCGGATCCTCGCCGTAGACGTCGTCGCCGAGACGGGCCTCGGCGGCGGCCCGGAGCATACGGGGCGTGGGCAATGTGAAGGTGTCGCTGCGCAGTTCGACGACGTGGTTCATGCGGCGCTCCCGGAGATCAGGGTCGTGACGGCGGTGGTCAGGGTCTTTTCGGCGGCCGACCAGCGGTCGCGGCGCGCGCCGGCCGCGGCGCGCAGGGCTGCGAGGCGGGCCGTGGCGTCGTCGGCGGCGGCGAGTACGGCGGCCGGGCCGGGGCCGCCGCCGGCCGTGGCGGACGCCGCGACGGAGGCGGGGTCGAGGCCGGCGAGGAGCCGGGCCGGGTGACCGGTCAGCCGCTCGGCGGCGACCTCCTCGAAGGGGCGGCCGGTCTCCGCGGCCTCGCGGCTGATGTCACCGACGTCATGATGGGCGGTGCGGAACGGTACGCCCGCGACGACCAGGCGTTCGGCGAGCGCGGTGGCGCTGGTCTGGCCGTCGGTCGCCCGCCGCAGCATGCGCTCGGCGCGGGGCTCGGCGCCCTCGACGATGAGCCGGAGCAGGACCACGGCGTCGGTGGTGGCCTCCAGGGCCGGCCAGATGTGCCCGGTGGCCTCGGTGCCGACCGCGATGGCGTTGGTGAAGCGGGCGGTGGACATGGCCGCCGTGGCGGCGGTCAGCGCGCCGAGTGCGGCGACGGCCTTCCCCTGGATGTTCTCCAGCAGGAACGGGTTGCGTTTCTGCGGCATCATCGAGCTGCTGCCGACGAGATCGTCGGGCAGGTGCAGCAGGCCGTTCTCGGCGCTGGTCCACGACTGCAGGTCGTGGGCGACCCGGGTGAGCAGGACACCCAGCACGGTGCAGCCGGCGAGCAGCCGCAGCACCAGGTCGCGGGAGGCGACCGCGTGCAGGGAGTTGGGCAACGGGGCGGTGAAACCCAGGAGTTCGGTGGTCCGGTACGGATCGATCGGCAGCGAGGTGCCGCCGACCGCGCCCGCGCCGAGCGGGTTCTCGTCCAGCTCCCGTCCGGCGTGCTCCAGTTGGTCGAGGTCGCGTACGAGCGCGGCCGCGACTCCGGCGAGGTAGTGGCCGTAGGTGATGGGCACGGCCGGCTGGTGGTGGGTGTAGGCGGGCATCACGGTGGTGTGCCATCGGCGGGCCTGGGCGGTCAGAGCGCTGCCGAGGGCATCGCACTCGGTGAGCAACCGGTCGTAGGGGCCGCGCAGTTGCAGGCGCAGGACGGTCGCGTTGAGGTCGTTGCGGGAGCGTCCGCTGTGCAGCACTCCGCCGGTCTCCGCGCCCAACTGCTCGACCAGGTAGCCCTCGTAGGCGAGATAGCGGCCGCGCGGAGCCGGGCGGCGGCGCAGCGGCGCGAAACCGGTGGCGCGTAGCTCCTCGATGCCGGCGAGCAGCCGGGCGGCCGTCTCGCGGCCCACGATGCCCTGTTCGGTGAGCATCACGACGTGCGCGCGGTCGACCTGGCTGGTGGGCCGCAGTTCGGCGGCCACCGGGTCTTCGGGGGCGCGCAGGTGCCGTTCGAAGAGGATCTCTGCGGCGGCGGGGGCGACCGACGTGGTCAGCCGGCCGGTGGCGGTCATACGGTGGTCTCCTCGTCGGGGTGGGGCCGCAGCGCGGTGCGCAGCCGGGCCAGGGCGGTCTCGGCGGCGCGGGTCGCGTCCTCGGCGGTCGGGGCGGTGGCCGTGACGTGCGCGACACGGTCGCGGTAGTCGTGGTGCGGGACGAGCCGGACCCCGAGGCGGCCGGTGAGCGTGGTGCCGGTGACGTGGGGCAGGCCCCCGGTGTCCGGGAGGACGCCGAGTTCCGACGGGGCGTCGACGACCAGGAAGCGCAGCGAGGAATGGTGGGAGCTACGGGGTTCCAGGTCGACCGGGCGGCCGAGCGCCGCCGTCACCTGCGCCCGTACAAGATCGACTCCGGTGGCCGCTCGGATCAGTTCGGGGATCATGCCGCCCGCCAGCCGGGCGTTGACCTCGATCAGCACGGGCCCGTCCGGGCCCAGCCGCAGCTCCACATGGGCGGCGCCGAAGCCGAGACCGAGCGCCTTCACGGCTTGCACGGCGGTGGCGGCGAGCGCGTCGGCCTCGGCCGCCGGGACGGGCGCGGGGACGTCGTGCCCGATCTCCACGAAGTGCGGGGCCGCGCCCAGGTGCTTGGCGACCACGGCCACCGCCCGCTGCCCGAACACCTCCACCGAGAACTCCGGCCCGGCCACGTACTGTTCGACGAGGAAGTCCCGGGCCACCGGCATGCCGCGCTCGTTGTGGGTGCGCGCCAGCAGCCGTGCCGCGTGCTCGGCCGCCTCCTGCCGGGTCGTGCACAGCCGGACGCCCATGCTGCCCGAGCCGTCCGTGGGCTTGAGCACCACCGGCAGACCGATCCGGTCCACCGCGGACAGGGCCTCCTCCGGACCGGACACCAGGGCATGGGCGGCCACCGGCACACCGCTCGCGACGAGATCGGCGCGCTGGCTGCCCTTGTGCCGGACCCGTCGCACGGCCTGCGGGTCGGGACCGGGCAGGCGCAGGGCGTGCGCCGCGGCGGCGGCGACGGGCACGAAGTAGTCCGAGCTGGTGGTCAGGCCGGCCGGGGCCGCGCCGGGCAGCGCGCGCACCGCGGCGACGACGGCGTTCAGGCTGCCGGTGTCCGTCCGCACCACCGGGATGTCGTCCTCGCGCGCGTAGGCGTAGCGGTCCGGGTCCTCGGCCAACAGGACGGGCAGCGCGCCCAGTTCACGGGCCCGGCGGGCGAACAGCCGGCCGGTGCCGGTGGTGTTGCTCTCCACCAGCACCAGGGTGGGTGGCGTCATGGGGTCTCCCTCGGGGTAGCGGGCGCGGCGGGCCGGAGGACTTCGTCGAGGCTGCGGCGGCCCCACGCCATCCGCGCCCAGCCGCCGAGGGCGTCGTCGGGGCAGCCGACCGTACGCGGCTCGGTGCAGACCTCCTGGTCGAGGACCCCCTGCTCGCGCAGCCAGTCGTCCTGGTACACCGAGTCCTGGTAGCGGTGGCCCTCGTCCGGCAGCAGCGCCACCACCTGCTCGTCGGGGTGGCGTTCGGCGTACCAGCGGGCGACCAGGAAGGCGGCGCCGCTGGTCGGTCCCATGTACAGGGCGTGCCGCGCGTGCAGGTCACGGGTGGCGCGGAACACCTCGGCGGCGCTCGCCCAGTGCACCTCGTCGTAGGCGGTGTGGCGGACGTTGGGCGGGACGAGGCTGTTGCCGAGGCCGCGCACCGCGCGCGGCCCGTCGGGCTGGCCGAAGATCGTGCTGGGCGAGGTGTCCACGCCGATCAGGCGCAGGCCCGGCGCGAGCAGCCGCAGGAACGACGCCGTACCGCCGGTCGAGCCGCCGGAGCCGACCGGACCGACGAGACAGTCCACCGGGCCGACGGCCTCGGCGATCTGCTCCGCGACCACCGCGTAGGCGTTGGGATTGTCGGGGTTGTGGTACTGCCCCGGCACATAGTGGCGCGGGTACTGGGCGCGCAGTTGCTCCAGCCGGTCGAGGCGGGCCTGCTGGAAACCGCCCTCGGGACTGGGCTCGTGACAGATCTCGACCTGGGTGCCCAGCTCCCGCAGCCGGCGGCGCAGCACCGGGTCGATGGCCGGGTCCCCGACGATCACCAGTGGGTAGCCGCGCAGCCGGCACACCATCGCCAGACCCAGCGCGAAGGTGCCGGACGAGGTCTCCAGGACGGTGGTGCCCGGCCCCAGTTCGCCGCGCTGCTCGGCGCGGTCGAGCATGAACCGGGCCGGCAGCAGCTTCATCAGTGTGAAGGCGGCCCCGCACAGGTTGGGGCCGAGGCGCACGAGCCGCGGCAGTTCGGTGGCCTCCACGATGGAGGCGCTGGGCGTGGGCAAAGACAGCGAAGGCATGGTCCCCCTCCTCATCCGTCGATGGTGAAGTGCCAGGTGTCCTCGATGCCGAGGGCGGCGAGCCGGCTGCGGGCCTTGTCGGTCCGCGCTTCGGCGTCCGGCCGGTGCGGGTCGAAGAGCAGTCCGGCGACATCGCCGCTGTGGGCGACCTGGAGGCCCGCCGCGCCCACCTCCTCGGCGACACACAGGAGTTCGTCCAGGCCCGGAACGGGCAGGTGCCGCTGGTTGAGCCGGGCACTGGCGGTGGCGACCCGTCCCAGCAGAGCCACGTCACCGGTGCGCACCGCACGGCGGGCCATGCCGAGCAGCGGGCGGAACGCCTCGATCTCCCACACGGTGTAGCGGGCGGGCGGCAGCTCCAGGGTGTCGACCCCCGCGCCGTCCCGGCTGGTGCCGAAGCCGAGCACGGCCAGCGGCATCAGCCCGCCGCCCAGATCCTCCAGGCTCTCGCCCTGCCGGTGGGCGAAGAGCACCGCCCGGTGCGGGTACATCAGCGCGTCGGAGGCGGTCTCGGCGGCCACCGCGAGGGCGGCGCTCTGCGCGGGACCGGGGTCCCGGCCGGCGGCCCGGAACACGGCGCCGATCGCGGCCAGGACATCGGCTGTGGACGAACCGAAGCCACGGCCGAGCGGGATGTCGCTGGTCACCCGAAGCAGCCCGCCGGTATAGGGGCCGCCCAGGGTGCGCAGGGCCAGCTCGGCGGCGCGGCCGGCCTTGGTGCGCCACCGCTCCCGCACCGTGACCTCGTCGGTCGTCGTGGACGGTTCGAAGACGGCCTGCGAGCTGTACAGCGGGCAGGGCAGGGTGATCAGTCCGCGGCGCAGCCGCCCGCCGGTCTCGAACACGCCCTGGAGGATCTCTCCGTGGTGGGCGATGCTGCGGTAGGTGCCCCGGACGTGGACCGCCGTCCCGGCGAGGGCTGTGGACGTGTTGAGTGGCATGGCTTCCTCAGGGGTGATGCGGCGCGGAGCCGGTGGGGCCGTCACGGGGTGGTGAGCAGGCGCGGGGCGGGGTGCCCGGCCGGGTCGAAGGGAAGCGCGGACAGCGTGATGAACCGGGCCGGGATCTGGTAATCGGGCAGCCGCTCGGCGAGGAACTCCACGAGTTCCTCCGTGTCCGGCGCCCCGGCTCCGGCGGACGGCACGAGGTAGGCGTGCAGTTCGCCGCCGGCGGGCAGCACGGCCGCCTCGGCGATCTTGCCGTGGGCGGTCAGCCGGGCGCGGGTCTCGTACGGCGCGACCCGGAAGCCGGCCACGGTCGGCCAGGCACCGGCCGTCCCGAGCACCTCGTACGCCCCGCCCGCAGTGCGCCGGGCCCGGAATCCGGTGGGCCGGGGCGGTCCCGACTCGGCGGGCGCGAGGCGCAGCTCGCCGGGGATGCCGGGTGGCAGCACCTGGCCGTGCCCGTCCACGACGGCGGCGACGACGCCGGGAGCCGGCGCACCGACCGCCACCAGCACCTCGGCATCCTCCTCGGCCGGGGCCCGGTACGCGCGGCACAGGGCCAGGGGCAGACCGGGCGTGCCGAACCCGACGGCCGTCCGTACCGCTCCGGCCGCCTCCCGCAGCGCCACCGGGTCCGCGTCCGGCCCGAGGACGAGCAGGGCCTCGGTGCCGTGGGCGAGCGCGGGACGGTGGTGGGCCAGCAGGGCGTTGGCCATGCCGTCGGGCAGCAGCAGCGCGGACAGCGGCTCGTCGAGCCCGGCGAGCAGGGCGGCCAGCGCGGCGGTCGTGTCCGTGGGCCGGTCCGGCAGTACGAGGGTGCCGCCGCGCGCCAGGGTGGTCCACAGCTCGACCGGGAACAGTGGTCCGGACGGCGAGGCGGCCTGCAGCACACGGTCCGCCCGCATCCCGAGCGAGTCGAGCGCGCCGAGTGCGCAGGAGAGGGCCGCGCAGGTCACCTCACCGCCGTCGGTCAGGGCCACGACGTCGCCGCGGCCGCCGCGGTCCGCCCGGACCGCGCCCCGCTCGCCCAGTGCGGAGCCGGTCAGCACGATCTCGTCCGGCCCCGCCTCATCCGCGGATCCCAGCACCCGGCACGGCACCCCGGCCCGCGCTGCCGCGAGCACCGCCGCCACCAGGTCGGCGCCCCGGGCCAGGCGCAGCGCCACCGGCCGCTCGGGGCCGGCGCCCTTGGCGGCCAGGACCGACGTCAACCGGTAGGCACGGGCGCCGAGTTCGCCGTAGCCGACGGATCCGGTGGGCGTCCGGACCGCCACGGCGTCCGGGCGCGCGGCGATGTGACGTTCCACCAGGTCCAGGACGGTGGGGCCCAGCATTCCGGCCGTGACGGGCTCGACGGGCTCCGCGCCCGTCAGCGGCAGCCGTGACACCGGGACGTCGGGGTCGCGCAGGGCCGCGCGCAGCAGGTCGCGGTAGGCCTTGGTCATCCGCCGCATCGTGGCCGCGTCGAACAGGTCGGTGGCGTACTCCCACAGGATGGTGATCGACTCGTCCTCGGCGCTCGGCGCGAGGCCCACCCGCTGCTCGGCGCGCGGGATGACCACCACGTTGAGGTCGGCCTTGGCGGAGCCGTTGTGCTCCACGACCACCTCGCCGCGCAGCCCGCCGAAGTCCAGGTCGGGCACGGCGGAGTCGTGGAAGCTGAACATCGCGGAGAACAGCGGGTTGCGGGACAGGTCGCGGACCGGCGCGAGCTCCTTGACCAGCCGCTGGAGCGGCACGTCCTGCCAGGCGTAGGCGGTCACGGCGGTCCGGTGCACCCGGTCGAGCAGCTGCCGGAAGGTCGGGTCGCCGTCGAGGCGGGCGCGCAGCGGGACGGTGTTCACCATCATCCCGATCAGCCGCTCGGCCTCCGCCAGCCGCCGGTTGGCGGTGCCCACACCGACCACGAAGTCGTCCTGGCCGGTGTACCGGGACAGCAGGGCGGTGAACCCGGTCAGCATGACGGAGTACAGGGTGACACCGTGCTCCCGGGCCCGGGAGCGCAGGGCGGCGTACTCCTCGGGGGTGAGGACGAGCCGTACGACGTCGCCGCGGAAGGTGAACTCCGGCGGGCGGGGCCGGTCGGTGGGCAGCTCCAGCGCGGCGGGCGCGCCGGCCAGGGCGTCGGTCCAGTGGTCGAGGCAGCGCCGCAGCACGGGCCCGTCGAGCCAGTCGCGCTGCCAGGCGGCGAGATCGGCGAACTGGAACCGCGGCTCGTCCGGCAGTTCACGGGCGTCGGCGAACGCCTCGTACAGAGTGGTCAGTTCGTCGACGAACACGGCGAACGACCAGCCGTCGTGCACCAGATGGTGCTCCAGGTGCAGCAGCCGGTGCGCGTCGGGAGCCGTGCGCGCCACCACCCAGCGCACCAGCGGCGGCCTGTCCAGGGAGAACGGCCGGGCCTTCTCCCGCTCGGTCAATTCCCGCCAGGCCGCCTCGCGTTCGCTTTCCGGCAGACCTGACAGGTCGACCAGCGGCACGTCGAACTCGATGTCGTCCATGGCCACGGGAACCTGCGCGGGCACACCGTCGATCTCGCGGAAGGCGGTGCGGAAGATCTCGTGGCGGCGCAGCAGTTCGCCCAGGGCCGCGCGCAGGGCGGCCAGGTCCAGCTCTCCGGTCAGGTGCAGGGCGGCCTGGACGCGGTAGGCGGGGTTCTGCGGTGAGAGCTGTTCCAGGTACCAGATGCGTTCCTGGGGGTACGACAGGGGCAGCGGCCGGGTGCGGTCGGCCGGCCGCAGCGGGGGCGGTGCGGGGGCCGAGTCGTCGGCCGGTACGGCGGTGCCGTCCACGAGCGCCCCGATCGCCTCGGCCGTCGGGCTGCGGTAGATCTCCGGCAGCGGCACCTCGGCGCCGAGCTCGTCGCGGATCCGGGCGGCGAGCCGGCCCACCAGCAAGGAGTGACCGCCCAGCCGGAAGAAGTCGTCCCGGGCTCCGACGGCGGCGCCGCCGAGCAGATCGGACATGAAGCCGACCAGCGCCCGCTCGGTGGGCGTCCCGGCCTCGGCACGGTCGGCGTCCAGGCCCGCGCTGGCCCGGTCGGGCCGGGGCAGCGCCTCGCGGTCCACCTTGCCGCTCGGGGTGAGGGGCAGCGCCGGCAGGACGACGACGGCGGACGGCACCATGTGCGCGGGCAGCGTCCGCGCACACCAGTCGCGCAGCTCCGGTACGGCGGTGCCGGCGGGGGCGGCGGCATAGCCGACGAGGATCCCGTCGCGCAGGACGACCACCGCGTCCGTCACCGCCGGATGGGCGCGCAGAACCTCGGCGATCTCGCCGGGCTCGATACGGAAGCCGCGGACCTTGATCTGATGGTCGGCGCGGCCGGCGTAGGCGTAGCGGCCGTTGGGCAGCCGGCGGGCGAGGTCGCCGGTGCGGTAGGCGCGCCCGCCGCCCTCGGCGGGGACGAACCGCTCGGCGGTCAGGCCGGGACGGCCGTGGTAGCCGCGGGTCACCCCGGCCCCGGCGACGACGAGCTCCCCGACCTCGCCGTCCGGCACCGGCAGCCCGTCGGCGTCCAGCAGGGCCAGGCGCACCCCGGGGATCGGCAGCCCGATGTCGGGCGTGCCGGTGCCGAGGACGTCACCGGAGGTGGCGCAGATGGAGGTCTCGGTCGGCCCGTAGGCGTTGATCATCCGCCGGCCGCGGCCCCAGCGGGCGGCCACCTCGGCGGGCAGCGCCTCTCCCGCGCACACCAGGGTGCGCAGCGCGGGCAGTTCGGCGTCGGGCAGGGCGGCGGCCACGGAGGGCGGCAGCACGGCGACGCTGACCTCGCGGCCGGCCAGCAGCCGCACCAGGCCGGGTCCGGGTACGACACTGTCCGGGCCGGCGAGGACGAGGGCGGCGCCCGCCGTCAGCGCGATGCCGGTCTCGCACACGGAGGCGTCGAAGCTGGACGGCGCGAACTGCAGGACCCGGTCGGCCGCGGTGACCCCCCACTCGTCGCGCATGCCGGCCACCGTGGCGGCGACGGTGCCGTGTTCGACGAGCACGCCCTTGGGGCGGCCGGTGGAGCCGGAGGTGTAGATGACGTAGGCGAGATCGGTGCGGCCCCGGTGCGGGAGTTCCCCGCAGGGAATGGCCTCCGCCGGTGCCTCGGGGTCGAGCAGGCGGGTTCCGGACGGCAGCCGCCCGGCCGACGCGCCGTCGGCGATCACCAGCCCGGCGCCGGAGTCGCGCAGCATGTACTCCAGCCGGTCCTGGGGATAGGCGGGGTCGAGCGGCACCCAGGCGCCGCCGGCCCGCATCACCGCGAGCAGGGCGACCGCGAGCGCCGGACCACGGCGGACACAGACGCCGACCAGGTCGTCCCGGCCGATCCCGGCACCCAGCAGCCGGTGCGCCAACTCGGCCGAGCGACGTTCCAGTTCGGCGTAGGTGACGGTGCCGTCGGCGTGGACGAGGGCCGGTGCGTCGGGGGTGCGGGCCGCATGGGCCAGGAACGCTTCGTGCAGCAGGGGCAGGGGTGCCTTCATCGCGTGATACCTCGCTCGGGGTGCGCGGTGCTGGGGGCGGTGGCCGGCCCGGCGAGCAGGCGGTGGGCCTCCTCCTCGGGCATGGCCTCGATCTCGGCGAGGATCAGCTCGTGCATCCGCTCCGCCGTGGCGGCGACGGTCGGGCACTCGAAGATCACGCTGAGCGGGAGGTGGGTGTCGAACGCGCGGCGCATCCGGTTGACGGCACGGGTGGCGAGCAGCGAGTGACCGCCGAGCGCGAAGAAGTCGTCCAGGACACCCACCCGGGGCACGCCGAGGGCCTCGGCCCAGATGCCGGCGATGACCCGTTCGGTCTCGTCGCGGGGCTCGACGTGGTCCGTGTCGTC
This sequence comes from Streptomyces sp. CoH27, assembly GCF_020181035.1. Taxonomy (GTDB): domain Bacteria; phylum Actinomycetota; class Actinomycetes; order Streptomycetales; family Streptomycetaceae; genus Streptomyces; species Streptomyces camelliae. Next base: position 18,745 of record NZ_JAIQYY010000029.1, read on the forward strand.
CCAGTCGGCCGGGTCCGGTTCGGGCAGCGCGGCCGGGCTGAGCTTGCCGCTGGCCGAGCGGGGCAGGGCGGGCAGGACGGTGACGGTCGACGGTACGGCGTATCCGGGCAGCCGGGCCAGCAGGTGCTCGCGCAGCTGCCGTACCGTGACCGCGACGCCCCCGAAGGCGACGTACGCGGCCAGCCGCAGGTCGCCGGAGGGGGCGCGGCGGGCCACCACCGCCGCGTCGGCGACCGCCGGATGCTCCCGCAACGCGGCCTCCACCTCGCCGAGTTCGACCCGCACCCCGCGCACCTTGACCTGGCGGTCCAGCCGCTCCAGATACGCGAAGGTGCCGTCGGCGCGCATCCGCCCGCGGTCGCCGGTGCGGTAGAGGCGTTCGCCGGCCCGGTAGGGGTGCGGGATGAAGGCGGCGGCGGTCTTGGCGGGGTCACCGAGGTAGCCGCGGGCCAGGCCGGTACCGGCGATGCACAGTTCGCCGGGGACACCGGGCGGCAGCGGCTGCAGCCGGTGGTCGAGGACGAGGACCTCGTTGTTGTCCATGGGCCGGCCGAGGCTGACCGCGCCGGTGCCCTCGGCGTCCTCCGGACCGCAGACGCGGTAGGTGGAGTCGATGGACACCTCCGTGGCGCCCCAGGTGTTGTCCAGGCTCACCGCCTCGCCGAACGCCTCGCGGAAGCGGCGCACCAGGGCCGGACGCAGCGCCTCGCCGCTGGACAGCACACTGCGCAGGTGCCCGCGCAGGGCGGTGACGTCCTCGGCGGTCAGCTCCTCCAGGAAGAGGTCGAGGACGCTGGGCACGAACTGCACGTGCACCGCGCGGTGGCGGACAGCGGCGTCGGCGATGGCGCGCGGGTCGCGGTGCAGGCCGGGCGGCAGCAGGGCGACGGTGCCGCCGGTCATCAGTGGCCACAGGATCTCCACCGCCGCGTCGTCGAACGGCAGGGTCGTCTTGTGCAGCACGGTCTCACCGGCCTTGAGGCCGTGCCGGCGCTGCATCCATTGCATGCGGTTCACCCAGCCGCGATGGGTGCAGGTCACGCCCTTGGGACGGCCGGTGGAGCCGGAGGTGTAGTACACCGCGCACAGCTGGTCGGGGTGCGCCGGCGCCGGAAGCGGCTCGGCCGTGGCGTCCTGATCCACCGTCAGAGGGATGACGCCGGTCTCGGCGACGGTGTCTACCAGATGGGTCTCGACCAGGCACACCGGCGCCCGGGAGTCGGCGAGCAGGGTGGCGACGCGGGCGGCGGGGGTGCCGGTCTCGATCGGCAGGTAGGCGCCGCCCGCCTTGAGGATGCCCAGCAGGCCGACGACCATCCGGACCGACCGGTCGACCAGCAGGCCCACCGGCACGTCCGGGCCGACACCGTGCCCGGCCAGCTGCCGGGCCACCGCGTTCGCGGCCGCTTCCAGCCGGGCGTACGTGACGGTCGCACCGGCCTCGTCGACCAGGGCCACAGCGTGCGGGGTGCGGGCGGCCTGCGCGGCGACGAGCTCGTGCAGGCAGGCGTCCGGGACCTCGGTGGCCGGGCGGAGCGACAGGGCCCGCAGCGCGCTCTGTTCGTCCTCGGTGAGCAGCGGAATGTCGTCGATCCGACGGTCGGGGTCCTCGGCGACGTGCCGCAGCAGCCGCTCCAGCCAGTCGGCCAGCCGGTCGACCGTGCTCTCGTCGTACAGATCGGTGTCCCAGTTGATCCCGCACCACAGCCCGTCCGGCACCTGCTCGAAGCTGACGCACAGGTCGTACTTGGCGCCCTCGTACGGCATCGGCAGCTCGGTCACCTCAAGACCGGGCAGCTCGGGAGCGCGGCGGCGGCCGCTGCGGAAGTTGACCAGGATCTGGAAGAGGGGCGTGCGCGACGGGTCGCGTTCGGGGGCGAGCTCGCCGACCAGCCGGTCGAAGGGGACCTCCGCGTGGTCGTAGGCGTCCAGCGCCACATCCCGGATCTGCTCAAGGAGTTGACGGAATGTCAGCCTGGGGGCGAGGTCGCCGCGCAGAGGCAGCATGTTGATCAGGACGCCGATCAGCCGCTCGGTGGCGGGGTCGTCGCGGCGGGCGTAGGTGGTGCCGGTGGTGACGTCGGTCCGGCCGGTGTAGCGGTACAGGACGGCCTGGCAGGCCGCGGTGAGCAGCATCGGCGGGGTCGCGCCGTGGGACCGGCCGAGCGCGCCGAGCCGGCCGGCCACGGCGGGCGGCAGCACGAAGGCGGTACGTCCGGCGCCGCGCCCGGCGCGCACGGGCGGGCGGGGCCGGTCGCCCGGGATCTCGAACGGGGTGAAGTCGTCGAAGACCTTCCGCCAGTGCTCCAGGCCCGCCGGTACGGCCTCGGCGTCGGCGCGGGCGTCCAGCGCGGCGGCCACCGTACGGTACTGCTCGACGGGCGCTTCGAGCGGGGACGGCTTTCCTGCCACCAACGCCGCGTAGTCCACGGCGAGTTCGTCGTAGAGCACGGCCAGGGACCAGTCGTCGGCCGCGACATGATGAACCGTCAGGGCAAGGGTGTGGTCCTCGGGTGCGCTGCGTACCAGCAGGGCGCGCAGGGGCAGTTCGGTGGCGAGGTCGATCGGCGCGGTCGCCTCCTGCGCCAGCAGGGCGTCGAGGACGGCGGTGCCGGCCGCGTCGGCCTCGCGCAGCACGAAGTCCTCCGGCGGCCGGACCAGCCCGGCGGGCGTCTCACCACGGGCGACGACGCAGGTGCGCAGCACCTCGTGGCGGGCCACCAGCCCGGTCAGCGCCCGGCGCAGCGCGGCCACGTCGAGCGGGCCGGTCAGCCGCAGCCTGAGCGGGATCAGATAGTCCGAGGGGTGGCTGCTGATCTGGTCCACGAACCAGGTCCGTTCCTGGTCGCGGCTCAGCGGAACCTGGACCCCAGTGGGGTCGGGGGAGGTGGACATGCTCGGTCAGATCCTCTCGAACGGAACGGCCGGGGGCGCGGGGACGGCAAGGACGGTGTGCGTGCCGCTGCCCCACACGGGGTCGGGCAGCCGGTGCCGGTCCGGTTTGCCGTTGGCGTCCAGGGGCAGCGCCTCAACCGCCATGTACTCGGCGGGCAGCATGTGCCGGGGCAGCCGGCCGGCGAGCAGCCGGTGCGCCTCGGCCGCCGGGACACGCGCGCCGGGCCGGGGGACGACGTAGGCGACGATCCGCTTGTCGCCGGGGGGCGCGGGGCGGGCGACGACCAGGCAGGCGCGCACACCGGGCACGTCGAGCAGGGCCGTCTCGATCTCACCGGGTTCGACGCGGAAGCCGCGCACCTTCACCTGCCGGTCGGCCCGGCCGAGGAACTCGACCACCCCGTCGGGGCGCATCCGGGCCAGGTCCCCGCTCCGGTAGGCCCGCCCGTCCTCGGTGCCGGGCTCGGTGACGAAGCGCTCGGCGGTCAGTTCGGGCCGGTCGTGGTAGCCGCGGGCCACCGTCTCCCCGGCGATCCACAGCTCGCCCGTCTCCCCGGGCGGCAGGACCTCGCCCTGCTCGCCGACGACGTGGAAGCGGACGCTGGGGATGGGGGTGCCCAGCGGCAGCGGGCTCTCCACGCTCTCCGGGTCGGACACGAAGTGCCGGGAGCAGATCACGGTGGTCTCGGTCGGCCCGTAGACGTGCGCCACGGTCAGCCCCGGGTTGGCGGCCAGGGCGCGGCGCACCCGCTGCGGGGAGACGATGTCGCCGCCGGTGACGACGGTGCGCAGCCCGGCCAGGGCGGCCGGGTCCTCGTCCACGAGCTGGTGGAACAGGCCGACCGACAGCCACAGGTCGGTCACCCGGTGGGCGGTGAGCACCTGCGTCAGTTCCTCCGAGCCGAACATGTCCTCGGGCGGGAACACCAGCCGGGCGCCGCGCAGCAGCACGCCCCACGTCTCCAGCACGGACGCGTCGAACGAGAAGGAACTGGTCCGCAGCATCGCCCGGCCCGGCCCGAGTCCGACGAAGTCCTGCCCGAGAGCGAAGGCCAGCACATTGCGGTGTTCGACCAGCACCGCCTTGGGCAGCCCGGTCGAGCCCGAGGTGTAGATGGCGTACGCCAGGCTGTCCGGCGCGGCCGGCACACTCGTCAGTACGTCTTCGGGATCATCGGGGAGGAGGTCCGGTGTGAGCACCTCGCAGCCGGCGAGCCCGTCCGTCAGTTCCTCCAGCTCCTCCAGTTCCTCGGCCGAGCCGGCGATCAGCAGCCGGATGCCGCTGTCGCGGCGCATGTGCGCGAGCCGGTCCGCCGGATACGACAGGTCCAGCGGCACATAGGCGGCCCCGGCCCTGATCACCGCGAGCATCGTCACCACGAACCGCGGCGAGGGGCGGGCGGCGACGCCGACCAGTTCCCCGGGCCGTACCCCGTGCCGGCGCAACCGGCGGGCCAACCGCCCCGCCCGCGCGTCCAGTTCCCGGTACGTGAGCACGGTGTCCGCGCTCTCCACCGCCACCGCGTCCGGAGTGCGCTCCGCCCAGCGGCGGAACGCCTCGTCCAAGGTCACCATCGCGCGTCCTCCAGTCCGACGCCCAGTTCGTGCAGCAGTTCTCGCAGGAAGTCCTCTCCGGCATCGGAGTTGGACGTGACCACCAGGCCGAGGCCGCGGTCCGGGTCCGCCCAGGTGAGCGAGCGGAAACCGGGCACACCGCCGGTGTGGCCGAACCAGCGCCGCTCGCCGTACGGTTTGCCGATCGTGCCGAGGCCGCCCGGGGTGCCCGGCACCGGCCGCAGCATCTCGGCCGCCGACTCGGCGGTGAGGAAGGCCGCAGGCCCGCCGGCCACCGCCCGCTGGATCTCGATCGCGACCCGGGCCACATCCGCGGGCGTGGACCACAGGCCGCCCGCGGCGGACTCCGGGTACAGATGCCAGCCCTCGGGGTAGGCGGTGCCGTCGAGGCGGTGGTTGACGGCCACCGGGCCGTCGTAGCGGTACGGCGCGTCCGGCGCGAAGTCGCTGTCCGACATGCCGAGCGGCTCCAGCACCAGGGAGCGCAGCAGCGGCCCGAACGGCTGCCCGGTGACGTCCTCCAGCACCTGCTGTACGACGGCGTAGTTGCTGCTGGAGTACTGGTACCCGGAGCCCGGCGGGCGTTCCGGACGTACAGCGGGCGTCACCGCAGGCGGGCGGCCGTCGAGCACCTCGCGCAGCGCCGGCATCCGCTCGTCGCCGCGGTAGCCGTGGTAGGCCTGCTCACCCAGACCGGAGGTGTGGCTGAGCAGGTGGCGCAGGGTCACGCCGCCCTCGCCGGGCAACCGCCAGGTGGTGAGCAGCCGGTTGACGTCCGTGTCGAGGTCCAGGCGGCCCTCCTGGACCAGGCGCAGGACGGCCAGCGCGGTGACGTGCTTGCTGATGGAGCCGACCTGGAACAGGGTCCGCGCGTCCACCGGGGTGGGGTTCTCGGTCCCGAGGGTGCCGAAGCCCCAGGCGCCGCGCAGCTCGCCGTCGGCGATGACCGCGATGCCCACGCCGGGCACCCGGTGCCGCAGCATCGGCAGCAGCGGGGCCGGTGTCCCGGCGAACAGCCGCTCCACGAACGGCTCGGCGGGCCGCCGTACCGCGCCCGGCGTGGCGCTGTGCTCCACCAGGGCGGTCAGCCGGCGCAGATACCGCTCGGCCAGGTCCTCGACGGTGGCGGCGTCGAAGTGGTCGGCGGCGTAGCGCCACACCAGGTGCAGCTGCCCTTCGAGGACCGCCGAGTCGATCTCGACGAGGTGCGAGCGCCGCTGCTCGGGGTCGACCGGTTCGCCCAAGGCCTGCGGCAGCGGCCGGAACGCGCCCGCCACGGTGCCGGTGCCGTCGCGGCGGCCATGGTAGTTGAAGCAGACCTGCGGCCGCGGCCGGCCGGCGAGGGTGTCCCGGGTGCCGGGGCGCAGGTGCCGGGCGAGTCCGTCACCGACGCTTCCGGCCGGCGCGGCCCGCAGGTGTTCGCGGACGGCCGCGACACAGGCGGCCGTGTCGTCCGGGTCGGGCAGGGTGACCACGACGGGCCGTACGCCGGTGAACCAGCCCACCGTGCGGGAGAGGTCGACCTCGTCGAACAGGGCCTCGCGGCCGTGCCGTTCGACGTCGAACGCGGCGGTGTCGCCCCCGGTCCACTCGGTGAGGGTGCGGGCGAGCGCGGCCAGCATCAGATGGTCCGGTTCCGCTCCATGGGCGGCGGGCGCCCGGCGCAGCAGCGCCTCGGTGACGGCGGCCGGGAGGACGACCCGCACGGTCCGGGAGCGGCCCTCGGTGTTCTCGCCGTCGGCCCGGTCCAGCGGCAGCGGCGCTGCGGCGGGCCGGGGCAGCGCCCAGTACTCCGCCTCCGGGCGGAACTCCGTGCTCGCCGCGTGCTCCGCGAGCCGCCGCGCCCAGTACTGCACGGAGGTGGTCTTGGCGGGCAGCGCGCCGCCGGCGACCAGGGTGTTGAGGTCCTCCACCAGGATGTTCCAGGAGACGGTGTCGACGGCGACATGGTGCACGACCAGCAGCAGGCGCCGGGCCGGCCGCAGCAGCACGGCCCGCAGCAGCGGCCCGTGGGCCAGGTCGAGCCCGGCGTGCGCCGCCTCTACCGCGGCCGCCTCCTCCGCCGCGTCGACGACGGTGAGCAGGTCGGCGTCCTCCGCCTCGGCCAGGTACTGCCGCCACCCGTCCGCCTCCCGCGTCCAGCGCAGCCGGAGGGCGTCGTGGTGGCCGGCCAGCGCCGACAGCGCCGCCCGCAGCGGGCCGGCCGCCACCGTCGCGTCGACGGCGAGCAGCAGCGACTGGTTGAAGCGGTCGCGGGGCCCCAGCTCGGCGTACTGCGCCTGGATCGGCCCCAGCGGCACCTCGCCGGTGACCCGGCCCTGCTCGGCGTGGACCACCACCGCGCGGCCCCGGGCGGCCGCCGCGTCGATCGCCGCGGCCAGACCGGCGATCGTGGGATGCTCGAACACCATGCGCGGGGTGACGGGCAGGCCCGCCTCCCGTGCCCGGGCGACGGTGTGGATCAGCAGGATCGAATCACCGCCCATGACCCGGAAGTCGTCGTGCACGCCCACCCGCCGCACCCGCAGCACCCGCGCCCAGATACCGGCCAGCGTCTCCTCGGTCGCGGTGCGCGGGGCGACGTACGACTGTGCCGCCGCCCCCGCGTCCGGCTCGGGGTCCGGCAGGGCCGCGCGGTCCACCTTGCCGTTGGCGTTCAGCGGTACGGCGTCCAGGGCGACGAAGGCGTTCGGCACCATGGCGTCGGGCAACTCGGCCCGCAGCGCGGCCCGCAGCTGCTCGGGGGCGGTGCCGCCCGTGGTGTAGCCGACGAGGATCTTTACGCCGTCCAGTGCCCGGACGTCGACCACGGCGTCCTTCACACCCGGGGCGCGGCGCAACGCGTCCTCGATCTCACCGAGTTCGACGCGGACACCGCCGATCTTCACCTGGTGGTCGGTGCGCCCGCCGAACTCCAGCGTGCCGTCCGCCCGCCACCGGCCCAGATCCCCGGTCCGGTACAGCCGGGCGCCGGGCGGCCCGAACGGGTCGGGCACGAACCGCTCGGCGGTCAGTCCGGGCCGGCCGTGGTAGCCGCGGGCCAGGCCGAGACCACCGATGAACAGCTCCCCGCTGATCCCGACGGGCACCGGAGACATGTCCGCGTCGAGGACGTACACGGTGTTGTTGTCGAACGGGCGGCCCAGACTGACGGCCCCGTCCTCGGCGGCGACATCCGCCTGCGTACACACATGGAAGGTGGAGTCGATCGACACCTCGGTGGCGCCCCAGGTGTTGTCCAGGCTCACCCGGTCCCCGAACAGCTCCCGGAACCTGCGGACCAGGACGGGCCGCAGCGCCTCACCGCTGGTCAGGACCGAACGCAGCCGGGTCATGGCCGCCGCCCGCTCCGGGGTGAGCACATCCAGGAACACCTCCAGGACGCTGGGCACGAACTGCACGTGCACCACCCCGTGGCGGATCACCGCGTCGGCGATCTCATGGGCGTCGCGGTGCGCACCCGGCGCCAGCAGCACCACCTGGCCACCGGTGATCAGCGGCCACAGGATCTCCACTGCGGCGTCGTCGAAGGTGAGCGTCGTCTTGTGCAGCACCGCGTCACCGGGCTGCAGCCCGTGCCGCCGCTGCATCCACCACATCCGGTTGACCCAGCCCTCGTGCGTGGAGGCCACGCCCTTGGGGCGGCCGGTGGAGCCGGAGGTGTAGTACAGCGAACACAGATCGGCGGGCAGTGCCACCGGCGCCGGGTCGTGGTCCGGCTCGTCCTGCCACACGGCCGGGTCGTCCAGCGCGAGGACCGGTACGGCCGTCTCCGCGCCGTCCGGCAGCGACTCCACCAGCCGACGCTGGGTGAGCACCGCCTGGGCGCGGGCGTCGGCGAGGATGTACGCCTGCCGCCGGGCCGGGTGTTCGGGGTCGACGGGTACGAAGGCGGCGCTCGCCTTGAGGATGGCGACGACGCCGATCACGTGCTCCAGGGAGCGCTCGGTGCACAGGGCCACCAGCGACCCGGCGCCGACGCCCATGCGGCGCAGCCGGTGCGCGACCCGGTTGGCCCGGCTGTTCAGCTCGGCGTAGGTCAGGCCCTCCGCGCCGCAGCGGACGGCGAGGGCGTCCGGGGTGCGCGCGGCCTGCTCCTCGATGAGGGAGTGCAGGGTGCGCTCGGCGGGGAAGCCGGCCCCGGTGGCATTCCAGTCACGGACGACCAGGCCGTACTCCTCCTCGGACAGCATGGGCAGCCCGGCCGCCCGGTCGTGGTCCTCGGTGAGCGCGGTCAGCAGCCGTACCGTCTGGGCGAGCAGCCGGCGGGCGGTCGGCTCGTCGTAGCGGGAGCGGTCGCAGCCGAGCTCCAGGACGAGCCGGTCGGTGCGCACGGCCTCCAGGACCAGCGGGTAGCCGGTGTCGCGGACCTCGCTCTCCGGGACCGGCCGTACGCCCTTGGGGAGGCTGCCGGTACCGACGTCGGTGAAGACGACGAGCGAGTCGAACAGCCGCTTCCCGCCCGGCACTTCGGCCGCGCGCTGCACCTCGCCCAGGGACACGTGCTCGCGTCCGGCCAGGCCGGCCAGCCGCTGGTGCACCGAGCGCAGCAGGGCGGCGGGCGGGGTGTCCGGGTCGACGTCGAGACGCAGCGGCAGCGTGTTCATCAGCAGCCCCACCATCGACTCGATGCCGGGGACGTCCCCGAACCGGCCGGAGAGGGTCGTGCCGAACAGCACGTCCCGCTCGCCGCTGGTGCTGGCGAGCAGCAGCGCCCACGCGGTATGCACGAGTGTGCCGACGGTGACGCGGTGCCGGCGGGCGGTGCGGTCCAGGGCGGTGAGGAGGCCCGCGGGCAGCGCCTGTCGTTCGGTGTGCACGGCGGCGGGCCGGCCGGTGGGCCGGCTGCCGGGCAGCGGGGTGGGCCGGGTGAAGCCGGCCAGCTCGGTCCGCCACCGCTCCAGGGCACGCGCGGTACCGCCGTCCGCGCCCTGCCGCTGAAGCCAGCGCAGATAGTCCCGGTACGGGGGCGGCGGGGGCGCGTCCGGGAGCCGCCCGATGTCCGCGCGGTGCCGATAGGCGGTGAAGGCCTCCGCGAACAGGGCGTGCAGGCTCCACCCGTCGAACACGATGTGGTGCGTGGTCCACACGAACCGGTGCCGGTCCTCGGCCAGCCGCACCAGCAGGAACCGCGCGGGCGGCGCCTCGGCCAGGTCGAACACGGTACGCCGCTCGTCCTCGGTCAGCTCAGCGAGCCGCGCCGCGCGCTCCTCGCCGGGCAGCCCGGTCAGGTCGACGCGGGTGAACTCCGGTGCCGCGCGGCGCCGTACGACCTGCACCGGGTGCGGTACGTCCGCCCAGCGGAACGTGGAGCGCAGGATCGCGTACCGGTCGACGAGATACCGCCACGCCTCCTCGAAGGCGTCCTGGTCGAAGGCGCCGTCGAGGTCCACCGCGAAAGTGCGCACATAGTCGGCGGTCTCCGCCAGGGTGTGCAGGAGCAGGCCGGTCTGGAGCGGGGAGAGCGGCAGCACGTCCTCGGTGTCCGCGCGCCCGACGGTGCCGAGGAGCACGTCCAGCTCGGCCGGGGTGAGGCCGGCGAGGGCGAACGGCTCGGTGCCGGATTCCGGGGCGGTGACCTCGGTGGGCGTGGCGGCCAGTGCCTCGACGGTGGGGTGGGCGAAGAGCCGCCTGGTGGTCAGGGCGAGGCCCCGCTCCCGGGCGCGGGCGGTGATCAGGACCGCCTTGACGGAATTGCCGCCGAGTGCGAAGAAGTCGTCGCTCACGCCGACCTCGGCGACCCCGAGCACCTCCTGCCAGATCTCTGCGAGGGCCCGCTCGGCAGGGGTGCGGGGTGCGATGTGCCGGTCCGTCTCGGGGGCGGCGGCGCCGGGGTCCGGCAGCGCCCCGCGGTCGATCTTCCCGGCCGGGCTGAGCGGCATGCGCTCCAGCACGACGAACCGGGCCGGAACCATGGCGCGGGGCAGTTCGCCGCGCAGGAAGTCACGCAGGTCCGCCGGGTCCGGGCCGGCACCGCAGACGTACCCGGTGAGGAACGGCTCGCCGCTGCCGTCCCGGTGGACCGCCACGGCGGCCATGGCCACGTGCGGGTGCCGGGTCAGCGCCTCCTCGATCTCGCCGAGTTCGATGCGATGGCCGCGGATCTTGACCTGGTGGTCGTTCCGGCCGAGGAAGCGGATCCGGCCGTCCGCCCGGCGGGCGGCGAGGTCGCCGGTGCGGTACAGCCGGGCGCCGGGCGGCCCGAACGGGTCGGGCACGAACCGCTCGGCCGTCAGCCCCGGCCGGTCGTGGTAGCCCCGGGCCACCCCGGCGCCGCCCAGGTACAGCTCGCCCGGCGCGCCGATGGGCAGCGGGCGCATGCCGTCGTCCAGGACGTGCGCGGTGTAGTTGGGCAGGGGCCGGCCGATGGTGATCTCGCCGTCGTGGCCGGTGAGTTCGTCGAAGGTGGCCCACACGGTCGCCTCGGTCGGACCGTACACGTTGACCAGCCGGGGGAGCGGCGCGGTGAGTTCGGCGGCCAGCGGTTCGGGCAGCGCCTCGCCGCCGGTCAGGGCGCAGCGCACGCCGTCGTCCTCGCCGAACCCGGCGGCCAGCAGCAGCCGCCAGCCGGACGGGGTGGCCTGCACATGCGACACCCCGTGCGCCCGGATCAGCGCCCGCTGGGCACCGCCGTCCCAGCGGTCCTCCTCCGGTACGACGACGACCCGGCCGCCGGTGGTCAGCGGCACGAACAGCTCGACCGTGGAGATGTCGAAGGACAGCGCGGTCAGCCCGAGCCACACGTCGTCCGGCGCGGCGCGCAGGACGTCGGCCATGGCCGCGACGAGCCGCGCCAGCGAGCCGTGCGCGACCTCGACACCCTTGGGCCGGCCGGTGGAGCCGGAGGTGTACAGGACGTAGGCGAGATCGGCGGGCAGCGGGGTGACCGGATCGCCGTCGGGTGCTTCCCCGGCCGACTCCTCGATGCGCAGGACCGTGCGGCAGGCGGCGGCGAGCGCGGTGGGCGGTGCGGGGGAGGCGAGCAGGACGGTGGCACCGGAGTCGGACAGGACGTAGGCGGCCCGTTCGTCCGGGTACTCGGGGTCCAGCGGCACATAGGCGGCCCCGGCCCGCCATACGGCGAGCACGGCGACGAGCAGATCGGCGGACCGGTCGGCCCGCAGCGCGACCCGGTCCCCGGGCCGCACCCCTTCTTGCCGCAGCCGGTGGGCCAACGCCCTTGCATGCGCGTCCAGTTCGGCGTAAGACAGCCGCTGCCCGCGGGAGACGACGGCGACCGCGTCCGGGGTACGGGCGGCCTGAGCGGTGATCATCGCGGGCACGGTGGTGGCGTGCGGGAACTCCCGCTCGGTGGCGTTCCACCGCCGGACGATCAGATCGTGGGCGTCCTCGGGCAGCGCGGCCAGCTCGCGCAGCCGGGCCGCGGGCCGGTCGGCGAACGTGGTGAGCAGATGCCCGAGCGAGGCCAGCAGCCGTTCGGCGTCCGCGGTGTCGACGTGGTCGTCCTCGTGGACGAGTTCCAGTACGGCGCCGCTCGCGGCGAACCGGGCGCTGAGCATCAGCGGCAAGCCGCTGCTCTGCCGAACGGGCCCCATGCGGACGGCGAGCCCGCCGAGGTCGGCGCGGTCGGCGAGCGCGAGGTTCTGGAAGACCAGGACGCTGTCGAACAGCCGCTGATCACGCGGGACGTGTGACCAGGAGTGGATGTCGGAGAGGGCGCAGTGCTCGACGTCCCGGAGCGCGGCGAGCTGCCCGGCGAGCCGGCCCAGCCAGTCGCCGAGCGTCTCGTCCTCGTCCCAGCGGACGCGCACGGGCAGGGTGTTGATCAGCAGGCCGACGGTCCGCTCGATCCCCGGCAGGTCGGCGGACCGGCCGGAGACCGTCAGTCCGAACACCACGTCGTCGCGGCGGCTCCAGCGGCCGAGCAGCAGCGCCCACGCGCCCTGCACCAGGGTGCCGAGAGTGCAGCGCCGCTCCCGGGCGAGCCGGTTCAGCCGCTCCACCACGGCACTGTCCAGGGTGAGTTCGACGCTGCGGGCCTCGCCGCCTGCGGTGCCCTCCGCGGGGCGGCGCACGACCGGGACCGGGGTGGGTTCGCTCACCCCCGCCAGCTGGTCGCGCCAGTAGCGCTCGGCCGCGCCCGGATCCTGGCGCTCCAGCCACTCCACGTAGGTGCGGTGCGGGACCGGTTCGGGCAGGTCCCGCGGCGGGCGGCCGTCGCGGCGCAGGGCGGTGGCGGTGGCGAAGACCTCGTTCAGCAGCGGGCCGACGCTCCAGCCGTCGGCGAGGATGTGGTGGCTGTGCCAGACGAGGTGGTGGGCGGCGGGGCCGGTGCGGATCAGCTGGAAGCGGTGCGGCGGGGTGCGGAACAGGTCGAAGCCGCGCCGGCGTTCCGCGGCCAGCAGCGCATCGAGGCGGCCGGGCAGCTCGCTCGCGGGAGTGCCGGTCCAGTCCAGGACCTGGAAGTCGACGGGCGCCGTGCGGTGGACGACCTGGAGCGGACGCGGGACGCCCTCCCAGCGGAAGGAGCAGCGCAGCGCGTCGTGCCGGTCGACGACGTGTTGCCACGCGGACCGCAGGACGTCGGGGTCGAGGTCGCCGTCGATGTCGACGCGGTACTGGTTGAAGTAGGCGCTGCCGTCGGGGTCGTGGACGCTCTGGAACAGCATCCCGGCCTGGAGCGGGGTGAGCGGGTAGATGTCCTGGATCCCGCCGGGCGGTGCGTCCGCGAGGATCCGGTCCAGTGCCTCCTGGTCCAGGCCGGCGAGCGGGAAGTCCCGTGGGGTGGGCCGTACGGCGCCCGGTGCGGGCTCCAACGGCTCGGCGACGGCAGCGAGTTCGGCCAGGGTCTGGTGGTCGAAGACCTGCCGGGTGGTGAGCGCGTAGCCGGCCTCGCGGGCCTTCGACGCCAGGAACACCGCGCTGACCGAGTCACCGCCGAGCACGAAGAAGTTGTCCTGCGGGCCGGTCACCGGGACGCCGAGCAGCTCGGTCCATACGGCGGCCAGGGCGCGCTGGGCTCCGTCGGCGAGCGGCGCGGACGCGGCCGGGGCGGCGGCGCCGGGATCGGGGGCGGGCAGCCGGGCACGGTCCGCCTTGCCGTTCGCCGACAGCGGCATGCTCTCCAGCCGGACGAAGACGGCGGGCACCATGGCGGCGGGCAGTACGGCGGTCAGATGCCGGCGCAGCTCGCCCTCGGCCGCCGTACCGACGACGTAGCCGACCAGCCGGGTGCCGGACGGGGTCTCCTGCGGCGCGACCACGGCCTGTGCGACACCGGGGTGCTCGGCCAACCGGGCCTCGATCTCGCCGAGTTCGATGCGATGGCCGCGGATCTTGACCTGGTGGTCGTTCCGGCCGAGGAAGCGGATCCGGCCGTCCGCCCGGCGGGCGGCGAGGTCGCCGGTGCGGTACAGCCGGGCGCCGGGCGGCCCGAACGGGTCGGGCACGAACCGCTCGGCCGTCAGCGCGGGCCGGCGCAGATAGCCGCGGCCGACTCCGGCGCCGCCGATGTACAGCTCTCCGGGCACCCCGACCGGGACCGGGCGCAGGCCGGTGTCGAGGATGTGGGCGGTGTAGTTGTCGAGGGGCCGCCCGATGGTGATCTCGTCGTCGTCGCCGGTGAGTTCGTCGATGGTGGCGAACACCGTCGTCTCGGTCGGCCCGTATCCGTTCAGCAGCCGGCGGGCCTTGCCGCGGATCTCCCGGGCCAGCGCCGGCGGCAGCGGCTCGCCGGCCGTCAGCGCCACCGCGAGCTGCGGCAGCGCGGCCCCGGCGGCCAGCAGCACACGCCAGCCGGACGGGGTGGCCTGCGCATGGGTCACCCCGTGCGCGCGGACCAGCCCGGCCGCGGCCGCTCCGTCCCGCCCGGTGCCGTCCGGGGCGAGCACCAGCCGTCCGCCGGTGATCAGCGGGAGATACAGCTCGACCGCGGCGATGTCGAAGGACAGCGCGGTCAGCCCGAGCCACACGTCCCCGGGCCCGGCACCGAGCCGGTCGCGCTGGTCGAGCAGCAGGTTGAGCAGTCCGCCGTGCTCGACCTCGACGCCCTTGGGGCGGCCGGTGGAGCCGGAGGTGTACAGGACGTAGGCGAGGTCGGCGGGGCAGGGCCGCGGTGTGCCGAGCGGCCGGCCGGCGCCCGTCGGCTCGCCGTCGGCCCGCACGTCCACCGTGGGCAGGCCGGAGGCGAGGTCGGGGTGACCCGGTTCGGTGAGGACGAGGGCGGCTCCAGCGTCGTGGAGCATGGCGGTCAGCCGCTCGCGCGGATGGTCCGTGGGCAGCGGCAGATAGGCGCAGCCGGCCGACAGCACGCCGAGGAGGGCGGGCAGCAGATGCGCGCCGCGGCTCAGATGCAGGCCCACCAGATCGCCGGGGCGGGCGCCGGCCTGCCGCAGCCGGCCGGCGACGCGGTCGGCGGCGGCCTTCAGCTCGCGGTAGCTGAGCGCGGTCGTGCCGCTGATGACGGCGGTCGCGTCGGGGTGGGCGGCGACGGTGTCGGCGAACAGGTCCACCAGCGTGCGACCGTGCGGCCGTGCGACCTCCGTACGGTTCCAGTCCTGGGCGGCGCGTTCCTGCCCGGCGGTGAGCAGCCGTACGGCCCGCACGGGGGTGCCCGGGGCGGCCACGGCCTGGGCGACCACCTCCACCAGGCAGTCGAGCATGCGCTCCACGGTGCCGGGCTCGAACAGGGTGCTCTCGCCGATGAGGTCGAGCTGCACGGTCTCGCCCAGATTGACCGCGGCCAGGGTCAGATCGACCTTGGCGGAGCCACCGCGCAGCCGCTCGCGCTCCACGGTGACGCCCGGCAGCTCCCAGACGTGCTCGCGGGCCTCGATGCACTGGAACATCACCTGGGCCAGCGGGTTGCGCGAGCCGTCCCGGGGCAGGCCGGAGTCCGTCACGAGCTGCTCGAAGGTGACGTCCTGGTGCTCCAGGGCGCCCAGGACGGCGGTGTTGGCCCGCTTCAGGAGGGTCGCGAAGTCCGGCGTCCCGCTGTGGTCGAGGGGGATGGGCAGGGTGTTGGCGAGCATCCCGATCAGCGGTTCGGTGTCGGCCGAGACCCGTCCCGAGACCGGGGTGGCCACGGCGAACCGTTCCTGGCCGCCGCTCCACCGGTGCAGGAAGGCGCCGTACAGGGAGAGCAGCGCGGTGAAGAGGGTGACGTGGTGGCCGGCGGCGTACGCGCGCAGGGCCGAGCTGGTCTCGGGCGGCAGCTGTCTGCGGGCGCTGTGCCCCCGGTAGGAGGGGACGGGCGGCCGCACCCGGTCGGCGGGCAGCTCCAGGACCGGCGGAGTGTCCGCCAATGCCGTACGCCAGTAAGCGAGTTGACGGTCGAGCAGCTCGCCGGAGAGCCGCTCGGACTGCCAGGCCGAGTAGTCGGCGTACGTCACCGGCAGGGCGGGCAGCTCGGTCGTGCCGCCCTCCCGGCAGGCGGCGTACAGCGCGCCGAACTCGCGGGCGAGCACACCGCAGGACCACTCGTCGGCGACGCAGTGGTGCAGGTTCAGCACCAGCAGGTGGGTGGTGTCGTCCAGGACGGCGAGCAGGGCCCGGAACACCGGCCCCCGGGCCAGGTCGAAGGGCTGGGCGAGTTCTTCCTCGGCGAGCCGGACGGCCGCGTTGCGGCGGGCGGCGGGCGGCAGATGCCCGAGGTCGACGATCCGCAGCGGTGCCGGTGCGGGCGGCTGCGGAGTCTGGGCCGGCGGCCGGGTGTCCTGGAAGGTCGTGCGCAGCGCCTCGTGCCGCTCGACCAGACGGTCCAGGGCGTGGCGTACGGCCGTCCGGTCCAGCGGGCCGGTCAGCCGCAGCACGCGGTGGACGCTGAAGACCGAGTTGTCGGAGAGCAGCCGGTCGGCGACCCAGAGGTTGTGCTGGACGGGCGCGAGCGGGGCCGGCGTGCCCGCCGTACGGCGGGGGATGCCGGACCAGCCCGGCCCGCCCGCGGGCGCGGGAACGGCCCGGCCGCGCAACCGGCGGGCGAGCAGTTCCCGTTTGGCGTCGGTCAGTTCGCTGGAGGTCGTCATGCCTGCGTGGTCTCCCGTATCCGGCGCAGGCTCAGTGGCCGCATGTCCGTCCACACTCGCTCGATGTGCGCGAGGCACTCCTCCTTCGTGCCCGAGGTGCCCTCCTCGTACCAGCCGCCCGGGAGATCCCGGTCGGCCGGCCAGATGGAGTACTGCTCCTCGTCGTTCAGGACCACTCGGTAGATCTGCGCTGCCATGTCGCCGCCTTTCGGTCGTTCGGTGGATACCGGCCGGGTGGGGTGCTGGGGATGCTTCGGTCAGCCGGCGCGGCGGTGGTGCACCACCGTCGCCAGCGCGTCGGCGCTCTTGGCCCGGAAGAGGTCGCGGACCGTGACCCGCACCTCGAACCGCGCGCTGATCAGGGACACCGCGCGTGCCGCGGTGAGGGAATCACCGCCAATGGCCAAAAACTCGCTTCCTGTGTCCGGATCGCGGTCCGCGCCCAGCACTTCCCGAAAGATTCCGGCTATCTGCTGAGCGATCTCACGCGTGTTCGCTCCGAGTGCCGTACTCATGATTGAGCTCCACTTCCGCTGGTGTTTTCCGGCCGATCGAGAGAGAGTTCTGCGGTGGAATTCAGCCACCCCAGCCGCTGTCCTGCGTGGGAACGGCGAGCCGGGCCACCGCCGCGACCCGAGGGCCTTCACCGCCGGTGAGGTGGAGGACCGGGGCGGCGAACGCCGCGGCGGCGAGGAGAAGCGAGCACAGATGGATTCGCGCATACATGGGGGCTCAACTCCGAGGGGGGTGGGTTCTTTTCGGGTGCACCAACACTGTCGCGTGTAAGCCCTTTCGCGCCGACCGTCGCAGTGGTTCACCAAACTGCCAGGCAGGAAAACGAGGTGGGTACGCACCATGCCAACACCGGACATTCGTCACGTCGTGGGCGGTGGGCTGGTGCCAAATACCTCCGACAAACGGGAAAAGACTTCGAGGTGGCGTGCCCCGCAGACGTAGCCTGCTGCGCCGAGGAATGTTTCCCCGTCCGCCGGGAACCCGAGTCCCGGCCGTGCGGTCGTGTGACACCGCATGACACCGCATCCATGAAGGAGTCCTATGGGCAGTGACGTAGACGGATTACAGCCGGTGTGCCGGGACTGTCCCTCACTGTGTCCCTTCGTCCACCACGTGCTGCTGTCGTTGTCCGTCCATCGCGACCGATGCCCCGCCCTGGTGTGGCCCCCGCCCCCGCCCCCGTCCCTCCTCAGGGCCCTGCGCGGCCCGGCCCGCGCCGCGGCGTCCCTCGGCCGGTTCGTCCCGGCCGGGCCCGAGGCGGAGCACATGCGGTCGGTGTTCGCGACGGCCCTGAACACCCCGGTGAACGCTGCCTATTTGGGCCTGCCCGCCGCGGCCACCGAAGCCCCGACGTCCTGGGCCTTCGACGCCCCCGGCAGCATCCTGCTGATCGTCCTGCACGGCAGCCTCCTCGCCCGCCTCCATCCACCACAGCCGTCCCCGGCGCCCGACACCACCCTGTGGCTGCACACGATCGAGGTCCTCTATGTGCCCCCCAGCTACCGCCTGTCCCTCACCCACGGTCCCGCAGCGGCGCTCCTGCTGTGCCTGTCGTTCGACACGGCCCGGACTTCCGTGTGACGACATACGGCACCCGAGCGCGAATGACCTCCAGGTGGTGCGGGGTTGCTCAGCTCTCCTGCCGGATTTCCGACAGAAGCCACGAACGCCCGGCGTTCTTCGGGTGCTTACCCGTAAAGAGCTACGGCCGGCCAGTTCACTCGATGCGTCACGGCGTAACAGCGGTCGTAGGTACGAAGAAGAGCCGCCGGCCGTCGGTCAAGATGTTCTCGAAGCGGGCGTCGAAGGGCCGCGATCTGGACGCCCGAACACTCGTGCGGGTTCTGCGGGATGTACTCCGGGAACAGCGTGAGGCTCGCCGAAGACTGCTGGAGAGCCTCGATCCGGCAGCGTACTTCTTGCACCCGCCGGTGATACATCAGAGGGAAGGTGCGCCTGACCGATCTGGAACGGCGGCCGGAGAACGTTCGCTCCACGGCACCATGAGCGACCGGACGCGCGCCGCGGGACATGTCAGACCGCTTGACCCACGCCTCCAGCCGGACCCCCGCCCCTCGTACAGACCGTTCAGCAGACACCAGGGCGCGGGCTGCCGCCATCATCTCAGGCCCGGCGCCCCGACCTTGTCAGCGGACATCGCCCTCGTCAGCGACACCCCCGCCGAACCGCAGGCGGCTGCTTTGAGTAGCGTCTGTGCCGTGACAGACCTCGACGACCTCGTCCACCTCTGCCCGCCTCCGGCCGGCCCGCCACCCCCGGTGGACTGGGCGAAGGCCGAGCGCGCCCTCGCCACGGCCCTCCCGGCCGACTACAAGCAGCTTGTCGAGAGGTACGGCGACGGACTTTTCGACGAGACGGTCTGGCTGCTCGTCCCGGAGTCCGCCTACGACACCTGCGACCTGCACGCGCAGACCGCGGAACGCGCCGAGATCCTGGCGGGGTTGTGGGACATGGGCGAGGAGAAGCCCGCCCAGCTGGTGGAGCCGGGCGCGCGGGTTCTGCCGTGGGCGTTCGAGGAGGGCACGGGGGCGTTCCTGTACTGGCTGGTACGGCCCGGTCAGCACCCGGACGAGTGGACGGTCCTCTACAACGAGGGGCGCGGCCCGCTGTGGGAGCATCACGACATGGGATGCCTCGCCTTCCTGCTGGCGGTGCTCACGGGGACGGCGCAGACGGAGTACTTCGGCCACCTCTACGAAGTGCTGCAGCCGCAGGAACACCGCTTCGCGCCGGCCGACCAGCTGCTGAGGCCCAGCTGACAACTGTTTCTGGACCGCTGGGCCCGAACGCTCACGCTCCGGGCGGCACTCTCCCGCACGCGACAGACCCGCCGAAGCCCCTCCGGCGCTTCAGGCACAACCACACCTCTCGACTTTGGCATAGGACAAAGTGTTAGGGTCGACCCCGGAGGTGATTCCATGCGCATCAGTGGTACGACAGCGGGTGACATCGCAGGCAGTGTGCGGGACCTGGTCGCTTCGGGTGAGCTCGCGCCGCGGGCGGTGCTGCCACCGGTGCGGGCCCTCGCCGCCGAGCTGGGCGTCAACCGGAACACGGTCGCCCTGGCGTACCGGCGGCTCGTCGAGGCCGGGGTGGCCGAGACCCGAGGCCGCGGTGGCACGGTGATCGCGGCCGTACCGCAGCTCGCCCGTGAAGGCGTCGGAGTCGGCGGCACCCTGATCGACCTGGCCAGCGGCAACCCCGATCCGGAACTGCTGCCCGACCTCCTGGGCGCCGCGCGCCGCGGGCGCTACAGCCAGCCCCTGTACGGCATGCCCGCCGTCGACGCGGGGCTGGCCGAGTGGGCCTGTGCCGACTTCGCCGAGGACATCGAGCAGCCGTTCCGGACACTGGTGACGCACGGGGCGGTCGACGCCACCGAACGTCTCCTGAACGCCCACCTCGCCCGCGGCGATACGGTGGCGGTCGAGGACCCCTGCTTCCTGGCGAGCATCGGCACGCTGCGGCTGAACGGCTACCGGTCGGCCCCGGTCGAGGTCGACGGCGCCGGCATGCGCCCCGACGCCCTGCGAGCCGCCCTGGAACAGGGCGCCCGCGCGGTCGTCTGCACGCCACGCGCCCACAACCCGACCGGTGCGAGCCTCACCGCGGAGCGCGCGGCCGACCTTCGGGACATCCTGGCCGGCCACCCTCAGGTCCTGGTGATCGAGGACGACCACTTCTCGGCGGTGTCCGCGCGGCCGTACCACCGGATCACTCCCGCGACCAGCGCCCGTTGGGCACTGGTGCGCTCGGTGTCCAAGTTCCTCGGCCCGGACCTGCGCCTCGCCCTCGTCGCCGCCGACACGGAGACCACCGCGCGCCTGGAGGCCCGACTGAGCGCCGGCACCACGTGGGTCAGCCACCTGCTCCAGCACATCGCCCACGAACTGCTCCTCGATCCCGCCGTGCACGAACTGCACGAACGGGCCCGCGAAGCCTACGCACACCGCAGCAGCCTGCTCGTCGCGCGGCTGCACGCGCAGGGCATCGAGGTCCCCTGCCGGCCCGACGGGCTGAACGTATGGGTCGAGCTCGACGTCGACGGCCGGTCGGTGGTCGACGCTCTGGCACAGCGGGGATGGGCGGTACGCCCCGGCGCCCTCTTCGTCCGTGATCCGGCCACGCACCAGGGCGCCATCCGGATCACCAGTTCCACCCTCACCCGGCCGCAGGCCGAGGCATTCGCCGCCGAACTCGCCGCAGTCGTGGCGGACTTGCGCAGCGCGAACGGATGACCGCGACCTGTTCCCCCCTTGAAGGAGCCCTCATGTTCCGTGGCCTCAGTGCCTTCCCGCTCACGCCCACCGACGAGGACGGCATCGACGACACGGCGTACGCCGCGCTCGTCGCCCGGCTGGCGGCCGCCGGCGTGGACTCCATCGGCGCGCTCGGTTCCACCGGCGGCTACGCCTACCTCACCCGGGAACAGCGCGCCCACGCCGCGAAGATCGCGGTCGAGGCGGCCGAGGGCGTCCCCGTCATCGTCGGCATCGGCGCGCTGCGCACCTCGCACGTCCTGGCGCTGGCCGAGGACGCGCAGCAGGCCGGAGCCTCCGGAGTGCTGCTCGCCCCGATGACGTATCAGGCGCTCACCGAGGAAGAGGTGTTCGGCCTGTACGAGGACGTCACCCGCGAGCTGTCCGTACCGCTGTGCGTGTACGACAACCCGGGTACCACACATGTGCACTTCAGCGACGAACTGCACGGCCGGATCGCCCAGTTGCCGAACATCGGCTCGATCAAGATCCCGGGCGTGCCCGACGACCCGGCACAGGCCGAGGCCCGCGTCGACGCGCTGCGGGCGCTGATCCCGGACACCGTGACCATCGGCGTGAGCGGCGACTGGACGGCGGCCCGCGGGCTGAACGCCGGGTGCGACGCCTGGTACTCGGTCATCGGCGGTACGTTCCCGCAGGCCGCCCTCGCCCTCACCCGCGCCGCGCAGAGCGGTGACGCCGGCCGGGCGTCGCACCTGTCCGCCGACCTCGAACCGCTGTGGGCGCTGTTCCGCCGCTACGGCAGCCTGCGCGTGATGTCGGCCGCCGCGTCCCACCTCGGCCTGACGAGCGAGCCCAACCTGCCGCGTCCCCTGCGCGGGCTGGACGAGGCCGCACGACAGGACGTCGTCACCGCGCTGCACCACCTCGGACTCACCGCGTGAGCACGCGCGCCGGGAACCATCAGCACCATCAGCGCATCGCGGCCGGAGCGAACGAGGCCGGTGCGGCCGGCGTGCCGTCCGGCCCCCGCGCCCGCAAGGGCGGTCTGGCGCGCTACGTCGTCGCCGCCGCCCTGGCCCGCACCGCCGACGGGGGAGCGGTCGTCGCCGTCGTCCTGCTGGTCACCTCGTCGGGCGGTTCCGGCACGCTCGCGGGTGCGCTCGGTGCGTGCATCACGGCGCCGCACCTGCTCGGCCCCGTCGTCGCCCGCCCGCTGGACCTCGCGCACGACGGGCGCAAGGTCATCGCGATCGCATGCCTGTTGTACGCCGGCGCGCTGTCGGCGGGTGTACTGACGTTCACCCGTGTACCCGCGCTGGTGACCGCACTGCTGCTGGCCGCGGCCGGCACCTGCGGCCCCCTGCTGACCGGCGGCATCAGCAGCCGGCTCCCCGCCATCGTCGGAACGGAGCTGCGCACCCAGCGGCGCGCGCAGGGCTGGGACGTGGCCACGTACGGCATCGGCGGCACTGTCGGCCCGTCCCTCGTGGCCGCCCTGTCCGGCTGGGTCTCGCCCGCGGCGGCGGCGCTCGCGCTCGCCGCCGGGGTGGGTGTGGCGGCGGGCTGCGTGCTGCTTCTGCCGTTCGCCCCGCCGGCGCACGGCGGTGACAGGGCCGCAATCCTGAAGCCGGGGCCGACTCTCGCGCTGATGGCCCGTACCGGTCATCTCCGACGCACCGTCTACCTGACGATGATCGTCGCACTCAGCGTCGCCGCGCTGCCGATCACGGCCGTGCACCTGACGAAGATCCTCGGCGTCGCGCCGGCGGCCGCAGCCGTGCTGACCGCCGCCTACGGCCTGGGTAACCTCACCGGCTCCATAGCCGTCATGGTCTTTCCGCTCACGGGGAGTCCGGATCGGCTGATGCGCCGCCTGGCCCTCGGAGTTGTCGCGGGCCTCGTCACGGTCACCGTGAGTCCCGGCTTCCCGGTGTCGGTGGCGGCGTACGCGTGCACGGGCATCCTCAACGCGTTCTTCTTCGCCTCCACCCTGGCAGCTCGCACCGAGTACGCGCCGGCGGGTGCACGTGGCCAGGTCTTCATCTGGGTCGCGGCTTTGAAGATCACGTCCGGATCAGCGGGGACCGCGCTGGCCGGCTCCCTGACCGCAACGGACGTGCGGCTGCCCCTTGTTCTCGGCATCGTGGCCATCACCGCTGCCGTCGCGACCGCCGGTGCCGAAGTACGTCTCCGCCCGACGGCGGGCGAATCGCCATGAGAACGGTGCACATCAGCATCCGCGTCGGCTGTACTCCATCCGCATGAGGTGACCGTCACCCTGACGTGGCGGGCGTGCTGAACCCGGTCGACTGAGCGGCGCCGAACGGCCGGTGAGCACGACCTCACGGAGCCCTGCCCTGACGTGCGGGGCGGGCCCGACATGCCGCTCCGGGCGGACTCGGCCCGGCGGCGGCGAGGGCGGCACCGCTCGCGCTGATCTGCGGAGCCGGTCCACCTCAAGGGGCGTGCAAAGCAGACCGCGAGCCGCGACCACCGAGCAGCATCCGCGCCGAGGCGCCGGTCACCGGCACCACGCCCCAAGGCCACCTTCGCGTCGCCCTGTTGACCGCGGCCGCGGTCGCCGTCGCTGAGGGCCACGAGCTGCGCGGCACCGAACCGCGCGCCCTCGCCGACCTGTTCACCCTCCTCGCCGCTCACGGGATACGCCTCCAGGCCCCCGACTTCGCCGACCGTGTCCCCCACGGCCTGCCCCGCTCCCGCCCCGCGCGGACCGGCTCATGGGCCGCGCCGGGGCGTTCCGGTACCGCAGCAGGTGATCAGACGGCCAGACCGCTGATGCGGTACTGCATCACCCGGTAGTCCTGGTCGTCGTACCACTGGCTGACATTGATGTCGAAGTCGGCGAACGTGGACCCGGGGACGATGAAGCCGCCGTAGGGGCTGGCCACCGCGTTGCCGGACTCGTTGCCGGGAGTGGTGGGGACGATGATCGTCTGTTCCGGGGTGGTGAACAGGTTGCTGGTCGGAAGCGCGAGGACCTGTGCCCGGATACCCAGGGGATCCATGTTCAGCCAGGTCAGAGCGTACTTCCCGCCCATCGCGCGGAAGCAGATCTCGCCCCAGCGGCGGCGGGCGGTGATCGTGGTCGGGTAGTTGCCCCACGCCCAGGCGCCGTCCGCGTAGCCCCATGGCTCGTACGCCGCCGGGTTGCCGACCTGGTCCTGCCGGACGCGGTGCAGCAGCAGGTCGGAGTCGATGTCCCGGTTGAACGCGGTCGACAGGACATAGCAGTAGCCGTCGTCGGCCACCGCGTACGTCTTCTGCTGGAACTGGCCGCCGTACTGGCTTCCCGGCCACAGACACAGGTACTCCCACGTCTCGCCGTTGTCCGTGGAGCGCCAGAAGTCGGAGTGGTCGGTCTGGTAGAGGACGCCGCGCATCAGGTGCATGTACATCGTGTCACCGATGGTGAAGACGTCCGACGGGATGGCGGTCGTGTTGTTCTGGTGACTTTCCGGGACCAGGCCGACGGCGTGGGAGCCGCCCACGCTGTCGTCGATGACGAGGTGGTCCGGATCGGGGTGCCGTGCGCGCAGGCCGACCGGGGCCCGCCAGTCCGAGGCGCCGACACCCGCTCCGTCGAAGGTGTCGCCGCAGACGAACAGCATGGTGCCGTCGGGACAGGTGGCGGGGATGCCCAGATCCGTCCACGGCGCGGCGAACCGACCCGTCTCGTCGGGGTCCGTGAGGTTTCTGATCTTCATCCCGGTGATGGCGGTGGCCTGGGAGGTGGCGGCCGCCGCCGGCGGTGCGCCGGCGAGTGACCCGGCTGCCGCCGCCATGCCCACACCGGCGGCGAGCACCTGACGGCGGCTCGGGCCGCCGGCCCCGTCGGCGGGGGTGTGGATCGTCGTGCACCGTCCATGCTGAACTCCTCGCAATCGTGGGGGCGTTTGCTGGTTCCGCCTGTTCATGTGCACCACCGACGGGGCCGTACCACCGTTACAGCGCCACGTCTCCGCACAGGTGCACCTCGACGCCCAGCTCGGCGAAGAGGGCCGCCTTGGCGCGCAGCGCCTTGTCGGCCGTCTCCGCGTCGGGGGCGTAGGCCACGTTGAGGTGGTTGGCCCGGTGGCGGGCCATGAACTGGTCGCGGCCGACACCGTGCAGCACCGCGTGCATGATCGGCCACTGCGGGGTGGTGGCTTCCAGCCGGCGCCGGGTCTCCTCCTCGGGCAGCTCGATCGCGGTGGCCCGGCCGAGGTCGACATGCAGCCGGCTGTCCATCAGGAACACCCGCGACCAGACGATCTCGCCCGGCTTGGACACCCCGCTGAGCGTGCCGCCGCCGAGCGGGAAGTACATCGGGGGCTGCCGCATGCTGTACGACTTGTGGTAGCCGCCGTTGTGGGAGGCGGGCACCGAGCCGGAGATCTCGAAGACCCAGACGAACCGGCCGTCGTACTCCTCGCCCCAGCGGATGTCGTGCAGGGTGGTCGCCGGGTCGAGGCCCATCGCGGTCCAGATCCGGTTGGTGACCAGGGAGTCCACGGCGACACCCTCGTCCACCTCGTTGAAGTGCGGCAGCGGCGTGCCCGCGTACAGTTCGCGGGCGCCGTCGCGGCTGGACACCGGCGGACGCTGGACGTTGTTGAGCAGTCCCTCGGCGAGGTCGCTCGCCGGGACGGTGTCCTTCAGGCCTTGCTGGTACTGGATGCCGACCGCGTCGAGCCCGAAGTCGTCGGCGATGCGCAGCGCGGCTATGTACATCTTGAACTGGCTGAGCAGCTGGGCGTCGGTGAGTTCGGTGGCCTCGTCGGTACCGGTGTGGAAGGTCATGCCGGCGTGGTCGAGCCAGGCCCGGACCGCCTGCGCCTCCTCGTCCGGGACCCGGTTCATCTCGGCGACCAGGGCGCTCTGCGACAGGCGTTCCTTGTAGATGCCGAGGGGATTGAGCAACTCGTCGTCGATGATGGCGTTGTACATGCCCATGCAGCCCTCGTCGAAGACGCCGATGATCGCCTTCTCCTCGCGCAGCTGCCGGGCCAGGGCCGCGCCGAGTTCGGTCTCGGGGTCGTCGGGCAGGGGCGGCAACGGCCGGACGTGGCTGGTGTCGTGGGTGAGGGTGCCGGTCTCCAGCCAGGTGCGCAGGCCGTCGCGGGCCCAGTCGTCGGTGAAGTCGGCGCTCCACAGCACGGAGTAGTCGCTGCCGGCCTTGGTGAGGCTGCCGGCCAGGTTCAACAGGCCGACCAGGCCGGGGAATTCACCGCTCCAGTTGGCGACGACCAGGATCGGGCCCCGGTGGTCGCGCAGTCCGGCCAGCACATGGTGGCTGTACTGCCAGACACCTTCGACGACGATCAGCGGCGCCTCCCTTGGCAGGTCCTTGAACACCTCGATGCCGGCGCGCTGGCTGTCGAGGAAGCCGTGTCCCTTGGCCGCGTCGAAGGTGTGGCCGCGGCGGACCTGCCAGCCGAGGTCTGCCAGGGCCGCGGTGAGGTCGTTCTCCAGCTTCTCCTGGGTCGGCCAGCACGTGACGTTGGCGGCGGGGCGCAGGTCGCCGCTGGCCACGGTGTAGACGGTGCGCGGCTCGGCGGCAGCCGGGCGGCTCGGCACGGGCAGGGTGTACGCGGTCATGCGATCTCCGTTGGGGTGTGCGTATGACAGCCACCTTCCAGCCGACCGTTTCGGGTGGTGGTGGGCATAGGTCGGGGGCCAGGGGGCGGAGCCCCCTGGCGGGGTTCAAGGAGCGGAGCCTCTTGGCCTGGTCGAGGCCGAGCTCAGCGCTCCTGAAGCGGCGCCAGCGCATGCACGGTCGCCGACGTCTCCCGGTACAGCCGCCGGTAGAGGCCGTACAGCTCGTCGTAACGGGGTCTGAGCTCTCCCCGGGGCGTCACCGTCTCGCGCACCGGGTTCCAGTCGTCGATGTCGGCGTCCCCGACGAGCTGTGCCGCGAGCAGCGCGCCGCCGTAGCCGGCGCCGATGGTGATGGTGCGCATCTCCTGGGGGAGGCCGGTGATGTCGGAGACGATCTGCGTCCACAGGGCGCCCTGGGTGCCCCCGCCGACGGCGACCACGCGGCGGATGTCGCCGCCCGCCTCCTCGATGACCTCGATGTTGTGGCGGACCCCGAACCCGGTGGCCTCCAGCGCCGCCCGGTAGAGGTCGCCGCGGGTGTGGGACAGCGTGAGCCCGGCGATCACCCCACGGGCGTCCGGGTCCATGATCGGAGTACGTTCGCCGGAGAAGTACGGCAGCATCAGCAGCCCTCCGGCGCCGGGCCCCGACTCGGCGGCCAGACGGGTCAGTTCGGCGTGGTCACCGCCGGCGAACAGGTCGCGCAGCCAGTTGGTGACCGCCCCCGTGGTGGCCATGCCGCCCGCCAGGTTGCGGGTGCCGGGCAGGGCGCCGACCGTGCCCCACAAGGACGGGCTGGTGAGCGGCTCGGGCACGGTGTGGATCAGGAACATGGTCGTGCCGTACATGAGCATCAGATCACCGGTGTGCTGCGCGCCCACACTGAGGGCCTCGGCCCAGGCGTCGACGGTGCCTGTGGTGACGGGGATCCCGGCCGTGAGCCCTGTCGCGGCGGCGGCCTCGGCGGTGACGGTGCCGGCGGCCTCGCCGGGCCAGCGCAGCGGCGGCAGGTCGATGCCGGGCGCGACCTCGGCGGCCCAGGGGTCGTACCACCGGCCCGCGAGGGTGTCGTACAGCGGGGTGCACTGGCTGGCCGAGTGGTGGTCCAGCACATAGGCGCCGGTGAGTTTGCGGACCAGCCAGGAGCTGGGCATGTAGAGGCGGCGGGCGCGGGCGTACAGCTCGGGCTCCTGTTCGGCGACCCAGGCGATCTTCGGCCCGGCGGCCTGCGTGGTGAGCGCGGAGCCGCCCCTGCGGATGATCTCGTCGGCGCCGAGCCGTTCCTCGATGCGGCGGATCTGCTGGACCGAGCGGGTGTCGACGCCGTAGAGGATGGCCGGGCGCACCGGCGTGTCGTGCTCGTCGGTGAGCAGGACGCAGGGGCCCATGCCGCTGACCCCGACGGCGAGCACGGTGGAGTCGTCCCGGCCGGTCAGCTCACGGGTGAGTTCGGTGAACTCGCGCCACCACACGGCGGCGTCCATTTCGAAGCGGCCGGGGCCCGGCCTGTTCGTGGTGTGCTCGCGCACGGCCGAGCGGATCAGAGCGCCGTCGAGACCGACGAGAACGCCTTTGCTGCTCGATGTGCCGATGTCCACACCGATGACTGCGTTGCGAGGCATGACGAGCACGCTGGCAGAAATCGATTTCAGCGTCAAGGGTCTGTGCATACTCGCGTGTTGTGGCCGGGAAAGGCCTGCCCAAACGGTGCAAGCCGGATACAGCAGGGCTGAGCGTGCTCACTCCAGTCTCACCCCTTGACACCCCCAGGGACCCGTCCTGCGTTTCGCTGAAATGGATTTCACAGGGTGCGTGGCCCGCGTCGGGCGCGCCCCGCATCCACCTTCCGAGGGCACAGACACGATGACGACTTTTGGACTCGACGGCATCTCCCGCAGGACGCGTGCCGTGAGCCGTTCCATCAGCGCCGAGAACTTCACCGGCGCCAAGGGTGGCGGCGGCCGGGCCACCGAGGGCACCGGAGCGGTCGCCGCGAGCAGGCTGGGACCGGGCTGGAAGATCTCCCCGAGCATCGACATCGCCGCGGGGGAGACCGCGGTACTCGCCGACATCGAGGGGCCGGGCACCGTGCGCCACCTGTGGTGCACCACCGACCCGCACACGGCCTGGCGCGGCACCCTGCTCCGGATGTACTGGGAAGGGGAGGAGGCCCCGGCCGTCGAGGTCCCGCTCGGCGACTTCTTCTGCAACGGCTGGAACACCTTCAGCCAGGTGTCGTCCGTGCCGGTGGCCGCCAACCCCAACGGCGGCTTCAACGCTTACTGGCCCATGCCGTTCCGCCGCCGGGCCTGCATCACCCTGGAGAACCTGACCGCGGAGAAGGTCACCCTCTACTACCAGGTCGACTACGAGCTGGACGAGGTCGCCGACGACGCCTCCTACTTCCACGCCCAGTGGCGGCGCAGCCACCCGGTGCCCTACGGCAAGGTGCACACCCTGCTCGACGGGGTCACCGGCGCCGGCAGCTATGTGGGCACCTACCTCGCCTGGGGCGTCAACAGCCCGGGCTGGTGGGGCGAGGGCGAGCTGAAGTTCTCCCTCGACGGGGACGACGAGTTCCCGACGATCTGCGGCACCGGCACCGAGGACTACTTCGGCGGCGCCTGGAACTTCGACGTCCCCGGGCAGGGTTACACCGCCTACACCACGCCCTACCTGGGCCTGAACCAGATCCTGCGCCCCGACGGGCTCTACCGCAGCCAGCAGCGGTTCGGGATGTACCGCTGGCACATCCTCGACCCCGTCCGCTTCGCCCAGGACCTGCGCGTCACCGTGCAGAGCCTCGGCATCGGCCCCGGCCAGGGCAACGGTCTGCCGCACCGCTACCGGCACACCAGCGACGACATCGCCAGCACCTCGCTGTTCTACCTGGACGCCCCCAGCTCCGCCTCCCGTCCCGCCACGCCGGACCTGCTGACCCTCGAAGTCGACTGACCGCCAGGCCCGCACCTCATCCGCCACCCCCCTTTCCTCATACGGACCCATCCCACTCGGACAGGAGCGCACGCATGCTCCAGCACGGCAACGAAGCCGGGCCCCCGGCCACGACGTCACGCCGGCGTCTTCTCACCGCGGCGGCCGGCGCCGGCGCGGCCCTCGCCGCCACGCCTCTGCTCACCGGCTGCGGCACGGCCCAGGCCAAGGGCGGCAACCTCCAGTTCTGGAACTTCTACGGCCCCCAGCGTTCACCCGACCCGGCGATCAACGCGCAGTCCAAGTGGTTCGTGGACATGGTCGCGAAGTGGAACGCCACCCACAAGGCGCAGATCGACCTCGTCTACCTGCCGCAGCCCACGTACCTCAACGGCTTCAAGCTCCCGTCCGCCTTCGCCACCGGCGAGGGACCGGACATCTTCCTGCTCTCGCCCGGCGACTTCCTGCGGTACTACAACGGCGGCGTCCTCGCCGACCTCACCCCGCACATGGACAAGGCCGCCATCGACGACTACGGCTCCGCGCTCGACAGCCGGAAGGTCGACGGCAAGGTCTACGCCCTCCCCATGGAGATCGAGCCGCTGGCCATGTTCTACGCGCAGGACGTGTGGGAGAAGGCCGGCCTGTCCGAGGCCGACATCCCCACCACCTGGGACCAGATGCTCGACATCGGTGACAAGCTGCGCACCAAGTCCAGGGCGGGCCTGGTCTTCGAGACCCAGCCCGGTTACTACCAGAACTTCACCTGGTACCCGTGGATGTGGCAGGGCGGCGGCGATGTCATGGACCACCAGGGCAAGGTCGTCTTCGACTCCAAGGCCACCCGCCAGGCCTTCGGGCTGTGGCAGGACGCCGTACGCCACGGCATCGCCCCGCGCACCGTGCCCGCCGCTGACGATGTGATCGGTGGCTTCAAGGGCGGCAACGTCGCGATGTGGCAGCAGGGCGTCTGGAACGTCTCCAGCTTCAAGGCGTTCGCCCCCGAGTACCGCTACGGCGTCTTCAAGCTGCCCGTCCCGGCGGGCGGCACGTACGTCACCACCCTCGGCGGCTGGTCCTTCTGCGCCAACGCCCAGGGCCGCAACCCGGAAGCCGCGGCCGAGTTCTGCGTCTGGGCGCTCGGGTCCATGAAGGACGACTCGATCAACCGGATGGTCGACTGGTGCGTGGGCGCCAAGTCCGACGTGGCGCCGCGCGCCAGCGCCCTGGAGCGGGGCGCGGCCAAGGGCGGCTACGACTCCGAGATCATGAAGAAGTTCAAGGACGAGATCTTCCCCGGCGGACGCGCCGAGCCGCGCTACCCCCCGGTCGTCTACAAGGCGATCTCCGACGCCATCCAGCGCACCATGCTCGCCGGCCGCGGCGTGGCCGGCGAGGCGGAGCGAGCCGCACAGTCCATCGCTGCCTACACCAAGAGCTACAAGGGGGCGAGCCTGATATGAGCAGCGTCGCCGCACCACAGAGCCGGCGGACCGCCGCCCCGGCCGGGACACCCGCCTCCGCGAGCACACCGAGACTCAGCCGCAAGCACCGCGAATGGCTGGCCGCGGGCCTCTTCCTCGCCCCCGACGTGCTCGGTCTCCTCGTCTTCGTCGCCATCCCGATGGTGCTCTCCATCGGCCTGAGCTTCTTCCAGGTCAGCGGCTTCGGCTCGTACCAGTGGATCGGGCTCGGCAACTACCGGCGGATGATGCACGACCCGCTGTTCTGGGACTCGATGAAGATCACCGGCGAGTACGTGGTGATCCTCGTGCCCGTCCTGTTCTGCGTGAGCCTCGGCCTCGGCCTGCTGGTGAAGCAGAAGCTGCCGGGCATCGGCGTCTACCGCACCGCGCTCTTCCTGCCGTACGTGATCAGCCTCGTGGTGGTCGGCGTGCTGTGGAAGTTCCTGCTCGACGACCAGACAGGGGCGGTCAACCGGGCCATGCGGGCCGCGGGTTTCGACGGCAAGTCCTGGCTCGGCAGCCCCTCCCTGGCCCTCGGCTGTGTCATCGCCATCATGGTCTGGGTGATGATGGGCTACTACATGATCATCTTCCTGGCGGGGCTCCAGGAGATCCCCAAGGAGTTCTACGAGGCCGCGAAGCTGGACGGCGCGGGCCCGTGGACCACCTTCCGCACCATCACCTGGCCGCTGCTGCGCCCGACCAGCTTCTTCGTCCTGCTGATGTCGACGGTCGCCGCCATCACCGGCGGGCTCGACCTGATCTTCGTCCTGACCAACGGCGGCCCCGCCAACGGCACGTCGCTGGCGATCTTCTACATCTACCAGCAGGCCTTCGGATTCGGCGAGTTCGGCTACGCGTCGGCCATGGGTTCGTTCCTGGTGCTGATCATGGTCGTGATCTCCGCCGTGATCTTCAAGTTCACGAGAGGCGGGAGGTTCGACGATGGCGAGTGACGCCCTGACGACCCGGGCGGGCCGGCGACGGCCCCTCTCCCAGCGCGGGGGACTCACGGCCCTGGCCGTCGTCCTGTCACTGATCAGCATCTTCCCCGTGCTGTGGATGGTCACGTCGTCCTTCAAGACCCGGGCCACCGTCACCGACGGAAACCTGATCCCGAAGGACTTCACCTTCGACAACTTCGTCTACGTCTTCACCGAGGTCCCCTTCGCCCGCTACCTCTGGAACAGCTTCTTCATCTCCGCGGTGATCACCGTGGCGGCCCTGTTCTTCCACTCCATGGCCGCCTACGCGCTCGCGCGGCTGCGTTTCCCGGGCCGTGGGAAGCTGTTCGGCGCGATCTTCGCGACCCTGCTGGTCACGGCCCCCGTCGTGCTGATCCCGCTGTTCCTGGTCGCCCGCGAGCTGGGCCTGCTCAACAGCTACGCCGGCCTGATCATCCCGGCCGTCTTCAACGCCTTCGGCATCTTCCTGCTGCGCCAGTTCTACCTGGGACTGCCCAGGGAACTGGAGGAGGCGGCGATCGTCGACGGCTGCGGCCACTGGCGGGTGTACTGGAACATCGTCCTGCCGATGTCCCGCCCCATCCTCTCCGCCCTGGCGATCTTCTTCTTCCTCGCCAACTGGAACGCCTTCGTCTGGCCGCTGGTCGCCACCAACGACCAGTCGCTGACGGTGGTCCAGCTCGGCATCGCCTCCTTCCAGAACCAGTACACCTCCAACTGGAACTACATCCTGGCGGCGGCCACGGTCGCGGCACTGCCCATGCTGGCGCTGTTCTTCGTGTTCCAGCGGCAGATCGTGGAGTCGATCAAGACATCCGGGCTGAAGTAGTCCCGGCCCGTGAAAAGGGGCGCGGTGCCGGCCACTCGACCGGTACCGCGCCCCCTCGCGCGCTGTGCGTGCCGCTCCGGCTCACGGCCCGGCGGTGCTCTCCCGCACCTGCAGCTTGGTGCGCAGCACCACCGTCTGCAGCGGCGACGGCTTGCCCTCGATGCGCTGCAGCAGCAGGTCGGCCGCCGAACGGCCCAACTCGTACGAAGGCAGTTCCACGGTGGTCAGGGAGGGGCGTACCAGCGACGCCCACGGCACGTCTCCGAAGGACAGCACACCGATGGCCGGCGGCGTGCGCCCGACCTCGCGGAGCGCCTCCAGGACGCCGATGGTCATGAGGTTGTTGGCGACGAACACGGCGTCCGGCGGCTCGGGCAGCGCCAGCAGTTCACGCATCGCGGCCCGGCCGCCCTCGACCCGGAAGTCGGCGTGCCGTACGTAGGCATCGCCGGCCGGAGCGGCAGCGGGTGCGGAACGCAGCGCCGCGCGGTACCCGGCCAGGCGTTCCTCGGAGGTGGACGCGCCCTGCGGGCCGGTGATGCAGGCGATC
Source organism: Streptomyces sp. CoH27 (assembly GCF_020181035.1). Taxonomy (GTDB): domain Bacteria; phylum Actinomycetota; class Actinomycetes; order Streptomycetales; family Streptomycetaceae; genus Streptomyces; species Streptomyces camelliae. Next base: position 51,800 of record NZ_JAIQYY010000029.1, read on the forward strand.
CGGCGGTAGCCCGCCGCCAGCAGGTGACGGGTGGCCGCCTCGCCGCCGTGCTGGTTGTCCACCTGCACCGCGTCCACCTCAGCCTCGTGCGGCCGGCGGTCCACGGCGACCACGGGCACGCCCCGGGCGAGCAGCGGTTTCAGGTCCGTCTCGTCCTGCGAGGCCGCCGCCACGATCACGCCGGCCATCTGCTCGCCGAGGGCGACCTCAAGGTAGCGGCGCTCCTTGTCGGTGTCCTCGTCGGAATTGCACAGGACCACCGAGAGGCTGGTGCGCTGCGCGGCGTCCTCCACCCCGCGGGCGAGCGACGTGAAGAACGGGTTCTCGATGTCCGGGATGATCAGCGCGATCACGCTGGAGCGCTGTTTGCGCAGCGACCGGGCGACCCTGTTGGGAGCGAAGCCGAGGGCCTCGGCGGCCTGCTGGACGGACCGGGCGCGCTCCGGCGTCACCTTGCCGCCGTTGAAGACACGCGAGACCGTCGCGGGGGAAACCCCGGCGGCTCGCGCCACGTCATGGATCGTCACCACCAGCGTGCGCATCCTTTCAGCGTGTGTGGGACCAGCGTACCCTGCACCTGAAAAGGATTTCACCAGCGATGTGAACGGAAAGCCGACGGACACGGACTCCGCCCCGGCATCCGCTGGCTATGCTGCCGGCGAAGCGCTCAGTGAAGTGCTCAGCGAAGCGCTCAAACGAACAACAGGGTGCAAGGGGGCCATCAGCATGCGCGAGCCGGTCGATCTCAGGCGGCAGCGGATCCTCGCCGCGGTGCAGTCCCGTGGCGCGATCCGGGTCAGCGATCTCGCCGCGGAGCTGGCGGTGTCGGTGGTGACCGTCCGGCGCGATGTGGAGGAACTGGCCCGCGAGGGCAAGCTGCGCCGCGGCCACGGCGTGGCCCGCCCGGTGCTGCCCGAGGCCGAGCGGGCCGCCGTACCCGCGCCGCCCTCGGCCGACGGCGGTCCGGTCGCGGTCGTGGTGCCCGAGCGCCACGCGTACCTGTACGAGGCGCTGCACGGCGCCCGGAGCGTGTTCGAAGAGGCCGGGATCCGTGTCGTGCTGCACATCGCGCCGGCCGTCCCGGGCGCCGAACAGCCGCTTGTGGAGCGGGCGTTGGCGGACGGCGCGCGCGGCCTGCTGATCGCTCCCCGCTGGCGCAGCCGCACCACGGAGGAGGCGGACTACGTCTGGCTGTCGCGCCTGGACGTGCCCGCGGTGGTGATGGAGCGCAGGCCGCGGCGCGGCAGCGCGCTGCACGCCGTGGACACCGTCTGTACGGACCACTGGTACGGCGTCCATCTCGCCGTCGAGCACCTCACGGCGCTGGGTCACCGGCGCATCGTGCTCGCCGCACGCGACGACAGCCCGACGGCGCGTGCCGTCCGTGCCGCGTTCACCGAGATCGCGGCGGACCACCCGGACGTCGACAAGTGGGCCGTGGCGCTCAGTTCGCCCGGCGCGGTGCCCGACCGGGCGGCGACTGCGCAGACGCCGGTCGAGCTGCCCTCGCTGATGGCCGGGCTGGGCGCGACGGCCGCCGTGCTGCACGGCGACGTGGACGCTCTGATGCTGGTGCAGTCGCTGCGCGACAACGGTGTGCGGGTTCCGGAGGACTGCTCCGTGATCGCGTACGACGACGTCGTCGCGGCACTCGGCAGCACGCCCCTGACCGCCGTGTCCCCGCCGAAGGCGGACGTCGGCCGTGCGGCCGCGGAACTGCTGCTGCGCCGGCTCGACCCGCGGGATCCCGGAGGGGCCACGGCACCCGTGCGGCGGTTGGAGCTGCTGCCGGTGCTGAAGATCCGCGGTTCGACACAGGCGGCGGACACGCTGCCGATCTCGGACTCAACTTCCGTATAGCAATGAGCGTTTGACCGTTTTATTTTCTTCTGAGTGATCTATTGACCAGGTTCATTCAGTCGATCAGTATTCCCGTGACTCGCACCCATGAGAGCCGCAGGAGCCGCGGGAGGCACCCATGCCTGGTCGACAGAGCCGTCGGTCCGTGCTCGCCGCGATCTCCGTCCTGTACACCCTGCTGCCGGTGGTGTGGCTGCTGCTCGCCGCGTCGAAGTCCCGCGACGCCCTGTTCAGCAGCAGCATCCTGTCCTTCAGGGACTTCTCCCTCGTCCAGAACACCAAGAACCTGTTCACCATGGACGGCGGACTGTACGGGCGCTGGTACGCCAACAGCCTGCGCTATGCCGTTCTGGGCGCGGCGCTCGGCGCGCTGATCAGCGTCGCCTGCGGGTACGCCTTCGACAAGTACCGCTTCCGGCACAAGGAGAAGCTGTTCGGCCTCGTGCTGGCGGCCGTCATGGTGCCGCAGACGGTGCTCGCGCTGCCGCTGTACCTCATCGCCTCCCAGACCGGAGTCGTGAACACTTTCTGGTCGGTGTTCGTCCCCGTCCTGTTCAACCCGTTCGGCGTGTACCTGGGCCGCATCTTCGCCCAGGGCTATGTGCCCGACGAGGTCCTGGAAGCGGCGCGTGTCGACGGCGCCGGCGAGCTGACGACCTGCGTCCGCGTGTCGCTGCGCATGCTGGGCCCCGGCCTGGTCACGGTCTTCCTCTTCCAGCTGACGGCGATCTGGAACAACTTCTTCCTGCCGATGGTGATGCTGTCCAACCAGGACCTGTATCCCGTGAGCCTGGGTCTGTACCAGTGGAACAGCCAGGCGACCGTCTCACCCGAGTACTACCCGGTGGTGATCATGGGCTCGCTTCTCGCGGTCCTCCCGCTCATCCTCGCGTTCGCCCTCCTCCAGCGGTGCTGGCGCTCCGGCCTGACGGCGGGGGCGGTCAAGTGACCAGGCTCAGCGCGGCGCTGGCCATGTCGCCCGCGGCGGCGGCAGCCGTCTTCACCCCGCGGTCGCTGGCCGCGCTCGCGGACGTGTGCGACCTGGCGCCGCTGCCGGTCCTGGACGACCTGACGAGCGTACGCGCGAAGGCCGTACTCGCCGATGTCGAGCTGCTCGTCACCGGCTGGGGGTGCCCGCGGCTCGACGCGGACGTCCTCGCGGCGGCGCCCCGGCTGAGGGCCGTGGTGCACGCGGCCGGTTCGGTGCGCGGGCACATCACCGATGCCTGCTGGGAGCGGGGTGTGGAAGTGTCGTCGGCGGCCGCGGCCAACGCGCTGCCGGTCGCCGAGTACACGCTCGCCATGATCCTGCTGCACGGAAAGCACGTGCTGGAGCGGGCCCGCGACTTCCGGCGGACCCGTGAACGCGCCGACTGGCTGCTGACCCCGCACGAGGTGGGCAACTACCGCCGCACGGTGGGCATCCTCTCCGCCTCCCTGATCGGCCGCCGGGTCATCGAGCTGCTGCGCTCCTTCGACCACGAGGTGCTGCTGCACGACCCGTGCGTCACCGGGGCCGAGGCCGCGGAGCTGGGCGTGGAGTGGGTGGGTCTGCCCGAACTCTTCGGCTGCAGCGACCTGTTGAGCATCCACACGCCGCTGCTGCCCGCCACCCACGGGCTCGTCGGCCGGGAACTGCTGGACGCGATGCGGCCGGGAGCCGTGCTGATCAACACCTCGCGCGGCGCGGTCGTCGACCAGGACGCGCTCACCGACGTGGTGCGCGCGGGCCGCATCCGGGCGGTGCTCGACGTGACGGACCCCGAAGTCCTGCCCGCCGACCACCCGTTGTGGGACTGCCCGAACGCTCTGATCACCCCGCACCTCGCCGGTTCCCAGGGCAACGAGTGGGAGCGGCTCGCCGACACGGCCGTCGGCGAGGTGGCCCGGTGGGCCGAGGGCGACGGTTTCGCCCATTCCGTACGACGCGAGAGGCTGGCGTTCCTGGCATGAGCATTCCCTTCGAACTGCCCGCTGAGAACCGGGAGTCGAGCCCGCACACCGGCTACACCCGTGCCCACTGGGAGGCCGTCGCCGACGGGCTGCTCGGCGCCGCCTGGCGCTGGGCGACCCCCGGCGGCGCCCTGCTCGATCTGCCGGGCCGCCCTTCCGGGTCCGGCGTCCGCTCGGACGGCCTGGAGGGCTACGCCCGCACGTTCCTGGCGGCCGGCTTCCGTATCGCCGGCGCCGGCGGCAAGGACCCGCACGGCTGGCTGGAGCGCTACGCGAGCGGCCTCGCGGCGGGCACCCGCACACCCGGCCGGGACGACGCCGAGTCGTGGCCGCTGATCCTCGACCACCATGTGCAGGGTCAGCCGATGGTCGAGTCGGCGTCGGTGGCGCTCGGCCTCACCCTGACCCGGCCGTGGCTGTGGGACCGGCTCGACGGCGACGTACAGGACCGGGCCGAGACCTGGCTGCGCGGCGCCCTCACGCACACCCCCGCGCCGAACAACTGGTACCTCTTCCCGTTCATGGTGGCGTCGTTCCTGGAGGCGGCCGGCCGCGGCGACACGGCGACGGAGCGGGCCATGGAGCGGGCGCTCGACCTGATGGAGACCTGGTACCGGGGCGACGGCTGGTACGCGGACGGCGACGGGCGGGCCTTCGACCACTACAACGGGTGGGCGCTGCACCTGTATCCGCTGCTCCACGCCCATCTGTCGGGCGACACGGCGCTGTCGGACCGGTTCGGGCCGCGGCTGCGCGAGCATCTGGAGGGCTTCTCGCTCCTCTTCGGCGCCGACGGGGCGCCGATCCACTTCGGGCGTTCGCTGACCTACCGGTTCGCGGCGTCGGCGGCGGTCGGCATGGGGGCCGTCACGGGGCACACACCCTTGTCCCCGGGCACGTCACGCCGCCTGATCAGCGCAAATCTGCGCTACTTCCTCGACCGGGGCGCGGTGACGGACGACGGCCTTCTCAGCCTGGGGTGGCACGGCCCGCACATCGCCACGCTCCAGTCCTACTCCGGCCCCGCGTCCCCGTACTGGGCGTCGAAGGCCTTCGTGGCGCTGCTCGCGCCCGAGAACGACCCGCTGTGGACGGCGACCGAGGAACCGACGCCGAGCGAGGGCCCCGACCGGGTTCTCGCGCTGCCTGCACCCGGGCTGCTCGTGCAGTCGACCGGGGCCGACGGGATCGTGCGCCTGCACAACCACGGCAGTGACCATGTCCGGCCGCACGAGGGCGAGTCGGCGGCGCAGGACGACCCGCTGTACGGCCGCCAGGCGTACTCCACGCACACCGGCCCCACATCGCGGGCCAATGTCGCGGACAACCATCTGTCCGTGGAGGTCGGCGGCATCGCGAGCGTGCGGCGGCGCATCCATCCGCTGGGTGGGGGACAGGGCGACGGATGGGGCTGGGCGGCGTCCTGGCACCGGCCGGTGTTCGTTTCCGGGCCGCCGATGGTGCCGGGGCTGCGCGTCGAGAGCGTGACGGTGGCGCGCGGGCGCCACGAGCTGCGGATCCACCGGGTGGTCGGGGCACCGCACGGGGCGCGGGTCACCCTCACCGGGTGGGCCACGCAGATGCTTCGCTCCGAGTTGGCGGGACTGCACGGCTGGGGTGAGGCGGACCAGGTGCGGGCGCCCGAGGGCACGGCCTACGAGCCGTGGGTACGGATGCCCCGGCTCTCGGCGCGGGTCCGGGGGACCGCGGTGCTCGTCGCGCTGGCCAGCCTGGGCGCCGATGCCGATGCACCGCCGCTCGCCGCCGCCGTGACCGAGCTGACCTGGGTGGACGGGGAGCTGCGCGTCCACTGGGCGGACGGGCCGCGGACCGTCGTGACCTTCGAGCCGCTTCGGGTGAGGACGGCGTAGACACTCACGGAGCCGACTGGTCCCGACCTGGGGTATTGACGCGCCCTTCGCCGGGTGCCACTGTTACCGGCACATAGACATCAGATGTCTGACGTCAGATGTAGTGACCGAACGAAGAGGAATCCGCCATGTCGCTCTCGGACGACCTTGCCGAGCAGCTGCTCACCGCGATCATCGACGGGCAGTATCCGCCGGATGCCGTCCTCCCGCCCGAGGGAGAGCTCTCGGAGCAGAGCGGGGTCAGCCGCCTGACCGTCCGCGAGGCGGTGAAGCAGCTGCGGGCGCAGAACGTGGTGAGGGTGGTGCGCGGCCGCGGCACCTATGTCAACCCGCCGGACCGGTGGACCGCCCTGGAACCGGTGGTGCGGGCGGCTTCGCGCACCGCGAGCGGCGCCCTGTCGGAACGGTTGATCGAGGCACGTCGGCTCATCGAGAACGGCGCGTGCGAGCTGGCCGCCTCCCGCCGCACCGAAGAGGACCTGGACGTGCTGCGTCAGCACCTCGCGCTCATGCGTGAGGCCGCCGAGGCGGGCGACACCGAGCAGTTCGTGCAGGCCGACATCGACTTCCACGACACGGTGATGAGGGCGACGGGCAATCTGTTCGTCCCGCTGCTCTTCGAGCCGTTCGGCCCGCTGCTCGTCGAGGGGCGCCGGGAGACCTCGGCCGTCCCCGAGATCCGCGCGAACGCCATCGCCCACCACGAGGCGGTGCTCGCCGCGCTGGAGACCGGCAACCCCGAGGCCGCCCGAGCCGCCATGGACGGCCACATGAACCAGACCGCCGACGATCTGCGCACCCACGTGATCAAGCGCGGCCGCGACTGACGATCCTCCGCTCAACTCCCCGACAGACACCAGGAATTCGCCATGTCCCTACCCCTCCATGCCCAGCCGGGGCCCGTTCCCGAGGCCGTGGTGCTGGAAGGGCTGCCCCCGGTCCGCGAGGCAAGCGCCGCCGAGGTGGCCGCCCGTATCTCCGGCGGTCCCCGTCTCGTCGTCCTCGACGACGATCCGACCGGTACCCAGACGGTCGCCGACGTCCCGGTCCTGACCTCCTGGACGGTGGAGGACCTGCGCTGGGCACTGCGCCAGGACAGCACCGCCTTCTTCGTCCTCACCAACACCCGCAGCCTGTCGCCCGAGGACGCCGCCGCCCGCAACCGTGAGGTGGTCCGGGCTCTGCACACGGCGGCGACCGCCGAGGGCACCGGTTATGTCCTGGCCAGCCGCGGCGACTCGACCCTGCGCGGGCACTTCCCGCTGGAGACCGATGTCCTCGCCGAGGAGCTGACCGAGCTGGGCGCCGGCGCTCCGGACGGTGTGGTGCTGGTCCCCGCCTACATCGAGGCGGGCCGGCTGACCGTCGGCTCCCGCCACTGGATGCGCACGGCCGACGGACTGCTGCCGGTCGGCGAGAGCGAGTTCGCCCGTGACGCCACCTTCGGCTATCGCAGCTCCTCGCTGCCGGAGTGGGTCGAGGAGAAGACGGCCGGGCGGGTCAGGGCCGACGAGGTGCTGCGCATCACGCTCGACGACCTCAGGGGCGGTGGCCCGGCACACGTGGCGCGGCTGCTGTCCGCGCTGCACGGCGGCCGTACGGCCGTGGTGGACGCGGTGTGCGACGACGATCTGCGAGTGCTGGCCCTCGCCCTCGCGGAGGCGGAGGAGAACGGCGCGCGGCTGCTGTACCGGGTCGGGCCGTCCTTCGTCCGGGCCCGCGCCGGACAGGCCGGCCGGGCCCCGCTCACCCCGGCGGAACTGCGCCGGCTGCGCGGGGACGCACCGCACGGCCTGATCGCCGTAGGATCCCATGTCTCCCTGACGACACGGCAGTTGGACCGGCTGCGCGAGCGCGGCGGGATCGCCGAGTACGAACTCGACGTGGCGCTCCTGCTCGACGAGGAACGGCGTGACGCCCACATCGCCGAGATCGCGGCCGCGGCCGCCGGCGCACTGGACGCCACGGACGCCGTGATCCGCACCTCGCGCACACTCGTGACGGGGGCCGACGCCGACGACAGCCTGGCGATCTCCCGCCGGGTCTCCGCCGCGCTCGTGGAGGCCGTGCGCCGGGTCAACGCCACCCGGCGACCCGCCTTCGTCGTCGCCAAGGGCGGCATCACCTCCAGCGACACCGCCACCCACGGCCTGCGGATCGGCCGTGCCTGGGCCCGGGGCACGCTGCTGCCCGGGATCGTCTCGCTCTGGGAGCCCGTGGACGGCCCCGCCGCCGGTATCCCCTACGTCGTCTTCGCCGGAAACGTCGGCGACGCCGACGCCCTCGCCGACGCCCTCGACCTGCTCCGGAGCCTCTGATGCTGCTGCACGGAACCGACGTCCTGAAGGAGGCCGCGGCCGCGGGTCACGCGGTGCCCGGGTTCGTCGCCTACAACCTGGAGACCGTCCAGGGCATCACGGCCGCCGCCGAGGCCTGCGGACGACCCGTCCTGATCCAGGCGGGCTCCAGTCCCTTCACGCACGCCGGGCGCGAGGCCCTGATGCGACTGGCGCTGGACGCCGCCGCACACTCCACCGCCCGCCTCGGTGTGCACCTCGACCACAGCAGGGACCTGGACGAGATCACGGCCTGCCTGGAGGCCGGCTACACCTCCGTCATGGTGGACGGCTCCCACCTGCCGTTCACCGAGAACGTCGCTCTGACGAAGGAGGCGGTGCGGCGGGCCCGCGACCACGGGGCCTGGGTGGAGGCCGAGCTCGGCGCCCTGCCCGGCGACGAGGACGTCTCCACCGACGCCGTCGCCCAGGCCACGGCGATGACGGATCCGGACCAGGCGGCCGAGTTCGCGGCGGCCACGGGCGTGGACGCACTCGCCGTCGCCGTCGGCAACGTCCACGGCTTCACCGAGAACCCGGTCCGCCTCGACCTGGCGCGGCTGGCCGCGATCCACCAGGCCGTACCGGTCCCGCTCGTCCTGCACGGCGCCAGCGGACTGCCCGTCGAGGAACTGCACGGCGCTCTCACGCGTGGTGTCGCCAAGGTCAACGTCAACGCCGAACTGCGCCGCGCCTACCTGGAGGCGGTCCGCACCACCCTCCCGGCCGCCCTGCCCGGTTCCGACGCGGTCTCCCTGTGGGCGTCGGGCCGCGACGCGGTCCGGGACGCCGCTCTGGAGGTCATCGGCCGCCTCACCCCCGGCGCCGAGACCGCAAACGCCTGACCTCGGCCCGGCCCCGCCGACGACGAACCGCACAGCGCCCCGCTCCGGGTTCCGCTGGCGAGCGCCGCAGCAGCTCCGCCTACCGCCCGAGATCGTCGTACGGCGGCCCGCCGCACAGCTCCCCTCCAGCGAGCCGCCGCTGACGCCGCGGGCTCCTGCGCCATCCCCGCGCACGAGCCGCGTCCCCCATATCCCCTGCTCCGCTGCCGGCACCTCTTCCCGGCAGTGGGCCGCCCTTCCCCTCTCTCCTCACTTCTCCCCAGGAGGACGAAGATGTCTCCGCACCCCCGTCCCCACACGGCCGTCGTAGGCCTGGGTGCCATGGGACTCCCCATGGCGCGCCGTCTGGCCGCCGAACTGCCCGTCTCCGTCTACGACATCGCCGCCGACCGCCGAGCCGGCCTGACCACCATGGGCGCCCGCGATGCCGCGTCCCCGGCCGAGGCCGTCCGTGACGCCGACGTCGTCGTACTCGCCGTACGCGACCAGGCCCAGGTCGAGGGCGCGCTGTTCGGCGAGAACGGCGCCGCCGAAGCCCTCCGCCCCGGTACGGCGGTGATCCTCACCAGCACGGTCGGGCCCGAGGCGGCCCGCCGCACCGCCGCTCGGCTCGCCGTACGTGGGGTGCTGACCGTGGACGCTCCGGTCAGCGGTGGCCCGGTGCGGGCCGGCAACGGTGATCTGCTGATCGTCGTCGGCGCCGAGGAGGTGGCGCTGAAGGCGGCCCGCCCGGTCCTCGACCTGCTCGCCTCGACACTCACGGTCGTCGGCCCGCGCCCCGGCGACGGACAGGCGATGAAGGCCGTCAACCAGCTGCTGGCAGGCGTGCACATCGCGGCCGCGGCCGAGGCGATCGCGCTCGCCCGTGGCCTCGGGCTCGACCCGGGCGCGGTCGTGGACAGCCTCAAGCACGGCGCCGCCGGCTCCTTCATGTTCGCCGACCGCGGGCCCCGCATGGTCCAGACCTACGACGACGGCCCCGAGCCCGAGGTCAAGTCACGGCTCGACATCTTCGTCAAGGACATGGGCATCGTCACCGGCATCGCCAAGGACGCCCACGTCCCCGTGCCCCTGGCCGCCGCGGCCGAACAGCTCTACCTGCTCGGCGAGCGCGCCGGGCTCGGCGCCCGCGACGACTCCTCCGTCGTCACCGTCCTGTCTCCCAAGTCCCCGGAAGGAGAGGGACGATGAGCCACACCACCCTGCTGGTCATCGCGGCCGCCGGTGTCGCGACCCTGCTCCTGCTCATCCTGAGAGCCAAGGTCCAGCCCTTCGTCGCCCTCGTCGTCGTCAGCATCGGCGTCGCGCTGGCCGCGGGTGTGCCCGCCGCCGACCTGGTGAAGACCATCGAAGAGGGCATGGGCGCCACCCTGGGCCACATCGCCACGATCATCGCACTGGGCGCGATGATCGGCCGGATCATCGAAGTCTCCGGCGGCGCCCACGCGTTCGCGTACTCCCTCATCGAGAGGTTCGGCTCCCGCCGGACCCCGCTGGCGCTGGCCGTCGCCGGGTTCGTCCTGGGCATCCCCGTCTTCTTCGAGGTGGGCCTGATCATCCTGATGCCGATCGCGTACGGCGTGGCCCGCGCCTCCCGCAAGCCACTGCTGGTGTACGCGCTGCCGATGGGCGCCGCGATGCTCACCGTCCACGCCTTTCTGCCGCCGCACCCGGGAGCCGTCGCGGTCGCCGAGGCGATCGGCGCCAGCCAGGGCCTGATGCTGCTGATGGGCATCCCCCTCACGGCCGTCGTCGTCCTGTTCGGCTACCTCGTCTCCCGTCGTCTCACCCGCCGCGCACACCCGATGGATCCGGCGGTGTACGCCGAGGTGTACGGCGCTCCGGACACCGATGGGGGCACGTCCAGCGCCGTGGAGGCACCCGACGGCACGCCGAACAGCCCGACGCCGGGCGAAGGCGGCCGGGGCGCCGCCGTGCTGACCAGGCCCGCCATCCAGGGCACCGATGTCCGGCCGCCGTCCTTCGGCATGGTCCTGACGCTGATCGTCACCCCGATCCTGCTGATCCTCCTCGGCACCATCGGCGAGAACACCCTCCCCGCGGGCAACACTCTCCGCGCCGTACTCACTGTCCTCGGCGCCCCGATGGTGGCACTGCTCATCGATGTCACCCTGTGCGGCTACTTCCTGGGCGCCCGCCGCGGCTGGAACCGCGCACGCATCTCCGAGGTCATGGGCTCCGCACTGCCGCCCGTCGCGATGGTGATCCTGGTCGCGGGCGCGGGCGGTGTCTTCGGCAAGGTCCTGGTCGCCAGTGGCATCGGCGGTGCGATCGCCGACGTCCTGGAGAGGACCGGCCTGCCGGTGCTGCTGCTGGCCTTCCTCACGTCCCTCGCCCTGCGGGCCGCCCAGGGGTCGGCGACCGTCGCCCTCGTCACCACCGCCGGCATCCTCACCCCGCTGCTGCACCGCGCCGATCTGTCCACGGCGCAACTGTCCCTGGTGGCCCTGGCGATGGGCGCGGGCGCCCTGGCGCTGTCCCACATCAACGACGCCGGGTACTGGATGTTCACCAAGCTCGCCGGCCTCGATGTGGCGACGGGGCTGCGCACCTGGACCGTACTGACGACAGTCATGGGATGCGCGGGCTTCGCCTTGACCACCGTGCTGTGGCCCCTGGTCTGACCCGGCGCACGGTGGTGGGGGG
>NZ_JAIQYY010000029.1:63435-85685 GCF_020181035.1 Streptomyces sp. CoH27
AACAGCCTCTCCCGCTCTGCTCGATGCCTGGGAAGAGGAGCAGGAGGAGCAAGCCGGGCAATCGGCGGACGACCACGCGACGCTGGTGGCCTGTCAGTACGACCTCTCGATCCCACCGGGCCGGCGTGTGGACGGATTCGCCTCCTGGCACGCAACGGACCCGTCCCCCATGAACTGCCCGACCTGCGCGGCACCCCTGCACCTGCTGCCGACCATCGGCAGCATCCAGTAGGCCGGCTCCGGAGCGGCCGGTCCACCACATGCCGACTCCTCCGGAGCGGCATGTGGTCAGCAACGGCGTACCTCCGCGATCGATCAGCGAACCGTGACGGTCTCGGTCGGCGTGACCAACTGCAGGTGGAGCTTCTTGGAGTTCCAGTCCGTCTCGTAGAGCGCGCCGCGGAACCGCAGTGTGCCACGCTGCTTCGTCCGCACCCAGGTGTCGACCGAACCGCCGTCGAAGACCGCACCGTGAGCGCACTTCACCGTGCGCCAGGATGTGCCCTTTCGCTCCTGCACACAGAACCTCTGAAAGAGGTCGTCGTCCTTCATGGCGTAGCCCTTCAGGTGGACGCGCGCACCGGCTTTCACGGTGTGCGGACTCGCCTTGAAGTCATAACTGACCTTTGCGGAGGCCGTCACCGCGCTCAGCCCGAGCGCAGAAATGCCGATCGCCGCGACGACTGCCGCACGCGCGGCCCGTCGGTTGAGAGCGCCCATCATCTGTCTCTGTCCTCCTCGACCCGCAGTTTCCGTATCACCTCACCGATTCCAACCAGGGAGAGGACGGTCGAGGGAGCACCGTTGCCCGGCGATTCATCATTTTTTGACAGCACGACACTATTGGCCCATGGAAGACGATGTCCCGACCGTGACGGTGCGCCTGTGGCGTCCGGATGCCATCGTGTTGTTCGACTGGCTGATGAGCACGGATCTCGATACGGTCCCGATCTCCCACCCGGCCCAGAAGCAGGCCCTGGCCGACTTGCTGTCGCGCCTGGAGTGGGCTGCGGACACCGATGTGACCGCGTCGACCGCCGAGGAGATCGCCGCGGCTCAGCAGGAGGTCGCCCGGGACATGGGCTGGTAGTTCAGCCGCGCTGCCGGGAGCCTTGCACAGCCCGCTGGAGAGCGTGTGCGGGGCCTCTGCGAGACTCCTGTGGCATGGGGCAGTTCGAAGGGGCCGATTCGGCCGGCGAGGCAGAGGATTCCGCGCAGGACGGCGGGCTGGGCATCCTGGTCCTGCAAGGTGAGGAGATGATCAGGCAACTGGCCCAGGCCCACATGACGTGGGGCCTGGGGACCGCCGATCGCTGGGATCTGGATCAGACGACCGGGCTCATCACCTGGACATTTCCCGACAGGAGTGCGACGGCGCCCGCCCAGATTCTCGGCAGTTACAGCCCCCGGGCGGGCTCGTGGATGTGGGCCTGGGCGAATCCCAGCATCCTGCCCGAGATGAGCCGCGACGCGCGCAGTCTTCGCGACTGGGGCGAAGCCCACGGCCATCATGCCTTCACCCGTGCCAAGTTCGACGCCGACGAGCAGGCGGTGTCGACACTGGTCGCGATCGCGGTGAGGGCCACCAGGGCGACAGGGTTCTACCGGGGGCCGGGCGGAAACGCCTCCGTGATCATCACGTTCGGGCCGGTCACTCTGACCGCCGCCGACGGCAGCACGTCGACCTTCGACATCGACATCGACGGCTGAACGCACAGGGCCGGGCGCGTGGCGGCGCGAGCGGCGTCCGCTGTGCGCAGGGCGGCCCATGAGGGCGTCTCGCGGCGACGGTCACTCGGCGTCGGTCAGCGGCTTCCGAGGGTAGGCGCGGAGCACGAGGGACGTGGTGACAGGGCCGTAACGGGCAAGTGCGTCGACGACTTCTTCGAGGCGTCCTGCCTGCGGGCAGTAGACGTCGAAGATGAGGCAGTCTTCGCCGGTGACTCTGAGGGTGGAGGTGATCTCGGCGGTCCGGGAGGCGAAGTCCAGGGCACGCGCGAGCTGGGCGTGGGTGGTGCGCAGCCGGATGACCGCGTGGATGTTCAGTCCGAGGGCAGCGGGGTCGACCACGGCTCGGTAGCCGGTGATGACGCCGTTCTTCTCCAGCCGCTGGATGCGCGCGCCGGCCGCGGGCTGGGAGAGTCCGACACGGCGCCCCACCTCCGCACCGGTCAGCCGGCCCTCGGCCTGGAGCAGAGTGAGGATGTCCCGGTCTATCCGGTCGAGTGATTCCATCGTCGTCCGTACCGTTCTCTTTGAGATCACTTGCATCACCGCCACTGACCTGATGCATCCCTCAGAATCTGCGTCAGGTGCCCCCGTGATCGTAGGGGGCGACGAGTGGAATGGCGGTGGGCAGTGGCCGCGTACGTCATCATCCCGGGCATCGACGGCTCGGACGGGCAGCACTGGCAGACCCTGTGGGAGCGGCAGTGGGGCACCTCAGCGGTGAGGATCTCTCCTTCCTCCTGGTCCGCCCCCGATCTGGATGACTGGGTCGACGCTGTCCAGGAGGCGTACGACCACGCTGTCCGGCAGGACAGCAGCGTTGTGCTGATAGCCCACAGCCTGGGCTGCTGGGCGGCGTCCGCCTGGCTGCGCAAGAACCCCTCAAGCCCGACGGGCGGCGCGTTCCTGGTCGCGCCGCCCGACCCGCACGGGCCCGCGTTCCCACGCCGGGCGGCCGCGACGTTCACCGAGGTGTCCGCACGACCCCTGCCGTGCCCGGCCCTGGTGGTGGGCAGCGCCGACGACCAGTACTGCACCCCCGAGGCAGCAGCCGGTTTCGCGGCGCGGTGGGAGGCACGATGGCACCTGGCGGGCGCGTGCGGACACATCAACTCCGCCAGTGGCCTGGGCACGTGGTCACACGGCCGTGAACTCCTGGACTCGCTGAGCCGGCAGTGATCAACCACCGCATGGGACGGACCCAAGACGGGATCCGTCGCCCGCCGGTCCCTGCCTTGCCCGTGTCACGTGCCCAGCGCAGTCTGGTCCTATGGGCGTTCAGGACGGCCCCACGCTCATCACGTCCGTGCAGCGAGCCTTCCGGTTGCTGGAGGCGGTGAGCGCACACGAGAACGGCGCGCCGGCGAAACAGCTGGCACGCGAGACCGAGCTGCCTCTGGCCACCGCCTATCACCTGCTGCGCACCCTGGTGCACGACGGATACGTGCGCAAACTCCCCGACGGCGGCTTCGTCCTGGGCGACAAACTGAAGTCCCTGCAATCGGCGGGCCGCACACAGACACTGCTCAGCCGCGTCCGCCCGGCGCTCGCCGCCCTGCGGGACGAGCTGTCGACCGCCACCTACCTCACGTTCTACGAGGACGGCGAGATCCGGGTCGCCGAGATCGTCGACAGCCCCCGCACACCGCGGGTGGATCTGTGGGTGGGGTTCGAGGACGCCGGCCACGCCACCGCCCTGGGCAAGTCCGTGCTCCGTGAGCTGGACGAGGACGCTCGCCGGGACTATCTGTCCAGGCACCACCTCGCCGACCTCACTCCCCGGACGATCACCAGCGTTCCGGACCTGCTGCGCAGGATCGAGTCGTCCCCCTTGGCACCGGCGGTCACGGACCTGGAGGAGTACGCGCTCGGCACGGTCTGCGTCGCCGTGCCCGTGTACAGCGGCGACACTCTCGGCTCCCTCGGTGTCTCCCTGCCGGTGGAACGGCAGGACCGGTTGCAGGAGATCCGGGCACGCCTGCTCCCGATCGCGAGCCGGGTGACCAGAAGCCTCTCGCTCACTATCTGAAAATCCGCTCCTTGTGGCTGCCCGCGCCCAGCCCGTTTGCTTGATGAAACGGACATTTCGGGTGCGCACCCCATCCAGGCGAGGACAGCGGACGAAACATGACCCAGGCGCGACACCATGGCGGCGACCGCACGCCGATGCGGCTGTTCAGGAGCCGTACGGCCGAGGCCTGGGGCTGGGCCCGCCGGTGTGCCGGCGGGCACCTGGCCCCCGGAATGTGTGTGCTGCCCCTCCTGCTCCTCGCCGTCGTGTTCGTCGACGTCGCCGGAGGGATCTGGCTGCCGCTGCTGGCGGCCGCACCCGCGCTGGCCGCGGCAACCAACGGGCCGCGAGGCGTGCTGGGCGTCGGACTCGTCGCCGCGACGCTGGGCGCTCTGCTGGGGCACAAGCAGGGGATTCCGGCCGGTGAGCTGGCGGCCGTACTGTCCGCCCTGCTGGCCGTCACCGCGGCCAGCGGCCTGGCCGGCGCGCTGCGCGGCCGTCGTGAACGGGTGCTCGCGGCCGTCCGCTCGGTCGCCGAGGCCGCCCAGCACGCGCTGCTCCAGCCCGTTCCGGAGACCGTCGGCCCGTTCCAGGTGGCCGTCCGCTACAGTGCCGCGGCGGCCGAGGCCCGGATCGGTGGGGACCTCTACGCCTTGGTGCCCACCCCGCACGGCGTCAGGCTGATCGTCGGAGATGTGCGGGGCAAGGGGCTGCCCGCCGTGGGGACCGCCGCACTCGTGCTCGGCGTGTTCCGAGAGGCCGCCTATGACGAGCCCGACCTGCTCGCCGTCGTCGGCAGGATCGAGCGGAGTCTGGCCCGCAATCTCGGCCCGGACGACTTCGTCACCGCGGTGATCGCCGGATGTCCGGGGTCAGGGCACTTGGAAGTGGTGAACTGCGGACACGCGCCTCCGCTGCTGATCTCCGCCTCCGGAGCCGTCACGGCGGTGGAACCGGCCCAGCCGACCCCGCCTCTCGGGCTGCGTGCCCTTGCCGGACAGGCCCCCCGCCTCCAGCATCTGCCCTTCGCCGTGGGCGACCAGCTGCTGCTCTACACCGACGGGGTCACCGAGGCCCGCGATCACGCCCGCGAGTTCTATCCGCTGGCCACGGGAGTGGCCCGCCATGTGTCCGACGACCCGGCGCACACGCTCGGAGCGGTCCACGACGAGCTGCTGGCACATGTGGGGGGCCGGTTGCACGACGACGCCGCCCTGCTCTTGCTCCGCAAGCGGTCCGCGGACCGGCAGGTTCCCGTGCCGCACCGGACGGAGGTCGCGCTCTAGCCAGGTAGGGCCTGTCCGGCGGATCAGGCCGGCTCAAGGCAAGGGGGCCTCATCAACACGCGATTCCGGCAAGATCCGCCGGACAGGCCTAGCCCGCAGCGAGATGGGCCCAGCGGGTCACCCCGCCGGCGTGGACGCGTATGCCATGACGAGTCGCCAGGGCATGGACGATCGTCTCGCCCCGGCCATGCTCGTCCGGATCCGTCCCGGCACCGCAGCGGCGCAGCGAGAGCACGGGTCCCGCGTCGGTCACCTCGATGCGGACACCGTCACCGGGCACCCAGGACAGCCGCAGTACGGCCGGCGGGCAGGCGTGCACGATCGCGTTGGTGACCAGCTCGGACACCACGAGGAGCACGTCCTCGACGATTACCGGAGCCACGCTCCAGTCGGCGAGGACCGCCGCCACACTTCGGCGTACGGCCGGGACGGCGCCGGCGGCAGGCGGTACCGGACACACGTGGTCGTATGCCGCCCGAAGCAGCGTGGTGAGCTGTGCCGCCATGGTCTCTCCCAGTGATGTGTACGGCCGGTCCGGCGCCATGTCTCCGCGCTTACCGGCTGCGTAGCAAGTTAGGGAGACAAACCGGGCAGGTCAATGAATGGTGGTCGGCATTACCGAACGGGGACCCTCCGACCGCTCCGCAGAGGCCGCCCTCCCGTACGGCGAAGCGTCCCTGGCGGTAATAGGCTCGCTTCATGGCCGGGCCAGTCCAGTCCATCGAACGGGCGGCGGCGATTCTGCGTCTGCTCGCCGGTGGACCCCGCCGCCTCGGGCTCGGCGAGGTCGCCGCCTCACTGGGACTGGCCAAGGGCACCGCCCACGGCATTCTTCGCACGCTCCAGCATGTGGACTTCGTGGAACAGGACGCGGCGACCGGGAAATACCAGCTCGGAGCCGCCCTCCTGCACCTCGGCACCAGCTACCTGGACGTCAACGAGCTGCGCTCGCGCTCCCTCAACTGGGCCGATGCCCTCGCCGCGCGCAGCGGAGAGGCGGTCCGCCTGGGCACACCCCTGGAGGGCAGCGTGCTCGTCGTCCACCATGTGTTCCGGCCGGACGACACCTTCCAGACCCTTGACGTGGGCGCGCTGCTGCCCCTGCACGCCTCCTCGCTGGGCAAGGTGCTGCTCGCCTACGGGACCGCGACGATCGAGGCCACCAGAGAGCCCGGGCTG
Organism: Streptomyces sp. CoH27; assembly: GCF_020181035.1. GTDB lineage: Bacteria > Actinomycetota > Actinomycetes > Streptomycetales > Streptomycetaceae > Streptomyces > Streptomyces camelliae. The sequence goes on from NZ_JAIQYY010000029.1 coordinate 69,640, forward strand.
GAGGCGTACACCCGGCACACCCTCGTCGATCGCGAGCAGCTCACCCAGGCGCTCGCCGAGGTCCGGGAACTCGGCTGGGCCGCCGAGATCCAGGAAATGAGCATGGGGGAGGCCGGGCTCGCCGCGCCCATCCGAGGGCACGGCGGCCTCGTCGTCGGCGCGATCGGGCTGTCCGGAGCGGTCGAGCGGATCTGCGACAGCCAGGGCCGGCCCCGCCCGAATCTGATCACCCTGATCCGCGAGGCCGCGCGGGCGATCTCCAGGGACCTGGGAGCCACCCGCTGGTAGGCCGAGCCGGCCGCCCGCCCGACCCCTCGGAAGGCAGACCCGATCATGGCTGAACGGTATGTAATGTCCATCGATCAGGGCACCAACTCCACCCGGTGCATTCTGTTCGATCGCCGTGGGCGTCTGGTCTCGGTGGCGCAGAAGGAGCACCAGCAGCACTTCCCCGAGCCCGGCTGGGTCGAGCACGACGCCGTCGAGATCTGGCAGAACCTACGGCGCGTCGTACCCGAGGCCCTGACCGTCGCCGGTGTCGACACGGGCCAGGTCATCGCCATGGGGCTGGCCAACCAGCGGGAGACGACCGTGCTGTGGGACCGGCGGACCGGCGCCCCCGTCGGCCGGGCGATCGTCTGGCAGGACACCCGCACCGCGCCGCTCGTCGAGGAACTCGGACAGCACCCCGGCGAGGAGTTCTTCCTTGAGCGGTGCTGTCTGCCCCCCTCGACCTATTTCTCGGCGCTGCGGATCCGCTGGCTGTTCGACCACGTCAAGGGGCTTCAGCAACGCGCCGACGACGGCGAGGTGCTCTTCGGAACCATGGAGAGCTGGCTGATCTGGAACCTCACCGGAGGCCCCGAAGGCGGCCTGCACATCACCGACCCCACCAATGCCAGCCGCACGATGCTGATGAACATCCGCACCCTCACCTGGGACGACGAGCTGCTGGCCTTCTTCGGAGTGCCCCGCTCGATGCTGCCCGAGATCCGGCCGTCCGCCGAGACATACGGCGACGCCGGCTCGCTGCTGCCGGGTGTCCCCATCACGGCCGCGCTCGGCGACCAGCAGGCCGCGCTCTTCGGCCAGACCTGCTTCTCTCCCGGCGAGGCGAAATGCACCTACGGGACGGGCAGCTTTCTGCTGCTCAACACGGGCAGCGACATCGTGCGGTCCCGGCACGGCCTCCTCACCACCGTCGCCTACAAGATCGGGGACCGGCCGCCGGCCTACGCCCTGGAAGGCTCGATCGCCGTCACCGGTGCACTCGTCCAGTGGTTCCGGGACCGCCTGGGCCTGATCAGCAGCGCCCCGGAGATCGAGACCCTCGCCCGGACGGTCGAGGACAACGGCGGCTGTTACATCGTCCCCGCCTTCTCAGGTCTGTTCGCACCGCGCTGGCGCAGCGACGCGCGCGGGGTCATCGTCGGCCTCACCTCGTACATCACCAAAGGGCACCTGGCGCGTGCGGTCCTGGAGGCCACCGGATGGCAGACACGAGAGGTCGTCGACGCCATGAACGCCGATTTCCCGGTCCCTCTCCAGCAGCTCAAGGTGGACGGGGGCATGACCGCGGACAACCTGCTCATGCAGTTCGTGGCCGACGTGCTCGACGTGCCCGTGGTGCGGCCCATGGTCGCCGAGACGGTCTCCCTCGGCGCCGCCTACGCGGCCGGGCTCGCCGCCGGCTACTGGCCGGACCTGGAGGTACTGCGCCGCAACTGGCACCGGGCCGGGCAGTGGCTGCCCGCCATGGATCCCGCGCTGCGGGAGGCGGAGTACGACAACTGGCAGCGAGCCGTCGAACGATCCCTGGGCTGGGCCAGACCTTCCCGCTCCGCCGACCCGGACCCACCGTGACGCCGTCCATGGACCAGCCGGCGCGCCCGGCATTCGTGAGCTTCCTGACCGCCGTACCGACAGGCATCGGTCTCGCGTCCCGTTCCCCTCCTTCGTGCACGCCACGAACTGCCTTGAGGCGATTGACGTATCGGACGGTGAGTACACAGCGGCGTACGCACCCGACGGTCGCGTGTTGGCACTGACTGCTCCGGAAGGCCCGGAAGGCTCGGTCGTTCTGACCGGGACCGGAAAGGGTGACCTGGCCGATCTGGAGCGGAGAGTGGCCCGCTACTGGCAACGTCACCGGATGGGCCAGCCCCCGCTCGGCCCGATCCAGACAGCGCGTTTCTTGATCGACAGGGACAACCGGCCCCGCAAGGGATGGCTGAGGCGACGCAGCCGGTGGTGAGGGTTACGGCTCTGCCGACGATGGGCGGCGGACCAGATTGGGAATGCGATGCCCGGGCGGCGGGGGTTGAGCACGGGCGGTGACGAGGGCGTCCAGGGCGGCGCGGAGCCGGCCCAGCGGGCTGCGGTCCACTCCCTGCCCGGCTTCGACGGGGGCGGTGTACGGGTGCTGCTGCGGCACGGCGAACGCGGTGGCGAACCGCTTGTGCGACTACGGCGCGGGGCTTGTCGTAGCCGGCCTTGCCCCGGTGTCCGCCATGATTCTGGTTACGGCGGCCGACGACCCCACCGACCAGGATGCCCGCGACGGTCGGGGCGGCGTCGATCCCGGTGGTCACTTGGCGTCCCCGGGAATGGACACGTCAGGGCCCCCTTCGGCGCGGGTGCTGATCGGGACAGAGCCTGCCGCCTGATTCGATCAAGGCGGCAGCCACGTGTGCCAGGCCGGCTGTCCCGAGACGCCCGCTCTTCACCTACAGCCGTCACGGGGGGTGGGGGAGGGGGATGTGCCGTGGTGGACTCAGCGGTTGACGAAGGTGAGGCTCGTCGCGTCGTAGCGGGTACCCGCGATCTGCTCGGCCGGGGCGGCCGCTTCGATGGCGGCGAGGTCCTCGGCGGACAACTCGACCGTCAGGGCCGCGATGTTCTCCTGCAGGTATTGCTGTCGCCGGGTGCCGGGGATCGGCACGACATCGTCGCCCCGGCACTGCACCCAGGCCAGGGCGAGCTGGCCGGCGGTGACGCCCTTGGCTTCGGCCAGCTCGTTCAGCTTCGCCACGATCGCCAGGTTGCGTTCGAGGTTGCCGTCGGCGAAACGCGGCTGGCTCCGCCGCACGTCGCTCTCCGCCATCCCCTCGACCGAGCGGTGGCGGCCGGTCAGGAAGCCGCGCCCGAGCGGGGAGAACGGGACAATGCCGATGCCGAGTTCGCGGCAGACCGGGACGATCTCCGTCTCCAGGTCACGGGTCCACAGCGACCACTCGCTCTGCAGCGCGGCGATCGGGTGTACGGCGTGCGCCCGCCGGATGGTTCCCGCTCCGGCCTCGGACAGCCCGATATGGCGGACCTTGCCCGCCTGGACCAACTCGGCCATGGCACCGACGGTTTCCTCGATCGGCACCTGCGGATCGACCCGGTGCTGGTAGTAGAGGTCGATGTGGTCGACTCCGAGACGGCGCAGCGATGCCTCGCACGCCTGACGCACGTACGCGGCGTCGCCGCGGATCAGGATGGGCTCGCCCAGGCGGTTGGCGAAGCCGAACTTCGTGGCCAGCACCACCTCGTCCCGGCGTCCGGCGATGGCCCGTCCGATCAACTCCTCGTTGTGCCCCGAGCCGTAGAAGTCGGAGGTGTCCAGGAGGCGCACCCCGAGGTCGAGGGCGTGGCGCAGCGTCGCCATCGACTGCGCGTCGTCCGTGGCGCCGTAGCCGTGACTCATTCCCATGCACCCCAGGCCCTGTGCGGAGGCCGCCAGTTCGCCGAGGTGTCGGGTGGGGATGGTGCGCATACTGCTGCCTCCTGGGCTCGTCGGAACCATCTGCCCACGACGCTAGAAGTTCGAGCGCGCTCCATGTCAAACGACGAGGAGGGCGTGTCGGGGGCGGCGGCATGGTGTTGGCTGATGGTGGGTTACCCGGTCAACTTTTTTGTGCCATCTGCCAGTACGACGGCAAGAGAGGGCGGGGGGAGACTTTCTGCCGCGACCGCCACCCGGCGTACCTGCGATGCCGGAGGGCCGGCGTGGCCACGTACACGATGGAGCGCAGGAGGGGAGCGGCACGTGAGCGTGCAGCAGTACGACGAGATCGGTGAGGCGTTCGAGGGGTTCAAGTCTCTCCCGCTGATACGTTACGGAGAGGTGCCGAGCTTCCTGGGCATGGTCGGGGACGTGAGCGGCAAGTCGGTTCTCGACCTGGCGTGCGGCACCGGTTTTTACAGCAGGGAGTTCAAGCGGCGCGGCGCCACGGACGTCCTCGGTGTCGACATCTCCGTCGAGATGATCGCCGCCGCGCGGGACGCCGAGCAGCGTGACCCGCTGGGTGTGCGCTACGAGGTCGGTGACGTGGCCGAACTGCGGCCTCTCGACCGGCGCTACGACATCGCGGTGGCAGTGCAGTGCCTCAACTACGCCGAGGACGTCGCGGCCATGGAGCGGATGTGCCGCAACATCCACCGGAGCATGGTGCAGGGCGGAGAGTTCTTTGTGTTCGCCCAGAAGCCCGACTACGGGTTCGACTGTGTGTCCCTGGACAAGTACGGCTTCCGCTGCGAGCCGACAGGCGAGGAGACCGAGACGGGTCCGCGGGTGCGGGTCACGGCTTTCCTCGACCCGCAGCCGATCAGCATTGTCAGCGCGGTTCCGCGCCGCGACGTCTACGAGGACTGTCTGCGAGCGGCCGGCTTCAGCGAGGTGCAGTGGGTTGCCCTGGAGGTGTCCGAAGCCGGCTTCCATGAGTTCGGTGAGGACTTCTGGGCCGACCTCCTCGCGAACCCGCCCCTGGAAATGCTGCGCTGCCGTGCCTGACCGGTCACCGGCCGGTCCTCGCCGCGTACGCATCCGCCCTGCGGATGACCTCGGTACGGCGCACAGCGCGTCGGAGCGGACCGGAGCGAGGGCGATGCCGCCGACGGTGTCCTGGCCCATCCGCTGAGGCGATCAGGTGGGCGCCGACGCCGGCCCCGGCTGCGTCGTCCCGGACACCATTCCCAACTCTGAGGTGATGCGCCGGCTCAGTCGCAAGAGCATCCCGCTCCAGCCGGACGACACTTCGGCTGACTAGCCGGACCCGGTCGAGCAGCCGCGCGAACGGCACCGTCGTCAGGCCTGACGCCCTCGGCGCCCTGCCGCCCGCGCCGGGCGCGGGCCGAACGCCCGAGCGGCTCATCCGCCGTCCCGAACAAGTAGCCTCGCTCATCTTCCACGGCGGCCTCGTCTGTCCGGCGCCCGCATGACGGCCCCCGAATTCTCGGGCTGCCCTTCGCGGGCTGATGGTCCGTCGGCATCGCTACGTCGGCGGGCCATCTGCCTGCTGTCCTTCCACGCCCTGTGGGTCCCCCCGCGTGGAAAGACAGCGTGTCCACCGGTGACGCTAGCCGTACTCCGGATGATGAACGGGGTGAAAAAGAGGTGGAGTTACCGATTTCCCGTGGGTGTACAGGTCCGTTTATGATCTTGTTGTGACTGTGCAGAACTCTGACAAGACGCCGTCCCGTAAGCAGCGACTCCAGGAGAAGCAGCGTCGCCAGCTGGCGGTGGTCGACACCGTTGACAAGGCTGAGGTCAAGGTCCGCAAAGCGGAAGCAGAGCTGGCTGTTGCCGTTGCTGAGGCAGTGCAGGTGTTCGGCGACGAGCGCTCCGCCTCCGAGGGGCTCGACATGCCCGTGGAAGCCATACGTCGTTTCGTCGGTATCGCGGCGAACGAACCAGCCTCGGCCGATGCGGCCAACACTGCCGGCATGCCGTAAGGGAAGCCGACAGGGGGGGACTCGACGAGGTGGGGACGGCCGTTCGATGCCGGTCTGCCGGAGCAGGGACGGAAGCGGAATCTGTCGACAACCCTGATGCGGGGGGAGAGGACACCACTGTCGGTCCGGTTCGATGCCATCAGCCGGATCAACGTGCGTAAAAGCGGCGGACGTTTGGCCGAGCCCGGATTCACCCTCCCGCGCAATTGCCTCCCTGTGTCCTGTTCTTCCGGTCGGGCGACGGAAGGCGGGATTGGACGCTCTGCTGGAGGAACTGGGACTGCACTGACCATCGGGAAGGCGAACGTCCCGCGGCCGACAAGGCCGCTGCGCCAGTCTTCAGGGACCCCGTGCGGGCGGCGCCCGGAATCACCGCTTCCCAGGGCCGGGCTGGGACCGGCTGCGCGGTGACTGGCCGCGGCGCCGCGCCGTAATTCGCTTGACCGGGTCGTGGGGCAACGCTGCATTGTGGTGAGGACACCACGAGTCGTGGTGCCGGTATCCCGGGGAGGCAGCGGCAGCAATGGAGATCCGTCCCACGACCGACCAGGACCTCGATGTCTTCGTCGGCACACTCCATGCCGCGTTCGGACGCTTCCCGGAAACCCCGGCCGAGGATGGCGGCGGGGTCTGGTGGTCGGCGTTCGAAATGGACCGCGGTCTGCTCGCCACGACGGCGGACGGGCGGCCCGTCGGCACCGCCGGTGCGTACTCCTTCGAGCTCACTCTGCCCGGCGAGATCCTCGTCCCGGTCGGCGGGGTGACCGCAGTCGGCGTCCTTCCCTCGCACCGACGCCAGGGGCTGCTCAGCGCGATGATGCGGCATCAGCTCACCGGGCTGCGGACCCGAGGGGAGTTCCTCTCCGTACTGCTGGCCTCCGAGGCCCTGATCTACCGCAGGTTCGGTTACGGCCCGGCGACCTACACGCAGCGGCTGACGGTACGGCGCCACCAGGCCGCCCTCGCCCTTCCCCGGGCGCGCGCAGCGGCCGACACCCCGGCGACCGGCTCGGACACCGGCACGGTCGAGGTGCTGCGGCGTGCCGAGTGCGGAGAGACCCTGGAAGAGGTCTACGACCGTTACCGCCGCGCACAGCCCGGCGCGCTGTCCCGCCCGCACCGCTGGTGGGCCTTGGGTGCGGGGCAGCCCCCGATCTCTCGGGCGCCGCGCTATGTCGCCGTCCACCGTGACACCGACGGAGTCCCGGACGGATACGCCAGCTATTCGCTCGGCGAGTCCGACACCTTGACGGTCGACGAGATCATCGCCGCCGACGACTCCGTTTTCACCGCCCTGGCCCGGTTCGTGCTCGGACATGACCTGGTCAGTCAGGTCGTGTTCAAGCACTTCCCGCCCGAGCACCCGCTGCGCTGGCAGTTTGAGGATTTCCGCGCCGGCGAGGTGAGCGGCCACACCGACTGGCTCTGGGTACGGCTCCTGGACGTACCGCGTGCACTGACCGCGCGCGGTTGGTTCACGGACGGCGAGCTCGTCCTCGATGTCGACGATCCGTTCCTGGGCGAGCACGGCCGCTACCTGCTGACCGTCCGGGACGGCAAGGCCGACTGCGTTCCGACGGACCGGGAGCCCGACCTGTCCCTGGACGTGAGCGACCTGGGCTCGGTCTACCTCGGCGGCACCGCCCCGAGCACGCTCGTACGTGCCGGACACGTCCGAGCCCATCGCCCCGGCGCGGTCACCCTCGCTGACGCCCTCTTCCGTGCCGAGCGCGCCCCGCACTGCCTGCACTGGTTCTGACCGCTCCTGCCCTGTACAAGTCTCGTCAGGCTCCGGTGTGCTGGGTGGCGCTGGGCACCCGGCGGGCCCTCGGCGATGCGGTGTGCCGTCAGCGCCCAGAGCATTCCCCGGGTGGCGTCGGTCGTCAGCCGCCGGTGGCGACTGCGCCGCCCAGCACGAGCAGGACGATTCCGGCGACGATGTGGATGCCGCGCTGCACGGTCGGCCTGGACACCAGCGCGCGGCCGCGGTCGACCAGGGTGGTGAACAGCAGGTACCACGCGCTGGTCACCACTGCCCGGAGCGCGCCGAGCGCCAGCGTGGAGGCCCAGACCGGGCCGTGGTCGGTGACGAACTGGGGGAGCGTCGAGATCGCGAACACCCCGGCTTTCGGATTGCCGAGATTCGTCCCGAGGCCCGCCGCGCAGGCTCCCCACCCTCTCGTGTCCTGGTGCGGCGCGTCCGGCGCAGCCTCGTGCGGCCTGCGGGAGGAGCGCAGCGTCGCGACCCCGATCAGCGCGAGGACGAGCCCGCCGAGCACCCGGACGATCGCGTAGGCGCGGGGGTCGGCGAGCAGGAGAGCGGAGATCCCGGCCGCGGCGCCGGCGGACCAGAGCAGCAGGCCGGTGGCGGTGCCCATGATGGCAGGACGAGCCAGTACTGGGCCGCCGTGCAGGGTCTGGCGCAGCATCAGGGCCTGGCCGGCCCCGGGGAGCATGGCCAGAAGCCAGGTGGTGAGCACAAAGACGGGCAGGTGCGTCGGCATCCGCTGCGCCTCGCGGACCTCGCCGACGACGCCTGGGTCACGATCCTGGCCGGCCACGCCGCGCGCGAACAGTTCGACCACGCCTGCGCACAGTCGGGCTTCACCCCCAGGATCCGCTTCCAGACCGCTTCCTACGACGTCGCACAGGCCCTGGTCGCCACCGGATATGGCGTCGCCCTGGTCTCACGCCTTGCGCTCACCGGCGTGCGCGGCACCGTGCGCCGCGACCTCGCCGATCCGCCCCTGCACCGCTCGATCCACGCGATCACCCTCGCCGACACCACGCCCACTCCGCTCGTCGCCCTGTTCCTCGCCCTGATCCGCGACGTCGCGCGGGACATCGACACCTCCTGGGCAGGCAGGTGAGGACGCTCGCAGCTGCGTACTTCGAGTACATCGAGCCCGAGTCCGACGCGCTGCCCGACTGGCTCGACTTGGAGGTCCGGGCGACCGGTTCATCGCCTGGACCCTGCTTCCGCAGTCCCGGCACCCCGGCTCCGGGTGGTGCATCGCCACCAGCGACATCAACCTCCAGACCAAACTGCACGCCGTCGCACTGCCGTTCATCGAGCCCTGACCGCTGTGAGGCGCGGGCCTTCGGCGACGGCCTACCTGTGAAACCGAAACTTGGTTGTGTGCCGCCGAAGGCTGACCGGGGTGTTGCGGCCGGATGAGTAAAAGAACTCATGACGCCCACCGAGCTGCGGGGGAGGATCGGGGGATGACGACGTCAAGGAAGACGAGGGCCCGGCTCGGGATGCTGCCGTTGGCGGTGATGGTCCTGCTGGCTGCGGGGTGCGGAACGCAGCGGGCAGGGGGTGCCGCCGAGGGGTACCGGCGTTCGCATCCAACGCCGACCGGTATATCGACGCCGAGTACACCAGCAGACTTCCCCTGCCCCGGCGAGAGCCGCAAGCCGAAGGCGCCCACGGCCGCCACTACCCCCAGCTCAACCGTGCCGCCCACCGATCACTACGCCGAAAACCACGGCTTCAGAGTTCCCCTCCCGCTCCACGGCCGGAGCCGCTGCGACGGACTCACGGCTGTCGGACGCGTCAAGAGCGCACTCGAACCGCTGCGCCGGCGCGGCGACTTCGCCCCGGCCGGCGTCCGCAGCGCGCTCACCGGCCTCGGCTATTCCGCCGGGAAGGTGCAGGTGTACCAGGACGGCCCCACCGGGGTCGGCTTCCTCATCGACATCGGTGCCTCTCCCTGGTGTGTGGAGGGCACGATGAGCAGTGACTCCACCAAGGCGGATGCCTTCGGCGGCTACCCCGATGGCACCGGCTGCGAGCCCCCGAGAGGCGGCCACTGACCACAGCCGTACCCGCCGGTCAAACTTCCGTGTCACACCATCGACGTTCGCTGCCACAGATCACTGGTGCCGCTTAGGGAGGTGCTGCTGGTGCTACCGGCTTGATCGCGCGCACGAAGATGGCGCCACACCGGGGGTGCAGCTCCCGACCCCGTGGGGCGGCGCAACTGGCGCCCAGGACCGCGACCCGTTGACGAGCAGGACTCCGCCGGGCTGTCGAGGGAACCGTGCAGTTGGTCTCCAGGAACGACGAGAGCGGCTGAGCGCAGGCCGCAGGTGCGCTGCCGGGGCGCCCAGTGCTGATCGGCCGGATGCCGTAGCCCGCGAAGCCTGGGAGGACGTTGACCCTCGTGCGCCATTGACCGACAGGGATGCCATAGCGCGCGCTCAGTCGAAGCGCAGATCGGAGAGCTTCTTCTTGGACAAGGCGAGGTCGTCCTCGGGCAGGGGATCGGTTGCTCTGGCGACCAGGATCGAGGCCATCTCCCGGCCTGCCCGGCGTATGCGCGCGGGCAGGCCTTCCGTGTGCGCGTCGCTGCCTGAACCCCAGTCCTCCGACGCCGCGTACACGCCGGTCGGCAGGACCACGGTCCGCAGGTAGGTGAAGAGCGGGCGCAGCGCGTGTTCCAGGACGAGAGAGTGGCGGGCAGTGCCTCCCGTCGCTCCGATCAGGACCGGCTTGCCCGTGAGGGCGCCCGGATCGATCAGATCGAAGAAGGACTTGAACAGTCCGCTGTACGAGGCGCTGAACACCGGTGTCACGGTGACCAGGCCGTCGGCGCTCGTCACCGCTTCGATCGCGGCGGCCAGCTGCGGCGGGGGAAAACCGGTGACGAGGTTGTTGGCGATGGCGACAGCAAGGGCACGCAACTCGATGACATCCACGTCCGCCTTGTGGCCTTGATCGGCGAGCTCGTCGCGGACGGTGTCGGTGAGACGGTCCGCCAGCAGGCGTGTGGACGAGGGGGTGCTCAGACCCGCGGATACGGCGACGAGCTTCATGCGGCGGTCATCCCTTCCGAAGAGGCTTCCGGAGTGGCTTCCGCAGTCGCTGCGAGCAGGGACTGGTGGGTCGGTGCCTCGGGCACATCCGTCGGCCGGCCGACGGCGAACTCCTTGCGCAGCACGGGTACGACCTCCTCGCCGAGCAGGTCGAGCTGCTCCAGCACGGTCTTCAGCGGCAGCCCCGCGTGGTCCATGAGGAACAGCTGGCGCTGGTAGTCACCGGCGTACTCGCGGAAGGCCAGCGTCTTCTCGATCACCTGCTGCGGCGAGCCGACCGTCAGCGGGGTCTGGTCGGTGAAGTCCTCCAGGGACGGCCCGTGCCCGTACACCGGCGCGACATCGAAGTACGGCCGGAACTCGCGCACCGCGTCCTGGGAATTCCTCCGCATGAACACCTGGCCGCCCAGTCCGACGATCGCCTGCTCGGGCGTGCCGTGGCCGTAGTGGGCGAAGCGGGTCCGGTACAGCTCGACCATGCGCTTGGTGTGGTCGGCGGGCCAGAAGATGTTGTTGTGGAAGAAGCCGTCGCCGTAGAAGGCGGCCTGCTCGGCGATCTCCGGTGAGCGGATCGAGCCGTGCCAGACGAACGGCGGCACCCCGTCCAGCGGCCGCGGCGTGGCGGTGAAGCCCTGCAGCGGGGTGCGGAACTTCCCCTCCCAGTCGACAACGTCCTCGCGCCACAGGCGGTGCAGCAGGCTGTAGTTCTCGATGGCGAGGTCGATGCCCTGGCGGATGTCCTGCCCGAACCAGGGGTAGACCGGGCCGGTGTTGCCGCGGCCCATCATCAGGTCCACGCGCCCGTCGGCCAGGTGCTGGAGCATCGCGTAGTCCTCGGCGATCTTCACCGGGTCGTTGGTGGTGATGAGGGTGGTGGCGGTGGAGAGGACCAGCTTGTCCGTCTTCGCCGCGATGTAGCCGAGCATCGTGGTCGGCGAGGACGGCACGAACGGCGGGTTGTGGTGCTCGCCGGTCGCGAAGACGTCCAGGCCGACCTCCTCGGCCTTCTGGGCGATGGCGACCATGGCCTTGATGCGCTCCGCCTCGGTCGGGGTCCGTCCCGTGGTGGGGTCCGGTGTGACATCGCCGACGCTGAATATCCCGAACTGCAAGATTCCTCCAGTTATCAGGTGATTGAGTGGTTCTCGAACGGTAGGAGCCCACCGCGTGGCCGGGATGACCGTGCGTGCACGGGACGTGGTCCCACAGCGTTCTTTTCGGGGTGCCCTGGTCATCGGAGCGGAGGTGCTGGGTCCCGGGCCGTGTGTTCGCGGGCAGGAGCAGGCATGCCGTCCGGCATGACGCTCGGCGCAGGACGGCGGGACAGCGGGGGAGACCGAGAGGCGCTCCCGTCGCCGTCAGGTGATGTGCCGCAGCAGCGCGGCGACCGCCGGGGGTGCCTCGCCGGGCGGCCGTACCACCATGATCTTCCAGTTCGGCGCGTGCCGGTCGAACCGGTACTGGGGCAGATCGGGGAAGCGGTCCGCGATCGACTTGGGCATGATGCAGACACCCAGGTCGCCCCGGACCAGTTCGGCCGCCGCGCCGATGTCGTTCACCTCGAACGTCGTGCTGCGCTCGACGCCCGCGGCCCGGAAGGCCCGGTCGACCGCGTAGCGGATGGCCCAGCCGGGTGTGAAGTCCACCAGGGGCAACTGGGCGATGTCGGCGAGCCGGACCTCGCCGTTCGGTGTGGCCCCGGCGAGCACCCGCCGGGGCGCCGCCAGCAGCACCATGTCCTCGCGGGACAGCAGCCGGGTCGCGAGCCCGCGCTGCTGCTGGCGGTCCAGCGCCACCACGGCCAGGTCCACCGTGCCCTCCCGCAGCGCCTGCCGGATGTCTGCGACGGCCGCCTGCCGCAGGTGCACGACCACGCCCGGATGCTCCGCCCGCAGCGCGGCCAGGGCGTGGTGGAGTCCGGCCCACACCCCCTGCATCGTGCCGACCGTCACCCGCCCGCGCAGCTGTCCCCGTACGGCATCGACGGCCTCCCGAGCCAGCTCGGCGGCCCGGAGCGTCGCGCGTGCGGCGGGGACGAACGCCTCGCCGGCCGGGGTGAGGGCGACGCGGTGCGTGGTGCGGTCGAACAAGGGGGTGCCCAGTTCGCGTTCGAGGGCGCGGACCGTGCTGGACACGGCGGACTGGACCACGTGCAGCCGCCGGGCCGCCGCCGTGAAACCGCCTGCGTCGGCCACCGCGACGACGACCTCCATCTGCCGCAGATCCATCATCCGCTCCCGGGCAAGCAGCGCGTCGTCCGACTCCGTCTGGCGCGAAGGCGACGGTCTTCGATCTTCGCTGCATCGTATGCGGACGGCGGCGTGCCCCGCCGGTACTGTCGGCTCATGCCGCTCCAGGCACCTGCTCACCCAGGGAGGGCAGCGGTCGGAGGTGTTGTTCAGGCACGCACCAGCGGTGTGTCGACCAGATGCTCGGCCAGGAACCACGCCTGCCGTTCGCCGGTCCGGATCACCTGGGAGACCAGCAGGTCGATGGTGCCGTCGTCACCGCACTCGGCGGTCCGTGCGGTGGCGTCGTGGGCGTCGATGAGTATGGTCTCGTGGGCCTCCAGCAGCCGGGACAGCATGGCCGGCACCTCCTCCACCCCGTCCGGGGGCCGCGGGATCGACGTGATCTCGGCGACGTGCCGCGGATCTCCCACCGCCACGCCGCCCAGCGACTGGACGCGTTCGGCGATGGTGTCGATGATCTCCAGCTGTTCGCCGGCGTGCTTGTCCAGGACCAGGTGCAGCTGGTAGAAGGTGGCGCCGCGCATCAGCCAGTGGTGCTTCTTGTAGAGGCCGTAGAGGATCTGCGTGTTCGCGAGGACCTTGTTCAGGCGCTGGCAGGAGTACATCCGCGCCTCGTAGGACAGGGCGACCGGGAACTGCTTGACGGTCCCGAACTCCTGGATCACCTCGCCCTTCTGGTGCAGCCAGGGCTGGCTGCTGTGGGTGGATGGGAGGTTGGTGGTCATGGTCCGCCTCCTGCGGTGCCGTGTTGTTCGTACTCCGGTGACGCTAGGTGTCCGGTCGAGGCATGGCTTGACCCGCAGCGCATGTGGTGGTGCCCGCCAGCGCACTCAGCCCGGTGCTCGTGCCGGGCGTTCACTCTCGGACAAGCCTCCGTGCGCCGGCGGACTCGGACGGTTCTTCGGCAGCTCTGGCGTCGGCGGGACAGCCCATGCCCGGAGCGCTGGTGGAACGAGGAGAGGCATGAGTACGAACGAGCAGGCGGACGTGGTGGTCGTCGGGCTGGGGCCGGGCGGCGAGTACGTCGCCGGCACGCCGGCCGAGGCGGGACTGGACGTGGTGGGGGTCGAGGCGGAACTTGTCGGAGGCGAGTGTCCGTACTGGGCATGTGTGCCCGGCAAGATGATGATCCGGGCCGCGAACCTGCTCGCCGAGGCAGGCCGGGTTTCCGCCCTCGCCGGTGTGGCGGCCGTGACACCGGACCGGGCCAGGGGCACCGGGCGCATCCGCGACGAAGCCGCCGACAACTGGAACGACCAGGTGGCCGCGGACCGCTTCGAGGCCAAGGGCGCTCGGCTCGTACGAGGGACCGGCCGCCTCGCCGGACCGCGCCGGGTCATGGTCGGCGACCGCACGTTCGAGGCCCGGCGCGGCGTCGTGCCCGCCACCGGTACCCGGCCCCGGATCCCATCGGCGCCGGGTCTGGCGGGAACGCCGTACTGGACCAACCGGGACGCCATGGCGGCCAAGGAACTGCCCGCATCCATGGTCGTACTCGGCGGGGGTGCCATAGGCGTCGAACTCGCCCAGGTCTTCGCCCGCTTCACGTGCGCGGTCACGGTGATCGAGGGGCAGGACCGGCTGCTGAGTGCCGAACGGCTGCTGGAGATCGCCGTCCGGGGACATCCTCGGGCAGCCCGGTCCCGACGCCGACTACCGGGCGCTGCCCGCTCACGTTCACCGATCCGGAGATCGGAACCGTGGGACTGACCGAGCGCCAGGCGCGAGCGCAGGGACTGTCCGTGCGCACCAGCGTGGTGACCGTCGCTTCCTCCACACGCGGCCGGATCCACGGGCCGGGCAACGAGGGGTTCATCAAGCTGGTCGCGGACGCCGACCGGGGCGTGCTGGTCGGGGCGACCTCGGCGGGGCCGGCGGGCGGGGAGGTGTTGTACGGGCTGAACGTGGCCGTCCATGCGGAGGTACCCGTCGACCGGCTTCAGCACATGATCTACACCGTTCCCACCTTCCACCGGACCATCGAGGCGGCCCTGGGAGCCCCCCGCTGAACCGCACCCCGACCCTGCGGGCGGACGCGGGCGCCAAGCTGCGGCGCACCATGGTGGGCCGCAACCCCGGCGAGCCGCACCGGTCCGCCACCTCGCTGGAGCTCTTCTTCGACCTGTGCTTCGTGGTCGCGGTGGCGCAGGCCTCCACGAGCTTGCGCGAGGCTCTGACGGACGGGGACTACGCCGGCGGTGCGCTTCGCGCTGGTCTTCTTCACCATCTGGTGGGCCTGGATGAACTTCACCCGGTTCGCCTCCGCCTACGACCCGGACGATGTCCCGTACCGGCTGACGGTGCTGGTGCAGATCACGGGATCGCTCGTCCTCGCCGCCGGCGTGCGCCGCGCGTTCGAGGACGGTGATCTGTACGTCATCACGCTCGGGTACGTCGTGCTGCGGACGGCGCTGGCCGCGCTGTGGTTGCGTGCCGCGCTGTCCGATCCCGCCCGGCGGAGCACCACGCTGCGCTTCGCCGTCGGGGTGTCGGTCTGCCAGCTCGGCTGGATGGGGTTGCTCCTCGTCCCTGTGCCGGCGCGGCTGCCCGGCATCGTGGTGATGATCCTGGCCGAAGTGGCCGTTCCCGTGTGGGCGCAGTCCGCCGGGATGACACCCTGGCATCCGCACCACATCGCCGAGCGCTACGAACTGTTCACCCTCATCGTCCTCGGCGAGTCCGTCGCGGCTGCCACCGTCGCCGTCCGCAGCGCCTTCGACCGGCATCACGACACCGGATCACTGTATGTGCTGGCGGCCGGCGGCCTGCTCATGGCCTACGCCATGTGGTGGCTGTACTTCGCCCGGCCCGCACACACGCTGCTCGCCACGACGCACCAATCCCATCGCAGGAGATTCCCCTGGGCCTACGGCCACTACCTGATCTTCGCCTCGGCGACCGCCGAGGGCGCAGGCCTGGCCGCGTACGCCGATCACGTCACGCGTCGTACCGGGACCTCACCGGCTTCCGCCGGCGCCGCGGTCACCGTTCCGGCGGCCGTTTTCCTGATCACGGTCTGGATGGTGCACCTACGGCCACACCAACGGAGCGTGGCCGAGCGCATTCTGTTTCCCCTCGCCGCGGCCGGTGTCCTGGCGGCCGCCTGGTCCCCGGCACCCGCGCTTGTCGCCGGTGTGGTGCTGGCGAGCCTGGTCGCGGTGGTCACGGTGCCGCGCCGGTGACCGGGGCTGGGCGCCCGGCCCTGACCCATGACGAAAGGGCCGCGCGGACGGACGCCGTAAAGGGAGTCCGTCC
>NZ_JAIQYY010000029.1:85743-87244 GCF_020181035.1 Streptomyces sp. CoH27
GGCCCCGCGTCGCGCCCCTCGGTGTGAGCGCGGACCGCGCTGTCAGCCGGCGTGCAGCGCGGTGCGCAGGGTGCCGGTGGCCAGCGTGATGGCCGCCTCGGCGGCGTGGGTCTCGCGCAGCGCGTTGAGCATCACGAAGTCGTGGATGATGCCCTGGAAGCGCACCGCGGTGACCGGGACGCCGGCCTCGCGCAGCTTGTTGGCGTAGGCCTCGCCCTCGTCGCGGAGCACGTCGGCCTCACCGGTGATCACCAGGGCCGGAGGCAGCCCGGTGAGCTGCTCGGTGGTGGCGCGCAGGGGGGAGGCGGTGATCTGGGCGCGTTCGGCCTCGTCGGTCGTGTACTGGTCCCAGAACCACTGCATGCCGTCGCGGCGAAGGAAGTAGCCGGTGGCGAACTGGTGGTAGGAGCCGGTGTCGAAGTTCGCGTCGGTCACCGGGTAGAACAGCACCTGCTGGACGAGCGGGAGGCCGCCGCGTTCCTTGGCCATCAGGGTCAGCGCAGCGGTCATGTTGCCGCCGACGGAGTCGCCGGCCACCGCCAGCCGGGCGCCGTCAAGGCCCTTGGAAGCGCCCTGCTCCACGACCCACCGCGCGACCGTGTAGTTCTGCTCGATGGCGACCGGGTAGCGGACTTCGGGGGACAGGTCGTACTCGGGGAACACCACGGCGGCGTTCGCGCCGACGGCGAGTTCGCGCACCAGGCGGTCGTGGGTGTGGGCGTTGCCGAACACCCAGCCCGCACCGTGGATGTAGAGGATCACCGGCAGGGTCCCCTCTGCGCCGGCCGGCTTGACGATGCGGGCCCGGACACTGCCCGTCGGACCGCCGGAGACCGTGATCCACTCCTCGTCGATCTGCGGCTTGGCGATCTCGCCGGACTGCACCTCGTCGACCGCCTTGCGGCCCTCCGCCGGGGGCAGGTCGAAGAGGTAGGGCGGGTTGGCCGTGGCCTCGGCGAACGCGGCTGCGGCCGGCTCCAGGACCGGCTGGCCCGGCACGAAGGCGTCGGACATGTGTATCTCCCCAGATTCATGTGGCGCGCCGGGCTCGCAGGCGCGGTGAGACGACTTTCGCATCAGACCCGGAGATCTGACGAGTCCTCGTTCGCCACGCTAGGCCGCTCAGGTGACGGCGATTGACCACGAGCGCACCGGAGTTTTCCTCAGAGCGCACGGACGGGCAGTGCACTGTCGGAACGCATCCAGTGCACTGCCGGGATAAACGGATGCTTTGGCTCGAAATAGCCTGGCGGGCAGCAGTCGAGAGGCGTCGGGTCCGAGCCTGTGCATCGCACGGTAACCCGCCCTGGAATGCGGATCGGTTCAGCTCGGGCGGAGTGATCGCGCATGCCCCGGTTCATTCCCGCCCGCGACTGTCACGCACATGGAAGTCGATGCGCTGCATTCGACGTCGTTCATCCCGCAGGAGGTTGTCGAAAGGTGTCCACGATGCCGGTCGGTGGGCTGGTTCCCCGCGCCACCGACAACGCTGCGGACCTGG
>NZ_JAIQYY010000003.1:0-35318 GCF_020181035.1 Streptomyces sp. CoH27
CTGCCAGAAGGACAGCAGCCGCTCCAGCATGGCGATCGAGCCCTCGCCGTGCGGGCTCTCCTCGGCGACCCGGCGGTACACCGGAAGCGCGCCGGCCAGGGTCACGATGACGAGGACGATGGTCGCGATCGGCCCCAGCAGGCCGGCCGCGAGCGCCGCGATGCCCGGCTGGTAGCCGAGGGTGGAGAAGTAGTCGACACCGGTCAGGCACATCACCCGCCACCACCGCTGCCCCTGGTGCGGGGGCTCCGGCTCGGCGTGGGGCTCCGGGTGGCCGCCGTTCTTGCCCATGTCGGACAGGCCCTCCAGCATCCACGTCCGCAGGCGGCTGGTACTGGGAGGGTGTTCGGTGGTGGCCATCGACGCGCTCTCCTGATGTGGGGCTCAGCGTGGGGTTTCGGCCATCACACGGACGGCCGCACCAGCGTAAGCGGAGAGTGACACCTGAGCCCACGGATCATCTCGCCGGAGGGCGTCAATCTTCCGTTAAGACCAGTGGGGTGAACGCTGCCCGCACGTCAAGGTCTGAGGCTTCCCCTTGCCCGGAGAGCGACTGCGCCCTACAGGGGAGGGCGCGTTACGCGCTGAGGTTGCGTCGGCTCCCCACCGGGCTGCCGACGGCGTAGCGGATGTATTCGCGGACCAGCCGGAAACCGGCGCTCCAGGACAGGAGGCGACTGGCCCGGTCGTGGACCGAGCAGTTCCAGCTGGGGATGTGTCCCCGAGCGCCGATGTCGACACACAGAGCGTTGACACAGGCCAGGGCCAGGTGGTGGCGTGTGCGGCCGGGGGCGGTGTGGACGGCCACGTCCTCGTAGCGGGTGCCGTGGAGTAGGTGCAGGCCACCGCCTGGATGCGTCCCGTACGGCCCACCGCGGCCCATGCGTGCCCCGAGGCGGCGAGACCGCGCGGTCCGCTCCAGCCGGCCGAGAGCCAGGGCGTGTCCGGGCCGAGGACGCGCACGGCGTCGACGTCCATCGGTTCCAGGCGCCGGACAGTCATCGCACGCGGGATACCGGCGGGCTGGGCGCGGCGATGCTCCTGGCCGTGTCGGGGCTGCGGCCACGGCCGGCCGAGTTCCGCTGAGCTGCCATGGGCAGCTGCCCTCACCCCATCGGGCCAGGGCACGTCAAGGCGGTGTCAAGGTCCCCGGCACCGCCGCCAAGAAATCGCTAACACTCACGCCGAACGCTCCGTGAAGCGGCTTTCTTGGAGGAGGAGCTTTGCCGAGAAGGGGAGTTGGATCAGTGAGCGGAGCGCGTCGACGGCGATGAGTGACGTACGGTCCGGACGGCTGAAGGTCTACCTCGGGGCGGCCCCGGGGGTCGGCAAGACGTACCGGATGCTCGACGAGGGGCGGCGCCGCGCCGCCCGCGGTGCGGACGTGGTGGTGGGCTTCGTGGAGTGCCACGGGCGCCCGCACACGCAGGCGATGGTCGACGGCCTGGAGGTCGTCTCCCGGGCCCGGTGCACCTACCGCGGCGGAGACTTCGAGGAGATGGACCTGGCCGCGGTCCTCGGCCGCCGCCCGCAGGTGGCGATCGTGGACGAGTTCGCCCACAGCAACGTCCCCGGCGACGGCCGCAACGCCAAGCGCTGGCAGGACATCGAGGCATTGCTCGACGCCGGCATCGACGTGATCACCGCGGTGAACATCCAGCATCTGGAGTCCCTCAACGACGTGGTCGAGAAGATCACCGGGGTGCCGCAGCACGAGACCCTGCCCGACGAGGTGGTCCGGCGGGCGTGGCAGATCGAGCTGGTGGACATGCCTCCTGAGGGCCTGCGCCGCCGTATGGCACACGGCAACATCTACGCCCCCGAGAAGATCGACGCCGCGCTCGCCAACTACTTCCGGCCCGGCAACCTCACCGCCCTGCGGCAGCTCGCGCTGCTGTGGGTGGCCGACCGGGTGGACGAGGCCCTGCAGGAGTACCGCTCGCAGCACGGCATAGGCGGGGTGTGGGAGACCCGGGAGCGGGTCGTCGTCGCCCTGACCGGTGGCCCGGAGGGGGACACCCTGGTCCGGCGGGCTGCCCGCATCGCCGACCGGTCGGCGGGCGGCGACCTGCTCGCCGTACACGTGGCCCGCAGCGACGGCTTGGCCGGTGGGGTTTCGGCGGCCTCGCTGGCCCGGCAGCGCCGGCTGGTGGAGGACCTGGGCGGCAGCTACCACTCCGTGGTCGGCGACGACGTGGCCACCACCCTGGTGGAGTTCGCCCGGGCCGAGAACGCCACCCAGCTGGTGCTGGGCACCAGCAGGCGGGGACGGCTGGCGCGGTTCCTGACCGGGCCCGGCACGGGGGAGACCGTGACCGAGCTGTCCGGCGACATCGACGTGCACCGGGTCACCCACGAGCGGGCCGGGCGCGGCACGCTGCTGCCCTCCCGCCGACGCACGCTGTCGACGGCCCGGCTGATCGCGGGCCCGGTGGCCGGACTGGTGCTGCCGGTCCTCCTCACCACGGTCCTGGCCCAATTGCGGGGCACGCTGAACCTGACCAGTGAGGCCCTGCTGTTCCTGCTGGCCGTGGTAGGCGTGGCCTGCATAGGCGGGGTCGCTTCCGCGGTGATCGCGTCGGTGACGGCGTCCCTGCTGCTCAACTACTGGTTCATCCCGCCCATCGGCGCCTTCACGCTGGACGATCCGAACGCATTGCTGGCCCTGGCGGTGTTCGCGGTCGTCGCGGCCACTGTCGCCGCGGTCGTCGACCGTTCCCTGCGCCTGGGCCGCCGTTCCGCCCGGGCGACCGCCGAGGCTGAGACCATGTCGTCCCTGGCCGGCAGCATCGTGCGCGGGGAAGCGACCATTCCGGCCCTGCTGGAGCGCACCCGCGAGACCTTCGGCATGGAATCGGCGGACCTGGTGGACGAGCCACCGGACGCGACGGCCGGGGTGACGGCCGTAGCGGCGGGCCCCGGTGCCTGTCTCGTGCTGCGCGGCCGTACTCTCTCCTCCTCCGAGCGGCGGGTGCTGGCCGCGTTCGCCGCGCACGTGGGCTCCGCGGTGGAGCGGGCACGGCTCGCTGAGGCGGCGGCTGAGGTGGAGCCGGTCAAGGCTGCCGACCGGCTGCGCACGGCCCTGCTGCGGGCCGTCGGCCACGACCTGCGCACCCCGCTCGCCGCCGGCTGGGCCGCCGTCACCTCCCTGCGCAGCCGGGACGTCGAGTTCTCCCTGGAGGACCGTGAGGAACTTCTGGCCGCCGCCGACGAGTCCATGGCCAAGCTCAACCGGCTGGTGGAGAACCTTCTCGACCTCAGCCGGCTGGAGGCCGGCGCCCTCACGCTGAACCTGCGAGAGACCTCCCTGGAGGAGGTGCTGCCGATGGCACTGGCGGACGTGTCAGAGGTCGAGGTGGCGGACGTGGAGTACATCCCGGCGGTGCTGGCCGACCCGCCGCTGCTGGAGCGGGTGATCGCCAACCTGGTCGGCAACGCCGCCCGCCACAGCCCGCCCGGGCAGCGGGTGCTGGTCACCGCCAGTGCCCTGGCGGGCCGGGTGGAGCTGCGGGTGGTGGACCGGGGGCCGGGGCTTCCGCCCGAGGGCCGGGAACGGCTCTTCGAGCCCTTCCAGCGACTCGGCGACACCGACAACACCACAGGACTCGGCCTTGGGCTGGCCCTCGCGCGGGGACTGACCGAGGCGATGAACGGCACCCTGAACCCCGAGGACACCCCCGGCGGCGGACTGACCATGGTCGTCTCGCTGCCGTTCGCGGCACGCACGGCGGGTGCCGAACCGACCGAACAGAGCGTAGGAGGTGCGTGATGAGCACTGTGCCCGGCACCTGGAAGCTGCACCGCACGCGAGGAAGCCAGTCTGCGCGGCCCTTGCCGCTGCGGGACCGGCTCGCCCTGACGGCGGGCCTGGCCGCCCCGTTCCTCGTGGCCCTGGCGCTCGTCCCGTTCCGTACGAGCCTCACGCACACGAACGCTGCCCTTGTCCTCGTCGTCGTGGTCGTCGCCGTGGCTGCCCTGGGAAGCCGTACGGCGGGTGTGGTCGCGGCACTGTCGGCGGCGGCCTGGTTCGACTTCTTCCTCACCCGGCCGTACGAGACCTTCGACATCACCGCCTCGGCGGATATCGAAACGGCAGTGCTGTTGCTGGTCGTCGGCGTGATCGTCGCCCAGCTCGCGGCCTGGGCCCGCCGGCTGGAGGTCATGACGGTGACCGACGCGGACCACCTCGCGCGGATCCATCGGACGGCCGACCTCGTGCAGTCCGCCAACTCGGCGGACATCGTGGTCGACCACGTCCGAGGCGAGCTGACCGGCCTGCTCGGACTGCGCGCCTGCCGCTTCGAGTACGGCGCGCTCCTGGGCCGCCCGCCGCGCCTGGAGAAGGACGGCGGCGTGACGGTGGGCCGCCGCACCTGGAACCCGGACACCGACGGGTGGCCGGAGGGCGAGATCGAGCTGCGCGCGTACGGCAACGGCCACTACCTCGGCCGCTTCATGCTCACCCCCGGCCCGGGACCGGTGCCCCCGCTCCAGGCCCGGCTGGTCGCCGTCACCCTGGCCGACCAGACGGGTGCCGCGCTGGACACGGCGGGACCAGTACGCGGGGGATGAGACCGCCTTCCCGGACGGCGGCGGCTCGTACGCCGTGGCGAAGACGCACCTGGGCGCGCGGACCAGCCTGGTGGCCGCCGCCTCGCTGGTGCTGGACTACGTCCTCAGCGACGGCGCCTGGCTGATAGTCATCGCTCTGCCGCTGCTGGTGGCCGCCTTCGAGATCGTGCACCGCGCCTACCGCAGGATCGGCGAGCGGCTCGGCCTCGGCCGTGTTCCGGAGGACCCGCACCGCCGGCGGTCGCTGGTGATCGTCCCGGTGTCCACGCTGTCCCGGCTGACCTCCGAGGCGCTGACCGCGGCCGCCTCCCTCGGAGACGAGGTCCGCGCGGTGACCGTGTGCTGTCCAGACCCCGAAGACCGGTCGCAGCTGCACATCTTGGAGCGTTCCTGGGCGGAGTGGGAGCCCGGGGTCGAGCTGGTACGGCCGGCCTGTGCGCGGCGCAGCCTCGGCCGGCCCATCGCCGCCTACCTGCGCGAGGTCACCGCCGCAGAACCGGCCACACGGGTCACCGTGCTGATCCCCGAGGCCGAGCCCGAGCGGCATGGGCAGCGGCTGCTGCAGAACCAGCGGGGCGCCGTCGTCGCGCACGCCGTGCGCCGGGAAACGGACGCCGTGATCTGCCGGCTGCGCTTCCGGCTGTGAGCCAGGTCACCGACTGCCACAGCCGCCTGCTGACCGGTACGAGTCAGGAGTCGTAAGAGTCCCGTCAAAGGTCCGGGGTCCGCCGTAAGAGGGCCGTCAACGGGCGACCAGAACCGGCCAGAGAGGCGCTTTCCTCTAAGCGTCCGTTTCAACCGAACCTCACTCCAGGAGTTCACGATGGCCGATCTGGCCTTCGTCGTCACCGTGCTTGCGGGCTTCGCGCTGGTGGCCCTCGTCGCCAAGGGGGTGACGAAGCTGTGACCGTCGAGAACGTCGTCGGCCTGGTCGTAGCCGTCGCCCTGCTGGGCTATCTCGTCCTCGCCCTGATCTTCCCGGAGAGGTTCTGAGAACAGACATGGGTCCCCAACTTGCCGGCCTGCTCCAGCTGATCGCCCTCATAGGCGCCCTGGCACTCGCCTACGTCCCCCTCGGCAACTACATGGCCAAGGTCTACTCCTCGAAGAAGCACCTGCGCGTCGAGAAGTGGATCTACAAGGCCATCGGTGCCAACCCCGACACCGAGATGACCTGGCCCGCGTACCTGCGCGGTGTTCTGGCCTTCTCGGCCGTCAGCGTCCTCTTCCTCTACCTGCTGCAGCGGCTGCAGGGCGTCCTGCCCGGCTCGATGAAGTTCGACTCCGTCAACCCGGCGCAGTCGTTCAACACGGCCGTGTCGTTCGTGACGAACACGAACTGGCAGTCGTACTCCGGCGAGCAGACGATGGGGCACGTCGTGCAGACCGCGGGTCTGACCGTGCAGAACTTCGTCTCCGCGGCCGTGGGCATGGCTGTCGCCGTCGCCCTGGTGCGAGGCTTCGCCCGCTCGCGCACCGGTGAGCTGGGCAACTTCTGGTCCGACCTGGTGCGTGGCACGCTGCGGATCCTGCTGCCGGGTGCCGCGGTCGCCGCGATCGTGCTGGTGGCGTGCGGTGTGATCCAGAACTTCTCCGGCATCCACGAGGTCGGCCAGTTCATGGGCGGCTCGCAGCAGTGGAACGGCGGCGCGGTCGCCTCGCAGGAGGCGATCAAGGAGTTCGGCACCAACGGTGGCGGTTACTTCAACGCCAACTCGGCCCATCCCTTCGAGAACCCCACGCCGTTCACCAACCTCCTGGAGATCTTCCTGCTCCTGGTGATCCCGTTCTCGCTGACCCGCACCTTCGGCGTGATGGTCGGCAACGTGAAGCAGGGCTATGCGATCCTCGCCACGATGTTCACCATCTGGCTGGGCTTCGTCCTGCTGATGATGTGGAGCGAGTTTGCCCACCACGGCGCGGCGCTCCAGGCCGCGGGTGGTGCGATGGAGGGCAAGGAGGTCCGCTTCGGTGTGGGCTCATCGTCGATCTTCGCGGTGTCGACCACGCTGACCTCGACCGGTGCGGTGAACTCCTTCCACTCCTCGTTCACCGGCCTCGGCGGCGGTATCACCATGCTGAGCATGATGCTGGGCGAGATCGCGCCCGGTGGTACGGGTTCCGGCCTGTACGGCATGCTGATCATGGCCGTGATCGCGGTGTTCATCGCCGGTCTGATGGTCGGCCGTACGCCCGAATACCTGGGCAAGAAGATCGGCGGCCGCGAGATGAAGCTCGCCGCCTGCTACATCCTCATCACCCCCGCCCTGGTACTGGTTTTCACGGCCGCCTCCATGGCCCTGCCGACCCCGCCGCACTCGATGCTGAACTCCGGCGCGCACGGGTTCTCCGAGGTCCTGTACGCGTTCACGTCGGCGTCGAACAACAACGGCTCGGCCTTCGCCGGTCTGAACGCGAACACCGACTGGTACAACACCATGACCGGACTCGCGATGCTGCTCGGCCGCTTCCTGCCGATGGTGTTCGTGCTGGCGCTGGCCGGCTCGCTCGCCGAGCAGAAGCCGGTGCCGGTGACCGCGGGCACCCTGCGCACCGAGAAGCCGCTGTTCACCGGCCTGCTGGTGGGCGCGATCCTGATCATCACCGGTCTGACGTACTTCCCGGCCCTGGCGCTGGGTCCGCTGGCCGAGGGGCTGGCGTCATGACCACCCGAACGGAAAACCACGAGGACGCGATGTCCACACCCACCCTTGCGCCCCACCAGGACGCACCCACCGGGCACAAGCCCGCCGAGGGCCGTGTCGGAGCGGGCCTCTTCGACCCCAAGGCGCTGCTCAAGTCGCTGCCGGACGCGTTCCGCAAGCTGGACCCGCGGGTGATGGTCAAGTCGCCCGTGATGTTCGTGGTGTGGATCGGCTCCGTCCTGACCACCGTCTTCTCCTTCCAGCACGCGAGTGACTGGTTCGGCTGGACGATCAGTGTCTGGCTGTGGCTGACGGTGATCTTCGCCAACCTGGCGGAGGCGGTCGCCGAGGGCCGCGGCAAGGCGCAGGCCGACACCCTGCGCAAGGCCAAGACCGACACCGTCGCGCGCCGGCTGCTCGCGGACGGCACGTCCGAGGAGCAGGTTGCGGGCACCGAGCTGACCATCGGTGACCTGGTCGTCTGTGAGGCAGGTGACGTCATCCCCGGTGACGGCGATGTCGTCGAGGGCGTCGCGTCGGTGGACGAGTCGGCGATCACCGGTGAGTCCGCGCCGGTCATCCGTGAGTCCGGCGGTGACCGCTGCGCGGTGACCGGCGGTACGAAGGTGCTGTCCGACCGGATCGTCATCAAGATCACGACGAAGCCCGGTGAGACCTTCATCGACCGGATGATCAACCTGGTCGAGGGCGCGGCCCGGCAGAAGACGCCGAACGAGATCGCGCTGAACATCCTGCTCGCCTCGCTGACCATCGTGTTCCTGCTGGCGGTGGCGACCCTGCCGCCGTTCGCGACGTTCGCGGGCACGCACCTGACCATGGTCGTGCTGGTCGCCCTGCTGGTCTGCCTGATCCCGACCACCATCGGCGCCCTGCTCTCCGCGATCGGCATCGCGGGCATGGACCGGCTGGTGCAGCGCAATGTGCTGGCGATGTCGGGGCGTGCGGTCGAGGCCGCCGGTGACGTCTCCACACTGCTGCTGGACAAGACCGGCACCATCACCCTCGGCAACCGCCAGGCCGCCGAGTTCGTACCGGTCCACGGCACCACCGAGGCGGAGGTCGCCGACGCGGCCCAGCTGTCGTCCCTCGCGGACGAGACCCCCGAGGGCCGCTCCATCGTCGTCCTCGCGAAGGAGAAGTACGGGCTGCGCGAGCGCCACCAGGGCGAGCTGTCCGGCGCCGAGTGGATCGAGTTCACCGCCCAGACCCGCATGTCGGGCGTGGACGTCGACGGACGGAAGATCCGCAAGGGCGCCACCGCCTCCGTCATCGCCTGGGTGAAGGAGCGCGGCGGCACCGTCGCCGAGGACGCGGACACCGTCGCGAACCGCATCTCCGAGGCGGGCGGCACTCCGCTGCTCGTCGCGGTCGAGGACGAGCAGGGCGCCCGCGTCCTGGGCGTCATCCATCTGAAGGACGTCGTCAAGGAAGGGATGCGGGAGCGGTTCGAGGAACTGCGCCGCATGGGCATCAAGACGGTCATGATCACGGGTGACAACCCGCTGACCGCCAAGGCGATCGCGGAGGAGGCCGGCGTCGACGACTTCCTCGCCGAGGCCACCCCCGAGGACAAGATGGCCCTCATCAAGCGGGAGCAGGCCGGCGGCAAGCTCGTCGCGATGACCGGTGACGGCACCAACGACGCCCCGGCGCTCGCGCAGGCGGACGTCGGCGTGGCGATGAACACCGGTACGTCGGCCGCCAAGGAGGCCGGCAACATGGTCGACCTCGACTCCAACCCGACCAAGCTGATCGAGATCGTGGAGATCGGCAAGCAGCTGCTGATCACGCGCGGCGCGCTGACGACGTTCTCCATCGCCAACGACGTCGCGAAGTACTTCGCGATCATCCCGGCGCTGTTCGCGGCGGTCTACCCGGGCCTGGACAAGCTGAACATCATGCAGCTGTCCTCGCCGAACTCCGCGATCCTGTCGGCCGTCATCTTCAACGCGCTGATCATCATCGCGCTGGTGCCGCTGTCCCTGAAGGGCGTGCGCTACCGGCCGATGAGCGCCGACAAGATGCTCCGCCGCAACCTCGGGATCTACGGCATCGGCGGCCTGATCGCGCCCTTCATCGGCATCAAGATCATCGACCTACTCATCTCCCTCATCCCCGGAATCGGCTGATCGCCATGAACAACTCCGTAACGAACACCGTCCGGTTGCTCGGGGCGGGCCTGCGCGCCCTCCTCGTGCTGACCCTGGTGACCGGCGTCATCTACCCGCTGGTCGTCACCGGCATCGCCCAGGCCCTGTTCAACAACAAGGCGAACGGCTCGGAGATCAAGGCGGACGGCAAGGTCGTCGGCTCGTCCCTCATCGGGCAGTCGTACAACCTGCCGCTGAAGAAGGGCCAGGACACCCCGGACCCGGACCTGAAGTGGTTCCAGGGCCGTCCGGCCAACGGCCTCGGCGTCAACAGTGTCAACACGCGGTACCACCTGATCGTGTCCGGGGCCACCAACCTGTCCGCCGACAGCGGTGCGGTGAAGGGCACGTGCCCGGACAAGCCCGCGGACAAGACGCTCTGCGCACAGGTACTCGCCGCCAGGGCCGCCGTCGTCATGGACAACTCGGTCCCCGGCTACACGGTCAAGCCGTCCGACGTCCCCGCCGACGCGGTGACCTCCTCCGGCTCCGGACTGGACCCGGCCATCTCCCCGGCCTACGCCGAACTCCAGGTCCACCGCGTCGCTGCGAAGAACGGGCTGTCCGTCGCCCAGGTGGAGAAGCTGGTCAAGGACCACACTGAGGGCCGCACCCTCGGCTTCATCGGCGAGCCGCAGGTGAACGTCCTGGAACTCAACATCGCGCTCAAGGACCTCGTGGCGAAGAAGTGACGGCCTTACGCGATCCACACGGGAGTCGGCGGTCCGGGAGGCATCCCGGGACCGCCGGCTCCCGCAGCCGTGAAGTCGGCCGCCCCGCTTCCCGTGCCCACGGCCCGACGCATGACAGGAGAGGCACACACCCATGACCAGGGTGCTCGTGGTGGAGGACGACCCGCAGCTCGTGCGGGCCCTCGTCATCAACTTGCAGGCACGTCACTACGGCGTGGACGCCGCCCCCGACGGCGCCACGGCCCTCCGGCTCGCCGCCGCGCGCCAGCCCGACGTGGTCCTCCTCGACCTCGGCCTGCCCGACATGGACGGCGTCGACATCATCAAGGCGCTGCGCGGCTGGAGTCGCGTACCGATCATGGTCCTGTCCGCCCGCCAGGCGTCCGACGAGAAGGTCGCCGCGCTCGACGCCGGCGCCGACGACTACGTCACCAAGCCGTTCAGCATGGACGAGTTGCTCGCCCGCCTGCGAGCCGCCGTCCGCCGTACCGAGGACACCTCGCTCGTCCCCGAGACGACGCTGGTCGAGACGGAGCACTTCAGTATCGACCTGCTCGCCAAGAAGGTCCTGCGGGACGGGAAGGACGTCCGGCTGACGCCGACCGAATGGCACCTGCTGGAGATCCTGGTGACCAACCCCGGCCGCCTGATCACGCAGAAGCAGCTGCTCCAGGAGGTCTGGGGCGTCTCGCAGAGCAACAAGACCAACTACCTGCGGGTCTACATGGCGCAGTTGCGCAGGAAGCTGGAGACGGATCCCTCCCACCCCCGCTATCTGATCACCGAGCCCGGCATGGGCTATCGCTTCGAAGGATGACATGGCACGCGGCAAGCTCCGGATCTACCTCGGCGCGGCACCCGGCGTCGGCAAGACGTACGCGATGCTGTCGGAGGCACACCGCCGTATCGAGCGGGGCACCGACTGTGTCGTGGCCTTCGTCGAACACCATCACCGGCCGCGCACGGAGGTGATGCTGCACGGCCTGGAACAGGTGCCCCGCAAGGAGATCGAGTACCGGGGCGCCACCTTCGGCGAGATGGACGTCGACGCCGTGCTGCGCCGGGCGCCCGCCGTCGCCCTGGTGGACGAGCTCGCCCACACCAACGTCCCCGGCTCGCGCAATGCCAAGCGGTGGCAGGACGTGGAGGAGCTGCTCGCCGCCGGGATCGACGTGGTCTCGACTGTCAACATCCAGCACCTGGAGTCACTCGGCGATGTCGTGGAGTCGATCACGGGGGTGCGCCAGCGCGAGACCGTCCCGGACGAGGTGGTACGGCGGGCCGACCAGATCGAGCTGGTCGACATGTCGCCGGAGGCGCTGCGGCGCCGGATGGCGCACGGGAACATCTACCAGCCGGACAAGGTCGACGCGGCCCTGTCCAACTACTTCCGCCCCGGGAACCTGACCGCGCTGCGGGAGCTGGCGCTGCTGTGGGTGGCGGACCGGGTCGACGAGTACCTGACCGCCTACCGCAGCGAGCACCGGGTCTCCAAGATCTGGGGCTCCCGGGAGCGGATCGTGGTCGGCCTGACCGGCGGCCCCGAGGGGCGCACGCTGATCCGGCGGGCGGCCCGGCTCGCCGAGAAAGGCGCCGGCGGCGAGGTGCTGGCCGTCTACATCTCCCGCAGCGACGGCCTGACCGCGGCCTCCCCGAAGGAACTGGCCGTACAGCGCACGCTGGTGGAGGATCTGGGCGGCACCTTCCACCACGTGGTCGGCGACGACATACCGGCCGCCCTGCTCGACTTCGCACGCGGCGTCAACGCCACCCAGATCGTCCTGGGCGTCTCGCGCCGACGCAGTTGGCAGTACGTCCTCGGGCCCGGGGTCGGCGCCACGGTGGCCGTGGAGTCCGGTCCGGACCTCGACGTGCACCTCATCACGCACGACGAGGCGGGCAAGGGACGGGGACTGCCGGTGGCGCGCGGCGCCCGCCTCGGACGCTCCCGGGTCATCTGGGGCTGGGCCGTGGGAGTGCTCGGCCCCGCCGTGCTCACCTGGCTCCTCACCAGTGCCGTACCGGACGTCGGCCTCGCCAACGACATGCTGCTGTTCCTGACGCTGACGGTGGCTGCGGCCCTGCTGGGCGGCCTCTTCCCCGCGTTGGCCTCCGCGGTGGTCGGCTCCCTGGTGCTCAACTGGTACTTCACGCCGCCCGTCCACACCCTGACGATCGCCGACCCGAAGAACATCGTCGCCATCGCGATCTTCGTCGGGGTCGCCGTGTCCGTGGCCTCGGTGGTGGACCTCGCCGCCCGCCGCACCCATCAAGCCGCCCGGCTGCGCGCCGAGTCGGAGATCCTCTCCTTCCTCGCGGGCAACGTCCTGCGCGGTGAAACCACCCTGGAGGCGCTGCTGGAACGGGTGCGGGAGACCTTCGGCATGGAGTCGGTGGCCCTGCTCGAACGGACCGGCGAGACGGGACCCTGGACCCGCGCCGGCAGCGTGGGGCCGCAGCCGGCCGAGGTTCCGGAGGACGCGGACGTCGACGTCCCCGTGGGCGACCACATGGCCCTCTCCCTGCGCGGCCGCGTCCTGCCCGCCGCCGACCGCCGCGTGCTGGCCGCGTTCGCCGCGCAGGCCGCCGTCGTCCTGGACCGCCAGCGCCTGCAGCGCGAAGCCGATCGCGCCAAGGAACTGGCCGAGGGCAACCGCATCAGGACCGCGCTGCTCGCCGCCGTCAGCCACGACCTGCGCACCCCGCTCGCAGGTATCAAGGCCGCGGTGACCTCACTCAGGTCGGACGACGTCGAGTGGTCCGAACAGGACCGGGCGGAGCTGCTGGAGGCCATCGAGGAGGGCGCCGACCGGCTCGACCACCTCGTCGGCAACCTCCTGGACATGTCCCGCCTGCAGACCGGCACCGTCACCCCCATCATCCGCGAGAGCGACCTCGACGAGGTCGTGCCCATGGCGCTGGGCGGGGTGCCGGAGGACAGCGTGGACCTGGACATCCCCGAGACCCTGCCCATGGTGTGGGTCGACCGGGGCCTGCTGGAGCGGGCCGTCGCCAACGTCGTCGAGAACGCCGTCAAATACAGTCCGCCGGGGGAGAGGGTGCTGGTGTCCGCGAGCGCCCTGGCCGACCGGGTCGAACTGCGGGTCGTGGACCGTGGGCCCGGTGTTCCGGACGAGGCCAAGGACCGCATCTTCGAGCCCTTCCAGCGGTACGGCGACTCGCCGCGCGGTGTCGGCGTCGGCCTCGGACTCGCGGTCGCCCGCGGCTTCGCCGAGGCCGTAGGCGGCACCCTGCACGCCGAGGACACGCCCGGCGGCGGCCTCACCATGGTGCTCGCCGTGCCCACGGCCCCGGCACGGCGTCCGGAGCAGCCGGACCTGCCGGCCGGCGCTGCCCGCTGAGGAGATCAGGCGCCGGGCGGCACGGACCCGAACTCCCGCTGAAGACGCTCCATGTCCAGCGGCAGCCGCAAGGCATTCCTCCGGTGCACGGCTGCCAGAGCTGCCTGCAGGGGCGACGGCGGCACCGCGAGCACGGGGCACGCGGCGTGGGCGAGACAGTAGCGGCTGACCGAGGGCCACAGCGCACGGTGCAGTCGGCCCCGACCGCCTGCGCCGACCACGAGGATGTCGTCCTCCCGGTCGGCTGTCCGCACCAGAGCCGGCCCGGGTGCGCCTCGTACGACGAGCGCGTGTCCGGGCAGCCCGGTGTCCGTGCTGCCGAACACGTCGCACAGCGCCTTGAGCAACCGCTCCCGCGCCAGCCGGTCCCACTCCTCGACCATGACGGCCGCGGCCGGGAACCTGCGGGCGGCAGGATCCCCGCCGGGCGGCTCCCAGGCCAGCACCGGCCAGAGCTCCGCCCCTCGCCGCCCGGCCTCGTCGGCCGCCCGGCTCATAGCGGTGAGACTGCCCGGCGAGCCGCTCACTCCCACCACGAAACGAGTTGCTGAGGACGGACGGGACTCGGACATCGATTTCACCGTTCTGCACACGCCGGCAGCGGCTTCCGGACCGGCGATTCTTCTCGGAGCCGCTTCCATCTCACCTCTGCCCGAGGCTTTCGAACAGTCCGCACGCCCGTTTTTGGCACCCTTCTGACGTCCCTTTCCACGTCCTCTCGCCAGGGCGTCAGCGTCGCGTCAAGGTCGTCCCCCTCACCATCAGCATCCCGTCAGGGCACGTCCGGAACCCGGGAACACCGGGCATACCGTCGAGGGCGAGCCCCGGTCCGCCTCCCCGCGTCCGGGGCACCCAGATCCCACGCTCCCTGCCCTTCGGGAGGCACCCCATGGCAGAACTCCGCTACGGCGAAGACCCCGAGCCCTCCGATCCGTCCCCGGCCGGACCCCTGTACGTCCCGGTCCGGCCGGGCCCCTCCGGCTGTGCGGCCCGGCTCTTCCGCACCCCGCTCGGCGACCGCACGGCCGTCGGCTTCACCTCCGCACTCCGGCTGACCGCCACGCTCGGACCCGACCAGGCGTGGATCCGTCTCGCCGAGCCCGCACTGCGGGCGCTGGCAGCCCCGCTCGGTGTCACCACCGTCACG
Source organism: Streptomyces sp. CoH27 (assembly GCF_020181035.1). Classification (GTDB taxonomy): domain Bacteria; phylum Actinomycetota; class Actinomycetes; order Streptomycetales; family Streptomycetaceae; genus Streptomyces; species Streptomyces camelliae. Next base: position 14,590 of record NZ_JAIQYY010000003.1, read on the forward strand.
GTGGACCCGCAGTTCACCGCCCCGGCTCCCAGGCCGATGCCTGCGCCGGCACCCGCGTTCGCCGCCTGAAAGGGGAGGCCACGATGACCACGGTTCACGAACCCATCACTGCCGCCGCTGAGTTGGCAGTATGGCCCGCCTCCACCACCGAGCCCCGCCCGGGCGACCTCGCCGTGGGCGGCGTGCCGCTCGCCGAGGCCGCCGAGCGCTTCGGCACCCCCGTCTACCTCCTGGACGAGGCCGAGGTCCGTGACCGCTGCCGCACCTACCGGGACGCCTTCCCCGACGCCGACATCGTGTACGCGGCCAAGGCGTTCCTGTGCCGGGCCATGGCCCACTGGACGGCCGAGGAGGGGCTCGGCCTCGACGTCTGCTCCGCCGGTGAACTCGAACTCGCTGTCACCACCGGATTTCCGGCCGAGCGGATCGTGCTGCACGGCAACGCCAAGTCCCCGCGCGACCTGGACACCGCGCTGCGCCTCGGCGTCGGACGGATCGTCATCGACAGCCCCTCTGAGATCGCGAGGCTGGCGGCGGCCGCCGGGCCGGACGGGCACCAGAAGGTGATGGTGCGTGTGGTGCCCGGGATCGGCGCCGGCGGACACGAGAAGATCCGCACCGGCACGGACGACCAGAAGTTCGGCCTGTCGATCGCGGACGGCCATGCCCAGCACGCCATCGCCCGCATCCTCGACCAGCCCCAGCTCGAACTCACCGGCCTGCACTGCCACCTGGGCTCCCAGATCACGAGTGTCAAGCCGTACCTCGTAGCCGTGCGCCGCCTGGTCGGGCTGATGGCCCGCCTGCACGAGCAGCACGGACTGGTCCTGCCCGAACTCGACCTCGGCGGTGGCCACGGCATCGCCTACCGCCCCGGTGAGCCGGCCCTGGACCTGACGGCGCTGGCCCGCAAGGTCCGCGCGGAGCTCGCCGACGCCTGCACGACGGCCGGGCTGCCCGTTCCCCGGCTGATCATCGAGCCGGGCCGGGCCATCGCGGGCCCCGCCGGGATCGCCGTGTACCGCGTCCTGTCCGTGAAGCACACGGGGGAGCACGTGTTCGTGGCCGTGGACGGCGGCATGAGCGACAACCCGCGCCCGGCCCTGTACGGCGTCCGGTACACGCCCCGCCTGATCGGCCGGCACAGCACGGCGGACCGCGCCCGGGTCACCGTGGTCGGCCGGCACTGCGAGGCGGGTGACATCCTGGCCGCCGACGCGGATCTCCCCGCCGACGTACGCCCCGGAGACCTGCTCGCCATCCCCGTGGCCGGCGCCTACCACCTGTCCATGGCCTCCGGCTACAACCTGGTCGGCCGCCCGCCGGTGGTCGCCGTGCGCGACGGATCCGCCCGCCTCCTCGTACGCCGCGAGTCCCTGGAGGACATCCGCAGCCGTGACGTGGGCCTGTAGCCCCGGATGACTCCCGGGCGGGTCGGTCTTCCGTCACCATGCCGACCGCCCCGCCCGGGCCATGCAGGGAAGCGCACGCCTGCCTCCCGGTGCACACTGACCGGAACGCACGACCGGGCCCTGCTGAGGTCCCGATGGTGTTCGGCCTGGTACGTCGCGAGCTGCACCCGGGCGGCGGCCTCGCGCGGTACGTCCGGCCTGGCATGGCAGCGGCATGAGGATCTCGGCGCAGAACGCATCAGCATGCCACCCGGAGAGCGTCATGGCGTACCGGCGCGTCCGTGTGGGCCGTGATGTCCTCCACGGTGATGCCGGGGGCGGTCTCCACCAGGGCGAGGCCGTCGTCGGTGACGTCGAGGACGCCCAGGTCGGTGATGATGCGGTGGACGCACTGCTCGCCGGTGAGCGGCAGGGTGCAGTCCCTGAGGATCTTCGGGGAGCCGTCCTTGGCGGTGTGTTCCATGAGGACGATGACGCGGCGGGCGCCGTGGACGAGGTCCATGGCGCCGCCCATGCCCTTGACCATTTTGCCGGGGATCATCCAGTTGGCCAGGTCGCCTCGTTCGGAGACCTGCATGGCGCCGAGCACCGCGGTGTCGATGTGCCCGCCGCGGATCATGCCGAAGGACAGGGCCGAGTCGAAGAAGGCGGCCCCGGGCAGGACGGTGACCGTCTCCTTGCCGGCGTTGATCAGGTCGGGGTCGACCTCGTCCTCGGTGGGGTAGGGGCCGGTGCCGAGGATGCCGTTCTCGGAGTGCAGGACGACGTGCACGCCGGGCGGGAGGTGGCCGGGGATGAGGGTGGGCAGGCCGATGCCGAGGTTGACGTAGGAGCCGTCGGTGAGTTCGGCGGCGGCGCGGGCGGCCATCTGGTCGCGGGTCCAGGCCATCAGGAACGTACCGTCCTCTTCTCCATCTTCTTGTCGGCGGCTTCGTCGGCGTTCAGCGCCACGACCCGCTGCACGTAGATGCCGGGCAGGTGGACGGAGTCGGGGTCGAGTTCGCCCGGCTCGACCAGTTCCTCGACCTCGGCGATGGTCACCTTGCCCGCCATGGCGGCCAGAGGGTTGAAGTTGGCGGCGGCCTTGCGGAAGACGAGGTTGCCGTGCCGGTCGCCGCGCCAGGCCCGTACGAGGGCGAAGTCGGTGGTGATGCCGTGCTCCAGGACATGGGGGCGGCCGTGGAAGTTCCGGGTCTCCTTGGGCGGCGAGGCGAGCGCGACCGAGCTTCCCCCAGCCTCCGGCCGGGAGGTCCCCCCAGGCGCGTACCGCCAGGGCAGCCCGCCCTGCGCCACCTGGGTGCCCACACCGGCCGGTGTGTAGAAGGCGGGGATGCCGGCGCCGCCCGCGCGCAGGCGTTCGGCGAGGGTGCCCTGCGGGACCAGTTCCACCTCCAGTTCCCCGGCCAGGTACTGGCGGGCGAACTCCTTGTTCTCGCCGACGTAGGAGCCGGTGACGCGGGCGATGCGGCCGGCGGCCAGCAGGACTCCCAGGCCGCGGCCGTCCACGCCGCAGTTGTTGGAGACGACCTCCAGGCCCTGCGCGCCCTGCTGGTACAGGGCGCGGATGAGGGCTTCCGGTACGCCGCTGAGGCCGAAGCCGCCGACGGCGAGTGACGCGCCGTCGGGGATGTCGGCGACCGCCTCGGCGGCGCTGTCGCGGACCTTGTTCACGTGCGGGGGGTTTCCTTTCGACAAGTGGCGTCAGGGGTGGCGCCGGGCAGGACCGTCGACCAGCCGCCGTCGACGACGAAGTTGGCTCCCGTGATGTACGACGCCTCGTCCGAGGCGAGGAAGACGGCCGCGTTCACCACGTCGTCGGGTGTGCCGGTGCGGCCGAGGGGGATGTGCCGGGCGATGGAGCGCATCGGGCGGTCCTCCGCGAGGAGGTCGGCGCGGGAACCGTCCGTGTCGATCAGCCCGGGGCTGACGCAGTTGGCGCGGATGCCGTACGGCGCGCCCTCGGCGGCCAGTTGCCTGGTCAGCGCGATCACGCCGCCCTTGGACGCGGAGTGCGCTGTCCGCCGGTTGGTGAGCGAACCGGTCAGGCCGGCGGTGGAGCCGACGGTGAGGACGCAGCCGCGACTGTCGATCAGGTGCCGCCAGGCCGCCCGAACGGTCAGCCATACCGAGTCGAGCTCGGCACGCATCGTGAAGGCGAAGTCCTCGTACGGCTGGCTGTCGACGGCCCCGAAGCGGACCGCGCCGGCGTTGGCGTAGACGATGTCGACGCCGCCGAAGGCGTCGACGGCCTCGGCCACCCAGGAGCGCACGGACTCCTCGTCGGTGACGTCCAGCGGGCCGGGCGTGAGGACCGTGCCCCCCTCGCGGGCGATCAGCCGCTGTGTCCCGACGGCCTCCTCGTGCAGCAGGTCGCCGCCGACCACGAGCGCGCCCTCGGCGGCGAACCGCAGCGCGGCGGCCCGGCCCTGACCACGGGCCGTGCCGGAGATCAGCGCGACCTTCCCCTCCAGCCGCTTCACGAGGCCCCCTCGCGCAGCGCGTCGGAGACCGACTTGACCCCACCGTGCGCGGTGAGCCCGCCGTCGACGGGAATCTCGGCGCCGGTGATGAACGACGACTCCTCCGACAGCAGGAACACCACCAGCGGAGCGACCTCCCCCACGGTTCCGGTGCGGCCGAGCGGCGTCTCGCGGATGTTGGCCTCGCGGAACGCGGGGGCGGCCGAGGCGGTCATCTCGGTCTCGATGTAGCCGGGGTGGATCGTGTTGACGCGGATGCCGCGCGGGCCGAGTTCCAGTGAGGCCGTCCTGGAGAGCCCCCGCAGCCCCCACTTGCTGGCGGTGTAGGCGACCGGGTAGTGGGCGGTGAGGGCGGCCGAGGAACCGACGTTGACGATCGAGGCGCCGGGCGGCATCAGCGGGACGAGGTGCTGGATCCCGAGCAGCGGGCCGGTGACGTTGACCGCGTGCACCCGGTCGAAGTCCTCGGCCCGTACGTCGCCGAGGCGGGCGCGCCAGGTGACGCCCGCGTTGTTGACCAGGCCGTGCACCTGCCCGTACGACTCCTTCAGCTCGGCGGCGAGGTCGGACCAGGCCTGTGCGCTGGTCACGTCGAGGCGGCGGCAGCCGCCTTCCGTCCGTACGTCGGTGGCGATCACCCGCGCGCCCTCCCGGGTCAGCGCCTCTGCCTCGGCGGCGCCCTGGCCACGTGCCGCACCGGTGACCACGACCACCTTGCCCAGGAGCCTCTTGGGGCGCAGGTTGCTCACGGCCGCTCCCGGGACCGGCGCCGGCCTGCGGGCAGCGGCACCGGGTCCGCACCGGGCACGACGGTGTTGGACACGCTGCCGATCCCTTCCACGGTGAGGGTGACGGTGTCGCCGGGCTTGAGAGGCGGTGGGGTCTGTTCGCCGCGCAGGCCCCACAGTTCGGCGAGGCAGCCACCGTTGCCGCAGGTGCCGGAGCCCAGGACGTCGCCGGGCAGCACCCGCGTACCGCGCGAGGCGTAGGCGACCATCTCCTCGAAGGTCCAGCTCATGTTGGACAGCAGGTCCCGGCCGACGACCTCGCCGTTGACCTCGGCGGTGAGCGCCAGGCGCAGGTAGCCGTCGGCGTCCCGGTACGGCTCCAGTTCGTCGGCGGTGACCAGGTACGGGCCGAGGGTGGTGGCCGTGTCCTTGCCCTTGCAGGGGCCGAGGCCGACCTTCATCTCGGCGGACTGGAGGTCCCTGGCCGACCAGTCGTTGAAGACCGTGTAGCCGACGATGTGGTCGCGGGCCTGCTCGGGGGTGAGGTCGCGGCCCTCGCGGCCGATGACGGCGGCGACTTCGAGTTCGAAGTCGAGGACGGCCGAGCAGGGCGGCATCGGGATGCCGTCGCCCGTCGCATGGATCGCGTGCGGGTTGCTGAAGTAGAAGGCCGGCGCGGCGTACCACTGGTCGGGCACGCCCGCCACGCCGTCCACCGAGCGCCGTACGCCCTCGACGTGCTCCTCGAAGGTGACGAAGTCCCGGACGGAGGCGGGCTGGAGCGGCGGCAGCAGCCGGACCTCCGTCACGTGCGGGCCGGGCGGTACGTCAAGCGCGACCGTGCCGGCGGCGAGCAGGCCGGGCAGCCCACCGGACGTCCGCAGCAGGTCGGTGAGCGAGGTGGCGCCGGGCAGTGGCAGCAGGGTTCCGTCGTCCTCCACGACGGCCACGTGGCGACGGTGATGGTGTTCGTAGGCGGCGAAACGCATGGTGCGGCTCCGGGCAGGCTGGGCCCGGGGGCGCGGCGGGTCCGAGTCAGGGCAGGTGACAGGGCCGGCCGCGCCCCCGGGAGCGAGGGAGTGGGAGATCAGACCGGCGGGGCGACGAAGACGCCGCGGTCGGGGTCGTTGAACGACTCCTTGGCGACGAGTTCGTTCATGGGGTTGGCCGTGCCCCACTGGTCGCTGACCTCGGGCTGCGAGAAGTCGTAGACGTGCGGGTGCCAGGTGTCCTCGTCCAGGCACTCCAGCTCGGTGGTGTACTCGACGGTGTTGCCGTGCGGGTCGAGGAAGTAGGTGAAGGTGTTGTCGCCCGCCATGTGCCGGCCCGGACCCCAGATCTTGCGGTACCCGGCGCGGATCACACGGCCGGAGCCGCGCATGTACTCGTCGATGCCGCGCATCTCGAAGGAGATGTGGTGCAGGGAGGTGTGCGGGCCCTGGGCGATGGCCATGGAGTGGTGCTGGTTGCTGATCCGCATGAAGTGCATGACCTCCCCCATGTGGGGGGAGCTGAGCGTGTCGGAGAGCCGGAAACCGAGGCGGCGCTCGTACCACTCCCGGGTGCGGTTCAGATCGGGGGAGTTGAGGACGACGTGGGACAGCTTGACCGGGATCGACTCCTTCTCCTCGATCCTGCGGTGCTGCCGTACCTCGACGTCGGCGGAGACCTCGATGGTGCGGCCGTCGACGTCGAAGAAGCGGAAGCCGTAGCCCCCGCCGGGGGTGTCGACCTTGCCCGGCTGGGTGATCAACTGCACGCCTCCAGCCAGCAGTTGCTCGGCGAGCGTGTCCACGTCGGTGGCGGAGGCGGCGCCGTAGGAGACGAGGTCGAGGCGCTTCTCGTCGGCCTTGCGCAGCCGGACCACGTACTGCTCGGGGCTGCCCTCGGCGGCGAGGAAGGAGATGCCGGAGTCCTCGGCGACCTTGGTCAGGCCCCAGACGCCGGCGTAGAAGTCGAGCTGCTTGTCGTAATCGGGCACGGCGAGGTCGACGTGCCGCAGGTGGGTGAGCAGGCGCATGAGATCACTCCTTGAAGAGGAGGGCGGAGGCGTTGCCGCCGCTGACGGCGTGGAAGTCGTGGTCGGGCAGGCGGGCAGCGCGCAGGGCGGCGACGGGGTCCTCGGTGCCCATGTCGAAGGGGAAGTCGGAGCCGAGCAGGACCCGGTCGGCGCCCGCGACCCGGACCAGCTCCCGCAGCACGTCCGGGTCGTGGACGAGGGAGTCGAAGTACAGGCGCTTCAGGTAGCTGCTGGGCAGGTGCGCGCAGCCCGCGCCCGCGTCGGAGCGGGCCGACCAGGCGTGGTCGGAGCGGCCGATGTGCGTGGGCAGGTAGCCGCCGCCGTGCGCGGCGATCAGGGTCAGGCCCGGGTGCCGGTCCAGGACGCCGGAGAAGATCAGGTGGGAGAGCGCGACGGCGTTCTCCACCGGCTGACCGACGGTGTTGGACAGGTACCACCGGTCCAGGCGCTCGTCGAGCGTGCAGCCGAAGGGGTGCAGGAAGACGATCGCGCCGGTCTCCTCGGCCCGGGACCAGAAGGGTTCGTAGGCCGGGTCGGACAGTTCCCGTCCAGGTGCGTGGCTGGAGATCTCGACGCCCAGCAGCCCTTGGTCCAGCGCGTGATCGAGGGCGCGCACCACGTGATCAGGATGCTGCAGCGGCACGAGGCCGAGCCCGCGCAGCCGGTCGGGGGCGGCGGAACAGTGCGCGGCCGTCGCCTCGTTGGCGAGCCGGTACAGCTTCTCGGCCGTGTCCTCGTCCGCCCAGTAGTGGTAGTGGGAGGGGGAGGGGCTGACCACTTGCACGTCCACGCCCTGGGCGTCCATCGCGGCCAGCCGCACGGCGGGGTCGGTCAGTTTCGGGATGCGTTCGCGGACCATGGGCCCGCTGACGGCCAGGGCCGCCGGACCGTTGCGCCGGGCGTCCAGCGCCGTCGCTTCCGCCAGCCCCGGCAGGCCGGCCACCAGCGCCTCGACCCCGGGGAGCAGCACATGGGCGTGGACGTCGACGGTGGGCGTGCTCACGGCAGCTCCCGCAGCATCGTCATGGTGCGGCCCATCAGGCCGGGGACGTCCGCGTCCCGGACGCCGTCGAGCTGCCACTGGCCGATCTGCACGGACGCCTCCACGACCGGGCGGACGCGGGCCATGCGCCGCTCGTAGTACGCCTGGAAGAGGGCGTCGTCCCAGGTGTCCGAGGCAGTCAGCAACTGGGTGAGCACCCAGGCGTCCTCCAGGGACAGTGCCGCGCCCTGCGCGAGGGTGGGCGGGCAGCAGTGCGCGGCGTCGCCGACAAGGACGACCCGGCCGCGGTGCCAGGAGCCCTCGACCAGCAGCCGGTCGAACCAGGTGTAGTTGACCTTCGCCGGGTCGGTGATGTGCGCGGTGATCTCCGGCCAGTGGCCCCCGTAGGCGGAGGACAGGCGCCGCATCTCCTCGGCGTACGTCTCCGGCGGGATGGCGGCGCGGTCACGGTTGGCCTCGACGACGTACGCGTAGAGGGTCGTGTCGCTGGTGGGGCAGTACCCGGCGATGTAGGCCGGGCCGCCGTAGGCGAGGTCCGTACGGACCACACCCGCCGGGCGGGGGGCGGCGACGCGCCAGATGGCCATGCCGGTCGGCTCCGGCTTGTCACCGATGCCGATCGCCGCCCGGGTCGAGGACCCGAGGCCGTCGGCCGCGACGACGAGGTCGTACCGGCCCTCGCTGCCGTCGGAGAACCGTATCGAGACCCCGTCCGCGTCCTGGCCGAGGATCTCGGCGGTCGTGCCGAGCCGCACGGTGGCGCCGCTGGCCCGGACGGCGTCGATCAGGATCTGTTGCAGCTGCGGGCGCTGCATGCCGACCGTGGCGGGCAGGTCGTCGCCGCCGGTGCGCAGGTCCCGCGCGATGTGCAGGACGGTGCCGTCCGGGGCGGTGATGCCGACGGAGCCGAAACCGAAGCCGGACTCCTCGACCCGGTCCCAGACGCCGAGTTCACGCAGGACGCGCAGCGCGTTGCCGTGGAGGGTGATGCCGGATCCCGCGGTGGCGTTCCAGTCGTCCTTGGCCTCGATCAGATCCACCGTGAGGCCGGCTCGGCGGAGCAGGATCGTCACCGCGTTGCCTGCGGCGCCACCGCCGATCACCAGGACCGTGCGGGCTGTTCTCATGAGGGAACTCCCTTGTTCCATACGTTACTTGACGGCGATCGGGCTGACGGGGGAGCCGACCGCACCGGTGATGGGCAGGGGTGCGGCCGTGAGCCAGAACTCGTACACGCCGTCGGCCGCGCAGTCCTCGGCCAGTGCCTCCAGGTCCCACATCTCGCCGATCAGCAGCCCGATGTTCGGGATGGCGACCTGGTGCAGCGGCTGGAAGGCGTGCTCGAACTCGTTCGGACGGACCTCGAAACCCCAGGTGTCCGTGGCGATCGCGGCGATCTCCGTGCGGTGCAGCCAGCCCGCCGTGGTGAACGACAGACCGGGCGCCGGGCCGCCCGCGTAGTCGCCCCAGCCGTCGCGGCGGGCCCGGGCGAGCTGCCCGGTCCGTACGACGACGATGTCCCCGCGGCCCACGGTCACGCGGTGCGCCTCGGCCGTCGCCGTCAGGTGCTCCTCGGTGATCGCGAAACCGTCGGGCAGCTCACCGCCCTCGCCGATGACCCGGCCGACGTCCAGCAGCACCCCGCGCCCGGCGACGTACGGCGCCATGTGCTCGATGCCGGTGACGAGGTCGCCGTCGGAGGTGACGACCTTCTCGGCCGCCCGCCCGTTCCACGCCCTGCCGTGGTCGAAGATGTGGCCGAGGCCGTCCCACTGCGTGGAGCACTGGAGCGGCATCGCGATCATGTCGTCGGCGCCGCCGATGCCGTGCGGGAAGCCCTGGTTGCCGAGGGCCGCGTCAGTGCCGGTGTCCAGCATGGTGTGCACCGGGTTGGTGCGCCGCCGCCAGCCCTTCTGCGGGCCGTTCATGTCGAAGGACTGGGACAGCGCGAAGCTGACGCCCCGCCGCACCAGGGCCGCGCCCTCACGGCGCTTGCCCTCGTCGAGGAAGTTGAGGGTGCCGAGCCGGTCGTCCTCGCCCCAGCGCCCCCAGTTGGAGTACGCCTTGGCGGCTTCGGCGATCGCACCCTCCGGGTCGTGGCGGTTCACGTGGCGCCCTCCGCGACGCAACGGGTGCGCTGGACCCCGAGACCGGTGACCGTGCCCTCCATGACATCGCCGTCGCGCAGCAGCCGGCCCCAGTGCATGCCGTTGCCGGCCGGGGAGCCGGTGAGCACCAGGTCGCCGGGGAGCAGGCGGGAGGTCTGCGAGGCGTACGACACCATCCGCGCGACCTTGAAGATCATGTCCTTGGTGGACTCGTCCTGCATGGTCTCGCCGTTGAGCTTCAGCGTGACGCGCAGGTCGTCCGGGTTCGCGATCGACTCGGCCGGTACGATCCACGGCCCGAGCGGGGTGAACCCGGGCGCGTTCTTGCTGCGCAGCCAGTCGGTGCCGATCTGCGGCATGTCCCGGCGGAAGACGGTGGCGCGGTCGGTCAGGTCGTTGGCGATCGTGTAGCCGGCGATGTACTCCGGTGCGTCCTCCACCGACACCCGGTGGACCGGCTTGCCGATGACGACCGCCAGCTCCAGTTCCCAGTCGGGCTGCTCGGCCCACGCGGGCAGGAGGACATCGTCGTACGGCCCGGTGATCGCGCTCGGCAGTCCGATGAAGACGTACGGCAGGTCCTCGGCCGCCCGCCGGTCCATGATCTCGGCGGCCTCCGCGCGCCGCTCGCCCTCCGGCCGTTCGTCACCGGGGGCGCGGTGGGCGACGTGCAGGTCGATGACGTGCTGCCGGTAGTTCGCCCCTGACTGGAACACCTGACGCGGCGACACGGGCGCGTGCACGCGCAGGTCGGTGACGGCCGTGCGGACCAGGCCGGTGTCGGCCGCGAGCGCGCGCAGCTGCGGCAGGACCGTCTCCCAGCGGTCCAGCACGTCCAGGGTGGTCAGCCGATCGTCGCCGAAGACGCCCCTCAGGCCGAGGGCCTGGCCGTCGGGGGTGACCAGGGCGGGGAATTCCGGCCCGTCCGGGGCCGAGAGGGTGGCGAGGGCGAACGGTCCGGCGAAGAGCGGGGACGAGGGTTCGGGTTTCACGGACATGTCCTCCTGATTGCGGTGGGACTAATCTGGACCCGCCCTCCGCGATCAGGGAAATAGATTCTGTGGATGATCGGCATCCACCCGATTTATTCCCGCCGCTCACCACCCCTGCTCGTTGCCCCATGCGAGGACCGTCCGTGAACCTGACCCGACTCGACCTCAACCTCGTCGTCGCCCTGCGCGCCCTGCTCGAAGAGCGGAACGTCACCCGGGCCGGGCAGCGCGTCGGTCTCAGCCAGCCCGCGATGAGCGCGGCCCTCGCCCGGCTGCGCCGCCACTTCGACGACGACCTGCTCGCCCGCGTCGGCGGCCACTACGAGCTGACCGCGCTCGGGCAGGTCCTCCTGGACCGCACCACCACCGCCTACGACGTGCTGGAACGCCTCTTCGCCAGCCAGGCCGACTTCGACCCGGCCCAGGAGAGCCGAGAGTTCCGGCTGGTGGCGTCCGACTACGCGGTGGCCGTCTTCGGCACCGAACTCGCCCGCGTCGTGCACGAGGAGGCCCCCGGCATCCGGCTCCGCTTCACCCAGACCCAGCCGACCGTCGTCGACGACACCGCCACCCTGCTCAGCGCCACCGACGGCCTGCTCATGCCGCACGGCGTGATCAGCGACTTCCCCGCCACCGACCTCTACGACGACCGCTGGGTGTTCCTCGTCACCGAGGACCATCCGGACGTCGGTGACCGGCTCACCCGCCAGGACCTGGCGAGGCTGCCGTGGGTGACGTACCAGCGCACCTACGACGCGCCCGCCGTACGCCAGCTCGGCATGCTCGGCATCGAACCGCGCGTGGAAGTGTCCGTCGACAGCTTCCAGCTCCTGCCCCTGCTGGTCACCGGCACCCGGCGCATCGCTCTGATCCAGGCACGGCTGGCGCGGATGCTGACGCCGATCGCCGCCGTGCGGGTGGTGGAGCCGCCCTACGAGGCGGTGCCCTTGCGTGAGGCGCTGTGGTGGCACCCGGTCCACACCCATGACGCGGCCCACATCTGGCTGCGGGAGACGGCCGCGCGGGTCGGCAGCCGGCTGGCCGGCGTCGCGTAGGCGGGAGCCGTACGCCGGCGCGTGGAACCTGCGAGAGGGCCGACCGGCCATCGATGCCACCGTCGCGCCGGGAACCGAGGCCGTCATCGATCCGTCGGCAGCGGCGCCGCCCCATCCGCACCGTGGATGTGCAGCATCGGCAGTTGCGATGAACCAGGGGATTCCGCCGGGTGGAGGCGCACCGCACAGTGGCGCACACGTCACCGGCCAGCGCGGCCGCGACGGCACGCGGCCGAGTTCGCCAGGGCACAGCCATGTCTGCCGAGCTGCGCGAACGGCGGTGACGTACGTACCCGTCAGCTGTGGCAGAGGAATCCGCCATGCCCGTTCACCGGTCGGACAGCCTGAGGCGTGCCGTCGACGTCGTCCCGGCCCACCGATCCCAGCCAGTCGCGCCAGCTGTCGCACGGCTCATCGCCGGAGCCGTCATGATGGTCCACTGCCTCGACAAGCTCGTCGACGGACCGGCCGGGTTTGGCGCGTTCCTGAGTGGTATGAGTGTGCCCGCGCCGACCGTCACCGACGATGCCCACTTCGGTACCGCGTCGCCGACCGGATCGTCCTCGCGGGCCAGGCCCATGGCCAGGGCAAGGGCGTACGGCACCTGGTGCAGAGGGGAGAGCAGTACCGCCTGCGGCCGCACGGGGACGAGGAGTTGAGCGCCGTACAGTATCTGGCGCCCGACGGCCGTGAGACCGCGGTGATCGTACTGCGGCACGCACGGCGCTTCGGGCACCGTGATCCCAGCCTGCCCCTGCGTGCCCTCGACCCCTCGGCCCGCTACCGCGACACCGCGACCGGCGCCGTGCACCACGGCGCCGTGCTCCTCACCCACGGACTGCCGCTGGACCTGGCAGCGGACGACCACGCCTCCGCGCTCGTCCACCTGGTGCGGGAGCCGAGGTGACGGACCGACTGTTGCGGCCACGTCGACGTGACTCGGGTCGGTGTGCGGCCGCCGCGGGATCCGAGGCAGTTCCATCGGTCTGTCGGCGTCCACCCACGTCGGTCCGCCTCGGCGGCAGAAGCGGAGTGCACACCGCCGGCCTGGTGCCCACGAGGCCCAGGTTCTCGATGACGTCGCACGTGGAGTGCGTGGCCGGGGCTCCTTTGGCCCGGCATGGTCTCTCTCACCATGTCCAGCCGTGGCCGCCGCTGTTGTGGGAGAGGGCCAGGACGGCGGTGGCCATGGTGAGGTACTGAGTCGGGCGGCCCTGGCTGAACAGGGCTGCCAGGGCCCAGGCGAGAGCCGTGTACCACGGCATCGACCACGGTGCCGCGAGGACCCAGGCGAAGGCCAGCGCGAACGGCAGGGCGCCGACAGCGCGTGCGTCCGGAGCGGCTCGGCGGCGGAGCGCCCACGCCAGCGCGAGCATCACCACCGGCCACAGCGCACTGACGATCGCCGCAGTCGCGCGAGGGCCCAGGACCGCGGTGCCGAACTGATCGAACACCGCCCACAAGGAGGGCGTGGAGACCAGTCGGGAGGCCGCGGAGAGCGGGGCCAGCGCGTGCGCGCCGTAGGCTGCGTAGAGCGTGGCCAGGGTGAGTGCGGCCGCGCCTGCCTGCCGGGCGGCTGGTCGCCAGGCGCCCGAACGCAGCAGCGGCCAGGCCAGCCCGACGCCGAACAGGCAGGCACTGACCTTCACGCCGCAGGCGAGGCCGATCAGCCCTCCCACGATCAGGTCGTGGTGCCACCGGGTCGTCCTGCGGGCGATGTGGATCGCGCAGACGGCCAGGCCCGCGATGAGGGTGTCCAGGTGCCCGCCCGCGACCAGCACGCCGATCAGCAGCGGGTTGACGCTCCACAGCAGGCCCGCGCGGACCGGATCGTCGGCGGTACGGAGCAACAGGTACCCGGTGCCCACGAAGACGGCGGCGTTCGCGAGCATCAGTGCCCATATGGTCAGCCACGGCCGCTCCTGGCCGATGAATGCCGCAGCGCCCTGCCACCACGTCGCCACCGGCCCGTACACGGAAGGTGTGTTCCGCCACGCCTCGCTCACCAGGTGGGCGTACGCGCCGCCCAGCCGGGCGGGAGTCGTCACGTACGGGTCACCGCCGAGCGCGGCGATACGGCCGTACGCCGCGTAGCTGGCCATGTCCGAGGAGCCGACCGGGGTGAGGTTGGCGACGGCGAGCGCGGTCAGCGCGCCGAGCCGGAACAGCAGCCGGGCATCGGGCCTCCAGCCCCGCTCATGGGCCTTGAGCATGCCCAGCACGCCCCCGCACGACAGCACGATGGCCGCGATCGTGGCCGTCTGGGAGACGGTGCCGGGCATGGCAGGCAGCCGGAGCCAGGAGATCGGTGCCCTGAGCGTGTTGTGGTTGGGCGCGCTCGCGCCGACCAGAGCGAACAGTGCGAGACCCGCCCCGGCCATCCACACCGCCTGGCGCGGTGTCGGCCGGTCGACGACCATCAGCTTCAGTGGGGGAATTCTTCGCATCGGGCCCGCGAGACGCAAAGCCCACTCATCATGGTTCGTCGTCAAGGTCACTCTCCGGGTGTTGCTTCAGCTCGCGGCGAGGACTGCCGTGACGACCGTGCCCGCGCGTGTGGAGCCCTCGCCGCTTCGGGCAGCACGGCCACCGCCGCTCACCGCTCCCGCGGCAGCTCGCCGGGCTGCCGCAGCAGTTCGTTCAGGGCAGGCAGTTCGTCGGCGAACCGGGCGAGCCGGGCCTCGCGGTCCGGGCCGGACTCCAGCGCCTGGCGCATCCGGCGTGCGGTCATGCCCAGGGCGTACGTCACCGGCGTGTATACGTACGAGCGGTCCTGCTCGGTTCGGGTCAGCACTCCCTTGTCGGGCATCCGCAGCAGGGCCGGCTTCTCGGCCCCCAGGGTGCCCGGCCGCCGCGTGCGGGCAGCGGGTCCGGAGTTCACGAGTTGGTTTCCTTCCCCTCGACGTCGACAGTCCCGCAAAATGTCTACGACTGTGTAGACGCCAGCGTGCGGCGCGGCCGAGTCTGCCACGCTCTCCTGTGCACCACGCAACTCCGGTACACGACTCCCGGGCAGTACCTTCACGGACTCGGCGCCGGTCGCCGCCACCATAGGCGGTACAGTCCGAGGGCCCTGAAGGAGGGCACTTGGCCAGTCGCAGCACCCGGGCGAGGCGGTCTTGCGCGAGACCCTGATGGCAGCAGCGCAGGCAGGTGTGCGCAGCGGAGTGCGAACAGCGGCGGACGGACGCCGACGTAGACTGCGCTGTCGGCCGCAGGGGCCAGTCAGGTTGGTGACCCGCGCGCCCATCGGCCCGTGCGGCAGCTTCCTGAGGTGGAAAACGTGACGTCGAGTGCGGCATCTCTCGTACCGGTCAACCCAGCCCTCGGCGTCCTGCTCACCGCCCTGCTGCTGGTGGCGGCAGCGGTCGCGGGCTGGTTCCGGCTCGATCCGCACCCGTACAAGAGCCGGGCCCGGGAGATCCTCCTCGCCGGCTTCCGCGCCGCCGTCCAGCTCGCCGCTGTCTCGGTGGTCATCACCTGGGCCGTCAAGTCAGTGCTGGGGCTCCTGGCATTCCTCGTGGTGATGTTCGCGGTGGCCGTGCGCACGGCCGGGCGGAGAATCACCGGCAACCACACCTGGTGGCTGACGGCTGCCCCGATCGCCGCCGGTGTGCTACCGGTCGTTGTGGCGCTCCTCGCCACCGGGCTCGTCCCGCCGAAGGGCGTCGCTCTGATTCCGGTCACGGGCATCCTCATCGGTGGCGCACTCACCGTGACCGTACTCGCCGGACGCCGTGCCCTGGACGAACTGTCGCAGCGTCACGGAGAGGTGGAAGCCGCGATGGCGCTGGGAATCCCGGACCGCGACGCACGCATGGAGATCGCACGTCCCGCGGCCTCCGAGGCTCTCCTGCCCGGTCTGGACCAGACCCGTACGGTCGGGCTGGTCACGCTCCCCGGCGCGTTCGTCGGCATGCTCCTCGGAGGGGCCGGTCCTGTACTGGCCGGAGTGGTGCAGCTGTTCGTCCTCATCGCCCTCATGGCGGTGCAGGCCGTTGCGGTGGTGGTGACCCTTGAACTCGTCGCCCGGCACCGTCTGTATCGCCCGGGGCCGGACGCCGGCACGGGTTCCCCGCGCAAGGCCAGAAGGTTTCTCAGGGTTCCGGCGCCGAGCCGTCCTTCCGAGTAAAGGCCGGGCCGGCCATGCGCGGTCACCACGAGCGCGATCACGAGCTGCCGGCGTGCACACCGGGTTGACCGGGGACACTTCGACCCTTGTCCCGGCCTGGGAGGCGCTCGACGCAGCCGAGCCGGGAACCGCGGGACGCCGGTGCGAACGAAGTCGGTCACGGATCCAGGCGGTAGCCGTGTCCTCTGAGTGTGGTGATGCGGACCAGGGTGGCCGACCGGTCCCTGGGCCAGGTGCCGAGGGCCACGGAGGAACGCCGGCATGGGTCGTTCGCCCAGGCCGGCCGGCGCTTCGCATGCCTCGCCGGGATGTGCCGGACGACCTCTCCGTGCCCGGCGGGCCGGTCACGGAGATCCTCGGCGTCCTGCTGGACAACGCCCGCGTCCACGGCCGCGGCACGGTCCGTCCGGTCGTACGCGACCTCGACGACGCCCTCGCCCTCGACGTCACCGACGAAGGTGAAGTACCGGGTACGGCGGCCCGGTTGTTCGACCGCGGTGACAGCGGCGGCGGGCAGGGCATGGGCATCGGCCTCGATCCGGTTCGGGATCCGGCTTTCGCCGTCGGCGGGCGGCTCTCCCTGACCGGCAGCGCTCCGACCACCCTCACCCTGCTCGTCCCGGTCAGCCGTGCCGGGACGGTGGACGGTACGGCCTGACGGCCGCAGGCCCGCGGCCTCTCGTTCTCAGCCCGCCGGCGAAGCGCACGCCGCGCGCCGCGCCCGGGTTCACGACGCGGTTCGCCGCCGTCTTCTGGAGCAGCCCGTAGGCGAGGACCGGAAGCAGCAGGTGCGGTTTGTCGGGGAGCGCGGCGGTGAGCAGGACGGCGCTCGCACTGCTGTTGTTCATGCCGCAGGCGAGAGTGAGGGAGGAGGCGGCGGGCGGGTCGAGCCGCAGCACCCGGGCCGCGCACCGGCCCAGGACGAACGACAGCAGGCAGACCGACGCCGCCACGGTCAGCGCGGCGACGAGCAGCAGCGGGCGCGGCCGGGCGATGAAGGAGCCGAGGGCGCCGCTGGCGTTGACGTACGTCAGGATGAGCGAGCCGGCCAGGGCTGTGGGCACGACCAGCTCCAGCGCCCGGCTGAGCAGGGACGCGGGCAGGGCCAGCCGGACCAGGATGCCTGTGGCACAGGGCGGAACCACGCCGACGAGGGTGAAACCGCCGCCCGAGGTGTGGAGGTTCGTGGTGAGAGAGTCGGCGTAGCCGCCGCGCAGCAGCGGGGCCAGGAACTCGATCACCAGGGGCGTGGTGAGCGGGCTGAGCAGGGTGGAGGCGAGTACCAGGCCCACCATCGTGGGCTGGTCGCCGTCGCCCTTGCCGGTCCACACGGTCGCGCCCGCGGCGACGGGCATCGTCACGACAAGGATCATCGCCGTGACCAGGCCGCTGCCGCCGTCGGTGTCGGGCGTCCGGTGCAGCAGGAACGCGACGAGGGGGATGACCAGCAGCGGGATCGCCAGGTGCAGGGCGAGCCCCGCGATCAGTGCGCTCGGGCGCCGCAGCACGCGGCCCAGCTCGCGTACGGGGACCTGGAGCCCGGCCGAGAACAGCACCAGCGACAGCAGGCACGGGGCGGCGGATACCGGCGGGTGGATGACTGGCCCGAGCGGCAGGTCATGCGTGTGGCGCAGCCAGAGGCCGGGACCCGGCACGAACAGAGCACAGACGTAGGACAGCAGCACAGCCCGGCCCAGCCGGTGCCGCAGCCAGGCGGTCGCGCGGTCAGTGGGCGTGGGAGCGGTGGTGGGGGTGTTCAAGGCGACCTTCTTCCGTCAAGTGGGCAGGCCAGGGACGGAGGGCCGCTATGCGGAGACTGTCTGTGTGCGTACGCATGGCGCCATGGTGCTCGTACGGGACGGGCGGGGTGGGCGAAGCGCGCCAGCAGTCAGGATGCGTTCAGGTGCCCGGTGGCACGGTCGGACGACGTGACCTATGAATCGTCTGAGAGCAGGGTGGTTTCGGAGGCCGGTCAGGCCCCCGGTTCGCGCCACCGGCCGCGCTCGATCAAGGTGCCCGAGGTCACCGTCCACTTCTGGATCATCAAGGTGCTGTGCACGACGGTCGGCGAGACCGCGGCGGACCTGCTGAACGAGAAGGCGGGCCTCGGGCTGACCGGTGTGTCGGTGCTGATGAGTGCCCTGCTGGCCGTCGTCCTGGTGGTCCAGTTCCGCTCCAGCACCTACCGGCCGGGCGTGTACTGGCCGGCGGTGGCGCTGATCAGCGCTGTCGGCACGCTGATCAGCGACAACC
Source organism: Streptomyces sp. CoH27 (assembly GCF_020181035.1). Lineage (GTDB taxonomy): Bacteria > Actinomycetota > Actinomycetes > Streptomycetales > Streptomycetaceae > Streptomyces > Streptomyces camelliae. The sequence goes on from NZ_JAIQYY010000003.1 coordinate 32,773, forward strand.
TCACCGACGCCATGGGTGTGCCGCTGGAGACGAGCACCGCGGTCTTCGCGATCGTCCTCGCGGTCGTCTTCGTCGTCTGGTACCGGCGCGAGCGAACTCTGTCCATCCACCACGTCGACACCCCCGGCCGCGAGTCCTTCTACTGGCTGGCGGTGATGTTCACCTTCGCCTTCGGCACCGCGGCCGGTGACCTGGTGTCCGAGCGTATAGACCTCGGCTCCTGGCTGTCCGCCGTCCTGTTCGCGGCGGCCATCGCGGCCGTGGCCAACGCGCACTTCGCGCTGGGCCTGGACGCGGTGTGCAGTTTCTGGATCGCCTACGTCCTGACCCGCCCGCTCGGCGCGTCGATCGGCGACTACCTCTCCCAGCCCACCGGCGACGGCGGCCTCGGCCTGGGCGCCGTGGTGACCAGCACCCTGTTCCTCGCGGTCATCCTCGGGCTGGTCATCCACCTCTCCGTCACCCGCCGGGACGTCGCCGAACGGGAGCGGGCGACGGGAAACGCGGCCTGAGCCAGGTGGTCGAGCCATGCTGCTCGTGTTGCACGAGTGGGGGGAGTGATCAACGGGACAGTCAGGATGTGTTCAGGTTCCCACTGGCACAGTCGAGCACCATGACCCATGAAACATCTGAGAGTCCGCTGGTTCCAGAGGTGGGCACCCAGCAAGGATGCCGACGGCGAGCGGTCGCACGGGGGATCGGGCGACGCGAGCTCACGCGCTTTGCAGGTTGAATGGCGGGACGAATTTCCCAGAATTCTGGCCGACTCCGCCGGTCAGGGCTCGAATGGGCTCCACGAATTCGTCAGGCGCGCCTTCCCGACGCCTCCCTGCCGGAAATCTCAAGATCCCGCCTGACAAGCTGCGCCGCCCCTGGGCCATCACAGGCATACGGAAAATGCTCGCGCAGGCCTAGGAAAGAACCGCAGCGGAGGCCATTCCGTGAACGCGAATCGTGTCACGGGCAATGCCTCGCGGCGGCGCGGCCGAGGCTGCACTTGTCTACACCTTTGTAGACAGTTACCGTTCCGCAGACGTGAAAGGGGTGCTCCCTTCTGCGCTGCCGCCCGTTCAACACGAGGGTTACATGACAACTGCGACGACATCCCAAAATGCTCGGACACATGCCAAGCAGATGCTGAACAAGGTGCCCGAGGTCACGATCTGGTTCTGGGTCATCAAGATCTTGTGCACCACGGTCGGTGAAAGCTTCGCCGACTGGATCAACATGAACCTCGGCGTCGGCCTGATCAATACCGCATTGATCTTCACCGTGGTCCTGGCAGGCGTCCTGGGCTGGCAACTCGCCACCAAACGCTATGTCCCGTTCGTGTACTGGCTCACCGTCGTGGTGGTGAGTGTGACCGGCACGCTTTACACCGACATCCTCACCGACAGCCAGGGCGTTCCCCTCGCGCTGAGCAGTAGCGTGTTCGCCGGCATCCTCGCCGTTGTCTTCGGGATCTGGTACGCCCGCGAGCGGACCCTCTCGGTTCACACCATCACCACCCGTCCCCGTGAACTCTTCTACTGGCTCGCCGTCCTGGTCACTTTTGCCCTCGGCACCGCGACCGGCGACTGGACCCTGGACCTGACCGGCTGGACCCCGGGTGTCTCCGTGCTCCTGCCTCTCGGGTTGATCGTCGCGATCGTCCTCGCATGGCGCCTTGGCGCCAACGCGGTGCTCTCCTTCTGGCTCGCCTACATCCTCACTCGCCCGCTCGGTGCCAACCTCGGCGACTGGCTCGGCTCGCCCAGCGGCGACGGTGGCCTGGGCCTTGGCACCGCGGTGACCAGCGTGATCTTCCTGGCCGCGATCCTCGCCACGGTCGTGTACCTCACGCTCAGCCGCAGCGATGTCATCGAGGCCAACGACCTCACCGACACCCCGCGAGCGCTGAACCCGGCGCGTGAGCGGATCATGCTCGGTTACTACGGCGTCGTAGCGGTCGCGACTGCGGTGCTTCTCGTCTGGGCGCACCACCAGCCCCACGCGGCCGCGGCCAGCGAGGCTGACACCCCCGCACCGGTAACCGCCCACCTCACGCCGAAGCAGGCGACGTCGCCGTTCCCTCCAGCGGAGATCGCGAAGTTCCGCACGATCGCAGCTGACACCCTGGCAAAGCTCAACTCGGGCAACCAGTCGGCCGCGACCAGCCGAGTGACCGACCTTGAGACCGCTTGGGACGACGACCAGTCCACCCTTGAACCCAAGAGCGAGCAGTCCTGGCACTTCCTCGACAGCGAGATCGATCACGTCCTGAAGGCGCTACGCGCCCCGACGCCCGACAAGGCCACCGAGGTCAAGGCGCTCAACACCCTCCTCACCTCACTCGGCTAGCCGACCACCATGACGGATTGCCCCGATGCATCCCCTGTGCCGGGGCAATCAACGTTGCGAACCGCACGCGGCACACGGATCGCCGACAGCCGCGGCCGTCAGGCCGGCCGAAGGCAAGGACGTGTACGGCGAGTGGTTCGAAGATGTCGCAGTTCGGCAGCGCATGGGTCTCTATGCGACGAACGCGCCGTGGTGCCCGGTGTGCG
>NZ_JAIQYY010000003.1:35438-115392 GCF_020181035.1 Streptomyces sp. CoH27
GGCCTCGACCAGCCGCTTCATGCCGGGCTGGTCGGTCACGCAGCCCACCAGGCCGAGCGTCCGGGCCAGCGTCAGGTCGCGCTCGTCGTTGACGGTCCAGGCCATCACGTCGATGCCGGCGGCGCCGCACTTCTCCACGATGGCCCGGTTCACGTGCCGCAGGTCCACGCTGACCAGGGTGGAACCGACCTTCTGGGCGCGGCCGACGAAGGTGTCGCGGTGCGCGCTGGGGCCTGCCACCAGCACGGTGCGGGCCTGTGGCAGCAGGTTGTGGATCTCGATCAGCGCCACGTCGTGGAACGACAGCACCGAGACCCGGTCCAGCAGGTCGCGGTCGGTGAGCACCTTGGCCAGCGACCGGGCGGCCGCCACGTCCTTGATCTCCGCCTGGATCGGCAGCGTCGGCCCGACGGCGTCCAGCACCTCCCCGAACGTGGGGATGCGCTCGCCGAGGCCGGCGTCGAGCTTCTTGAGCTTCCGCAGCTTCTGGTCGGCGATCGGACCGGAGCCGTTCGTCGTGCGGTCCAGAGTCTCGTCGTGCATGACGACCAGCTCGCCGTCCTTGCTCAGGTGCAGGTCCAGTTCGATGCCGTCCAGCCCCTCGCGTTCGGCCCGCAGGAAGGAGCGCAGGGTGTTCTCCGGCTCGGCGGCCATGACACCGCGGTGGCCGATGGTGAAGAAAGACACTCGGTTGCCGTCCTTGGGTGTGGTGGTCCGGGGCAGCCGCACGAGCGCCGTACCCCCGCCTGGCGGCGGGCGACCACCCGTGGGACGCCCCAGCCTAATGGGCCCGTCCGGCCGCGCGCTCCGGGCCGCCTGGACCGCGCCGGAGCGCGCCCCAGGACACAGAGCGAGTTGAGGGGCGAGGCGCTGGGGGGTCTGTGTCGAGCAGCACGGGCGGCGACTAGGGGCACGGCACGGCATGGCCGAGTGTGTTCGAGCACGAACTGCTACGCCGCGCCGCCCGGGCGGTCATGGGCGCTCCCCGAAGGGCACGGCGCACCGACGCAATGCGGCATGCCAGGTGACGGAACCGCCGTGCCGGGCGCGGGACGGGTGGGCGGGGGACGGATGACAGCCGCCGGAGGGCTCCGCATCGTTGTCGTCGGCTTCCAGTACCGTTCTGGCGTGTCCATGCCTCCGGCGCCGCAGTCGCCGTATCAGACGCCCCTCTCCCCCTGGGGCGCCCCACTCCCGGCCCCTCCGGAGAAGAGCCGGGTCGGCCTCATGGCCGGGATCATCGGCGGGGTCCTCCTCCTGATCGTGGCTCTCCTGGCGACGCTGGTGCTGGTAGGAAAGAAGATCGAGAATGGCCTTCCGCGGGCCGAGTACGCCTTGACCGTGCCCAGGGCAGTGCTCGACGGCGATGACGAGCTGACCAGGGACGAGTCCGCGACCCTGGGCCGGGCGATGAAGAGGAGTTGGAGCCGCAGCTGGGATGCCGAGGCCGTCCACGGTCTCGTCGCGAGGTACCGCCCGGTCAGCGGCGACCGGGGCGAGCTCACCGTGGCCGCCATGTACGGCCGGTTCAGGGACATCGCCGGGGTGCGCGCCCGCGTGCTGGCGGGCAACCGCGCCCGCGCCACCCAGGTGAAGGTGCTCGTGCCGCCGCAGGACGTCACCCCGTCCGGCTCCCGCGTCAGGGTCGACTGCGAGGTACTGACCCGGACCTGGGCCGACGGGGCGAAGCTCACCTACCCGGTCTGCGCCTGGGCGGACGGCAACACCTGGGGTCGGGTGGCGTACATGACCCTCGACACCGCGCTGAACGTCGACCTGAAGAACGAGGCCAGGACCACGCTCCGGATCCGCTCCGCGATGGTGAGGCCGATCAGGTGACCGTTCCCGCCGCCCGTGTCCAGCCTCAGCAGCTCCAGTGAGGGGGCCGGCGACAGGAACAATCGTCAATTACAAGTTGACGCTGAGGGGTCGTCAACTTACGATTGACGCATGAGCCCACTCGACATCAACCTCGCAGATCTGATCGCCCGTCTCGACGAGGAACTTCCCGGCGCCGACGACCTGGCCCGCATCAGCGAGGCGCGACTTCGTGCCCAGACGCTGTCCGACCTCGGTGACCAGCTCATCGACCACTACGTCAGCAAGGCCAAGCGGAGCGGCGCGTCATGGACCGAGATCGGCGACGCCATCGGGGTGTCCAAACAGGCCGCCCAGCAACGCCACGCGCCCAACCCGTTCGAGCGGTTCACCAACCTGAACCGGCACAGCATCGTGCTGGCGCAGGAGGCCGCCCGAACCCACAAGCACGACTTCATCGGCACCGAACACATGCTGCTCGGCCTGCTCGGCGAACCGCGGGGCCTGGCATACGAGGTGCTGGTGGGGAAAGCCGAGTCGGAGCAACGCGTCCGTGACGCGATCGAGGAAGCGATGCCGCCGGCCGGGAAGAAGGCGCCGCGGGGTCACATCGCGTTCCGGCCGGAGAGCAAGGAGGCCATCGAGCAGGCACTGCGCGCGTCGGCCGACCTCGGTCACGACTGGGTCGGCACGGAACACACGCTGCTGGGCCTGATCCGCGTCGAGGAAAGCCCGGCCGCGCAGATCCTGCGCAACCTCGGCTTCACGTCGGACGAGCTGCACGAGACGGTCAGGACCGAGATCGCCGAACGGCTCGCCGTGCGCGACGAGCAGTAACGAAACGGTCAGCCTCCGCGCAGGACCGAACCGCCACAGGCTTGTCACCCGCCATCGCCAAAAGCCTTGCAGCGCCCGGTGATGGCCGACGAACGTCAGGCCGGTGCACCGGGCAGGGCGCCCTGCCCGGTGACCGCGTTGCGGTTCAGCAGTGCTGCGCACCACCGGAAATGGCCGTCGCTGCCGTCCAGGCTGAACAGGTCGTAGGTGGTCAGGGCATATGCCGCCTGGTACAGCGCCAGCACCTCCGCGTCATAGCCCAGTGCCTCCGCGAACAAGCTGGTGAGTGCGGCCGTGTGGTGCTCCGCGTGGGGGCCGTACATGTCCCAGATCGCGGCCGTCACCGCTGCCTCGAACGCCGGGTCGCCGGCCGTGGTGAAGAAACCGAAGTCCAGGACCGCCACCGGAACTTCGGCGTCGTCGACGTGGACGTTGGGCGGGACCAGGTCGCCATGGACGGCCGTGACGGGCGTGGCGGGCAGGGCCCGCAACGCCCTGGTGGTCCGCTCGACCGCCACGGCCAGCCCGGGTACCGCCGCGGCGAGCACCTCCCCGTCGCGGCGGGTGGCACGCTCGACCAGGGCGGCGAGTGCGTCGGGGAAGCGGGTGTGGCCGTCCCACAGCGGGCGGTCGTCGCCCTGGACGGTCAGCTGCCGCATCGCGGGCGAGCCCGGCACGGACGCCAGGCCGCGCAGCACGGTGAGCAGGGTGCCGGTCTCGCGTGCGGGCATGTCCCGTGCCGGGGGCGTGTTCCCGGCGCCGCCGCGCAGGGGCGCCCCGGGCAGCTCGCGCTCGTAGGTGACAAGCACTCCGTCGCGCTCCTCGACGGCAAGGATCTGTGGGGTGGCGAACGGCAGCGGATGCCGCGCGATGTCCGCGTAGACCTGCCGGATCAGGCCGAGGCCGACCGGCGGCCGCCCGCTCCACACCTTGGCGACCAAGCCCTCGCCGAGCCGGTAGACCGCGCCCTCGACACCCGCGGCCAGCGGCTGCGGGTCACAGTGGCCTCGCGTGGCGAAGTACGCGAGCCAGTCGTCGGTGTGCCGTTGGAGGTGTTCGACCATGGGAGGCAGTACATCCCGCCGGCCTGGTCCGTGCACCTCCATAACGCCATGAGCGGGCCGCGCGCATGCGGGCCGGACCACTACCGCCGGCCGCGCTGCCGCACCGGGCCGCTGACCAGCGCGCCGTCGAGCCGGTACGCCAGGACATCCCCGACCATCCGCAGGCCGGACAGGTCCGCATCGACCTCCGCGTGGGCCCGAGGCGGCCAGGAGCACACGTGCGGTCGGTTGTGGGGCGGCCGTCGTCAGCGGCCGGGGACGGCCAGGTCGCCCTCGACGTACTGGGCGCGACCGAAGCCGAAGGACCAGTCCTGAGGGCCGTTCTCGATGATGCCGATGAAGACGTCCTCGCCGGCGATGCCGAGAGGTTCCAGCTGCTTGGCGATGGTTCGGAAGAGCTGTTGCTTGACCTCGGTGGTGCGTCCCGCCTGGGTGAAGATCTGGATCATCACCAGCTGGTCGGTCCGCTCGAAGCCCAGGCCCGCGTCGAGGGCCATGATGTGGTCCGCGTCGTGCTCGGTGATGACCTGGAACCGGTCCCGCTCGGGGACCTCCAGGACATCCACGATCCCCCGGTGTGCCGCGTCGGCGCTCTGCTCGCCGCGCTCGCCTGGCCCCTGGCCCCACCGCCGGAACCCAGGGGCGGCCGAGGCGGCCACGAGGACCGAACGGCCACGCACTCACCGCTGGTTCCTCGCGCTGCTCGCCAGCTACACCTTCGAAGGCATCGGCTACATCATCGCCGGCACCTTCCTCGTCGCCGCGATCCAGCAGGGGGTCAAGGGCTGGCTCGGCTCCGGGGCCTGGATCGTGGTCGGCCTCGCCGCCCTTCCCTCGTGCGCGCTGTGGACCCGGCTGGCCCGCCGCTGGTCCCGGCCGGCCCTGCTGCTCACCTCGCTGACCATCCAGGCCGTCGGCATCGCCCTGCCGGCGCTGCTGGGCGGTGCCACGCCCGCGCTCGTGTCCGCCGTGCTGTTCGGCGCCACCTTCATGGGTGTCAGCACGATGGCACTGTCCATCGGCACCCACCTTCAAGTGCCCCGCGCCAGCAGGAGTCACCGCCGCCGCTCGTGCGGGTGGATACCTGTGGTTGTGCTCTGCGCCGGCGGGGGCATGGCGCCCGGGTTCACTGCCGTGCGGCTGCCGCGGGCGTTCTGCCGCAGTCCGGGCACAGCCCGGACAGCTCCACCGTGTGCCGGACGTTCGCGAACCCGGAGGTCCGTGCGATGGTGTCGGCCCATTCCTCCACCGGTCCGGAGTCGACGGGGCGGCTCAGGCCGCATTCGGTGCAGATGAGGTAGTGGCGGTGTTCGGGGCCGGGGCGGTAGCGGAAGAGGCGTTCACCGCTGGTGTCGCGGACCATGTCGGCCCGGCCGGCGGCGGCCAGGGCGGTCAGGGTGCGGTAGACCGTGGAGAGGCCGACCGGTGAGCCTGCGGCGGCGAGTTGGTTGTGGAGGGTTTGGGCGCCGACGAAGCCCTCGGCGCGGATGAGGGCCTCGACGACGACGGTGCGTTGCTGGGTGTGCCGGCCGATCAGCGTGACGTCGGCTGATGGTGTGGGGGTGGGCTGCCGGTCGGGTTCCATCGGGTGCCTTCGCTCAGGTGCCGCTGGGGACGGCAGTTCGCATACGAGGGCCGGGAGCGGGCCGTCGTATGAGGAACGTCGCGGCGTATACGGCCGTGGCGGCGGCCATGATGGCGAAGCTCGGCGGCATCTTCGGCACCGTGTACGAGGCGAACAGTCCCGCCCACATCTCCAGCACCGCCAGAGCGGCGGAGAGGGCGAGTGCCCGGTAGGGGCGGTCGGTGAGGCGGATCGCGGCGCCGGCGGGGGCGGCGAGCAGGCCGAGCAGCAGCAGGGAACCGACCGCCTGCGTGGCCTCGGCGGCGCTGATCCCGGCCAGGGCGAGGAAGCCGTACCCGAGAAGGCGGACCGGTACGCCGCGGGCGGCGGCCACGGCCTCGTCGAGCGTGGCGAACAGCAGCGGCCGCGCGATCAGCACCACCAGCAGGCCGACCCCGGCGGCCACCAGGGCGGCGGCGGCCGCGCTGCCGGAGGAGAGGCCGTAGATGGAGCCGAACAGCACACTCACGCCGGCGGTGCCGTTCGTGGTGCTGCGGGAGGTGGTGTAGAGGGTGATGAAGAAGGCGCCCAGGCCCAGGATCCAGGAGAAGACGCTGCCGATGACCACGTCGTCGGGCCGGGCCGTGCGGCCGAGGGTGCCGAAGAGCACCGCCACGGCGATGGTGGCGGCGAACAGCCCGAGCCGCAGGTCGGCACCGAAGGCGAGGGCGGCCATCGCGCCGGTGAAGGCGACATGACTGAGCGCGTCGCCGGTGAAGACCTGGGCCCGCAGGACGAGGAAGTAGCCGACCAGTCCGCAGGCCGCGGCGATGGCGGTTCCGGCGAGGAAGGCGTGCAGGAAGAACGGGTGGGACAGCGGGGAGGCGGCGAGCAGGACGGTCATGCGACCACCTCCTTGGCGGCAGGCGTGGGCCCGGCTCCGGTGCGGCTGAGTACCTCGCGCAGTGCACGCCGGCCCAGCGCGAGCAGGTATCCGGCGAAGGCGATGGACGTCACGAAGAAGCCCAAGGGGTAGGGGGAGTAGTAGGCGGCGGTCAGCCCGAGCCAGGTCGCGGCGAAGGCCAGCAGGACGGCCAGGGCCAGACTCAACGCCGGGCGGGCGGTGAGGACCTGCGCGGTGGCGGCCGGGATCACCATGAGGGCGAAGACCAGCAGGGTCCCGGTGATCTGGCTCGCCTCGGCAGTGGCCGCGCCGAGCAGGACGAGGAAGACCACGGACAGCGTGCGGACCGGCACTCCGCGCCCGGCGGCGACCTGTGGGTCGATGGACGCGAACAGCAGTGGTCTGCCGATCAGCGCCAGCACCGCGAGCACCACCGCACCGACCACTGTCAACACGGTCACCTGGGAGGAGGTGATGCCCAGGAAGGTGCCGAAGAGGATGGTCTGCGGCCCCTCCAACAGCCCCCGGTACAGGGCGGTGAACAGGAACCCGGACGCGAGCAGGAACGCCTGCACGGTCCCGGTCAGCGCGGAGTCCTCGTGCTCACCGCCACCGCGCAGGGCCGCGATGACCAGCGCAGCGGCCACGCACAGCGTGAAGTAGCCGTAGACCGCGCTGAACCCGAGCAGGAGCGCCCCGGCCGCGCCGGGGAAGGCGACGGCGGAGACGGTGTGCGCGGCGAACGTCTGCCGGCGCAGCACCACGAACCAGCCCACGACCGCGGAGACCACGGCCACGACCGCGCCGGCGCGGAACGCGTTGACCATGAACGGGTAGGACCACATGTCCTGGAAGTCGGTGAGGAGGTTCCACGACCAGGCCGGGGCCCCCGTCTCAGCGAGCCTCATGACCGCTCCCCGGGGTCTCGTGCCGGTCGGTGTGCACCGCGGGGGGCTCCGGCTGGCCCACCACGACCAGCCGGCCGCCCGAGGTCCGCAGCACCTCGACCGGTGTGCCGTACAGCCGGGTCAAGGTCTCGGAGGTGATGACCTCCGCGGGAGTGCCGGTGGCGGCGCCGCCCTCGGCCAGGTACACCACCCGGTCCAGGTGGTGCAGTATCGGGTTCACGTCATGGGCGACCATGACCACCGAAACGCCCTCCTGGTGGCAGATGCGCCCGATCAGCGCCGCGACCGCGCTCTGGTTGGGCAGGTCGAGGCTGTCCAACGGCTCGTCGAGCAGGAGCAGTTCCGGCCTTCGGACCAGTGCCTGGGCGATCAGCAGCCGCTGCTGCTCGCCGCCGGAACACTGCCCGATCGGCCGGTGTGCGTACGCCGACGCCCCGACCAGCTCGATCACCTCGTCCACCCGTGCACGGGCGGCCCGCCGGCGTGCACTCGGGAACGGCAGGGGCACCCCCCACCGGTCACCGTCCAGGCCCATGCGCACTACATCGATGCCGCGGATGCGCAGGGTGGCGTCGAAGCTGCGGCGCTGCGGCAGGTAGCCGATGCGGTCGTTGGCCTGCCCGGGCCGGGCGCCGAGCACCTGAACCTCGCCGGCCGCCGCGGGCAGGGCGCCGAGCAGGACCTTGATCATGGTGGACTTGCCGACGCCGTTGGGGCCGAGGACGGTGGTGAACTCGCCGGCCCCGATGCGAAGGTCCACGCCCGACCACAACGTACGGCCGCCGACCCGTACGGCGGCGTCGCGCAGGGCGACCACCGGATCGCTTCCGGTTCCTGTGGCCGTGTCATGACCCCCGCTTCGGCGGCCGGGGACGGTGTGGCCGCTGGTGTGTGTGACGGCTTCGCGGGCCTTCGCTATCGGGTTCATGGCTTCAGTTCACTTCCCGGTCGCCTTGGCCAGGGCCTGCTCGATGCCCTGGAGCTGGGCGGTCTGCCACTGCTGGAAGGTGGCCCCGGCGGGGGTCAGGGTCTCGGTCACCGTGGCGACCGGGATGCCCTGCGCCTTGGCCTCCTTGACCTGCGCCTGCACGTCCGGCGTGGAGTTCTGGGAGTTGTAGACGTAGATCTTGATCTGCTTGGTCTTGATCTGCTGGTCGATGGTGGCCTTGTCCTTGGCCGTGGGGTCGGACCCCTCGCTCATCGCGTCCAGGAACGTCTCCGGGGTGAGCATCTTCAGCCCCAGGCCCTCGGCGAGCGGGGTGACGATGGACTCGGAGGCGCCGATCGGGGTTCCGGCGTACTTGGCCTTGATGCCGGCGATCAGCTTGTTGTAGTCGGCGAGGGTCTTGGTCTCGAAGGTCGTCTTCTGCTGGTCGAAGTACGAGGCGTCGGCCGGGTCGGCCTTCTTGTAGTCGGCGGTGATCTTCTCGATGACCTGGTGGACGTTGTCCGGGGAGTACCAGCGGTGCGGGTTGCCGCCGGGCTTGATCCCGACCAGGTCGCCGACCTTCAGCTCGGTCCGCCCGCTGCCGGGGTTGGAGGCGAGCAGTTTGTCGGCCCAGGCGTCGTAGCCGATGCCGTTGACGATGGCGTACTGCGCGCCGGCCACGGTGCGGGCGTCGGCGGCGGTCGGCTCGTAGTCGTGCGGATCGGTGTCCGGGTTGGTGATGATGCTGTCCACCTTCACGTGGCTGCCGCCCAGCTGGGAGGCGATGCTGCCCCAGAAGTTCTCCGCCGCCACCACCTGGATGGTCTTGCCCGAGCCGCTGCCGCTGCCGGTAGCGGCGGTGTCGGTGGTGTGCGAGGAGGAGGTCGAGCAGGCCGTCGCCGTCACGGCCGTCAGGGCGGCCGTCGCGGTGACCAGTGCGATCCTCGTGGACGGCCGGGCGGAACGGGAGGCGGGGGCGGTGGACATGCGGAACTCCTTCGAGCGGTACCGGGCACGCGGCGGCCACGCGCCGGCCGGGTGACGACACCTTCGACGCTAGATGGAAACGATTTTCAGATCAATGGCAGATGAAAACCGTTGCCATCTTTTGACCGGGTGTACGACGGCGGCCATCCGGCGCTTTCCGCCCACTCGGGGAGTTTCGGGGGGTAAACCGACCGGAGGAGGGGAAGGGTGCCTACGGCGTGCCGGGGGAGGGCCGGGTATGGGCGGGCAGCCCTTGTATCTCGCACCGCGGCTGGGGGAGAGGCTGCGCTCCCTGCTGGAGTCCCGCGAGCTGCTGCACACCCTCACCGACGCCCTCGGATCTCCGCTGAACATGGTCGTGCCCGAGCAACTGGCCGCCAATCTGGAGCGGTTCCGGGCGGTGTACGGCAGACATCACCTCTCGGGTCAGGTGTTCTTCGCCCACAAGGCCAATCGCTCCAGTGCCCTGCTGCGGCGGCTGGCGGCCACCGATGCCGGTGTGGACGTCGCCTCGCTGGGGGAGCTCCAGCACGCGCTCGGCGCCGGCTTCACCCCCGACCGCATCATGGCCACCGGTCCGAAGAATCCGGAGTTCCTGTGGCTGGCCGCGCGCACCTCGGTCACCGTCGGGGTCGACAGCCGGGAGGAGCTGGAGCAACTCGCCCTGCTCGGCCGTAAGTTCGCACTCCCTCCGCTGCGCGTCCTGCTCCGGCTGTCGGGGTTCGAGGCGGCCGGCGTGCGGGTGCTGAGCCGGCGCAGCCGTTTCGGAACACCGCTGACGGAGCGGGAGGGGCTGCTGGAGGCGGTCGAGCGGCACGGTGCCGCCGTGGAGTTGGCGGGCGTGGCCTATCACCTGGACACGACGAGCGTCACGGAGAAGGCGACGGCGCTGGAGGGCTGCCTGCGGGTGCTGGAGGAGTGCCGGAGCCGGGGCCTGCGGCCCTCGATCGTGGACATCGGCGGCGGGTTCGGCGTCGACTACCTGGCCGACGGCGGGCAATGGGAGCGGTACACGACCGAGCTGACCGGTGCCGTCCTGGGCACCCGGCCGCCGCTGACCTGGGACGGACACGGCTACGGACTGCGCAACGAAGGCGGCACGCTCCGCGGATCCCTCGGCCTCTACCCCGCCCACCGCCCGGTCGCCGGGCCGCACTACCTCGACGAACTCCTCGCGCACCCGGCCGCGTCCTTCGGCGGCCGGCCCCTGGCCGCGCTGCTGCTGGAGCACCTGTACGACCTGTACGCCGAGCCGGGCCGGGCCCTGCTGGACCAGTGCGGGCTGACCCTGGCCACGGTGCTGGAGGTGCGCGAGCCGGAGAACGGCGGCGAACTCCTCGTACGGCTCGCGGCCAAGGCCGACGACATCGCCCTGGAGGAGCACGGGGTGCTCATGGACCCCGTCGTCGTCCCCCGGTGCCCGGCGCCGGCGGACACGGGACCCGTCGCCGTCCACCTGTTCGGCACCCGGTGCCTGGAAACCGACCTGATCACGCGTCGGACCGTGTTCCTGCCGCGCCGGCCCGGACCGGGCGACCTGCTGGCGTTCACCAACACCGCCGGCTACTGCATGGACTTCCACGCCACGCACGCCCAGCGACAGCCGGTCGCCCGCAAGGTCGCCGCCTGGGAGGAGGGCGGTGCGTGGCGCTGGTGCCTGGACGACCGGTACTGGCCGACCACTTCCATGGACCCACGAGGCTTCGACATGGGGGGAGCGCAGTGAGGTACGACAGCATCACCGAGGCCATCGGCAACACTCCGCTGGTGCGCATCGACCCGGCCGTGCACGGCCTGCGGAACATCGACCTGTACGCCAAGCTGGAGCTGCTCAACCCGTTCGGCTCGGTGAAGGACCGGGCCGCCTGGAACATGGCCGGCCCGCAGCTGACCGAGGCAGCGGCACGCGGCAGCCAGGTCGTGGAGCTGTCCAGCGGCAACACCGCCAAGGCCCTGGCCGTCCTCGCCGGGATGCACGGCCTGACCTTCAAGAGCGTCACCAACCGGATGCGGGTCCCGGAGATCAAGGACCTGCTCCTGCTGCTCGGCGCGGAGATCGAGGAGCTGCCGGGCCAGAGCGAATGCCTGGACCCCACCGCCACCGACGACCCGCTGACCCTGTTCCACCGGACCCTGTCCGAGCCCGGCAGCACCTATCTGCACACGGACCAGTACTTCAACCCGCGCAACACCGAGGCTCACCTCGCCGGCACCGGGCCGGAGATCGTCAAGGACCTGGACGGCCGCTCCCCGGACTGGTTCATCGCCTGCGTGGGGACGGCGGGTTCCTCCACGGGCGTCGCCCGCGTCCTGCGCGAACACGATCCCGCCGTACAGGTCCTCGGGCTGGTCGCGGCCAAGTCCGACTTCATCCCCGGCATCCGCACCATCGACGAGGCACATCAGGTGGGTCTGTTCGATCCAGGCACCTACGACGCGATCGAGGCGGTGAACTCGGACGACGCGATCGAAGGAATGCTGACCCTGAACCGTCGTTGCGGCATCCTGGCCGGACCCACCGGAGGCGCCGCCTACTTCGGCGCCGTACGCACGCTGAGGACCGTCGACAGCGAGACGACGGAGCGCCGGACCGCCGTCTTCATCGTCTGCGACCGTATCGAGAGCTACCTGAGTTACGTACGGCAGCGCCGCCCCGACCTGTTCGGCCGCCCCCGCCGCGCCAACTCCCCGGCCCTCCTCACCGACGCCGAGGTACAGGCGGCGCCCGCCATCGGTGTCACGGACGCCCGGACGTGGATCGCCACCGGCACCCCTCTCGTGGTCGACCTGCGCAGCCCCTACGCCTTCGCCGCCCTGCACATCGACGGCTCGGTCAACATCGTCGACGAGCTGTTCGAGGAGCTGCTGCACGGCGGACTGCCCTTCAGCCGCAGTCGTCCGGTGCTGCTGGCCTGTCCGGTCGGGGAGAAATCGGCCCGATACGCCGCACTGCTGACGCGGATGGGCCACCCGGACGTGCGCAGCCTGGCCGGCGGCATCATCGCCTGGCGCGATGCGGGCGCTCCTCTGGTACGGGACTGACCCCCATGACCACGTGTGCCGACAACACAGCTGTCATAGCGGAGTTGACGGAGTGGCAGCGCGCGCTGCGGGACCGGTTCCCGATCGTCACGGGGCACCCGGATCTGGCCTACCTCGACAGCGCGGCCACCTCCCAGAAACCCCAGGCGGTCCTCGACGCCGTCCAGACCTACCTCACCACCACCAACGCCAACGCCGGACGCGGCACATACCCGTGGGCCAACCGCACCACGGCCCTCGTCGAGCAGACCCGTGACCGGGTCCGGCGCTTTCTGGACGATCCGGCTCCGCAGCGGTCGGCCGTGCACTTCACCAGCGGCACCACCGAAGGGCTGCGTACGATCGCCCGCGACTGGCTCCCGGGGTTCCTCGCGGACGGTGACGAGATCGTCGTACCCGTCGCCGATCACCGGGCCAACATCGAGCCCTGGCTGGAGACCCAGCGGCAACTGGCCCGCGAGGGCACACGCATCCGTGTCCTGCCGATGCCCTACCAGCGGGCGTCCGGCGACTACGACCACACCGCCCTCGCCCGGCTCGCCGGACCGTGCACCAGGTTCGTCGCCGCCACCCAGGTCCACCACGTCTACGGCGGCGACATGAACATCCACCGGATCCGGGAGGCGGTCGGCCCGGACGCGGTCATCTGCCTGGACGCCGCCCAGAGCATCGGTCACGTGCCGGTGTCCGTGGCCGGCCTGGACGTCGACTTCGTCGCCTTCTCCGGGCACAAGGCCCTGGCCCTGCCCGGCTCGGGGGCCGTCTGGGCCCGCCAGACGCGCGGCCCGGAGTTCGTGCCCGGCGGCTGGTCCGGCACTCCCAACACCGTCGGAATTGTCTCGCTGGCCGCCGCCCTGGACTGGCTCCAGGCCGCGGGCACGGACCGCATCGAACGCTGGACGGTCGCCCTGGCCGCCCGCCTCACCGACGGGCTGCGCCGCCTCGACGCGTACGAGGTCCTCGGCTGCCGGGCCAGCCTGGCCGCCGACTCACCGGTCCAGCGGCGCCGGGGGATCGTCACCTTCCGGCACCGGGAGATCGGCTCCGGCGACCTGGGGTTCATTCTCTTCAGCCATGGCTTCATGGTCCGCTGCGACCACCACTGCCAGGGCAGTGCCGGGGAGGAGAGCGAGTCGGTGCGGGTGAGCCTGCACGTCTACAACACCGTCGAGGAGATCGACCGGTTGCTGTCGGTCCTTGCCTCTCTCGGGTGACAGGCACCCATGCAGTGTAATGGAAACCGTTTCCAGTTGTAGGGTGCCCGAGCAAGGGGACCGCAACGCGAGACGGCAAGGTGGCGCGACCGGATGGGACTGAGCCTGGCGACGGCCGAGAAATGGGTGGAGCGCTGGGAACTCCAGCAGCAGCGGTACGCCGTCGACCGCGAGGACCGCTTCACCGTGATCGCCGATGTCGTCGAGCACAGCACGGCGGACCGCACGGACCGGCCCCTGGTCGTCGACCTCGGCTGCGGCCCCGGCTCGCTGGCGGCCCGCCTGGCCCGCAGGCTGCCGCACGCGGACATCGTGGCCGTGGACCGGGACCCCCTGCTGCTGGAGCTGGCCCGGACCCACCACGCCGACGCGGCCCGCTACGTCGACACGGTGATCGGCGAGGGCGGCTGGACGCGGGCCCTGGCCCTCGACCGCCCACCGGACGCGGCCGTTTCGACGACCGCCCTGCACTACCTGGCCCCGGACACGCTGTACCGCGTCTACCGGGAACTCGCCGGGCTGCTGCGGCCTGGCGGCGTCCTCGTCAACGGCGACCACTTCCCGCCGGACGACGCCGTGCTGGCCGAGCTGGCGGGGTGCGTGGGACGGCGCCGGGCCGAGCGGCAGCGGGCCTTCGCCCAGGAGGACTGGGCCTCCTGGTGGACGGCCGCCGCCGCGGACCCCGAACTGGCCGACCTCGTCGCCGAACGCGACAGGCGGCAGCCGGCCACCGGCACCGACAGCGCCGCCCGCCTGTCCTTGTCCGGCCACATCCGCCTGCTGCGGCGGGCGGGGTTCGGGCGGGCCGGTGCCGTCTGGCAGTACGGGGACAGCGGTGTCGTCGTCGCGATCCGCTGACCCCGCCGCCGGTGGATCAGCAGTCGCGGAACTCCGGCGACTGGTTGAGGATCTGGGAGCGCAGGGAGGTGAAGCGGGTGTGGGTCTCGCCGCCGCGCGCCTCCGGGTGGAAGGCCGCGACCCGGTGGCAGTTCTGGAAGGCGAGCGCGATGCCGAAGTGGCGCTCCAGGCTGCCGCGGATGGCGTCGCTGGACAGGGCGCGCAGCAGCTGGCCGCGCTCCTTCTCGGAGGGCGGCGGAGTCTGGTTGTCGGCGAACTCCGCCGAACCGGACCGCAGTTCGTCCGCCAGGCGGGCGATGAGGTCGTAGGCGTACGGCAGGGAGGTACGCACCGTTTCCACGAAGTCCTGCTCCCGCACCTCGCCGTTCTCGGCTTCGGCGAGCAGCTGCGGGGAGACGTCGAGTGACATGAAGGGCTGTCCTGTTCTGTGGTTCTGGTCGTGAGGCGGCTGGGGGTCAGGCGAGAGCGGTCAGGGCTGCGGGGCCGTGCCGGAAGTCCGGGTCGACCTGGCCGGCGAGGTCCTGGCCGGTGGCCTCGTCGGCCCAGGCGGCGGCGTTGCGCAGGTGGAACTCCACGGCGTGCCTCTGGAAGGTGGCCCAGTCCTTGGGGCGGGCGTCGACGGCCGTTCGCAGCAGGTCCAGAGTGCGGGTGTTGTGCGGTTCCAGCCCGCCGTGGCCGCGGCCCTGTTCCTGGGCGCGTACGTAGGGGGACTGCTCGCAGTGCGCGAGCAGGTCGTCGCCGACGTGCTCCTTGAGGAAGAGCAGGTCGTCCTCGCCGGTGACCTTGTTGCCGACGACGGCGACCGGGATGCCGAACTCGGCCGCGTGGTCCCGGTACTGGCGGTACACGGAGACACTCTTGCGGGTCGGCTCGACGACCAGGAACGTCATGTCGAAGCGGGTGAACAGGCCGGAGGCGAAAGCGTCGGCGCCGGCGGTCATGTCGACGACGACGTACTCGCCGGGGCCGTCGACGAGGTGGTTCAGGTACAGCTCGACCGCGCCGAGCTTGGAGTGGTAGCAGGCCACCCCCAGATCGCTCTCGCCGAAGGCGCCGGTGACCATCAGCGGGACCCCGCCGACCGCCTGGACGTGGTGGCGGTGGATCTCGTCGTCGCCGAGCAGTCGCAGCAGCCGGGAGCCGCGTCCGGGCGGGGTCGTCTTGACCATGGCGCCGCGGGACGGGATCCGCGGATTGGCGCCCCGCAGGTAGTCCTTGATCTCGCCGGTGCGCGCGCTGAGCGGCGGCGCGGCGAAGCCCTCGTCCTCGTCGAGGCCGAGGGCGTGGGCCAGGTGCTGGTTGATGTCGCCGTCGATCGCGACGACCGGCGCGCCCGAGCGCGCCAGATGACGGGAGAAGAGGGCCGACAGGGTCGTCTTGCCGCTGCCGCCCTTGCCGACGAAGGCAACGCGCATGGTCAGCCACTTCCTGTATTGAAAATGGGTGTCATGAGCATTAGGTTGGGGCTGCGGCCGAGCGCTTTCAAATCGACAGATCCCCAACTCGCCGATGGCTACAGCGAGTTGGGGTCCATGCGGAGGAGGAGCGGAGATGAGCGATACCGCAGCCGGCCGTCAGGGCCATCGCCAGGCGCCGGACTCCCGCACCGTCGTCCTCACGCGACCGCTCCTGCCGTGGCCAGGCAGCCGGCGAAGCCGTGCTCCTGGAAGGATCAGGTCAGTCCCACTGCTGGTCGGCGAGAGAGCTGACCGGCTGCGGCTTGCCGATGACGGCCAGGGCGATGAAGAAGCTGATCTGGCCGATCGCGATGGTGAGGGTGGCCAGCGCCTTCTCGTCGTAGTGCTTCGCGACCTCGGCGTACAGTTCGTCGGAAACGCGCTCCTTGCCGTGCGGCGCGGGCTGGAGGGTGGCCTCCACCAAGGCCAGGGCGGCACGTTCGGCGTCGCTGAAGTACGGAGCGTCCTGCCAGGACGAGACGGCGGTGATGCGCTCCTCGGACACACCGGCCTTCCGCAGGAAGCCGGTGTTCAGGATCGTCAGATAGGTGTTGCCGACGATCTGCCCGGCACGCAGGTGGACAAGGCTCATCGTGGTGCGCGGCACCGAGCGGTTGCCGGTGGCCCTGAACAGAGCGGCGCTGATGTCGTTCAGCTCGGGCACGAACTCGGCCGGGTTCGGCATCCGGGAGATCGAGGTGTTCGTCACGACTGCACTCCTTTGTATCAACCTGATCAACAACTTCACCGCACTGACGAACCGGCTCACCAGGATGTGACAGGCACCCGGAAAAATTCTTTCCCGGCGCGCTCCGGACCTGGTCAGGACGCTGCGTTCCGGGACAAGAGGGCGGCACGGACTCCGGCGCAGGCGTGCGGCCGCGATCTCGGCCGTACGGCGGGCGGCGCCGCTGGAGTTCGTCAGCGGCGGCGGCACCGGCCGTCTGGAGATCACGGCCTCCGGACCCGCCGTCAACGAACTCGGCGCGGGCTCGGGCCTCTACGGGCCCGCCCTCTTCGACACCTGCCGCGGCTTCCTGCCCCGGCCGCCGTGTTCTTGCGGTTCACCCGCCTCGAAGGCGCCGGCGAGGTCCGGACCCCGCTCACGGCCCTGACGCCGCGCATCTCACCGACGGACCATTGCCGACCTGCCGACCTGCCGACCTGCCGACCTGCCGACCTGCCGGCTTGCCGGCGCGTCGACCGCGGCCGTGACGCGTTCGGGTCCGTGCTCCGGGCCGGCCGGCGCGGTGTCGATGGTGTCGACGAGCGGGTCGATGTCGACGTGTTCGGCGTCCATCGCGTCCAGCAGGGCCGGATCCCATGAAGCCCTCAGGAGTTCGCCGAACCCTCCGAACCCGCCGTACCCCCCTCGAACGCCGCCAGGATCCGTTCCGCCGCCAGAGTCGCCGTCAACGTGCCCTCCCTGACCCGCTGTTCCAGGCCCGGCGCAGCCGCCCGTACCGCCGGCGCCGCGTGCAGACGGCCGAGGAGTTCGTCGCGGACCATCGACCAGGTCCACTCCACCTGCTGGTCGCGGCGCTTGGCGGTGAGGCGGCCGGTGGAGTCCAGCAGGGTCCGGTGCTGCTCCAGGCGTTCCCACACCGTGTCCAGACCCGTCGACTCGCGGGCGCTGCAGTGCAGGACCGGCGGGGTCCAGAAGGCGTCCTTGCCGTGCATCAGGCGCAGGGCGCCGGTCAACTCCCGTGCGGCTGCCCGTGCGTCCCGCTCGTGGGGCCCGTCCGCCTTGTTGACGGCGATGACGTCGGCCAGTTCCAGGACGCCCTTCTTGATGCCCTGGAGCTGGTCGCCGGTGCGGGCGAGAGTCAGGAGCAGGAAGGTGTCGACCATGTCCGCGACCGTGGTCTCCGACTGGCCCACACCCACCGTCTCCACGAGGATCACGTCGTAGCCGGCCGCCTCCATCACGACCATCGACTCCCGGGTGGCCTTCGCGACCCCGCCCAGCGTGCCCGCGCTGGGGGAGGGGCGGACGAAGGCCGCCGGGTCCACCGACAGGCGCTCCATTCTGGTCTTGTCGCCCAGGATGGAGCCGCCCGTGCGGGTCGAGGAAGGGTCGACCGCCAGGACCGCGACCCGGTGGCCCAGTGACGTCAGCATCGTGCCGAACGCGTCGATGAACGTCGACTTGCCGACGCCCGGCACCCCGCTCACACCGATCCGGCGTGCCCGGCCGCTGTGCGGCAGGAGCTGCGTCAGCAACTGCTGTGCCAGGACGCGGTGTTGGGGGCGGGTGGACTCCACCAGGGTGATGGCGCGGGCCACCAGTGCCCGCCTGCCGTCCAGCACGCCCTTCACATACGTGTCGAGATCGATCGATGCCACCCCGAGAGCCCCCGCTACAGCTCGTGGCCCAGGTCGGCCGACAGCCGCTTCACCAGGTCGTACGCCGCGTCCGGGATCACCGTCCCGGGCCCGAACACGGCCGCCGCGCCCATCTCCAGCAGCGTCGGCACGTCCTGCGGCGGGATCACTCCGCCGACGACGACCGTGATGTCCTCGCGGCCTTCCTCCGCCAGCTTCTCCCGCAGCGCCGGGACCAGGGTCAGGTGACCGGCCGCCAGGGAGGACACCCCGACCACGTGGACGTCGGCCTCGACCGCCTGGCGGGCGACCTCCTCCGGCGTCTGGAACAGCGGGCCGACGTCCACGTCGAAGCCGAGGTCGGCGAAGGCGGTCGCGATCACCTTCTGGCCGCGGTCGTGGCCGTCCTGGCCCATCTTGGCGACCAGGATGCGCGGCCGCCGCCCCTCGGCCTCCTCGAAGGCGTCCACCAGGGCACGGGTGCGGTCGACGTTCGGGGACTCGCCTGCTTCGTTGCGGTACACGCCGGAGATCGTACGGATCTGGCTCGCGTGCCGGCCGTACACCTTCTCCAGGGCGTCCGAGATCTCGCCGACCGTCGCCTTGGCGCGGGCCGCCCGCACGGCCAGTTCCAGCAGGTTCCCGGTGCCCTCGGCGGCCCGGGTGAGGGCGTCGAGCGCGTCCTGGCAGGCCGTCTCGTCCCGTTCCGCCCGCAGCCGGCGCAGCTTCTCGATCTGCTGGGCGCGTACGGCCGAGTTGTCGACCTTGAGGACCTCGATCTGCTCGTCGCTGGCGACCCGGTACTTGTTCACGCCGATCACCGGCTGGCGGCCGGAGTCGATGCGGGCCTGGGTGCGGGCCGCGGCCTCCTCCACGCGGAGCTTCGGGATGCCCGCGTCGATGGCCTGGGCCATGCCGCCCGCCTGCTCGACCTCCTGGATGTGCTGCCAGGCCTTGCGGGCGAGGTCGTAGGTGAGCCGTTCGACGTACGCGCTGCCGCCCCAGGGGTCGATGACCCGGGTCGTGCCCGACTCCTGCTGGATGAGCAGCTGGGTGTTGCGGGCGATGCGCGCGGAGAAGTCCGTCGGCAGGGCGAGGGCCTCGTCCAGGGCGTTGGTGTGCAGCGACTGGGTGTGGCCCTGGGTCGCCGCCATCGCCTCCACGGCCGTACGCGTGACGTTGTTGAACACGTCCTGCGCGGTCAGCGACCAGCCCGACGTCTGCGAATGGGTACGCAGGGACAGGGACTTGGTGTTCTTCGGGTCGAACTGCGACACCAGCTTGGCCCACAGCAGCCGGGCCGCGCGGAGCTTGGCGATCTCCATGAAGAAGTTCATGCCGATCGCCCAGAAGAAGGACAGGCGCGGGGCGAACGCGTCCACGTCCAGGCCCGCCTCACGTCCCGCGCGGATGTACTCCACGCCGTCCGCGAGCGTGTACGCCAGCTCCAGGTCGGCCGTCGCGCCCGCCTCCTGGATGTGGTAGCCGGAGATGGAGATGGAGTTGTAGCGGGGCATCCGCTGCGAGGTGTACGCGAAGATGTCGGAGATGATCCGCATCGACGGCTTCGGCGGATAGATGTAGGTGTTGCGGACCATGAACTCCTTGAGGATGTCGTTCTGGATGGTCCCGGCCAGCTTCTCGGGCGGTACGCCCTGTTCCTCCGCCGCCACGATGTACAGCGCCAGCACCGGCAGCACGGCGCCGTTCATCGTCATCGACACCGTCATCCGGTCCAGCGGGATGCCGTCGAAGAGCTGGCGCATGTCGAGAATCGAGTCGATGGCCACGCCCGCCATGCCGACGTCACCGGTCACGCGCGGGTGGTCGCTGTCGTAACCCCGGTGCGTGGGCAGGTCGAAGGCGACGGACAGGCCCTTCTGGCCGGCCGCGAGGTTGCGCCGGTAGAACGCGTTGGACTCCTCGGCGGTGGAGAAGCCCGCGTACTGGCGGATCGTCCAGGGCTGGTTGACGTACATCGTCGGGTACGGGCCGCGCAGATAGGGCGCCATGCCCGGGTAGGTGCCCAGGAAGTCCAGGCCCTCCAGGTCACGGCCGGTGTAGAGCGGCTTGACCCCGATGCCCTCCGGGGTCTCCCACAGCGGCGCTTCGCCGCCGGCCGCCCGCTCGACGGCCGCCTGCCACTCCTCGGTGCTGCCGTCGGCGGCCGGGGTGCCCAGCTCGATGCCGGAGAAGTCGGGGATTCCCATCAGGACACTCCCATGCGGTCGAGGGTCGAGGACAGGATGTCCACGGCGTCGCAGCCCGTGAAGACATACGCGTCGATGCCGGCGTAGTCGCCCCGGCCGGCGAGGAACACGTGCCGGGCACCGGCCGCGCGCAGCGACGCGGCGGTCTGCTCGGCCTGTTCGGCGTAGCGGCCGTCGCCGGCGCACAGTACGGCCTCGGTGGCGCCGCTCTCCTCGAAGCTTCCCTCGGTGACCGGCTCGATGCCGCCCGCCTGGAAGAGGTTGGCGGCGAAGGTCGCGCGCGCGGTGTACTCGGCGGCCGGGCCGAGGGTGGCGAGGTAGATCCGGGGGCGGGCGCCGGTCGCCGCGAGGTGGGCGTCGGAGCGGGCGCGCAGCTCCTCGTACGCCTCGTCGCGGCGCACCCGGGGCAGTCCGCCGGACGGCGGCTCGGGCGCGGGCTCGCGCTCCACGGGCTTCTCCGCCAGCAGCGGGAACTCACTGACCCCGGTGATGGGTTCGCGGCGCCTGGCGAGCCTCTTGGAGCGCTCCGCCCAGGTCGTCGCGAGGTCGGTGCGCAGCCGGCCGGAGCGCAGCACGGCCGCCTGGCCGCCGTCGCGCTCGATCGACCGGAAGAACTCCCAGGCGGACCGGGCGAGTTCGTCGGTCAGCGTCTCGACGTACCAGGAACCGCCCGCCGGGTCGATGACCCGGGCCAGATGCGACTCCTCCACCAGGATGGTCGATGTGTTGCGGGCGATGCGGCGGGCGAACACGTCGGGCAGGCCGAGCGCGTGGTCGAACGGCAGCACGGTGACGGAGTCGGCGCCGCCCACCCCGGCGGCCAGTGTTGCGACCGTCGTGCGGAGCATGTTCACCCAGGGGTCGCGGCGGCTCATCATCACCGGCGAGGTCACCACGTGCTGCACCTGGGCGCCGGGCGCGCCGCAGACCTCCGCGACCCGGGCCCACAGCCGGCGCGCGGCGCGCAGCTTGGCGATGGTCAGGAACTGGTCGGCGGTGGCCGCGTAGCGGAACTCCAGCTGGGCGGCGGCCTGTTCGACGCCGAGGCCGGCCTCGGTCAGCTCGCGGAGGTAGGCCACGCCGGTGGCGAGGGAGGCGCCCAGCTCCTGCGCGGCGGAGCCGCCCGCCTCGTGGTACGGGAGCGCGTCGACGGTGAGCGCGCGCAGGCCCGGGTACCGCTCGGCGCAGCGCGCGGCCAGGGCGGCGTACGGCGCGAAGCCGAGGGCGGTGCCGGTGCGGGCCTCGTAGCCGAGCGGGTCGCCGCCCAGGTTGCCGCGTACGGCCTCGGCGGCCACGCCCTTCTCGGCGTACAGCGCCAGCAGTGCCTCGGCGGCGGCCTCGGTGTCGCGGCCCGCGTCGAGGACGACCGGCGCCAGGTCGAGATAGACACCGTCGAGGGCGCGGGGCAGGTCGGCGACCGGGAAGCCGCCCTCGCCGAGCACCAGCCACAGGGAGGTGCCGCCGTTCTCCAGGTCGGCCAGCACGGCGGCCGCCGTGTCGACGGGTGCCGCGTGCCGCTGCCGTACGTCCCAGCCGCCGGCGATGCCGCCCTCGGGGCGGCCGCCGCGCACATACGGGGCGAAGCCGGGCAGGCCGGCGTCGGGCGCGGCATCGCGCGCGGTGTAGAGGGGCCGGGTGCGCAGCCCGTCCTCCAACGTCGTGGACAGGGCGTCCTCAGCTGCCGTGCCCGAGACTTCCTTGCCCGACTTGCGCAGCACGCCCTCGACCAGGCGTTGCCACTGCTCGTGCGTCGCGTCAGGGAACTCGGCGGCCAGTGAGAGCCCGTCGTCAGGCAGGACCGTCATGCTCGGATGCTAGGGCAGGGGGCTCAAGTGAGGGTGAAGCGCGGGCTGTGAGGTTTCCCTCCTTACACCTGTGACCTGCGCCTCTCGTTCGGCGGTCGACGACTTTTCAGTCCTCTGTGTCCGCTACGTCCGGTACGAGCGCGCACATCGCCGCGCGCTGCTCGGTGCCCATCGAGTCGGCGAGGGCCTGCCGGACGGTCCCGGCGAGCAGGGCGGACGTCTCGCGCAGCAGCTCGCGCGCCTTGTCGGTGAGGGCGACCTCCACGCCCCGCTTGTCGCCGCACACGGAGCGGCGGCTGACCAGACCGGACCGCTGGAGGCAGGCGATCTGGTAGGTGAGCCGGGTCTTGGGGCGGCCGAGGAGGTCGGCGACCTGGGTCATGCGCAGTCCGGTGCGCGGCCGTTCGGCCAGCAGGCACAGGATCAGGAACTCGTCGTGGGAGACGTCGAGGGTCTCCTTCACGACCGTACGCATCCGCTGCTCCACCGCGCCGGTCGCCGCCAGCAGCACCATCCACGCGCGCAGCTCGTCCGGGAGCAGCCGCTCACCGCTCTCGGCCGAGGGACATGCGGGCTGGTCGGAGAGGGGTGCGTCGGCGGCTGTCATGGAGGAAGTCTACCTGTTGTGCAAATTTGGACGACTGGGTTGTTCAAAATTGGATGAGCGGCTAGCGTGGGGGTCCGGAAGTCATCCAAATTTGAATCATCAGTCGGGAGCACGATCATGACCGTCGCCGTGGAAACCGGTACCTGGCAGCTCGACCCCAGCGCGTCCACCGTCGCGCTGCGGCACAAGACCATGTGGGGCCTGGTCACCGTGAAGGGCGCGTTCACCACGATCAGCGGCGGGGGCGAGGTGCACCCCGACGGCTCGGCCAGCGGCACCGTGACCCTGGACGCCGCCTCCCTGGACACCAAGCACACCAAGCGGGACACCCACCTGCGCTCGGCGGACTTCTTCGACACCGACCGGCACCCGGAGATCACCTTCGCCGTCCGCGGCGCCGACCGCCTCGACGACGACGGCGTGCGGGTCACCGGTCAGCTGACCGTACGGGGCATCAGCCGGCCGCAGACGTTCACCGCGCGCCTGGCCTCGACGGCGGCCGACGGGGTCACCCTGGAGGCCGAGTTCGCCGTGGACCGCGAGCAGTTCGGCATGGGCTGGAACCAGCTCGGCATGATGCGCGGCCTGACCACGGTGACGGCCACGCTGCGCTTCACTCGGACGCCGGCCTGAGGCTCCCGGGAAGCCCCGCTCAGCCCTTCAGGCCCAGCTCGGCGCCTGTCACGTCCTTGGTGGAGAGCGTCTGCGGAGTCGCCGTGAAGGCGCGCAGCCGGAAGCGGGTGCTGTTCTTCGGGGGCAGCGGGAAGCTGCCGTCGGGCGCCCGCAGGACGACGGTCGCCGTGCTGTGCGCGGGGATCGTGGCCGGGCCGTGCGTGAGCGACCAGTACTTGCTCATGCCCTGGCCCGTCGTGAGCATGTAGTGCGGAGTGAGCGCGCTGCCGCCGGAGTTGGTGACCTTCAGGGTCAGCGCGGACAGCGAGTGCGCCGAGTCGTGCCGGGCCTTCGTGATGCCGATGCGCAGCGGCGGCCTGCCGGTCACCGCCAGGGTCGCGCTGACCAGCGCGGGCAGCACCAGCGCCACCACGGCCGCGGCCAGGGCCTGCTTGCGGCGTGGGCCCGTCAGCCACCGCGGCCGCGGCTGCCACGCGCCCGAGAACTCCGCCAGGGGCGTGGTGATCGCCGCTGCGAGCCACAGCGGCGTCATCAACAGGTAGTAGCCGTCCTGCGAGCGGGTCGCCAGGTAGAAGGCCAGCCAGGGCAGCACGGTCGCGGCCGGGCCGAGCCGCCGCACGAACAGCACGAACAGCGCCAGCAGAGCCGCGGCGAGCAGCATGCTCGCGTGGCCGTACCAGTCGAGCCGGTCGCTGCCGTGGGTGAAGTACAGGGAGATGCCCACCAGGCCCTGCCCGTGCAGCACCGCACCCTGGGTCAGTGGCAGGGCGATGCCCCGGATCCAGGGACCGGGCTCGGTCACGATCAAGTACGCGTTGATCAGCAGCCAGGTGAGGACCGCGATCCCCGTGATCCGCAGCACCACACGCGCCGCCTCCCGCCCGCCCAGCTCACCCCGGCGCACGGCGTAGATGCCGGCCAGCAGGAACGGGGTCACGAACCACGGCAGTTGCTGAGCCGCGCACGCGGCGCCGAGACACGCGGCCCGGGCGATCCCCGGGGCGCCCAGCCGGCCCCCGGCGCCGAGCCGTGGCCAGCGTACGACCACCGGCACCAGCAGGACCAGGCCGACGATCGCGGGATAGCCCTGGCGGGCGTACATCGGCAGGAAGCCGAACCCCAGGAGGACCATCGTGGCCGCCGAGCGCCACGGCACCGGCAGCAGCCGCCACATCAGGACCGCGCCCACGACCAGCACGACGGTCACCGCCGCTGTCGCCGGAATGCCGCCGTGGCCCACCCACAGGAACGGCAGGATGAGCAGCGGGGTCAGCGGCGGATAGCCGTACGTGAAGTCGTACCCGCCGTCTGTCGTCGGCGTCAGCGCGACGCTCGGGTCGCGGAACAGCCACGGCCAGGGATTGTCGTACACCTGATGGCCGTTCATGATCTCGCGCGCGGCCTGGGTGCTCAGGACCGCCTCGTCGCCGCCGGCGTGGTTGAGCGCCCAGGTGCACAGGACGAGTGCGATCGCCGTCACCAGGACCACCAGGTCGAGGCGGGCGAGCGAGCGCGCCCGGCGGACCGTGAGCGCGAGCACGCCGGTCACCAGGATCGCGGCGTAGCAGACGGAGATGACGGCCGCGAGGACCAGCCGGTGCGTGGCTGCCTGGGTCCACACCGTCCGGGTGCCGATGAACAGGCTGACGTCGGCGAGCAGGGTCAGCACGCGATGCCACTGCGCGGGCGCCCCGGGGGCATCGGCGCGTGGTCCCGGAACGGCGGACACCGCCGACTGCGTCCGCCGGCCGGGTGTCACCTGCGGTGTTTCTGCCAAGTGCACGGGCCGGACGGTACCGGCGGCACATGAGCGCCAGATGGACGCGTGTGAAAACTTCGATGAGGCAGAGGTGATCGGCGGGCGTAATCGCACATACAGCCCAGGTCGGGCAGCCGCGGGTCACCGGATCGGTCGCAGACCGTGTCGTTGTTGGGCCGAACGGGTGACTTGGCGTAAGAATTGACCGGTGCAGGCATTGAGTGCGAGTCAGGTCGGGGGGAGCCGGTGAGCCGTTACGACGTCACCGATGAACAGTGGGAAGGGCTCGCCCAGGTCGTGCCGCTACGGGGCCGGGACGCCTGGCCGTCCGCGGTGGACCACCGCGCGCTGCCGGACGCCGAGACCGAGACCCGGCGCCGGTTCGTGGTTCTGCGCGTCAACGTCTTCGCGGACGCCCGCGAGGTCGCCGAGACCCTGATGGCCGGTGCGCCGGTCCTGCTCGACCTGTCCGGCGCGGAGACCGAGGTCGCCAAGCGCGTCCTCGACTTCAGCACGGGCGTCGTCTTCGGCCTGGGCAGCGGCATGCACCGCGTCGACCGGAACGTGTTCCTGCTCACCCCGCCCGGAACCGAGGTCAGCGGGCTGATGGAGGGGGCGGGGGTCTCGGAGGGCTGAGCCCCGCCGAGTCCCCCGCCCGCACGCCACGTCCCCCGGCCGACGGCACGTCACCCGGCGGACGTCCCCCGATCGTAGGAAGGTCCGCAGGGCAAAACGGTTCGGCGGGGCGGCGGAGTTCTACCGTCCGCACATGACCGTGCCTTCCGTCTCCGCCGAGCCTCCGGCGGCCGCCGCGTCCGGCGGCACCGTCCCCGCGCAGTCCCGTGTGTCCGGTGACGCCCGTGCGCCCGGCGGCGGCCTCGATGTGCGGGCCCGGATCACCGAGTTACGGCTGTCGGCGTTCGCCGGGCACCGGCGGGCCGGGTTTCCGCTCGGGCCCGTCACCCTGGTCGCGGGACCCAGCGGCACGGGGAAGACGACCGCGCTCATGGCGTACGAGGCGCTCGCCCGGCTCGGCGGCGGCGCCCCGCTCACCCAGGCGTTCCCGGACCCGCTCGCCTGTGTGCCGCAGCGGGCGCGCCCCGACGCCGGCGGCCGGCGCGGCTTCCGGATCGGCTGTACGGCCGACGGCGTCGAGGGACCCGTCCGGCTCGACATCGCCGTACAGGCCGAACCCGCCCTCAGGATCGTGGGGGAGCGGCTGACCGCAGGCGGTGTCGTCCTGCTGCAGACCGCTCTGCGCGACCCGTCCCGCCGGACCGTCCAGGCCGCCTGGCACACCGCGGGCTCCGCCCCGGTGACCCGCGCCCCGCTGCCCGACGACCGCCTCGGCACCGCCCTGCTGCCCCTGCGTGTGGCCGGCAAGACGGACGGGCAGCGGCAGGTGCTCGCCGCGGCCGAGCAGATGGTGGTCGCCCTGCGCTCCGTCTTCCCCTGCGATCCCCGCCCCGAGTACATGCGCACCCCCGTCCCCACCGGCTCCGGCCGGCTGCTGCCGGGCTGCGACAACCTCGCCGACGTGCTGTGGCGCACCCGCGCCGAGTGCGCCCGCCGGCACGGCCTGCTGGTCGAGGCGCTGCGCGCGGGCTGCGCCGGTCCGGTGACCGATCTGGTCGCCGAGCCGCTGTCCGACGGCACGGTACGGGCGCTGCTCGACCGCGGCGACGGCTTCCGCACCGAGCTCGCCCGGCTCGGCGACGGCGAACTGCGCTATCTGGCCCTGACGTTGGTGCTGCTGACCGGCCCCGGCGTGCTGGACCTGGACGCCCCCGGTGAAGTGCCCGACGCGCTGCGCAGTCTCACCGTCCTCGCCGACGGCTTCGACCGCGGCCTGGACCCGGCCCAGCGTCTCGCACTGCTGCGGATGGCGGCGCGGATGGGCGAGCGCGGGCACATCCGATGCCTGGGCGCGGTGAGCGACGGCTCGTGGGCCACCGGGGCCGACGGGGTGACCGTGGTGCACCTGGACCGGGAGAGCCGCGGTGATACACCTGGACCGTGACACGACCCCCTGACCTCGCCCGGCTCCAGCGCAGGCTCGCCGAGTTCGCCGCCGCGCGGAACTGGCAGCCCTATCACACCCCCAAGAACCTCGTCGCCGCCCTCTCGGTGGAGGCCTCCGAACTGGTCGAGATCTTCCAGTGGCTGACCCCGGAGGAGTCGGCACGGGTGATGGACGACCCCGGCACCGCGCACCGCGTCGAGGACGAGGTCGCCGATGTCCTCGCCTATCTCCTGCAGTTCTGCCAGACCCTCGGCATCGACCCGCTGGCGGCGCTGGACGCCAAGATCGACCGCAACGAACGGCGGTTTCCGGTCGCCGGGGAGCAGGGCGGGCCGGAGCGGGGCCAACTGCCGGAATCCTGAACTCCGTTATCACGCTCCGTGGTCAAATTGCCTGTCGAATCCGAATTGTTGTCCACAAATTTCCGTTCAGCACTGGCTTTTCGTCTGATGTACCCTCACTCTGGGTAGTGGACACGGTAGTTCACGCGGACGTGCGAGAAAGCATGTGGAGGGACGGGGGCGACGTATGGATGCGATACGGCTCATCCTCGCGAGCAGGCGAGCCCTGGCGAACAGCGCGGACGCAGGCGAAATCATGGCGGAGGTCTGGCAGGCCCAGTCCCTGGCCCAGGCGATCGGCAGCCGGCTCGCGGTCTCCGGTCCGCCGGAGCTGCGCGGCGAGGCGCTCGGCCTGACGGAGCTGGCGGGCCGGGGCTGCGGCGTCCTCGACCCGCCCGAACTCGACCCCGGCGATCTGCGCGCCGCCCAGCTCACCGAGCTGGACGACGCCCGTGAGACCCTGCTCTGCCTCGGGGGTCTGCTCGGCGAGGTCGGCATCGCCCTGGTCGGCGTCGCGAGTTCCGCCGCCGACGAGACGACGTACTGGCAGTGCATGGAGGCCATCGACGCGGCCGACGAGTCCCGCGACCGCGTCCTGGAGATGCTGCGCAAACTGGCCGCGCGCGAGGAGGTGTTACGGGAGAGCGGGAACGAGAACAGCCCTTCCGGCGTGTGAGGACGAGGGGCGCAAGGCCCGAAGCGGGGTCCGGGGGCGGCCGCCCCCAGTACGGTGCCTCAGCCGAGGCCGGCTTCCTCGGTGCCGCTCTGACCGGCATGCAGATCCGCCAGCTCCGACAGATCCGCGTTCAACGCGGCCATCAGCTCTTCCATCTGCTCCAGCAGCCCCTTCGGCTGCCCGTCGGAGCCACTCTCTTCGGACACTACGGCCTCCTCGGCCTCCGGCCCGGCAGGCCGGCGCGGTGACGCGCGACGGCGGCCACCGCCCGGCGCGGGTGCCGGACGGTCCGGCTCCGACGTCCCAACGATCATCACCGGGGCCGGTCACTGGCCCGCGCGGCGCCCACGGCGTCCCGCTCCGATTTACACCCGACCGGGGACCGCCGCACCTGGCGGTACCGGCGAGGTTGACGCGGGTCGCGGCAGGCAGGATGGGTGTATGGACCTTCGAATCTTCACCGAGCCCCAGCAGGGGGCCACCTACGACACCTTGCTCACCGTGGCGAAGGCCACCGAGGACCTCGGCTTCGACGCCTTCTTCCGCTCCGACCACTACCTCCGCATGGGCAGCACGGACGGTCTGCCCGGGCCCACGGACGCCTGGATCACCCTGGCCGGCCTCGCCCGTGAGACCCAGCGGATCCGCCTCGGCACACTGATGACGGCCGGCACCTTCCGGCTGCCCGGTGTGCTCGCCATCCAGGTCGCCCAGGTCGACCAGATGTCCGGCGGCCGGGTGGAGCTGGGCCTCGGCGCCGGCTGGTTCGAGGAGGAGCACAAGGCGTACGGCATCCCGTTCCCGAAGGAGAAGTTCGCCCGGCTGGAGGAGCAGCTCGCGATCGTCACCGGGCTGTGGGCCACCGAGGTCGGCAAGACCTTCGACTTCCACGGCACCTACTACGACCTCACCGAGTCGCCCGCGCTGCCCAAGCCCGCCCAGGGCAAGGTCCCGGTGCTCATCGGCGGTCACGGGGCGACGCGCACGCCGCGGCTGGCCGCGAAGTACGCCGACGAGTTCAACATCCCGTTCGCCTCCGTCGAGGACAGCGAGCGGCAGTTCGGCCGGGTGCGGGCCGCCGCCGAGGAGGCCGGCCGGCGCGCGGACGAGCTGACGTACTCCAACGCGCTCGTGGTCTGCGTCGGCAAGGACGACCAGGAGGTCGCCCGCCGCGCCGCCGCGATCGGCCGTGAGGTGGACGAGCTGAAGGCCAACGGCCTGGCGGGCTCCCCGGCCGAGGTCGTCGACAAGATCGGCCGGTACGCCGCGATCGGCTCCCGGCGGATCTACCTCCAGATCCTGGACCTGGCCGACCTGGACCACCTGGAACTGATCTCCGCCCAGGTGCAGTCGCAGCTGTCGTAAGGAGCCGGAGGGCATCCCGGTGTCCGGCGCCGGCCCCGGGATGCCCTCCTGGTGGCGGTATGTGATGGAGTATCGGCATGGGATCGGGCATCTACGTCCACGCGTTCCGCGACGGCGCCATCGTGCCGATGGACGCCGCGGCCGTCCGCGAGGTGCTGGCGCCGTACGCGCCGTACGACGTCCCGGACGGTGAGCCGGTCGAATGGGTGCGGGCCGCCGACGGCAGCGACGCCGACGTCTATCTGCACCACGGGGTGTCGTTCGACCGGCCGGGCCCCGGTGTGCTGGACATCGTCGCCGAACTGGCCCGCCGCACCGGCGCGGCGATCGTGCTGCCGGCGGATCCCACGGTGATCGTGACCAGCGAGGCGGACGTAGGGCAGCTGCCGCAGGAGCTGCGCGCGCGGGCGGTCGTGGTGCCGCCCGCCGCGCTGACCGGGCAGGCGATCGAACAGGTCGTCAGACCGCGGCCGGAACCCCGGCGCCGGCCGCTGCTGCCGCCGTTCCCCTACCACCCCGACCCGGTGGCCACCGGCTCGGTCACCGCCGCCGACGAGCCGTGCGTGTGCTGCGGACACGACCAGGGCTGGATCTACACCGGCCCGGTGCACGGCGAGGCCGTACCGGACGGGCGCCTGTGCCCGTACTGCGTCGCGTACGGCACCGCGGCCCAGCGGCTCGGGGTGTTCTTCAACGACGTCGAGGCGGGCCGGATGCCGGACGAGGCGGCCCGGCAGATCTGCGAGCGCACCCCCGGCTTCGCCACCTGGCAGGACTGGGGCTGGCCCGAGCACTGCGGCGACGGCGCGGTCTTCCTCGGCGCGGCGGGCGCCCGGGAACTGCGGGCCTACCCGGACGCGCTCGACGAACTGCGCGGGCAGTGCGCCGAGTGGGGCTGGGCGGCCGGCCCCACCGAGGAGTTCCTCGCGGCGCTCGACCAGGACGGTCAGCCGACCGGGTACCTCTTCCGCTGCCGCATCTGCGGGACACATCTCGCCCGGGCCGACTTCACCTGAGGCCGGACGCGCGGAGGTGGGACCGCTGTGCACGCCGTAGGGCGGAACTGTGGGCTCCATCACAGCGCCCAAGATCCGGGCCTGATCGGATGAGCCCGTGCGCAAAGTCCTGCCTCTCGCCCTCGCCGGCCTCTTCGCCGTGTCGGCCTGCCGGTTCGCCGGTGGCGACGACGACCCCGCCGGCGAGGCCCACCGTCTCAACACCAGGGCGGCTCTCCCGCTGCACGCGTACCTCGCGGACTCAACCTCGCCCGGCGCCGAGGACGTCGGCAGGGCCCAGTGGATCCTCGCCAAGACGTGCATGGTCCGGCTCGGCTTCTCCGGTTTCGTGGTGCTCGACACCAAGAGCGTCGAGTCGACCTACCCGGAACGGCCGGGCACACTCGACCTCACCGCGTTCGGCGACGACAGTCCGTACGGGGTGGACGACCCCGGCCTGGCCTCCGAGCACGGCTACCACCAGCCCAAGGCGGCGGGCTCCGCCCAGAGCCAGGAGTGGCCGGTCGACCAGTTCCTCGCCCTCACCGGCGAGTTCCAGCCCGGGGACAGCCGGCTCGCGCACGGACACCGCATCCCCGAGGGCGGCTGCCTGGGCCAGGCGATGCGGACGATCTACGACGCTCCGCCCACGGCGGCGAA
This sequence comes from Streptomyces sp. CoH27, assembly GCF_020181035.1. GTDB lineage: Bacteria > Actinomycetota > Actinomycetes > Streptomycetales > Streptomycetaceae > Streptomyces > Streptomyces camelliae. The sequence goes on from NZ_JAIQYY010000003.1 coordinate 66,419, forward strand.
GGTCGGCATCGTGAACCTCAGGAGTTACGACTCCCTGGCCATGCAGCTCTGGTACCAGTCCCACCAGGAGGCCCAGAAGGACCCGGCCTGGAAGAAGGCCGACCGCGCCTGGGCGGACTGCATGAAGAAGCAGGGTCTGCACTACTCCGGCCCGGACAAGGCGGCCGCGGACTTCGCCTGGTACAGGACGGAGCAGCCCTCCGCCAAGGAGAAGAAGACGGCCGCCGCCGACGCGAGGTGCAAGCTCGACACCGGGTACATCCCGGCCGCCCACGCCCTCGACACGCGCACCCAGAAGGCCGCCATCGACAGGAACAAGCAGAAGCTGGACGACCTGCGGGCCACACAGGAGCGGGCCGTGCGCAACGCCCGGACGATCATCGCCAAGGAGCCGTGACGAACGGGAAAACCGGTGGTCGCCGGGGTCGGAGACCGGAACAATCGGACGCGTGTTCCTGACGATCTCGACGCGCGGCGACGCCGCCCACCCGGCCACCGACCTGGGGTACCTGCTGCACAAGCACCCTGGCAAGGCGCAGAAGTTCTCCACGTCCTACGGCACCGCCCATGTCTTCTACCCCGAGGCGGACGATCAGCGCTGCACGGCCGCGCTGCTGCTGGAGATCGACACGGTCGCGCTGGTCCGGCGCGGCAAGGGCAAGGGCCGTGGCGGCGCGCCCGACGCGGCGCTCGCGCAGTACGTCAACGACCGCCCCTACGCAGCCTCCTCGCTGCTCGCGGTCGCGCTGAGCGGTGTCTTCTCCAGCGCCGTGCGCGGGGTGTGCGCCGCGCGTCCCGAACTCCCCGGTCAGACACGGCCGTTGCGCATCGAGGTGCCCGCACTGCCCGCACGGGGCGGTCCGGGTCTCGTGCACCGGCTTTTCGAGCCCCTCGGCTGGACGGTGTCCGCCGAACCGGTGCCCCTCGACACCGAGTTCCCCGAGTGGGGCGACTCGCGCTACGTCCGGCTCGTCCTGGAGTCGGAGAAGCTGACCCTCGCCGAGGCGCTGCGCCATCTGTACGTGCTGCTGCCGGTCCTCGACGACGCCAAGCACTACTGGGTCGCCTCCGACGAGGTCGACAAACTGCTGCGCGCGGGCGAGGGCTGGCTGCCCGGACACCCCGAACAGCGGCTCATCACCACCCGGTATCTCACCCGCCGCTGGTCGCTGGCCCGGCAGGCGACCGAGCGGCTGGAGCTGGTCCGGCTCGCCGAGGCCGACGACAGCGAGGTCGAGGAGATCGACAACGCCGTCGCCGAGGAGACGGAGACCGAGGAGAAGCCGACCCCGCTGGCCGTGCAGCGCCGCGAGGCGATCCTCGCCGCGCTGCGCGCCCACGGCGCCGCCCGGGTCCTCGATCTCGGCTGCGGACAGGGCGAGTTGGTGCGGGAACTGCTGAAGGACCCCCGGTTCACGGAGATCGTCGGACTCGACGTGTCCGTGCGGGCCCTCACGATCGCCGCGCGCCGGCTGAAGCTGGACCGCATGGGGGAGCGGCAGGCCTCCCGGGTCCGGCTCCTGCAGGGCTCCCTCGCCTACACCGACAAGCGTCTGAAGGGCTACGACGCGGCCGTGCTCAGCGAGGTGATCGAGCACCTCGACCTGCCCCGGCTGCCCGCCCTGGAGTACGCGGTGTTCGGCGCCGCCCGCCCCCGCACGGTCCTCGTGACCACCCCGAACGTCGAGTACAACGTCCGCTGGGAGACCCTGCCCGCCGGCCATGTCCGGCACGGCGACCACCGCTTCGAGTGGACCCGCGAGGAGTTCCGCGCCTGGGCCGGCCGGGTCGCCGGACTCCACGGCTACGACGTCGAGTTCGTCCCCGTGGGACCGGACGACCCCGAGGTCGGCCCGCCCACCCAGATGGCCATTTTTGAAATGAGCACAGCCGAAATGATCACACCCACGCTCGGCGCGAAGGAGGCGAAGGCGGCATGACCGGCAAGACCGACGGGCGGGTCCTCCCCGTCACCGACCTCTCCCTCGTCGTCCTCGTCGGCGCCTCCGGCTCCGGCAAGTCCACCTTCGCCCGACGGCACTTCAAGCCCACCGAGGTGATCTCCTCCGACTTCTGCCGCGGCCTCGTCTCCGACGACGAGAACGACCAGAGCGCGACCCGGGACGCCTTCGACGTGCTGCACTACATCGCCGGCAAGCGGCTGGCCGCCGGCCGCCGCACGGTCGTGGACGCCACCAGCGTGCAGCAGGACAGCCGGCGGCAGCTGATCGAGCTGGCGCGGACGTACGACGTGCTGCCCATCGCCATCGTGCTCGACGTGCCCGAGGAGGTGTGCGCCGAGCGCAACGCGGCCCGCACCGACCGCGCCGACATGCCCCGCCGGGTCATCCAGCGGCACATCCGCGAACTGCGCCGCTCCGTCCGGCACTTGGAGCGCGAGGGCTTCCGCAAGGTACACGTTCTGCGCGGAGTCGCGGAGGTCGACGCCGCCACCGTCGTCACCGAGAAGCGCTTCAACGACCTCACGCACCTCACCGGCCCGTTCGACATCATCGGCGACATCCACGGCTGCGCCGCCGAACTGGAGTCCCTGCTGGCCAAGTTGGGCTACGCGGACGGCGTGCACCCCGAGGGCCGTACAGCCGTCTTCGTCGGCGACCTGGTCGACCGCGGCCCCGACTCCCCGGGCGTGCTGCGCCGGGTGATGTCGATGGTCGGCTCCGGCAACGCGCTGTGCGTGCCGGGCAACCACGAGAACAAGTACGGCCGCTACCTCAAGGGCCGCAAGGTCCAGCACACCCACGGGCTCGCCGAGACCATCGCCCAGATGGAGGGCGAGAGCGAGGAGTTCAAGGCCGAGGTGCGCCGCTTCCTGGACGGGCTGGTCAGCCACTACGTCCTCGACGGCGGCAAGCTGGTCGTCTGCCACGCCGGCCTGCCCGAGAAGTACCACGGCCGCACCTCCGGCCGGGTCCGCTCGCACGCCCTGTACGGCGACACCACCGGCGAGACCGACGAGTTCGGACTGCCGGTGCGCTATCCCTGGGCGGAGGACTACCGGGGCCGCGCGGCCGTCGTCTACGGACACACCCCGGTCCCGGAAGCAAGCTGGCTCAACAACACCATCTGCCTGGACACCGGCGCCGTCTTCGGCGGCAAGCTCACCGCGCTGCGCTGGCCGGAGCGCGAGCTGGTGGACGTACCGGCCGAGCGGGTCTGGTACGAGCCGACGAGGCCGCTGCGCTCCGAGGCGCCCGGCGGGCACGACGGCCGGCCGCTGGACCTGGCCGACGTGTACGGCCGCAGGGCCGTGGAGACCCGGCACGCGGGCAGGGTCGCGGTGCGCGAGGAGAACGCGGCGGCGGCCCTGGAGGTCATGAGCCGGTTCGCGATCGACCCGCGCCTGCTGCCGTACCTCCCGCCGACCATGGCGCCGACGGCGACGTCGCAGGTGGAAGCCTACTTGGAGCATCCGGAGGAGGCCTTCGCGCAGTACGCGCGGGACGGGGTCGCGCGGGTCGTGTGCGAGGAGAAGCACATGGGCTCGCGAGCCGTGGCCCTCGTGTGCCGGGACGCGGCGGCTGCCGCGCGGCGGTTCGGGGTGGACGGACCCACGGGTTCCCTCTACACCCGCACCGGGCGGCCGTTCTTCGACGACGAGCGGATGACCGAGGAGATCCTCGGCCGGCTGCGCTCGGCGATCGGGAGCGCCGGGCTCTGGGACGAACTGGCCACGGACTGGCTGCTGTTGGACGCCGAGCTGATGCCGTGGTCGCTGAAGGCCTCGGGTCTGCTGCGCGGTCAGTACGCGGCCGTGGGTGCGGCCTCGGGCGCGGTGTTCCCGGGCGCGCTGGCCGCTCTGGAGGCCGCTGCGGCGCGCGGCACCGACCTGGACGGCCTGCTGGACCGCCAGCGCGAACGCGCCGCCGACGCGGCCGCGTTCACCGGCGCCTACCGCCGCTACTGCTGGACCACCGACGGCCTGGACGGCGTACGCCTGGCCCCCTTCCAGCTGCTGGCCGTCCAGGGCCGCAGCCTCGCCACGCTGCCGCACGACGAGCAACTGGCCCTGCTCGACCGCCTGGTGGAGCACGACGGCACCGGACTCCTCCAGACCACCAGAAGGCTGTACGTCGACACCGGCGAGGCGGAGTCGGTCCGCGCGGGCGTCGACTGGTGGCTGGAGATGACCGGCCGCGGCGGCGAGGGCATGGTGGTCAAGCCGCTCGGCGCGCTCGTCCGGGACGGCGACGGCAGGCTGGTCCAGCCCGGCATCAAGTGCCGGGGCCGGGAGTACCTGCGGATCATCTACGGCCCCGAGTACACCCGGCCGGACAACCTGGCCCGGCTGCGGGGGCGGTTCCTGAACCACAAGCGGTCCCTCGCCCTGCGCGAGTACGCCCTCGGCCTGGAGGCCCTGGACCGGCTCGCCGACGGGGAGCCGCTGTGGCGGGTGCACGAGGCGGTGTTCGGGGTGCTGGCCCTGGAGTCGGAGCCGGTGGACCCGCGGTTGTGAGGCAGGTCAGCCGACCAGCCGCAGCCGCTGCTCGCACACCCCGACGCGGATCGTCTGCCCCCAGGTCAGCTGGAGCGCGTCCGTCTCGATGCCGTCGCCGAAGGCGATGAGGCGGTCGGACTCGACGGTGACGGTCAGCGCCGCCGGGGCCGCGAGTTCGCCGGCCACCAGGCTCGTCCCGGTGGCCGGTGACGGCCAGGCCTCGCGGACGAACCACACCAGCCGGTCCTCGGTGGGGGAGGGCAGCGCGATCCGGCTGCCCCGCTCCTGCCACACGGAGCGGAGCCAGCCGGTCGCGCCGGTGCCGGTTCCCACCAGCACCCCGGAGGAAGCCTGGGCCTCGACGACACCCCCGTCGTCCTCCAGGCCCAGGCGGTATCGGGCGGTCTGATGACCGGCCGTGCCCAGGAAGATCTCGTTGAGCGCCAGCAGCCGCTGGGTGTCGTCGGCGACGGCCTCCACCATGGTGAGCTCGTCCACCGAAGAGCCCGAACCGCCCGCGGAGGCCAGCATCCTGGCCGCGTCGCCGGGCCGGTGCCGTACCAGCACACCCGGGTTGCGGCCGGGGTCGGTGTCGATGCCGATCACCGGCTGGCCGGTCAGGTACTTGGCGGCGTTCGCGACCAGCCCGTCCTGCCCGATCACCACGACCACGTCCTCGGGCGCGAACAGGAACCGGTCCAGGTCGCCCCGTTCCACCCGCGCCTGACGCCACGTCAACGGAACCGCCGAGGTCACCTCGGCCAGCGCGGCGCGGGCGCGGCGGTGGCGCGCGGCGACCTCCTCGATGTCCCGGCCCCGGGAGGCGAGGAAGAACGCGGCCTGGCCGTGCGTGCCGTGCCGGGCGACCAGCTCCTCGTACTCCGTGGTGCGGTGGACCAGCACGGCGCGCGGGGCGAGGCTCATCGGGTTGCTCCGGGGGTGGGCCCGGGCCTGCTCGGGGCTGTGCTGCGGGGAGTGGTGCGTGCCGAAGCGAGGTCTGCCGCCGAGGGACGTGAGCGAGGCGTCGAGGTCGAGGCAGACCCGCAGCGGGTGACCGCCCGGGTGAGCGAGGCGACGGCCACCGGGCCGGCCCTGGGCCGCGGCGGGGTGCCGGGCGTCCGGCCTGCTCTCGGGGCGCGCCCGGCGGGCGGCGGGGTCCCGGGCGTCCGGCCGGCCCCCGGGGCGCGCCGGGCGGGCGGCGCCGGGGTGCGGCTCATGCCGGCTCTCCGGGCGTGAGCCGGGTGAGCAGCCCGGTCAGCACGTCCGGTGCGACGGTCACACTGTCGATGCGCGGCAGGTTCTCCGCCAGCCGGTCGGCGGTCAGCGCGCGCAGGGTCGTCGCCCCGTCGATCCCGGCCTCGGTGTGCACCCGCAGCCAGGCCGCCTGGGCCTCGGCCCGTGCCGCTCCGACCTCTCGCGCCGCGTCGGCCTCCACCCGCGCCAGCCGGACGGCCTTCGCCGCATCGGCCTCGGCGAGCGCCACCGTACGCGCGGCCTCGGCCTGGCCCAGCCGCTCGGTACGCCGTGCTTCGGCCTCGGCCAGTTCGACCGCCCGGGCGGCCTCCGCCCGGGCCAGCCGTTCCGTCCGCTGTGCCTCGGCGTCGGCCAGCCGGACCTTCCGGGACGCCTCCGCCTGCGCCTGTACCGCGTCCGCCGCGGCCTGCTCCTCGGCCTCGCGCCGGGCGTTGGTGCCCCGCTGTTCGACCAACTGCTCCTCGCGGCGGGCGAGTTCGATGCGGCTGGCCAGCTCGTTCTCGGCGATGGTCCGCTCCCGCTCGACGGCCACGGCCCGCCGCTCGTAGGTCGCCCGGTCGGCCTCCTGCTGGATCTGCTCCCGGGCCGGTGTGCGCAGGGCGCGCTCCACCTCCGGCTCCGGTCTGAGCGCCATCACGCGGACGGCGACCACCTCGATGCCGGTGGCGGGCAGCCGCGGCTCGGCACCGAGTCCGGCCGCGACCCGCTCGCGCACCGCCGTGACGCCGTCGGCCAGCGCGGCCGCGAGCGGCGTACGCGCCAGGACGTCCAGCGCGTGCTGCTGCGCGGTCTCGGTCAGGAGGGTGCCCAGCTGCTCCAGCGGTGTGCCGCGCCAGGCGCCGGTGTCCGGGTCGACGGAGAAGTCCAGGCGGGCGGCGGCCACGGCCGGATCGGCGACGCGGTAGGTGACGGTCGCCTGCACGGACACGTCCTGGAAGTCGGCCGTACGGGCATGGAAGGTCATCGCCAACTCCCGGTCGTCGACCGGCACTTCGGAGATCGCCGCGGTGAGCGCGCGGAACCAGAAGCTGAGCCCCGGTCCGTCGTGCAGCAGCGTCCCGCCCCGGTGGTGCCGGATGTGCGCCGTCGGCGCCCCGCGCAGATGACGCCAGCCCAGGCGCCGGGTGATGTCGGCCATGGAACCCCCTCGTTTTTCGTCATCGCGACGATAAACGGAGACTCCGCTTCTCGTCAACAGGACGAGAAGCGCTGAAGGGAACAAGAAGGTGCAGAAACCGGCGACAGGAGCGTGAACCCGGTCGGCTGCGGCCAGGATGGAGGCATGACCTACCGTGTCGACTCCGAGGCCGGGCGGCTGCGCCGCGTGATCTTGCACCGGCCCGACCTGGAGCTCAAAAGGCTCACCCCGAGCAACAAGGACGCCCTCCTCTTCGACGACGTGCTGTGGGTGCGCCGGGCGCGTGCCGAGCACGACGGGTTCGCCGACGTCCTGCGGGACCGCGGAGTCGCCGTCCACCTCTTCGGCGACCTGCTCACCGAGACCCTCCAGCTGCCCGAGGCCCGCACGCTCGTCCTCGACCGGGTCTTCCATGAGAAGGAGTACGGCCCCCTCGCCACCGACCACCTGCGCGCCGCGTTCGCCGCCCTGCCCGCGAGGGAGCTGGCCGAGGCGCTCGTGGGGGGCATGACCAAGCGGGAGTTCCTTGCGGCGCACCCGGAGCCGACGTCCGTCCGCTTCCATGTGATGGACCTCGACGACTTCCTCCTCGGCCCCCTGCCCAACCACCTCTTCACCCGTGACACCTCCGCCTGGATCTACGACGGGGTCGCCATCAACGCCATGCGGCTGCCCGCCCGGCAGCGCGAGACCGTCCACTTCGAGGCGATCTACCGGTATCACCCGCTGTTCCGTGACGAAACGTTCCATGTCTGGTCGCAGGGCCAGGCCGACCACCCCTCCACCATCGAGGGCGGTGACGTCCTGGTGATCGGCAACGGCGCCGTCCTGGTCGGCATGAGCGAGCGCACCACCCCGCAGGCCGTGGAGATGCTGGCCCACCAGCTGTTCGCGGCCGGCTCCGCGCGCACCATCGTCGCGCTCGACATGCCCAAGCGGCGCGCCTTCATGCACCTGGACACCGTGATGACCATGGTCGACGGCGACACCTTCACCCAGTACGCGGGCCTCGGCATGCTGCGCTCGTACACCATCGAGCCGGGCGTCGGCGAGCGGGAGCTGAAGGTGACCGATCATCCCCCGGAGCACATGCACCGCGCCATCGCCGCCGCCCTCGGCCTCGGCGAGATCCGGGTGCTGACCGCCACCCAGGACGTGCACGCCGCCGAACGCGAGCAGTGGGACGACGGCTGCAACGTGCTCGCCGTCGAACCCGGCGTCGTCATCGCCTACGAGCGCAACGCCACCACCAACACCCATCTGCGCAAGCAGGGTGTCGAGGTGATCGAGATCCCGGGCAGCGAGCTGGGGCGGGGCCGCGGCGGCCCCCGGTGCATGAGCTGCCCGGTGCAGCGGGACCCGGTCTGACCGGTGTGATGAAGCGGACGCCAGGAGGCTGTATAGAAATTCTGGAGGTCGTATAGAATTCCAGGGTCCTGTCCGCTCGTACCCCCGGAGCGCCCACCATGGCGACAGTCCCGACCGTCTTCACCGGCCGCCACTTCCTCAAGGAGCTCGACTTCACCGAGGAGGAGTTCCGCGGCCTGGTCGAGCTGGCGGCCGAGCTGAAGGCGGCCAAGAAGGCAGGGACCGAGACGCAGTACCTGACCGGCAAGAACATCGCGCTCGTCTTCGAGAAGACCTCGACGCGTACCCGGTGTGCGTTCGAGGTCGCCGCCGCCGACCAGGGCGCCCGCACGACCTACCTCGACCCGGCCGGCTCGCAGATCGGGCACAAGGAGTCCGTGAAGGACACCGCCCGCGTCCTCGGCCGGATGTTCGACGCCATCGAGTACCGCGGGCACGGCCAGGGGGTCGTCGAGGAGCTGGCCGCCCACGCCGGGGTTCCCGTCTACAACGGCCTCACCGACGAGTGGCACCCCACCCAGATGCTCGCCGACGTGCTCACCGTGACCGAGCACACCGACAAGCCGCTGAACGAGGTCGTCTTCGCCTACCTCGGTGACGCCCGCTACAACATGGGCAACTCCTACCTCGTCACCGGCGCCCTGCTCGGCATGGACGTCCGGATCGTCGCGCCCCGGGTGCTGTGGCCGGACGAGACGATCGTGCAGGTGGCCCGGCAGCTCGCCACCGCCTCCGGCGCCCGGGTCACGCTCACCGAGGACGTGAAGGAGGGCGTGCGCGGCGCCGACTTCCTCGCGACCGACGTCTGGGTGTCGATGGGCGAGCCCAAGGAGGTCTGGGACGAGCGCATCGCCCTGCTGGGTCCGTACGCCGTGACCATGGACGTCCTCGCCGCCTCCGGCAACCCCGGCGTGAAGTTCCTGCACTGCCTGCCGGCCTTCCACGACCTCGGCACCAAGGTCGGCCGCGAGATCCACGAGCGGTACGGACTGTCCGAGCTGGAGGTCACCGACGAGGTCTTCGAGTCCGAGCACTCGGTCGTCTTCGACGAGGCGGAGAACCGGATGCACACGATCAAGGCGGTCCTCGTGGCCACCCTGGCGGGTGCGTCACAGAGCCTTGCCTGACCCTCCACCCGCATGCCCGCTCCCCGTGTCACGTCGGACCTGGGTCCAGTTCGCCGTGTTCCTCGTGGTGGACCTGGCGATCCACGCCGGCTACGGCCGCCGGCACTCCACGCTCGCCGGGACGGCCCCCGAGGTCATGCCGACGGCCGCCGCTGAGCGGGAACCACAGGCAGTGTGAACCACACCGCCTTGCCCGACGGGGTGGGGTGGTGACCGCAGGACGAGCTGAGGGCGCGGATCAGCAGCAGCCCGCGCCCGCCCTCCTGCCAGACGTCGGGCTGCTCGACCACCGGCGCGGTCAGCCGGCCCGGCGGCGCCGGGTCCGGGTCGTGCACCTCGACCTGGCAGCCGGTCGGCAGCAGCTGCACCACCAGCTCTATCGGGCCGCGCCCGGCGGTGTGCTCCACCGCGTTGGCCACCAGCTCGGCCGTGAGCAGCTCCGCGGTGTCACTGTCGGCCGTGTGCTCCACCTCGGCCAGGGCCGTACGCACCAGAGCGCGGGCCACGGGCACCGCCGCGGCGGTGTGCGGCAGCGCGATGCGCCAGGAGGCCGATTCGGTGGGGCGTTCGTGCAAGGCGAGTCCGTTCATGGAGCAGGTTGTCCTGCTTTCGACTGTAGGAATGGTACGGGCCCGGCCACTTCAGCCGATCGGCGGGCTTCGCCCGGGGTGTTCGGCCCCGGTACCGGGCGGCCTACCCAGCCGAACGGCCTGCCTCGCCCGCCCGAGCCCGCTGTTACGGCCCTGTCGCCGACCGGTGACGCACGTGACCGGGCTGGGCCGATCGGCGGACGGCGGACCTGCGTCTGTCGCGCACTCATGACGACAGTCACAAACAGGTGATAACTTCGTGGGACAGAGCAACGTACGGCACCGCCGCCCTAGGAGGCCGCACGTCATGAGTCCCTTCACCGGCTCCGCCGCCCGCACCTCCGACTGGGAGCATCTGCGGGTCCACCGCGCCGACGGGGTCGCCACCGTCACCCTCGCCCGCCCCGAGAAACTCAACGCGCTCACCTTCGGCGGCTACGCCGACCTGCGCGATCTGCTCGCCGAGCTGTCCCGGGAGCGCTCGGTGCGCGCCCTGGTACTGGCCGGCGAGGGCCGCGGCTTCTGCTCCGGCGGAGACGTGGACGAGATCATCGGCGCCACCCTCTCGATGGACACCGCCCAGCTGCTCGACTTCAACCGGATGACCGGCCAGGTGGTGCGCGCGATCCGCGAATGCCCCTTCCCGGTGATCGCCGCGGTGCACGGGGTGGCGGCGGGCGCCGGAGCGGTGCTCGCCCTCGCGGCCGACTTCCGGGTGGCGGACCCCTCGGCCCGCTTCGCCTTCCTCTTCACCCGCGTCGGCCTGTCCGGCGGCGACATGGGCGCGGCCTATCTGCTGCCCCGGATCGTCGGCCTCGGCCACGCCACCCGGCTGCTCATGCTGGGCGAGCCGGTCCGTGCCCCCGAGGCGGAGCGCATCGGCCTGATCAGCGAACTGACCGACGAGGGCCACGCCGACGCGGCGGCCCAGGCCCTGGCCCGCCGCCTGGCCGACGGCCCGGCCCTGGCGCACGCCCAGACGAAGGCCCTGCTCACCGCCGAACTGGACATGCCGCTCGCCGCCTCGGTCGAACTGGACGCCTCGACCCAGGCGCTGCTGATGAACGGCGAGGACTACGCGGAGTTCCACGCGGCTTTCACGGAGAAGCGTCCGCCGAAGTGGCAGGGGAGGTGAGCCGTCATGCGCGTGGCGATCATCGGCGGAGGGCCCGGAGGGCTGTACGCGGCCGCGTTGCTGAAGCGGCTCGACCCCGCCCGTGACATCACCCTCTGGGAGCGCAACGCCCCGGACGTGACCTTCGGCTTCGGAGTCGTCCTCTCCGACGAGACCCTGGGCGGCATCGAACACGCCGACCCGGTGGTCTACGAGGCCCTGCGGCGGGACTTCGTGCGCTGGGACGACATCGACATCGTGCACCGGGGCACGGCACAACGCTCCGGGGGACACGGCTTCGCCGCCCTCGGCAGGCACCGCCTCCTGGAGATCCTCCACGACCGCTGCCGCTCCCTCGGTGTGGACCTGCGATTTCGCACCGAGGCGCCGCCCACGGACGTGCTGTCGGCCGAGTACGACCTCGTCATCGCCGCCGACGGTGTGCACAGCGCCACCCGCGAGGCCTACGCCCCGGTGTTCCGCCCCCATGTGGCGACACACCACTGCCGCTATGTCTGGCTCGCCGCCGACTTCGCCTTCGACGCCTTCCGCTTCGACATCGCCGAGACCGAGCACGGCGTGATGCAGCTGCACGGCTACCCCTTTTCGGCCGCTGCCTCCACCGTCATCGTGGAGATGCGCGAGGAGGTGTGGCGGGCGGCGGGATTCGACGAGCTCGACACGGCGGAGTCCATCGGACGCTGCGCCAAGATCTTCTCCGAGGCGCTGCGCGGCCGCCCCCTGCGCTCCAACAACTCGGCCTGGACGACGTTCCGTACGGTGGTCAACGACCGCTGGTCGCACGGCAATGTCGTCCTGCTCGGTGACGCCGCCCACACCGCCCACTTCTCCATCGGCTCCGGCACCAAGCTCGCCGTCGAGGACGCGCTGGCCCTCGCCGCCTGCCTGGCGGAACAGCCCGACGTACCCAGGGCGTTGGCGGCGTACGAGGAGGAGCGCAGGCCCGTCGTCGCCTCCACCCAGCGGGCCGCCCGGGCCAGCCTGGAATGGTTCGAGAACCTTCACCTGTACCGCGACCAGCCGCCCCGCCGCTTCGCCTTCAACCTGCTCACCCGCAGCCGCCGGGTCACCCACGACAACCTCCGGCTGCGCGACGCCCGCTTCACCGACGCCGTGGAGCGCGAGTTCGGCTGCCCGCCCGGCACGCCCCCGATGTTCACCCCGTTCCGGCTGCGCGGGCTGACCCTGCGCAACCGGGTCGTGGTGTCGCCGATGGACATGTACTCCGCCACCGACGGCGTACCCGGCGACTTCCACCTCGTCCACCTCGGCGCCCGCGCCCTCGGCGGGGCCGGGCTCGTCATGACCGAGATGGTGTGCGTGAGCGAGGAGGGCCGGATCACCCCGGGCTGTGCCGGTCTCTACACCGGCCGGCAGGCCGAGGCGTGGCGGCGGGTCACCGACTTCGTGCACACCCAGGCGCCGGGCACGGCGATCGGGGTGCAGCTCGGGCACTCCGGCCGCAAGGGCTCCACGAAGCTGATGTGGGAGGGCATCGACGAGCCGCTGCCCGAGGGCAACTGGCCGCTCGTGGCCGCCTCCCCGCTGCCGTACAAGCCGGGCAGCCAGACCCCGCGCCGGTTGTCGAGGGCCCAACTGACCGACATCCGCGAGCAGTTCACGGCAGCCGCCTGGCGGGCCGCGCGGGCCGGGTTCGATCTGCTCGAACTGCACTGCGCCCACGGCTACCTGCTCTCCGGCTTCCTCTCCCCGCTCACCAACCACCGCACCGACGCCTACGGCGGCTCGCCGGAGAAGCGGCTGCGGTTCCCGCTGGAGGTCTTCGACGCCGTCCGCGCGGTGTGGCCGGCCGAGCGCCCGATGACGGTCCGTATCTCCGCCACCGACTGGGCCGAGGGCGGCACGAGTGCCGAGGACGCGGTCGGGATCGCCCGTGCCTTCGCCGCGCACGGCGCCGACGCGATCGACGTCTCCACCGGGCAGGTCGTCGCCGAGGAGCGGCCGGAGTACGGGCGGTCGTACCAGACGCCGTTCGCCGACCGCATCCGGCACGAGGCACGCGTCCCGGTGATCGCGGTCGGCGCGATCTCCTCGTGGGACGACGTGAACTCCCTGATCCTCGCCGGCCGCACGGACCTGTGCGCGCTGGCCCGCCCGCATCTGTACGACCCGCACTGGACCCTGCACGCGGCGGCCGAGCAGGGCTACGACGGCCCGGGGGTCGTCTGGCCCGCGCCCTACCGGGCGGGCAGCCGCCGCCCCCAGACCGGCCGCACGGACGCCCCCAAGCCCCGGCTGACCCTGGACGGTTGATCAGGCGCGCACCGCCGGGTCTGCGCCTGACCCGCCTCACACCCCGGCGAACCGCGCCCCCGCATCCCGCAGCCGCGCGTGCAGCTCCCGGAAGACCTCCGCCGAACGCACGCCGGGCCAGCCCGTGGGCAGCAGGCGGGTGGGCAGGCCGGGGTCGGTGTAGGGCAGGTGGCGCCAGGAGTCGAGGGCGAGGAGGTAGTCGCGGTAGGCCTCCTCGGGCGGGGTGTCCGTGCGGCGCTCCCAGGCGCGCAGCACCGGGGCGTGCGCGTCCAGGAAGCGCTCGTGCTCCTTGGCGATCGCGGCCAGGTCCCACCAGCGGGCGACCGCCTCGGCCGTCGCCGCGAAGCCCAGGTGCTCGCCGCGGAAGAAGTCCACGTACGCGTCCAGGTGGAGCCGGCGCAGGGTGTGTTCCGTCTCCTCGTACAGCCGGGCCGGGGCGATCCACACCCCGGGGGCGGCCGTGCCGAAGCCCAGGCCCGACAGCCGGGAGCGCAGCACATGCCGCTTCTGCCGCTCCGACTCGGGCACGGAGAAGACCGCCAGCACCCAGCCCTCGTCCTCGGGGGGTGCCGTCGCGTAGATACGGCGGTCGCCGTCGTCCAGCAACTGGCGTGCCTCGGGGGAGAGTTCGTAGCCGGCGGCGCCGCTGTCCGTGCGGGCCGGCAGCAGCAGCCCGCGCCGTTTGAGCCGGGACACGGAGGAGCGGACGGACGGCGCGTCCACGCCGACCGCGGCCAGCAGCCGGATCAGCTCGGCGACGGGCACGGGGCCGGGCATGAAGCGGCCGTACGCGCCGTAGAGCGTGACGATGAGGGACCGGGGGGCGTGCTGCTCGGACACGTTGATCATTTTAGGTCGTCGTCATCACTGCTGGTCACCATCGGTGCGCAGCCGGAACCGCTGGAGCTTGCCGGTGGCCGTGCGGGGCAGCGCGTCCAGGAAGACGAATGCGCGCGGGCATTTGTAGGGCGCCAGTTCGGCCAGCAGGAACCGGCGCAGGGCCTCCGCGTCGCGCGGTGCCCCCGGGCGCAGCACCGTGTAGGCCACGGCGACCTGTCCGCGTGTCTCGTCCGGGCGGCCCACGACCGCCGTCTCCAGCACGTCCGGATGGCGCAGGAGCGCGTCCTCCACCTCCGGCCCGGCGATGTTGTACCCGGCGGAGATGATCATGTCGTCGGCGCGGGCCACATAGCGGAAGTAGCCGTCGGGCTCGCGGACATAGGTGTCGCCGGTGACGTTCCAGCCGCCGCGCACGTACACCCGCTGGCGCGGGTCGGCCAGATAACGGCAGCCCACCGGGCCGCGCACGGCCAGCAGACCGGGCTCGCCGTCGGGCACCGGGCGCCCGTCCGCGTCCTGCACCCGCGCCTGCCAGCCCGGCACCGGCACCCCCGTGGTCCCGGGTCTGATGTCCTCGTCGGCGGCGGAGACGAAGATGTGCAGCAGCTCGGTCGCGCCGATGCCGTTGATGAGCCTGAGGCCGGTGCGCTCGTGCCAGGCCCGCCAGGTGGCCGCGGGCAGGTTCTCGCCGGCCGACACGCAGCGCCGCAGAGATGAGATGTCGTGGCCGTCCAGCTCGTCCAGCATGGCGCGGTAGGCGGTCGGGGCGGTGAACAGCACCGAGACCCGGTGTCCGGCGAGCGCGGGCAGCAGGTGCCTGGGGCCGGCCTGCTCCAGCAGGAGGCTGCTGGCACCGGCCCGCATCGGGAAGACCACCAGCCCGCCGAGGCCGAAGGTGAAGCCGAGCGGGGGACTGCCGGCGAACACGTCGTCGGCGTGGGGGCGCAGCACATGCCGGGAGAAGGTGTCGGCTATGGCGAGCACGTCCCGGTGGAAGTGCATGCACCCTTTCGGGCGACCCGTGGTCCCGGAGGTGAACGCGATCAGGGCGACGTCGTCGGCAGCGGTGTCCACCGCCGGGAAGGGCGTGCCGGGTACGGGACGGCGCAGGAGGTCGTCGGGGCCGTCACCGCCGTACGTCGTGATCCGCAGCCCGGGTATGTCGGCCTTCGCCAGGTCGTCCACCGACCGGATGTCGCACAGCGCGTGCCGCACCAGGGCGATCTCGCACATGGTCGCCAGCTCGTGCGGGCGCTGCCGGTCCAGCACGGTGACCGCGACGGCGCCCGCCTTCAGCACGGCCAGCCAGCAGGCGGCGAGCCAGGGCGTGGTGGGGCCGCGCAGCAGCACCCGGTTGCCGGGGACCACGCCGAGGTCGCCGGTGAGCACGTGCGCGATCCGGTCGACGCGCGCGCGCAGCTCGCCGTACGTCCAGCTGGGGCCCGCCGGGGTGTGGAAGACCGGGTGGTCCGGGTCGGTGTGGTCCAGGAGTTCGGCGGCGCAGTTCAGCCGGTCGGGGTAGCGCAGCTCCGGCAGGTCGAAGCGCAGCTCGGGCCACTCGTCCGGCGGGGGCAGATGGTCGCGCGCGAAGGTGTCGACGTGGGCCGAGACATGCATGGCGGTTCGCCCCCTTGCCGTGCCACGGGTACGTACGGGCTTTCCGGTGGGCTCGCGCATCGAGCGTATCGTCTTGGTGACGGCAGTCAACCGCACGCGATAACGTCGGGGGAGACGGAGTACGGGCCGGGTGGTCCGAAGAGCGACGGGACCGGCCGTGGCGGCCGCTCCGGAAGCACGACGGGTGGGCCATGGCGGCCCGGCCCGGGAAGAAGGCGGGACGGGTCGTCGCGGCCCCTCCCGCACGGCGACGGGACGGGCCGTGACGGTCCGTCCCGGAGGGAGGACGGCGTGCCCGCATTCTCGCTCGAACCGGAACAGACCGCCTGGTGCGCCGAGCTGCGCGCGCTGGCCGGGCAGCGGCTGCGCCCCCTCGCCGACAAGGGCGAGCCGGGCCACGTCAACCGGCCGCTCCTCACCGAACTCGGCCGACTCGGGCTGCTGGAGCGGCTGTTCACCTCCGGCGCGCTCGATCTGTGCCTGATGCGCGAGTCCCTCGCCCAGGCCTGTACCGAGGCCGAGACCGCCCTCGCCCTCCAGGGCCTCGGCGCCCATCCGGTGCACGCCCACGGCAGCCCGGCCCAGCGCGCGCGCTGGCTGCCCCGGGTCGCCGACGGCAGCGCGGTCGCCGCGTTCGCGCTGAGCGAGCCCGGGGCCGGTTCGGACGCGGCCGCGCTGTCCCTCGCGGCCGCGTCCGACGGCGCCGGCGGCTGGCGGCTGACCGGCGAGAAGTGCTGGATCTCCAACGCCCCCGAGGCCGACTTCTACACCGTCTTCGCCCGCACCACCCCGGGCGCCGGAGCCCGGGGCGTGACCGCGTTCCTGGTCCCGGCCGACCGGCCCGGACTCACCGGCAGCGCCCTGGAGATGCTCTCCCCGCACCCCATCGGCGCCCTCGCCTTCGACGCCGTACCCGTCACCGCCGCCGACGTCCTCGGCGCGGTGGACCGCGGCTTCGCCGTCGCCATGGGCACCCTCAACCTCTTCCGGCCCAGCGTCGGCGCGTTCGCCGTCGGCATGGCCCAGGCCGCGCTCGACGCGACGGTCCGGCACACCCGCCGGCGCGAGGCCTTCCAGGGCCGGCTGATGGACCTTCAGGCGGTCGCCCACCAGGTGGCCGAGATGGCGCTGCGCACGGAGGCGGCCCGGCTGATGGTGTACGCGGCGGCCACGGCGTACGACCAGGGCGCGCCCGGCGTCCCCGGACGGGCCGCGATGGCCAAGCTGCTCGCCACCGAGACCGCGCAGTACGTCGTCGACACCGCCGTCCAGCTGCACGGCGCCCGCGCCCTGCGCCGCGGCCACCTCCTCGAACACCTCTACCGCGAGGTGCGCGCACCCCGGGTCTACGAGGGCGCGAGCGAGGTCCAACGGGGCATCATCGCCAAGGAGTTGTACACCACCGCCGACGACCGGGAGGTCCGGTGAGCACCGAGCGCGTCAACCCGCCCGAGCTGTCTCCGCCCACGGGTTTCTCGCACGCCGTGGTCGCCGCCGGCTCCCGTGTGGTGTTCCTCGCGGGCCAGACCGCCCTCGACACCGACGGCAAGGTCACCGGCGACACGCTGCCCGAGCAGTTCGAGCAGGCGCTCGGCAATCTTCTGACCGCCCTGCGCGCGGCCGGCGGCACCCCCGCCGACCTCGCCCGGGTCACGGTCTACGCCACGGACGTCGCCGCGTACCGTGCCCACGCCGGCCGTCTGGGCCGCATCTGGCGGGACCTGGCGGGCCGGCACTATCCGGCGATGGCCGTCGTGGAGGTCGTACGGCTGTGGGACGAGCGGGCGATGGTGGAGCTGGACGGGTTCGCCGTACTGCCGTGACCGCGGCCGGCCTGCGCCGGGCCGCCGCCGCGGGCCGAACCGCGCCGGTGGGCGGGCGCGGAGCCGGGGCCGCGCCGTACGCGGATCAGACCGCCGCCGCGAGACGGTCCGCCGGTACCCGGTGCGGCGGGACCACGCTGCCGTCCGGGTGCAGTTCGCCGGTGTCGTCGAAGACGATCGAGCCGTCGCACAGCAGGGTCCAGCCCTGTTCGGGACGGGCGGCCACCGGGTGGCGCAGGGTGGGGTCGGACGCGGGACGCGAGGACCGGCAGGAGCACATGGCGCACCTCCACAGCGAAGTGTGAGGGGGCCGGCGGAATCGCCCGCCGCCCGTCATGCATAGACCATGCGCCCGTCGTGAACGCGCCGGAACCGCTCGCCGTGAAGCGTGACAACACCCGGACAACTCCCGGACGGTCCCATGACGCGCCACCGTTGGAGTGACGGTCACGCCGCTCGGTGCGGCCGCCCGGTATCCAGTGGATCCCTCTGCCCCAGGAACCTCGACCCCATGAAACCGGGAGGTACCCCATGCCCGTCCGTCCCGCCCTCGCCGCGGCCCTCGGCGCCGCCGCCCTGCTGTGCGCCGCCGCGGTCCCGGCCGGCGCCGACCCCGCCGAGACCGTCACCGTCGACTCCACCGGCTCGATCGCGGCCGACGGCACCGTCACGCTCTCCGGCACCTACCGCTGCGTTTCCGGCACCGGGCCGGTGCTCGTCAGCTCCTCGGTCAGCCAGAGCGACCCGCGCGTCAAGCACGGCATCGGCGGCAGCGCCGCCCGGTGCGACGGCGCCGAGCACCGCTGGCAGAACTCCGGCAAGGTCTCCCTGGAGACCCTCAAGGCCGGTGCCGCCCATGTGCAGGCCACGCTCCTGGAGATGCGGCCCGCGGGCATCGCCCTCATGCCCGTCTTCCACGCGATCGACGACCTGGACATCGCGCTCGTGAACCGGTGAGCGCCGGCGATGCGACGGGCGGCCCGCGGGGGAGCGGGCCGCCCGCGGCGTGACCGGGCCCGCCGCTCCCGTCCGGCGCGGCCGGGGAGGTGTCACATGCCGTGCATCGGCGACTCGTCGCTGCACGTGACGTAGAGGGTCAGATCGGCCGGACCGGCGTCGTGCCGCTCCTCGCTGCCGCCGTCCGGGCGGTGCTGCTCGTGCTGCTCGTGCTGTTCATGCTGCGGCTTCGGCTTCTGCGGCATCTGCGGCTGCTGCAACCACGTGGTCTTGCGCACGGTGACGATCCAGCCGCTGGCGTTGTCGTTCGGCCGGTTCTCCCACACGTCGGCGGGGGAGTCCTCGGACAGCCGGGTGCCTGTGCGGGCGCTCAGGGCGTAGCCGCCGCCGTAGGCGTGCTGCTGTGGCGGGCAGAGCACCTCGTGGCGGGTGCCGTCGGCACCGCCGGGGATGAGCTGGCCGGTGATCTCGCGCGGCGGCTGTGGCGGGTCGGCGAGCGCGGTGGCCGGTGCGACGGCGCAGCCGAGCAGGGCGAGGGCTCCCGCCGCGGCGAGGGGGACACGGACACGGGTGGCGGTCATGCTGATGGCTCCTCGGGACGTTCTCGGGAAGGGGGACTGGCTCGCTCATTGGAGCCCGCCGGTCCGGCCCTCCTCCGACGGACACGCAGCGTTACCACTCATCGGGGTAAAACGGTCAATCTTTCGAGCAGATCGATCGCGATCGCTACCGTGTGTGATTAACTGCGCCTGTTCCGTCACTCTACGTGGTCGTCCTGTGCTGCTCCGTGCCCGCACGGCGTCCCGTGTTCCCCCGAGGAGCCCCATGTCCCGCAGAGGGATCCCCCGCAGCCGGAGATGGACGTTCGCAGCCGGCTGCGCCGTGGTCGTCCTGTCCGTCACCGCCCCCGCCGCACTCGGCTCGACCCCGTCCGCCCGGCACGGCTTCGACCCCCATCCGGGCGGCGTCCGCATCACCCGCGAGCAGATCGCGAAGGAGATCCGCCCCGAGGAGGTCAAGGCCCTCGGCCGGCCCCGTGCCGAGCAGCTGGCCCGCGACCGCATCGGCCTGCGCGCCGTCGACGCCGGTTATCCGCAGCCGATCCGCACCCGTAGCCTGAAGGAGCACACCGACTCGCAGGCCGAGGCGAACGCGGCGTTCTCGGCCGCCCAGTCGGGCGAGTTCAAGCAGTACATCAAGAGCCCGGACTACGGCGACCACGTCGCCCTGCTGCCCACCGGCAAGGTGCTGCTGTTCTCCTTCGAGGCCGTCGAGGACAACCCGAACAAGGAGACCGCGCCCACCCAGGTCATCGGCCGTCAGAACGCGGGCCGCGCCTACGTCTGGACCCCGCCCGCGCCCGACGACGACACGGGCACCGGCACCTTCAAGGCCGTACCGCCGCCGACGGTGGACATGGACGACGGCCTGAACGAACCGCGCCCCGCCCCGATCTTCTGCGCCGGACACGCCTACCTGCCCAACGGCATGGTCGGCATCTTCGGCGGCAACCTCGGCGGCAACCACGGCACCGGCGCCCACCTCGCCTTCGTCTTCGACCCCTGGACCGAGACCTGGCACCGGCAGCAGGACATGGCCGAGGGCCGCTGGTACCCCTCGGTCGTCACCGGCGCGGACGGCCGGCAGTTCATCACCTCCGGCCACGGCGACGTCGGCTGGGGCAAGCTCTCCAAGACCATCGAGCGCTTCCCGGCGAAGAACACCGCCGTGTCGTTCGACAAATCGAGCGTCCCGGACAACCAGCAGCTCGACAAGTGGCAGATCAAGGCCGACTACGCCACCGACTACCCGCAGCTGTTCTCCCTGCGGGACGGCAGGATCTACGGCTTCGGGCGCGACTACAACCAGCAGTACGTCTTCGACCCGGCCACCGAGACCAGCCAGAAGCTGCCCGACCGCCCCGACGAGGAAGGGCGCAAGTACGGCTCCGCGGTGCCCCTGCCCAACTCCACCCCCGGCAACGGCCCCGACTCGGCGCTGATCCTCGGCGGTGACCGCAACAACCCGAAGACGTACCGGTTCTCCAACGGCAGCTGGACCACCGACAGCTCACGCGCCTTCGGCCGCACCATGGACGACACGCTGATCTTCCCGGACGGCCGGCTGTGGACCGTCAACGGCGCCTTCGACATCCGCGACTACGGCAACGGCGAGTACAACCCCACCGCCGACGACAAGTGGCGCCAGACCGAGCTCCGTGACGCGAACGGCACCTGGAAGCTCGGCCCGCAGCAACGGCTGCCGCGCGGCTACCACTCCAACGCGGTCATCCTGCCCGACGGCCGCATCATGATCACCGGCGACGAGCTCCAGGAGATCGCCAACAACCCGGACATCAAGTCCGGCATGAACGGCTCCATCGAGATCTTCAAGCCGCCGTATCTGAACCAGGGCGGCGACCGGCCCGGACTGCGCACCGTGCCGGACGGGCCGATCGGGTACGACACCGACTTCCAGATCGACACGACCAATGGCCGGCTGGCCCGCAAGGTCGTGCTGATGGCGCCCATCACCTCCACCCACTCGGTGGACACCAGCCAGCGCCGCATCGAGCTGAAGATCAACGCGCGGGCCGGCAACACGCTGGACCTGCAGAGCCCGCTGTCCGCCAAGGACGCCCCGCCCGGCTACTACCTGCTCTACGTCCTCGACGACCGAGGCGTGCCCAGCATCGGCAAGTGGGTGCAGCTGCGCCCCAGCGCCTGACCGTCCCGAACCGTCCCCTGCCGCAGGACTCCCGGGCGCCCCGCCCACGGGCCGCCCGGGGACTTCCGGCCACCGAAGCACGTCCCCGTCCCCACACCACCAAGGGAGACCCCATGGCGCTGCGCGACAGCACCGAGATCCAGGGCGACATCCTCGCCGGGTTCAAGAAAGACAACATGACCCTGCTCTTCCTCCGCTTCGGCGACGCGGCCGCCGCCCGGAGCTGGCTGAAGGACCTGGTCCTGCAACTGGCGACGACCCAGCAGGTCCACGCCTTCAACGAGAAGTTCAGCGAGGCCCGCCGCAACTCGATGGGCTCCGACCCGGCCATGAAAGCCACCTGGCTGGGCCTCAGCCTCACCTATCCCGGACTGACGGTCCTCACCGGCAAACAGGACCTGCTGCCGGAGAACGACGGCATCGACACGGTCGGCGCCTTCGTCCAGGGTGCCGCCCGACGTGCCAAGCCACTGGGCGACGTCGACAACAACGCGCCCGACAAGTGGCTGTTCGGCGCCACCCAGAACCAGGTCACGCACGCCGTGCTCACCGTCGCCGCCGACGACAAGAACGACCACGACAGGCAGCTCACGCGCCAGACGGACGCCGCCACCCGGGCCGGCATCGTGATCGTCCACACGCAGGCCGGTGCCACGCTGCCCGAACCCCGGCGCGGCAAGGAGCACTTCGGCTTCAAGGACGGTGTCAGCGAACCGAACGTGGAGGGCATCGAGGAGAAGCCCGAGCCGGGCGCCCGGCTCCTCTCCGCCGACTTCTTCGTCCTCGGTGCCACCGGCAGTGCCCTGCCCGAGGGCGTGCCCGAGTGGATGCGCAACGGCTCCTTCCAGGTGGTACGGCGGCTCGGCCAGGACGTGCCCGGCTGGTGGGCGCAGGTCGGCACGGAGCTGAAGAAGCTGAAGGACGCCAAGGTGGTGGGGGAGAAGACGTCGACGGAATGGCTCGCCTCCCGCCTGGTCGGCCGCTGGCGGTGCGGCGCGTCGGTCCACAACCACCCCGACGCCACCCGGGACCCGCTCCTCGACGACCCGAGCATCAAGCCGGACAACGTCATCAGCTACAAGAACGACCCCGACGGCGTGATCACCCCGCTCTTCTCCCATCTGCGCAAGACCAATCCGCGCGACGGGCTGATCGACGAGGGACCGGTGGACGAGCAGAAGTTCCTCGACCGCCGCCGGATCATCCGCCGCGGCATCCCCTACGGCGCCCCGTTCGACCCCACCTCCCCGGGCGGCGGCCCCGACGAGGAGCGCGGCCTGGTCTTCATCTGCTACCAGGCCGACCTGGTCGACCAGTTCGAGTTCATGCAGCGGAACTGGGTCAACACCCCCAACTTCCCGCCGGGCCGTAACCCCAAGCCCGGCCCGGACACGATGATCAGCGGGGTGCTGAGCAAGATCGGCAACGGTGACGTCGCCTTCGAGACCGAGACCGGCGGCGAACACAAGATCACCAAGCTGAACTTCCGGCCCTTCGTGAACACCGAGGGCTCCCTCTACGCCTTCACCCCCTCGCTCTCCACCCTGCGCAAACTCGGCGAGGGCCGGCTGGACGCTGCGGCGGACGGACAGCGGCCGCAGCCGAAGGTCCAGCCCGGCCCGGTCGACGAGATCCTGCCCTGGATGGACGTCGAGGGCCGGTACTGGGTCTTCTCCGGCAACCAGGTCCGGGTCGTCGGCACCGGCGCCGAGGACGTGGACCAGCTCACCACCGGCTCGGACGACGCCACGGGGATCGTCTTCGGCGACCCTGTGGACCTGTCCACCTGGCCCGCGCTCCAGGGCGTGGAGCGGGTCGACGCGATCTGGCCGGTGCCGGACGAGCAGAGACTGAACGGCGAGAGCAGCTACTGGCTCTTCCACACCGTGAACGGCACCCAGGTCTACCGGCGGATCTGGATCGCTCTCAACAGCCGCCACAACAGCCGTACCAGTGGCGGCGACATGCCGCTCACGAACTGGCGGACGGCCTTCGGCGGAACCACGCGTGTCACCCATGTCGACGCGGTTCTCCCGGTGCCCGACATGCAGCACGTCAACGGCAAGTCGCAGTACTGGCTCTTCCACACCACCTCCGCGGGCCAGCGCTACCGGCTCGTTTCCGTCGCCGAGGAGCCGTACCACACGGACAGCCTCGACCGGGACGACCGTGAACTGTCCAAGTGGTCGTCCTTGAACGGCATCACCAAGGTGGACGCCTTCGGGTTCGTCCTCGGCAAGTACCAGGCCGGCGGCAAGACCTGGTGCTGGGTCCAGCACGACGGCGGTCAGTACCGCACCATCTCGATCGCCGACGGCTTCGGCCACCAGGACGAGCAGGTCCGCGGCTCGCGCCCGAACACCCCCTGGTTCCGGCGCGGCTGAGCCGCCCCGCAGGTCAGTGGCCGCCCGGCCGGCGCAGGGCGGCCACGAACTTGTACCGGGACCCCCGGTACACCGAGCGCACCCACTCCACCGGGGTGCCCTCCGCGTCCCGCGAGTGGCGGGACAGCAGCAGCATCGGCAGCCCCACGTCGGTGCCGAGCAACTGCGCCTCGCGCGGGGTGGACAGCGAGGTCTCGATGGTCTCGTCGGCCTCCGCGAGATGGACGCCGTAGACCTCGGCGAGCGCGGTGTACAGCGAGGGCCGGGTCGTGAGCTCGCCGCGCAGGCCGGGGAAGCGGCGGGCCGACAGATGGGTCGTCTCGATCGCCATCGGCTCGCCGCCGGCCAGCCGCAGCCGCTCGATGCGCAGCACCCGTTCGCCGAGCCCGATGCCGAGCAGGCCCGAGAGCTTCTCGTCCGCCGGTATCTCCCCGATGTCCAGCACCTGCGAGGCCGGGGTGAGGCCCTGGGCGCGCATGTCCTCGGTGTGCGAGGTCAGCTGGAGCGTGCGGTACAGCTTGGGCTGGGCGACGAAGGTGCCCTTGCCCTGGATCCGGTCGAGGCGGCCCTCGCCCACGAGTTCGGTGAGCGCCTGCCGGATCGTGGTCCGTGAGGTGTCGAACCGGACTGCGAGCAGCCGCTCGGCGGGCACGGCCGAACCGGGTTGCAGCGCCTCGGTCATCGCGAGCAACTGCTGCTTGATCCGGTAGTACTTCGGCACGCGCGCGCTGCTGACGTCAGGGGTCATGCCTGCCTTCCCGGCTGTGTGAGTGGTCTCCCGTTATAGCGACCCGTCACGCATTGGTCTAGTCCAACCGGGAAGCCCGGCAAAAGGGGACGGAGTCCCTCCGGTGACGTTCTCGTAACGGCCTCCAGCGGCTTCTGGAGCCACCCTTGACACCCCGAAAGGTCTAGGCCAAGCTCCACCGTACTGGTCTACACCATTAGTGGCCAGGTCCCGAGCCCTACGTGCAACAGCGTCGTACGCAGGTCACCGCCGAGGGCGTGGGGGGTAAGCAGCATCCCTGAGGAGGGTGGCGTGAAGCGCAAGCTCGCTGCCGCGATCTCGATCGCGGGCATGATGGTCTCCGTTGCGGCGTGTGGCGGGAACGGCAAGGACAGCTCCAAGGACGCGGGACCGGACAGCTGGAAGGGCCAGACGCTCACGGTCTGGACCATGGACGGCTCCGCGCCCCCGCAGTGGTCCAAGGACGTCCAGGCCGCCTTCGAGAAGAAGACCGGCGCCAAGCTCAAGTTCGAGATCCAGAAGTGGGACGGGATCCAGCAGAAGATCACCACCGCCCTCTCCGAGAACAACCCGCCGGACGTCCTGGAGGTCGGCAACACCCAGACCCCGGCCTACGCGGCCACCGGCGGCCTCGCCGACCTCTCCGACGTCAAGACGGCGGTCGGCGCCGACTGGACGCCGTCGGTCTCGCAGTCCTCCGTCTACGACGGCAAGCAGTACGCCGCCCCCTGGTACTTCGCCAACCGTGTCGTCATCTACAACAAGGCGATCTGGGCGAAGGCCGGCATCACGAGCACCCCGAAGACCCGGGACGAGTTCCTCAAGGACCTGGACACCATCGGCAAGAAGACCGACGCCGAGCCGCTCTACCTGCCGGGCCAGAACTGGTACTTCCTCGACGGCCTGATCATCGGCCAGGGCGGCGACCTGGTGAAGAAGCAGGGCAGCAAGTACGTCTCCAACCTCGCCGACCCCAAGGTCGCCGCGGCCATGGAGATCTACAAGAAGTACGCCTCCTACTCCAAGGCCCCCAAGGACAAGGACGAGGCCACCCCGCAGCAGGCCACCATCTTCGCCAAGGGCAAGACCGGCGCCTTCATCGGCATGGGCTGGGAGGCCGCCACCGCCATCCAGACCGACAAGGCCATCGAGAAGCAGATCGGCTACTTCACCATCCCGGGTGCCACGGCCGACAAGCCCGAGGGCGTCTTCCTCGGCGGCTCCAACCTCGCCGTCGCCCAGAACAGCAAGCACCAGTCCCTGGCCAAGGAGTTCCTGAAGATCGCCCTGTCCGACCCGTACGAGGGCGAACTGGCCAAGCTCAACGGGGTCATCCCGAACAAGACGGCCCTGCAGAGCAACCTCAAGGGCAACGGCGCCGCCGAGGCCGCCGCGCCCGCCGCTGCCGCCGGCGGCACCACCCCGCTGATCCCCGAGTGGGCCGCGGTGGAGAACACCCCGAACCCGATCAAGTCGTACATGACCGCGGTCCTGAACGGCAAGGACCCCGCGGCGGCCGCCAAGGACGTCGAGGGCGAGATCGACAAGCGACTGGCCCAGCAGAACTGATGACCCGCGCCGGGGGCGCCAGGGCCTGTCCGGCGGATCAGGCCGGCTTGAGGCAAGGGTGCCTCATAAGCAGCGATTCCGGCAGGATCCGCCGGACAGGCCCTAAGTGCCCCCGGCTCAGTCGTCCGTACGGCCGGTTCGGCCATGGAAGAGATGGCAACTCATGTCAGTGCAGACCCAGGGCACGGACACGGCCGGGGAGCCCACTGTCCGCAAGGCCCGGATACCGAGGCCGCCACGGGGTGCGGACCGTGACCCCGCCTCCCCCGCCCGCCGCGGTGCCGGCGCCCCCTACCTGCTCGTCCTGCCCGCGCTGCTGGCCACGGTGGTCCTGCTCGGCTGGCCCCTGGTCAAGAACGGCATGCTGTCGTTCCAGAACCTCAACCCGCGGCAGCTCATCCAGCACCTCACCGAGTGGAACGGCGTCGAGAACTACCGGAGCGTCCTGAGTGAGCCGGAGTTCTGGCACGTCGTCGAGCGCTCGGTCTTCTTCACCGCCGCCAACGTCGTCCTCATCATGGGGATCGGCACCCTGATCGGCCTGCTGCTGGCCCGGCTCGGCAAGAAGATGCGGCTGCTCCTCATGATCGGCCTCGTCCTCGCCTGGGCCATGCCCTACGTCGCGGCCACCACCGTCTACCAGTGGCTGTTCGCCCAGCGCTTCGGCGTCGTCAACTGGGTCCTGGACAGGCTCGGCTGGCACTCCATGGCCGACCACAACTGGCTGGGCAGCCAGTTCTCCACCTTCTTCGTGGTCATCGTGCTGATCGTGTGGCAGTCGGTCCCCTTCGTGGCGATCAACCTGTACGCCGCCACCACCACGATCCCCAAGGAACTGTACGAGGCCGCCGCCCTGGACGGCGCCGGCGCCTGGCAGAGCTTCACCTCGGTCACCCTGCCCTTCCTGCGGCCGTTCCTGTACTCCACGACCTTCCTGGAGGTCATCTGGGTCTTCAAGTCGTTCACGCAGCTCTTCGCGATGAACGAGGGCGGACCCGACCGCCTCACCGAGACCCTGCCGATCTACGCCTATGTCGAGGGCGTCGGCAACCAGCACTTCGGGGTCGGCGCGGCGATCTCCTTCCTGACCATCGTGGCCCTGCTCGTCATCACCTCGTACTACCTGCGCATGGTGCTCAAGCAAGAGGAGGACGAGCTGTGAAGCGCTCGCTCTTCGGCCGTCTGTGGCCCAACGCCACCGCCGTCGTCCTGTTCGCCGGCTTCGTGTTCCCCGTCTACTGGATGTTCGCGACGGCCTTCAAACCGACGGGCGACATCATCTCCGAGAACCCGGTGTGGTTCCCGACGAACATCACCCTCAGCCACTTCAAGAAGGCGGTCGACGCCGACCACTTCTGGACGCTGGTCGTCAACTCCGTGACGGTCACGGTCCTTTCGGTCGTCTTCTCTCTCGTCATCGCCCTGTTCGCGGCCTTCGCCCTGGCCCGCCTGCGGTTCAAGGGCCGGCGCGGTCTCATCGTGACGTTCATGCTGGCGCAGATGGCCCCCTGGGAGGTCATGATCATCGCCATCTACATGATCGTCCGCGACAACGACATGCTGAACAGCCTCGTTCCGCTCACCGTCTTCTACACGATGATGGTGCTCCCGCTGACCGTCCTGACGCTGCGCGGCTACGTCGCCGCCGTGCCCAAGGAGCTCGAAGAGTCCGCGATGGTCGACGGCTGCACCCGGGTCCAGGCCTTCCGCCGGGTGATCTTCCCGCTGCTCGCGCCCGGTCTGATGGCGACCTCGCTGTTCGGGTTCATCACCGCCTGGAACGAGTTCCCGCTCGTCCTGATCCTGAACAAGGACGTCGAGAAGCAGACCCTGCCGCTGTGGCTGTCGCAGTTCCAGACCGCGTTCGGCGACGACTGGGGCGCCACCATGGCCGCCTCGTCCCTGTTCGCGCTGCCCATCCTGATCCTCTTCATCTTCCTGCAACGCAAGGCTGTCAGCGGTCTCACCGACGGCGCCGTGAAGGGATGACCCCGCCGATGACCACACTCGCCACCGGCCCTGACACCCTGACGCGGGACGCCCTCGCGGTCCTGCAGCCGGGGTTCGACGGCACCACCGCGCCGGACTGGGTGCGCCGCCGCCTCGGCGAGGGCCTCGCCTCCGTCGCCCTGTTCGGCCGCAACGTCGTCACCGAGAGCCAAGTCACCGCGCTCACCGCCCAGTTGCGCGCCGAGCGGGACGACCTGCTGGTCGCCATCGATGAGGAGAGCGGCGACGTCACCCGCCTGGACGTGCGCACCGGCTCCACCTTCCCCGGCAACCACGCCCTCGGCGCCGTCGACGACCCCGGCCTCACCCGGGCCGTCTCCCGCGAGCTGGGCCGTCGCCTGACCGCCTGCGGCGTGAACTTCGACTGGGCGCCGTCCGCCGACGTCAACGCCAACGCCGACAACCCCGTCATCGGGGTGCGCTCCTTCGGCGCGAGCACCGACCTGGTCGCCCGGCACACCGCCGCCTGGGTCGAGGGCCTGCAGTCCACCGGCGTCGCCGCCTGCACCAAGCACTTCCCCGGCCACGGCGACACCAACGTCGACTCCCATCACGCCGTACCCCGCATCGACGTCGACGCCGACACCCTGTACGCGCGCGAACTGCCCCCGTTCCGCGCGGCGATCGCCGCCGGCACCCGGGCGATCATGAGCGCGCACATCCTCGTCCCGGCCCTCGACCCCGACCGGCCGGGCACCCTCTCCTCCCGCATCCTCACCGAGCTGCTGCGCGGCGAACTCGGCTACCAGGGCCTGATCGTCACCGACGGCATGGAGATGCGGGCGATCTCCGGCACCTACGGCCTGGAACACGGCGTGGTCCTCGCCATCGCGGCCGGCGCCGACGCCATCTGCGTCGGCGGCGGACTGTGCGACGAGGGTACGGTCCTGGGGCTCCGGGACGCGCTGGTGGCCGCCGTACGCTCCGGCGAACTGCCCGAGGAACGCCTCGCCGACGCGGCCGCCCGGGTGCGCGACCTCGCCCGGTGGACGGCCGAGGCGCGCGGCGCCGGCACGGACACCGCGCCCCACCCCGAGATCGGCCTGATCGCGGCCCGCCGAGCCCTCCGCGTGACCCGCACCGCCGCCGTATCGCCTCTCAACTCACCTTTGTACGTCGCCCAGTTCGAGCCCGCCCGCAACATCGCCGTCGGCGACCAGACCCCGTGGGGCGTGGCCGCCGAGCTGGAGCGACTGCTGCCCGGGACCACCGCCGGCTCCTACACCGGCGACGGCGCCGCTGCGGAGGTGCTCGCCGCCGCCGACGGCCGCCGGATCGTCGCCGTGGTCCGTGACGAGCACCGGCACCCCTGGATGGGCGCCGCCCTCGACACCCTGCTCGCCGCCCGCCCCGACACCGTCGTCGTCGAGATGGGCCTGCCGCAGGCCGCCCCGCGCGGCGCCCTGCACATCGCCAGCTACGGTGCCGCCCGCGTCTGCGGGGTGGCGGCGGCCGAGGCCGTCGTCGCCGGCTGACCGAAGCGGCCCCCGCCGGCCGCCCGCGACGAAAGCGCGGGCGGCCCGCACGATCTTGCTCTTTTCCCCGGATCTCCACAGCACGTGCTCGCACTTGTTCTCCCGTGTTTTCCAGAGGAATCGCATGCAGACGCCCCACCCCTTCCTCCACCGAGCCGCCTCCGACCGCCCCTACTTCAGCGCCGACGGCGAGACCTACCTCGCCCCGGCCCCGCTGCGGGACCTGAAGAAGACCCACCCCCTGCGCGTACTCTCGGAGGAGGACTTCGCCTTCTGGCAGACGTACGGCTACGTCGTCGTCCGCGAGGCCATCACGCCCGGCGAGGCCAAGCAACTCCTCGACTTCGCCTGGCAGTTCCAGGGCCTCGACCCCGACGACCCCGAAACCTGGTACCGAGAGCCGGAGTTCCGCTCCGACCTCGACCAGCACCTGTTCATCTACGGCTTCGTGGAGGCCTACCACCACCAGCTCATCTGGGACAGCCGCCAGAGCCGTCGGGTCTACGACGCCTTCGTGGACGTCTGGGACTGCGCGGAGCTGTGGGTCACCCTGGACCGCCTCAACCTCAACCCGCCCAACACCCGCACCCGTTCCCGCTCCCTGATCGAACCCACCGACGAGGGCTTCGACATCGAACTGCACTGGGACGTCGACACCACCCTCGCCGTCCTCCCGCAGCGCGTGCAGGGCATCATCGCCCTCAACGACACCCGGCCCGAGCTCGGCGGCTTCCAGTGCGCCCCGGAACTCTTCCGCCGCTTCGAGGAGTGGCGCATCGCCCGGCCCGCCGGCCGCGACCCGGTCCGCCCCGGCACCGACCGCGCCGAGTTCCCGGTGATCCGCCCCGAGCTCCAGGCCGGTGACCTGCTCATCTTCAACGGCCTGCTGGCGCACGGCGTCGCCCCGAACCTCTCTGACAACGGTGTCCGAGCCGTCCAGTACCTGTCGATGATGCCCGCCCTGGAGGAGCACACCACGCTGCGCGACTCCCGGATCCACTCCTGGCGCACCCTCGCGACCCCCGACTGGAACGCCACCCTCCTCGGCGACTCCCGCGAGCCCGAGGCCCACCGCTACGGGCCCGCCACGCTCGACCCACTCGGCAGAAGACTGCTCGGCCTGGACTCCTGGACCACCGCGGCGGAAGAGGCCCAGTGAACCGGATCTGCCTGTGCCTGCCCACCAACCGGGCCTGCTCCGCCACCATCACCGCGATCCACACCGAAGCCGCCTACGCGGCCGAACACTTCGGTGCCGACGTCCAGTTGCTGATCCTCGACTCCGCAGACGCCCGTGCCCGCGCCGAACACGCCCGGGTCGCAGCCGCCCTCCGCCGGACGCCCGGCGTCACCGTCCACCACCTGGACGAGGACGAGCAACGCGCCTTCCTGCGCCGGACGATCGACCGGGCAGGCCTTCCGGACCCCGACCGCCTGCTCCGCCTCATGCTCCCGCCCGCTGTCTCCTACGGCGCCTGCACCAACCGCGCCTTCCTCCTGGCCGCCGCACTCGGCTGCACCTCCCTGCACCGCAGGGACTCCGACAGCGCCTACCAACTCCACGCCGGACAGCCGGTGTTCCCGGTCCGGCACGAGCTGCCGCACCTCGGCCGCCCCGCCGCCGAGGCCATGGCCTCCGTCACCCGGACCGACCTCGCCCCGGCGCTGCTGAGCCGCCCGGTGTCACTGGTGGGCGCTTCCTTCATCGGTGAACTCTCCGTCGACATCGGGGAGATACGACGCCTGGACGAAGGCGTCTACCACGACGTAGTGAGCCTCTGGGCGCCGGGCGACTGGTCCGAGGACCGCAAACGGGACCTGGTCGAGGAGTCCTTCACCGGCGCCGGCACGGCCCCGTTCACCGCCGACCACTCCACCCTCACCGTGGTCGACCCCATGCGCGTCGACATGTGCAACGTCGCCTTCGACCGCTCTGTCTACGAACGCGTCCCGCTGCCGCCCGCCACCGACACCATCGGCAGCGACTACTTCCTCCTCCACCTCGTCCACGACACCCGCCTGCCCGGCATCCTGCACAACCGGCACATCGAGAACTTCCACACCCCCGAACGCCGCACCGACACCGGATTCCCCGCCTACCAGCGCCGGTTCGTGAAGTTCCTGCTGTCGATGCTCTACTTCCACGACGTCTACGACCGCATGGCCGCCGAGGGGGACGGCCTCCCGGCCGACCGAATAGTGGAGTTCCTGCGGGAGAGCACCACCCTGGACCGCACCGAGAACGTGTGGCGTCTGGACCGGGTGGACACGGCGTATCGCAAGCTCGGCGGCAGGTACGCGGCGTTCGCTGATCACCTTGCAAGGGAGCGTGGCCGGTTATTGGACCAGGCCGAGTCGGACATCGAGGCCTTCGCCGACCTGATGGAAACGTGGCCGGCACTCATCGAGGCGGCCCGCACATGAGCGCCCCGCCTCGGGCCACCCCCAGGGGGACCCTCACCACCGCATTGAGCACTGCGGAAACCGACCGCATCATCTACGACCTCACCGGCATAGCGCGCCAATACGACACCCTCCTCACCGAGTTGCCCGGCATCCACATCCGCTTCGCCCTCAAATCCTGCCCGGTCGACGAAGTCCTCCGCTGCCTCGCGCAACGCGGCGCCGGCGTCGACGCGGCCGGCCCCGCCGAGATCGCCCAGGCCCTGCGCACCGGCGTGGACGCGACCCGCATCCACTACGGCAACACGGTCAAGTCCGACCACGACATCGCCGAAGCCCGCCGGCAAGGCATCCGTACCTTCGCGACCGACAGCGTCGAGGACGTTCTGGCGATCGCCCGGCACGCCCCCGGCACACGGGTGTTCTGCCGTCTCACCACCAGCGGGGACGGCGCCCTGTGGGGCCTGAGCCGCAAGTTCGGCTGTTCTCCTCAGGACGCCGTCCGTGTCCTGGAGACCGCCCGCGCGGCCGGACTCACCCCGGCCGGGCTGTCGGTGCACGTCGGCTCCCAGCAGATGACCTGCGAGGCCTGGCAGCAGGCCGTCGACACCCTCGCCGAGACCCTGACGGCCCTGGCGCTGCGGGGGATCGTGCTCGACCATGTCAACCTCGGCGGCGGCCTGCCCGCGCTCGGCTACCAGGACCGCCACGGCACCCCGCTCGAACCGCCCCTGGACAAGATCTTCGCCGTGCTCCGCGAGGGCATGGACCGCCTGCGGAACCTCAGCGCGTCCCCCCTCGACTTCGTCATGGAACCGGGCCGGCACCTGGTCGCCGACCACGGCGCCGTCCGCGCCCATGTCTCCCGGCTGACCCGCCGCCGCGGGCCCGACGGCACCGGCACCCACTGGCTCTACCTGAGCTGCGGGAAGTTCAACGGACTCTACGAGATGGATCAGTTGACCCACCGGATGGTCTTCCCGGGCCACCTGGACGAGCGGGAGTACGTGCCCGCGATCGTCGCCGGGCCCAGCTGCGACAGCGACGACGCCTACGGCGACGGCCGGCACCCGGTACTCGTCCCTGCGTCCCTCGCCTCCGGCGACCCGGTGTGGATCCTGTCCGCCGGCGCCTACGCCACCAGCTACATGACCCAGGGCTTCAACGGCATCCGCCCGCTGCCCTGCTCCTGCGTCCGAGGCCAGGAAGGACACCACTGACATGCGAGACCTCATACGGGGCATCACCGAGGCCGACTGGCCCCAGGTCGCGGCCCTGGAGGCCGGGGCGTACGCGGGCACCTCGCTGACGGAGGGCGAGGCCGGGCTGCGGTCCCGGGCCTCGCCGGGCACCAGCTTCGTCCTGGACCAGGGCGGCCGGATCGCGGGCTACGTGCTGGCCCTGCCCTACCCGATGTTCCACTACCCCGACCTGAACCGGCCCGAGCCGGCGGTCCACCCCTCCGCCAACCTCCACCTGCACGACCTCGTCGTCTCAACACCCCTACGCCGCAGGGGACTTGGCACCCGTCTGGTCCGCCATCTCACGGACGTGGCCCGCAGCCGCGGCTTTGCGACCATCTCGCTGATCGCGGTCACCGGCAAGGAGCCCTTCTGGCGCGCCCACGGCTACCGCGCCCACCCCGAGGCGCGCCTGCCCGCCGGCTACGGCACCGGCGCGGTGTACATGTCGACACGGCCGGCCGTGCTGCGGAGGGCGAGCTGATGGCCACGGTCTCCTACCGGCACGCCAAGTGGTCGATCGCCGCGCTCTTCTGCTTCCTCGGCTTCCAGTACGGCACCTGGGTCTCCCGCCTCCCCGCGCTGAAGACCCGGCTGGACCTGGGAGCCGGGGAGGTCGGCCTGCTGCTGATGGCCTGCGGGGCCGGTGCGGCGGCCTCCTTCCCGCTGGTCGCCGTCCTGATGCGGCGCCTGGGCTCACGCCGGCTGTCCCTCGCCGCGGGCGCGGCCCTGATCGCCGTACTGGCCGCCCTGTCCGCCGCACCGGACTATCCGCTGGCACTGGGGGCGGTGTGCGCGGACGGGGTCGCGGTCGGCTGCCTGAACGTCGCCATGAACGCGCAGGGTGCCGCGCTGGAGCAGGCGTACGACCGCACCGCGATGTCCCAACTGCACGCGACGTTCAGCGCGGGCCTGCTCGCCGCCGCCCTGCTGACCTCGGGCGTGACCACCCTGACCGCCTCCGTTCCGGCCCATTTCGCCCTCTCCGGCGGCCTGTTGCTGCTCCTGCTCGCCGGCGCCCGCCCCGGCCTGCTGACCCAGCGGGCGGCGGCAGCGGCCGACGAGCCCGAGCGGGACCGCCGTTGGACCCTCCCCTCCGCCACCACCCTGCTCATGGGCTGCGCCATGGCCTTCGGCACGATCGCCGAGGGCGCCATGAACGACTGGTCGACGCTCTATCTGAAGGACGTCGTCAAGGCGTCCGCGGCCGTCGCGCCCCTGGGCATCGCCGTCGTCTCGGTGATGATGCTGCTGGCCCGGGTGTGCGCCGACCGCTGGCGCACCCGCTGGGGCGACGGCCGGGTGGTCCGGGTGGGCAGTGCGGTGGCCGCCGCGGGGCTGGCGCTCGCCCTGCTCGCGGGCGGGGTCGTCCCCACCCTCCTCGGCTTCGCCTGCGTCGGCCTCGGCGCGGCCGCCGTCACCCCGTGCGTCTACGTCGCCGCCGCCGGCCACGGCTCGGACGCGCTGGCGCTGGTCGCCGCGATGGGCACCACGGGTCTGCTGGCCGGCCCCGCCCTCATCGGCTTCGTCGCGGGCGCGGCGAGCCTGACCCTGGGCATGGCTGTCGTCGCCCTCTCCGCCCTGATCGTGACCCTGACGGCGATCTGGATTCCCTGGCGCGCCCGGGAATCCACCGCCCGTCAGGCGGGGGACCGTCCGTCCCTCGCGGCCCACGAGAACGCGTAGGGCACCCATGGCCCTCCGGTCGTAGGGATCAAGGCCGGCGGCTACCAGCCGGCACCTCGGAGGCCGCTGCCGAGACCGGCATGTCGAGCGTGCCGCCGATGTCGGGGCGCCGGCCCATGCCCATGTGGTACACGGCCTGGATGCTGCGCCGTACCGGGGTGTTCAGGGTGTGGACGCTCAGCTCCGGGGAGGGGACCGGCAGCGCCGGCCGGGGGATGAGGGCCACTCCCGCGCCGCGGGTGATCAGCGCCGTCAGCACCGTGACGTCGTTCGCCACGGCCACCGGCCGGGGCACGAATCCGGCCGCCCCGCAGGCGCGTCGGGCCATCTCGTGACAGGCCGTCTCGGGGCCCGGCAGCAGCCACGGGGCGTCGGCGAAGTCCCCGAGTTCGGCGGGGGCACCCGCGGACAGGCCGTGGCGGGCGGCGTCGGCCGGATGGAGCACGGCGCGTGCCGTGCCGGCCGCCCCGGCCGGCGCCACCCTGGCGACGCTGTACCTCGGGGTCCTGCCGTCGGCCGCCGGATTCGTGGTCTGGGGCTACGCCGTCGCCCGGCTCACGGTCACCGCCGCCACCGCGGCGCTGTACCTGGTGCCCGTGACCGCCCTCGTCGTCGCGTACGTGTGGCTCGGTGAGACGCCCGGACTCGTGGAGTACCTCGGCGGAGCCGTCACCCTCGCCGGTGTCGCGCTGCTCGACAGCAGACCGCGGTCCGGCAGGCCCGGCGGCGACCGGACCGCCCGGGACGCCTCGGGCGCCGTGCCGGCGCGGAGTACGGCGCGCGGCTGAGGCGTCCCCGGCCGGACCCTCAGTGTGCGGGCCGAACGTGTCGGTCATCCGGCACGGGGGGCCGATCTTGGGGCTGCCGTCCTCGGCGAAGTGTTCCTCCGAGACGATCAGCGTGGCGCTCGGGTGAGGTCAGGAGAGTCCCGACGCCCGGAGGACCGCCTGCAGCGCCTCGTCGTCGATACGGTGGCCCAGCCGTTCCAGAACCTCGGCTCCCTGACGCAAGGTGCCGCTTGCCATGGAGCGGCGGACGCCCGTGTCGAGTTCGTGCCAGAGCAGCGGGTTGGCGGTGAGGACGCGGGGGTCGAGTTCCAGCCGGTTGCCGTGGACGTCCCGCAGGACCAGGTGCGAGGAGACGCCGTCGTATTGCCGTACTGCCGTCAGCGCGTCCGTGCGGACCATGCGCCGGCGCCAGGGCGTGCGCACCGCCAGCCAGCCGGGGCCCGCACTCACCCGCTGGGGAAGCAGGACGGTGCACACCGCGGCCGACAGGGTGAGCCAGAGCAGGGCGCGCAGGGGCGTGAGGCTTCCGGCGTCCCAGTCGACCAGGAGGCTCAGGGCGCAGAACAGCAGGGCGCAGCTCACCGCGAGCCGGGCGCTGCCACGCCAGTGGCGGTCGCCGGCCGAGCCTGGCGGTCCGCTCCGTCGCATGACGCCGACGCTAGGCGCCCGTACCGGGTCCGGCGACCGCTGCTTACGCGGTCCTAGCGCCGTAGGGGCGAATCTTGACGGGATCCTGACGCCCGTAACGGAAGTCGGTCCTCAGCCGGTGTGCCGGTGTGGACGCGGGGGCGCAGGGCCCGGTCGGGTTCCGCCTCGCGCAGGACCTCTCGGGTGACCGGGGCGACCTCGTCGTCGGTCGCGAAGGACGTCGACGTGTCCACCGTGTCGGTCAGGGCCGGCTGTCGAGTCCGACCGGGGCACCGTTCTTGATGCGGAATCCGAACGTGGTGCCGATCACGACCTGGTCGCGGACGGGAGCAAGGGCCTCACCGACAAGCTCCTCGTTGACATAGGGGCCGTACACCTCCGCCGTGTCGAAGAACGTGACCCCGCGGTCGACGGCACCCCGGAGCACATCGATACATGTCGCTCCGGTCACCAGGATGCGGGCCGTAAGGAAATGTCCCAGGCACGCCATCAGCCGGGTGTCCGGTTCAGCCCTCAGCGGCGTTCCACAGCTCCCTGAGTTCCACCCAGTCCGGTGCCGGGCCGCGCAGCGCGGTGGGCCCATCGGCGGCCGGGGTGCACAGCCCGGCGAGGACCAGGTCCAGGTACCGCAGGTGGAGCGCGGTGGCGCGCTCGTCGGTGACGGGGATCCGCGCGGTGAGGTGTTCGAGCAGCAACGGAACGTCGGCGGAGGTGAAGTCGGCGCGCAGCACTCCTGCTCGGTGGGCGCCGTCCACCAAGTCGTCGAGGGCGGCCCGGAGTTGGGCGGCGGCGGCCACGATCTCGTCGGTGGCCGGCAGCCGGCCCCCGACCAGGGGGAGCAGCGGACCGCCGGCTCCCTGGGCCGAGAGCGCGTCGCGCAGGAAGCGGGTGAAGGCCGCCCAAGGGTCGGGCTCCTCGGTGAGCGCCGTGCGTGCCTGGGCGACGAGCTGTTCCATCCCCACGATGCGCATCCGCTGAGCCAGCAGTTCCTTGCTGGGATAACGGCGGTAGAGGCTGCCCATGCCGATGCCGGCCCGGCGGGCGATCTCCGAGACGGGGGCGTCCCAGCCGAGCTCGGCGAAGACCTCGCGCGCGGCCTGCAGGAGGCGGGCGTCGTTGCGGTCCGCCTCCCGCCGGCGGCCGCGTGGCCTGCCCGTCTGCGTGTCACCCATGGCAGGCATTCTCCTCTACGGCCGTGCCACGCCGTGCCCGCCGTCGACGGTGAGCACCTCGCCGGTGACGAAGCCCGCTTCCTCGCCGACGAGCATGGCGATCGCCCGGGCCACGTCCTCCGGTTCGGCGACTCGCCCCAGAGGGGTGTTCTCCGCCAGCCGCCGCTGGAACTCCTGCGGCATGCGCGCGCTGCTCTCCGTGCGGACGTAGCCGGGTGCCACGACGTTGACGGTGATGCCCAGGGGACCGGCCTCGTGGGCGACGAAGCGGGCGAAGGTGTTCAGGGCGGCCTTGGCGGTGCCGTGGGCGGCCATGCCCGGGGCGGGCGGACCGTCGGCCACGGCACTGGAGACATACACGATCCGGCCCTGCCCCTGGGCGCCCATGAGCCCCAGTGCCCGCTGGGTGAGCGTGTAGACGGATGCCAGCTCGTCCGTCACCTTGGTCCGGAAGTCGTCCCAGGCGAGGGTCTGCACCGGGGTGGGGGTGAAGCGGGCACCGGCGTTGCAGACCAGGACGTCCAGGCGCCCCTCGGGCGCGGAGCGCTCCAGCAGGCCGGCCGCCTGGCCGGGGTCGTACACGTCGGCCTGCACGGCGAAGGCCTCACCGCCGTCGGCCTCGACGAGCTTGACCACCTGGTCGGCCGCCGCACGGTTCGAGAAGTAGTTGACGGCTACGCGGTAGCCGCGAGCCGCGAGTTCCCGGGAGGTGGCCGCGCCGATTCCCCGGCTGCCGCCGGTCACCAGGGCTGTCGGCTTGGTCGTGGCGTTCATGTGTCCTCCCGCGTCGGCGTGATCCGTCGACCAGCCTATCGGAGCGGAGCGCTCCGCTCAAAAAATTTGCCCGTGAGCGGGAATCGGTCCTCCCGGCACCGCGTTGTCCGCCGACATGAGCGAAGCAGTAGTAGCGCGTGCCTACGGCGGTCCGGACGTGCTGTCGGTGATCGAAGTCGCCGTACCGGAGCCCGGTCCGGGCCAGGTGCGCATCGAGGTCCGTGCCGTCGGTGTCAACCCCGTCGACCACAAGGTGTACAGCGGCGCCTTCGGGACCGATCCGGCGAACCTGCCGATGCGGCTCGGTGCCGAGGCGGCCGGTGTGGTGACCGCGGTCGGTGCAGGCGCGACCGGACCCGCCGGCCCGATAGCGGTCGGCGACGAGGTGATCGTGTACCGAGCGCCCGGCGCGTACGCCACCGAACTCGTCGTGCCGGCCTCGTCGGTGGTGCCCAAGCCCGCCGGTCTCTCCTGGGAGCAGGCCGGCGGGCTGATGGTCGCCGGCGTCACGGCCGTACACGTCCTCGAAGCGATCGGCCTGCGGGAGAACGACTCGGTGCTGATCCACGGCGCCGCCGGCGGGGTCGGCCTGATGGCCGTGCAGCTGGCCGTCGAGCGCGGTGTCACGGTGCTGGGCACGGCGAGCCCGGCCAAGCACGAGGTGCTGCGTGAGCTGGGCGCGATTCCGGTCGCATACGGGCCGGGTCTGGCCGACCGGGTACGTGCGGCAGCACCGGCGGGCGTCCAGGCGGCGGCCGACCTGGTGGGCACCGACGAGGCGGTGGACGTCTCGGTGGAGCTCGTGGCGGACCGGTCCCGCATCGCGACGATCGCGGCGTTCGAGCGCGGTGCCGGAGCCGGGATCAAGCTCCTGGGCGGTGGGCCCGGCGCGGACCCCGGCGCGGAGATCCGCGCCGCCGCGCGCCTGCGGCTCACCGAAGCCGCGGCGGCCGGGCGGCTGCGCGTCCTGATCGCCGGCAGCCACCCGCTCCGCGAGGCCGCTGCCGCCCATCGGCGGATCATGACCGGGCACACGACAGGGAAGATCGTCCTCGTCCCGTGACCCAGCCGTCGCATGAGAGGGGACGGGGGAGCGTCCGCAACGGAAGCGGTACGCGGTGAAGCGCTGCCTTTGCTCGTGGTGGTCGGAGCGGCCGGGAGCTTGCGGCACACACCTGCTTCAGGCGGCCCGGCGGGCGCCCTTCAGAGCCCGTGCCATGGTGCACGGGCCGACCGGGCGCCGACGCGTCGCCGGCCTGGGCGTGCCCGAGGTCTTCGAGGCTGACCTCGCGGATCCCGACGCCGTCCGTCAGGCGCTGGAGAACGCCGACTCCCGGGCACAGAGTCTCAGGCTGTGATCATCCGGCATCCCCCGGAGGTGCCCCCGGTGGATGAGGTCGCACGGCAGGAGCCCGGCCTCGGCCCGGGTCCCCGAGAAGTCCCAGGGGAGCCGCCGCACTTCCCTCTGCCTTGCGTTTCCGCAGGTCAAAGCTGCTGCGACGACTCGTTCCTGGCGGGCGCTCAGATATCCCGGAAGGTCTCGATCTGCGCCCCGATCGAGTTCAGCCGCTCGGCGAGGTCCTCGTAACCCCGGTTGATGACATACACGTTGCGCAGCACCGACGTGCCCTCGGCCGCCATCATCGCCAGCAGGACGACCACGGCGGGGCGCAGGGCGGGCGGGCACATCATCTCGGCGGCGCGCCAGCGGGTCGGGCCCTCGACCAGGACGCGGTGCGGGTCGAGGAGCTGCAGGCGGCCGCCGAGGCGGTTGAGGTCGGTCAGGTAGATCGCGCGGTTGTCGTAGACCCAGTCGTGGATGAGGGTCTTGCCCTGCGCGACCGCCGCGATGGCCGCGAAGAACGGGACGTTGTCGATGTTCAGGCCCGGGAAGGGCATGGGGTGGATCTTGTCGATCGGCGCCTCCAGCTTGGAGGGGCGGACCGTGAGGTCGACCAGGCGGGTACGGCCGTTGTCCGCGCAGTACTCGGGGCTGCGGTCGTGGTCGAGGCCCATCTCCTCCAGGACCGCCAGCTCGATCTCCAGGAACTCGATGGGCACGCGGCGCACCGTCAGCTCCGACTCGGTCACCACGGCGGCGGCCAGCAGGCTCATCGCCTCGACCGGGTCCTCGGAGGGGGAGTAGTCCACGTCGACGTCGATGTTCGGCACGCCGTGCACGGTCAGCGTGGTCGTGCCGATGCCCTCGACCTTGACCCCGAGGGCCTCCAGGAAGAAGCACAGGTCCTGGACCATGTAGTTGGAGGAGGCGTTGCGGATGACCGTGACGCCGTCGTGCCGGGCGGCGGCCAGCAGCGCGTTCTCGGTCACCGTGTCGCCGCGCTCGGTCAGTACGATCGGACGGTCGGGGCGCACCGCGCGGTCGACCCGCGCGTGGTACTGCCCCTCGGTGGCCGCGATGTCCAGGCCGAACCGGCGCAGCGCGATCATGTGCGGCTCGATGGTCCGCGTGCCGAGGTCGCAGCCGCCGGCGTAGGGCAGCTTGAAGGCGTCCATGCGGTGCAGCAGCGGGCCGAAGAACATGATGATCGAGCGGGTGCGTACGGCGGCCTCCGCGTCGATCGCCGCCATCTCCAGCTGGGCCGGCGGCACCAGCTCCAGGTCGACGCCGTCGTTGATCCAGCGAGTGCGCACGCCGATGGAGTTCAGCACCTCCAGCAGGCGGTACACCTCCTCGATCCGCGCGACCCGGCGCAGCACCGTGCGCCCCTTGTTGAGCAGCGAGGCGCACAGCAGCGCCACGCAGGCGTTCTTGCTCGTCTTCACGTCGATGGAGCCGGACAGCCGGCGCCCGCCGACCACGCGCAGATGCATCGGACCCGCGTACCCCAGCGACACGATCTCACTGTCCAGGGCCTCACCGATGCGGGCGATCATCTCAAGGCTGATGTTCTGGTTCCCCCGCTCGATCCGATTGACCGCACTCTGGCTGGTGCCGAGCGCCTCTGCGAGCTGCGTCTGTGTCCAGCCCCGGTGTTGCCGGGCGTCACGGATGAGCTTGCCGATGCGCATGAGGTAGTCGTCTGCCATGAGGTTGAGGCTATCTCAGATATGAGATGGCGCCCGTCAGGGGGGTCCATTCGGGTGACGGCACGTCAATGACCAGCGAAGGCGCGGAGGATGTCCGGCGTCCGGGTGATTCGTCCGCAGAACTGTGATAGTTCCGGACGTGTAGGACATGTCGGGTGCCGTTCGCCGAAATGCGGCAGGGCGCGGCGGGGTCCGGCATGACCATCCGGCGGCCATGTACTAGAGTTATCTCGACATCGAGATATCTGCCAGGCGCACCGCACCCGCCACCCGCTAAGGGTTACCTAACTTAGCCGTACCTTAGTGGATCGGTCCAGCCGGCGTGGCGGCACGATTGACGGTGGTACGCGCACATCAATGAAGGAGACTGTCGTGTCGGCGAACAGCTTCGACGCCCGCAGCACGCTGCAGGTGGGCGACGAGTCGTACGAGATCTTCCGGCTGGACAAGGTGGAGGGCTCGGCCCGCCTGCCGTACAGCCTCAAGGTCCTGCTGGAGAACCTGCTCCGCACGGAGGACGGCGCGAACATCACCGCCGACCACATCCGTGCCCTCGGCGGCTGGGACTCCCAGGCCCAGCCCAGCCAGGAGATCCAGTTCACGCCGGCTCGCGTGATCATGCAGGACTTCACCGGCGTTCCCTGCGTCGTGGACCTCGCCACCATGCGTGAGGCCGTGAAGGAGCTCGGCGGCGACCCCGCCAAGATCAACCCGCTGGCCCCGGCCGAGCTGGTCATCGACCACTCCGTCATCGCCGACAAGTTCGGCACCAACGACGCCTTCAAGCAGAACGTCGAGCTGGAGTACGGCCGCAACAAGGAGCGCTACCAGTTCCTGCGCTGGGGCCAGACCGCCTTCGACGAGTTCAAGGTCGTCCCCCCGGGCACCGGCATCGTCCACCAGGTGAACATCGAGCACCTGGCCCGCGTCGTCATGGTCCGCGACGGCAAGGCCTACCCGGACACCCTGGTCGGCACCGACTCGCACACCACGATGGTCAACGGCCTCGGTGTCCTCGGCTGGGGCGTCGGCGGCATCGAGGCCGAGGCCGCCATGCTCGGCCAGCCGGTCTCCATGCTCATCCCGCGCGTCGTCGGCTTCAAGCTCACCGGCGAGCTCCAGCCCGGCACCACCGCCACCGACCTCGTGCTCACCATCACCGAGATGCTCCGCAAGCACGGTGTGGTCGGCAAGTTCGTCGAGTTCTACGGCGAGGGTGTGGCGGCCACGAGCCTCGCCAACCGCGCCACCATCGGCAACATGTCGCCGGAGTTCGGCTCCACCGCCGCGATCTTCCCGATCGATGACGAGACCCTGAACTACCTGCGCCTGACCGGCCGCACCGAGCAGCAGGTCGCCCTCGTCGAGGCCTACGCCAAGGAGCAGGGCCTCTGGCTGGACCCGAAGGCCGAGCCCGACTTCTCCGAGAAGCTGGAGCTGGACCTCTCCACGGTCGTCCCGTCCATCGCCGGT
Organism: Streptomyces sp. CoH27; assembly: GCF_020181035.1. Lineage (GTDB taxonomy): Bacteria > Actinomycetota > Actinomycetes > Streptomycetales > Streptomycetaceae > Streptomyces > Streptomyces camelliae. Next base: position 109,150 of record NZ_JAIQYY010000003.1, read on the forward strand.
CCGAAGCGCCCGCAGGACCGCATCGTCCTCGCGAACGCCGCCGAGCAGTTCAAGCTGGACGTCCGCAACTACGTGGACGACGCCGACGAGGCGGGCAAGGAGTCCTTCCCGGCCTCCGACGCCCCGGCCGTCCACCCGAACGGCTTCCCGTCCAACCCGGTCCCGGTGACCGCCCCCGACGGCACCACCTACGAGCTGGACCACGGTGCGGTGACCGTCGCGGCCATCACCTCCTGCACCAACACGTCCAACCCGTACGTCATGATCGGCGCCGCCCTGGTCGCCAAGAAGGCGGTCGAGAAGGGCCTGACCCGCAAGCCGTGGGTCAAGTCCACCCTCGCCCCGGGCTCGAAGGTCGTCACCGACTACTTCGAGAAGGCCGGCCTCACCCCGTACCTGGACAAGCTCGGCTTCAACCTCGTCGGCTACGGCTGCACCACCTGCATCGGCAACTCCGGCCCGCTGCCGGAGGAGGTCTCCAAGGCCGTCAACGACCACGACCTCGCCGTCACCTCGGTGCTGTCCGGCAACCGCAACTTCGAGGGCCGGATCAACCCCGACGTCAAGATGAACTACCTGGCGTCCCCGCCGCTGGTCGTCGCCTACGCCATCGCGGGCTCCATGAAGGTGGACATCACGCGTGACGCCCTGGGCATCGACCAGGACGGCAACCCGGTCCACCTGAAGGACATCTGGCCGACCGAGGCCGAGGTCAACGAGGTCGTCGCGGCCGCCATCGGCGAGGACATGTTCGAGAAGTCCTACGCCGACGTCTTCGCGGGCGACGCCCAGTGGCAGTCCCTCCCGGTCCCGACCGGCAACACCTTCGAGTGGGACGCCGAGTCCACCTACGTCCGCAAGCCCCCGTACTTCGAGGGCATGGGCATGGAGCCGGCCCCGGTCGAGGACATCGCCGGCGCCCGGGTCCTCGCCAAGCTGGGCGACTCGGTCACCACCGACCACATCTCCCCGGCCGGTGCCATCAAGGCCGACACCCCGGCCGGCCAGTACCTCACGGAGCACGGCGTCGAGCGCCGCGACTTCAACAGCTACGGCTCCCGCCGCGGCAACCACGAGGTCATGATCCGCGGTACGTTCGCCAACATCCGCCTGCGCAACCAGATCGCGCCGGGCACCGAGGGCGGCTACACGCGTGACTTCACGCAGGACGGCGGCCCGGTCTCCTTCATCTACGACGCCTCGCAGAACTACCAGGCCGCCGGCATCCCGCTGGTCGTCCTGGCCGGCAAGGAGTACGGCTCCGGCTCGTCCCGCGACTGGGCCGCCAAGGGCACCGCGCTCCTCGGCGTCAAGGCCGTCATCGCCGAGTCGTACGAGCGCATCCACCGCTCGAACCTCATCGGCATGGGCGTGCTCCCGCTCCAGTTCCCGGAGGGCGCCTCCGCCGAGTCCCTCGGCCTGACCGGCGAGGAGACCTTCTCCGTCTCCGGCGTCACCGAGCTGAACAACGGCACCACCCCGCGCACGGTCAAGGTCACCACCGACACGGGCGTCGAGTTCGACGCGGTCGTCCGCATCGACACCCCTGGTGAGGCCGACTACTACCGCAACGGCGGCATCATGCAGTACGTGCTGCGCAACCTGATCCGCAAGTGATCCCCAGGTAGCAGCCGACCGGCACAGCCGTAGAGGGCCGCATCCCCGGAACACCGGGGGTGCGGCCCTTGGGCGTATCCGGGGTGTGACCTTCGCCGTGTCCGGACGCGTGGCCTTCCCGCCGCACCCATCGCCCTTCCCCAGACGGAGCACAGGCTTCCCTCAGCCGACCGGCACAGAATCGCTCCATGCCAGGCACCCCTGGGCCGCACGCCCGACGTACCCGCAGCCGCTGCCACCGGATCCGGCCGCTGCGCACCCGCCTGCCGCTTCTCGTCGCCGCGACCCTCGTCGCCGTCTGCGCCGTCCTCGCCCTCATCACCGCCCTCTCCCAACGCGCCTTCCTCATGGGCGCGTTGGACGACCGGGTCGCCGACGCCGCCGCACACGGTGTGGCCGGTGCCGCCCGCGACCCCGCCCGCCCCGCCGACCTCGCCTTTCTCGGCACCGGCGGCCACCCGGACGGGCTGCTCGCCGCCCGGTTCGACACCGGCGGCGCCATCCTGTCCGCCGCCGTCGTCCGCGGCGACGACGGCCCGTTCCCGCTCACCGTGGCCCAGCGCGGCGCCCTCACGGGCGTCCCCGACGACGGCTCGGTTCACACCCGCACCGTCCCCGGGCTCGGCACCTACCGTCTCACCGCCCTCGACGCGAGCGGCATCCGCGTCCTGGCCGGCCTGCCCCAGGACGACGTACGGCACACCCTCGCCCAGCTGACACGCATCGAAGCCGCGGCCACCGGCGCCGTCCTGCTCCTCGCGGGCGGCGGCTGCGCCCTCGCCGTCCGGCGCCAACTGCGCCCCTCGGCCGGGTCGCCGTCACCGCGGCCCAGGTCACCCGGGCACCGCTCACCCCCGGCCGGCCCCTCCCGCTCGCCCGGATCCCCGTGCCCGACACCGACCCCGGCACGGAGACCGGCCAGGTCGGCGCCGCCCTCAACCGCATGATCGATCAGGTCGAGGCCGCCCTCGCCGAACGCCGGCGCGACGAGGAACGCATGCGCCGCTTCATCGCCGACGCCGGCCACGAACTGCGCACCCCGCTCGCCTCCATCGTCGGCTACGCCGAACTGATCAACCGCGCCCCCGGACCAGGCGCCGCGGCCGGCCTAGCCTGGCGCCGGATCGGCACCGAGTCCGCCCGGATGACCGGCCTGGTCGAGAACCTGCTGCTGCTCGCCCGCCTCGCCGAGGACCGGGCCCCGCGGACGGCCGAGGTGGACCTCGCGGCCCTGGTCGCGGAGGCGGTACGGCATGCCCGTACGGCCGCCCCGGACCACGTCTGGCGCCTCGAACTCTCCCTGGATTCCCAGGCGTTGGTCGCCGGTGACGCCCCCCGCCTGCACCAGGCCGTGGCCGTCCTGCTGACCAACGCCCGCATCCACACCCCGCCCGGCACGACGGTCACCGTCCGCGTCGAGACCGCCCCTGGCCACCACACGGTCCACATCGGCGACAACGGCCCCGGCATCCCGCCCGCCCTGCTGCCCACGGTCTTCGACCCCTTCACCCGCGCCGACACCTCCCGCACTCGCCAGGGCCTCACCGAGGGCGGCTCGGGACTCGGACTGGCAGTCGCGGCGGCGATCATCCGCGCACATGGCGGCACGGCCCGCGTGGCCAGCACCCCCGGCCGGACCGAGTTCACGGTCGAGTTCCCGGCGGCCGGTCCGTCGTTCCCGCCCGGACAGCCCGCGCAGGACCGCCTGCCCGCCGCCGGCGCGAGACCTCCCGGCCGCTCGGCAGCTCCGCCTGACCCCGGTCCGGCTCACTCCGCGAGGAGTGCGCCGAGATCCGGCACCGCCAGCTCGGCCCAGATCACCTTGCCCTGCGGGGTGTACCGGGTCCCCCAGCGCTCGGACAGCTGCGAGACCAGGAACAGGCCGCGTCCGCCCTCGTCGGTCGCTGCCGCGTACCGCAGATGCGGCGAGGTGCTGCTGCCGTCGGCCACCTCACAGATCAGCGAACGGTCATGGATCAGCCGCACATGGACCGGGTCGGAGCCGTAGCGGATGGCATTGGTGATCAGCTCGCTGAGCACCAGTTCCATCCCGAAACCCAGCTCGGACAGGTCCCATTGGGCCAGCTTCTCGGACACGGCGGCACGCATCCCCGACACGGCGGCCGGCTCTCGCGGTACGTCCCACTCGGCGACGCGGTCGGCCGGCAGCGCCCGGGTGCGCGCGATGAGCAGGGCGACATCGTCACCGGGACGCTCGGGCAGCAGCTCCTCCAGCACCGCCCGGCAGCTCTCCTCGGGCGGCCGGTCGGGATGATCCGCCAGCGACCGGCGCAGCAGCTCCATCCCCACGTCCAGGTCGCGCGAGCGGTCCTCGACCAGGCCGTCGGTGTACAGCACCAGCCCGCTGCCCTCCGCGAGCTCGAACTCCGCCGCCTGGAACGGCATGCCCCCCAGGCCCAGCGGCGGCCCGGCCGGCACATCGAGGAAGGAGACGCTGCCGTCGGGCGAGACCAGCGCGGGCGCGAGGTGCCCGGCACGCGCCATCGCACAGCGGCGCGTCACCGGGTCGTAGATCGCGTACACGCAGGTGGCCCCCACGATCTCGCCGGGCGTCTGTGAGCAGGCCTCGTCCTGGTCGATCCGGCCGACCAGGTCGTCCAGGTGGCCGAGCAGTTCGTCGGGCGGCAGGTCGAGGGTGGAGAAGTTGTGCACCGCGGTCCGCAGCCGGCCCATCGTCGCCGCGGCGTGCAGACCGTGACCGACGACGTCGCCGACGGCCAGCGCCACCCGGCTGCCCGGCAGCGGGATCACATCGAACCAGTCGCCGCTCACACCCGACTGGGCGGGGAGATAGCGATAGGCCACGTCGAGGGCGCTCTGCACGGGCAGCGCCCTCGGCAGCAGGCTGCGCTGCAGGGTCACGGCCATGGCGTGCTCGCGGGTGTAGCGTCGGGCGTTGTCGATGCTCACCGCGGCGCGGGCCACCAGCTCCTCCGCCAGCGACAGCTCCTCCGCGTCGAAGGGCTCCCGCTTGGAACGCCAGAAGTTGACCACACCCAGCACGCTGCCACGGGCCTGAACAGGGGCGGAGATGAGCGAGTGGATGCCGTAGTCCAGGATCTGCCGGGCACGCTGCGGATCCTGCACGGTCCAGCCGTTGGTGTCCGACAGATCGGTCACCAGCTCGGAGCGGCCGGCGCGGTAGCCGCGGGCCGGCGGGGTGGCGGGCAGGAAGTCGATCAGCTGCCCCTTCTCGTAGAGCGGGTGATCGTTGCGGATACCGCCCACCGCGACCCGCCGCATGTCGGTCGCCGTCGGTCCCGCTTCCTCGCCGCGCAGCACGGCGTCGGCCACGTCCACGGTGACGAAGTCGGCGAACCGGGGGACGGCGACCCGTACCAGTTCGTCGGCCGTCTGGACCACGTCGAGGCTGCTGCCGATGCCCAGGCCCGCGTCGTACAGCAGCTCCAGCCGCGCCCGCGTCACCTCCGCACGGCCGGATATGGCCTGCAGTTCGGTGCAGTCGCGGAGCGTCACCACCGTCGCGCAGGGGCCGCCCGCGCGGGTCGTGGGCCGCTGGTTCACCGCCAGCAGCCGGCCCCCGGCGAAGTGCACCTCGTCGGAGGCCTCGCGCCCGGAGACGAGCAGGTCCACCGTCTCGGCGTCGAGCCCCGGCAGCTCCCGCACCGCGCGCCCCTCGGCATCGGAGGGCAGCTCCAGCAGCCGGGCGGCCTCGTCGTTGACCAGAAGCAGCCGCCCGTCACCACCGACGATGAGCACGCCCTCGCGCACCGAGTGCAGCACTGTGTCGTGGTGCTCGTACATCCGGGTCATCTCGTCCGGGGCCAGGCTGTGCGTCTGCCGCCGCAGCCGACGGCCCACCAGTGCCGTACCGCCCGTCGACACCACCAGCGCGCCGGCCCCGGTGGCCAGGATGATCGGCAGCTGCCGGTACACCTCGCCGGTCACGTTCTTCACCTTGAGCCCGGCGGAGACGAGGGCGACGACCCTGCCGTGCGTGTCGTCGACCGGAACGGTCGCCTGTTCCTCGTGGCCGAGCGGCCCGTGGACCGTCTCGGTGTAGACCTTCCCGGCCAGTGACGGCCCGATCGTGCCCACGAACCGGTGCCCGATCTTGCTCGGGATGGGATGGGTGTAGCGGATGCCCTTGGTGTCCATGACCACGATGAAGTCGACGCCCGCTGCCTTGCGTGTCGCCTCGGTGATGGGCTGGAGCACCTTGGACGGCGCCGGAGTGCGCAGGGCCTGCAGGATGCCGGGGGAGTGCGCGAAGGTCTGCGCGACGGCGACGGACCGGCGCCTGGCATCACTGGTGGTGTCACGTTCCGACTGCACGACGAGAGCGATGACGCCGCAGACCACGAGCAGTGCCACCAGCGCCACTTGCAAAAGGAAAACCTGCCCGGCGACGCTGCGCGGGCTCCGGCCGGCTGTGAAGCGCCGGAAGTGACACCTGAATCGGGCGAATGCGTCCGACATGCCGTATTTGTAGCACCCCATATGCCTGGCTGCCTATGGCCGGTCCGCGAAGCGGACGGGTTTTCTGTACCTCATGCGTCACGCCAGAAAACTCCCGCCCCTCAGGTCACGGTGGTGACGGGACTTGTGTGTCTGTCCGTGCGGTCGCTCTGGGCGGACCCGGTG
>NZ_JAIQYY010000003.1:115503-143784 GCF_020181035.1 Streptomyces sp. CoH27
GAGACCGACTGAGGTGCGACAACGTTGTCTATGGTCTGTGCACAACTCTACCGCCCCAACCGACAACGATGTCAACCCACTTGAGGTAGCAGGCCGGACCGAGCGCTCCTGGTCACCCTGGCCACGAGCTGACCGGACACGAAAAGGGGGGCGGAGCCGAACGGCCCCGCCCCCTCCACCTGTCCGCGTCAGGCCAGCAGCTCCACCTCCGCCAGCGTCGACGCGCGGTCCAGGACCAGCCGGTACCTGGTGTACGTGCCGGGTCTGGCGATGGAGAACGCGCGGGTCTGGTGGTCCCAGGCGAAGGTCTCGCCCGTGCGGTGGTCCAGGGTCGTCCACGTGGCGCCGTCCGTGGAGCCCTGGAGGGTCCAGCCGGTCGGCGCCTTCGAGTGATCGGCCGGGGACGTCAGCGTGTACTGGGCGGGCCGCACCGCGTGGCCGACCGGGAGGTCCGCCGAGGTGAACGTCGCCTCCGTCGCCGAGGTGTCGTCGAACAGCGGGCCGTCGCCCTTCAGGACGTCCGCCCGGGGCGTGGGCACCTTGTCGTCCTGGGTGACGGAGACCGGCGCCGCGTCCTTGCCCGTGCCCCACGCCGACGGCTCGGCGCCCATGGAGAACTCCAGCACCCCGCCCCTGGACAGCAGCGAGTGGGGGAGCGACGTCGACGTCCAGGGGTGGCCGTCGAACGTCACGCCCTGGACGTAGACGTTCTTCGCGCTGTTCGCCGGCGCCTTGATCACCAGGTCCCGGCCGTTCTCCAGGTGGACGGTGACCTGCTTGAACAGCGGGGAGCCGATGGAGTAGTCGCCGCTGCCCATGACGAGCGGGTAGAAGCCGAGCGCGGAGAAGAGGTACCAGCCCGACTGCTCGCCGTTGTCCTCGTCACCGTGGTAGCCCTGCCCGATCTCGCTGCCGAGGTAGAGCCGGGAGAGGATCTCGCGGACCGCCGCCTGGGTCTTCCAGGGCCGGCCGGCCGCGTCGTACAGGTACGGGATGTGGTGCGCGGGCTGGTTGGACTGGCCGAGCATGCCCATGCGGACGTCCCGCGCCTCCGTCATCTCGTGGATGACACCGCCGTAGGAGCCGACGAAGTCCGGGGAGGCCGTCTCCGGGGTGGCGAAGAACGTGTCCAGCTTGTCCGCGAGCCCCTGCCGGCCGCCGTAGAGGTTGGCCAGGCCCCGGGTGTCCTGCGGGACGGTGAAGGCGTCGCCCCAGCCGTTGGTCTCCGTGTAGTCGTACCCCCAGACCCTCGGGTCGTACTCCGAGGGGTCCAGCCGCCAGTTCCCGTCCGCGTCCCGGCCCTGGAAGAAGCCGGCCTTGGAGTCGAACAGGTTCACATAGTCCAGGGCACGGTTGAGGAAGTACTCCGACTCCTCCTTGTAGTGCTTCTCGCCCGTCTTCCGGTAGAGCGCCGCGCCCATCCGGGCGATGCCGTAGTCGTTGACGTAGCCCTCCATCGCCCAGGACAGGCCCTCGGTGGTGGCGGTGCTGGTGTAGCCGAGGAACGGGGACGTCGTCATGCCCTTGCGGCCCACGCCCGCCATCGGCGGGACCACGGTCGCGTTCTTCAGCGCGGCCTGGTACGCCGCCTGCGCGTCGAACCGCACGCCCTTGACGTACGCGTCGGCGAACGCCACGTCCGAGGAGGTGCCGGTCATCAGGTCGGCATAACCGGGGGAGGACCAGCGGGAGGTCCAGCCGCCGTCCTTGTACTGCTGTATGAACCCGTCGGCCATCTCGCCCGCCTGAGTGGGCGTCAGCAACGAGTACGCCGGCCAGGTGGTCCGATAGGTGTCCCAGAAGCCGTTGTTGACGTACACCTTGCCGTCGACGATCTTCGCGCCGGTGTGCGTCGGCGTGTCCTGGCTCGGCATGGGGGAGAAGGGGGAGGCGTACTGGTCCTTGCCGTCGACCTTCTCGAAGCCGGAGTTCGGATACAGGTACAGCCGGTACATGCTGGAGTACAGCGTGGTCAGCTGGTCCGGGGTCGCGCCCCGCACCTCGACCTTGCCCAGCAGCTGGTCCCAGGCACGCCGGGCCTGCTCCCTGACCGTGTCGAAGGAGGTGCCGTCGGGGATCTCCTGGCGCAGGTTGTCCTTCGCCTGGTCGATACTGATGAGCGAGGTCGCCAGGCGCAGCGTGACCGTGTGGTCCGCGCCCGCGTCGAACCGCAGATAGCCCTTCACACCGCTCGAACCGCCGTCCGTCACCGGCTTGTCGAACACGCCGTACACGAACAGCCGGGTCGCACCCGTGGACAGGCCCGACTTCACGTCCGAGTACCCGGTGACGATCCCGTTCTCCTTGTCGAGGGTCAGCCCGGCCTGCTCGGTGACGTTGTCGAAGAGCACGCTCGCGTCGTTGCCCGGGTAGGTGAAGCGCAGCACCGCCGCGTGGTCGGCCGGGGTCATCTCGGCCTTGATGCCGTTCTCGAAGCGGACCCCGTAGTAGTACGGCCGCGCGGTCTCGTTCTCGTGCCGGAACGGCAGGGCGCGCGCCTTGCGGCCGGTGTCCGGGGTGCCGGTCACGGCCGACGGCATCACCTGGAAGGTCTGCCGGTCGCCCATCCACGGGCTCGGCTCGTGGCTCGCGCTGAACGCCTGGATCGTGGGCAGGTTGTCGGCGTTGTTCGCGCGCGCGTACTCGTACAGCCAGCTCAGCGACGACGCGTTGGTCACCGGGGTCCAGAAGTTGAAACCGTGCGGCAGCGCGGTCGCGGGGAAGTCGTTGCCGCGCGAGAAACTGCCGCTGGAGTTGGTGCCCCGGGTGGTGAGGGCGTAGTCGGACAGATGTGCCTTCGGCTTCTCAGGCGCGACCCGCCTCAGCGCCACGTCGTCGATCCAGCCCCGGAACTTCGCCGGTCCGGCGGGGGAGTCGTACGCGACCAGGATCCGGTCGACCGTCTTGCCGGCCGCGACCGAGCCGATCCGCGCGACCACGTTGTTCCACTGGTTGACGTACAGCGACTTCGACGCGCCCTGCCCGCGCGGCGACAGCGGGAATCCGTGCTGGTCCACCGCGCCCAGGTCGCTGAGATAGGTGCCGTCGGTGAAGGCCAGGTCGACGGCGACGTTCGTGGCGTCGTAGTCACGTTCGCCGTCCGCCATCTGCGGGAAGACGCGGTACGACAGCTGGGTGCCGGCGTCGACCTTCACGTGCGCGTCGAAGACCTTGTTGTACGAGTACGCCCGGCCGGGCGCCGTGTGCCGGCCGGCGTAGCGCAGTGCCCTCTTTCCGGTGAAACCGGCCCGCGCCTTGGCCGTCGGCGAGCCGGTCGGGCCGGTGTCGACCAGTGTCAGCATGTCCTGCGGCACCGGTCCGCCCCCGCCGCCGGTGGAGAACTGCACATCGGCGAGCTGCAGGATGCCCAGGGCGCCGTTGTTCCCGGTGATCTCCAGCCGGAAGTGCTGGTACTCGGCCGGCTGGGCCAGGTCGTACGACCTCGTCTGGAACCGCTCGGAGAAGGTCTCGTCCGAGCGGGTGTCGACGGTCTTCCAGGTGCTGCCGTCGGTGGAGCCGAGCAGGGTCCAGGCCCTGGGGTCGCGTTCGGCGTGGTCGTTGGCCGAGGTGAGCGCGTACGTCGCCAGTTTCACGGGTTTGTCGAGGTCGAACTCCACCCAGCCGGTGGCCTCGAACGTCAGCCACTTGGTGCTGGGTTCGCCGTCGACCAGGTTCTCCTTCACTTCGCCGGCGCCCGCGTTCTCGCCGCTCGCCCGGACATCGGTGACATGGTCGGTCACATTGCCCGGGATGCCGGTGCGGTAGCCGCCGTCGACGCCCGAGGCGCGCTTGCCGCCGTCGGGTGCGGTGTCGACGGTGTCGATCCAGGTCGGTGCCGGACCGCCCGTCTCGAACGAGGATGCGAACTCAACCGCGGCGGCCGGAGCTTTGGCGGGCAGGGCGACCGCTGCGCCCTGTGCGCCGACGGCCATGACAAAGGCGGCCGTGAGGACGGCCGCCGGACCCCATCTGTGCCGAGTTCTCCGCTGCATCTACGGATTCCCCTCCTGCGCCCCCTTCGGACAACGTTGTCAATCTCCGGGGCGCAGGGACCAGTAGGACGTCAAGTGACCGGTGATGTCAAGGGTGTTGGGTGTGGCATTCAGGGACTTATGCCATGAATTCCGCTGCCCGCCCGCCCGTGCGGGCTTACGTTTCACCGAGGTCTCAACTCGGAAAAGACCCATCGCGAACCCTGCATTCGATCTTGCTCAGGCGGCCGGAAGTGGACTATGCCTGTCGGCACTTCCAGCGTGACCCTGCACCACCCAGCTACCCAGCTTGACCCGACAGCGGTGCCGGGGAGGATCCGGTTCACCGCCTGAGTCCTGGAGAAGGCGAGGACTTGAGCATGGGATCCACCTCGAACAACAGTGCCGAAGGTGTCGGCCGGCGTGATCTGATCAAGCGGTCTGCGGCGCTCGGCCTGGTCGCGGCCCCGGGCATGGGATTGCTGTCCGCCTGTGCGAGCAGCGGCGGGGGCGGCCAGAAGAAGGACAAGGCGGGAAAGAAGACCGCCAAGAACCCGCTCGGGGTCAATGACACCGCGCAGATGGAATTCGTCCTCTTCGACGGCGGCTTCGGCAAGGAGTACGCCCAGGACGCGGTGAAGATCTACGAGGGGAACTTCCCCAAGGCCACGGTGAAGTTCTCCGCCACCCAGAAGATCCAGTCCACCCTTCAGCCCCGCTTCAACCAGGGCAATCCGCCGGACCTCATCGACAACTCCGGTGCCGAGCAGATGGACATGGGTGTGCTCGTCGGCAAGAACCAGCTCGCCGACCTCACCCCGCTGCTGGACGCGCCGTCGTACGACGACCCGGGCAAGAAGGTCCGCGACACGCTGCGCCCCGGCATCGTGGAGATGGGCCAGTTCGACGGCAAGCCGGTGTGGATCCTGTACTACGCCTACACGGTGTACGGCGTCTGGTACTCGCAGAAGGCCCTGGACTCGCTCGGCGCCGAGTACCCGAAGACCTGGGACGAGATGCTCGCGGTCTGCGAGAAGGCCAAGAAGAAGGGCATGGCGGGCTGGACGTACGCGGGCAAGTACCCGTACTACCTCCCCTTCTCGCTCTACCCGATGATCGGCAAGGTCGGCGGCCGCGAGGTGCTCGACGCCATCGACAACCTGGAGCCGAACGCCTGGAAGCACCCGGCCGTCAAGGCCTGTTTCGAGGCGTACTACGAGCTCTACCAGAAGGGCTACATCCTCAAGGGCACCCCGGGCCTGGACCACATCCAGTCGCAGACCGCCTGGGCCAAGGGCGAGGCGCTGTTCATCCCGAACGGCTCCTGGGTGGAGAACGAGTCGGCGAACGTCATCCCGAAGGACTTCGACCTCGCGGTCTCCGCACCGTCCGGCATCGACGGCAGCGACAAGATGCCGTTCGGCACCATCTGGGCCTCCGGCGGCGAGCCCTTCGTCGTGCCGGCCAAGGCGGCGAACCCCGAGGGCGGCATGGAGCAGCTGCGTATCATGCTCTCCGAGGCCTCCTCGAAGAACTTCACCGCCAAGGTGAAGTCGCTGACCGCCTACAACGGGGGCACGACCGGCATCACGCTCACCCCGGGTCTGAAGTCGGGTGTGGCCGCGCTCCAATTGGCCGGATCCAACGTGGTGAATCCGCGGCTTCAGGACTGGTATGTGCAGCTGCAGAAGGAGAAGATCGGGGTGTCCGGTCTCGGCGAGATGATGGCCGGACGGCTCACCCCCGCCGAGGCCGTCAAGAAGATCCAGGGTTTCGCCGACGAAGCGGCCAAGGACAACACCATCAAGCACTACAAGCACCAGTAATCAGTAGCCCCTGACCGCACCGGAGTGGCGATGCAGCACGGCAAGTACCGGTTCATTGTGGGGTTTCTGGCATTGCCCCTGGGACTGTACGCGCTCTTCGTTGTCTGGCCGTTCATCCAGTCCATCTACTATTCGTTCACGGACTGGACCGGCCTGAGCCCCGAATTCAAGATGGTCGGCTTCGACAATTACACGAGGATGTTGCACGACGACATCTTCTGGAAGTCGCTGGAGCACAGTCTGCTGTTCGCTCTGGTGCTGCCACTGGTGACGATCAGTCTGGCGCTGTTCTTCGCCTTCATGATCAATGTGGGCGGACGGCGGAGAAGGGGCGGCCCGGCGATCTCGGGTGTCCGGGGCTCCTCCTTCTACAAGATCGTCTATTTCTTCCCGCAGGTGCTGTCCATCGCGATCGTCGCGCTGCTGTTCCAGTTCGCGTACAACCCGGACAGCGGCGCGGTCAACTCGATCCTGCGCGGCATCGGCCTCGACAGTGTCCAGCCGCTGTGGCTGGGCGACCCGAACCTCGCGCTGTGGTGCGTGATGGCCGTGCTCGTCTGGTCCACGGTCGGTTTCTTCGTGGTCCTGTTCTCGGCGGGCATGGCCTCGATCCCGGCCGAGCTGTACGAGGCGGCGCTGCTCGACGGCGCGAGCCGGGCCACCACCTTCTTCCGGGTCACCCTGCCGCTGCTGTGGGACACCGTGCAGTCCGGCTGGGTCTACATGGGCATCCTCGCGCTCGGCGCCGAGTCGTTCGCGGTCGTACAGATCATGACGACCGGCCCGGGCGGGCCCGACTACTCGACCACGGTGCTGGTCCTGTACGTGTACCAGAAGGCGTTCCGGGACGGTCAGGCCGCCTACGCCACCACGATCGGCGTCGCCCTCCTCGTCGTCACGCTCGCGTTCGCGGCGATCGTGATGCGCCTGGGCCGGCGCGAGCGGCTGGAGTACTGAGAGACGATGAAGACGACCGAGACCCCCGCACCGCTGCCGGCCGAGTCCGGCGCGACCGTCTCCACGATCGACGTACCGGCGCCCGAGCCCGCCCGGAGGAGGAGGGAGGGCGGCGTCCTCAACGTCTTCTCCCACGGCGTGCTGGTCATCTGGGCGATCATGGTGGTCACGCCGCTGCTGTGGGCGGTGATGACGTCCTTCAAGAGCGACAGCTCCATCTTCAGCTCGCCCTGGTCGCTGCCGGACAAGCTGCACTTCGACAACTGGTCGCGGGCCTGGACCGACGCCAACATGAGCGATTACTTCCTCAACACGATCCTGGTGGTCGGCGGCTCGCTCATCGGCACCCTGGTCCTCGGCTCCATGGCCGCCTACGTCCTCGCCCGCTTCGACTTCCCGGGCAACCGCTTCATCTACTACCTGTTCGTCGGCGGCATGAGCTTCCCGATCATGCTCGCGCTGGTCCCGCTGTTCTACGTCGTGAACAACATGGGCCTGCTGAACACGATCCACGGCCTGATCCTGGTCTACATCGCGTACTCGCTGCCGTTCACGGTCTTCTTCCTGACCGCGTTCTTCCGCACCCTGCCCACCTCGGTGGCGGAGGCGGCCTTCGTGGACGGCGCTTCGCACACGCGTACGTTCTTCCAGATCATGCTGCCCATGGCCAAGCCGGGCCTGATCAGCGTCGGCATCTTCAACTTCCTGGGCCAGTGGAACCAGTACATGCTGCCCACGGTCCTCAACACCGACCCGGACAAGAAGGTCCTCACCCAGGGCCTGGTCCAGCTGGCGGTCAGCCAGGGGTACAAGGGCGACTGGTCCGGTCTCTTCGCGGGCCTGGTGATGGCCATGCTGCCGGTGCTCGGGGCGTACATCGTCTTCCAGCGCCAGGTCGTCCAGGGGCTGACCGCGGGGGCGCTGAAGTAGACCGGAGAAGCCCGCGGGATCACCGTCCGTCACCGTCCGTAAGCACGCCGTCCCGGCCCCGGGGCGGCGTGCGCCGCTGTGTCCGGGAGCCGGAAGGTCACCCGGAAACGGTTCAACCTCTTGACGTAAGTCGCCCCGAACGGCTCAGCTTAGAGTTCACTAGTTGGACATACGCGGGGCCTCGCTGAAGCGGCCCCGCGCTCAGGAGGTCGTCGTGGAGACTCCAGGGTCGCAGTCGTCGCTGCACCGAGCCAACCTGGAGCGGGTCGTCCGGGCCGTACGCCTGGCCGGGTCCCTCACGCAGGCGGAGATCGCGCGGACGACCGGTCTGTCCGCCGCGACCGTCTCCAACATCGTGCGGGAGCTGAAGGACGGCGGAACCGTCGAGGTCACGCCCACGTCGGCGGGTGGCCGGCGGGCCCGCAGCGTCAGCTTGAGCGGGGACGCCGGCATCGTGATCGGCGTCGACTTCGGGCACACCCATCTGCGGGTCGCGATCGGGAACCTCGCCCATCAGGTGCTCGCCGAGGAGTCCGAGCCGCTGGACGTCGACGCCTCCGCCGCGCAGGGCTTCGACCGGGCCGAACAGCTGGTCAGCCGCCTGATCGCGGCCACCGGCGTGAACCGGTCCAAGGTCGCCGGGGTGGGCCTCGGCGTGCCGGGTCCGATCGACGTCGAGTCGGGGACGCTGGGGTCGACCTCGATCCTGCCGGGCTGGGGCGGCACCAAACCCGCCGAGGAGCTGCGCGAGCGGCTCGGCGTGCCCGTGCACGTGGACAACGACGCCAACCTCGGCGCCCTCGGCGAGCTGGTCTGGGGCAGCGGGAAGGGCGTGCGGGACCTCGCGTACATCAAGGTCGCGAGCGGTGTCGGCGCCGGTCTGGTGATCGACGGGAAGATCTACCGGGGGCCGGGCGGCACCGCGGGTGAAATCGGGCATATTACGCTGGATGAATCCGGCCCGGTCTGCCGTTGCGGAAACCGGGGCTGCCTGGAGACCTTCGCGGCCGCGCGCTATGTGCTGCCGCTGCTCCAGCCCAGCCACGGCCCCGATCTCACGCTGGAGGGCGTCGTACGGCTGGCCAGGGAGGGTGACCCGGGCTGCCGTCGGGTGATCGCCGACGTCGGCCGACACATCGGCAGTGGAGTGGCCAATCTCTGCAATCTGCTGAACCCCAGCAGGGTCGTCCTCGGCGGTGATCTCGCCGAGGCCGGCGAGCTGGTGCTCGGCCCGATCAGGGAGTCCGTCGGGCGCTACGCCATCCCCAGCGCGGCACGCCAACTGTCCGTGCTTCCCGGGGCACTTGGGGGTCGTGCGGAGGTGCTGGGGGCGCTTGCCCTCGCCCTCAGCGAGATGGGCGATTCGACCCTTTTGGAGGGTAGTGTCGCCACCGCTCTGCCCTCAGTGGCGCCTGCCTTCACTTAGAGAACGGATGGCACCGTTGCCATCTCGTTAAGGATTTACTTCTTGACGTCGAACTCGCGGCCGAGTTGACTTCCAGCCACCTCGGCCGCAACGACGCGGCCTCGTCAGGGAGGTTTCTGAAGTGAACGCACGTATGCGTCGTGCCGCCGTCGTCGTTGCCGCCGGTGCGATGGCCGTCACGCTGGCCGCCTGTGGCAGCGCCAAGGAGTCGAAGAGCAGCAACAACTCTTCCTCCTCGTCCTCCGCCAAGAAGGGCGACAACATCAAGGTCGGTCTCCTGCTTCCGGAGAACAAGACCGCGCGTTACGAGAAGTTCGACCGGCCGCTGATCGAGAAGAAGATCAAGGAGCTGACGAACGGCAAGGCGACCCTGGAGTACAACAACGCCCGCCAGGACGCGAACCTGCAGGCCCAGCAGGTCGACACCATGATCACCAACAAGGTGGACGTCCTGATCCTGGACGCGGTGGACGCCAAGGCCATCCAGAACTCCGTGCAGAAGGCCGTGGACGCCGGCATCAAGGTCGTCGCCTACGACCGCCTCGCCGAGGGCCCGATCAGCGCCTACACCTCGTTCGACAACGAGGAGGTCGGCAAGACCCAGGGCCAGGCCCTGCTGAAGGCGCTGGGCAGCAAGGCCACCAAGTCCTCCAAGATCGTCATGGTCAACGGCTCGGTCACCGACCCCAACGCCGCCCAGTTCAAGAAGGGCGCCCACGAGGTCCTCGACAACAAGGTCACGGTCGCCAAGGAGTACGACACCAAGGAGTGGTCGCCGGACAACGCCAACTCCGAGATGGAGGCGGCGATCTCCGCGGTCGGCAAGGACAACATCGCGGGTGTCTACTCCGCCAACGACGGCATGGCCGGCGGTATCATCACCGCCCTCAACGGCGCCGGCATCAAGGTCCCGGTCACCGGCCAGGACGCCGAGCTCGCCGGTGTGCAGCGCATCGTCGCCGGTACGCAGTACATGAGCGTCTTCAAGTCCTACCCGCAGGAGGCGAACGTCGCCGCCGAGCTGGCGGTCGCCGTCGCCAAGGGCCAGGACCTGAGCTCCCTCGCCAAGGACAAGGTCTCCAGCGGCAGCGCCAAGGACGTCCCGTCGGTCATCGTCCCGGTCGTCTCGCTGACCCAGGACAACATCAACGACACGGTCATCAAGCAGGGCTACTACACCGTGTCCGACATCTGCACCGCCGACTACAAGGCGGCCTGCGACAAGATCGGCCTCAAGTAAGAAGCGTCAAGTCCCTTCCCGTACACGGGCGTTCGTCCTTGAATGCCCGTAGGGAAGCCGACTGACCGCCCCCAAGGCTCCTCCGGCGTCCCGCGACACACACAGCCCCGCAAGCTCGGCGCGGGGCGCCGGACGGACTACCCCCCAAAAACTTCTGCACAACCTCCCGCCGGGTCAGGCGGCGAAGGAGATGGTTCACGTGTCCGCTACGCCCGTGCTGGCGTTGCGCGGGGTCTCCAAGCGGTTCGGTGCCGTTCAGGCGCTCACCGACGTAGAGCTTGAGGTCCACGCCGGTGAGGTGGTCGCCCTGGTGGGCGACAACGGTGCCGGAAAGTCCACGCTGGTCAAGACGATCGCCGGCGTGCACCCGATCGACGAGGGTGTCATCGAGTGGGACGGCAAGGCCGTCACCATCACCCGTCCGCACGACGCCCAGGCCCTGGGCATCGCGACGGTCTACCAGGACCTCGCGCTGTGCGACAACATCGACGTCGTCGGCAACCTGTTCCTCGGCCGTGAGCTGAGGAAGTGGGGCGTCCTGGACGAGGTCGAGATGGAGCGCCGCTCCCGCGAGCTGCTCACCACGCTGTCGATCCGTATCCCCAGCGTCCGTATCCCGATCGCCTCGCTCTCCGGCGGTCAGCGCCAGACCGTGGCCATCGCCCGCTCCATGCTCGGCGAGCCCAAGCTGGTCATCCTCGACGAGCCCACCGCCGCCCTCGGCGTCGAGCAGACCGCCCAGGTCCTCGACCTGGTCGAGCGCCTGCGCGAGCGCGGCCACGCCGTCATCCTCATCAGCCACAACATGGCGGACGTGAAGGCGGTGGCCGACAAGGTCGCCGTCCTGCGCCTCGGCCGCAACAACGGCGTCTTCGAGGTCAAGACGACCTCGCAGGAGGAGATCATCTCCGCCATCACCGGCGCCACCGACAACGCCGTGACCCGCCGTGCGGCGCGCACGAACGGGGAGGTTTCCAAGTGAGCATCGACAAGACCTCCGCGAGCGAGCAGACCCCGGCGCAGGACGACCCGCCCGTCGTGGAGAACCCCGAGGCCGCGGCCGCCGCGGTCACCGCGGTCGACCCGCGCCTGCTGGTCCAGGAAGAGGGCCTGCTCGGCTACTGGCACGAGTTCAAGCGCAAGATGAAGGCCGGTGAGCTGGGCTCCCTCCCGGTCGTCCTGGGCCTCGTGATCATCTGCGTCATCTTCCAGGTCCTGAACTCGAACTTCCTGTCCGCGCAGAACATCAACGACATCACGATCACGATGGTCGGCACGGGCATGATCTCCGTCGGCATCGTCTTCGTGCTGCTGCTCGGCGAGATCGATCTGTCCGTCGGCTCCGTCAGCGGCGCGGCCAGCGCCCTCGCCGGTGTCCTCGCGGTCAACCAAGGCTGGCCCGAGTGGACGGCCGTGCTCATCGCGATCGCCGCCGGTGTCGCCATCGGCGCGCTGCACGGCTTCTTCTTCGCGGTGCTCGGCGCCCCCGCCTTCGCCGTCACGCTGGCAGGTCTGCTGTTCTGGCTGGGCTTCATGCTGAAGGTGCTGGGCGCCGACGGCACGATCAACCTCGACCCGAACGGTCTGGTCGGCAAGCTGACCACGTACTACTTCTCGGACGTGGCCGCCGCCTACGGGCTCGCCGTCGTCGTGGTCGCCGTGTTCTTCCTCTCCTCCTTCCTGGGCAACCGGCGCCGGGAGGCCGCGGGCGTGCCGTCCCGGCCGCTCAGCGACACGGTCCTGCGCACGGCGCTGCTGGCCGTGATCTCCTTCGCCGCGGCCTACATGTACAACCAGTACAAGGGTCTGCCGCTGGCCACGGTGATCTTCCTGGCCTTCCTGATCGCCACGGACTTCGTGCTGCGCCGCACCTCGTACGGCCGCAAGATCTTCGCGCTCGGCGGCAGCGTGGAGGCGTCCCGGCGTGCGGGCATCAACGTCACCGCCGTACGGATCTCCGTGTTCGCCGTCTCCGGCGGCTTCGCGGCGATCGGCGGTCTGTTCCTGGCCTCGAAGATCGCCTCGGCGAACCAGAGCGCCGGCACGGGTGACCTGCTCATGAACGCGATCGCCGCGGCCGTCATCGGTGGCACGTCGCTGTTCGGCGGCCGGGGCCGCACCTGGAACGCGCTGCTCGGTGTGCTGGTGATCGTCTCGATCCAGTACGGTCTCCAGCTGGAGTCCATCGCGGAGCCGGTGAAGTACATGATCACCGCGGCTGTGCTGCTCACCACGGTCGTGATCGACTCGATCACCCGGAAGACGCAGAAGACCGCAGGTCGTGCGTAACGCCGTCAGCTAGGACCAGTGCCCGGCACGTCGAAACGTGCCGGGCACTGTCATGCCTGGCAAAGCAAGAACATTAGACTCGGGCGAGCCCGGCAAAGCTCGATCAGCTCAACGCAAGGAGGCACGGGTGCCGCTGCTGACCCGCATCAGGGGACCGCGCGATCTGGACCGACTCAGCCTGGAGGAGCTGGACCAGCTGGCAGGGGAGATCCGGACCTTCCTCGTCGACGCCGTCTCCAAGACCGGCGGCCACCTCGGCCCCAACCTCGGTGTGGTGGAACTGACCATCGCCCTGCACCGGGTCTTCGACTCGCCGAAGGACAAGGTGCTCTGGGACACCGGCCACCAGTCCTATGTGCACAAGCTGCTCACCGGCCGGCAGGACTTCGCCGGGCTGAGGCAGAAGGGCGGCCTGTCCGGCTACCCCTCGCAGGCCGAGTCCGACCACGACGTCATCGAGAACAGCCACGCCTCCACGGTCCTCGGCTGGGCCGACGGCATCGCCAAGGCCAACCAGCTGAAGAAGCGGGACAGCCATGTCGTCGCCGTCATCGGTGACGGCGCGCTCACCGGCGGCATGGCCTGGGAGGCGCTGAACAACATCGCCGACGCCAAGGACCGCCCGCTGGTCATCGTCGTCAACGACAACGAGCGGTCGTACGCCCCCACCATCGGCGGACTCGCCAACCACCTGGCCACGCTGCGCACGACGGACGGCTACGAGCGGTTCCTGGCCCGCGGGAAGGACCTGCTGGAGCGCACGCCGGTCGTCGGCAAGCCGCTCTACGAGACCCTGCACGGCGCCAAGAAGGGGCTGAAGGACTTCATCGCCCCGCAGGGCATGTTCGAAGACCTGGGCCTGAAGTACGTCGGCCCCATCGACGGGCACGACATCGAGGCGCTGGAGTCCGCCCTCGCGCGGGCCAAGCGGTTCGGCGGCCCGGTGCTCGTGCACTGCCTGACCGAGAAGGGCCGCGGCTACCAGCCCGCCCTCCAGGACGAGGCCGACCGCTTCCACGGCATCAGCCCCATCCACCCCGACACCGGCCTGCCGGTCAAGGCGACGGGCGTCGACTGGACCTCCGTCTTCGGCGACGAGATGGTGCAGCTCGGCAAGGAGCGCGACGACATCGTGGCGATCACGGCCGCCATGCTCCAGCCGGTCGGCCTGAAGAAGTTCGCGGACACCTTCCCGGACCGGATCTACGACGTCGGCATCGCCGAGCAGCACGCCGCCGTCTCCGCCGCGGGCCTCGCCTACGCCGGGCTGCACCCCGTCTTCGCCGTGTACGCCACCTTCCTCAACCGCGCCTTCGACCAGGTCCTGATGGACGTGGCCCTGCACAAGTGCGGGGTGACGTTCGTACTGGACCGGGCCGGTGTCACCGGCACCGACGGCGCCTCGCACAACGGCATGTGGGACATGTCGATCCTGCAGGTCGTGCCGGGGCTGCGGCTCGCCGCGCCGCGCGACGCCGAGCAGGTGCGGGCCCAGCTGCGCGAGGCCGTCGCCGTCGACGACGCGCCGACCGTGGTCCGCTTCTCCAAGGGCGCCGTCGGACCCGCCGTACCCGCCGTGGGCCGTGTCGGCGGCATGGATGTGCTGCGCGAGCCCGGCACCGACAGGCCGGACGTGCTGCTGGTCTCCGTGGGCGCCCTCGCCCCGATGTGCCTGGAGATCGCCGGCCTGCTCGACAAGCAGGGCATCTCCACCACCGTGGTCGACCCGCGCTGGGTCAAGCCCGTCGACGAGGCCATGGCCCCGCTGGCCGAGCGGCACCGGGTCGTCGTCACCGTCGAGGACAACAGCCGCGTCGGCGGTGTCGGCTCCGCGATCGCCCAGGCCCTGCGCGACGCGGGCGTGGACGTACCCCTGCGCGACTTCGGCATCCCGCCGCGCTTCCTCGACCACGCCTCCCGCGCCGAGGTCCTCACCGAGATCGGTCTGACCGCTCCCGACATCGCCCGCCAGGTCACCGGTCTGGTCGCCAAGCTGGACGGCCGGTTCGACCGTACGGCCGCCGAGGTGGACTCGGTGGAGCCGGCGCGCGACTGACGCGCGACGCGCCCCCCACGGGCCGGTCACGCCACTCCTTGCGGTGGCGGAACCGGCCCGTTTGCGTGAACCTGCCCATACCGGGTCATACGCTTCCCGACCCTCTCGATCATTTCGGGCATTCCGTGTCATGTCGGGAACCCATGGGCGTGGGAGGTAGGCACGTGAGCAGCGCGCTGTTCAGGACGAAGAACGTCGAGCAGTCCCTCCGGGACACCGAGGAGCCGGAGCACTCGCTCAGGAAGTCCCTCTCCGCGCTCGACCTGACCGTCTTCGGCGTCGGCGTCATCATCGGCACCGGCATCTTCGTCCTCACCGGACAGGTCGCCAAGAACAACGCCGGACCTGCCGTGTCCCTGGCCTTCGTGGTCGCCGGTGTGGTGTGTGCGCTCGCCGCCCTGTGCTACGCCGAGTTCGCGTCCACGGTCCCCGTGGCGGGCTCGGCGTACACGTTCAGCTACGCCTCCCTGGGTGAGCTGCCCGCCTGGATCATCGGCTGGGACCTCGTCCTGGAGTTCGCGCTCGGCACGGCGGTGGTGGCGGTCGGCTGGTCCGGCTACATCCGCTCGCTGCTGGACAACGCGGGCTGGCATCTGCCGGACTACCTGGCCGGCCGGGACAACGCCACCGGCTTCGGCTTCGACATCCTCGCCGCCGCGCTGGTGCTCGTGCTCACCGGCATCCTCGTCCTCGGCATGAAGCTGTCGGCCCGGATCACCTCGCTCGTCGTCGCCGTCAAGGTGGTCGTCGTGCTCATCGTGATCATCGCCGGCGCGTTCTTCATCAACAGCGGCAACTACAAGCCGTTCATCCCGCCGTCCCAGCCGGTGCCGGCGGGCGGCAACCTGAAGGCGCCGCTGATCCAGCTGATGTTCGGCTGGGCGCCGGCCAACTTCGGCGTGATGGGCATCTTCACGGCCGCCTCGGTGGTGTTCTTCGCCTTCATCGGCTTCGACATCGTGGCCACGGCCGCGGAGGAGACCCGTAACCCGCAGCGGGACATGCCGCGCGGCATCCTGGGCTCGCTCTTCATCTGCACCGTGCTCTACGTCGCCGTGTCGATCGTCGTCACCGGCATGCAGAAGTACACCAGCCTGTCCGTGGCGGCCCCGCTCGCCGACGCCTTCAAAGCCATCGGGCACCCCTGGTACGCGGGCGTGATCAGCTTCGGCGCGGCGATCGGCCTGACCACGGTCTGCATGATCCTGCTCCTCGGCCAGACCCGCGTCTTCTTCGCGATGAGCCGCGACGGACTGCTGCCGCGCTTCTTCTCCCACGTCCACCCGCGCTTCAAGACCCCGCACCGGCCGACCATCCTGCTCGGCGTGATCATCGCGATCGTCGCCGGTTTCACCAGCCTGAGCGCACTGGCCGAGCTGGTGAACATCGGCACGCTGTTCGCGTTCGTGGTCGTGGCGATCAGCGTGATCATCCTGCGCCGGACCCGCCCGGACCTCCCCCGCGCCTTCCGCACCCCGTGGGTCCCGGTCATCCCGATCCTGTCGGTGTGCGCCTCCCTGTGGCTGATGCTCAACCTGCCGGCCGAGACCTGGCTGCGGTTCGCCATCTGGATGGTGATCGGTTTCTTCGTCTACTTCCTCTACGGCCGCACCCACAGCAGGCTGGCCCTGCGCGAGCGGGAGGGCGTCGGCCAGGCACCGCGACCGTGAGGGCCGGTTCAGCTCAGGACGGCGCGCGGGCCGGTGACCCGGGCGCCGAGTTCCTCGACCCGGCGGCGCAGTTCACGGTCGGCGGTGACGACCAGGCAGGGGCGCTCGCCGGCCGTCGCCGCGACCTCCACGATGCGGTCGTCCCCACTGCCGGGCGCGTCCTCGACCCGCACTCCGGGCACGGAGGCCACGCCACGGGCCGCGCCCTCCACCACCAGGACCAGCTCGACCGGCCCCGCGAGGCCACCCGCGCCGGACAGCGCGAACGGCACCAGCCGGTCCCGCAGCCGCTCCGCGGCCCCCCGGCGGTCACGCCACCAGCCGTCGGGTACGGAACCGACGACGTTCGCGCTGTCGACGATGAGAAGCGGGAGGGGAAGGGGTGCGCTCGCCGCGTCGCTGCTGTCGGTCATACCGGTAACGGTCTCAGTTCTTCGCCCGGTGTCCGCACCGGGCATGTGGAAAGGGCCCCCGCCGCCGCGGGGGCCCTTCACACGCTCAACGGTGTTACGCCGGAACCGACGCCACGCCCGGGGCCAGGAACTTCTTGCCGTTGACGCGCTCGGAGACACCCTCGCGGTCCAGGTACGGCGTGATGCCGCCCAGGTGGAAGGGCCAGCCGGCGCCCGTGATCAGGCACAGGTCGATGTCCTGGGCCTCGGCGACGACACCCTCGTCGAGCATGAGCCCGATCTCCTGCGCCACCGCGTCGAGCACCCGCGCCCGCACCTGCTCCTCGGTCAGGACGACGTCGCCCTGCTTGAGCAGTGCGGCGACCTCCGGGTCCAGCTCCGGCTTGCCGCTGTCGTAGACGTAGAAGCCGCGCTTGCCCGCCTTGACGACGGCCGCGAGGTTCGGGGAGACAGTGAAGCGCTCCGGGAAGGCCCGGTTGAGGGTCTCCGAGACGTGCAGGCCGATCGCGGGACCGACCAGCTCCAGCAGGACCAGCGGGGACATCGGCAGACCGAGCGGCTCGACGGCCTTCTCGGCGACGTCGACCGGGGTGCCCTCGTCGATGACGTTCTGGATCTCACCCATGAAGCGGGTCAGGATGCGGTTCACGACGAACGCCGGGGCGTCCTTGACCAGCACCGCGGTCTTCTTCAGCTTCTTGGCGACGGCGAACGCCGTGGCCAGCGAGGCGTCGTCGGTCTTCTCGCCGCGGACGATCTCCAGCAGCGGCAGGACCGCGACCGGGTTGAAGAAGTGGAAGCCGACGACCCGCTCGGGGTGCTTCAGCTTCGACGCCATCTCCGTCACCGACAGCGAGGAGGTGTTGGTTGCGAGGATCGCGTGCGCCGGGGCGACCGCCTCGACCTCCGCGAACACCTGCTGCTTGACGCCGATCTCCTCGAAGACGGCCTCGATGATGAAGTCCGCGTCCGCGAAGCCCTCGGCCTTGTCCAGGACACCGGTGACCAGCGCCTTGAGGCGGTTGGCCTTGTCCTGGTTGATCCGGCCCTTGCCGAGCAGCTTGTCGATCTCGGCGTGGACATAGCCCACACCCTTGTCGACGCGCTCCTGGTCGATGTCGGTCAGCACGACCGGCACCTCCAGGCGGCGCAGGAAGAGGAGCGCCAGCTGCGAGGCCATGAGGCCCGCGCCGACCACGCCCACCTTGGTGACCGGGCGCGCCAGGTTCTTGTCCGGGGCGCCGGCGGGACGCTTGCCGCGCTTCTGGACGAGGTTGAACGCGTAGATGCCGGCGCGCAGTTCGCCGCCCATGATCAGGTCGGCGAGGGCCTGGTCCTCGGCGTCGTAGCCCTGCTGCAGGTCGCCGTTCTTGGCGGCGGCGATGATGTCCAGGGCCCGGTAGGCGGCCGGAGCCGCGCCATGCACCTTGGAGTCCGCGATGAACCGGCCGTTGGCGACGGCCTGGTCCCAGGCCTCGCCGCGGTCGATCACCGGACGCTCGACGGTGACGTCACCCTTGAGGACCTGCGCGGTCCAGATGAGCGACTGCTCCAGGAAGTCGGCGCCCTCGAAGATCGCGTCGGCGATGCCGAGGTCGAAGACCTGCGCGCCCTTGAGCTGCTTGTTCTGGTTCAGGCTGTTCTCGATGATGACCGAGACGGCCTTGTCGGCGCCGATCAGGTTCGGCAGCAGGGTGCAGCCGCCCCAGCCGGGGACCAGACCGAGGAAGACCTCGGGCAGCGAGAACGCCGGGATCGCCTTGGAGACGGTCCGGTAGGAGCAGTGCAGACCGACCTCGACGCCGCCGCCCATCGCGGCACCGTTGTAGTACGCGAAGGTCGGCACGGCCAGCTTGGCCAGGCGCTTGAAGACCTCGTGGCCGCCCTTGCCGATGGCGAGGGCGTGCTCGTGCTCCTTGAGGATCTCCACGCCCTTGAGGTCGGCGCCGACCGCGAAGATGAACGGCTTGCCGGTGATGCCGACGCCGACGATCTCGCCGTCCGCCGCCTCCTTCTCGACCTGGTCGATCGCGGCGTCGAGGTTCGCCAGCGAGGCCGGGCCGAAGGTGGTCGGCTTGGTGTGATCCAGGCCGTTGTCCAGCGTGATCAGCGCGAAGCGGCCGGCACCGGAGGGCAGGTCGAAGTGGCGTACGTGCGCGGACGTCACGACCTCGTCGGGGAACAGCTCTGAGGCCTGCTTCAGAAGCTCGGCGGTGGTGCTCACTTGTCCCCCTCGAAGTGCGGGTTCTCCCAGATGACCGTCGCGCCCATGCCGAAGCCGACGCACATGGTGGTCAGGCCGTAGCGGACCTGCGGCTGCTCCTCGAACTGGCGGGCCAGCTGCGTCATCAGGCGGACGCCGGAGGAGGCCAGCGGGTGACCGAAGGCGATGGCGCCGCCGTACTGGTTGACGCGCGCGTCGTCGTCGGCGATGCCGTAGTGCTCCAGGAAGGCCAGCACCTGCACGGCGAAGGCCTCGTTGATCTCGAACAGACCGATGTCGGAGATGGCGAGGCCCGCCTTGGCGAGGGCCTTCTCCGTGGCCGGGATCGGGCCGTAGCCCATGACCTCCGGCTCGACGCCCGCGAAGGCGTACGAGACGAGGCGCATCTTGACCGGCAGGTTGTTCTCGCGGGCGAAGTCCTCGGACGCGATGATCGACGCGGTGGCACCGTCGTTCAGACCGGCCGCGTTGCCCGCGGTGACCCGGCCGTGCACGCGGAACGGCGTCTTCAGGCCCGCCAGGTTCTCCAGGGTGGTGCCCGGACGCATCGGCTCGTCGGCCGTGACCAGACCCCAGCCGGTCTCGCCGGCCTCCGGGCTGGTCCGGCGCACCGAGATCGGCACCAGGTCCTGCTGGATCTTGCCGTCGGCGTACGCCTTGGCGGCCTTCTCCTGCGAGCGCACCGCGTACTCGTCGGCACGCTGCTTGGTGATCGACGGGTAGCGGTCGTGCAGGTTCTCCGCGGTCATGCCCATGAACAGCGCCGACTCGTCGACGAGCTTCTCGCTCACGAACCGCGGGTTCGGGTCCACGCCCTCGCCCATCGGGTGGCGGCCCATGTGCTCGACGCCACCGGCGATGACGGCGTCGTAGGCACCGAAGGCGATCGAACCGGCGGTGGTCGTCACGGCGGTCAGGGCGCCGGCGCACATACGGTCGATCGAGTAGCCCGGCACGGACTGCGGCAGGCCCGCGAGGATGCCGGCCGTACGGCCGAGGGTCAGACCCTGGTCACCGATCTGCGTGGTCGCGGCGATGGCGACCTCGTCGATCTTCTTCGGGTCCAGACCGGGGTTGCGGCGCAGCAGCTCCCGGATAGCCTTCACGACAAGGTCGTCGGCGCGGGTCTCGTGGTAGATGCCCTTCGGGCCCGCCTTGCCGAACGGGGTGCGGACGCCGTCGACGAAGACGACGTCCCTGACGGTACGAGGCACGATGGCTCTCCTCCAGAATGGGACGCTGAGCGCTTGCTTACGACCATGCTACTTGTGAGTAATGTAGCTGCCCAGTCCCCCCGCCCGTAGCGGTGAACGTCACACATCCGGAGGCGCCGTCGACCCTCTCGGCGTCAGCACCGGCGTCGGCACCGGATGAGACCCCGCGCCCTCCCCGGTGATCACGCCGAACAGGGTCCGGGCCACCTCCGCCCCGAAGCCGTGCACATCGTGACTCATCGCCGACAGCATCGGATGCGTCAGCCGGCACAGCTGCGAGTCGTCCCACGCCAGCAGCGACACATCGCCCGGCACCGACAGGCCCATCTCCGCCGCCACCGACAGCCCCGCCACCGCCATGATGTCGTTGTCGTACACGATCGCCGTCGGCCGGTCCCGCGGCGCCGCCGTCAGCAGGGACCGGGTCGCCCGCGCCCCCGACTCGCCGGAGAAGTCGGTCGCCACCTGCCACGCCCCGGCCAGCTCCAGCGCCCGCGCGACCTCGTCGAAGGCCGCCGCGCGGATGCCGGTGTGGCCGAGGGCCGCCGCCCCGCCGACCCGGGCGATCCGCCGGTGCCCGAGCGCCGCGAGATACCGCACCGCCTCGGTGACGGCCGTGGTGTCGTCGGTCCACACGGAGGTGAGCCCGCCGGTCAGGGACGGATGCCCTACGGCGACGACGGGCAGCCCGAGCCGCCGGGCCACCGGCACCCGGGGGTCGTCCGCGCGCAGGTCGACCAGGATCGAGCCGCCGATGTGCCGCCCCCGCCACCACGACTCCAGCAGCCCGGCCTCCTCCTCCGGGCTGCGCACCAGCCGCAGCAGCAGCGAGCAGGAGTGCTCGCTCAGCACGCTCTCCACGCCCGAGACGAACTCCATGTAGAACGGCTCCAGACCGAGCAGCCGGGCCGGCCGGCAGATCGCCAGCCCCACCACGTCCACCCGCGCCCCGGCCAGCGACCGCGCGGTGCTGCTCGGCGCCCAGCCCAGCTCCCGGGCCGCCGCGAAGATCCGGTCCCGGGTGGCCTCCGACAGCCCCGGCTTGTGGTTGAAGGCCAGCGACACGGCCCCCTTGGACACCCCGGCACGCGCGGCGACGTCCTTGATCGTCACGCGGACGGGCTGCGGCGAGGTCATCAGGCGGGCTCCGTACGATCCATCGGGTCGGGCTCCATGCAGTACAGGGCGCGGCGGGCGGCGGACGGATCGGGAGTCTGCCATCCGGTCACCCCGATCGTGACCCGTTCGCCGGGCAGCAGGGTGACCAGACCTCGGTCGGCCCGTGCGGCCGGGTCCAGCCGGTCGGCCTGGAGCAGCAGATCGCGCACCAGCGTACGGGCCGTGACCGTCACCGCGCCGGGGGTCACCTCCACCTCGAACTCCGGCCGTGGGTATGGGATTTCGCGGTCCGGCGCCGGGAAGCGCAGCGCCCGCAGCCCGGCCGCGTCGGCGACCAGGAACTCCTTGGGCCCGTCGGGCCGCAGTTCGCGCGGTACGACGAGGTCCGTGACCGCCCGCGCGGCGACCTCCAGCGCCATGCTCGCCCCGCCCAGCACCTGCCCGTCGACGGTCATCCGGCGCAGCGTCACCGACCCGGACCAGGCGTCGGCGGATTGATTGACGGCCGCCAACACCATTGCGCCGTCGCGGACTTGAAGGGTGAGCAGCCGGTCGGCGTAGAGCCGTTTCAGCTCGTGGTACAGCGGCTTCTCGCGTCCGTCGCCGTCGATCGCCGCCCACGAGGTCACCGGCCAGCAGTCGTTGAGCTGCCAGACCACCGTGCCCGCGCACACAGGCCAGTGCGCCCGCCAGTGCTCGATCCCGGCGGCCACCGCCCGCGCCTGGTTGACCTGTGTGAGGTAGTGCCAGCGGTCGAAGTCCCGTACCGGCACGGCGAAATGCCGGGCGAGCCCGCGCTCCAGCTTGCCGTTGCCGTCGTCGGCCTTCTGGTGGTGCAGCATGCCAGGGGAGTCCGGAGCGAGCTCCTCGGCGGGCAGCGCGCGGCGCAGCGTGGCGTACGCGGGCGGCGCCTGCCAGCCGAACTCGGCCACGAAACGCGGGACTTCGCTCCGGTAGGCCGCGTAGTCCTCCCGGTTCCACACCTCCCACGAGTGATGCGTGCCGTGCGCCGGGTCGTTGGGGTGACGGTCCCAGGAGCCGGACCACGGACTGCCCGCCGTGTACGGCCGCGTGGGATCCAGCTCGGCCACCACACGCGGCAGCAGCCCCAGGTAGTAGCCCTCGCCCCAGGACTCCCCGGCCAGCCGCCGCTCCCAGTCCCAGTCCCGGAAACCCCACAGGTTCTCGTTGTTGCCGTTCCACAGCACCAGCGAGGGATGCGGCATCAGCCGTACGACGTTCTCGCGGGCCTCCGCCTCGACCTCGCCGCGCAGCGGCTGCTCCTCCGGGTAGGCGGCGCAGGCGAACGGGAAGTCCTGCCAGACCAGCAGGCCGAGGTCGTCGCAGGCGTCGTAGAAGTCCTCGCTCTCGTAGATCCCGCCACCCCACACCCGGACCAGGTCCACGCCCGCGGCGGCCGCCTGCCCCAGCCGCTCCCGGTAGCGCTCGCGTGCCACCCGGGACGGGAACACGTCGTCCGGGATCCAGTTGACGCCCCGCGCGAACAGCCGCTCCCCGTTGACGACCAGCGTGAACCCGGTGCCGTGCGCGTCCGGGCGCCGGTCCAGCTCCACCGTGCGGAAGCCCACGCGCCGCCGCCACACGTCCAGCGGCACCTCCTCGTGCAGGAGAGTCAACTCGACGTCGTACAGCGGCTGTTCGCCGTAACCGCGCGGCCACCACAGCCGTACGTCCGGCACCCGCAGCCGTACCGCCCCGGCGCCGCCGTCCAGCCGCGCCCGTGCCACCTGGCCGCCCGCCCGCGCCTCGACGGCGAGCCGCGCCGCGGCGTCAGAGCGCTCCACCTCGACGCGCAACTCCACGACACCCGTGCCCTGGTGGACCGTCACGAGCGGCCGCACCCGGCTGATCCGGGCCGTCGACCAGTGCTCCAGCCGCACCGGCCGCCAGATCCCGGCCGTCACCAGGGTCGGCCCCCAGTCCCAGCCGAAGGAACACGCCATCTTGCGCAGGTACTGATAGGGCTCGGCATAGGCGGCGGGCCGCTCACCCAGCCGGTCGCGCACCGCCTCGGCCTCGGTGTAGGCGGACGCGAACCGCACCGCCAGCCGGCCCGCCGACCCGGTCACGGGGAAGCGGTAGGACCGGTGCATGTTCCTTGTGCGGCCCAGGAGCCGACCGTCGAGCGTGATCTCGGCGGCGGTGTCGAGCCCGCCGAAGACGAGGTCGGTCCGCTCCTGCCCGTTCGCCGCGCTCAGCTCGGTCGTGTACGTCCACTCGCGCCGCCCGACCCAGGCCGCCCCGGTCTCGTTCCGCCCGAGAAAAGGGTCTTGGATCACCCCGGCGGCGAGCAGATCGGTGTGCACGCATCCGGGCACGGCGGCGGGCAGCTCCCGCCCCTCGTACTCCAGGACCCATCCCTCGCCGAACGGCGTGACCTTCAGCATGCGCACTCCCTAAACCGGTCTATTCCAGCACTGGGTGTACTGTCCGCATCCTTGGCGGGATTGGGACTTTACCGGTTGAGGAAAGCGCTGTCAGAGTGCCGAATCAGCCAACCCGTACGTGCTCTTCCGTCTCCTCAGAACGGAGTGGATGCACATGAACCGCCGTACGACCGCACTCGCCACGGCCCTGGGGGCCGCCGCTCTCCTGCTCGCGGGCTGCACCGGCACCGGGGGCACCACCAAGGCCGAGGACGCCAAGGCGCCCACCGACCCGGCGACGGTGAGCGGGACCATCACCGTTCTCACCCAGCGCACCGACCTCGTGGCGGACGGGACGATGGACCGCTACGCGGCCGCGTTCAACCGGACGTACCCGAAGGTGAAGGTGAAGTTCCAGGCCCTCACCACCTACGAGTCCGAGGTCAAGATCCGGATGAACACCGACAACTACGGTGACGTCCTGCTGATCCCCGGCGTCGTCAAGAAGAGCGACTACCCGAAGTTCTTCGCGTCCCTCGGCACCCGGGCCGAGCGGTCGAAGAAGTACCGGTTCACCGACTTCACCACCGTCGGCGGCAAGGTGTACGGCCAGAGTCCCATCGGCGTGATGCCGGGCTTCGTCTACAACAAGCGCGTCTGGAAACAGGCGGGCGTCAGCCGATGGCCCACCACCCCGGCCGAGTTCCTCGCCGACCTCAAGGCGATCAGGCAGAAGACCGGCGCGATCCCGTACTACACCAACTTCGCCGCCCAGTGGCCGCTCACCTCCTGGACGTTCGTCAACGGCTCGGTGCACTGCGACACCGGCGCCACCACCGAGCTGGCCCACGGCAACCCATGGGCCCAGGGCGCCGACCTGCGCGTCGGCGACACCCTGCTCTACGACATCGTCCACCAGGGCCTCGCCGAGAAGGACCCGACGACCACCAACTGGGAAGCGTCCAAGGGTCAGTTGGCCCAGGGGAAGATCGCCACGCAGTGGCTGGGCACCTGGGCGATCATCCAGTTCCAGGACGCGGCGAAGAAGGCCGACGTGAACCCCGACGACATCGGCTTCATGCCCTTCCCGGCCCAAGTGGGCGGAAAATTCTGTGCCGTTGTCGGCCCCGACTACAACCAGGCCGTCAACATCCACTCGAAGCACAAGGAGGCGGCCCGCGCCTGGATCGACTGGTTCACCGACAACTCCGGCTACGACAAGGACAACCTGGCGATCTCCCCGCTCAAGAACGCACCCCTTCCGGTGGTCCTGAAGCCGTACGAGGACGCGGGCGTGAAGCTGATCGAGCTGGACGACACCGACGGCGCCAAGGTCAAGCTGATCGACTCCGAGTCCGAGGTCGGCATCAACACCCCCGACTACCGGCAGAAGCTCGTGGACCTCGCCCGGGGCGTCGGCTCCGGCAGCCTCGACGACTTCCTCACCGGCCTCGGCACGAAGTGGACCGAGGCCGAGAAGCGGGTGGGCTCCTGATGCCGGGCGCCCCCGGGCAGGCGCGCCGCCGCGGTCAGGGGTGGCGCGCCCTCACCCCCTGGCTGTTCCTCCTCGTGCCCCTGGCCCTGCTGATCACCTTCACCTACGCGCCGATCGCCGACATGGTCGCGTACAGCTTCACCGACTGGGACGGCGTCAGCCCCGAACTCCACTACACCGGCGGCCACAATTACGCCGAGATCTTCACCCGCCAGGACCTCTTCGAGGTGTTCTTCGTCAGCGGCTACTACCTGGCCGCCTCCGCCGTCCAGATCGTCGCCGCGCTGTACTTCGCGACGATCCTCAGCTTCAAGGTCCGCTTCCGGAACTTCTTCAAGGGCGTGCTGTTCTTCCCGTCCCTGATCAACGGGGTCGCCATAGGCTTCGTCTTCCTCTACTTCTTCCAGGACGGCGGCACCCTCGACACCGTGCTCGGCCTGTTCGGCGTCCACACCGGCCACGCCTGGCTCGGCACCCCGGTCTCCGCGAACGTCTCCCTCGCCGGTGTCTCGGTGTGGCGCTACATGGGCCTGAACTTCGTGCTCTTCCTCGGCGCGATCCAGTCCATCCCGGGCGAGCTGTACGAGGCGGCCGACCTGGACGGCGCGAGCCGCTGGCAGCAGTTCCGGTACATCATCGCGCCCGGTATCAAGCCGGTGGTCACGCTCACCGTGATCCTCTCCGTCTCCGGCTCGCTGTCAGTCTTCGAGGTGCCGTACATCATGACCGGCGGCGCGACCGGCACCGAGACGTTCGTGACGCAGACGGTGAAGCTGGCCTTCCAGTACAACAAGACGGGGCTCGCCTCGGCCGCCGCCGTGGTCCTGCTGCTGATCGTCCTGGCGGTGACCTGGGTGCAGCGCCGCCTCGTCCCCGACGACCGGGCGGACCTCGTATGAGCCGCCGCCGCGCCCTGCGTACCCTCGTCTACGCCACCCTGATCGCGGCCACGCTCGTGGTCCTGCTCCCGCTCGGCGTGGTCCTGCTCACGTCCCTGAAGTCGTCGAAGGAGATGACGGACGGCAGCGGAGCCCTGACCCCGCCCGACGACCCGCTCGACTTCCACAACTACGTCGCGGCCTTCCACGACGGGCGGATGCTCCAGGCGTTCGGCAACACGCTCTTCATCTGCGCCTTCGCCATCGCCGGCACGGTGCTGATCGGCTCGATGACGGCCTACGCCATCGACCGCTTCACCTTCCGCCTCAAGAAACTCGTCGTGGCCCTCTTCCTGCTGGCCGCGCTGGTCCCCGGGGTGACCACCCAGGTGGCCACCTTCCAGATCGTCAACAGCTTCGGCCTCTTCGACACCCGCTGGGCGCCGATCGTGCTCTACATGGGCACCGACATCGTCTCGATCTACATCTTCCTGCAGTTCATCCGCTCGATCCCGGTCTCCCTGGACGAGGCGGCCCGTCTCGACGGCGCGAACGCGTTCACCATCTACTGGCGGATCATCCTGCCGCTGCTGAAACCGGCGATCGCCACGGTGGTGATCGTGAAGGGGATAGCCGTCTACAACGACTTCTACATCCCCTTCCTCTACATGCCGTCCCAGGATCTTGGCGTGATCTCGACGTCCCTGTTCCGCTTCCGCGGCCCCTACGGCGCCCACTGGGAGATCATCTCGGCGGGCACGATCCTGGTGATCCTGCCGACGCTGATCGTCTTTCTGGCGTTGCAGAGATTCATCTACAACGGTTTCATGCGGGGAGCGACGAGGTGAGGTCAGCTTCCCTCGGCGGACAGCGCCTTCACCAGCACCGGCGTGACCAGTTCCACCTGCCACGGCCGCGCACCGTATCCCACCAGCGCGGCAGCCACGGCCTCCCCGTCGGCCGCCTTCGGCGGCTCCCAGCAGATACGCCGCACCGTGTCCGGGGACACCAGGTTCTCCTGGGGCAGGTTGAGCTGCTCGGCAAGAGCGGTGACGCCCGCGCGGGCGGCGGACAGCCGGGCCGCGGCGGCCGGATCCTTGTCGGCCCAGGCCCGCGGCGGCGGAGGCCCGGTGACCGGCTGCCCGGGCTGAGGCAGCGCGGAATCCGGCAGGGCCTTGGCCCGGTCGACGGCCGCCTGCCACTGCTCCAGCTGCCGTCGCCCCATCCGATGCCCGAACCCGTTCAGTGCCGCGAGCGCATGGACGTTGGCCGGAAGAGAGAGCGCCGCCTCCACGATGGCGGCGTCACCGAGCACCTTGCCGGGCGAGATGTCCCGGCGCTGGGCGATGCGGTCCCGCGTCTCCCACAGCTCCCGTACGACCCCGAGCTGCCGGCGTCTGCGCACCTTGTGCATGCCGGACGTACGACGCCAGGGGTCCTTGCGCGGCTCCGCGGGGGGCGCCGCCGCGATCGCGTCGAACTCCTGCAGGGCCCACTCCAGCTTGCCCTGCCGGTCCAGCTCCTTCTCCAGTGCGTCACGCAGGTCGACGAGCAGTTCCACGTCGAGCGCGGCGTACCGCAGCCACGGCTCGGGCAGCGGGCGGGTCGACCAGTCGACGGCGGAGTGGCCCTTCTCCAGGACGAACCCGAGGACGCTCTCGACCATGGCGCCGAGGCCGACCCGGGGGAAGCCGGCGAGCCGGCCGGCCAGCTCGGTGTCGAACAGCCGGGACGGGACCATGCCTATCTCGCGCAGGCACGGCAGGTCCTGGGTGGCGGCGTGCAGCACCCACTCGGTCCCGGCGAGGGCCTCGCCGAGCCCGGACAGGCCGCCGCCGACCGCCACCGGGTCGATCAGCGCGGTCCCCGCACCCTCGCGGCGCAGCTGCACCAGGTAGGCCCGCTGGCCGTAGCGGTAGCCGGAGGCGCGCTCGGCGTCGACGGCGACGGGGCCGGAACCGGCGGCGAAGGCGGAGATCACCTCGGCGAGGGCGGCCTTGTCGGCGATCACCGGCGGAATGCCCTCGCGGGGTTCGAGCAGCGGTGTCGGCGCCCCCATGACAGAAGATCCGGCGTCGTCCGGAGGAGTGCCTCCGGTGATGCGCAGGGAGCTGTCTGCTGCGGTGTCTTGGGCGTCGGTCACCTGTCAAGGGTATCCGTGTATGGACGGCGCCCCGCGACGTAAA
>NZ_JAIQYY010000003.1:143880-187456 GCF_020181035.1 Streptomyces sp. CoH27
CTGCTCCGAACGGCTCAGTGGATGATCCCGGTGCGCAGGGCCACGGCGACCATGCCGGCCCGGTCACCGGTGCCCAGTTTGCGGGCGATGCGGGCGAGGTGGCTCTTCACGGTCAGGGCGGACAGGCCCATCGAGACGCCGATGGCCTTGTTGGACTGGCCCTCCGCGACGAGGCGGAGCACCTCGACCTCGCGGCCGGACAGTTCGCGGTAGCCGCCCGGGTGGCTCGGGGCACCCGGGGGGCGGCGGTGCATCCGGGCGGCGCCGAGGGGAGCGGCGCCGGGCCGGGCGGGAAGTCCGATGTTGGTGCGGGTACCGGTGACGACATAGCCCTTGACCCCGCCGGCCAGCGCGTTGCGGACCGCGCCGATGTCGTCGGCGGCGGAGAGCGCCAGCCCGTTGGGCCAGCCCGCCGCGCGGGTCTCGGACAGCAGGGTCAGGCCGGAGCCGTCGGGCAGGTGGACGTCGGCGACGCAGATGTCGCGGGGGTTGCCGATGCGGGGACGAGCCTCCGCGACGGACGAGGCCTCGATGACATCGCGCACGCCCAGCGCCCACAGATGGCGGGTGACGGTGGAGCGGACGCGCGGGTCGGCCACGACCACCATGGCGGTCGGCTTGTTCGGGCGGTAGGCGACCAGGCTTGCGGGCTGCTCTAGGAGAACGGACACCAGGCCTCCTGGGTGGGGGGACGGGGCCGGCTTGTGGGGATTCAGCCGGGACGAACCGTGCTTTCAAGGTCACAGTCGTCTTCGGCAGCAAACTCATCCGCCTTTAGAGAATGATCACGATCTAGTGAGTAACAATCTGTGCAATTCGGACACGCGATCGATCATCCGAAGATCGAGTCGGTTCAAGCGGATGTCATTCGGGGTTCGAAAGTGGCCGTATCGACAAAGAGATGGTCAATGGGGCCGCCATGAGGGGGACACCCCCGGAGAACCGGCGGGATCGTGTGATCATCTCAGCGTGACTGCGGACCCCTGCGCTGCGGCAGCGTCACCACCGAGGCATCGCCCGGCCCGGCCGGCGGCAGCCCCGCGACCTGGGCCAGCAGATCGCACCAGGAGGCCAGGTGGGAGGCCGTGTCCGGGACCCCGCCCAGGCCCTCGCGGGGCGTCCAGGAGGCCCGGATCTCGATCTGCGAGGCGGCGGGCCGCTCGGCCAGCCCGCCGAAGTAGTGCGAACTCGCGCGCGTGATCGTCCCGCTCGGCTCGCCGTAACCCAGCCCGCGCGCCTGCAGCGCCCCGGTCAGCCACGACCAGCACACCTCCGGCAGCAGCGGATCCGCCGCCATCTCCGGCTCCAGCTCCGCGCGCACCAGCGTCACCAGCCGGAACGTCCCCTGCCAGGCGTCGTGCCCGGCCGGGTCGTGCAGCAGCACCAGCCGCCCGTCGGCCAGCTCCTGCTCACCGTCGACCACCACGGCCTCCAGCGCGTACGCGTACGGCGCCAGCCGCTGTGGCGCGGGCGTCGGCTCCACCTCGACCTGCGGCCGCAGCCGGCAGCCGCGCAGCGCCTCCACCGCGGCCCGGAACGCCGGCGGGCCCGACGCGGGGGAGTGCCGGTCCGCCTCCTCGGTGTCCTTCACGTCGCCCATTCCGTCAGCGCTGTCCGACATTCGTCCCTGAGCCCCAGCCATGCGGGGAAGAGTAAGGGGAAGCGCGGCTCCGTGCAGGGCAAGACACCCCCTGAGGGCTGCCGCACTTCTCTCCTCGCGGCCGTGCGAGACTTGCCGTCGTGAGTGCCAACGGAAGCCCCTCGGGCCAGCAGTCGACCGCGACGTACGACAGCGCTTTCCTCAGGGCGTGCCGGCGTGAAGCCGTGCCGCACACGCCCGTGTGGTTCATGCGGCAGGCCGGCCGCTCGCTGCCGGAGTACCGCAAGGTGCGCGAGGGCATCCCCATGCTGGAGTCGTGCACGCGACCCGAGCTGGTCACCGAGATCACGCTCCAGCCCGTGCGCCGGCACAACGTGGACGCGGCGATCTACTACAGCGACATCGTCGTCCCCCTCAAGGCCATCGGTATCGACCTCGACATCAAGCCCGGCGTCGGCCCGGTCGTCGAGCGCCCGATCCGAACCCGGGCCGACCTGGCGCAGCTGCGCGACCTCACGCCCGAGGACGTCTCCTACGTCACCGAGGCCATCGGCCTGCTGACCCGTGAGCTGGGCGCCACCCCGCTGATCGGTTTCGCGGGCGCGCCTTTCACCCTCGCGAGCTACCTCGTCGAGGGGGGCCCGTCGCGCACGTACGAGAACGCCAAGGCGATGATGTACGCCGACCCCGAGCTGTGGGCCGACCTGCTCGACCGGCTCGCCGACATCACGGCCGCGTTCCTGAAGGTCCAGATCGAGGCCGGCGCGAGCGCGGTCCAGCTCTTCGACTCCTGGGCCGGCGCGCTCGCCCCCGCCGACTACCGGAAGTCGGTCATGCCCGCCTCGGCGAAGGTCTTCGACGCCGTCGCCGGATATGGCGTCCCGCGCATTCACTTCGGTGTCGGCACCGGTGAGCTGCTGAAGCTCATGGGCGAGGCCGGCGCGGACGTCGTCGGCGTCGACTGGCGCGTCCCGCTGGACGAGGCCGCCCGCCGGATCGGCCCCGGCAAGGCGCTCCAGGGCAACCTCGACCCGACGGTGCTGTTCACCGACAAGAGCACCGTCGAGGCCAAGGCCCGCGAGGTGCTGGACGCGGCCGCCGGTCTGGAGGGCCACGTCTTCAACCTCGGCCACGGCGTCATGCCGAACACCGACCCGGACGCGCTGACCCGGCTCGTGGACTACGTCCACACCGCCACCGCACGCTGACTCACCAGGTCGAGCGGGGCCGCGCCCGTCTGCCGAACAGCAGACCGCGTGGCTCCGGCGGCGGCGGGGTGCCCGGCTTGAGCGGCCAGGCGAGCAGCATGCCCGCCACGAAGCCGACCACGTGCGCCGCGTACGCCACCGTGCCCGCCCCGGAGACACCGTGCCCGGACGAGTACACCGCCTGGAGTCCGAACCAGAAGCCCAGCACCAGCCAGGCGGGCAGCCGGAGCGGCAGGAAGACCAAGAACGGCACGAGAACCCAGACGCGCGCCCTCGGCCACAGCACGATGTAGGCGCCGAGCACTCCGGCGATCGCGCCGGACGCGCCGATCAGCGGGTCGGACGAGGAGGCGTTGAGCAGCGCGAAGCCGTATCCGGCCGCATAGCCGCAGACGACGTAGAAGAAGAAGTACCGGACATGGCCCATCCGGTCCTCGACGTTGTTGCCGAAGATCAGCAGGAAGAGCATGTTCCCCAGCAGGTGCAGCCAGCTGCCGTGCAGGAACATCGCCGTGAACACCGACAGCGGCGGGGACTTGGCGTAGGACGGCGGCCCCACGACACACCCCGGGCCGTGCGGGCCGACACCCACCTGCCCCGTCGGCACCAGCCGCGGCAACTGATGGTGGATCAGCTCTCTCGGCACGGCCGCGTAGTGGTCCATGAAGGCCTGGAGATGGCACAGCTGCGCCAGATCACTGCCGCCGGCCACGGAACCCGCTATCCCGGGCGTGGTGACGAACACGAGGACGTTGGCGGCGATCAGCACGTACGTCACCCAGGGGGTGCGGCGCACCGGATTCACGTCATGGACGGGGATGACCACACAGGACTACTGCCCGGGATACGGCGGGCGAACCGGTGAACGGGGCCGGGCGGGTGTGCGTATCTGTTCTCAACCGACGTGAGGACACAGGCGATGACGAACGCTCCGCAGATTCAGCCTATGCAGGCGCTGCCCGACGGTGAGGCCGAGCTGGCCCTGGTGGTACGGATCCCCTGGGAGGATGTCGCGCGGCTCGGTCAGGAGGCCGGGCGGCTCGCTTCGCAGATGGGGCGCCCGGTGACGCTGGACGAGGCCGTGAGCTACCGGCTGCGGTCCGCCCGGCCGACGGCGTCGCACGCGAAGACGCCGGGGGAGCAGCCCGCGGCCGTCTCCGCGTTGCCGAGGATCAGCGGTACGGCCTAGGAAGCGGTACGGCCTAGGAAGCCCGCACCTTCGCCGTCGCCTTTCTCGCCGCCACCAGCACCGGGTCCCACACCGGGGAGAACGGCGGGGCGTAGCCCAGGTCCAGGGCCGTCATCTGTTCCACCGTCATCTGCGCGGTCAGGGCCACCGCCGCGATGTCGACCCGCTTCGCCG
This sequence comes from Streptomyces sp. CoH27, assembly GCF_020181035.1. Taxonomy (GTDB): domain Bacteria; phylum Actinomycetota; class Actinomycetes; order Streptomycetales; family Streptomycetaceae; genus Streptomyces; species Streptomyces camelliae. The sequence continues at coordinate 148,052 of NZ_JAIQYY010000003.1, forward strand.
CACCCTCCCTGCCGACGATCTGCACGCCGAGCAGGCGGCCCGTGCGGCGTTCGGCGAGCATCTTGACCGTCATGGGGGAGGCGCCGGGGTAGTAGCCGGCGCGGCTGGTGGACTCGATGGTGACCGTCTCGTACCGCAGGCCCACCCGGTCGGCGTCCTTCTCGCGCAGGCCGGTGCGGGCGATCTCCAGGTCGCAGACCTTGCTGACCGCCGTGCCGACCACGCCCGGGAACGTGGCGTAACCGCCGCCGGCGTTGGTGCCGATGACCTGGCCGTGCTTGTTGGCGTGGGTGCCGAGCGGGACGTACTGCTCCTGGCCCGAGACCAGGTTCAGCACCTCCACGCAGTCGCCGCCCGCCCAGATGTTCGAGTGCCCGCGCACCCGCATCGCGAGGTCGGTGAGCAGGCCGCCGTGGGTGCCGAGGGGGAGGCCGGCGGCCTCGGCGAGCGCGGTCTCCGGGCGGACGCCGATACCGAGGATCACCACGTCCGCGGGGTACTCGGCGTGCTGCGTGGCGACCGCGCGGGCCGTGCCGTCGGCCGCGGTGAGGATCTTGGTGACCTCGGCGCCGTTCACCATCGTGATGCCGAGGCCCTCCATGGCCCGGTGCACCAGTCGGCCCATGTCCGGATCGAGCGTCGACATGGGCTCCTCGCCACGGTTGACGACCGTCACCTCGAAGCCGCGGTTGATCAGCGCCTCGGCCATCTCGACACCGATGTAGCCCGCGCCGACGACCACCGCGCGCCGGCCACGCGCGCGTGCCAGCGTCCCCAGCAGGGCCTGGCCGTCGTCCAGCGTCTGCACCCCGTGCACCCCGGGAGCGTCCGTGCCGGGCAGCTCCGGGCGGACCGGGCGGGCCCCGGTGGCGATCACGAGCTTGTCGTACGACGTCCAGGACTCGGCGCCGGAATCGACGTCACGCGCGCGTACCCGCTGCCCGGCCACGTCGATCTCGGTGACCTCCGTGCGCAGCCGCAGATCGATGTCCCGCGCGCGGTGCTCCTCGGGAGTGCGGGCGATCAGGTCGTCCCGCTCGGGGACGTCGCCGCCCACCCAGTACGGGATGCCGCACGCCGAGAAGGAGGTGAAGTGTCCGCGTTCGAAGGCCACGATCTCCAGCTCGCCGGGCCCCTTCAGCCGGCGCGCCTGTGACGCCGCGGACATGCCCGCGGCGTCACCGCCGATCACGACCAGCCGTTCCGTCCCGCCCCGTCCACCGCTCATGGTCATGGGAACACGCTACGGGGCCACGGCATTTCAGTCCCGGTCCGCCTCCCCGGAGGACTCCGGCACCGGGCGCGCCGACGGCAGCGGGCCGAGGGCCGTCATCGCGGGCGCCGGCTCCCGTCGGCGCGGCAGCCGGGGCCGTACGACCCGCAGCCACACCAGCGCCGACAGGGCCGCGAAGGCCGCGAACGGCAGGGCGGCGCCGAGCGCCAGGGCGATCCAGCGCAGCAGCGTGACGAACACGTGCCAGCCGCCCGCGAGCGCGTCCCCGAGGCCCGGTGTGCCGTCCCCGGCGGCCTTGTGCACGGGTTTCTCGGACAGCGACAGAGTGATGGTCGCGAGACTCGTGCGGTCTTTCAGGGACGCCTGCTGGGCCAGCAGGGACTCCAGGTCGGCCTCGCGGCTGCTCAACTCCCCCTCCAGGGACACGACATCGCTCAGCTTCGCCGCCCGGTCCATCAGCGTGCGGATCCGGTCCACGCTGGCCCGCTGGGACTTCGCCCGGCTGTCCACGTCCACGACCTGGTCGGTGACGTCCTCCGCCTTCGCGGTGCGCTCGACGAGCCGGCCGGTGCCCTGGAGGCCGGCGAGCACCTCGTCGTACCGCGCGCTGGGCACGCGCAGCACGACCCGGGTCCGCTCGTGGCCGTCGGCGTCCCGGCCGGTGGTCTCCTCGCCGACGTAACCGCCCGCGCTCTCGGCGGTGGTACGGGCCTCGGCCAGGGCCTTGTCGGCGTCCTTGACCTCGATGGTCAGGGAGGCGGTGCGGATGACCGCGTTCGGCGCGAGCCTGGGTGTCTGCCGGGGGGACCTGGCGGAGTCCGCCGCGCCGCTGCCGCCCGCGCCCGGCTGCCGCGCCCCGGTGTCCGCGGCGGACTTCGCCGAGGCACCGCCGCCCGAGTCGGCCGCGCCGCCGCATCCGGCGAGCGCGAGGGAGGCGGCGAGCAGCAGGCCGGCCAGCGGACGGACGGATCGGTGTGCGGAGCGCGCGTGGCCTGTGGGCCGTGCGGGTCGTGCGGAACGTTGTGGGCGCATGGGCGGTACCCCCCGGGGCCGGTAGCGGTGACGGTTCTTCGACGGCGGGGCCGGCGGGAACGTTTGAGCCGCCCTGGTCCCGATGCGGTCACGGTCCGGACTCGTCACGATCACCGGGCCGCGAGGCGAGGGACCTGCGGGCCCTGGCCGGAGTGTCAGTGGGGTCTGAGAGAGTGGGGGCATGAGCGCAACGGGTACGCGTACAGGGCATGTCGTCGTCATCGGAGCCGGGATCGCCGGGCTGGCCGCCGCCCACCGGCTGCTCGGGCGGGGCGCGCGCGTGACCGTGCTGGAGGCCGCGGACCGGGTCGGCGGCAAGCTGCTGCCCGGTGAGATCGCGGGCGTGCGGGTCGACCTGGGCGCCGAGTCGCTGCTCGCCCGCCGCCCCGAGGCGGTGACCCTCGCGCGCGAGGTGGGACTGGCCGGCCGTCTCCAGCCGCCGGCCACCGCGACCGCCTCGATCTGGACCCGGGGCGCCCTGCGGCCCATGCCCAAGGGCCATGTGATGGGCGTGCCCGGCACCGCCGCCGCACTCTCCGGCGTCCTGTCCGACGGGGGCCTCGCCCGCATCGAGCGCGACGCCGATCTGCCGCGCACCGAGGTCGGGGACGACGTGGCCGTGGGGGAGTACGTGGCCGCCCGGCTCGGCCGCGAGGTCGTCGACCGGCTCGTCGAGCCCCTGCTCGGCGGGGTCTACGCGGGCGACGCGTACCGCATCTCGATGCGCTCGGCCGTCCCCCAGCTCTTCCAGGCCGTCCGCGCCCACGCCTCCCTCACCGAGGGGGTCCGCGAGATCCAGGCCAAGGCGGCCGCGAGCGGGCAGAGCGGGCCGGTCTTCATGGGCATCGAGGGCGGCGTGGGCACGCTGCCGCTCGCGGTCGCCGACTCCGTCCGCGCGCGCGGCGGCGAGATCCTCACCGGGACGCCCGTGCGCGAGCTGCGGCGGGCGGCCGACGGCGGCTGGCGGGTGGTCGCCGGGGAGCGGGTGCTGCACGCCGACGCGGTGATCGTCGCCGTACCGGCCCCGGCCGCCGCCGAACTGCTCGGCGCCGAGTCCCCGGCGGCCGCCGCCGAACTGCGAGCGGTCGAGTACGCCTCGATGGCCCTGGTCACCCTCGCCTACCGCCGCGCGGACGCGACGCTCCCCGAGGGCAGCGGCTTCCTGGTCCCGCCGGTCGACGGCCGCACGATCAAGGCGTCCACGTTCGCCTCCCGCAAGTGGGGCTGGATCGCCGAGGAGGACCCGGAGGTGGTCGTGCTGCGCACCTCCGTGGGCCGCTACGGCGAGACGGAGATCCTCCAGCGGGACGACGCCGCCCTCGTCGAGGTCTCCCGGCACGACCTGCGCGAGGCGACCGGCCTGGCCGCCGAACCCCTGCGGACCCGGGTCACCCGCTGGACCGACGGCCTGCCGCAGTACCCGGTCGGGCACCACGCGCGCGTGGCCCGCATCCGCGAGCACGTCGCCAAACTGCCCGGGCTCGCGGTGTGCGGCGCGCAGTACGACGGCGTCGGCGTCCCGGCGTGCATCGCGAGCGCCTACGCGGCGGCGGACCAGCTGGACGGCGACCTGAGCGGAATCCGGGAGCTCACGGCCAACCCGGTGCAGAGCCTCCACGGCGGGGCGGGAGAATAGGGATTATGAGTGACGACGCCCCCACCACCGAGGCCGGCAGGATCCCGAACAAGGGCAAGCTGGCCAAGGACCTCAACGAGGTCATCCGCTACACCCTGTGGTCCGTCTTCAAGCTGAAGGACGTGCTCCCCGAGGACCGCGCGGGTTACGCCGACGAGGTCCAGGAGCTGTTCGACCAGCTCGCCGCCAAGGACGTGACGATCCGCGGCACCTACGACGTCTCCGGCCTGCGCGCCGACGCCGACCTCATGATCTGGTGGCACGCCGAGACCAGCGACCAGCTCCAGGACGCGTACAACCTCTTCCGCCGCACCAAGCTGGGCCGCGCCCTTGAGCCCGTGTGGTCCAACATGGCGCTGCACCGCCCGGCCGAGTTCAACCGCTCGCACATCCCGGCGTTCCTCGCCGACGAGACGCCCCGCAACTACGTGAGCGTCTACCCCTTCGTGCGCTCCTACGACTGGTATCTGCTGCCCGACGAGGACCGCCGCCGCATGCTCGCCGACCACGGCAAGATGGCCCGCGGCTACCCCGACGTGCGCGCCAACACGGTCGCCTCGTTCTCACTCGGCGACTACGAGTGGATCCTCGCCTTCGAGGCCGACGAGCTCTACCGCATCGTCGACCTCATGCGCCACCTGCGCGGCTCCGAGGCCCGCAGGCACGTCCGCGAGGAGATCCCGTTCTTCACGGGCCGCAGGAAGGACATCGCGGACCTGGTGGCGGGCCTGGCTTAAGGCGCCTCGTCCGGCTTGGGTTCCTGACGCGGTGCACACGCCGCGCGCCGCTCAGGAACCCGCCCCTGCAGCAGGTACGCCTCGAAGTGCCCGTTGACGCACGCGTTCGCGCCGCCCGCGATGCCGTGCGTCCCCGCGTCCCGCTCGGTCACCAGCACCGAGCCGGCCAGCCGCCGGTTCATCTCCAGCGCGCCCGCGTACGGCGCCGCCGCGTCCTGCTCGGCGGACAGGATCAGCACCGGCGGCAGTTCACCCGGCCCGGTCCGCACGTCCAGCGGCCGCTGCCGGGGCGCCGGCCAGGAGGCGCACGGCAGGTTCATCCACGCGTTCTCCCAGGTCTCGAAGGGCGCGACCCGGGCGATCCGGGTGTTGTCCCGGTCCCACGTCGTCCAGTCCGTCGGCCAGGACGCGTCGTTGCATTCCACGGCCGTGTACACCGCGCTGGTGTTCTCCGCCTCCGCCTCCGCGGCCGAGTCCGTGACCGGCGCGGCCAGCCGGACCAGCGGCTTCGGGTCGCCCTTCAGATAGGCCGACAGCGCGGCGGCCCGGCTCGCCCAGAAGTCGTCGTAGTACCCGGCCGTCAGGAACGCGTTCTGCAACTGGCCGGGACCGACCTTGCCGCCCGCCGCCTTCCCGGCCAGCCGCTCGCGCGCGGTGTCGTAGCTGCGCTGCACCTTCGCGGCCGTGTTCCCCAGCCTGTAGACGTCGTCATGGCGGGCGATCCAGTCCTTGAAGTCCCCCCAACGCTCCTCGAACGCGGCCGACTGGTCCAGGTTGTCGCGGTACCAGATCTTCGCCGGGTCCGGGTTCACCGCCGAGTCCAGCACCATGCGCCGTACGTGCGTGGGGAACATCGTGGCGTACAGCGCCCCGAAGTAGGTGCCGTACGACGCCCCCACGAAGGTCAGCCGGTCCTCGCCGAGCGCGGCCCGCAGGACGTCCAGGTCGCGGGCGTTGTTCAGGGAGGTGTAGAAGCGCAGTCTGCTCCCGGAGCGCCGGTCGCAGCCCCGCGCGTACGCCTTCGCCTGCGCGACGCGCTGCCGCTTGTACGCCTCCGACGGGTGCTCGGGGGCGGCCGTGGGCGCCTTGAAGAAGCGCTTCGGGTCCTCGCACGACAGCGGCGCCGAACGGCCCACCCCGCGCGGGGCGTAGCCGACGAGGTCGTAGGCGCCGGCGATCCGCTTCCACTGCGGGACCGTGCCGATCAGCGGGAAGTACATGCCGGAGGCGCCGGGGCCGCCCGGGTTGTAGACGAGGGCGCCCTGCCGGGGCACCCGCCGCTTGCTGTTGTGCGGGTCCTTCTGGGTCGCCCGGGCCCGGCTGACGGTCAGCCTGATCTGGGTGCCGTCCGGGCGGGCGTAGTCCAGTGGGACGGTCACCGTGCCGCACCGCACGCTGCTCGGCGCCCCCGGGACGTCGGCCGGGGAGCACGCGCCGAAGTCGATGCCGGCCGCGCGGGCGCGGGCCGCGGCCACCAGGGTGCCGCGCAGCTCGGCCGCGCCGGGCGCACCGGGCGCGGCGCCGAGAGCCTGTCCCGCCGGGGCGGCGGCGAGGGTGGTCAGGAGCAAGGACCCGGCGGCCGAGTACACGGCGGCAGCTCTCATCGCGTATCCCTTCGGTGCGGCGACGACAGAAGGGATGTTTCGTTCGGGCGGACAAGAAGACAAGCACCACCCGGCCGGTGTCGCGCCAATGCCCCCGATGCGCCCCTTCGACCGCTCCGAAGCCGCCCTCACTCCCGCCAGGGCTGGTCGCGGTGGGTGAAGGCCGCGCGGAGCTCCGGCTCGCCGATCGCGCGGATCCCGCGGACGGCGACGGAGGTGAGGAACGACCGCTCGTCCCCGGCGGGCTTGCGGGTGAGCGCGCCCAGCAGCCGCAGCCCGGCGGGCGAGGCCCAGCGGGAGTACGGATGCACCTCGAACCGGGCGATGATCAGGCAGCTCAGACAGAGCGTGAGCGGCAGGGCGAACCACAGGCCGACCAGCAGCCGCGGGGTCCCGGTGGGGACGGGCAGCAGCAGCAGCGCGGTCACCCCGAGCGCCGCCACGGCGAGACCGGCGGCGCACACCTGGCGGACGGCCGCCGCCACGGTCGTACCGGCGCCGTCGGGCACGGCGAGCCCGGCGCGCTCCAGCCGGTGGGCGAGCCGCCGTACGGCCTCCGCACCGGCCGCACGCGCCCGCACGGGCTGGATCCGCGACTGGCCGTCCGGCCCTATGGCCCCTATCACGGACTGCTCGATCTCGTCGTGCCCCCGCGGGTCCACGACCGTGGCCCAGCCCGTGTGCGCGAGCAGCAGGCGCCGCTGACGGGCCATCGAGACCATCGTCACGTCGGCGACCCGGACGGGGCCGCCGGAGAGGAAGGCCGCCTCGTACAGCGTCAGACCGTGAGCCTGCTCCCGGTCCACCGGGGCGGCGGCCACGTCCAGTGCTGCCGCGCGCACGGCCGCCAGGCACAGCCGGGTGCACGCCGTACCGGCGAAAGCCCAGGCCAGAAACAGGAGAAGGACCCAGAACATGATCTGTTTTCTATGCCAGGGATCCGGGCGGACGCCATGCCCTGTTCACTATCCGGACACAGTGTGGCCGGTATGTGACGTTCCGTTCGGCCGCTCGGCTACGGCGTCACCGGGACGGCGGCGCTCGGGGCGACCGCCGGCGGGGTCGGCACGGGAGTGGGGGAGGCGGCCAGCTCCCGCGCGAGCGAGGCGAAGTCGACGTACCCCGTCGCCTCCAGGACCTTGATGTGGTCCAGGACGGTCGCGTTGGCGTCGTCGGCGAGATCGCGGACCAAAGAGTTCTGGGTGTCGGCCCGGACCTGGGCCACCAGCGTGAACACCCGGCCGTGCGCGAGCCGCAGGATCGCGGCGAACTGACGGTCGAAGTCCACTCCCTGCGCCGCGTTCAGGGTGGCCAGCCACTGCTTCTGCTGCTCGTTCGGCTCGTTCGGCAGCGGTGTGCCGAGCTGGCCGGCGACGGTGCGGACGTGCGCGTCCAGGGAGGTGTGTCCGTCGACCAGGTGCTGGCCCGCGGTGCGTACGGCCACCGTGGTGCCCTTGCGCTCCGCCAGCTCGCCGGCGGGCAGCTCCCAGAGCCCCGCGAGACGGACCTTGGTGATGAAGTCCTGGTCCTGTGCGGACAGCGGGCCGTAGGGGGTGGTGACGGTCTGCGTGCTCAGCGTGCTCGCGTTCGCCGTGTCCTGCCGGTCGGCGTAGGACCAGAGCGGGTACAGCAGCGCCGCCGCGGTCGCCGCGAGGGCCGCGATGACGAGTCCGGTGCCGCTGAATATGCCTCGGCCCTTGATCGGCGGGCGCGGTCGCATGGTGCCTCCTGTGCCGCACCGCACGCGCGTGTGCATGGGGGGTGTGGTGCGGCTTGGCATATTACTGGGGGCGGGACCCTGCGGGGCTCGGCGTGTGCGCGTTGTCGCCGTTCGGGTGCGGAGCGTCGGCGGGGCGGGTGCGTTGTGGCCCTGGCTGCGGGCGGTCGTGCCGCTGGGGCGATGGGGGTGCCCCCGGTCGAGCGAAGCCGAGACTGGGGGAGGGTGGGCGCTGGGGGTACCCCCTGCTCGAAGAGCTCGGGGGAGGCACCCTGCTCGCGCCCGGCGAGCGACCCCACGCCCAGCTCAGCCCCGACGTCCCGGCAACACCCTCCGCGCCACCCGGGCCACCCGTCCCCCGGACTGCCTCGGCGCCGGTCCCGCCCGCTCCAGCCACCACTCCCGCAGCTCCCCCCGGGACCCCGCCTCCTCCGGCCGTCCGGCCCGCAGCAGGTGAGCAGCGAAGTTCAGGGCGTCCCGGCGGTACCCCCCGCTCATCGGCCGCTCCCGGGCGTACTCCAGGAACGTCTCCCGGTACCCCGTGCCGAGGATCACCGGCAGTTCCGGGGCCACCTTCGCCACCACGTCCGCCCGCTTCGCGGCGAGAGCCCGGGCCTGGACCCGCATCCGTGTCCGGTCGAAGCCCTCGGGCACCGGTGTGCCGGCGACCAGGGAGGACAGTACGGCGGCCTGGGCGACGGCGACCCGCTCGCGTGCGTCCACCGTGGGCCGCGTGAGTATGGCGACGCCTCCGCCGGCCGGCCCGGCAGCGATGGCGGCCCCCGTACCGCCACCGGTGCCGGTGCCGGCTCCCTCCCGGGCGGCGGCCGTCACCGCCTCCCGGATCAGGGTCAGCTCCCGCTCCAGTTCCGCCGGTTCGGGGAAGTTCTCGTCCCGTTCCAGCAGGACCCCGGGCGGGGTGGTGCGGGCGGCGAGGCCGGTCAGGATGTCCAGGACCGGGCGCGGTACCGGATGGGCGTGGCTGTCGTGCCAGACCCCGTCGCGCTCGAAGCCGCCCGCGACATGGACGTAGGCCAGCGCCTCCAGCGGCAGCTCGGCCAGCGCGCGGGCCGGGTCCTCGCCCCGGTTGACGTGGTTGGTGTGCAGGTTGGCCACGTCGATCAGCAGCCGTACGCCGGTGCGCTCGACCAGTTCGGCCAGGAACTGCCCCTCGGTGAGCTCCTCGTCCGGCCAGGAGAACAGCGCGGCGATGTTCTCCAGGGCCAGCGGCACGGGCAGGGCGTCCTGCGCGATGCGGACGTTCTCGCAGAGCACGTCCAGGGCATCCCGGGTGCGCGGCACCGGCAGCAGATGCCCGGCCTCCAGCGACGGGGACACGGTGAGCGCGCCGCCCGCGCGGACGAACGCGATGTGCTCGGTGACCAGGGGGGAGCCGAGGGCCTCCGCGCGCTCCGCCAGCGCCGTGAGGCGGCCCGCGTCGGGGCGGTCGGCGCCGCCCAGGCCGAGGGAGACGCCGTGCGGGATCACGGTCACCCCGCGCTCGCGCAGCCGCAGCAGGGACTCCGGGAGGTGGCCCGGGCAGACGTTCTCCGCCACGACCTCCACCCAGTCGATCCCCGGCATCCGCTCCACGGCGTCCGCGATCTCCGGCCGCCAGCCGATCCCCGTACCCAGCCGCGGCACGGCCTCTCCCCGCATGGCCCCTTCCCCCATGACCCCTCCCCTCGTGCGAATGACGGAGGTATCGCCCCGGCGGGCGGCCCCGAATCCCCTCCTTGTCGCGTTCAGAGCAACATTTGAGGTTCAGCCCCGCACCGGCCACCGCTCGGGGCTGCGGCCTAGCAGCCGCAGCGCCTCCTGAAGCGGGCCGGAGCCCTCGGGCACCTCCAGCGCCGGGGCGAAGGGGAAGCCCGGGCCGCGCCGGGCGGGATCGGTGGGTACCGCGCGGGCCACGGCGAGCGCGGCGCCGAGCACGTGCTCGGGCAGGTCCACCGTGGCGCCGAGGGTGGCGGCGACGTCCCAGGCGTGCACCACGTAGTCCACGAGATGGAAGCCGACGGCCCGGCCGCCCGGAATGCCGCCCAGGTTCGGCAGCGCGAACTCCCGTTCCGTCACGCCCGGTTCGGCGAAGGCCGTGAGCACCTCGGCGGCGGCCGACCGATGGGCCCGGGCGGGCTCGCTCACGTCCTCGGCCTCCCGCCAGTGCTCCGGCTCCCGGCCCGCACCGCGCGCCGCCGCGGCGAACCCGACGTGCTGTGCGGTCATGTGCGCGACGAGCCGGCGCAGGGTCCAGCCCGCGCAGGGGGTGTCCCGCGTCCAGTCCGCGGCCGTGGCCAGGTCCACCAGGCGTACGGCCTCCTGGACGGCGATCCGGTCGAGTTCCACGACGTTCATTCCGGTCACAGTCATGGTCCGAGCCTATAAAACAAAGCGAACGGTCGTGCTCATTTTTCTGGAAGCCGAACCGATCCCCGACCGGACCGGGGATCAGGTGACGTGGGGGAGCGGGACCCCGTCCACGGCCGCGTCCCGCAGGCGCGCCGCGATGCCCACCCGAGCCCTGCGGTACGCGCTCTCCTCGTCGTGCAGCACCGACAGGGCGTTCGCCGTCTCCAGCAACGCCACCACCTCGAAGGCGAGTTGGCCGACATCCGTGCCGGTGCGCAGCTCGCCCGCCGTGCGGGCCTCGTCGATCGTGCGCTCCACGTGCGCCGACCAGTCGCGCTGCGCGCGGACCACGGCATCGTGCACCGGCCCGGTCCGGGCGTCGTACTCGGCCATGGCGCCGTAGAAGAAGCAGCCGCCCGGGAACACCCGGCCGCGCGAGTACTCCAGCCACAGCTCGCACAGCCGCCACACCCGGCCGAGGCCCGGCGGAGTCTGGGCCGCGGGCCGGAGCACCCGCTCGGTGTAGATCCGCGCGGCCTCCCGGATGGTGGCCAGCTGCAGCTCCTGCTTGGAGCCGAAGAGCGCGAACACCCCGCTCTTGCTCAGCTCCAGCTCGGCGGCGAGCCGGCCGACGGTGAGCGCCTCCAGGCCCTCGACCGAGGCGATGTCCACCGTGCGCCGCAGTACCAGCTTGCGGGTGCGGTTGCCCCGTTCGACCCGGCCGTCGACCCGCGTCATCCCCGCCTCTGGCGCAGCGCGGGATGATCGGCGACGACCGTGCAGCTGCCCGGTGCGATCTCCGTGAAACCGGCGTCCCGGACGACCGGCAGCCCACTGCCGGTCAGCCGGACCCAGTCGGCGGGGTCGGCCGTACGGACCGCCAGCGCGCAGCCCGCGTCCCGCCAGGCCGCGCGCTCCGCCTCCGGCAGCGCCCACCAGGCCAGTTGGGCGCCGTGCCCCGCCTGGGCCATGGCCTTGCCGGCCGACATCTCCAGCTCCGGGTTCAGCCACAGCACGGGCTGCGCCGGGTCGGCCGCCACGGGCGGTTCCGGGTCGTCCAGTTCGGTGCCGGACACCTGGAGCTTCGCCAGGTCCTTGGGCCAGCCGTCGAGCGGGATCGGCGGGAAGACCCGTACCTGCGCGGCCTTGCCGGTCACCGTGATCCCGGGCAGCGCCTCGGCCCGCCGCCACTCGGCCCCCCGGGCCCGCCGCACGACCTTCCGGATCCGCGCGTCCTCCCAGCTGCGCACCGCCTCGGCCCACGCCCCGTACCCGTTCGCCCGCTCGTCCCCGAGCAGCACGAGCACGGCCCGCGCGGCCGTCTCCAGCGCGTCGGTACGGGCCGGGGGCGCGCCGCGTTCTATCCGTACGACGAGGGGCAGGACGAACTGGGGCGCTTCGTCGCGCCTGTCACTCGGGGATGTGGAATCAGGGCTCACACCAGCCAACTTTAAGGGCGCGAAACCGATCACAATGGCCCCATGCAACGTGACCTACGACTGATCGCCGTAGGCCGCCGGTACGGCATCCGCGGCCCCTGGGTGTTACGAGGCGTCGACCTCACCATCGCCCCCGGCACCCTCACCCGCGTGGAAGGAGCGAACGGCACCGGCAAATCCACCCTCCTGCGCCTTCTCGCCCGGCTCGACGCGCCGACGGAGGGCCGGGTCACCGGCCGCCCGCGCACGGCGTACGTCCCCGAGCGGTTCCCTTCGGCGCTGCCGTTCACCCCCCTCGGCTATCTCACCCATCTCGGTACGGTGCACGGCCTGAGCCGCCCGAGCGCGACGCGCGCCGCCGGTATCTGGCTGGAGCGGTTCGGCGTGGCCGCCCACGCCGGTACCCCGATGGCCCGGCTGTCCAAGGGCAGCAGCCAGAAGGTCGCCGTGGCCCAGGCGCTGCTCGGCGAACCGGAGCTGCTGGTGCTGGACGAGGCCTGGACCGGTCTGGACGCGGCGGCGCGGGCCGAGCTGGAACGGGCGGTGGCCGAGCGGACCGCCGCCGGGGGTGCCGTGGTGTTCGTCGACCACGACCCGCGCCGGCTGGCCGGGGCGCCGGACGCGACGTACACCGTGCTCGACGGAGGGCTCAAGCACCATACGGTGGACGGGAGTTCACCGGCCGGGCCGCTCGCCCTGGTCACCGTGCGGGGGCCGGCCGGGGGCGGGCTGCCGCCCGACGCGGCACGGACCGTCACCTCCGTGCAGGAGACCGGCCCCGGCAGCTACCGCCTCGCCGTCCCCGTCTCCCACTCGGACGTCCTGCTGCGCGTCCTGCTCACGGCCCGCCCGCCCTGGCACATCGTCAGCGTGACCCCGCCCCCCGGACCCCCCGACCCCGAAAGCCGCCCATGACCGCACTCCTGCGCTACCAGGCCGACCTGCTGGTGCGCTCCCAGCGCTGGCTGCCGCCGGTGATCCTGTACGCCGCGTTCCTCGGGATCGGCGTGCAGAGCGGCCAGCCCGTCCTCGACTCGCTCGGCTACACGGCCGCCGGTGTGCTCCCGGTGGCCGCCTGGCTGGTGCGGATCTGCGTCACCAGCGAGCCGGACGCGGCCCGCGCCTGCGTCGCCGCCGCACGCGGCCCGGCCCGGGCGCACCTCGCCTGTCTGCTGACCGCGCTGTGCGCGGCGGCCGCGCTCGGCGTGGTGGCGACCGTGGTGGTGACGCTGATCAGCGCCCCGGCGAGCAACGATCACCAGATCCATGTACCCGCGCTCAAGGCTGGCGCGGCCGGGCTGCCGGCCACGCTCGCGTGCGCGCTGCTCGGCGCGGCCGTCGGCGCGCTCACCAACCGGCCGGTGCTGCGCTCCACCGGCCGCGCGGTGCCCGCGATGCTGCTGGGCGCGCTGCTCGCGGTGGTGCTCACCGGCTCTCCGGCCGAGGCCGCGGTCAGCGGACTGGTCACCGGTTCGCAGACCGGCCGGGTCCCGGTGCCGCTGCTGCCGCTGGCCGGGGCGGCCCTGCTCACGGCGGCCGCCTTCGCCGTGGCCGCCCGGCTCACCGCCCGCCGCTCACCCTGAGCACGCGGTGCGCTGCGCCTCCTGCCACTCGCACACCGGGCAGAGCGTGATCCCCTTGTACGACTCCGGGTACTCCGTCGGCTCCCGGCACATCACACACGCCGCATACGGCGGCCCGTCCGCCTGCGGGGGTTTCGCCGTCCCGACGATCGTGCAGTACGTCGTATCGTCCTCGTCGCTCATGCTCCCAGCGTAGGACGACGGTCACCCGGCTAGCGGCCGTAGCGGCCGGTGAGGGTGCCGGTGGCCAGTGTGTGGCCTGCCAGGGCCCGCAGGAGGTCGTCCGGGCCGGCGTTCGCCGTGAGCTTCGGCCGGCTGTCGGCCGCGTACACCGTCAGGACGTAGTGGTGCGGCCGGTCGCCGTGCGGCGGGCACGGGCCGCCGTAGCCCGGCCTGCCGAAGTCGTTGCGGCCCTCCGTCGCGCCCGGCGGGTGTGCTCCCGCCGACAGGTGTGCGGTGTGTGCGTCGATGTCCCACACCAGCCAGTGCGTGAACGTGCCGTGCGGGGTGTCGGAGTCCCGCAGCAGCAGGGCCAGGGACGCCGTTCGCGCGGGTACGCCGGAGAAGGCGAGCGGCGGCGAGAGATCCGCTCCGTCGCAGGTGTGGCGGCGCGGGATCGTGCCGCCCTCGGCGTACGCGGTGCTCGTGACCGTGATGCGGGTGGTGGCCGTCGGGGAGGCGGAGCTGTCCCCCTTGACGGCCGCGCCCTGGTCCCCGCCACCGCCCCCGCATGCGGCGACGCCGGCCAGCACGGCCGTCAGGACCGCCAAGCTCTTGCGCATGTCCGGCACGCTAGCCGGAACGCGTCTCTCCGTCACCGTCCGGCGCGAGCTGCGGCGTGCCGCCGTCGTCCAGGGCGAGCGGGGGTGACGGGGCGCTGTCGTCCAGTGTGAGCGGGGGTGACGAGGCACTGTCGTCCAGTGTGAGCGGGGGTGACGAGGCACTGTCGTCCAGCGTGAGCGCAGGCGGTGTGCCGGTGTCGTCCGGTGCGAGCGGGGGTGGCGGGGCGCTGTCGTCCAGCGTGAGCGGGGGCGCGGCCCTGTCCGGCGCCTGCTGCGGGCTGCCGCCGTTCGGTGGCTGCTGGTGAGTGCCGCCGTTCGGGGTCTGCTGCGGATTGCCCCGTTCCAGGAAGTGCAGCAGCTCCACCGGGATCGGCAGGACCAGCGTGGAGTTCTTCTCGGCCGACACCGCCATGACCGTCTGGAGCAGCCGCAGCTGGAGCGCGGCGGGCGTGTCGGCCATCTGCTGGGCGGCCTCGGCGAGCTTCTTGGAGGCCTGGAACTCGGCGTCGGCGTTGATGATCCGGGCCCGGCGTTCCCGGTCGGCCTCGGCCTGGCGGGCCATGGAGCGCTTCATGGTGTCCGGCAGGGACACGTCCTTGATCTCGACCCGGTCGACCTGGATGCCCCAGCCGACGGCCGGGCTGTCGATCATCAGCTCCAGGCCCTGGTTGAGCTTCTCGCGGTTGGACAGCAGATCGTCCAGGTCGCTCTTGCCGATGATCGACCGCAGCGACGTCTGGGCCATCTGCGACACCGCGAACTTGTAGTCCTCGACCTTCACCAGGGCGCTCTCCGCGTCGATCACCTTGAAGTAGACGACGGCGTCCACACGGACGGTGACGTTGTCCCGGGTGATGCCCTCCTGGGCCGGGATCGGCATCGTGACGATCTGCATGTTGACCTTCTGCAGCCGGTCCACGAAGGGGATGATCAGTGTGAAGCCCGGCGACCGTGGGTCTCCGGCGACGCGCCCGAGCCGGAAGAGCACGCCCCGTTCGTACTGTTTGACGATCCGTGCCGCCATCGCCAGATAGATCACACCGGCGGATCCCGCCGCCGCGATGGCGCCCAGCAACTCCGAGAGCATGGTGACCTCCTCACGGAGAGGTCCGCTTTTGTCCCCTTCCTGTAACCATAGGCCGGTCCGGCCGGTCTGCCGAGGGGCGCGGGCGGACCGGGCCGGGGTGCCGAGGGGCGTCGGCACCCCGCCCCGGAGACAGGGGCCGTCAGGCGGCCTGTGCCGTGACCTTCACCGGATCCGTCCCGGCCGCGCTGTGGCGTTCGGCCCAGTTCTCCAGGGCCGTGCGGCAGGCGTGGTCCAGGTGGTGCAGGCCGGTCAGGTCGAGGCGGACCGGGCGGTCCTGCGGGAGGGACTCCAGGCTGTCGAGGATCTTCGGCAGGCGCAGGAAGGTCGCGTTGCCCGAGAGGTATGCGTCGACCGGACCCGCCCCCTTGTCGATGACCTCCAGCTTGACGTGCGAGGCCTCCCAGGCCGTCTTGACCACCGCGAGCGCCAGGCCGATCAGCACGCCCTCGAACATGCTGACCGCCACGATCGAGACGGCCGTCACGGCCAGGATCAGCGCCTCGCCCCGGTGCTCGCGCCACAGCCCCGCGAGCGCCCGGACCGGCACCAGCTTGGCGCCCGAGTGGATCAGGACGCCCGCCAGCGCCGGGATGGGGATGTAGGCCAGCACATCGGGCA
Organism: Streptomyces sp. CoH27; assembly: GCF_020181035.1. Taxonomy (GTDB): domain Bacteria; phylum Actinomycetota; class Actinomycetes; order Streptomycetales; family Streptomycetaceae; genus Streptomyces; species Streptomyces camelliae. Next base: position 163,870 of record NZ_JAIQYY010000003.1, read on the forward strand.
GCAGCGCGGCGAACAGCAGCAGCCACACGCCGTGCAGGATCCGGGAGGCCTTCGTACGGGCGCCCGCCTGGACGTTGGCCGCGCTGCGCACGATCACCGCGGTCATCGGCAGGGCGCCCAGCAGCCCGCACACCGCGTTGCCGGTGCCCTGGGCGACGAGCTCCCTGTCGTACTCGGTGCGCGGCCCGGGGTGCAGCCGGTCCACGGCCGCCGCGCTGAACAGCGACTCGGCGGACGCGATCAGCGTGAAGGCGACGACCGTGCCGAGCACCCCGACCCCCGCCAGCTCGGCGAAGGCGCTCAGCGGAGGCGGCTGGACGGCGCCGAGCAGGCCCTGCACCTCGACGGTGGCCACCCGCAGGTCCAGCGCGAACGCGGCCAGGGTGGCCAGACCGACCGCGGCCAGCGGGCCGGGGAGCGTGCGCACCTTCGCCGGGGCGTGCTTCCACAGCAGCAGGACCGCGATCGTGCCCGCGGCCACGGCGAGCGAGGACAGGGCCGTACCGTCGCCCAGGGCGTCCCAGAACGCCCCGGGCAGCCCGGCGATCTTGCCCAGGCCCGAGTCGGGGGCCTTGGCCGCGAGCGCCGGATACAGCTGCCCGGCGACCAGGACCAGGCCGATTCCGGCCAGCATGCCCTCGACGACGGAGACCGAGATGGCGCGGAAGTAGCGGCCGAGCCTCAGCAGGCCCATGGCCACCTGGATCACTCCGGAGGCGAGCACGATCACGCCGAGGACCGGCAGGCCGTACTCCTTGACCGCCTCGAAGACGAGCACGGTCATGCCGGCGGCCGGCCCCGACACCTGCAGGCTGCTGCCGCGCATCAGCCCGGTGACGAGGCCGCCCACGATGCCGGTGACCAGGCCGAGCTCGGCCGGGACCCCGGAGGCGACGGCCACGCCGACGCACAGCGGCAGCGCGACCAGGAAGACGACGAGAGAGGCGGCGAAGTCCTGCCGCGCGTACGGGAAACGGGATATGAACGGGTTGCTGTTGGTCTTCTTGCTGGTGTTCTCGCTGGTCATCGCGCGCTCACAGGGACTCGAAGGTGTCGGTCTGCGGGCGGTGCGCCCGTACGGCGCCGGTGTGCACCTCGTAGTACCAGGCATGCAGGCCGAGTTGACCCTCCGCCAGCTTCCGCGCCACGCACGGGTACGAGCGCAGCCGCAGCAGCTGGGTCAGGACGTGCGCCTGCACGCCCATGGCGACCTCCGGGTCCTCGGCCTGGCCGGCCGGGCGGGGGGTGGCGTGCGCGAGCCAGTCGCGCACGGCCGGTACGGCGGTCAGGTCGTCGCCGCGCACCAGCGCGCCGACGGCCCCGCAGTGCGAGTGGCCGCAGACGACGATGTCGCGGACGCCGAGCACCTCCACGGCGTACTCGATGGTCGCGGCCTCGCTGGTCGGGTGCTGCGAGGTGTGGGGCGGGACGATGTTGCCCGCGGTGCGCAGCTCGAAGAGCTGGCCGGGGCGGGCGCCCGTGATCAGGGCCGGGACGACCCGGGAATCGGAGCAGGTGATGAACAGGACCTGCGGGGACTGGCCTTCGGCGAGCCTGGCGAACTCCTCAGGTCGCTGTCCGAAGGTACGGGCGTTGTCGATGAGGGGCTGCATGTGTATGGGTTCCTCCTGGCGCGCCTGCACGGACGCGTCGGTGTTGAACGGGGGATGTGGGGGAAAGGGCCCGGTGACCGGGCCGGCTCTGGCCGGCTGTCAGCAGCGGAAGACCTGAAGTGCCGCCGGGGTGTGGGCTCTGGGGGGTCTCGGGGCGCGCGGCTCGACGGCGCCGGGGGTGCCCGGCGTGTCGGCGCCGGCGGCCCGGCCGGCTATGAGCGGGTCCTCCTGCGCGCAGCAGGAGGTCGAGCAGCGCTGTCTGTCGCGCAGATGCGGGACGCCCACGGCGTCGCCCGCGCAGCCCGGAACGCCGAGCGAGCTCACCCGGTCGCGTGCCGGCTTGGCGGGGGAGGTGATTCCGGTCCCGGCTTTGGCCTTTGCGTCACTGAGCGTGTGCGCGGTCGCGAAGGGCCCGGTGGGTGCGAAGAACAGCGCGGCGAGCAGGGCGGCGGTGAAGAGGGCGCATACGGTCCGGGCCTTCGTACCTCGGAACATGCGCCCCCCTTCCGGAAGTTCACGCCTCTTGCTCGCGCCAAGCATTGGTCAATGGATGGTCAAGAAACACAGTAACCCTGCAAAGTCCTTTGCAGGGTTAACTGCGCGTTACGCGCGCAAGAGAGCGTGAAAAGTGCCGGTCGCGTGGCGTGATCTGGCTCTTGACTAGGAGCCGACGAGCCCCTTGGCGTCGCGGGCCAGGGCGGTGAGCCGGGAGATCGCGCGGAAGTACTTCTTGCGGTAGCCGCCGTTCAGCATCTCCTCGCTGAACAGCTTGTCGAAGGGCAGGCCCGAGGCCAGCACCGGGACCTCGCGGTCGTAGAGCCGGTCCGCGAGCACCACGAGCCGCAGCGCCGTCGACTGGTCCGGCACCGGCTGCACACCGGTCAGGCACACGGCCGTGACCTCGTCGGTCAGCGCGCCGTACCGGCTCGGGTGGACCCGGGCCAGGTGCTCCAGGAGGTGTGGGAAGTCGTCCAGCGAGGCGCCCTCGGTGGCGTACGCCGCCTTCGTCACCTGTTCGTCGGTGAACGGCTGGGGGGCCTCGGGCAGCCCGCGGTGCCGGTAGTCCTCGCCGTCGATGCGCAGGGTGCGGAAGTGTGCCGACAGCCCCTGTATCTCGCGCAGGAAGTCGGCGGCCGCGAACCGGCCCTCGCCGAGCTTGCCGGGCAGCGTGTTGGAGGTGGCGGCGAGCGCGACGCCCGCGTCGACCAGCTTGCCGAGCAGGGTCGACACCAGCACCGTGTCGCCCGGGTCGTCCAGCTCGAACTCGTCGATGCACAGCAGGCTGTGGCCGGAGAGGGTCTGCACCGTCTGCTGGAAGCCGAGGGCGCCGACCAGGTTCGTCAGCTCCACGAACGTGCCGAACGCCTTGCGGGACGGCTCGGCGGGCGTCGCGTGCCACAGGGAGGCGAGCAGATGGGTCTTGCCGACGCCGTAGCCGCCGTCCAGGTAGACCCCGCGCGGGCCGGCCGGGGTCTTGGGCGCCTTGGCCCTGCCGAAGCCGAAGAAGCCGCGCTTGCCGGCGCCGGAGGCGTGCGCCCCGCCGAGCCCGGCCGCGAAGCCCTCCAGCACCTTCACCGCCTCGGTCTGGCTGGGCTGGTTCGGGTCCGGGATGTACGTCGAGAAGCGGACCGAGTCGAAGCGTGGCGGCGGCACCATCTCGGCGACCAGCCGGTCCGCGGGGACGCGCGGCTCGCGAGCGCACAGGGAGAGGGGGCCCACATCGGTCACGGGGCTGGAACCGGGGGCGGCGGTGGAGGACGACACGGTTACCCATGCTAAGCGCCGTGTCACACTGCACGACATGCGACGCCTGTTCCCTGTGACCTACGAAACAGCAGCCCAGGCCCCCGGGGCCGGTGGTGGAGGAGCGGGGGGTGAGGGCAGCGGGGGGCCTGGCGGGGCGTTCGCCGACCGGGAGTGGGATCTGGCCGAGCTGGCCGCCGCCTACGCCTACCCCGAGCCCGGGCCGGGGGAGCCGCAGCCGTGGCTGCGGGCCAACATGGTCTCCACCCTGGACGGCGCCGCCCAGCACGACGGTCGCTCGCAGCCCATCTCCTGCGCCGCCGACATGCGTATCTTCGGCACGCTGCGGGCATTGGCGGACGTCGTCGTGGTGGGCGCGGAAACGGTACGCCAGGAGGGGTACCGCCCTGCACGCGCGCGTGCCGAGTTCGCCGCCGCCCGCGAGGCCGCCGGACAGGGTCCCGCACCGGCGATCGCGGTCGTCACCGCGAGTCTGGACCTGGACTTCTCGCTCCCGCTGTTCACCTCGCCCCTGGTGCCCACGCTGATCCTGACCGGAGCCGGGGCCGCCCCGGACCGCGTCGCCGCCGCCGAGCGGGCCGGCGCCCGGGTGGTGGTCGCGGGGGACGGTCTGGGCATCGACCCGGCCCGCGCGGTGCGCGCCCTCGCCGGGCTCGGCCACACCCGGCTGCTCACCGAGGGCGGACCCCGGCTGCTCGGCCAGCTGATCGCCGCGGAGGTGCTGGACGAGATGTGCCTGACCCTCTCGCCCATGCTCACGGCGGGCACCGCGCAGCGCATCGCCGGGGGTCCCACGGTCGCCGTACCGCGCCGCTTCGAACTCGTGTCCCTCCTTGAGGAGGCCGGATTTCTGTTCGGCCGTTACGGTCGGTCCTGAAAACACGGTCGGTCCCGAAAACAGCGGAATCTGCCGTTCCGTTTAGCTTCCGAGGGGCAGACTTAGTCCGGCAGAACCCGTGCCGTCACGGGGCAGGATGGTTTCCGCAGCGGCCTTGTCGGGCCCACGGAGGAGAAGAGGCGTTTGGTGTTCACAAGCGTTCTGATGATCGAGAAGGCCTTGACGTCCGCCGACGTGGAGTTCGTCACCACCTTGCACGGGGACGAGCCGGTCACCTTCCACGTTCTCCTCCAGCCCCGCGGCGACCAGGCGGACCGCCTGCTGCGGGCCATCGACGACATCGCGCTCGGCGAGATCGACGAGGCGGTGCGCGAGGGCGAGACGCCGGAGGGCGCGGCGGCGCAGGACGTCGGACGGCAGGCCCTCGACGTCTCGGTGCAGGCCCTGCGGGCCACCGGCAGCCGGGCGGAGGGACGGCTGGTCGAGGATCATCCGCTGGACGCGCTGAAGTCCCTGGTCGCGGAGGCGTCCGCCGACGAGGTGATCGTGCTGACGGATCCGCACTACGTGGAGGAGTTCTTCCACCGGGACTGGGCCTCCCGGGCGCGGCACAAGGTCGGTGTGCCGGTGCTGAAGCTGTTCTCGCACAGCAAGGCGTAGGGGACGCCCCTTGCACGGCGGGCCGTGCTTCAGCGCATAGGCTAGGCCCGCTCCAGTACGCACCGTCCTCATGGGGAGAACCACATGGCACCCGGCCTTCCTGCCGCCATGGACCGACCGCACTTCATCGGCATCGGCGGCGCCGGGATGTCGGGGATCGCCAAGATCCTCGCCCAGCGCGGGGCGAAGGTGGCCGGCAGCGACGCCAAGGAGTCGGCGACCGTCGAGGCGCTGCGCGCGGCCGGGGCCACCGTGCACATCGGGCACGCGGCCGAGCACCTCGCCGACGACGCCAGCTGTGTCGTCGTGTCGTCGGCGATCCGCAAGGACAACCCCGAGCTGGCCCGCGCCGCCGAGCTGGGCATCCCGGTGGTGCACCGCTCCGACGCGCTCGCCGCGCTGATGGAGGGCCTGCGGCCGATCGCCGTGGCCGGCACCCACGGCAAGACCACCACCACCTCCATGCTGGCGGTCTCCCTCGGCGAGCTGGGCCTGAAGCCGTCGTACGCCATCGGCGGCGACCTGGACGCGCCCGGCTCCAACGCGCTGCACGGCGAGGGTGACATCTTCGTCGCCGAGGCCGACGAGTCGGACCGCAGCTTCCACACCTACGCGCCCGAGGTCGCCATCGTCCTCAACGTCGAACTGGACCACCACGCCAACTACGCCTCGATGGACGAGATCTACGAGTCCTTCGAGACCTTCGCCGGGAAGATCGTGCCCGGCGGCACGCTGGTGATCTCCGCCGACCACGAGGGCGCGCGCGAGCTGACCCGCCGGCTGGCCGGGAAGGTCAGGACGGTGACGTACGGCGCGGCCGAGGACGCCGACGTACGGGTGACGGCCGTCGTACCGCAGGGGCTGAAGAGCGAGGTCACCGTCCTGCTCGACGGGCAGGAGCTGACCTTCACGGTGTCCGTGCCCGGCCGGCACTACGCCCTGAACGCCGTCGCCGCGCTCACCGCCGGCGCCGCACTCGGCATCCCGGCGGCCGAGCTCGCGCCCGCGCTCGCCGCCTACACCGGGGTCAAGCGGCGCCTGCAGCTCAAGGGCGAGGCGGCCGGGGTGCAGGTGATCGACTCCTACGCCCACCACCCGACCGAGATGACCGCCGACCTGGAGGCCATGCGCGCCGCCGGCGGCGACTCCCGGATCCTCGTCGTCTTCCAGCCGCACCTGTTCTCCCGCACCCAGGAACTGGGCAAGGAGATGGGCCAGGCGCTCGCCCTCGCCGACGCCTCGGTGGTCCTCGACATCTACCCGGCCCGCGAGGACCCGATCCCGGGCGTGACCAGCGAGCTGATCATCGAGGCCGCGTGCGCCGCCGGCGCCGGCGTGACCGCCGTGCACGACAAGGCGGAGATCCCCGCCGTGATCGCGGGAATGGCGCAGCCCGGTGATCTCGTTCTCACCATGGGCGCGGGCGACGTGACCGACCTGGGCCCGCTGATCCTGGACCGCCTGTCGCAGTGAAGGGGCTGAGGCTCATGTCGTACGACGTCGAGAAGCCGGACGAGCAGTGGCGGGCGGAGCTGAACCCGGCCGAGTACGCCGTGCTGCGCCAGGCCGCCACCGAGCCGGCCTTCACCGGTGAGTACACGGACACCAAGACCAAGGGCGTCTACTCCTGCCGGGCCTGCGGCGCCGAACTGTTCACCTCGGAGACCAAGTTCGAGTCGCACTGCGGCTGGCCGAGCTTCTACGACCCGAAGGACACGGACGCCGTCGAGCTGGTCGAGGACCGCTCCCACGGCATGGTCCGCACCGAGGTCCGCTGTGCCCGCTGCGGTTCCCACCTCGGGCACGTCTTCGCGGGCGAGGGCTACCCGACCCCGACCGACCAGCGCTACTGCATCAACTCCGTCTCCCTGCGCCTGGCCCCCGAGGAGAGCTGAGCGACACCCCGGACCGTGCCGGTCTGCGATTCTGTGAGGGTGTTGGGCATGGCGCGCTGGATCCCGTCTCGTCGCCGGCACCTGCCCGCCGACGGCGAGGCGGTGCCACCGACGACGCGGGCCGCGCAGGCCGCGCCGGCCGGCGACGCCGCCGGTGCGCGGCTCACCGTGCTGCGTGACGCCCTGGCCGGGATCGGCACCACCCTCGACGAGCCCACCACCTGCGCCGAACTGACCCGGGCCGCCGTACGGCTCGCGGGCGGAACCGCCGCCGTGCTGCGCCGCACCGGGCAGACGATCTCCGGCTACGAGGAGATCACCGGGGACGCCGATGTGCTGCCCGGCGTCCGCTGGGCCACTGCGGTGACCCGTGAGGCGAGTACCCCGGCGCTCGACGCGGCGAGCGTGCCCTGGCGGGAGTACGCGGGCGCCCCTCGCACCCGGGCCGCCCTGTGCGCGCCGCTGACCAGCGGGGAGGACGTGTACGGCGCCCTGGTGTGGGCCCGCTCGGGAGAGCCGCTGCACCCCGGCGAGGCCGAGCTGCTCAGTGTGCTCGCCGAGCGCGCCGCCTCCCACATCCGGCATGCGCGCGCCTACGAACAGGTCAACCGCACCGCCGGCGATCTCCAGCGCGCCCTGCTCGCCGAGCCCGGCCGCCCGCACCCGAACCTCGACATCGCCGTCCGCTACCTCCCGGCCGGCCGGCAGACCGTGGTCGGCGGCGACTGGTGCGAGACCGTGCGGCTGCACTTCGGGCGGACCCTGCTGGTCGTCGGGGACGTCATGGGGCACGGCCTGGAGGCCGCCGTCGACATGAACGCCTACCGCTCCTCGCTGCGCTACATCGCCTCCGCCGATCTGCCTGCGCACCGGGTGCTGCGGCAGATGGACGAGATCGCCTCCCGCGAGGCCGACCGCCGGCCCGCGACCTGTCTGCTGGCCAGCGTCGACCCCGGTCGGCGCCAGGTCACGCTGGCCAGCGCCGGCCATCTGCCGCCGCTGCTCATCGGCCCGGACGGCGAGGCCACGCTGCTGCCCCTGCCGGTGGGGCCGCCGCTGGGCACGGGGCTCGGCGGGTACGAGTCGGCCACGCATCCGCTGGCCGTGGGGGAGACGCTGGTGCTGTTCACCGACGGGCTGGTGGAGCGGCGGGGGGAGGACATCGACGACTCGCTGGCCCGGCTGGCCGCCGTCCGCTTTCCCACGGGGGACGGGCTGGACGAGGTGCTGGACACCATCCTCGGGCGGCTGGACGCGCGGTACGCGGAGGACGATGTGGCTGTGCTGGCGGCGCGGCCGTACAGCCGTTAGGGGGCTTCCCCGTTGCTCGCTCCCCCACGTTCCCGGCTTCGCTCGAACAGGGGGACCCCCATCGCGGCGGAGCCGCATGCCGATGCAGCCCCGCCCCCCTCAGGCGGGCAGCCGTACCGTAAATATCGTCATACCGCACTCCCGCCCCAGCCCCAGCGTGCCCCCATGCGCCTCCACCAGAGCCTTCGCCACCGGCAGCCCCAGCCCGCTGCCGCCCCGGTCCCTGCTGCGGGCCTTGTCGACGCGGTAGAAGCGGTCGAAGATCCGTTCCCGGTCGGCGTCGGGGACGCCGGGGCCCGCGTCGGCGATCCGTACGCACGCCCCGCCCGCCTCGGCCGCGACCGTCACCGACACCTTCGTCCCGGGCGGGGTGTGGACGGCCGCGTTGGTCAGCAGGTTGTCCAGGACCTGGCGGATCCGTACCGGGTCCAGGCGCAGCCGGAGCGGGCCGGTGCCGGTGCCGACGGTCAGAGGGTGGCCGGGGTGGCCCGCGCGGAAGGCGTCCGCGGCCTCGCGGACCAGTTCCGTCAGGTCGGTGTCCGCGCACCGCAGCGGGGTGTCGACCTCGGCCGCGTCCAGCCGGGCGAGCAGCAGCAGGTCGTCCAGGAGGACGCCCATGCGGGCGGCCTCGGCGCGCAGGCGGGCCAGATGACGGTCGCGTTCGGCGGGCTCGTTGGCGGCCGCGTACTGGAACAGGTCGGCGTAGCCGCGCACCGACATCAGCGGGGTGCGCAGCTCGTGCGAGGCGTCCGCGACGAACCGGCGCAGCCGCTGCTCGGCCTCCGCGCGCACCGCGAGGGAGGCGTCGATGTGCTCCAGCATCGTGTTGAAGGCCGTGCGCAGCTCCTCCACCTCCGGGCCGCCGCCCTTGCGGTCGGCGCGCAGCGGCAGCCGGGCCGCCGGGTCGGTCAGATCGTGCGAGGCGATCCCGTGGGCGGTGTGCGCCATGTCGCTGAGCGGTGTGAGACCGCGCCTGAGCGTCCTGCGGCCGAACACCACGAGCGCCAGCAGCGCGAGCCCGAACGTGATCACCTGGACCGTGACCAGCCGCCGTACCGTGTTGTCGATGTCGTCCATGGGCGCGCCGCTGACCAGGACCACACCGCGCTCGACCTCGCAGGCACGCAGCCGGTACTCGCCCTCGCCCGCGAGGTGCTCGGTGCGCAGTACCTCGGTGCCCGCGACGATCTGCGCCTTCGCCAGGGCGGTGAGGCCGGCGACGTCCGCGGGCAGGTCGGTGGGCTCCTCGGGCTTGCGGAGCACGGGGGTGCCGTTCGACACGTCGTAGACGGCGTAGTACCAGCGGTAGTACTTCTTGCCCTGGAGCGTGCCCTGTTGGGCGATGCTCTTGGACTGGGCGACCTGGGCGAGCCCCAACTGGGCGTCGAGCTGGTCCGACAGGTAGTCCCGCATGTACGTGGTCAGGGCCGTGCCGACCACCGCGAACACCACCAGGGACAGCGCGCCGAGGCCCAGCGCCAGCCGGGTGCCCAGGCGGAGCCTGCCGTACGTCCGGCGCAGCCGGCCGATCACCTGGCCGCCTGCCGGACCACGTACCCGAAGCCGCGCACGGTGTGCAGCAGCGGCTCCTCGTCCAGCCCGTCCAGCTTGCGGCGCAGTCGGCTGACCACCAGCTCCACCACGTTCGAGCGGCCGCCGAAGCCGTACTCCCAGACGTGGTCGAGGATCTGCGCCTTGGTGAGGACCGACGGGGACTTGCGCATCAGGTAGCGCAGCACCTCGAACTCGGTGGGCGTCAGAGCCAGCAGCCGTGCGCCGCGCCGTATCTCGCGGGTGTCCTCGTCCAGGGTCAGGTCGGCGACCCGCAGTACCGATCGCCGGAAGCCGGGACCCGCGCTGCGGCGCAGCACCGTGCGCAGCCGGGCCATCAGCTCCTCCACCGCGAACGGCTTGACCAGATAGTCGTCCCCGCCCCGGGTCAGGCCCGCGACCCGGTCGGCGACGCCGTCGCGCGCGGTCAGGAAGACCACCGGCACCATCGTCCCGGAGCGGCGCAGCCGGTCCAGGACGCCGAAGCCGTCCACGTCGGGCAGCATCAGGTCCAGGACGACGATGTCCGGCCGGAACTCGGCGGCCCGGCGCAGCGCCTCCTCGCCCGAGTAGGCGGTGGCCGCCTCCCAGCCCTCGTACCGGGCGACCGTGGCCACCAGGTCGGCGATCGGCGGGTCGTCGTCCACGACCAGCAGGCGTACTTTCTCCACCCGCCCATCCTGCGTCACCCGTTCGGCCCCGTCTGCGGTGCCCGCCCCCGCCGGCCACATCGATACTCAAGTGAAAGTCGTCCGACAGGAAAACGACAGCATCCGCGGGCGAAGCTCGTCACCCAGGACCCGATCAAGGAGCTGTTGTCCGTGACGACCCTCCAGACCCGTCCCGCGCCCCCCACGGCGATACGTCCCCGGCTCGTGGCCCGGACCGGGCTCTACACCCTGCTGGCCGCGAACGCGGCGGTGGTCGCCTGGTTCTTCGTCCAGGCCGGCTTCGCCTCGAACACTCTGATCGTGCTGGGCCGCCTCTGCGGCCTGTACGGCGCCCTGCTCATGGCCTTCCAGCTGCTCCTGGTGGCCCGGCTGCCCTGGCTGGACCGCCGGATCGGCATGGACCGGCTGACCGCCTGGCACCGCTGGACCGGCTTCGGTGTGCTGTGGACCCTGCTCACGCACGTCGTGTTCATCACCTTCGGCTACGCCCAGGCGTCCGCGATGGACCCGGTGAACCAGCTGGTGAACCTTGCCGAGACCACCGAGGGCGTGCTGCGGGCCGTCGTCGCGCTGTCGCTGATCGTCGTGATCGGCGCGGTGTCCGCCCGCTGGGCCCGCCGCCGGCTCGCCTACGAGACCTGGCACTTCATCCACCTGTACACCTACGTCGCGGTGGTCCTCGCCTTCACCCACCAGGTCGCGGCCGGTACGACCTTCACCTCCTCGCCCGCCGCGACGGCGTACTGGTACACGCTGTGGGGCGCGGCCCTCGGCGCGGTGGCGCTGGGCCGGCTGGTGCTGCCGCTGTGGCGCAACCTGCGGCACCAGCTGCGCGTCTCGGCGGTCGTGCCCGAGGCCGACGACGTGGTCTCCGTGTATGTCACCGGCCGCGACCTGGACCGGCTGCCCGCCCGCGCCGGCCAGTTCTTCCTGTGGCGGTTCCTCACCAAGGACCGCTGGTGGCAGGCCAACCCGTTCTCCCTGTCGGCCGCCCCCGACGGCCGCACCCTGCGCCTGACCGCCAAGGCCGCCGGTGCCGGCAGCGCCGCCCTGCGGCACCTGAAGCCCGGCACGCGCGTCTTCGCCGAGGGCCCCTACGGTGCCTTCACGACCCTGCACCGCACCCGCCCGGATGCCGTCCTCATCGGCGGCGGCGTGGGCGTCACGCCGATCCGGGCGCTGCTGGAGGACGTGACGGGGCACACCGTGGTGATCTACCGGGTGGCCGTCGACCGCGACGCCGTCCTCTACGACGAGCTGCGCGACCTCGCCCTCGCCAAGGGTGCCGAACTGCACCTGGTGACCGGACCGGTCGTCCCCGACCGGCTCGCCCCGCGCGAACTGGCCCGGCTGGTCCCGGACATCGCCGACCGGGACGTCTTCCTGTGCGGGCCGCCCGGGATGATGACCGCCGTGCTGGGCAGCCTGGGCGACCTGGACGTGCCGGGGCGGCAGATCCACTTCGAGCGTTTCAGCCTCGCGGGCTGAGAGAGGGCACCACCGTCGTGAAGCGAGCCATCCCCGTCCTCGTCCTGACCGCCCTGGGCCTGGTCCCCGTGTGGCGGTACCACCCGTCGACCGGAACCGTCGACACCGCACAGCCCGCGTCGACGCCGACTCCCCCATCCTCTGCCTCTGCTTCAGCCTCGCCATCGTCCTCGTCGGCCTCGAAAGTCGTCCAGGGCACCGCGGTGAGCACCTCGAAGGGTGTCTTCCAGGTGGAGGTGACCTTCCGGGGCGACCGGATCGCTTCCGTGCGGATGCTCCAGGCACCCCACCATCCGCAGACCCGGTGGGCCGTACCGGAATTGATCACGGAGACGCTCAAGGCGCAGAGCGCCCGCATCGACGCGGTGTCCGGGGCCACGATCACGAGCCAGGGATACAAGGAGTCCCTCCAGGCCGCGCTCGACGCCAAGGGAGCGTGAGGTGCGGCGCGTCGAGCACGTCATGGGCTTCCCGGTCTCGCTGCGCATCGACGACGAGGGCAAGTTCACCGAGGCCGCCGACTCCGTCTACGCGTGGCTGCGCGCGGTGGACGCCCGGTTCAGCCCGTTCATCCCCGGCAGCGAGGTGTCCTGGTACGGGCGCGGGGAGCTGGCCGACGACGAGCTGAGCGCGGATCTGACGGAGGTGCTCGGCCTGTGCGAGCAGTACCGGGCCGCGACCGGCGGCGCCTTCGACGTACGGCTGCCCGGCCGGGGGTTCGACCCGTGCGCGGTGGTCAAGGGCTGGTCGGTGCAGCGGGCGGCCGGGCTGCTGGCGGCGGCCGGGGCACGCCGGTTCTGCCTCAACGCCGGCGGTGACGTGGTCGTCTCCGGCGGGCCGTGGCGGGTGGGGATACGGCATCCGGAGCGGGCCGACCAGGTCGCCGCCGTGCTGGAGGTGACGGACGCGGCGGTGGCGACCTCCGGGCGGTACGAGCGCGGCGACCACATCCTCGACGGCCGCACCGGACGCCCCGTGACCGGTCTGCTCAGCCTCACCGTGCTGGCGCCGACACTGACCGAGGCGGACGCGACCGCCACGGCCGCCTTCGCGCTCGGCGCCGACGGCCCGGCGTGGGCCGCCGCCCGCCCCGGCTGCGAGGTGTTCGCGGTCGACGCCGGCCGGAGCGTCCTGCGCACTCCGGGGATCCCGGTGGTCTGACCGGCCGCTCGCCCGCCAAAGCGCTGAAACACTCGCGGTCTAGACTCTCCCCGCAGCGGCCTGCGCACCGACGAGCTTGGCCGAAAGCGGGCGGAAATCTGCCAAACCCGAAGGGTGTTCGGCGTTTTGATACGGATAGATTCAGTCACAAAGCGGTACCCGGACGGCACGGTCGCGGTCGACCGGCTGTCGCTGGAGATACCGGACCGCGCGATCACCGTCCTCGTCGGGCCCTCGGGCTGCGGCAAGACGACCACCCTGCGGATGATCAACCGGATGGTCGAGCCCACCGAGGGCAGCATCCTCCTCGACGGCACCGACATCCGGCAGCAGCCGGTCAACACACTGCGCCGCTCCATGGGTTACGTCATCCAGAACGCCGGACTCTTCCAGCACCGCACCATCCTCGACAACATCGCCACCGTGCCCCGCCTGCTCGGCACCCCCAAGCAGCAGGCCCGCGCCCGCGCCGCCGAACTGATGGCACGGGTCGGCCTCGACGCCTCGCTCGCCAAGCGGTACCCGTACCAGCTCTCGGGCGGCCAGCAGCAGCGCGTCGGCGTGGCCCGGGCGCTCGCCGCCGATCCGCCGGTGCTGCTGATGGACGAGCCGTTCTCCGCCGTCGACCCCGTGGTGCGCAAGGGACTCCAGGACGAACTGCTGCGTATCCAGGACGAGTTGGGCAAGACCATCGTCTTCGTCACGCACGACATCGACGAGGCTGTCAAGCTCGGCACGATGGTCGCCGTGCTGCGCACCGGCGGCCGGCTCGCCCAGTTCGCCCCGCCCGCCGACCTGCTCAGCGCCCCCGCCGACGCCTTCGTGGAGGACTTCCTCGGCGCCGACCGGGGCATCCGCCGGCTGTCCTTCTTCCCGTCCGCCGAGCTGGAGTTGGAGACCGAGCCGATCGTCGGCATCGACGCCGACGCGGCCGAGTTCACCGCCCGCGCCTCCGCGCCGTACCTCCTCGTCACCGACGAGGGCGGCAGGCCGCTCGGCTGGGGCGAGCCGGACCGGCTCACCGCCGGGGCCGTCGACCGGGCTCAACTCCTCGACCACGGACGCCCGTTCGTGCCCGGCACCGACTCGCTGCGCGCGGCGCTCGACGGTGCCGTGCTCTCGCCGACCGGCTGGGCCGTCGCGGTGGACGGCGAGGGGCGCGCCCTCGGCGTCGTGTCGCAGCAGGTCATCGGGGAGGCGATCCGGGCGGCCCATGGCCGGGTCGCGGAGCGGACCGAGAAGGCCGGGCGATGAGCGGCTTCTTCGACCTGCCGAGCGACCTCCAGCACAGCTACCTCGGGCTCGTCGGCCTGCATCTGCGCGAGGCCCTGCTGCCGGTGCTGGCCGGACTGATCGTCTCGCTGCCCGTCGCCCAGGTGTGCGTGCGCTTCCGCTGGATCTACCCGCCCGTCCTGGGCCTCACCAGCGTCCTCTACTCCATTCCGTCACTGGCCTTCTTCGTCGTACTCATCGACTACTTCGGCCAGAGCGAGACCACGATCATGATCCCACTCGCGCTCTACAGCCTGGTGGTGCTGGTCCCGGCGATCGTGGACGGCGTCCGCTCGGTGCCGCCGGAGACCCTGGCCGCCGCCCAGGCCATGGGCTTCGGCCCCGTACGCCGTTATCTCCAGGTCCAACTGCCCATCGCGGTACCCGCGATCATCGCGGGCCTCAGGGTGGCCACCGTGTCCAGCATCTCCCTGGTCAGCGTCGGCATGCTCATCGGCAACCAGGGCGCCCTCGGCAACATGCTCTGGGACGCCCAGACCTACCACCGGCCCGCCCTGGCCGTGACGGCGGTCGTGACCATCGGCGTGCTGGGCCTCCTCGCCGACGCGGCTCTGGTCCTCGTCCGCCGTCTGCTCACTCCCTGGATGCCGAGGAAGGGTGCCGCCCGGTGAACGTCCTCGATTTCGCACGCGCCTTCTTCAGCGACAGTGCCCACTGGCACGGCTACGACGGCATCCCCACCCGGTTCGCCGAGCACATCGGGTTCTCGCTCGAAGCCCTCCTGATCTCCGCCGTGATCGGCCTGCCGGTCGGCCTGCTCACCGGCCACTACGGCCGTGGCGGCAACGCCCTGGCACTGATCGCCACCGCCGGCCGGGCGCTGCCCACCTTCGGCCTGCTGGTGCTGATGTTCATCTGGCTTGGCTTCGGGCTGGTGCCCGTGATGATCCCCCTGGTGGTGCTCGCCGTACCGCCGATCCTGGTCACCACCTACGAGGCGATCACCTCCGTCGATCCGTCCCCGGTGGACGCCGCCCGGGGCATGGGCATGTCCGAGGCGCGGGTGCTGTTCCAGGTGGAGGTGCCGGTCGCGCTCCCGCTCATCCTGAGCGGTCTGCGCACCGCGGCCATCCAGATCGTCTCCACCGCCACCATCGCCGCCTACGTGGGCCGCGGCGGCCTCGGCCGGTACATCATCGACGGCCTCGCCCAGAAGAACTACGAGAAGGTCGTCGGCGGCGCCTCCCTGGTCGCCGGACTCGCCCTCGTCACCCTGGTGGTGTTCTGGGCGGCGTCCCGGCTCACGGTCTCGCCGGGGGTACGGCGGAGCAGCTGACCGCTACAACTCGGTGCGGGCCAGCGCCATTTCCAGTACGACGAGCAGCGTGTCCCGCACCGAGCCCCGTTCCCGGGCGTCGAACACCACCACCGGCACGCCGTCGGAGACATCCAGCGCCCAGCGGACCTCCTCCAGGGAGTGCTCCACCTCGCCGTCGAAGGCGTTGACCGCGACGGCGAACGGGATGTCCTTGTGCTCGAAGTAGTCGACGGCCGCGTAGCAGTCGTCCAGCCGGCGGGTGTCGACGATGACGAGCCCGCCGACCGCGCCCTCCACGATGTCGTCCCACATGAACCCGAACCGCTCCTGCCCGGGCGTACCGAACAGATACAGCTTCAGCGTCGGGTCGACGGTGATGCACCCGAAGTCCATCGCCACGGTGGTGGTCGTCTTGCGCGGCGTGTGCGTGAGGTCGTCCACGCCCGCCGCGACCTCGGTGATCGACGCCTCGGTGGTCAGCGGCTCGATCTCGGAGATCGCGCCGACCGCGGTGGTCTTGCCCACGCCGAAGCCGCCCGCGATCACCATCTTCACCGGCAGCGGCGGCCGTACGGCGGCGGGTGCGGCCGCGCCGCGCGCGAGCGGTTCAGTCGGTGTCACTCGGTACCCCTCGGGAGTCGGGAATGGCCCGCAGGCCGTCGATGAGCCTGCGCAGGACGGACGCGTCACGGGTAGCGCCCGCGTCGGGCACGTACACCGCCAACTGCCCCGCCTCGCGCAGGTCTTCGGCCAGGACGCGGACCACGTTCAGATGCAGCCGCAGCCGGGCCGCGAGCTCCGCGAGGGACTGCGGCAGCCGGCAGGCGGCGACGATGTCGTGCTGCTCGAAGGAGAGCCCGGCGAGCGCTTCGAGCCCCTCGGAGGTGGCCACCACCTGGGTCTCCAGGGGCAGCGCCCGGCCGGAACCGGCGTCCGCGACCCGGCCCGCGGTGACCAGGAACGGCCGTACGGCGGGGGCGGGGCCGACGGAGTCGGGGCCCGGGATGCCGTCCGCCATGTGGGGACCCTGCGCTTTCTCTGCGGGACGGTGCGTCAGCGGGCCGACGCGGTGCCGACGCTGTTCTTCAGCTCCAGCACCAGCTGCGGGCTGAGCGCGGCACCGGCGCGGTTGGCGAACAGGGTCATCTCGTAGGCGATGTTGCCGAGCTTGGCCTCCTTGTCGGTGACGACACCGAGCACGGCGCCGCTGCCGATCGCGGAGACGATCACATGGCCGCCCTCCAGATCGATGATGACCTTGTTGAGGCCGCCCAGGCCGTAGTTCCCGGACGCACCCGCGGCGAGGCTGGTGATACCGGACACGATGGCCGCGAGCCGCTCGGAGTCGGCGTGCTCCCGCAGCTCCGACACCGCGATCAGCAGGCCGTCGGAGGACACAGCGATCGCGTCCACCACGCCGGCGGTCTCGGTCGCGAAGCGGTTCAGCAGCCAGGTGAAGTCGGCCGCAGCCGCCTGCAGATCGGCCGACGTGCCGCTGCCCGTAGGGGTGTCATCAGTCGACGTGCTCAACTCTCGGCTCCTTCGGGGAGGGGGGTGTGCGGAGGACGGGGGTGGTTGCCGGTGTCGCGGTGGGCTCGGGCGACGGCCGCCTCGAACTCCTCCAGTGCGGTGCGCTCGGCCTCCGCGTCGCGGGTGCGGGCCGCCTGGGGCACGGCGTGCGCCGCGCCGGTGGTCGTGGCGAGCGTGGCACCGCGGACGCGGCGGCGCAGGGGGCGGGCGGCGCCGCGAGCGGTCGGGCCGGCCGGGGCCGGTTCCGTGCGGGCGTCGGTGTCCGCTGCCGTTGCTGTGGTGCGCGGGCCGGCCTCCGACGGCGGTTGACCGGACGGCGTCTGATCCGACGGCGGCTCGCGGCGTGGGACCCGGCGGGGGAGCGGGGTGTCGGGGTCCGGGGAGGTGGTGGTGTGCGCAGTGGGGACCGAGGGCAGGGGGTTCGTGGCGGGGTCGGAGCGGTCCGGTGTGTCTGCGGCGGGTGCCGTCCGTGCGGGGGTCGGTCCGCCCGGTGTCGCCGAGTCGGCCGGGGCCACGGTGACCGGCGTACCGGGCAGCGGGCTCAGGGTCAGCAGGAGCGCGGCCGGCAGGGTCACCTCCGCCGTGACGCCGCCGCCCGGCGTCCGGGTCAGCTCGACGCCGATCTCCCAGCGGCGGGCCAGCGCGCCCACCACGAACAGGCCGAGCACCTTGGTCGGCACCAGGTCCAGCCGCTCGCGGCGGATCAGCCGGGCGTTCTCCTCGGCGAGCCGCTCGGCGCTCATCCCGAGTCCGTGGTCGGTGACGACGACGTGGGCGCCGTCGCCGCCCGAGCGGACGGTCACCTCCACCGGGCTGCCCTCGGGCGAGAACGACACGGCGTTCTCCAGGAGTTCGGCCAGCATCAGCGTGAGGTCGCCGATGATGTCCGGCTCGACCATGGTGTCGGAGGCTGCGTACAGCCGTACCCGCTGATACCCCTCGATCTGCCCGAGTGCGGCCCGGACCACGTTGGACAGCGTGGTCGGCTCCCCGTCCAGCACGGTCTCGCGGATGCCGGCCAGCAGCATCATGCTGTCGGCGTTGCGGCGCAGTCGTACGGCGATGTGGTCGATGGAGTACAGGCGTTCCAGCAGGGCCGGATCCGTCTCACCGCGCTCCACCGCGTCGATCAGGGCGAGTTGACGTGCCGTCAGGTTGCTGACGCGGCGCCCCACGTTGCCGAACATCTCGGCGGTGTTGCGGCGGCTGAGCACCTGCCGCTCCAGCAGCGCACCGGCGGTGGTCTGCACCCGGTTGAACGCCTCGGCCAGCTCGCCGATCTCGTCGCGCGCCGTGACCGGCACGTCCCGCAGCCGGGGTGGCCCCTCGTCCTCGGCGTCGTCGTCCGCGACCCGCGCCAGCTCGCGCCCGGCCACCTCGGCGACCTCCCGCGCGGCCCCGGTGAGCGCCTGCACGGGCCGGACCACCGAGCGGCGCACCAGCACGGCGAAGGCGATCCACAGCGCGAACGCGAGCAGCGCGCCACCCAGCAGCAGCTCGGCCCGCCAGCGCGCGGAACCGGCCGCCTCCTCGGCTTGGTCGGCGATCTCACCGATCAGCCCGGTGGTGATCTTCAGCCGGGCGTCGGCCTGTTCGGTATAGGTCGGGTAGTTGCCCAGCGCGGTCTGCATCGCCTGCCGGATCTCCTCCTGGCCGTTGGCCTGGAGCTGTCCGACGTCCACCTGCAACTCGGCGTAGGACTGGGCGATGGTGCGCTGCGCCGGGGTGTGCTCGATGCCGGCCAGCCGCTCGGCCTGTGCGTCGGTGGCGAATCGGGTGAAGCGGTTGGCCTGGTGGCTGTAGAGGTCGTAGGCGCCGACCGCGTTGGTGAACTCGATCAGCGCGTTGGTGTCGCCCGTCGTCGCGGCGAACACATTGGTCTCGAAGGCGCCGTGGGCCGCGTCCGCGCGCAGCAGCGAGTCCAGCAGGTTGCCCGTGAAAGTGGCGGCGAGGTCCGCGTTGCGGTCCAGACCGAGCCCGTCGATCACGCCCTGGGCGGCCCGGGCGTAGGCCGGGTCGATGTTGTCGGCGGGCATGTACGACTGCTCGACCGAGAGGCGCAGGCTGGACAGGCCCTCAACCTCGCGCAGCCCTTGCGCCTCACCGGCGGGCAGCCGGTCGCCGAAGACCTCGCGGACCTTGGCCACCTGGGCGTCGACCGCGTCCTGGGACTCGTCGTAGGCCGACGTCGAGGACTGGGTGTACCCGGCCTCGTAGTTCGCCGACAGCAGGATCGCCTGCTGGTGTTCGGCCTCCACCCGCTCCACCAGCCGCGCCACCTGCGCGCTGTCCCGTACCAGCCGGGCCGCCGAGGACGCGCTGTTCCACTCCTGCACCAGATCGGTGAAGACGTAGGACAGCAGGACGGCGATGACTGCCAGTGGGATGCCGACCAGCAGGTTCAGCTTGCGCCTGAAGGGCCAGCGGTCCGCGAAATCGCTTGCTCCGCTCCGTGCAGGGGCGTGCCGGGCGGGCGCGTCCACCTCGTTCGTGGACACACGGGCCTCCTTCTCAGGTGTGTTTCCGAACACCGAAGCGGGCCCCGTGCACCGCCGTGGCCGAATACCAACGGTCCCGAGAATATCGTCTTCTTGAAGGATCAATCGGCGCGCCGCGCATCACGAATCCATGACGAAGACAGCGCTCTCTGCGCACAACTGGCGGAAGATCGAGTCCAATCGGTGATCTGTTTCCCTTGACTGACCGAGAACAGGCTGGATTGGATCGTCGGGTGACTTACACCCACCGCATCAGCAGGTCCATCCGAAGGAACCGAGGCGCGGCGGCCGTCGCACTCGTGGCGGCGACGGCTCTGCTGGCGGGCTGTGCTTCCAAGGATGACAAGTCGGGCAGCAACCCCCTCACGGACGACGGCAAGGCGAGCGGCGACACCGTCGTCGTCGGCTCCAACAACTTCCCGGAGAGCACCCTGCTCGCCGACATCTACGGCGAGGCGCTCAAGGCCAAGGGCGTCAAGGTCACGTACAAGCCGAACATCGGCAGCCGCGAGACCACCTACGGGCTGATCAAGAACGGCGCCATCAAGGTGCTGCCCGAGTACAACGGCGCACTGCTGGCCTACCTCGACCCGAAGGCCGGGCCGACCACGGCCGAGGCCACCACGACGGCCATCGAGGCCAAGCTGGCCTCGACGCTGACCCTGCTCAAGCCCGCGGCTGCGCAGTCCAAGGACTCGGTCACGCTCAACGCGGCCACCGCGAAGAAGTACAGCCTGACCGAGAAGTCCACCATCGCCGATCTGAAGGGCATCGCGCCGGACCTGGTCCTCGGCGCCTCGCCGGAGTTCCAGACCCGGCAGCAGGGACTGGTGGGCCTGAAGTCCGTCTACGGCCTGGAGTTCAAGTCCTTCCGGGCGCTGGACGCCGGCGGTCCGCTCACCCAGGCGGCGCTGCAGAAGGACGCCGTGCAGGCCGCGGACATCTTCACCACGGACCCGACCATCTCCAAGGAGAACTTCGTCGTCCTGCAGGACCCGAAGAACCTCTTCGGCTTCGAGAACGTCCAGCCGCTCGTCTACAAGGGCGCCCTGTCCCAGAAGGGCGTCGACGCGCTCAACGCGGTCTCGGCCAAGCTCGACACCGCGACCCTGCTGGAGCTGGACACCCAGGTGCAGGCCCAGAACAAGGACCCGCTGGACGTCGCCAAGGCCTGGCTGCAGTCCGCCGGTCTCGTCTGACGCCAGGCATGGGCGAGGGCACGGCCGAGGCCGTCGGGCGTGCCCCCGCCCTCGCCCGTCCGGTACGGCTCAGAGGTCGAACTCGTGCGGCGGCAGATCCAGCGTGAAGCATGCCTCGCGCACCACGGCCTGCTCGGTCTTGTCGAAGTCGCCGTCCGCGCCACCGATCACGATGCCGATCTGGATGACGGCCCGTGCCTCGGCCGGCTTCTTCTTCGCCTTGGCGATCTCCTGCAGGACGCTCACCTTGCCGAAGGCGAAGTCGGCCGTCAGCTTGTTCAGATTCTCCTCGAAGCGGCGCCGCAGGTCGTCCGCGGGGAAGTTCTGCAACACCTCGTTCGTCGCGATGAGCTGAGCCACCCGCTGCCGCTCCGACGGGTCGACAGTTCCGTCGGCCGCGGCCACGAGCGCGCACATCGCCATGCTCGCGTCCCGGAAGGCACCGCTCTTCAGGTCGTTCTTCTTCGCCGTCAACTGGGTCTGCATCTGCGACGCCGACTCCTTGATGCGGTCCCACAGGGCCATGCGCACTCCTCGTGTCCGACCGCCGGGCGCCACGGCACACCGGCGACAACTTCTACAACACCGTAGAAACTCATGGGACGGCCGGGAAGTTCCGGCCCGCCTAAACTGAATCCTGGTACCTAGACTGAATCCCCGTACGGGGGGACCGAACCCAGGACGACGCAGCGGACAGCAGAGGAAGGCGACAGTGGCTTCAGCGGCCGGCACCGGCTACCAGGACCCCTCCGCCGAGGTGCTCACCGAGGCGGCCGCCGCCTTCGGGCTGCTCGCCTCGCCCGCCCGGCTGCACATCGTGTGGGCGCTGACGCAAGGCGAGAGCGATGTCACGGGGCTCGCCGAGCGGGTCGGCGGGGCGTTGCCCGCGGTCAGCCAGCACCTCACCAAGCTCAAGCTCGCCGGACTCGTCCGCTCCCGCCGCGAGGGGCGCCGCCAGGTGTACTTCGTCGACACCGCCGGACAGGCCGCCGTGGTGGAGGTCGTAAGGCTTCTCGTCGGCCGCCTCACCGAAAGGGACACGGCGGCCCCGGCCCGCCGTCTGCGCGGTCTGTGAGCTCGGCCGGTTCCTCAACCGCCGTACGATGAAAGGGAGTCGGGCAAGCCGATGCGCACCCCGAGGGTGCCACGTGCGGGCACGGCGAAGGGGCCGGCCGTGTACGACCGGCCCCGTGCTCTCAGGCCGTTCCCTCCGCGCCCTCCGCCATCGCATGCGCGGCGGCGTGGGCCTGCTTGCGGCGCTTGCGGCGGCTGATCCGCGGCTCCTGGTCGGGCAGCCAGCCGAAGCTGAGGCAGCTGCCGACGGCGCCGAGGAGGAGGCCGATGAAGAAGCCGCCCAGGTTGGACGTGAGCCAGGTGCCCAGGGAGATCAGGATGCCGATGATGGAGTAGAAGAGCCGCTGGGAGGGGTTGAAGAGGATCAGCAGGCCCAGGATCACCATCACCGTCGGCAGCAGATAGCCGGCCACGCCCTGCATGCCGACATGCATCACGACCTTCAGCGAGGCCTTCTCGGTGAGCAGGATCCAGCCGCCGCCCAGGGCGAGCAGCAGCCCGCCCCAGAACGGCCGGCGGGCCCGCCAGCCACGGAAGGCCGCCCTCGCGCCCTGACGTGGACGGTCCGGCATGGCCGTCAGCAACCCGAGCTGCTGAAGCTGAGATGGAGACCCGGCAGCTTGAACACACCCGCGGTCGTCGCGTAGTTGGTCTGCCGCAGGTTGTCGATGTGCACGTGGTCGGCCTGCTGGCTGAAGACCCCGATCGGACCCTTCACGCCCGCCTTGGTCAGTGTGCTCGCGTCGTTGCCGATCTCGATGTTGCTGAACGCCGCGTCGCCCGACAGCTGGGTGGAGTCGGTGGTGAGGTCGGTCGCGGTCACCGGCGTCTTGCCGCCGCCCGCGGTGATCAGCAGGTTGATGCCGCCGAGGTCGACGCTCTGGCACAGCTTGGTGAGCGTGGCGTCCTTGATCGCGGAGGTGACGATGAGCTCCTGCCCGCCGCTGTCCCCGGCGTTGGGGCTGCCGTCCGCCATGTTGTCGAGCCCGCCGAACTGCTCGAAGCCGTTGCCGTCGAGGCTGGTCGCGGTGACCGTGAACGGCATGCCGGAGATCGCGAACTGCACACCCAGCGCGCCCTGCGCGGTGAAGACGGCGAGGCCGGCGGCGACGAGGGTGGCGGGCACCGCCATCACGGCGGCCCGGCGGGCACGGACCCGCCCTCGTCTCTCACCGCCGGCGGCGGCCCGGTCTGTCTGTGGTGCTTCGGACGGTGAACCGTTTCCCGGGTTCTCGGGGGTGTTGCCGTCGGACGGGACGTCCGGGGACGAGGCCATGTCTGCTCCCATGGGCATGGATCAAGTGCGGGGTCGGGCATCAGGTGGCGCGGTGTCCTGGCGCGGACAGCGACCGCCGCGCACGCCTCCTCGCACTCCCGGTGGGCAAGGGCTTTCTCGTTACGCGGCAGTAGCCTGCGAGGAAGTTACTGCCGGTTACTTTGAGGGGTCAAGGGAGATGTGAAAAAAGGGTGTCGGATCTGTTCGAGCCTCGGTCACATGCCACAACTACCCTTGCGCACCTTGACGTTGATGGTTGATCAGGTCTACAACTTCCCCTGTTTCACGGATCCGTGGCGCCGGATCCGCCGAGTGGCAGCGGCCGTGTCTTCAGCCCTTTCCCGGCAGCCGCTCATGTCCGCTCACGGCAACCGCTCACACCGGTGAGGCACACGGCCCCTTCCCCCCAGGCCGTGTGCCCGGCCGTCCCTGTCCGGTCCGGCCGGAGGCCTCCCCGAGGTCCCCGGCCGGTCCCGGCCCGCCGCCGTCGCCGGTCCGTCGCGTAGG
>NZ_JAIQYY010000003.1:187559-278884 GCF_020181035.1 Streptomyces sp. CoH27
CGGGTCCCGCGTGTGCCGCGTCACCACGTCACGCACCCTCCGCGCCGCCGCCACCGGCGCGCCCGCGCCACCCGCGTGACGCACCGACACACGCACCACCACACGCACCACCCCTGTGCACCACCTGGCACCACCCGCACCGCACGCACTTCCGCGTGACGCACCACCCGATCAGCGCACCACCCGATCAGCCCACCACCCCCCAGGGCGCCGTCGCCCCTCACCTCGACCGACCCCCACACAGGAAAGAGACACCCGCATGCGTACGCGATCCGTCCTCGCCCTCGCCGGTACCGCCACCGCCTTCACGCTCGCCCTCGCGGTGGCCACCCCGGCCTCCGCCGACAGTGTCGTCCTCACCACCGGCGGCGCGGGCGGCACCGCCGTCGCCGTCGGCGACACCCTCATCGCACCCCTCGCCTCCGGCACGTCCGCCACGCTGTACTCCAGCGCGACCGGCACCAGCGGCGTCTCGTGCACGTCCTCCCAGTTCACCGCCAACGTCACGGCCAACCCGTCCGCCCCCGGCACGGCCACGGAGTCCGTCACCGGCCACACTTTCGACGCGAGCTCCTGCACCAGCAACGTCCTCGGTGTCACCGGCGTCAGCAGCATCACGGTCGACAACCTGCCCTACACGGCGTCGGTCGGCTCCGACGGCACCCTCACCGTCGCCCCGGCCAGTGGCTCGGTCATCCAGACCACGGTCAAGCTGAAGACCCTGCTCGGCAGCATCACCTGCGTGTACCAGGCCGCTGGCCTGACGGGCAAGACCGACAACGCCGACAGCAGCATCTCCTTCACCAACCAGCAGTTCACCAAGTCTTCCGGTTCCTCGCTGTGCTTCGCGAACGGCTACTTCACGGCGAAGTACGCGCCCGTGACGGACGGCGGAGCCCCGGTCTACGTCAACTAGCGGCAGACTCAAGCACATTCACCAAAGGCCCGAGCCGGCTTCAGCCGGCTCGGGCCTTTGGTATGCCGTACGGACGGATCATCCGGGATCAGGGGGCGCAAAGCACCGACCGGTTCGGCTGTTTCGCGCCTCTTGCGAGCCCCCGTTGAGAGGCCGGCCGTCGGCCTCGTATCGTGGCGATCATGGGTGCGGCGCGCGTCGTCACACGACGGCTCGGAATCGGCGGGCGAGGAAGGGGGAAACCATTCTGATCTCGCCTGATCACGGACTGCTGAAGCGTCGTTCGGTGCGGGAGTCGCGGATGACACGTGTCGCCTCGCCGGCCTGCACGCCCGACTCCCGATACCGCTCGGTGAGTTATCGTGTGCAGGGTGTGAGAAACAAACCGCATGCCCCGTTCATTGAAGTCGCGAGAAGAGGTCCCCACGATGGCGAGGCAGTTACGCGCCGAGCAGACCCGGGCAACGATCATCACGGCGGCCGCCGATCTGTTCGACCGGCAGGGCTACGAGTCCACCAGCCTCAGCGACATCGTCGCACACGCGAAGGTGACCAAGGGTGCCCTGTACTTCCACTTCGCCGCCAAGGAGGACCTGGCCCAGGTCATCCTCGAACTCAATGCGGCCGCCGCGCGGCAGCTCGTCGCCGAGGTCGAGAGCCGGGGCTGCTCCTCGCTGGAGGTCCTGATGCGCACCACGTTCGGCATCGCCCGGCTCGCCGTGGAGGACCCGGTGCCGCGCGCCGCGCTGCGCCTCGCCACCGCCGACGTCGTCGTACGGCCGCCGCTCAGGCACCCGTTCACCGAGTGGCTGGAGTTCGCCACGCGCAAGTTCACCGGGGCCGTCAGGGAGGCCGATGTGCACAGCGAACTCGACGTCGGCACGCTCGCGCACTCGCTCGTCTCCTTCTTCGTCGGCACCCGGATCGCCGCCCGCCGGCTCGAACCGGTGGGCCGGCTGCCGCGCCGGGTCGCCGAGATGTGGCACCTCATGATCCGGGGCCTGGTCCCGGTGCACCGCCGCCCCCGCTACGTCACCCTCGCCACGCAGCTGGAGCGGGAGATCAGAACCGCCTGACCCGCGCGCTACCGTGACGGACATGCCCGACACCCCGTTCGCACCCGTGATCCTCGGCAACGAACCCGGCTCGTTCCCGCACAGCGTGCTGGCCGAACGGCATCCCGCGATCATCCGGCAGGTCCGGGACGCCTTCCCCTACGGCCCCGGACAGCACCAGGCGCTGGACGAGCTGCTGGAGAGCTGCACCGAGGGCACGGTCGAGCCGCTGCCCGCCCATGCCCCGGACCGGGATCTGTGGGACGCCTGGGGCCTGAGCGCCCACGCCGGACGGTCCTGGTACGACGTGCCCTGGCTGTGGTCCGAGAGCTGGTTCTACCGCCGGCTGCTCGACGCCGTCGGCTTCTTCGGCCCCGGCGCCTGGCGGGGCATCGACCCCTTCCGCCCGTTCAAGCACGCCGAACTCGACGCCCCGGAGACCGACGCCGAACTCGCCGCGCTGGACGACCTGCCCGGCCTGCCGGAGGAGGAGCGGGCGCGCGCCCTGCTGCACGGCTCGCTCTGGGGCAACCGCGCCGACCTCGGCTTCCGGCTCTCGGCCGAAGGCGCCGAGGACCGGGACCCGGCCCGCGCTCTGGTCGCCGACGAGAGCGACACCCTGTGGTCGCTGCTGCCGCCCACCGGAGCCGGCACCCTCGTCCTGGTCGCGGACAACGCGGGCCGCGAACTCGTCCCGGATCTGCTGCTGCTCGCCCACCTCCTCGCCGAGGGCCGGGCCGCGCGGGCGGTGCTGCACGTCAAGCCGTACCCGTACTACGTCTCGGACGCCACCACCGCCGACGTCGTCGACGCGCTGCGGCGGCTGCGCGCCGCCTCCGGCGCGGCCGCCGAGTACGGGCGCGTGCTCTGGTCGGCCCTGGCCGACGGCCGTCTCACCGTGCGCGCCCACCCGTTCTCGTGCGCCCCGCTGCCGTACGCGGACATGCCGGACGATCTGCGCGCCGAGTTCGCCGAGGCCACCCTGACCGTTTTCAAGGGCGACCTCAACTACCGCCGGCTGGTGGGCGACCGGCTGTGGCCCCCGACCACGCCCTTCGCGGAGGCGACCGGATACTTCCCGGGCCCGGTCGCCGCCCTGCGCACCCTGAAGTCCGACGTCGTCACCGGCCTGTCCGCGACGACGGAGGCCGCGCTCGTCGCCGCGGAGGGCCGGCGCTGGCGCACCAGCGGCACCCATGCGCTGATCCAGGTCGCCCGGCCGGTCACATGACGTTCAGCTGAAGCGACTTGATGCCGTTGATGAAGTTCGACACGAGCCGGGCGGGCGGTGCGGCGAGCCGGAGCTCCGGCAGGGCGCGCAGCACCTCCTCGTGGAGCAGTCGTAGTTGCAGCCGCGCGAAGTGGGCGCCCAGGCACACGTGCGGGCCGTCTCCGAAGGACACGTGCGGATTGGGGGAGCGGGCGAGGTCGAGCCGGCCGGGCTCGGCGAAGACGCGCTCGTCCCGGTTGGCCGAGGCGTGGAAGACGACGACCTTCTCACCCGCCCGGATCCGCCGCCCCGCCAGCTCGGTGTCGTGCGCGGCGGTCCGGCGGAAGGACAGCACCGGCGGATGCCAGCGGAGCAACTCCTCGATGGCTGTGGCGAGTTGGATCTTTCCTGAGCGCAATGCCTGGTACGCATCCGGGTGTTCCGCCAGCGCCAGCAGTCCTCCCGGGGCCGCACTGCGCACCGTGTCGTTGCCCGCGACCGTGAGCAGGAAGAAGAACATCTCCAGCTCGGCCGAGGCGAGTTCGGCATCGTGGGCAAGTGTGGTCATCACGTCGTCCGCCGGGTAGCGCCGTTTGTACGCGGCGAGCTGCTGGGCGTAGCCGAACATGTCCGTCAGCATCGCCGGGGAGCGCGGGTTGACCGGCCTACCGGTCTCGTCCAGCACCGGGGAACCGGCCTCGTCCGGGTCCTGGTAGCCGATGACCCGCTGGGTCCAGTGCAGCAGCAGGCCCCGGTCGCTCTCCGGGACGCCCAGCAGGTCCGCCAGGTTCAGCAGGGCGTACTCGTCGGTGACCGAGGCCACCAGATCGACCGTGCCCTCCCCCTCCCACGCCTTCTGCAGCGCCCCGGCGAGCAGCGTGCCCGCCCGCTCCCGGGCGACCGCCGCGAACCGCTCGATCCGGCCGGGCGTGAACGCCCGGCTCACCAGCCGCCGCAACCGGCCGTGCTGCGGCGGATCCTGATTGAGCATCATCCGTCGGATGAACGGCAGATCCGCCGGATCGGGGTCCCGGATCTGCGTGGCGCCGATGTACGAGGAGTACGTCGCCCCGTCCTTCAGCACCCGCACCACGTCCGCGTGCCGGGTCACCGCCCAGAAGCCGGGCCCGGCCGGCCAGTCCAGCAGCTCCGGCTCCTCCTGCCAGGCGACCGGGTGCCGGTCGCGCAGCAGACGGTAGTCGTCGTGGGGGACCGCGACACCGTACCGCCGGGGATCGAACACATCGGGCACCGGAGGGACGGGCTCGCTCACGCCGACTCCCGTGCCACTCCGGGGACTTCGGTGTCGGCCCGCAGGAAGTCCTCGACCGCGCGGATCAGTTCGAGCGGCGTCTCGTCCATGGCGTAGTGCCCCGCACCGGGCAGCGTGACGAGTTCGGCGCGCGGGAACCAGGACATCCAGGTCTGCCGCATGACCGCGGGCGACAGCGCCGGGTCCAGTTCGCCGGCCACCGCGAGGGCGGGCACCGCGCAGCCCTCGACGTCGGCGTGGAAGTCCTCGCCCGCCCAGGAGTCCAGCCAGGCCCGGAACGCCTTCGCGTCACTGCGCTCCAGCGAGCGGGCGACCATCCGGTCCAGCCAGGCGGCCGGACGCCGGCCCCCGGTGGTGACGTCGATGATCGCCCGCCGGTTTGCCGGCTGCTCCGCCGCGTCCGTGAACAGCGCGGCCTGCTCACCGGCCAGCGGCAGCCCCGAGGCGGGCACCGGGGAGACACCGACGATCCGGCGCAGCCGGTCCGGAGCGAGGGCCGCCAGCCGCTGTGCCACCGCGCCGCCCATGGAGTGCCCCAGCACCGAGAACCGCTCCCAGCCCAGCCGTTCGGCCAGCGCCAGCAGATCCGAGGCCGCCTCGGCCGTCGTGTACGGGCCGGCCGCGTCCCGGGCCTCGCCGTAGCCGCGCAGGTCCACCAGCGTGTAGGTGAAGGCGGACCGGTCGAGGTCCGGCAGGACGGCGGCGTAGGCGGACCGGTCGGCGAACCAGCCGTGCACGGCGAACACCTGGTGGGCGCCGTCGCCGTGCACCTCATGGGGCAGCACGAAGGAGGTCATGCGCCTACCGTCTCCCGCGCGCGAGGGCACGACAAGGGTGCGCACGCGGGCATACGGGTGGGCGCGCCGCTGTTGCCGTACGGCAGTGACGGTTCCGGACCCGAGGAGAGGCGACCGCATGCGCATCGGAGTGGCACCCCACCGGCTGTGGCCCGGCTCGGCGCACGAGACCGACGACGCCGTCGAGACCGCCCGCACGGCCGAAGACCTGGGCTTCGACCATGTCATCGCGAGCGGCCACCTGCTGGCCGGGGACGTCGGGGTGACCCCGGATCCGCTGGTCCTGCTGTCCGCGGTGGCCGGCGCGACCCGGCGCATCCGGCTGGTCACCAGCGTCCTGGTGCTGCCCCTGTACGACCCGGTCGTCCTCGCCCACCAGACCGCGACCCTCGACCGGCTCTCCCGCGGCCGCTTCGTCCTCGGCGTCGGCACCGGCTGGTACACCGCGGAGTTCGCGGCCGTCGGCGCGTCCTTCGCCGGGCGGGGCCGCCGCAGCGACGAACAGCTCGCCGTCGTACGGCGGTTGTGGCGCGGTGAGGCCGACGCGCCGCGGCTCGGGGTGCCGCCGCGCACCGCGGGCGGGCCGCCCGTCTGGATCGGCGGCCACAGCGACGCGGCCCTGCGCCGCGCCCTGCGGTACGGGGACGCGTGGCACGGCGCGGGCGTCGATGCCGCACAACTGGCGTTGGTGCGGGCACGGTTGACGGAGCTGGCCGAGACGACGGAGCGGGATCCGGCCGCCGTCCCGATGACCGCCGGCGCGTACCTGCTGCCCCCGGGCTTCGCCGCCGCCGTCGACCTCCCGCGCCGCCCTCTGGGCGGCACGCGCGCGAGTGCCGAGAGCGTGCGGGAGGAGCTGGGGCGCCTGGCGGAGGCGGGGCTGTCGGCCGTGTCGCTGTGGCTGCCGGTCGACGCAGGCGCGCTGCCGGACGCGCTGGCCTGGACCGCCGAGGAGGTGCTGCGGCACCAGCCCTGAACCGGCCCACACCGGGCGCCCCGAGGTCAGGGTTTCGGAGGCGGTTCACGCGATGGTGTGATCATGCGCTGTGCGGTGGATGGGTGCCAGGGGCCACGGGTAGGGCCCCGGCCATGACGCAGCCGTTCGAACTCCCGCACTTCTACATGCCGTATCCCGCGCGGCTCAATCCGCACCTCGACGAGGCGCGCGCCCATTCCACCGAGTGGGCCCGCGAGATGGGCATGCTGGAAGGTTCCGGCATCTGGGAACAGGCCGATCTGGAGGCGCACGACTACGGACTCCTGTGCGCCTACACCCACCCCGACTGCGACGGCCCGGCCCTCTCCCTGATCACCGACTGGTACGTGTGGGTCTTCTTCTTCGACGACCACTTCCTGGACATGTACAAGCGCACCCCGGACCGTGCCGCGGGCAAGGCCCACCTGGACCGCCTGCCGCTGTTCATGCCGCTCGACCTGTCGACTCCGGTGCCGGAGCCGGAGAATCCGGTCGAGGCGGGCCTGAAGGACCTCTGGGCGCGCACGGTGCCGGCGATGTCCGTGGACTGGCGCCGCCGGTTCGCCCTCGCCACCGAGCACCTGCTCAACGAGTCGATGTGGGAGCTGTCGAACATCAACGAGGGGCGGATCGCCAACCCCGTCGAGTACATCGAGATGCGCCGCAAGGTGGGCGGCGCGCCCTGGTCGGCGGGACTCGTCGAGTACGCGACCGCCGAGGTGCCGGCCGCCGTCGCCGGGACGCGTCCCCTGCGCGTACTGATGGAGACCTTCTCCGACGCCGTGCACCTGCGCAACGACCTGTTCTCCTACCAGCGCGAGGTCGAGGACGAGGGCGAGAACAGCAACGGCGTACTGGTCCTGGAGAAGTTCTTCGACTGCACCACCCAGGAGGCCGCCGACACCGTCAACGACATCCTCACCTCACGCCTGCACCAGTTCGAGCACACCGCGCTCACCGAGGTCCCCGCCGTGGCCCTGGAGAAGGGC
The DNA here is from genome assembly GCF_020181035.1 of Streptomyces sp. CoH27. Lineage (GTDB taxonomy): Bacteria > Actinomycetota > Actinomycetes > Streptomycetales > Streptomycetaceae > Streptomyces > Streptomyces camelliae. Next base: position 194,776 of record NZ_JAIQYY010000003.1, read on the forward strand.
CTGAACCCGGCCGAGATCGCGGCGATCGCCGCCTACACCAAGGGACTTCAGGACTGGCAGTCCGGCGGCCACGAATGGCACCTGCGCTCCAGCCGCTACATGAACAAGGGCGCCGTGTCGCATGCGCCCTGGCAGCTCCCGAGCGGCCCCGGCATGGCCGCCGCCGACGTCGGCGCCCTGCTGGCCTCGGCCGCCCGGCAGCGCCTGCGCCGCTACACCCATGTGCCGTACCAGAAGGTCGGCCCGTCCCTGCTGCCCGACTTCCACATGCCGTACGAGCTGAGCCTGAGCCCCCATCTGGACAGCGCCCGAGGCAACCTCGTCACCTGGGCGCACCGCATGGGCATCCTGGAGGAGGGCGTCTGGGACGAGGACAAGCTCACCGCCTTCGACTTCGCGCTCTGCTCGGCGGGCCTGGACCCCGACGCCACCCCCGAGGCCCTCGACCTCAGCGCCCAGTGGCTCGCCTGGGGGACGTACGCCGACGACTACTACCCGCTGGTGTACGGCCGGCGCCGGGACCTGGCCGGGGCGCGGCTGAGCACGGCCCGGCTGTCGCAGTGCATGCCTGTCGACGACGAACCGGCCCTCGTCCCCGCCGACGCCATCGAGCGAGGCCTGACCGACCTGTGGGCGCGGACGACGGCCCAGATGCCCGCCGACCAGAAGCGCACCCTCAAGGACGCCGTGGACTCCATGACCGAGAGCTGGGTGTGGGAGCTGTCCAACCGGTTCCAGAACCGCATCCCGGACCCGGTCGACTACCTGGAGATGCGGCGCGACACCTTCGGCTCCGACCTCACCCTGAGCCTGTGCCGCATGGGACAGGGCCCCGCGATCCCGCCGGAGGTCTACCGCAGCGGCCCGGTCCGGGCCCTGGAGAACGCCGCGTTCGACTACGCCTGCCTCCTCAACGACATCTTCTCGTACCAGAAGGAGATCGAGTACGAGGGCGAGATCCACAACGCCGTCCTGGTCGTGCAGAACTTCTTCGGCGTGGACTACCCGGCCGCGCTCCGCGTCGTACATGACCTGACGACCCAGCGGATGGAGCAGTTCCAGCACATCGTCGCCCATGAACTGCCTGTCCTCTACGACGACATGAAGCTGTCCGCCGAGGCCCGCGCCGCCGTGGGCGCCTACGTGCTCGATCTGCAGAACTGGATGTCCGGGATCCTGAACTGGCACCGCGAGGTCGACCGGTACAAGGCCGAGTGGCTGGGCCGCCGTTCGCACGGCTTCCTGCCCGACCGCGCGCCCGCCGCACCGTCACTGCCCTCCGCCGCACCGGTCCTGGCGTTCGGCTGACCGGGCATCCTGGGACCTTCGGTGAGCCGTCGGGGGATCGGGCGCGGCCGGCGGACGGTGCCCGTCAGGCCGGCCGGCTCCGTTCGGCCGCCGCGTGCTCGACCGCGGCCCGGGCCAGCGCGCGGATCATCGGGTGCGGGCGCGAGCCGTCGCCGGCCAGCTCCGGCTGGAACAGGGACAGCAGGAAGAAGGGGTGGCCGGGCAGTTCGGCGACCCGCACGTGACCGTCCTCGTCGTACCCGGAGAACCTCAGGCCGTGGGCGGTCAGTGCGTCGAGGTGGCGGGAGGGGCCGTAGCTGCAGAAATACCGCTCGACCGTGCGCCCGGCGCCGATCACCGACTCCGCCAGCGTGCCCGGCTCGATCGTCACCGCCGCCTCGTGCCCCACCAGCGAGCAGGCCAGCGGCTCGATGAGCGGATCCACGGCGTCCGGGTCGTTCTCGGCGTGCGCCACGCCGGTCAGCCCGCACACGTTCCGCGCGTACTCCAGCAGCGCGTGCTGGAAGCCGCCGCACGTGCCCAGGAACGGGATGCCCTCCTCACGTGCGGTGCGCACGGCAGCGAGCACGCCCGCCTCGCTACGGTACGGGCTGCCCGGCAGCACCCACACGGCGTCGAACCCCCGGACCGCGCCCTCGGCCTCCGCGTCCTCGGAGGGGATCCAGTACGCGTCCAGCACCAGCCGGTCGCGCTCGGCGAGCGCCTCCAGCAGGAGGGGGACGCGGGTGTGCGAGACGACGTTGGGGGAGCGGTCGCCGACGAGGGCGATGGTGGCTGTGTTGTCCATGAACGTCATTTTTCGCGCGCACGGTCGTTCACGTCCAACGATGATTCCTGGTCGCTCGATAAGCGATGCTGATGGAGTGGGATGCTGGGCCCATGGACCCGCATCTGCTGCGCACGTTCGTCACCGTGGCGCGCCTCGCCTCCTTCTCGGAGGCCGCCCGCGAGCTGGGCTACACCCAGTCCGCCGTCTCCCAGCACATCGCCGCGCTCGAACAGGACCTGGGCGCGCCCCTGCTGACCCGGCGGCCCGTCACGCCCACCACGGCCGGCGAACGGCTCCTGGAACACGCGGGCCCGCTGCTGCTGCGGCTGGACGCGGCCCGGGCCGACGTCGCCCGGATGGCCGCCGCACCGCAGCACGGCCTGACCCTCGCCACCACCCCGACCGGGCTCGGTCCGGCCGTCCTCGCCGCGCTTCCGCCGGCCGGGGTCACGGTGCGTGTCCTCGCCCGCGCGGAGATCCCGGCCGCCGTCGCCACGGGCACCGCCGACCTCGGCCTCGTCGACGGGCCGGCCGCGCCGAGCGATCCGCTGCGGCTGCCCGACGTGGCGCCGCTGACCACGCACGGCGTCGCCGAGGAACCCGTCAGCGTCCTGCTGCCCGCCGGGCACCCCCTCGCCGGCCGGGCCGGCCTGCGCCTCGGCGACCTCGCCGACGCCCGCTGGCTCGACGCGCCCGACGCGGCGCTCCCGCTCGCCGCCCTGCGCGCCGCGAACGGCGGCGGCGCCCTGCGCTCCGCTCTGCGCTACGAGGGCACCGACCTGCACACCGTGACCGCCCTCGCGGCCGCCGGCCACGGCCTCGTCCTGCTGCCCCGCTCCGCCGCCACCGCCGTCCCCGGCACGACCGCCGTCCCCCTCACCGCACCCCGCCTCGTACACCGCACGGAACTCCTCCACGGCGGGGCCCCGGGGCCGGCGGCGGCGGAGCTCGTACGGAGGCTGGTGGGCGGGGGCGAGGGGGTTTCGAGCGGGTCTCCGGGGGAGCGATGAGCCTCTCGGGGGTGCGGTGGGGCACCGCCTCGGAGGGGGTGTGGCGGCGGGTGTGGGGGAGCCTCGACGGGATCACGGGGTGAGCCTGCGGCGATGGCGGGGCGGGAGTGCGCCGGGCCGCGGTGGCCGGGGCGCAATGGCTACCCCGCGATGCCCCCTGGGCAGTCTCACTCGTTCGTGTCTCGTCGCCGCCCGGCGCCCCGGGTAGAGCACCAGCCGGAGGCGAGCGAATCATGGAACAGACTGCGTTGCGGCCCAAGCCGATGCCGGGCCAGGACCCTCGGGACGGCACAGGCACAGGCACAGGCACAGGCACCGGCACCGGCACTGCCCACCGCCCGCACGCCGCGCGCCGGCGCGGGCGGCGGCTGCGGACCCTGCTGTTCGGCCTGTGCGCCGGCACCCTGCTGGTGCTGTCCGGCGTCGGCATCGGGACGGTCGGCGCCACGGTGATCGGCATGAGCAAGCTCGCCGAACTGCGGCACCTGACCACGCCGTCCGCCCCCTCGGCCACGCCCGCCCCGGCCGCCACCCCGAGCTCCGCCGCGGGCCCGGCCGGTGCCACTCTGGGCGTGGAGGCCGTGGACGCCGAGAAGGCGGGCGCGCTGGTCGTGGGCGTGCACGTGCCCGGACCCGGCTACGCGGCCGGCCTGGTCCGCGGCGACGTCCTGCTCCAGTTCGGCCCCGTGCGCGTGGACAGTGCCGCCGATCTCGCCCGAGCCGTCGCCCACGCCCGCCCCGGCGAGGAGGTGCTCCTCACCGTCCGTCACCGCGGCGGGGGGTACCAGCAGTTGACGGCCGTACCGGGCGTGGTGACCTGAACGCGGTCCGCGGTCGGCCCGTACGCGTCGGCCACCACGGCATCCCGCAACGGTCACCCCGGGAAGCTCACGTCGGTCACGCAGGGAAGCCCGCACCGGCCACCCCGTGACACCCCCTTGTGCCGCCCCGGGACGCCTCCCTCAGACGCCCCGGAACCCTCTCGGTCACCCCGGCCCACCCCCTCCGGCCGCCCGGGGAAACCCACTGGTCGCTGTCCGCCCCGCGCGCCATGATGGCCCCATGCCGAGCCCTTTCTCCCGCGACCGCGCCCCGCGGGGCGCACGGGCGATCGTGCCGGCGACCGCACCGGCGACCGGCTCGCGTGACCCCGGCCTGCCGGGCAGGATGCTGCACGAGACGCCATCGCCCCGTACCCTCACCCGCGCCCGGAGGACCGGATGACCGGTAGCACGACCCCGCCCTTCACCGCCGAGGACTACCGGGCCCGGATGGAGCGCGCCGCGCGCTCCGCCGCCGACGCCGGTCTCGCGGGGCTGCTCGTGGCGCCGGGACCGGACATGGTCTGGCTCACCGGCTACACGCCCACCGCCGTCACCGAACGGCTCACCATGCTGGTCCTCACCCCCGGCCAGGACCCCGTGCTCGTCGTACCCACCCTGGAGGCGCCGGACGCCGGGCACGCGGCCGGGGCGACCGCGCTCACCCTGCGCGACTGGACGGACGGCAAGGACCCCTACGCCGTCACCGCCGCCCTCCTCGACGGCCACGGCCGGTTCGGCATCAGCGACAACACCTGGGCGATGCATCTGCTCGGTCTCCAGCGGACCCTGCCCGACTCCTCGTACGCCTCGCTCACCGACGCCCTCCCCATGCTGCGCGCCGTCAAGGACGCGGCCGAACTCGAACTCCTCGCGGCGGCCGGAGCCGCTGCCGACGCAACGTTCGAGGAGATCCGGAAGGTTCCCTTCGCCGGCCGCCGCGAGTCCGACGTCGGCCACGACCTCGCGGAACTGCTGCGCCGCTTCGGCCACTCGCAGGTCGACTTCACCATCGTCGGCTCCGGCCCCAACGGCGCCAACCCGCACCACGAGGTCGGCGACCGCGTCATCCAGGACGGCGACATGGTCGTCCTGGACTTCGGCGGCCTGAAGGACGGCTACGGCTCCGACACCACCCGCACGGTCCACGTGGGCGAGCCGAGCGAGGAGGAGCGCCGGGTGCACGACATCGTGCGCGAGGCACAGGAGGCCGGCTACCGGGCCGTACGGCCGGGCGTGGCCTGCCAGGAGGTCGACCGGGCCGCCCGCGCGGTGATCAGCGACGCCGGGTACGGCGAGTACTTCATCCACCGCACCGGGCACGGCATCGGCGTCACCACGCACGAGCCGCCGTACATGATCGAGGGCGAGGAACAGCCCCTGGTGCCCGGCATGTGCTTCTCCGTCGAGCCCGGCATCTACCTGCCCGGCCGGTTCGGTGTGCGCATCGAGGACATCGTCACGGTGACCGAGGAGGGCGGCCGTCGTTTCAACAACACCACCCGCGAGCTGGTCGTCGTGGGCTGACCGGCCCAGGGAGATCCCTCGCGACCCCATCCCCGAACGGCAACGGCGCGATCCATGACCCAGGCACCGACACCCACCGCGGACACCGTCCGCCGACTGGTCCGCTCGCTCCTCCAGGAGAGCGCGGCCGGTACCGCAGGCGGCGCGGGACCGGACGTCCGGCCCGTCACGGAGGGCGGCGAGCATTCCACGTGGTGGGTCGGCACCCGCCATGTGCTGCGGCTCGCCCCCGACCGCGAGGCCGCCGTGCGCCAGCGCCGCGAGCTGCGCCTGCGCGACCTGGTGCGGCCCCACCTCCCCGTCGCCGTCCCGGCCGGCGTCGCGCACGGCGAGTGGGCGCCGGGCCTCACCTACACGCTGGACACCTTGATTCCCGGCGGCACCGCGGAGGAACACGACGTCTCGGCCGTCGGCGAGGCCGACCTGGCCGGGCTGCTCACCGGGCTGCGCGCGGTGCCCGTACGGCAGGCCGAGACGCTCGGGGTGCCGCGGCTCGCCCCGCGCTCCCTGGAGGCGCTGCGCCGCATGGCCGTGCACGCGGCCGAACGCCTCGCCGCCGCCGACGAGTTCGACCCTACGCGTATGCACCAGCTCACCCCGCCCGGCGCGGCCCAGCTCGCCGCCCAGGCCGGCAGCGCCGTGCTCGTCCACCACGACCTCAAGGGCGAGCACCTGGTGGTCAGCGCCGACGGCAGGGTGCGCGGCGTCCTCGACTGGACCGACGCGGCCGTCGCCGACCCCGCCGAGGACATCGCCGGGCTCGTCCGCGCCGTAGGCTCCGGTGCGGCGGTCCGCGCGGCCACCCTCGCCGGCTACGGCGCCCGCCCCTGCCTGCGCGGCCTGTGGCTGGCCCGCTGCGACACGGTCATCCGCCTCACCGACCGCCTCGAAGGCCGCGACGACAGCCCCCTGCCCCTCCTGCGCACCCAACTGCGCCGCGCCTGGGAACCGATCCTCCTGGAACGGGTGACGGACCTGAAAGAAGGCGATCCGGACGCGTAGACCGCCGTACGGCGGGCGCGGCTCCCTGGGCTCAGGGCTGGGACAGCACCACGCAGGACTCGCCCGGCAGCTCCAGCAGGCCGTTCGGGCCCGGAGCGTCGATCGGGTCCCAGGCGGCCAGGAGCAGGGCGGGCCGGGTGCCCAGGGGGATGAACGCCGGTTCCTTGCCCAGGTTCACCGCCACCCGTACGTCGCCGCGCCGGAAGGCGAGCCAGCGGGACCCCTCGTCGTACGCCACCTTCGTGTCGGCCAGGTCGGGGTCGGTGAGGTCCGGCTGCTCGTGCCGGAGCGCGATCAGGCGGCGGTACCAGGCCAGCACGCGCGCGTGGGGCTCGCGCTGCGGTTCCGACCAGTCCAGGACGGAGCGGTCCCGCGTCGCCGGGTCCTGCGGGTCCGGTACGTCCTCCTCGGCCCAGCCGTGCGCCGCGAACTCCCGCCGCCTGCCCCGCCGTACCGCCTCGGCCAGCTCCGGATCGGTGTGGTCGGTGAAGAACTGCCAGGGCGTACCCGCCGCCCACTCCTCGCCCATGAACAGCATCGGCGTGAACGGCGAGGTCAGCGTGAGCGCCGCCGCGCAGGCCAGCAGGCCGGGGGAGAGCTGGGCGGAGAGCCGGTCGCCCTGGGCGCGGTTGCCGACCTGGTCGTGGGTCTGGCCGTAGCCGAGCAGGCGGTGCCCGGCCACACGCGAGCGGTCCAGCGGGCGGCCGTGGTGCCGGCCCCGGAAGCTGGAGTACGTGCCGTCGTGGAAGAAGCCGCCGGTCAGCGTCTTGGCGAGCGCGGCGAACGGGTCGCGCGCGAAGTCCGCGTAGTAGCCCTGCGCCTCGCCGGTCAGCGCGGTGTGCAGGGCGTGGTGGAAGTCGTCGTTCCACTGCGCGTGCAGTCCGAGCCCGTGCTCCGCGCGCGGGGTGATGTACCGCGGGTCGTTCAGGTCGGACTCGGCGATCAGCGTGAGCGGCCGGTCCAGCTCCGCGGCGAGCGCGTCCACGGCCGCCGACAGCTCCTCCAGGAACGGGTACGCACGCGTGTCGCGCAGCGCGTGCACCGCGTCCAGGCGCAGCCCGTCGATCCGGTAGTCCCGCAGCCACGCCAGCGCGCTGCCGATCAGGAACGCGCGCACCTCGTCCGAGCCGGGCGCGTCCAGGTTCACCGCCGAACCCCACGGCGTGTGGTGCGCGTCGGTGAAGTACGGCCCGAACCGGGGGAGATAGTTGCCCGAGGGGCCCAAGTGGTTGTGCACGACGTCCAGTACCACCCCGAGACCGAGTTCGTGCGCCCGGTCCACGAACCGCTTCAGCGCCTCGGGGCCGCCGTACGGCTCGTGCACCGCCCACAGCGACACGCCCTCGTACCCCCACCCGTGCCGCCCCGGGAACGGACACAGCGGCATCAACTCGACGTGGGTGACGCCCAGTTCTGCCAGGTGCTCCAGCCGTCCGGCGGCCGCGTCCAGGGTGCCCTCCGGGGTGTACGTGCCCACGTGCAGCTCGTAGAGCACCGCCCCCGGCAGCCCGCGCCCCCGCCAGTGTGCCTGCCACGTGTACCGCCCGTGGTCCACGACCGCGCTCAGCCCGTCCGGGCCGTCCGGCTGGCGGCGCGAGCGCGGGTCGGGCAGGACGGGACCGTCGTCCAGCGCGAACCCGTACCGGGCGCCGTCGCCCGCCTCCGCCTCCCCGGTCCACCAGCCCGCGCGGTCGGGATCGCGCGCCAACGCGCGCGTGGCGCCCTCGCACTGGAGCGTCACTCGGTCTGCCTGCGGTGCCCACACCTCGAACTGCACGGACGGTTCCCCTTCGTCTGCTCACCGTGATGACGTCCCGCGGCCCCCCATCGTGCCGTCCGGACGCCCCATACGCGCTCGAATGCGGCCTTCCCCCGCCGGTGTCGCGGAATCCACGCGCGCGCGACAGGCGAATCCCGGTTTTCTGGACACCCGGGGTTCGCTGACCGACAATCACCTCCGTGACGTCGTCTTTCGAGTTCTCCACGTACCCCGCGCGGCTGTCCGACGCGGAGCGCGACAAGGCGCTTCAGGTGCTGCGCGACGGCGTCGCCAAGGGCCGGCTGTCGCACGACACGTTCGTACGCCGCATGGAGCTGGCGCTCTCCGCCCGTCACGCCGACGAGCTGGCCGCCCTCGTCGCCGACCTGCCTCGTGAGAACCGTCTCTCCCGCGCGGTGTTCGGCACCGTCGAGGCCGTCTCCGGGTTCACCGTACGGCTGCGCCGCGCCTGGCAGGCCGAGCGGCTGCCCAAGCTGCTGCTGCCGCACCCCGGGCAGACCCACCCGCTGCGCATAGGCCGCGACCCCGCCAACGGGCTGCGCCTGAACCACGAGACCGTCTCGCGCGTGCACGCCGAGCTGCACCGCCAGGGGGACATGTGGGTCCTGAGGGACCTCGGCTCCACCAACGGCACCACCGTCAACGGCCGCCGGGTCACCGGTGCGGTCGTGGTCCGTGAGGGTGATCTGGTCGCCTTCGGCAGGATGGGGTTCCGGCTCTCGGTGAGCTGAGACCGTACGGCTGCGGCGGCCGGCCGGGTTCGAACTGGTGCTCTTTCCCGCGCGTGTGCCCTCCCGTTCGGGTGAGCCGGGCCGAGCCCGGCCGGGGAACCCCGGCCGGCGTGCCGATGCTGGGGGCATGACGTACCTCACCAGAGTGACAGCGGCGGCCGGCGCCCTGCTGTCGGCCGCCGGGCTCCTCGCCGCGAGCCCGGCCCACGCGGCGCCCCGCGACGACCTCCCCCGCAACTGGCTCTCCCTGATCGTCACCCGGGGCGACGCTCCGACGCGCACCACGCGCGGCGCGCTGCTGCTGTGCGACCCGCCGCAGGGCCACCCGCGGGCCGCCGAAGCCTGCACGGAACTCGCCGCCGCCGACGGCGACATCGCCCGCATCCCGGCCGACAACGTCTTCTGCCCGATGATCTACGCCCCGGTGACGGCCTACGCGCGCGGGCAGTGGAACGGCCGGCCGGTCGACTTCCGGCAGACCTACCCCAACGCCTGCGTCATGAACGCGCGCACCGGAGCGGTGTTCGCGCTCGACGGGTGAGATCTGCTCCCGGCGACCGCCTGAGTTCTGCTCACAGCGCCCGCTCCCGGGCCTGCTGCGCCGCCACCAGCACCGTCCTGGACTGATGCTCCACCTGGTGCTCCAACGGCACCCAGCGGGCCCGGAAACGCACCGCGAACGCGTCGCACCAGTCGGCGACGAGCCGCTCCAGCCGCGGCGCCGCCCGGTCGTCCGTCTCCCGCAGCACGCGCAGCAGCATCGCCGCCGCGCGCAGCGGCAGCCGCCGCCCGAAGGCGTCCACACTGCCGACGTACGCCATCGTGGTGCCGGCCGGCGGGGTATGGATCCAGTCCTCGGCCAGGCCCGGGATCAGCTCCAGCACCCAGCGCGCGGCCCGCAGCAGCGGACCGTCCGTGCCGTCGAGGCGGGGCAGTGCCTCGGCGAGTATCCGTTCCACCTCGCCCGCGTCCCCCGTCAGCCGCCGCGCCAGCCGCCGCATCGCCGCCGCCGGCGCCGGGTGCGGCGCCCGGTCGTCCACCAGGTCGCTGGCCCACATCGGCACCTCCACGACGGCCGTCAGACCGCCGTACCGGTGCGCGTGGTACCACGTGCTGTGCCGCGCGTCGTCCGGCATGCTCGGGTAGGCGACGCCCGTCTCCGGGCCGGGCATGACATGCACCCCCGGGCCGGCGGCCGGCCAGCCGGCGGCGTCCGAGGCGCCCGTCTCCACCGGGATGTGCAGCTGCGCCGCGGACTTCGCGAACGGCTCCGCGAGCCCCGGCAAGGCCCTGGTCAGCTGCACCCAGCTGCCGCCCAGATCGGTGCCGTGCAGCGTCACCTGGAGGTACGGGCGCAGCTCGTCGATCAGCCCGGTCAGCGTGCGGGTCTCGGGCGGCAGCCGGTCCGGCGGCAGCACCGACGGCGACCACTCCGGCTGCTCCGCGCCCGTCGGCCGGTAGAAGCCGAGATGGTAGTCGAGCAGGCTGCGCGGCGCCGGGGTCACATGCAGACTCGCGCCGTCCGGATCGGCGCAGAGCAGGAAGTGCCAGGACGTATCCGTCCGCAACTCCCGCTCGGCCAGGACGCGTTCGGCCAGTACCCGCAGGGTGGAGCCCCCCGTCGGCTCGTTGGCGTGCGCGCCGGCCACCACCAGCACCGTCCGCCGGGCATGCCCCACCGACAGCAGGTGCAGGGGTCTTCCCGCGCGCGAGACGCCCACCTGCCTGAGCGCGCACAGCCCGGGCTCCTGAGCGGCCAACGCCTGTGCGGAGGCGACCAGTTCGGGAACGCTGGGATAGCGCAGCTCCGGCAGGAAACTCACCCCCGACTCGTCCGCCCGGCTTCGCCCTCCCAGTCCCGCACGGGATGGGTGAACTGTCAAGTACACGGTGGGGGAGGCTCCAGGGGGCGCCCGGGCGCAGTTCCCGGGACGCGGTCCGGGCACTGTGGGGCGTGGGCTCACTGCTGGTGAAGGCCGTGTCCCGCGAGCGTCAGGAACACCTCGCCCACCGCCTCCGGCAGCGTCGGAGGCGCGTGTACCTGCCGGGCCGCGTCCGCCGGCTCGGCGTCCCGGCCGACGATCAGCCGGCTCTCGGCGATCATCTCCGGCACGTGCGGCCCGGCCGGATGCACGCCCAGCACCTGTCCACCGGCCCGCCCGGCACCGTCGTACCGGTCGACGAGGAGGAACTCGTCCTGGTGACACCGCTCGACGACCGGCTCGCGGGCCGTACGACGGTGCGGCTGCCGGAACTCGCCAACGGCGCCCGGGTCCGCTGCGCCCTGGAACCCGTGGTGCACGGCGAGCGCTTCCTCGACCGGGCGTGCGCGCAGGCCGGGTTCCGTGCGCAGAGCGCCGTATGGACCGAGCACACCTCGACGGCCGTGCGCATGGCCGCCGCCGGCGCCGGTGTGTGCGTGGCCTCGGCCGGCGTCGTGCGCGGCGCCGTCGGCGAGGACTGCGCGATCCTCACCCCGGCCCGCCCTGGAAGCGCCCTCCGGCTGTCTACGCGCGCGTGCCTCCCACCGGCGCCGCCGAGGCCTTCACCGGCTTCCTGCGCACCACCTGGCCGGCCACGGGCCCGGCCGGCCCACCCGGCAGCCTGCCGCGACGCCCCTCACCCCTCGTCCGTCCGCTCCAGCAGCACCACCGGCAGCCGCTCGAAGAGATCCGCCACGCGCGCGTGCCCCGCGAACTCCCGCCCCGGGGTGAGCACATCCGCCCACCGGCCGGGCGGCAGCGCCAGCCGGGTCCCGCGCCAGCCGCCCGCCTCCGCGAGCCGCAGGGACAACCGGGTCACCGCCGTGACCACCGCTGCGGAGCGGGCGAAGGCCACGCAGTGCGGGGCCGCCGGCCCTTCGGCGGCCAGCGGGGTGTACGTCGCGGTCGTACCGAAGGCGCCGGGGCGCCGGGCGCGCAGCCGGAGCGCCGCCGCCGTCACCGCGTCCTTCTCACCGGGTGCCTCGGGCGGGAACGGCACCGGGCGCCGGTTGTCCGGGTCGACCAGCGCCCGGTACTCGCCCTCCGTGCCCTGGTACACGTCCGGCACCCCGGGCATCGTCAGATGGACCAGCGCGGTGCCGAGGACGTTCGCCCGCACATGCGGCTCCAGCGCCTTGCGGAACGCGGCCACGCGCTCGCCGGGCGGCCCGCACGGCCCGGCCGCGACGAACGCGGCCACCGCCTCCTCGTACGGCGGCTCCTGCTCCGTCCAGCTGGTGTACAGGCCCGCCTCGCGCACATGCTTCAACAGCGCCCCCTGGACCCGCTCCTCGGCGCGCCCCTCGTCCGCGGGACCCAGCCCGAACACCGTCTGCCAGGCCGCCCAGGCCAGCTGCCCGTCCGGCACTCCCTCCTCCGGCAGCGTCACCTCGGCCAGCAACTGTGCCCACCGCGCGGGACACTCGGTGAGCACGGCCAGCGCCGCGCGGACGTCGGCACTGCGCTTGGTGTCGTGCGTGGAGACGACCGTGCCGGTGGCCGGCCAGTCCCGCTGCACGCCCGCGCAGTACGCGTGGAAGTCCTCCGGGGACACCCCCGGCCGGCCGGGATCGCCGCCCACCTCGGTCGCCGACAGCAGCGGGACGTAGCGGTAGAACGCCGTGTCCTCCACCGACTTGGCGCGCAGCGCCGACGCGGTCTGCGCGAACCGCGCGCGCAGTTCCCCGGCCGCCGCCCCGGCCACCTCCCCGTCCGCGTCCACCAGCAGCCGCCGCACGACGTCCACCGCGCCGGCCTCCTCGGGCACGACGAAGGCGTGCCGGGCCTCGGCGGCGGCCTCCTCGGTGACGACGGCGGCCGCGTCACCCGAGGCGTACGGCCGGTACACCCGCATCCGGACCAGCAGCTCCACCAGGGCCGTGCGCAGCGCCCAGGGTGCCCGGTCGCGCAGTGCGAGATCCGGCGACGACGCGCACAGCCGGGCGGCCGTCCGGGTGAGCCGGTCCGTCTCGGCGGCCAGCTCGTGTGTGAGTACGTGGTAGGCGGCCCGGCGCACCGTGGCCTCCCAGTCGCCGCCCCGGTCGGTCTGCGGGGCCGCGAACCGACGGTACCCGGCGAGGAGTTCACCGGCCCCGGCGCGGTCCGTGAACAGACCGTCGACCTGGCGCAGGGCGTCGTATCCCGTGGTGCCGGCGACGGGCCAGGACGGCGGCAGGCGCTCGCCGTCGGCGAGAATCTTCTCCACCACCGTCCAGCGTCCGCCACTCGCCTCGTGCAGCCGCGCGAGATAGCCGTCGGGGTCGGCCAGCCCGTCGGGATGGTCGACGCGCAGCCCGTCGACCACGCCCTCCGCCAGCAGCTGGAGGATCTTGGCGTGGGTGGCGTCGAACACCTCCGGATCCTCCACGCGCACCCCGATCAGCTCCGAGATGCTGAAGAAGCGGCGGTAGTTGACCTCGGTGCGGGCGAGCCGCCACCACACCGGGCGATACCACTGGGCGTCCAGCAGCTCGGGCAGCGGCAGGTGCCCGGTGCCCGAGCGGAGCGGGAAGGCGTGCTCGTGGTAGCGCAGCACGTCGCCGTCGACCACGAGGTGCTCGCGTTCCGCGCCGACCGGGCCGCCGAGCACCGGCAGCAGCACCCGCCCGCCCTGCGCCTCCCAGTCGATGTCGAACCAGCGCGCGTACGGCGAGGCGGGCCCCTCGCGCAGCACCTCCCACAGGGCGTGGTTGTGCCGGGGCGCCATCGCCATGTGGTTGGGCACGATGTCCACCACCAGGCCCAGACCGTGCTCCCGCGCGGTTCCCGCCAGTGCCCGCAGGCCGTCCTCGCCGCCCAGTTCGTCGCGCACGCGCGCGTGGTCCACCACGTCGTAGCCGTGCGTGGAGCCGGGCACGGCCTCCAGGACGGGGGACAGGTGCAGATGCGAGACGCCGAGCGACGCCAGGTACGGCACGGCCGCGGCGGCGGCGGCGAACGGGAAGGCGGGCTGAAGCTGGAGGCGGTAGGTGGCCGTGGGCACCCGTGGCCCGGGTCGCACAGGAGTCATGGAAACCTACGTACCCAGACCGCCCGGTTTCGTGTCATCGGTCCCTGCACGCGCTCACGCGCGCGTGCCTGGCTTCGAGCGATGGGGACAACGGGGAGACCGGACCGGCGCCGTACTCGGGACACCTACCGTCAGGTGATCGCCCTGACCGGGCCGCTGCTGCCGTGCGTGTCGTTCCTGGGACGGCTGCCGACGGCGACCGTTCAGTTCGGCAGCGTCCTGCTCATCGCCCGGACGAGCGGCTCCCTGTCGGCGGCCGGGCTGACCGGCGGGGCGCTCGCGCTCGGCCAGGTGGTCTGCGGACCGGTGGTGGGGCGGCTCGCGGACCGGCGCGGTCAGCGCAGGGTCGTCGTCGCCTTCTCGCTCGCCAACGCGCTCGCGGTGGCCTCCCTGGTCGCCGGCGCCCTGGCGGCCCTGCCCACGGCCGTCCTGGCTCTCCTGGGCGCCGCAGCGGGCGGCACCATGCCGCTCGTGGGTCCGCTGGCCCGCGCCCGCCTGGTCGCTCTCGCCCGTCGCTCCGGCGCTCCCGAGTCCACTGTCGGCGCCGCGCTGTCCGTCGAGAGCACCCTGGACGACATGTCCTTCGTCCTGGGCCCGGCCCTCGTCGGACTGGCCTCGGTCCTCGCCCACCCGGCGTACGCGATGGCCGGCGCGGCCCTGCTGGTGGCCGTCTGCGGTACCGCCTTCGCCCTCCACCCGACCGCCCTGACCACGCTCCCCGCCCCGGAGAACCAGCACCCGGCACACGCGCCGGCCGGCACCGAGCGGCCCGAGGACCGTGCCTCCGCCCGCCTGCCTGACGCCACCGCCTCCGAGGACTGCGCTCCCACCCGCGCACGTGCCGCTGCCGAGGCCGGGGCCGGGGCCGGGGCCCGGGTACGCGCACGCGTGCCTGCCGCGGCCGTGACCGCGCTCGTCCCCATGCCCCGCTGCGTCCACGCCCTGCGCGCCTTCCTCGCCCTTCAGGGCGCCATGTTCGGTGCCTGCCAGGCCGGTATCACCGCGCTCACGGCTCGGCTCGGGCAGGAGGATCAGGCGGGGCTCGTGTACGCCGCCATGGGGGTGACGAGTGCCGCGGCGGGGCTCGCCATGGCCGCCGTACCCGCCCGCTTCGGGCTGCCCGCGCGCCGACGGCTGGCCACGGCGGCCGCGTTCGTCCTGTCGCTGCCGCTGCTGCGCACGCACGGCCTGGCCGGTCTGTACGCCGTGGTCACCGTGCTCGGGGTCGCCTACGCACCGCATCTGATCACGGTGTTCGGGCTCACCGAGCGCGCGGTGCCGCCGGCCCGGCTCGCCGAGGCGATGGCGTTCGCGACCAGCGCCCTCGTCGGCGGCCAGGCCCTCTCGGTCGCCGTGACCGGCCGCCTCACCGACTCCTACGGCCCACGAGCGGCCTTCGCGGTCGCGAGCACGGCGGCCGCACTCACCTTCGTCATCGCCCTGGCGGCCCGCCCGACGGCCCACTGCGGACGGATCGCACCGGCTCCGCACGCGCGCGTGGACGACGAACCGGCCCGCACCACCTCCTGACGTCAGGCGGGGCGCTGCAGCACCGTCAGGCTGCGGTCCGGCAGGGTGATCCGGTCGCCCGCCCCGACCTTCGCCCCGCCGCCCGGCGGCACCCCCTCAGGGCGGGCCGTGTCGACCACCACCTGCCACTGCCGGCCGTGGTCGACCGGCACCAGGAACTCCAGCGGACCCGGCGAGGCGTTGAACATCAGCAGGAACGAGTCGTCGGTGACGCGCTCCCCGCGCGGGCCGGGCTCGGAGATGGCGTTGCCGTTGAGGAACACCGTCAGCGCGGACGCCCGCGCCGAGTCCCAGTCCCGCTGGGTCATCTCGCCGCCCTCCGGGGTGAACCAGGCGATGTCGGACAGCGCGTCGTGCGTGCCCTCCACCGGCCGCCCGTGGAAGAAGCGCCGCCGCCGGAGGACCGGATGCTCCTTGCGCAGCCGTGCCATCGCGCGCGTGAAGGCGAGCAGCTCACCGTCGTCCTCGTCGGAGGGCCAGCGCACCCACGCCAGCTCGTTGTCCTGGCAGTAGGCGTTGTTGTTGCCCCGCTGGGTGCGGGCGAACTCGTCGCCGTGGCTGATCATCGGCACACCCTGGGACAGCATCAGCGTGGCGACGAAGTTCCGCATCTGCCGGGCGCGCAGCCCGAGCACGCCCGGGTCGTCGGTCTCGCCCTCGATCCCGCAGTTCCACGACCGGTTGTGGCTCTCGCCGTCGCGGCCGTCCTCGCCGTTGGCCTGGTTGTGCTTGTCGTTGTACGACACGAGGTCGTGCAGCGTGAAGCCGTCGTGGCAGGTGACGAAGTTGATGGAGGCGAGCGGGCGGCGGCCGTCGTCCTGGTACAGGTCGGAGGAGCCGGTCAGCCGGGAGGCGAACTCGGCCAGCGCCCGCGGCTCGCCCCGCCACAGGTCCCGTACCGTGTCGCGGTACTTGCCGTTCCACTCGGTCCACAGCGGCGGGAAGTTGCCCACCTGATAGCCGCCCTCGCCCACGTCCCACGGCTCGGCGATCAGCTTCACCTGCGAGACCACCGGATCCTGCTGCACCAGGTCGAAGAACGACGACAGCCGGTCCACCTCGTGGAACTGCCGGGCCAGCGTCGCCGCGAGGTCGAAGCGGAAGCCGTCGACGTGCATCTCGGTCACCCAGTACCGCAGCGAGTCCATGATCAGCTGAAGCACGTGCGGGGACCGCATGAGCAGCGAGTTCCCGGTGCCCGTCGTGTCCATGTAGTAGCGGCGGTCGTCCGTGAGCCGGTAGTACGACGGGTTGTCGATGCCCTTGAAGGACAGTGTCGGACCCAGATGGTTGCCCTCGGCCGTGTGGTTGTAGACGACGTCCAGGATGACCTCGATCCCGGCCTGGTGCAGCGCCCGGACCGCCGACTTGAACTCCAGGACCTGCTGGCCGCGGTCGCCCCAGGAGGCGTAGGCGTTGTGCGGTGCGAAGAAGCCGATGGTGTTGTAACCCCAGTAGTTGTTCAGGCCCAGGTCGGCCAGCCGGTGGTCGTGGACGAACTGGTGGACGGGCATCAGCTCCAGGGCGGTCACCCCGAGCGTGGTCAGGTGTTCGAGGATCGCCGGGTGGGCGAGCGCCGCGTACGTGCCGCGCAGCTCCTCCGGCAGCCCCGGGTGCCGCATGGTCAGGCCCTTGACGTGGGCCTCGTAGATGACCGTGTGGTGGTACCCGGTGCGCGGCGGCCGGTCGTCGCCCCAGTCGAAGTACGGGTTGATCACCACCGAGGTCATGGTGTGCGGCGCCGAGTCCAGGTCGTTGCGCCGCTCGGGGGCGCCGAAGTGGTAGCCGTACACCTCCTCGCCCCACCGCACGGTCCCGCTGACCGCCTTCGCGTACGGGTCGAGCAGCAGCTTCGCGGAGTTGCAGCGCAGCCCGCGCCCGGGGTCGTACGGGCCGTGCACCCGGAATCCGTAGCGCTGTCCCGGCATCACACCCGGCACGTACGCGTGCCGCACGAACGCGTCGCTCTCGCGCAGTTCCACCGCCGTCTCCGAGCCGTCGTCGTGCAGCAGACACAGCTCTACTCGGTCAGCGGCCTCCGTGAAGACCGCGAAGTTGGTTCCGGCGCCGTCATAGGTGGCGCCGAGCGGATACGCCTCTCCAGGCCAGACCTGCATGGTGACGACTCTGACAGGTGTGCCGCCCGCCCGGGGGCCGCCTCGGCCCCGAGTCTCCCGAAAGTGACCAAACCTTCCACGCCCCGGGGCCGGTCCCCGGGCCCGACGGCACCCGCCCCGGCGGCTATGACCAGCGTGGATGGTACGGCGGCGGGGGCCCGTCGGTATCCCCCGGGAGGCCGGCGCTATGAATCCGCTCACTCCGCGTGACGCGACGTCGGGGAAGTGCCGTCGGCACAGGCAGAGTTGAGGAAAACAGTTGGACAACCGACCTGTCCATCCGGCTGCACCGCCGACCGGTCCCGGAGTACCCTTCCTTGATCGTTGAGACGGGAAAGGCCCCGGGGGCGGAAGGCGGTGCACGGGTGGGCTCGGGAGGGCTGGAGCTGCCCCCTGGTGACGAGGGTCACGAGGGGAACTCCGCAGACGTCCCGCCCGGCGCGGTGTCCCTGGCCCGGCCGATGGACGCGGGGTCCATCGGGCCGGAGCTGGACTGGGACGCCGACGCCTGGCACGAGGTGCGCACCCGCGCCCAGCGGGCCGGCCGGGCCTACATCTGGCTGAACCTGGTCGAGCAGCGGCTGCGCGCGGTCGTGGCCGCCGTCCTGCGGCCCATCTACGAGCCCGTCCACGCGGACGACTGGGTGGTCGCCGCGGCCGGGCCGGCCGGGCAGGAGTGGGTGCAGCGCGCGGTCGCCGTCCGCGAAGTCAGCCGCCGCAAGGGCTACTTGCTCGACCCGGCCGACGACAACGTGCTCAGCTTCCTGACGTTGCCGCAGCTGCGCGAGCTGATGGTGCAGCACTGGCCGTGCTTCGAGCCGTACTTCGACGAGCGCCGGGACCTCGAACTCGCCCTGGACGAGCTGGAGGTGACCCGCAACGTCGTCTCCCGTAACCGGGCCCTGTCCGAGGCGGTCCTCGGTCAGGCCGAGCGCGCCTCGGCGCGACTGCTGGAGATGCTCGGCGCGGGCGGGGACGTCCCCTCCGCACGCCGGCTGCCCGTCGACGCGGTCGAGGACCTGGTCGGCGACCGGTACGCCGACGTGGTCGCCGTCCACTCCGACCGGGTGCGGCTGATGCGCCAGTTCCCGGCCGAGGACCTCTTCGCCGGCGCCCGCCGCCTCGACGCCATCGGCATCGGCCTCAACCTGCTCGTGCAGAACTTCTCCGGGCGCCGCCTGATCCGCCTCGCCGAGTCCGGCTGCCGGGTGCGACTGCTGTTCCTCAACCCGGCCTCCAGCGCGGTCAAGCGCCGCGAGCGGGAACTGGGCATGAAGAGGGGCGAGCTGAGCCGCTCGGTGGAGATGAACATCCTGCACATGCGCCGGGTCCGCGCCCGGCTGCGCGACCCGGGCGCCTTCGAGATCCAGGTGTACGACGAGACGCCCCGCTTCACCGCCTACCTGGTGGACGGCGACGGCGCCGACGGCATCGCCGTGGTGCAGTCCTATCTGCGCGGCGCGCGGGGCATGGAGTCGCCGGTACTCGTGCTGCGCAACGGCAGCAAGCTGGTCAAGGCGGACGACGCCAGCGAAGCCGGGCTCTTCCCGGTATACCGTGAGGAATTCGAGCTGGCTTGGGCGGATTCGCGCCCCGTGTCCTGAACTGTCCACCGGCGTAAGCGGAATGCCGTCCTCGGATTGTCAGTGCCGCGTGCGAGGGTGGAGGCCACTGGGGGAAAGCACCACCGAGAAGGGGGGCCGCCATGGGCTGGCACCGTGAGCTGCTGATCGGCTTCGACCTGGAGACGACCGGCACGGATCCGCGCGAGGCGCGCATCGTCACCGGCGCGGTGATCGAGGTCAGGGCCGGTGAGCCCGTGGGACGCCGGGAGTGGCTGGCCGATCCGGGCATGGAGATCCCGGCCGACGCGGTGGCGGTGCACGGCATCAGCACCGCACGCGCGGCGGCCGAGGGCCGGCCCGCCGACCAGGTGGCCGACGCCCTCGCCGAGGTCCTCACCGGGTACTGGCGGGCGGGCGTCCCGGTCGTCGCCTACAACGCGGCCTTCGACCTCACCCTGCTCTCCGCCGAGCTGCGCCGGCACGGCCTGCCGTCCCTCGCCGACCGCCTGGCCGGCGCCGACCCGGCCCCGGTCATCGACCCCTACACCATCGACCGCTGGGCCGACCGCTACCGCCGGGGCAAGCGGAACCTGGAAGCGGTCTGCGCCGAGTACGGCATAGCCCTCGACCGAGCCCACGACGCCTCGGCCGACGCCCTCGCCGCGGCCCGCCTGGCCGGCGCGATAGCCGACCGCCACCCCAAGATCGCGTCCCTTTCTCCGGCGGAACTGCACCGCCGCCAGATCCAGTGGTACGCCGAGTGGGCGGCGGACTTCCAGGCGTTCCTGCGGCGCAAGGGGGATGCGGGAGCGGTGGTGGACGGGACGTGGCCCGTGCGGGAGCCGGCCGAGAGCCAGCCCGCATAGCGGTTGCCCCTACGGGCGCTCAGAACGGATACCAGCGCACCGTTTCGTCCCCGTCCCGCAACGACCCCACCCGCCGCCGGAATTCGTCCCGCGCCTTCGGATTGCCCGGCGCGTGCTGGGCCACCCAGGCGCAGCTGGCCGTCTCGCGGGCGCCGCGCAGCACCGCGCAGCCGGCCCACTCCCGTACGTCCCACCCGTACGCCTCGGTGAAGGAGTCGTACGCCTCGGCGGGCAGCCCGTAGCGGTCGCGGGAGAGGGCCATGACCACCAGGTCGTGCTCGCGCAGGTCGGCCGAGAAGGTCTCCAGGTCGACCAGGACCGGCCCGTCCGGCCCGATGTGCACATTGCGGGGCAGTGCGTCGCCGTGGATCGGCCCCGGCGGCAGATGGGGCGTCAGCGCGGCCGTGGCCGCCCTGAAACCGTCCCGGCGCGCGCGGAGGTAGGCCGCGTCCTCGGGGTCGATCGCGTCGCCCGCCAGCCGCAGCCAGCGTTCGACGCCGCCCAGCAGGTCGCGGGGCGGCAAGGTGAAGGTAGGCGAGGGCAGTGCGTGCACCGTGCGCAGCAGTTCCGCCAGATCGCGCGGCTCGGCGGGGCGTACCGGCTCCGGCAGCCGGTGCCACACGGTCACCGGATGGCCGTCGGCCAGCCATGGCTTCGGCTCGGCCGCCCGCACCGCCGGCACGCCCGCCTCGGCCAGCCAGCCGGCGATGTCCAGCTCGCGCCGGGCCCGCTCCAGCAGCTCGGCGTCCCGGCCCACCTTCACCACCAGGTCCCCGGCGGCGAACACCGCGTTCTCCCCGAGGGCGAGCAGCCGCGCGTCCCCGGCCGGGCCCGGCAGCACCCCCGCCGCGGCCAGTACGTCCCGTGCCCGTGCCTCGTCCATCGTGCCTCCGTGCCGTCGGATCTCCCCGGCCAGTCTCGCATTCGTACATCGCGCGAAAGAAACAGCTTGGACGAGACGTCTCGTCTCGTTTAGCCTCGGGTGCATGACCAGTCCCGCACACATCGCCATGTTCTCCATCGCCCAGCACGGCCACGTGAACCCCAGCCTGGAGGTGATCCGTGAGCTCGTCGCCCGGGGACACCGGGTCACGTACGCGATCCCGCCGGTGTTCGCCGAGAAGGTGGCCGAGACCGGCGCGCGACCCGTGCCGTACACCTCGACGCTGCCCGGCCCCGGCGCCGACCCGGAAGCGTGGGGGACCACCCTCCTGGACAACGTCGAGCCGTTCCTGGCCGACGCCATCCAGGCGCTTCCGCAGCTCGCCGAGGCCTACGACGGCGACGAGCCCGACCTCGTGCTGCACGACATCGCCTCCTACCCGGCCCGCGTCCTCGCCCACCGCTGGGGCGCTCCGGCGATCTCCCTCTCACCGAATCTGGTCGCCTGGGAGGGGTACGAGGAGGAGGTCGCCGAGCCGATGTGGGCCGAGCCGAGGAAGACCGCGCGCGGGCAGGCGTACTACGCCCGGTTCGAGGCATGGCTGGCGGAGAACGGGATCACTCAGCATCCCGACCCGTTCGCCGGCCGCCCGAGCCGCTCGATCGTCCTCATCCCCAAGGCCCTCCAGCCGCACGCCGACCGGGTCGACGAACGGGTGTACAGCTTCGTCGGCCCCTGCCAGGGTGACCGTGCCGAACAGGGCGACTGGCAGCGCCCGGCCGGCGCCGACAAGGTCGTGCTGGTGTCCCTGGGCTCGGCCTTCACCAAACAGCCCGCCTTCTACCGCGCGTGCGTCCGCGCCTTCGGCGACCTGCCCGGCTGGCACCTGGTCCTCCAGGCCGGCCGCCATGTGTCCGCCGCCGACCTGGGCGACGTACCGGCCAACGTCGAAGTGCACAGCTGGGTACCGCAGTTGGCGATCCTCAAAGAGGCCGACCTGTTCGTCACGCACGCGGGCGCCGGCGGCAGCCAGGAGGGCCTCGCCACCGGCACGCCGATGATCGCCGTACCGCAGGCAGCGGACCAGTTCGGCAACGCCGACATGTTGGTGTCTCTCGGCGTCGCCCGGCGGCTGGACACCGAGGAGGCCACCGCCGACCGTCTCCGCGAGGCCGCCCTCGCCCTGGTGGACGACCCCGAGGTGGGCCGACGCCTGAAGTCCCTCCAGGCCGAGACGGCCCAGGAGGGCGGCACCCGCCGGGCGGCCGACCTCATCGAGGCCGAGCTGCACCGACTCGGCCGCGCGTGAGGAGGGCCGGCGGATCCCGGTCAGCGGTGGCCCGGCAGCACCGGCGGCCCGTACTGGGAGCGCACCACCAGGGAGAGCAGCCCGGTGACGGAGGGCGGCAGGACCGGGGCGACGAAGGCCGGGTTGGACTCGTCCATCCTGGCCTCCGGATGGTCCCACTCGTACAGGAGCGCGGTCCGCAGCTCCTCCGCCGTGTCGTCCTCCCGAGGAGCGCCCCGGTAGAGGGCGAACATCTCCCGGGCCCGTTCGAGATTGCCGCCGTGCAGGGCGATGAGCGACACCAGCCAGGTCTTGCCCTCGTGCGGCTTGGGGCGGGGGCTGTTCGGGATGCCTTCGGGGAAGGAGTCCAGCGCCGCCTGCGCCCGTACCGGGTCGCCGGCCCCCAGCCAGCCGATGGCCTCGTAGAGCGCGAGGTTGATGACTTTCGGGTGGGCCGGCCGGTAACGCTGTGCGGTCCGGGCCGAGTCCAGCCACTGCCCGCGGCGCTGCAGGAGCAGCACCTCCGCGAGGTAGGCCTGCGCGGTCAGGGCCGGGTTCTCCCCGAGCCACCGGGCCGTTCGCACCAACGGTTCCTCGGTCGGTTCGGCGGCCGCGTACGGGACGGCGTGATCGGCGAGCCGGTATGCGTCCTTGTACTTCACCTGCTCGCACCCCTCGCGGAGCGTCTCCAGCGCCTGCGGCACGCGGCCGAGCTGGACCTCGCACTTGGCGATCTCGTCGTAGATGGCGAACTTCTGCTCCCTGACCTTCTTGAGCGCGATCCGGCCCTCGCGCACGGTGGCTTCGGGGCCCTCCACGTCCCGCACCAGCTTCAGCAGCAGGCTCCACGGGTACATCTCGGAGCGCCCCCGTGTCGCCTCGCGCGCGTGGACCAGTGCCTTCTTCAGATCACCGGGTGCGTCGCGCAGCCGTAGCAGCATGGCCAGATGATGGTGGGTGTACGGCGAGCCGCCGTCGGTGAGATAGGCCTCCATCAGCTCGATACGGGCACTCAGCTCCGCCGGGGACTCGGGCAGGGAGTGGTGGTAGCGCCCCCTGCCGTACCTCCGCTCCAGGTAGCCGCCGATCGTCCGCGCCATGCGGGCCAGCTCGTCGTCCAGCTTCCCCTCGGAGAAGTGCAGCCGGGCCGCCGACAGGGCGAGGGCCAGCCGGTGGTCGCCGGACCTCGACGGGTCCTGCGCGTAGAGCGGGCGGGCGTACCAGAGTCCGGCGCGGCGATGGGCGGCCTTCCAGGCCTTCTCGTCCTCGCGCATGCGGACGCAGACGACCTCGCGCACGGCGGGGTGCACCTGGAAGTGGGTGCTACGGGTGTGCGTCGTCTCGTTGTCGACCGTACGGACCTGGAGCAGGAACCGCTTCTGGAGCTGTTTGCGCAGCTCGGAGAAGTCGCCGAGGTCCCGGGTCATCGCCTTCACCAGGTCCTGGCCGGCCCAGTCCGCGAGCACCGACAGATTGCGCAGTGCGGCCCGGGCCGACGGCGTGAGCCGCTCGGTCGCCTTGGCGACCAGCTCCTTCTCGATCGTCTCGACCAGACTGAGGTCGTACGGTGCCTGGGGCACCTCGCTGGGCGGTCCCAGCAGCTCCTGCAGCGTCCAGTCGTACGGGCCCACCAGGCTGTGCAGCAGGCGCAGCACGAACGGGTTGCGGCCCAGCCGCTCCACGACCTCCTCGCGCCGCTCCGGCGGGAACCACTCCTCCGCCTCGTCCCGCTCCCGGGTGCCGACGAGGATCCGCACGGCGTCCTCGACCGGAGGCGGTGGCAGCTCCACGGGGCTGAAGTCCTGGGCCCAGACCGGGTCGGCCTTCTGGTTGGACACCAGCCAGAGACAGCCGTCCCCGTGCTGCCCCGGCGCCACGACGGTCTTCAGATCGTCCGCGATCGGCTGCACCGGGCGGCCGCGCTCGTCCAGCAGCCGCTGGAACTCGTCGAAGACCACCAGCACCCCGCGGTTCAGCAGCGTGGTCAGTGCCCGGTCGAGCCGCCGTTCCGGCGCGAGGGTGTCCGCCAGCTCGTAGTGGCCCGTGTGTTCCAACTGCTCGTGCAGCCGCGCGAGAAGCTCCTTGACGGCGTCGACGGGATGTTCCGGCACGTCGACGAGCACGGTGGTGCGGCCGTGCATCAGCCGGGCCTCGTCCATCAGGGGGCGTACGACCCGGTCGGTCTTGCCCACCCCCGAGAAGCCGTGCAGCAGGGCCGCGCTCCGGCGCTGCCTCGTCCAGCGCTCCCACAGCTGGAGCGCGGCCGTGCGGCGCTGCTCCCCGTCGATGCCCTGCAACAGGGGCGGTTCGGCGTCGGTGAAGAGAGGGCCGGCGCCGGACTGCCGGGCCGCACTGAGCGGTGTGGCCGGCGTGGCGGGCCGGGGTGGGGGTGCGGCGGCCGGCAGGGCCAGGAACGGGGGGACGTCACCGTTCAGGCCCATGGGATGCCAGTTGATGCGCTGGTAGCCGGGCCGGTTCTCGCTGGACTGCATCTGCTGCACAAGCCTGCCCAGGGGCAGCACACCGCCGGCGCCGGCGAGGGCGTCCACGGCCTCCCGTAGCAGGGCCGGAAAGGCCCCGGACTCGGCGGACTCGTTCTTCTGCGCGGAGGAGAGAACGACGAAGCCCGATTCGGTGTCCTCCGCACCCCAGTCGAGCGCCATCTGCCCTACGGCGGAGGCAGCGACCTGGTCTCCGCCCCGGCCGGAGTAACAGGTGTCCAGGATGAGCAGGAATCGCCGTACCGGGGTTTCGAGCAGTGCGGCTCTGGCCAGGTCGTCGGTCGGCAGGGCGGCGGCGAGATCCGTGGGCCGGTATTCCGAGGTGAGCAGGACGTGCCTGTTGTTGATCTCGATGACCTCGCCGTGGGCGGCGATGTACAGGACCACGAGATCGTCGGGTCTGCGATCGGGGGAGGCGCAGAATTCCCGCACGGCCTGCGTGAGCTGGACGGCGGTGGGGTTCAGGCCGAGGGTCGTGACGTGCTCGTAGCCGAAGCGTTCTGTGAAGAGTTCGATGACGTCGTCGCGGGCCTGCGCCAGTTCGGGGCGGTCGAGTTGTGGGTCGTTGTGATAGCGCGGCACCGCCGTCGCGAGCAGGTACCGGCGTGCGCCGTCCTCAGCGGGCATCCAGCCCTCCCCTGATCGCCTTGCCGGTGAGCCGGTCGGTCAGATATGCGGTGGCGTCGTGGGCGTGCGCGCCGTTGTGCACGATCGCCGAGGTCATCCGTTCCCCGAACCGCGGCCGGAGATCCTTCACGAGGGCGACGATGTCACCCTCGTCGGCGATGTTCGTCCAGGCCAGCGCCGGGCCGCCGGGCCAGGCACCGGTCGGTGCCGGCGCGGGCGACAGCCGGTCGAAGACCATCCGCATCCCGAGCGGCGAGCCCAGCGTCACCAGGGCCCGCACCCCGTGCCCGTCCAGCGCACACAGCGCCTCGTAGGCCACGACCGAGCCCAGGGAGTGCGCCACGACCACCCGGGTGTCGGCGCCGATCGCGTCGGTCACCCGCTGCCGGGCCTCCCGGCGCACCTCGGGATCCAGCAGATATCGGGTGGTCTGCTTCAGGTCGGACACCAGCAGCCGCAGGGTGAGGCCGGAGAAGAACCGGGACGCCGACAATGCCCGCAGCGCGGTTTGCACCGAACGCGGCGTCCGGGCCAGGGTGTTGGCGTCCGGCGGCACGACCCTGTTGTCCACCGCGGCCGCGGCCTCCCACCACGCGTACAGCAGCTCGGTCTCCGGCCCCTCAGCCACGTCGGCCGCCGTGTACAGCGGATCTCCGACGGCGAGGGTGCGGCCGGGCGGGCGGAACAGGTCGCCGTAGAAGGCCATGGACAGATCGCCGGGACCGAGTTCGGGACCGTCGGCCCGGCGCAGCCCGTCCAGCAGCGCCGGCCGCCAGTCCTTCAGCAGGCCGTCCTCGCCCAGCAGTTGCTTGCCCACCCCGTGCACGGCGACCACGGATGCCATCCGTGTCCTCCTTCATCACCAGACAGCCGAAATGTCGATCGGCCCACTTTAGATGAACCCGCTTGTCTCTTCCCGCAGTTCACCGGTGGAGCTCCGGCAACGACACGAAGAGAGGGCCCGTTGGTTCCCCCGGAGACCAACGGACCCTCATACGGGTGGAAGCGTCAGACCCGCACCGTCTCACCCTCGTCCGGCACCGCCGGCGCGGCCGGCTCCGGCGCCTCGTCGTGCGTGAGGTCGGGCAGCCGGTGCAGCCACTTCGGCAGATACCAGTTGCGCTCGCCGAGCAGGGCCATCACGGCCGGCAGCAGCACCCCGCGGATCACCGTCGCGTCGATGAGGACCGCCGCGGCCAGGCCCACACCCATCTGCTTCATCGACTGCATGGACAGCGTGCCGAAGATCGCGAACACGGCGACCATGATGACCGCGGCGCTGGTGACGACACCCGCGGTGGTCACCACGCCGTGCCGGATCGCCTCCCGCGTCTGAAGTCCCCTGGCCCGTGCCTCGCGGATCCGGGAGACGACGAACACGTGGTAGTCCATCGAGAGCCCGAACAGGATCACGAAGAGGAACAGCGGCAGCCAGGTCACGATCGCGCCGACCCCCTCCGCGCCCACCAGCGAGGCACCCCAGCCGTGCTGGAAGACGGCGACGAGGATGCCGTAGGCGGCGCACACCGACAGCAGGTTGAGCACGATCGACGTGATCGCGACGGTCAGCGAGCGGAACGACAGCAGCATCAGCAGGAAGGCGAAGACGACCACGAACACGAAGACCGGGACGACGGAGCCGAGCAACTGGTCGTTGAAGTCGTGGTTGCCGGCGACCTGTCCGGTGACCGGCGCCTGCAGGCCGGGCACCTTGCCGAGCGTGGCGGGCCGCACCTCGTCGCGCAGCTTCTCCAGGCTCTTGACCGCCTGGTCCATGTCGGAGCCGCCGACCAGCGGTACGGAGACCACGGCGATGTTCTGCGCGTCGTGCAGCCGGATGTCGACCGGGCCGCGCGAGGCGCCCGAGGCGATCGCCCGCTGCTTGAAGTCGGCCAGCGCCTGCCGTACCTCGGGCGCGTTGATGTCCTTGGCCTTGACCATGACCTGGGCCGGCTCGCTGCCGCCGGGGAAGGCGTCGTTGACCCGGTTGTAGGTCTGCACGATCGGCAGTGACGTGCCGAACTCCTGGTCCAGGGTGAGCT
This sequence comes from Streptomyces sp. CoH27, assembly GCF_020181035.1. Lineage (GTDB taxonomy): Bacteria > Actinomycetota > Actinomycetes > Streptomycetales > Streptomycetaceae > Streptomyces > Streptomyces camelliae. The sequence goes on from NZ_JAIQYY010000003.1 coordinate 222,135, forward strand.
GCTGGGTCTTCATGCCGAGCGCGGGCGCGGCGATCGCCAGCAGCGCGCCGGCCGCCACGGCGACGGAGACCAGCGGCCTGGCCAGGACGACCCGCAGCACGGCCGTCCAGAACCGGCTCTCCGAGGCGCCCTTGCGGCGTCGGCTCAGGAACGGGAGGCGGCCCTTCTCGACGCGCTCGCCGAGCAGCGACAGCAGCGCGGGCAGCACGGTCACCGAGCCGACCATGGCGACCGCCACCACCATCAGCGAGGCCAGACCCATCGCCTCGAACTCGGCGAGCCCGGTGAACAGCATGCCCGCCATGGCCACGCACACCGTGACCCCGGAGACGATGACCGCCCGTCCGCTGGTGGCGGCGGCGATCCTCAGGGCGGTGCCGGCGTCGCGCCCGGCGGCCCGCTCCTCGCGCTCCCGGCGCAGATAGAACAGGCAGTAGTCGACCCCGACGGCCATGCCGACCAGCAGCATCACGGAGTTGGCGGTGTCGCTCATCGGCTGCAGATGGCTGACGACGCCCATCAGACCCATCGTCGCCATGATCGCCGTGATCGCGAGGGCCACCGGCAGCAGCGCGGCCACCAGCGCGCCGAACGCGATCAGCAGGATGCCGAGGGCCACCGGCACCGCCGAGTACTCGGCCTGCTTGAAGTCGTCGCCGAAGGCGTCCTTGTACTGCTTCTGCATGCTGGCGCCGCCGATCTCCTCGATCCGCAGGCCGCTGTGCTGCTTCTGCACCCCGGCGACGGCGTTCAGCACCGGCTCGATCCGGTCGACGGCCGTCTTGGCGTCGCCGCGCACGTCGAACTGGACCAGCGCGCTGCGCCCGTCCCGGGAGATCGTGTGCGTGTCGTACGGCGAGGTCACCCCCGTGACCTTCCCGGTGGCCCCGACGGCCTTCACCACATCGGCGACGGCGGCCCGGAACTCGCTCCCGGTCGCCTGCTGGGCACTGTCCTTCGACTGGATCAGGACGGTCTCGCCGGCCGGCTGCTTGATCCCCGCGTCGTCGATGATCCGCGCGGCGGTGTGCGTCTCGCCGCTCAGCTGGTCGCCCTCGTTCACGTCGACCCGGCCCGCCGCCGAGCCGAGTCCCAGCGCCAGGACGACGAACAGCACCCATATGCCGACGGCCGCCCAGCGGTGCCGGGCGCTCCAGCCGCCCGCGCGGGCGGCCAGCCCCCGCGCCCGCACCTGTGTGTTCCCCATGACGGGTCTGCCCCCCTCGTGTGCGGTGACGGCCCCCTGCCGCCCCGTCTTCCTTGCTCCGCATTGACCGTATGGGGCGGATAAAGGCGTCTCGTCGTGCTGTTCGGTGAAGTGCGCGACCGGTTTCTCCGCACTGGGAAGGACGACGGCCCCTTACACCTATCGGGGGTTCTCGGGGACGCGTCTCGGGGTCGGAACCGGCCACGCGGCAGGGCCGCCGCGACGAGGGGGTTCCCGCGCCGGGAGGAGGGATGTCCGTTCCGCCGTCCGCGCGCCGGTTTGTGATTGCGAAAGCTTGTTGAACGAGTCACAGCTGCGTGGAGAGGTTGCTCCGGCCCCCGGCGATCGGCGAGAGTTTCGCGCAGCCCGCCCCACGCGGGCCCGGCCGCCGTGCCCACCCCCACGGGGCACGGCGGCCCCTCTAGGCTGGCCGGATGACGACCTACGCGGCGCTCCTGCGCGGAATCAATGTCGGCGGCGGCAAGAAGGTGCCCATGGCCGATCTGCGCGCCCTTCTGACCGGCCTCGGCCACACCGGCGTACGGACCTATCTGCAGAGTGGCCAGGCCGTTTTCACCACCGCGCGTGGTGACGAGGAGGCGCTGGCCGCGGAGTTGGGCCGGGCGGTCGAGGAACGCTTCGGCTTCCCGGTCGACGTGCTCGTGCGCGACCATGCCTATCTCAAGGCCGTGGCGGAGAACTGTCCCTTCCCCGCTGCCGAGTTGGCGGCCCGGCAGTTGCACGTCACGTACTACTCGGCGCCCGTCACCCCCGACCGCTTCGCGCACATCGACCAAGCCGCCCTCCTCCCGGAGGAGTTCCGGCTCGGCGACCGCTGCCTGTACCTCTACGCCCCCGACGGCCTCGGCCGCTCCAAGCTCGCCGAGCTGCTGGGCCGCCGGCCGGCCAAGGGGCTGATCGCCACCAGCCGGAACTGGAACACGGTGCTCAAACTGGTGGAGTTGACGGCTCCGCAAGCATGACGGAAGCCTGCCGGGAGCAGGGCGGGCGCGGGCGGGAATGGGCACAGGTGTGCGAGGCTCGCCCCATGCGCTACATCATCATCGGGGCCGGAGCGGTCGGCGGAACCGTCGGCGGGCGGCTCGCCCAGGCCGGGCACGAGGTCGTCCTCGTGGCACGCGGCAGACACCTGATGGAACTCGACGCACACGGCCTGCGACTACGCGTCCCGGAAAGGGAGTTGACGTACCGGCTGCCCGCCGTCGACGGACCCGGCCCGCTCGGCGAGCTGCGCGCCGACGACGTCCTCGTCCTCGCCGTGAAGACCCAGGACACCGTCTCCGCACTGGACGCCTGGGCCGGGACGCCGGTCGCGGGCGGCGGTACGGCGGCCGAGCGCCTGCCACTGGTGTGCCTGCAGAACGGCGTGGAGAGCGGCCGGCTGGCCCTGCGTCGCTTCCGGCACGTGTACGGCGTCTGCGTCTGGCTGCCCTCGACCTTCGTGGAACCCGGTGTCGTCTCCGCCCCGGGCACCCCGCTCACCGGCATCCTGCACCTCGGCCGGCTGCCGTACGGGACCGACGACACCGCCCGCCGGATCGCCGCCGACCTGGCCGACGCCCGCTTCGAGGCGCCCGTCGTCCCCGACGTGGCCCGCTGGCAGCACGCCAAGCTGCTCGCCAACCTGAGCAACGCCATCGAGGCGCTGACCGGGTCCCGCGAAACCGAGGCCGCCCAGGCGCTGTTCGCGCGGGTGCGCGCCGAGGGCGAGGCCGTGCTGGACGCCGCCGGGATCGCGTACACGAGCGACGCGGAGCAGCGCGCGGCCCGCGGCGACAAGGTGACCCTGGTGCCGCTGGACGGCACCCCGCGCGGCGGCGGCTCCTCCTGGCAGTCCCTGGTCCGGGGCACCGGCACCATCGAGGCCGACTACCTCAACGGCGAGATCGCCCTGCTCGGCCGGCTGCACGGCGTACCGGCCCCGCTGAACGAACTGCTCCAGCACCTCGCCAACCGGTTCGCCCGCGAGCGCCGGGCCGCCGGGTCCATGCCGGTCGCGGAGCTCGTCCGCAGGGCCGACGCGGCGGAACAGCCGTAGAACAGCGGTTGGAATCAAGCCAATTGGGCCAAGAAAACGAGCGACGAATGGGCCGGGATTGCACACCAATGACCGAGTACCGTCAAGGGTATGAACCACAGCGAGACCGCCACCGAGACCGTTGCCGCCACCGGCGCCGAGCCCCACCGTACCCGGGTCGACTTCTTCTTCGACCCGGCCTGCCCCTTCGCCTGGATCACCTCCCGCTGGATGCTGGAGGTCGAGCGGCAGCGCCCGCTCGACCTCCGGTTCCGGCCCATGAGCCTGTACCTGCACAACATCGGCAACGAACTCCCGGACTGGTACCGGGACTTGGTGGACCGCTCGATCGGCCCCGTACGGGTCGCCGTGGCCGCCGCCGGGCAGCACGGCGACGAGGTGCTGCGCGACCTCTACACCGCCTTCGGCACCCGCATCCACGAGCGTGAGATCAAGGACTTCGACGAAGTGATCGCCGACTCACTGGCCGAACTCGGCCTCCCCGCGGATCTGGCGGCCGCCGCCCACGACCCGGCGTACGACGACGCCGTACGCCGCAGCCACGAGGCGGGGGTCGAGCCGGAGACGGGCGCCTACGTCGGCACCCCGACCCTCCACGTCGACGGCACGGTGTGGTTCGGGCCGGTGCTGCGCGCCGTACCGCGCGGCGCCGAGGCGGCCGAACTCTTCGACAGCTTCCGGGTGCTGGCCCGCCACCCCGACCTGTTCGAGCTCAAGCGGACCCGCACCGGGGGCCTCCGCTTCGACTGACCCATGAACCGCTTGGCCGATAAACGTCCCTGAGGCGCCCGCGGTCCGCCTCACCTGTGACACACGGGCGGTGCCCGGCGCAGAACGAAGAGCCGACGGGTCCGACGTCACAGGGGAGCGCCGGACCCGTCGGCCTTGTACCACGTCCCCGCCTCCCGATGGCGCCGCTCGCCGAACCTCGCGACAAATTCGTCCGCTTGTCCCTAGGGTCAGGAGCGCGAACGGCCGAGGCGGAACGGTCCGAGGGACGGGTGGATGAGCGGGACGGGCAGCACGGGCACAGCGGCACCGACGGTGCCGCCGTACCTCTCGCGGCGCCGGTCTCCAGGGCCCGGTCAACGGACGCCGATCACCCAGATGGGTGAGGATTTCCGGCCCGCTCCGCGCCATCGTGACCGTCCGGGCCATCGTCCGCCCGGCGGACGCCCGCGACAGCGCCGTACGACCGCACACGCGCCCCCGCGAGATCGGTAACGTCAGCGGCCCTGAACCCCCCCACACACACTCCCCCCCCATGGCTCCTTCGGGTCAGATGCGAGGACAGGACATGAGCACCTACGACTTCGGCGACCACGGTCGCATGGACCTCAGCGACGGCCCGCCCGACCTGCGGACCCTCATGGCTGCGGCGGACCGCCTCACCGAGGCGCTGCGGGCCGAGTATCCCGGGCTCGCCGGGTGGGGCGAGAGCGTCCAGCGCGAGCTGGCGCTGTCCGCCGAGGACGGACTGCCGCCCAACCGGGGCCGGATCCGCACGGCACTGGAGGAGGTCGCCATCGTGGCGAGCGCCGGCACCGGCAGCCTCAGCTTCACCCGGCAGCTCCTGCACGCGCTCGACCTGTGACCGGCCGCCGGTGACCAGGCGGGGCCGCGTCGGCACGCGGCCCCGGACACCGCCCCCCTGCGGGCCGGTGCGCTCAGGCACCCAGCGCCGCCAGCGCCGGCTGGCGGGCCGCGTCGTAGCGCTCCAGCAGCACCCGTGCCACCTCGGGCGCCGGGCCCAGCACGTCCGCCCGTACGTCCGCCCCGGCCGCGCCCCGCGCGATGCGGTCCGGCAGAAAGCCGGGGGCCAGGACGTACGGCGCGACGGCGACCCGCTCGCAGCCGAGCGCACGCAGCTCGGCTACGGCGTCCTCGGTGCGCGGAAGGGATGCGGAGGCGAACGCAGGCCGCACGGCGCACCAACCGGTGTGCCACCACTCCCGCGCGATATCGGCGATCACTGCGATCGCCTCCGGGTCGGAGGACCCCGCCGAGGCCAGCACGACCCCGGTCGAGGGCTTGTCGGCGGGGCTCAGCCCCGCTTCGTACAGCCGCCGCTCCAGCGCGTCCAGCAGCAGCGGCGACGGACCGAGCACGTCCGCCTGCCGGATCCTGAGGCGCGGCGGGGCGTCCCGCAGGACGGCCGGGATGTCGGCCTTGGCGTGGAAGGCGCGCGTCAGCAGCAGGGGCAGCGCGACGACGTCCCGCACTCCCTCCGCCGCGAGTGACTCCAGCACCCCGTGCACGGACGGTACGTTGAATTCGAGGAACCCGGTCTCCACGCGCAGCCCCGGCCGCTGCGACCGCACCCGCTCCACCAGGGCGTGCACGGTCGCAGCGTGCCGCGGATCGCGGCTGCCGTGGGCGATGACGAGCAGGACCGGGGCGCGCATGTCAGCCCTTCACCAGCAGGCCGCGGCTGCGCAGCACCCACCGCTCCAGCGGACTGAAGATCAGCAGGTCGATCGCGATACCGACGAACAGGATCAGGAAGATCGCCTCGAACACCATGGACATGGAGCTGGCGTTGCGGCCGTTCTCCAGCAGCGCGCCCAGACCGATGCCCAGGTCGGGGGAGGAGGCGATGATCTCCGCGGCCATCAGCGAACGCCAGGAGAACGCCCAGCCCTGCTTGAGCCCGGCCAGATAGCCCGGCAGCGCGGCCGGCAGCACGATGTGCCAGGCGCCCTTCAGCCCGGTCGCGCCCATCGTGCGGCCCGCCCGCAGGAACAGCGGGGGCACCTGGTCGATGCCGGACACCAGGCCGTTGGCGATGGACGGCACCGCGCCGAGCAGGATCACCGCGTACATCATCGAGTTGTTCAGGCCCAGCCAGATCACCGCGGGCGGCACCCACGCCACCGACGGCAGCGACTGCAGACCGGACAGCACCGGCCCGATGGCCGCGCGCAGGAACTTCACCCGGGCCACCAGCAGCCCCAGCGGGGTGCCGATGGCCAGCGCGAACAGGAAGCCCAGCAGACCGCGCGAGACGGATGTCCAGATGTAGCCGAGCAGGTTGCCCTGCAGCCAGGCCTGCTTGAACTCGTTGCCGACGTCGGCGGGCGACGGCAGCTTCGTCGGATCGTCGACGATCTTGAAGGAGATCAGCGCCTGCCACACCGCCAGCACCACCACCGTGGCGACCAGCGGGGGCAGGATCTTGCTGACGAAGGTCTGCCGGAACGACGTCCGGGAGGTGACGGCGGTCTCCAGGGCGTCCAGGCCGGCCTCGACGCTTCCCGCGTCCGTGACGGTCGTCGTCTCAGTGCTGGCCATGGCGGCGGATCTCCCCACGCAGTACTTCGGTGATCTCAAGGGACAGCTCGGCGACCGGCGCGTCCTCGATGCGCCGAGGCTGCGGGATGTCCACGCGCCACTCGCGGGCCACCCGGCCCGGCCGGGACGACAGCAGCACGACCCGCTGCGCGAGCCGCACCGCCTCGCGCACGTTGTGCGTGACGAACAGCACCGACAGCCCCGTCTCCGCCCAGATCCGGGTCAGCTCGTCGTGCAGCAGGTCACGAGTGATCGCGTCCAGCGCGGCGAACGGCTCGTCCATCAGCAGCAGCTGGCTGTCCTGGGCGAGCGCGCGGGCCATGGCCACACGCTGGCGCATACCGCCGGACAGCTCGTGCACCCGCTTGCCGTACGCGCCCTGCAACCGGACGAGTTCGAGCAGCTCCTCGGCCCGCTCACGCCGCTCGTTCTTCGCGACGCCCCTGAGCTTCAGGGCGAGTTCGATGTTCTTGCCCGCGGTCAGCCACGGGAACAGGGCGTGCTCCTGGAACATCAGAGCCGGCCGCCCGTTGGTCGTGATGCTGCCGGCGGAGGGCCGGTCGAGCCCCGCCACCAGGTTCAGCAGGGTCGACTTGCCGCAGCCCGAGGCGCCCAGGAGGGTGACGAACTCGCCCGGCGCGACATCGAGGCTGATGTCGTCCAGGACGAGCTGCTGCCCGCCGGGGTTCGCAAAGGACTTCGAGACGTGCTCGATGCGCGCCGCGTGCTCTACGGACTCGGCGGCCTTGGCGAAGGTCGTGGCCATGGTCGTCACCTCCTGGGAACTCATCGGCTACGGGGGTTACTTGACGCCGAGACCGGCGTCGCCGACAGCGGGCTCGCCCGCGGCCTTGAGGACCTTGTTCAGCAGGGTGAGGTCATAGATGCCGGCCAGCTGGGGGTTCTTCAGCAGACCGGCCTTCACCGCGTGCTGCGCCTCGGTGTCGAGGGTGGAGGCCAGCGGGTCGTCGGTGAACTGGATCGACGTCCAGGCCGGGTCCAGCACCTTCGCCGGCAGCGCCTTGCCCGAGTCCGCCGCCAGTTGCTGGTTCGCCGCCGCCTTGGCCTGGTCCGGGTTGGCGTTGATCCACTTGTTGGTCTCGACCGAGGCCTTCAGCACCGCCTCGACCGCCTTCGGGTGCTCCTTCAGGAAGGCCTGCCGCACGATGATGTTGGTGATCACGAACTTCTTGTCCGGCCACAGCGACGCCTCGTCCAGCAGCACCTTGCCGCCCTCGGCGACCAGCTTCGACGCGGTCGGCTCCGGCACCCACGCGCCGTCGATGGAGCCGGACTTGAAGGCGTCCGGGGTCACCTTGTTGTCGGTGCGGACGACGGACACATCGCCCTTGCCGCTCTGCGCGTCGACCGTCCAGCCCTGCGAGGCGATCCAGTTGAGGAACGCCACGTCCTGGGTGTTGCCCAGCTGCGGGGTCGCGATCTTCTTGCCCTTGACGTCCTGCAGGGACGTGATCTTCTTGGGGTTCACGACCAGCTTCACCCCGCCGGACGCCGAACCGCCGATGATCCTCAGGCTCTTGCCCTTCGACTTGGTGTAGCCGTTGATCGCGGGGGAGGGGCCGATCCAGCCGATGTCGATGGAGCCCGAGTTGAGGGCCTCGATCTCGGACGGGCCGGCGTTGAACACCTGGTACTCGGCCTTGGTGGCGCCCAGCTCCTTCTGGAAGAAGCCCTTCTGGTTGCCGACCAGCGCGGTGGCGTGCGTCAGATTGCCGAAGTAACCGATCTTCACGGAGTCGAGACCGTCGATCTTCTCCGCTCCGGCGGCGATCTTGGCGGTGTCGCTCTTCTTGGCCTCGGAGCCGTAACCGCAGGCGGCGAGGGTGAGCAGGGGGAGTGCGGCGATCACCGCGAGGCTGCGGCGGAATGCGGTCGGTGCAGGCACGGGAGGTGTTCCTCTCGGAGGCCCGGCGGTCACGGTCTCTCAGGTCGTGGCCGGGAGGTCGGCAGGTCTTCGTCTACGGCGGTGGGGGGTGAGGGCGCGCGAGCAGTGCGCGTACGTCAGCGCACACATCGGGCCACTCCGCCCTGCCCGCTGCCGAGGGCGCCGCTGCCGACGCGGCCGCCCTCCTTCGCGAACGTCGAGTAGATGTCCAGGGCTTTCATGCTCAGAAGTCCCAACCGTCCTCGTCGGCCTGGTCCTTGACCGGCTCCGGGGACGCGAACGACTCGCCGACCATGCCCGCGGTCAGCGTGGTGCCGTCCGACGGGTCGATCAGGATGAAGGAGCCGGTGCGGCGCGAGTCGGCGTAGGAGTCGACCGGCAGCGGCTCGGCGGTACGGATCTTCACCCGGCCGATGTCATTGGCGACGAGCTGTCCCGGGTGCGGGTGCAGGGACAGGTCGTCCAGCGTGAGGCGGGACGGGATGTCCTTCACGATCGCCTTGACCGTGCGGGTGCCGTGCTTGAGCAGCACCCGGTGGCCGACCCGCAGCGGTTCGTCGGCCACATGGCAGACGGTCGCCTCCACGTCCTGGGTGGTGGCCGGCGCGTCCTTGGTCGGCACGATCAGATCGCCGCGCGAGATGTCGATGTCGTCGGCCAGCCGGATCGTCACCGACTGCGTGGTCCAGGCGATGTCGACCGGCTTGCCCAGCAGATCGATGCAGGAGATGGTCGAGGTGCGGCCCGACGGCAGCACGGTGACCGCCTCGCCGACCCGGAAGGAACCGGCCGCGATCTGGCCCGCGTAGCCCCGGTAGTCCGGGTGCTCGGAGGTCTGCGGCCGGATCACGTACTGCACGGGCAGCCGGGCGTGGCAGTGCGCCAGGTCGTGGCTGACCGGCACGGTCTCCAGGTGCTCCAGCACCGTCGGACCGCCGTACCAGTCCATGTTCACCGACGGCTCCACCACGTTGTCACCGGCGAGCGCCGAGATCGGGATCGCGGTGACCTCGGGCACACCCAGCTCGGTCGCGTACGCCGTGAACTCCTCGGCGATCGCGGCGAACACCTTCTCCGCGTACCCGACGAGGTCCATCTTGTTGACCGCGAGGACGACGTGCGGGACGCGCAGCAGGGCTGCGATGGCCGCGTGCCGCCGGGTCTGCTCGACCACGCCGTTGCGGGCATCCACCAGGATCACCGTCAGCTCGGCCGTGGAGGCACCCGTCACCATGTTGCGGGTGTACTGCACGTGTCCGGGCGTGTCGGCCAGGATGAAGCGGCGCCGGGGCGTGGCGAAGTAGCGGTAGGCCACGTCGATCGTGATGCCCTGCTCGCGCTCGGCGCGCAGGCCGTCGGTGAGCAGCGCGAGGTCGGGGGCGTCCTGGCCGCGGCTGGCGGAGGCGCGCTCCACGGCCTCCAACTGGTCGACGAGGACCGACTTGGAGTCGTGCAGCAGCCGCCCGACGAGCGTGGACTTGCCGTCGTCGACCGAGCCGGCGGTGGCGAACCGCAGCAGGGTGGTGGCCGAGAGTGCCTCGGTCGTGGTCGTGCTCATGGCTAGAAGTACCCCTCGCGCTTGCGGTCTTCCATCGCGGCCTCGGACAGCTTGTCGTCGGCGCGGGTCGCGCCCCGCTCGGTGAGCCGGGAGGCGGCGATCTCGGCGATCACGGCGTCCAGCGTGGCCGCGTCGGAGTCGACGGCACCCGTGCAGGACATGTCGCCCACGGTCCGGTAGCGGACCTGGCGCTTCTCCACCGTCTCGCCGTCCTTCGGGCCGCCCCACTCGCCGGCGGTCAGCCACATGCCGTTACGGGCGAACACCTCACGCTCGTGCGCGAAGTAGATCTGCGGCAGCTCGATGCCCTCCCGGGCGATGTACTGCCACACGTCCAGCTCGGTCCAGTTGGACAGCGGGAAGACCCGCACGTGCTCGCCGGGCGCGTGCCGGCCGTTGTACAGGTTCCACAGCTCGGGGCGCTGACGGCGCGGGTCCCACTGGGAGAACTCGTCGCGCAGGCTGAACACCCGCTCCTTGGCGCGGGCCTTCTCCTCGTCCCGGCGTCCGCCGCCGAAGACCGCGTCGAACTTCTCGCTCTGGATCTTCTCCGTCAGCGGCAGCGTCTGCAGCGGGTTACGCGTGCCGTCGGGACGCTCCTTCAGCACACCGCGGTCGATGTAGTCCTGCACGGAGGCCACATGCAGGCGCAGCCCATGGGCGGCCACCACACGGTCCCGGTACTCAAGAACCTCGGGGAAGTTGTGTCCCGTGTCCACATGCAGCAGCGAGAACGGGACCGCGGCCGGCGCGAACGCCTTCAGCGCCAGGTGCAGCATGACGATGGAGTCCTTGCCACCGGAGAACAGGATCACCGGGTTCTCGAACTCGCCCGCCACCTCACGGAAGATGTGCACGGCCTCGGACTCCAGCGCGTCCAGGTGGGACAGGGCGTACGGGCTGTCCGTACCGCCCTCGACCTCGGCCACGGTCGTCATGCCAGTCCCCTCTCGCTCAGCAGGGCGTACACCGATGCCGCGGACTCCTGCACGGTCTGGTTCTGCGACTCGATCCGCAGATCCGGGGTCTCCGGCTCCTCGTAGGGGTCGTCGACCCCCGTCAGCCCGCTCAGCTCGCCCGCGGCCTGCTTGGCGTACAGCCCCTTCACATCGCGCACGCTGCACACCTCGACCGGGGTCGCCACGTGGATCTCCAGGTACGGCGTGGCGTTCTCGTCGTGCCGCTTGCGAACCGCCTCCCGGCTGTCCGCGTACGGCGCGATCACCGGCACCAGCGCCTTGACGCCGTTGCGGGCCAGCAGTTCGGCGACGAAGCCGATGCGCTGCACATTGGTGTGCCGGTCCTCACGGCTGAAGCCGAGGCCCGCCGAGATGAACTCGCGGATCTCGTCGCCGTCGAGCACCTCGACACGGTGGCCCTCGGCGCGCAGCCGGCCGGCCAGCTCGTAGGCGATGGTGGTCTTGCCGGCACTCGGCAGACCCGTGAGCCAGACGGTGGCTCCGGTGGTCACGTCGTTCTCCTGAAGAGTCTGATGGTTCGTCATCCGTGCAGTCCGCACTCGGTCTTGGCACTGCCCGCCCAGCGGCCGGCGCGCGCGTCCTCGCCCTCAAGGACCCGGCGGGTGCACGGGGCGCAGCCGATGGAGGCGTAGCCGTCCATCAGCAACGGGTTGGTCAGGACGCCGTGTTCGGCGACGTAGGCGTCCACGTCGTCCTGCGTCCAGCGGGCGATCGGGGAGATCTTGACCTTCTGCCGCTTCTCGTCCCAGCCGACGACCGGGGTGTTCGCCCGGGTCGGGGACTCGTCGCGGCGCAGCCCGGTCGCCCAGGCCTGGTAGCCCTTGAGGCCCTCTTCCAGCGGCTGCACCTTGCGCAGCTTGCAGCACAAGTCGGGATCGCGGTCGTGCAGCTTCGGGCCGTACTCGGCGTCCTGCTCGGCCACCGTCTGCCGCGGGGTGAGGGTGATGACGTTGACGTCCATCACGGCCTCGACGGCGTCCCGGGTGCCGATGGTCTCCGGGAAGTGGTAGCCGGTGTCGAGGAAGACGACGTCCACGCCGGGCATCGCGCGGGACGCGAGGTGTGCCACCACCGCGTCCTCCATCGAGGAGGTCACGCAGAAGCGCTTGCCGAACGTCTCCGCCGCCCACTGGAGAATCTCCAGCGCGGAGGCGTCCTCCAGATCGCGGCCCGCCTGCTCGGCGAGCGCCTTCAACTCCTCGGCCGTACGCTGCTGTTCCTGAGCCGTCGTCATATCAGCTCGTCCCCTCCGTTGTCGGCTCGCTGAAGGCCGCCTTTTTCAAGGGCGTTCGCCTTCGGAGCGCTGAAGTCGGCACTACGGCTCACGCCCCGGGCGAGCAGCCCGAGGAACTTCAGCTGGAATGCGCGGTTGCACGCCCCGCATTCCCAGGCGCCGTGACCCTCTTCGCTCGGACGCAGGTCCTCGTCGCCGCAGTAGGGGCAGTAGAACGGCGCGGCACGCTCGCTCACGACAACGCCTCCTCGGAAGCGCGGGCCGCCCAGGTGGCGAACCGCTCACCGTCCGCGCGCTCCGCCCGGAACCGCTTCAGCACCCGCTCGACGTAGTCGGGCAGTTCCTCCGCGGTGACCTTCAGACCGCGCACCTTGCGGCCGAAGCCCGGCTCCAGACCGAGTGCGCCGCCGAGGTGCACCTGGTAGCCCTCGACCTGTTCGCCCTGGTCGTTCAGGACCAGCTGGCCCTTGAGACCGATGTCCGCGACCTGGATACGGGCGCAGGCGTTCGGGCAGCCGTTGAGATTGATGGTGATCGGCTCGTCGAAGTCCGGCAGACGGCGCTCCAGTTCGTCGATGAGCTGTGCGCCGCGCTGCTTGGTCTCGACGATGGCGAGCTTGCAGAACTCGATGCCGGTGCACGCCATGGTGCCGCGCCGGAAGGAGGACGGCCGGGCGGTGAGGTCCAGTGCCTCCAGGCCCTCGACCAGCGAGTCCACCTTGTCCTGCTCGACGTCGAGGACGATCATCTTCTGCTCGACCGTGGTCCGGACCCGCCCGGAGCCGTGCGCCTCCGCCAGATCGGCGATCTTCGTGAGCGTGGCGCCGTCGACGCGGCCGACCCGCGGCGCGAAACCGACGTAGAACCGGCCGTCCTTCTGCCGGTGCACACCGATGTGGTCGCGCCACTGCTGCACGGGCTGCTCGGGCGCGGGGCCGTCGGTCAGCGTGCGCTTGAGGTACTCGTCCTCCAGCACCTGCCGGAACTTCTCCGCGCCCCAGTCGGCGACGAGGAACTTCAGGCGGGCGCGGTTGCGCAGCCGGCGGTAACCGTAGTCACGGAAGATCGAGATGACGCCCTCGTAGACGTCCGGGACCTCGTCGATCGACACCCAGGCACCGAGCCGCACACCGAGCTTGGGGTTGGTGGACAGCCCGCCGCCGACCCACACGTCGAAGCCGGGGCCGTGCTCGGGGTGGACCACGCCGACGAACGCGATGTCGTTGATCTCGTGCACCACGTCCAGCAGCGGCGAGCCGGAGACCGCGGACTTGAACTTACGGGGCAGGTTCGAGAAGGCCGGGTTGCCGACGATCCGGCGGTGGATCTCCTCGACGGCCGGGGTGCCGTCGATGATCTCGTCCGCGGCGATCCCGGCGACCGGGGAGCCGAGGATCACGCGGGGCGTGTCACCGCAGGCCTCGGTGGTGGACAGGCCGACGGCCTCCAGCCGCTCCCAGATCTCGGGCATGTCCTCGATCCGGATCCAGTGGTACTGGATGTTCTGCCGGTCGGTGATGTCCGCGGTGCCGCGCGCGAACTCCTGCGAGATCTCGCCGATCACCCGCAGCTGCGCCGTGGTGAGCGCACCGCCGTCGATGCGCACGCGCAGCATGAAGTAGCGGTCGTCCAGCTCCTCCGGCTCCAGGATCGCGGTCTTGCCGCCGTCGATCCCGGGCTTGCGCTGGGTGTAGAGGCCCCACCAGCGCATGCGGCCGCGCAGGTCGCTCGGGTCGATGGAGTCGAATCCACGCTTGGAGTAGATCGTCTCAATGCGCGTCCGCACATTGAGACCGTCATCGTCCTTCTTGACCTGCTCGTTGCCGTTGAGCGGGGTGAAGTGCCCCGCGGCCCACTGACCCTCACCGCGGTGACGACTCACCTTGCGGCGGGGCGCTGAGGCGGCGGGGTTCTGTGGGCTGGCGGCCATGGTTCTACGTCCTTCAAGACAGGCGGCAAGGGGCTCTGACCTGCGCACGGGCGCGCATGCGGGCATGGTCGCGCATCATTGCGCGGCAGAAATCAGGTACGGGGAGTGCGGCGGTGCTGGTGGGCTCAGCTCGCCGGACAGATGGCGCTGGACATGCGGCCGAGGTCGACGTGCCGCCGACTCACCAAGGCAATTCCAGTTCCAGACATGACGGAAGCGTGTCACGGCGATCTGGACACAGTCCAGCTTTATCCATCATGTGGACATCCTTGTCCCGAAATGTGGACGGAGGGTGTCGTCGCTCACATGTGCCGCCGGAAGGCTTGTCGTAGCAGGTCGCGCGGGGTATGCGGGGGATGCGGGGGGCATCGGCCGGGCTCAGGCGGGGTACGCCCCCGGCCACGGTCCCGGCGTCGCGACCTCCCGCTCCAGCTCGACCTTGGTGTCGAACAGCCGGAAGCCGCGCCGCTGGTAGTTGTCCATCGCGAACTCGCCGTCCTTGCTGCACGTGTGCAGCCACACCCGCTTCGTCGGCGCCCGCCCCGGCCACCGCTCGGCCAGGTCCCAGGCGCGGGCCGTGCCGTACGACAGCAGATGGCCGCCGATCCGCCGGCCGCGGAAGGCGGGGAGCAGTCCGAAGTAGACGATCTCCACCACGCCCTCGTCCTGCGCCTCCAGCTCCACATAGCCGGCCGGCGTGCCCCGGTCGTAGGCCACCCAGGTCTCCACGCCCGGCCGTGTCAGGTGCTCCTGCCACCGGGCGTACGTCCAGCCCAGCCGGTCGGTCCAGCGGAGGTCGCCGCCGACCGAGGCGTACAGGAAGCGGCTGAGCTCGGGGGAGGGGACCTCGGCGCGGACGATCCGTACATCGCCCTCGGGCGCGGCGGCGGACAGAAGGTCGACCGGGGAGGTCTGCTCCAGGGACCAGGTGGTGACGGGGACGCTGCTCATGCGGGCCAGGGAATCATCCCGCCGCCCGGTCTGTCGATCGACCTGGTCACGCCGGATGCGGCCCGGCGTACGGGCTCAGCCCAGTGAGCGGTCCAGCTCGGCCAGCGGGAGCGAGAACAGCATCCGGTCCGACAGCGACCACACCTCGCCGGTCGCCTGCCAGTACGACAGGGAGCCCGCGTCCTCGGCCCAGCAGCGATGCGAGGCGTCCGCACCGCAGTGGGCCGCCTTCGCCGCCGTGACGTCCTGGCGCCACAGACCGCCGTGTCCGTCCCGAGAGTCGGGCAGGTGTCCCACATACCAGGACGGATGGTCGGCGCCGGGCCGCCGGTACGACAGCACGCCCCGGATCCCGGCCGCCCGGGTCCGGTACGCCTCCACCGCCGGGACTTGCCCGGAGGCGTCCGCGGCGAGCGGTCCACCGCGCTCGGGGTCCGTGCCGAACGCGTACCGCCACAGCCGGGCCGTACGGTCTGCGCCGGGCGCGGTCCACTCCGCCGCCACCAGGCTGTCGGGCACGGTGCTCCGGTCCAGGGCGAGTGCGCCGGGACAGGGCGGGCCGGCGGCGGAGCAGCGGCCGGCGGTGAAGCGGTAGGAGCCGACGGCGGGCATCACGTACCGGTAGCCGTCCGCGGACCAGCCGCCGGGGACCCGTCCGATCGCGGGCCCGTCGACCGTGGTGCGCTGGATGCGGTCGAGGTCGAAGACATAGAGCGCTTCGGCGCCGCCGGCCCCGGCGGTGACCAGCAGCTTGTCCTGGTACCAGACCATGCCCGAGATACCGGAGGCCAGGCCCCGGTAGTCCTGGCCGCCTTGCACCGGCAGCACCAGCAGCACCCAGCGGTAGGTGAGGCGGGCGGGGTCGTCGGCGTTCACGAAGGCGACCCGGGCGAGGCCCCGCTCGGCGGCGCGTCCGGTGGCGGCGCTGTGGGTCCAGCCGGCCAGGACCACCCGGTGTGTGCCCCACAGGCCGTCGTCGTCGGCGTCCCCGGAGGTGGTCACCGACGCCGGCCGCCAGTCCGTGGCCGAGGCGTCCGCCCGGTCCCAGCAGTAGGCGCGGTCGGCGGACGGGGAGACGGGCAGGGACGCGCGGTCGCCCGAGGAGCAGTCGGCGGCCTCGCTCATGTCGCGGTCCGCGCTCGCCAGTACGTCGTCCACGCCGACCGGGGTGCCCATCGCCGCGGACAGCCGGTCCAGGGCGCGGGCGGGGACGAGCTGCTCCTGGAGCCGCAGCCGGGAGATGTCCGCCGGGGATGAGAGGGACTTGAGCGCACCGGGGCTGTCGGTGACATCGGCCTGGGACGCGCTGATCAGGGTGGCGGTCGCGGTGAGCGCCAGCGCGGTGCCGGTCAGGACCGCGCGCAGTACGGCGCCCCGTCTGCGCCGCCGGTGTCTGCCGCGATGCTTCATCTCGTCCCCTCTTCCAGGGCTCCTTCGCCGCCGAGTCGGCCCGGGGCCGAGGCGGGCCAACTGTGCCTGCTGGTTTGTAGGTTGACGCGTGCAACAGCCGGGGAGCCCTGAAGGGATGCTACGGCAGTAACGGCCCGCGCAGGGCGAATACCCCGCACTTGTGCCGAAGACTCCGCTCAGGGAACGGGGGACCCGGTGCCCTCCGGAGCCGTCCGGCGGCGGGCGATCGCCGGCGCCGTAGAAGAAGGCAGCAGGTCACGCGGGTCGTCGGGGAGCAGGACATCGATCTCCACGTCCTCGCAGAAACGATACGGCCGATGCTGGAGAAGTTCCCCGAGGTACCGCCGGATCCGCGACATCTCGGCCCGTACCGTCACCGTGCGTGAAGAATCCCCGAACAGATCCCCGGCGAGCGCCGCCGCGCTCCGGCCGGCGCGGTGCTCGGCGAGCAGAAAGATCAACTCGGCGTGCCGGGGGCTGAGTTCACGCGACCAGGCACCCGCGGACCCGGTCACCGTCAGCGTGCTGCGCCCCGCCTTCGCCAGATCCAGCACGATCCGCGCGGCCGTGGCCGGCGGTTCCTGCGCCGCCCGCAGCAACCAGCCCCCGGCCAGCGGCTCCACCGCGCACGAACCCAGCGACGGCAGCCACCGCAGGCCCGGCGAGAGCGACTTGGGCAGCGCGACGCGCCGTACGTACGGCATCCCCGACACCGCCGCCGACCAGCCGTCCCGGTCCACCACCAGCGCCTGCCCCTCCAGCCGGGCCAGTACCGGCGCCGCCACCGACCGCAGCCGCTCCAGCGAGTCCAGATGCAGCTCCCGCAGCCGCGCCTCCGCCAGCTTCGCCACCGCGTCCACCCAGGCCAGCGTCGCCGGATGCATCGTCTCCAGTGGGCCGCTGACATCCACCACACCGATCAGCCGGCCGTCCCTGGGATCGGTGATCGGCGCACCCGAACAGGTCCAGGAGACGTGCGAACGGACGAAGTGCTCGCCGGCGAACACCTGCACGGGCCGCCGTACGACCGCCGGGGTGCCCACCCCGTTGGTGCCGACGACGTCTTCCCGCCAGTCCGCGCCGAGTTCAAAGCCGAGACCGTCGGCCTTGCGCAGCACCTGCGTGGCCCCCTCCCGCCACAGCACGCGGCCGTCGGCGTCCGCGACGACCATGATGTGCTGGGCGACGTCCGCGACCGAAAGCAGACCGTCGCGCAGCACCGACAGGACGTGCCGCAGCGGTGACTCCTCACGCCGGCGCCGGATCTCGTCCGACGGCAGCAGCCCCGACCGGAAGTCGTGGTCCGGGTCCACGCCGCTGCGCAGCATGCGCCCCCAGGACTGCTCGATCACCGGCCGCGGCGCGATCCGCGCACGGTGACCGGCGAGCGTGGCCTCGCGCACCTCGCTCAGCACCCGCGCCGCCTGTGCCACGTCCACGGCGGCCAGGCGCGCCACGTTCATCGGCGGGTTCACCACTGGGTCCTCCCGGAACGGCCCGGAAAAGGGCTTCGAACATGCTTGTCAAGCCGTACCGACGGCGGTTTCCGGCCCGGCTGTGCCACACATACTGCCGTTCCAGGCCGGGCGGAGGCAGACAATCCGCACACGCGGGCCGACAAGTTGCAACCCCTTGCAACCCTGGTGAACTTATCGGGGGTGGCCGAGACTTGACCCCCGGGGTGGTGCCGTGTCGGCGCAGCACCACCCCGCCCGGGGGTTTGGCCGGGTTCGCCTTCGGGGGTGCCGGGTTCTGTGCGTTGGCGGGTGCGGGTGCGTTGTGGTTTCTCGCGCCCACGCGGCGGTAGCCGCATGTCGATACAGTCTCGCGCCCCTCACGTCGGACCAGGTGCCCTCGCTCAAGAGGCTGGACGTGCTCGTTCCACGATCGCCACCAGGTCCAGGCCCGCCGGCAGGGTGCCGAAGCTCGCTCCGTGGTCGCCGCCCAGGCGGGAGGCGCAGAAGGCGTCGGCCACCTCCGGTGGGGCGTGGCGGACCAGGAGAGAGCCCTGGAGGACCAGGGCGAGGCGTTCCACCAGGCGGCGGGCGCGGGCCTCGATGCCGTCCAGGTCGGCGAGTTCGGTGAACAGGTCCTTCACCGCCCGGTCCAGGCGGTGGTCGGCGCCATGGGCGCGGCCGATCTCGGTGAGGCAGGCGTCCAGCGCGCCCGGCTCGCGTTGCAGCGCCCGGAGCACGTCGAGCGCCTGGACATTCCCGGCGCCCTCCCAGACGGAGTTCAGCGGCGACTCCCGGACCAGCCGGGGCAGTCCGGACTCCTCGACGTAGCCGTTGCCGCCGAGGCACTCCGCCGCCTCCACCGCGACGGGCGCGCAGCGCTTGGTGATCCAGTACTTGGCGGCGGGTACCGCGAGCCGCAGGAAGGCGCGCTCCTGCTCGCCGCCCTCGTCGTACGCTGCGGCCAGCCGCAGCGTGAGCGCGGTCGCGGCCTCGGACTCCAGAGCGAGGTCGGCGAGGACGTTGCGCATCAGCGGCTGGTCGATCAGCCGTGCGCCGAACGCCTCCCGGTGCGCGCAGTGGTGCACGGCCTGCACCACCGCCTGCCGCATCAGGCCCGCCGAGCCGAGCGCGCAGTCCAGCCGGGTCGCCGCGACCATCTCGATGATGGTCCGCACCCCGCGCCCCTCCTCGCCGACCCGGCGCGCCCAGGTCCCGGCGAACTCCACCTCGGCGGAGGCGTTGGACCGGTTGCCGAGCTTGTCCTTGAGTCGCTGGAGCAGGAACACGTTACGCGTGCCGTCCGCGAGGACCCGCGGCACGAGGAAGCAGGTGAGCCCGCCGGGGGCCTGGGCGAGCACCAGGAAGGCGTCGGACATCGGTGCCGAGCAGAACCACTTGTGACCGGTCAGCGCGTACGTCCCGGACTCGGCCAGCGGCCGGGCCTCGGTCGTGTTCGCCCGTACGTCGCTGCCGCCCTGCTTCTCCGTCATGGCCATGCCCATGAGGGCGCCGGCCTTCCGCGCGGCGGGCCGCAGCTCACGGTCGTACACCGTGGACGTCAGCAGCGGCTCCCACACGGCGGCCAGCTCCGGGTCGGTCCGCAGCGCGGGCACGGCCGCGTGGGTCATCGACAGCGGGCAGCAGTTGCCCGCCTCGACCTGGGTCCAGATCAGGAACCCGGCCGCCCGGCGCACATGCCCGGCGGGCCGTGTCCAGGCGCCGGTCAGCCCCGCCCCGACCCCCTTGCCGAGCAGCCGGTGCCAGGCCGGGTCGAAATCGACCTCGTCGATCCGGTGGCCGTAGCGGTCGTGGGTGCGCAGCCGGGGCGGGTGCTCGTTCGCCCGCGCCCCCCACTCCTGCACCTGCGCCGAACCCGAGGAGCGGCCCAGCACGGACAGCTCCGGGCGCACCTCGTCCAGTACGCCCGGGTCGGTGTACCGCTCGACGGCCGCCACGAGGGCCCGGTCGGCGGTGAACAGGTCGTAGCCGACCAGGGGCGGCGGCTGGTTCGTCACGGTGTGGGTGGAGGTGCCTGCCATGATTGCGAACCTACCCGGGACTGGTGGAGGTGATGGCCTCCAGCGTGGCACAACGGCACGGGCCGGGGCGCCGGGGACCCGCTGACCCGGCCCGGAAGGTGAGGGCGGTCCGGTGCTGCGGCTACGGTTGGGTCGTGCAGCCAGCAAGTGAACCCCCCGAGCGGCCCCCCGGCCGTCTCCACCGGGCCAGAGCCCTCTACCGGAACGTCTCCAAGCGAAGGACGGCCTGGCTGCTGCTCAAGGACACCGTCAACTCCTGCATGGAGTACCGCATCCTGGGCCTGGCCGCCGAGGCGGCGTTCTTCACGCTGCTGTCCGTGCCGCCCCTGCTGCTCTGTCTCATCGGGCTGCTCGCCTACGTCGACACCTGGACCGGCGCCCACACCATCCAGAGCCTGGAGACCAACATCCTCGACGCCTCGCGGACGGTCCTGTCCGACAAGGGCGTGAAGGAGATCGCCGAGCCGATCCTGCACGACGTGCTGAAGACCAGGCCCGACGTCATCTCCATCGGGTTCGTCTTCGCGCTGTGGTCGGGATCGCGCGCGGTGAACGTCTTCATCGACACCATCACCGTCATGTACGGCCTCGACGGCGTCCGCGGCATCGTCAAGACGAGGGTGATGTCGTTCCTGCTCTTCATCGTCGCCCTGCTGATCGGCTCGGTGGCGCTGCCGCTCATGGTGGCGGGCCCGGACGCGGTGGTACGGGTGGTGCCCTGGTCGGCGACGGTCGTGCAGGTCCTGTACTGGCCGGTCGTCATGGTCCTGTCCATCGCCTTCCTGACGACCCTGTACCACGTGTCCGTGCCGGTCCGCTCCCCGTGGATCGAGGACGTCCCCGGCGCCCTCGTCGCGCTGGCCATGTGGGTCTTCGGCAGTTTCCTGCTGCGGATCTACCTCGTGCACACCATCGAGGGCGCCACGATCTACGGCTCCCTGGCCGCCTCCGTCGCGGTCCTGCTGTGGATCGGCGTGTCGGCCTTCGCGGTCCTGGTCGGCGCGGCCGTGAACGCGGCCATCGACCGGGTCTGGCCCGCCGCCGCCACGGCCGCCGCCCGCGAGGCGAACGAGCGGATACGTGAGGCGCAGGTCGCCGAGTACGTCGCCTGGACGGCGGCGTCCCGCGAGGCCGACCCCGACGACCCGGACATGCCCTCCGAATTCCCCGAGCGCTGGTCCCGCTTCCTGCCCCCGGAGGACATCACGGCCCGCCTGCGCACCCACGCCAAGAACCCGCACCACCACCCTCACGCCCACAACGGCACCGGGGACACACCCACGAATCCTCACGGGGGCACACCGCCGCAGGGCCAGTGAGCGGTGACTCTCCACCCCTGGGTGCGCATCAGCGGTGGATGACGGCGCCGGGTGTTTCCACCTGCATTCCACCCGTCTCTCCACCCGTGCTCCGATCCGCCCGGTACCGCCATGGACCTAGCGTTTTCCACGGGCCGGCGGTGGCTTCCCGACCGGCGAAGAGGCGGAGGTCGATATGACGGAGACGGAGACGGGCCCGGGGGCGGAGTCGGGCCCGGGGGCGGAGTCGGGCCCGGGGGCGGAGTCGGGCCCGGGGGCGAGGAACGGTGGGCTGGGCCACGGCCCGCTGCTCGGGATCGCCGCCGACATCCTCCTGCCCCTCCTCGTCTACTACGCCGCCCGCGTACTCGGCGCGCACCAGGGCCCGGCGCTCCTGCTCAGCGGGGCGCCTCCCGCCCTGCGGCTGCTGTACGGCGCGCTGCGGCACCGCAGGATCGACGGCGTGGACCTGTGCTTCACGGTGTGGCTGGCCGGTGCCGCGCTGGTGTCCCTGATCGGCGGCGGTCCCCGTGTCCTGCTGTTCAAGGACGAGGCGCTGTCCCTCGTCGTCGGCACCTGGGTGGCCGGCACCGGGTTCACCCGCAGGCCGCTGGCCTTCCAGCTGGGACAGCGGCTGCACCGGGGGCCGGCCGCCCTGGCGCGCGCCGGGCTCTGGCGGGACTCCGCCGAGTTCCGCCGGGCCCTGCGCGCCCTCACCCTGGCCTGGGGCGCCGAGCAACTGCTCGACGGCGGCCTCGGCACACTCGCCGCGGCCGTACTGCCGTCCGACACCGTGCCGCTGCTCACCCGCGTGGTGTCCCTGTCCCTGCTCGCCCTGACGGCCGCGGCCACCGCCGGGTACGCCCGCCGCTTCCGCACCCGCCACGGCCTCCCGTTGCTCGGCACCCCCGGCACGGAGCACGCCGACCGCACGAACGGCAGCCTGCCCCCGTCCTTCCCGTCCTTCCCGTCCGCTCCGGCGCCCGCTGCGACCCTGGCGACGGCGGACCCCGGCATACGCACCCAGCTGCCGCCGCGTTCTCCGGCCCGGCGTCCGGGCTGACCGTCACTGCGGCACCGGCACCGGCACCGGCATCGGCATCGGCACCGGCACCGGACAGACTGAGTGCCGTCGGCGACGTAGGCTGGCGCTTGTGTACGCGGAGCGGGCGTCCCGGCTGGCCGGTGCCGTCGTGTGGACGAACACCCCGACCGGGGCCGGTGGCCGGGCCGTGCTGCCCGACGGCTGCATGGACCTGCTGTGGAGCGAGGGCCGGCTGCTGGTCGCGGGCCCCGACACCCGCCCCTACGCCCCCGAGGGTCCGGAACGTTCCTGGGCTGGTGTCCGTTTCTTTCCCGGCACCGCGCCCGCCCTGCTCGGCGTACCGGCGCACGAACTGCGGGATCGGCGCGTGGAGTTGGCCGACCTGTGGCCCGCCGCCCGAGTCCGCCGGCTGTGCGACCGGATCGAGGCGGCCACCGATCCGGCGACGGCACTGGAGGACGTCGCCCTGGACGCGGCAGCGCGCGTGGCGGCCCCCGATCCGCTGCTGCGCCGGCTGGTGGAGCGCCTGGACGAGGGCCGGCCGGTGTCCGAGACGGCCGCCGAACTCGGCATCGCCGCCCGCACGTTGCACCGCCGCAGCCTGAACGCGTTCGGCTACGGCCCCAAGACTCTCGCCCGCATCCTGCGTCTGCAACGGGCGCTGACGCTGGCCCGCTCCGGGGTGGCGTACGCCGAGACGGCGGTCCGCGCGGGCTACGCGGACCAGGCCCATCTCGCCCGGGAGGTACGGGAGCTGGCCGGTATGCCGCTCGGGGAGCTACTCGGCGGCGGGTAGCGGGGCGAACAGGTCGACGCCGTTGCCGTCCGGGTCGTGCACGGTGGCGTACCGCTGGCCCCAGAAGGCGTCCCACGGCTTCAGCTCGCCGTGGTACCCGGCGCCCACGAGTTCCTCGTACCGGGCGTCGACCTCGGCGGGTGAGCCGCAGCGGAAGGCGAGCCCGATGCGCCCACCGCCCTCGGGCGGGCGCCAGCCGGGGTGGAAGGAGCGGACGGTCTCCTCGGTGTCCAGCGCGAGCACCAGCCCGCCGGGCAGCTCGGCCTCGACATGCGGCTGTTCCTCGGCCCCGTCGGGGAAGACCAGCCCGAGGCGGCGGTAGAAGGCGAGCGAGGCGGCCAGATCGGAGGCCACCACGCCGATCACGGCGAATCGTGCAGTCATGGGGCCACCGTAGGAGGGCGGTGGCGGGAGGGTCTTGAAGAAATCGGCCACCCTGCGGGTGCGATGACAGCTTCCGGTCTCAGCCGAAGGTCACCGGCCCCTTCGGTGTGTCCACGATGAAGGTGAGCGCCGCCGGACCCAAGGTGACGGTCAGCTCGGTGTCCAGGGCCGCCAGCGGTCCGCGGAGGGCCTCCGGGTCGGGGAGCGTGGCCCTCAGCTCCAGCAGCGGGGTGACCGGCAGACCCGAGTCCGCCGGGTGGCGCGAGTCGCCCCAGTCGATCAGGAAGGGCACCAGGCCGGAGGGGTCCCCTGAGGTGCCGTCGGTCAGCCGCCAGCGCAGCAGGGTGCCGTCGGGGGTGCGGCGGCTCATCGGGCGGACGGGGCCGGGGTCGTAGCCCCGCGCGCGGGCCGCCGTGATCGCCGTGTCGAGGTCGGGCGGGCTGATCGCCCAGGTCAGCGTGCGCGGCTCGGTCAGCTGGTCGACGCCGAACGGCCGCGGCCCGGCGGGCTCCGGCTGCTCCGGGTCGGGGCCGAGGATCTCCAGGTACCTGCGGCCGCCCAGCCCCACCAGATGGTTGCGGGTGCCGAGACCGAGGTGCACACCGCCGGGCTCGGGTGTCACTCCGGTGCGCCGGGTGAAGTCGGCGACGGTCGCGGCCAGATCCGGCGTGGCGAGGACGAGGTGGTCCAGGAGCGGGGGAACGGCGTTCATGCCCGGCGAGGCTACGGTCACCGGCCGCACGGCACAAGGAAGTTGGACCGAGCCCGAGCCTTCGGTGACGTCCGCTCGGTGAAACCGTTCCCCCATTGGAGTGAGTAAAGCATGCGTATGTGGAAAGTCACGTGAACATCTAGAGATGCTCTTGCTTTGGCAAAGGGATCCGTGGGAGGAGTCGGACCTTGACTTACGGAAAACAGCTGCGCGAACGCATCGCCGGGCCCGGGACCACGCCGCTGATCGGCGTGTACGACATGTACTCGGCGTCGATCGCGGCCCAGCACTACGACGGCATGTTCGTCTCGGGCTTCGGATTCGCGGCCTCGTACTACGGGCTGCCGGACATCGGTTTCATCGCCTGGCCCGACATGGTGGCCTTCGTCCAGCGGCTGCGGGGCGCGTTCCCGCACCACCACCTGCTGGTCGACATCGACGACGGTTACGTCGATCCCGAGGTCGCCTGTCATGTCGTCGAAGGACTGGAGCGCATCGGGGCCTCCGGCGTGATCCTGGAGGACCAGAAGCGGCCCCGTCGCTGCGGACACGCCGACGGCAAGCAGGTGCTGCCGCTGGAGGAGTACCTGGAGAAACTGGACAAGGTCCTCCAGACCCGCAAGGACCTGGTCGTCGTGGCCCGGACGGACGCCACCGAGGAGCACGACATCCTGCACCGCGCCCAGCGGCTGGCCGCCACCGACGCCGACGTCGTGCTGGTCGACGGGGTGCGCAGCGTCGAGTGGATCCAGCGCATCCGCAAGGTCGTGGGCGACAAGCCGCTGCTGTTCAACCAGATCGCCGGGGGCAAGTCGCCCCGCCTCTCCCTCGGCGAACTGACCGGCCTCGGCGTGGACGTCGCCATCTACAGCACGCCGTGTCTGTTCGCCGCGCACGAGGCGATGGACTCCGCGCTCGCCGGTCTGAAGGCCGCCGACGGCCGGCTGCCCGAGGTCGATCCGGCGAGCGGCATCGGCGTGAAGGCCGCCACCAGCCTGCTGGAGCGCAACATCGCCCGGGAGCGGCTCACCCCCGAGGGCGTGGGCGTGTGAGGCGTGCCGTACCCCGGCTCGGGACGGCGGCGGCCCTCGCCGCCGCGGCGCTCGGCGCCGGCGCGGCACCCGCGGCACCCGCACCCGCGACCGGCAGCCTGATCACCGTCATCGACAACTCCCACGCCGACTCCTGGCTGGAGGTCGACCGCACCGCCAACGTCCAGGCCGGCAGGGGCACGGCCGGCAGCGACCACGACGGCAGTGCCGTGGACGCGATCGAGGCCCTCGTCGGTGCCCCCCATCACCACGGGGACTACTGAGGGCAACTACTCACGCCGCTCACGGCGGCGGCCGGGCACCCCGTGCGGGAGGTGCCCGACCGCCACCGTGCCCCGGCCTCACCCACGCCGGGGCCGACTCGGTCTTCGCCGGGTCGGCTCAGCGCTCGCCGGGTCGGCTCGGTTCTCGCCGGGTCGGCTCAGCGCTCGCCGGGTCGGCTCGGTTCTCGCCGGGTCGGCTCAGTCCTCGGCGAGGTCGGGGCGGCCGTTCTCGTCGAGTCCGACGTCGGCCTTCGGGTCGTGCTCGTCGCCGGGCGTGGCCACGGTGGCGCGGTGCTGTCCGGGGGCGAGGGTGCGGCAGGCGGCGTGGGCCGTACCGAAGGCGGTGACCAGAGCGACTGCGGCCACGGCGAGGGCCGCTGCGGTGCGCGAGGTGAGGTCCATGCCCGGGAAACGATCCCGGGTACGGCGCGGTCACCGCCCCGCGTCCGGACGGGCGTGCCGCATCACGCGGCCGGCCGCGCCAGGGGCGGCGCCGCCGTGCTCGCGCGCGGCACCAGCCGGGTCGACAACTCGGTCCGGGTGCCCTCCGGACGCTCGCCCTGCATCATCCGCACCAGCAGCCGGAGCGCGGTCGCCGCCATCTCCCCGAGCGGCTGGCGCACGGTGGTCAGGGCCGGCGCGATCCAGCGGGCCTCGGGCAGGTCGTCGAAGCCCACGACGCTCATGTCGTCCGGCACCCTCAACCCCCGTTCCGCGAGCGCCGCGTACACCCCGAGGGCCATCCGGTCCGAGCACACGAACACCGCGGTCGGCGGCTCGGGCAGGTCCAGCAGTTCGTGCGTGCGCAGCCGAGCGGTGGCCTCGTCGAAACCGGCGTACCGCACGTACTCGGCGAGGTGCCGCACCCCGGCGGAGGCGAGCGCGGAACGGTAACCGGCCACCCGGGCGCTGCTGCCCATCGTGCGCCGGTGCCCGGCGATCACCGCGATCCGCCGGTGGCCGAGCCCCAGCAGATGCTCGGTCGCGCTGACCCCGCCCTGCCAGTTGGCCGCCCCGACCGATACCACCCCGGCCGGCGGTTCGTGCGCGGGGTCGATCAGCACGTAGGGGATGCGGTGGTGGTCCAGCCACGCGTACTGCGACGGGGACAGTTCGGCGAGGTTGAACAGCACTCCGGAGGAGCCGCGGGCGGTCAGCTTGTCCAGCCAGTCGCGCTCCGGCCGGCCGCCACGGGCCCGGTTCGGCCCGGCCGAGACCACCACCTCCAGGCCCGCCTCGTGCGCCGCCGCCTCCACCCCGTGCAGCACCGCTCCCGACCCGGAGCTCTCCAGCGAGTGCACCACCAGGTCGACCAGGACAGGAGCCTTCGCCGCGTCGAAGCGGGGCCGGCGCACATAGCCGAGCCGGTCCAGTGCCTCGGTGACCCGGCGGCGGGTCTCCGGTGCCACGTCCTCGCGGCCGTTGACCACCTTCGACGCGGTGGGCACCGATACCCCCGCCTCGCGTGCCACCACGGCCAGCGTCGGCCCGGCCGTCACGCTCGCACTCCCCGCACGGACCACAGGAAACCGCCTCTCCGGCCCGCCTTTGGGCCTCGAAAGTTGCGACCAACGCTGCTTCCGCGGCCTGCTCACCGACCATGCAGAAAGCGCTTCCTACGATAGATGCGCGTCAACACGGCGTGAAGACATGGGAATTCGCGGGATGGCGCCGGTCGGAGCTTTCGAAACTCCGAACATCCCCTTCGGTGGGTGAGGTCAGTCCGGGATGCAGTCGAGCCGGAAGCCGGTGAAGTCCGCGGTGAAGGAGGCGTCGACGAGGTCCACCGCGTGGATCGCGGCCATGGCGCCGGTGAAGCGCAGCCGGGAGCCGTGGTCGTCGGAGAGCAGGGTGAAGTCCAGCGGCGGACCGACGCAGCGGCGGGTGCCGGCCTCGGCGTACCAGAACCTGGCCTCCCCGCGCTCGACGCGGACCCCCAGAGTGAGCGGGCCGCTCGCGTCCACGTCGGCCACCGCCACCAGGCGCGTCTCGTCCTCGTCGCGCGCCGTCAGCGCGAGCACGCTCCGGCCGGCGCCCCGCCACTGCTGCCCGCACTGCTCCTCACCCGCGTCCTCCGTCCAGGTCAGGTCGAGGGCGAGGTAGGCCGCCGTGTTGTACCAGAGCAGCAGTCCGGCCGCCTGGGTGAACGTCGCCGGCCGCGCCTCGACGGTCACCCGCGCCTCGGCCCGGTGCTCGGTGATCCGCCGGGCGAGCAGACTGTGCGCCCACAACGACTCGGGCCCGTGCCGGCCACGCAGCCGGATCCAGCCCGCACGGCTGGTCAGGTCGATCCAGGACGGATCGGCGGGCGAGCGCAACGTGTACCAGGAGGGCTCCGACCGTCCGGGCGCGAGGGACCTTCCGGAGAGCCCCGGCCGGCCCGGTGCCATGGGGTCCCCGGCACCGGCGGTCTCGGGCTCCCGGCCGCTCGTGCAGCGGTCCGGCCGGCCCGGCGTCAGGGCATACCCGGAGGTGATGATCTCCGGTTCCGGGCCGTTTTCGGCGGGCTCCGACACGTCTGGAAGCAGGAAAGCCCCAGCGGGCTCCGGTGCAGTCGGTGCGAGGGCGCCTTCGCTGTCGGCCGGTTCCGGCTGCCTGCCCCGCCCTCGTGGCATCGGCACCCTGAGCGCCGGTCGGCAGTCCCCGTGCCGTAGGCGGGGCCAGCCGGCCTCGTCCCAGGTCACCGCCTGGATCGCGGTCTCCCGGCCGAGGGGGCAGCGGGGGCCGGCGGGGGTGGCCAGGGGGCGGGAGGTGAGGTGGCTCAGGTACCACTCGTCGTCCGGGGCGCGTACCAACTCCGCGTGGCCCGCCTTCTGCAACGGCCAGGCCGGGTCGTCCCGGGAGGTCAGGAGCGGGCGCGGGGCCAGGTCGTACGGGCCGGTCAGCCGGCGGGAGCGGGCCACTCGAACGCCGTGCTCGAAACCTGTGCCGCCCTCGGCGAGCAGCAGGATGTACCAGCCGTCCCGTTTCAGGAGTTTCGGGCCCTCGATCAGCCGGTCGTGCTGGAGCAGGAGGTGGGTGCCGTCGACGGGGGAGAGCGTCGACGGGTTCAGCTCGGTGGCGACGATGCCGCAGAAGCGGCGGCCGCCGGGGCGGTGGTCGTTCTGCAGGTTGAGGAGCCATAGACGGCCCTGCTCGTGGAACAGGGCCGGGTCGAAACCGTGGGACGGGACCCGGCGCGGAGGCGTCCACGGGCCCGCGACGCCGGGCGCCGTGCTGACGTAGGTGTCCAGGTCGAAGTACGGCGTGCCGACCGAGCGCACCACCGTGTACGTTACCCAGAACCGCGTACCGTTCCAGCTCAGCGAGGGCGCCCAGATCCCACCGGAGTCCGGCACCCCGGCCAGCGTTCCGCCCGGGGCCGCCCCCTCGACATGGCCGGCGTACTCCCAGTGGGCCAGGTCGCGGGAGCGGTGGATCGGGATCGTCGGGAACCACTCGAAGGAGCTGGTCGCCACGTAGTACCAGTCCCCGGCGCGGACCAGGGACGGGTCCGGGGCGAAGCCCCGGATCACCGGGTTGACCAACTCGGCCACGGCATCGGTCACTTGAGGGCTCCCAGGGTCACCCCGGTGCGCCAGTAGCGCCGCATCGCCACCATCATCACCGCCATCGGCACGATGGACAGCAGCGCGCCGGTCAGCACGAGCCCCGTCAGGTCGACACCGGACTCCATGCGGGTGCCGGACCAGTTGTACAGGCCGATGTTGAGGGTCCAGTTCTCCTTGCCGCGCAGCACGGTCAGCGGGAGGAAGAAGGCGTTCCACGTGTTGACGAAGGCGAGCAGGAAGACCGTCGCGCCGCCCGTCGTCATCATCCGCAGCACGATGCTGACGAAGATGCGCAGCTCCCCGGCGCCGTCGAGCCGGGCCGCCTCCAGCAGTTCGTAGGGGATCGTGGCCTCGGTGTACACCTTGGCCAGATACACGCTGAACGGGTTGATCAGGCACGGGATCAGCATCGCCCAGGGGGTGTCCACCAGGCCGATCGAGGAGAACAGCAGATACAGCGGGAGGGTCAGCAGCGCGATCGGGATCAGGAACGAGCCCACCACGCACGCGAAGATCACATTGCGGCCCGGGAAGTCGAAGCGGGCCAGACCGTAGCCGGCGGCGAGCGCCACCACCGTGCCGCCGAGGGAGCCGACGCCGGCGTACAGCAGCGAGTTGGCCGTCCAGCGCAGGAAGATGCCGTCCTGGTAGGTGAACACCTCGCGCAGGTTGTCCCACAGGTGCCAGCCGGAGAACCACAGGCCGTTGCTCTGGTACAGCGCCGTGCGGTTCTTCGTCGCGCTGACCAGCAGCCACCACAGCGGGAACAGGCTGTAGGCGCTGGCCAGGGCCAGCCCGACGAGCAGGAAACGCTGGCCGCCCCGCCCGCGCGAGGCGGCGTCCGGGCGCGTGATGCGCCGCACGCCCCGGGCGGAGGGCCGCTCGGCGGGCGCTTCGGTGACCGCCATCAGTCGGCCTCCTTCGAGGTGAACCGGTAGAAGAGGAAGGAGGCCACGCCCAGGATCAGGGCGAGCAGCACCGAAAGAGCCGCGGCGTAGTGGTAGTTGCCGGCGTTGAACGCCTGGTTGTAGATGATCACGATCGGGGTGAAACTGTCGCTGACGGTCTGCGGGGTGACGTTCCGGAACAGTGCGGGCTCGTTGAAGATCTGCAGCATCTGGATGATCGACAGCAGCCCGGTGAGGACCAGCGCCCCGCGCACGTACGGGACCTTGATGCTCCGCGCGATCCGGATCTCCGAGGCGCCGTCGAGCCGGGCCGCCTCGAACAGCTCGCGGGGCACGCCCTGGAGCGCCGAGTAGATGATCACCATGTTGTAGCCGATGCCGTGCCAGGTCAGCAGGTTGCCGATGGACGGCCACACCATCGACGGCGCGAAGAAGTTCCAGTGGAAGCCGAACACCTTGCCGAGCGGGGTCAGCGGACCGACGTCCGGGCTGTACAGGTTGACCCACATGATCGCCGCGACCACGCCGGGGATCATGTACGGCACCAGCAGCAGGATCCGGAACCGGCCGGCCACGCGCGAGGTGAGCGCGTCCAGGCACAGCGCCAGCACCAGGCTGACGAACAGCATCACCGGGATCTGCACGCAGGCGAACAGCACCACCCGCAGGATGGAGTTCAGGAACGCCGAGTCGGTCAGGCCCTGGGTGTAGTTGCCGAGCCCGGCGAACTCGGTGGTCGCCCCGCCGAGTCCGAGCCCGGACTGGTGCTCGCGGTACAGGGACTCGTGGACGGCGTAGCCGATCGGGAGCAGATAGAGGAAGACGAAGCCGAGCTGGAAGGGCAGGGTGAACGCGGCGCCCTTCCAGCGCAGTGAGCGGATCATCGAAGCGTCCCTCAGCCCTTGACGCTGATGCCGCGCGACTTCAGGTCGTTCACGGTCCACTGCTGCATGTGCGCGAGCAGATCGGTGACCTTCTCCTGCCCCGCCACCACCTTGGCCCAGCCGGCCTGCATCTCGGTGAACATCGCGGTCCAGTCCGGGCCGAAGGCCCAGTCGGTGGTGACGGTGCCCAGGCTGTCGGTGACCACCTTCTGCGCCGGCGCGTAGTTCGTGCCGAGCAGTTTCTGCGAGACCGACTCGGCGACGTACGCGTTGCTGTCCTTCAGCGCCGGCATCACACCGTTGCCGGTCTCCGGGCTCGCCATCGTCTTGACCGCACCCGCGTCGGTGGACATCCACAGGGCCGCCTGGGCCGCCTGCTCCTGGTGGCCGCATCCCTTGGTCACCAGGGTCACGCCACCGGTCAGGTTCGTGCCGGCCGGCGTCTTCGGCGCCTCGCCCGGGTACGTCGGCCACGGTGCCAGCGCCCACTTGCCGAACGACTTGGTGAAGTTCTGCACCATGCCGGCCATCTGCCAGGTGGAGATCTGCCGGGTGGCGGTGCCGCCGTTGTCGTAGTTGCGCTGCACGGCCGCGTAGTCGGCGAAGGACAGCTTGGAGTTCAGGTCGTTGTCGATGATCTCCCGGATCACCTTCGCGGCCTTCAGGGTGCCCGGGTCCTGGAAGTCCACCTTCCAGGAGTTGCCGTCGATGGCGTACCAGTGCGCCCCGGCCTGCATGGAGAGCACCTCCAGGGTGCTCGGGTCCTCACCGGCGTAGTTGGTGATCTTGATGCCGTGCTGCTTCAGCACCTTGCCGGCGGTGATGAAGTCGTCCCAGGTGGCGGGCGGTTTCAGACCGTACTTCTGGAAGATGTCGGTGCGGTAGATCGTGAAGTTCGGCGCGGAGCCGGTGGGAACGCCGTACAGCTTGCCCTGTACCTGCGCGCTCGCCCAGGAGCCCGGGTTGAACGTGGCGGCGTCGCCCTTGACGTACTGCGTGATGTCGGCGAGCGCGCCCTGCGACACCCAACTCGTGACGTATTCGGCGGTGTTCTGCACCAGGCAGGGGGTGTTGCCCGCCTTCACCGCGTTGGTCAGCTGCTTCTGCATGGTCAACTGGTCGGTGACCTTGGTGTACTTCAGCTGCACGTCCTTGTGGGAGGCGTTGAACGCCTTCACGACGGCTTCCTGGCCGTTCGCCCAGCCCCAGTAGTCGAGGGTGTCGGGGCCGGACGACTTCGACGACGTGTCGCCCGAGCCGGAACCGCCGCAGGCGGCGAGCAGACCGGTGAGCGCGATGCCCGCGGCGGCGGCGGTGGCGAACCTTCTGCGGGAGCTGGTGACGTTCATCTGACCGTGATCCTTCGAAAGTAGGCGTTCTCGGCAGGGGCGGAACGCGAGGACGGCGGCTCGGTGATGCAGGCCGGGAACAGCGGACCCGACAAGCGGGGCCGGAAACCGCCGGCACGCGGTTGCGGCGGAGGATGGCCAAGCGGAAGCTGTAGTAAGCGGTTGCTGGGACGGTAGGCGACCGGTTCGTCCATAGCAAGAGGGGTGGGGCGATTTGTTACGGCGACGAGTACGGCGGGTTGCCTCCGGCCCGCGCCAATTGCTCGCATCGGACGGAGCATTCGAGCAGGTCAACGCCGTATGGCAGGGCAGAGCCCGGGTTTCGGCGAGCGGCCCGAGAGCCGCCACCGAAGTCGTGAAGCGTGAGAAACCGTTTACGTAACTCTCTCGCCGAGCTCCTTGCGTACGGCGAGCTATCCGCGCGGCGCCGGCGGCCGCACGGAATTGCGTACGACGACATGGGTGCCCAGCACCAGATGCTCGCCGTCGGCGCCCTTGCGGCGGCCCGTGCCGCCCTCGCGCCGGTCGGCCACCGCGCGCAGCGCCACCCGGCCCATCTCCTCGTACGGCACGTGCACGGTGGTCAGCTGGGGTGTCAGCTGGGAGGCGAGCGGGATGTCGTCGTAGCCCACGATCGACACGTCCTCCGGCACCCGCCGCCCGGCCGCGCGCAGCGCCTGCATGGCGCCCGCGGCCACCACGTCGGTCCCGGCGAGCACGGCGGTGAAGTCCGGCGTCTCGCGCAGAGCGGCCTCGACCGCGGTGTAGCCGTGCGTGTCGTCGTACGAGCCGTGCCGGATCATCCCCGGGTCGAACGGTATCCCGTACGCCTCGAAGGCCCGCCGGGCGCCCCGCAACCGGCCCTGGGCGGTGGTGAGTCCGGCCGGTCCCGGCAGGACGAGGACGCGCCGGTGCCCGGCCGACAGCAGATGGCTGGCCATGGCGTACGCGCCGCCCTCGTTGTCGTAGTCGACCGTCGTGGCCGGGACGTCGCCCTCCAGGGGCGGCCTGCCCACGAGGACGAGATGGGAGCCGGCCGCGTCCAGTGAGCGCGCGAAGCGGGCCATGCGCAGCTGGTACTCGTCGTAGTCGTACGCGCCGCCGAGCAGCACCACGGCGGCCACGCCCTGCTGCCGCATCAGGTTGACCAGCGCCAGCTCCCGCTCGGGGTCGTCGCCGGTCGTGCCGACCAGCGACAGCCAGCCGCGCAGGGTGGCGGCGCCCTCGACGCCCTTGGCCACGTGGGCGAACGCGGCGCCGGTGATGTTGTTGATGAGGATCGCCACCGTCGGCGTGCCGCCGCCGGCCAGCGAGCGGGCGTGGGCGTTGGTGACGTAGTCCAGGTCCCGGACCACCTTCATCACCCGCCGGCGCAGCTCGTCCGAGACCGGGTAGTTGCCCGACAGCACCCGCGAGACGCTCGCCACGGAGACGCCGGCGTGCTCCGCGACGTCGCGGATGGTCGCCCGGCCGGCCTCACTTGGCGCCTTGCGCTGACTCACCGCTTAAGGCTCCTTCGACGTCGTGGCGCGTTTCCCACCTGCTCGGGTACCGCCCGCGCCGGTGCGGAAACCGTATCCCATGCCGGCTCCGGGCCGGCGGGCCTGTGGACGGCGGTCCGCGGTGCCCATCAGGCGACCCGGGCCAGGTCCGCGTGCCGCACCTCGTACAGCGGCGGCAGACCCGCGGCCAGCCGCTCCAGCTCCTCGACGACGATCGCTCCGAGCCGCTCAAGCTCATTGCCGAGCGAGCCCGCGATGTGCGGGGTGAGGAAGACGTTGGGCAGCCGGTACAGCGGGGAACCGGCGGGCAGCGGCTCGGGCTCGGTGACGTCCAGGACCGCGCGCAGCCGTCCCGAGACCAGCTCGTCGGTCAGCGCCTCGTGGTCGACCAGCGCACCGCGCGCGGTGTTGATCAGCACGCCGCCGTCCCGGACGAGGGCGAGCCGGCCGCGGTCGAGCATGTGGTAGGTCTCGGGGATGTCGGGGGCGTGCAGGCTGACGATGTCGCTGTGGCGCAACAGGTCCTCCAGCGGCAGCAGTTCGGCCCCGAGGGCGGCGGCCTCGGCGGGGCTGACGTAGGGGTCGTGCAGCAGGACCGTGAGGTCGAACGGCCGCAGCAGCTCCAGGAGCCGGCGGCCCACCCGGGAGGCCCCGATCACCCCGATGCGGCGGCCGAGATTGCCGGTGGCCGCGGTCTCGGCGGGGCCCGGATAGGTGTGGGTGCGCCGGTAGCGCTCGCGGCGCTCGAAGGTGTCCTTGCCGACGAGCAGGATCATCGCGAGCGTGTACTCCGCCACCGGCAGGGCGTTGCCGGTGACCGCGCTGGACACGGTGACCCCGTGGCTCCACAGGGCCTCGCCGACCAGGGAGCGGACCGAGCCCGCGGCGTGCAGCACGGCCCGCAGCCCGGGGGTGGCGGCCAGCGCACCGGCGTCGAGGTGCGGGCAGCCCCAGCCGGTGATCAGTACGTCGGCCGAGGCGAGGGCGCCGGCGGCCGCCGGGTCGGTGAAGTCCCGCACGACGAGGGCCGGTTCGATGTCGGCCGCGCGTGTCAGCCGGGTCATGAGCGGCGGCGGGAAGAGCAACGGAAGATGCACCGGATCCATCGCGAACACGGCTCGCGGCGGCTGGAGGCTGGGGGGCATGGCTCTCCTGACGGACGGCGGTAGAAACGTTTTCAGAAAGCGCCTTCTACCGTATGTCTGACGGGAATGGACGGTCAACGGTTGGGGGCCGAAGCCGGTTCCCGGCGGGCCGGGAACGGCCCAGGCCTGGGGCGGCACTGGGCGGAGACGGGTCGAGGATGGTGTGCCGGCCTCCATGCGCGTGCCTCGGTGTGCCAGGTTGCACCGAGGCGTGCGGCCCTGATCGCAGGCGCGCATCGAAATCGGTTACCGGATTTTTCGGAGTCACGACGGTCTGTACGGAGGTCAGGCGGATTCCGGTGGGCCCGGGCGGCACAGGGCTGTGCGGCACAGGGCTGTGCGTCCGCCGGACGGCCGCGCACCGGGGTATGCGCCGTACGACGACGCGCGGGGGAGTCCGCCGCGCACGACGAGTGGCATGTCGGGGCTCCTTGAACGGGTGAAAACGGGCAGGTGGAGTGGCATCTGCTGGAGAAACCGGTTGCCGTGATCCATCGCAGCGTACGGGTCGTTCCGGCGGCCCGTCGCTTCCTCTCAGGGTTTTCGAAAGTTCGTCATAGCTCTTGACGCGCGGTGTCTTCCGGAAGAAGCTCCCTGGCACCGCCCGTAGAAACCGGTTCCCGAAAGGGCGTGCTCGCCGTCGCCGTGATGACCACCTACGTCACCGACGCCGGCACACCCGTCCCTCAACTCCAGGCCGCCGCCTCGGTGATGTACGTCGTCCCCATCCTCCTCATCTTCCTCGTCGCCCAGCGCGGCTTCGTCGCCGGCATGTCCACCTCCGGCCTCAAGTAACTCCCCTGTATCCCCAGCCTTTTGTAGGGAGCCCCGCATGAACCCGTCCCTGTCCCGCCGTACCGCCCTCCAGGCGGCAGGCGCCACCGTGCTCGCCGCCGGCCTGGCCGGACTCGCGACCACCGCGGCCCGGGCGGACAGTGCCGACCCGGCCCCGAAGCTGGTCACCTACCCGCTCCCGTCGGGTATGCCGACCAACACCAGCTTCAAGGTGCGGGTGCGCACCGCCCCCGACGGCGACTGGCAGACCCTCGACATCTGGCGGCCGCAGCTGGAGGAGATCAACCCGGCCACCGGCTCGGGCAAGGTCTACAACTCCTCCATGGTGTACTTCGACTTCCGGGGCTCCGCCGAGATCGAGGTCACCTACCTCAAGGGCGGTACCACCAAGGCCCGGATCAGACCCGACTCCCTCGGCATCACGCCCGACCTCCTCGGCGACACCCTGCGCTTCACCCTCGACGAGCCGCGTGACGTCGTCGTCCAGATCAACGACGAGATCTTCGACTGCCTGCACATCGTCACCCATCACATCGACCCGAACCCGCCCTCCGCCGACGACCCCGACATCCTCTACTTCGGTCCCGGCGTGCACTCCGTCACCGGCAACGTCTTCGCCGTCCCCAGCGGCAAGACCGTCTACCTGGCAGGCGGTGCCGTCCTGACCGCGCAGGTCTACTTCAAGAACGTGGAGAAGGCCGCCGTCACCGGCCGCGGCGTGATCACCAGCCCGACCAACGGCATACTCTGCGAGGGCAGCAAGAACATCCGCATCGAGGACGTCATCGTCCTCAACCCCCGCGGCGGCTACGTCACCACCCTCGGCGAGAGCCAGCACGTCCACATCAACAAGCTGCGCGGATTCAGCTCCCGCGGCAACGGCGACGGCATCGACATCTTCTCCTCCAGCGACGTCGTCATCGACGGCTGCTTCCTGCGCACCTCCGACGACTGCATCGCCCTCTACGCCCACCGCTGGAACTACTACGGCGACACCCGCGACATCACCGTCCAGAACTGCACCCTGTGGGCCGACGTCGCCCACCCCGTCAACATCGGCACCCACGGCAACACCGACGCCCCCGAAGTCATCGAGAACCTCGTCATCAAGAACCTCGACATCCTCGACCACCGCGAACCCCAGATGAACTACCAGGGCTGCATCGCCCTCAACCCCGGCGACTCCAACCTGATCCAGAACGTGCGCATCGAGGACATCCGCATCGAGGACTTCCGCTGGGGCCAGGTCCTCAACATGCGGGTGATGTACAACACCAAGTACAACACCTCGGTCGGCCGCGGCATCGAGAACGTCTACATCAAGAACCTCAGCTACACCGGCACCCACGCCAACCCGTCGATCTTCGTCGGCTACGACGCCGACCACGCCATCAAGAACGTCACCTTCGAGAACCTCGTGATCAACGGCCGGGTCATCGCCGACTCCCTGCAGAAACCCAAGTGGTACCTCACCACCGACACCCTCCAGTGGTACGCCAACGAGCACGTCACGAACCTGACGTTCCTCACCACAGCCGAGGCCGAGGCGGCTCGGACGTCATGACGAACCCCGCACCGAGCCGCCGGAGCTTCCTTGGCGGCGCGGCCGCCCTGCTGCTGGCGTCCGGCACGAGCGGCCTCCTCGTCCCCGGCACCGCCCAGGCCGCCGACCGGAACGGCACCACCCCGGCCGCGCCTTTCACCCACCCCGGACTGCTGCACAGCGCCGCCGACCTCGCCCGCATGAAGGCAGCGGTCGCCGCGCAGCGATCCCCCGTCCACGACGGCTACCTGGCGTTCGCCGCCCACGCCCGCTCACAGTCCACGTACATCGTCCAGAACACCGGTCAGATCACCTCCTGGGGCCGCGGACCCGCCAACTACCAGAACCAGGCCGTCGCCGACTCGGCCGCCGCCTACCAGAACGCCCTGATGTGGTGCGTCACCGGCGACCGCGCCCACGCCGACAAGGCCCGCGACATTCTGAACGCCTGGTCGTCGTCCCTGACGACGGTCACCGGTGCCGACGGCCCGCTCGGTGCGGGACTGCAGGCCTTCAAGTTCGTCAACGCCGCCGAACTGCTACGGCACAGCGACTACGACGGATGGGCCGACGCCGACATCAGCCGCTGCGAACGGTCCTTCCTGGACGTCTGGTATCCGGCGATCTCCGGCTACATGCTCTACGCCAACGGCAACTGGGACCTGACGTCCATTCAATCCATCCTGGCCATCGGCGTGTTCTGCGAGCAGCGCACGCTCTTCGAGGACGCGCTGCGCTTCGCCGCGGCCGGCGCCGGCAACGGCAGCGTCCGCCACCGCGTCGTCACCGACGCCGGCCAGGGCCAGGAGTCCGGCCGCGACCAGGGCCACGAGCAACTGGCCGTCGGCCTCATGGGCGACGCCGCCCAGGTCGCCTGGAACCAGGGCGTCGACCTGTGGGGATACGCCGGAAACCGTATTCTCGCCAACGCCGAGTACGCGGCCCGGTACAACCTCGGCGGCGACGTCCCCTTCACCCCCGACCTCGACCGGACCGGCAAGTACATCAAGACGTCCGTGTCCGCCGTCTCCCGCGGCAACCTCCCGCCGATCTACGAGATGTACTACGCCCACTACACCGGCGTCCGAGGCCTCGACACCCCGAACACCAAGGCGGCCGTCTTCCGCGGCACCGGCGGCACACGCGCCGTCGAGGGCAGCAACGACGACCTGCCCGGCTTCGGCACCTTCGCCTACGCCGGCACCGAGGCCCCGGCGCCGACCGCGCCGACGCCCCCGGCAGGGGTCACGGCGGTGGGCGACGGCACCGGCATCACCGTGGCATGGCTGCCGTCCGCGTGGGCGACGACCTACGCCGTCCACCGGGCCACCCGGCCCGAGGGACCGTACGAGGAGATCGCGCCGGCCGTCGACGGCACGACCTACACCGACGACGACGCGCACGGCGCCCGCACCCGCTACTACACCGTCACCGCCGCCAACTCCCGGGGCCGCAGCGCCGAATCGAGCCCAGCCGGCGCCTGCGCCAGACTCCCCGAACCCTGGTCCACCCAGGACCTCGGCGAGGTGCGGATCCCCGGCTCCGCCGCCTTCGACGGCGAACGGTTCGTCCTGGAGGCCTCCGGCACCGCCGACACCTACCGCCTCGTCCACCTCCCGCTGCCGGGCGACGGGTCGATCACCGCGAGGATCGTGTTCCCGCTCAGCTCGCAGTACTCCAAGATCGGCGTCACCCTCCGGGACACCCTCGACCCGGGCGCCGCACACGCCTCGATGCTGATCCAGGGGCTGCCCCTGCACACCTGGAGCGGCGTGTGGAGCGTACGCCCCGAACCGGGCGCCCCGATCTCGGCGACCGGCAGCACCCCCGTACCGCCCACCCAGCAGCAGACGATCACCGAGACCGCCGCCTTCCCCCTCTCCGACCTCGGCGCCCTCCCCGAATCGGCCACCCCGCTCCAGGCGCCCTATGTCGAAGGCGCCGGCGACGGCTACCGGCTGCGCGCACCGTACTGGGTACGGGTCACCCGCAGGGGCCGCCGCTGCACCGGCACCGTCTCCCCGGACGGCATCCGCTGGACCGAAGTCGGCTCCACGGACGTCGAGTTGGGCCACACCGCCTACGCAGGCCTCGTCCTCACCTCCTGCCTCGGCGTCGACCAGGACTACGCCGGGACCGGCACCGGCGCCTTCGACAACGTCACCGTCGGCGCCGCGGCCAAGGGCGAGATCTGGTCCGTACCGCGCCCCGCCCGCACCACCACCGACCTGACCGCGACCACCGGCCCCGACGCCGTGGAGCTGGCCTGGACCGACCCGGACCTCTCCGCCCGCTGCAAGGTGCTGCGCGCCACCGGCGCCGACGGCCCGTACGAGACCATCGCGACCGGTGTCGCACCCGTCGGCTTCGGCACCCGCCTGCGGTACACCGACGCCACCGGCACACCCGGGACGACCTACCACTAC
Organism: Streptomyces sp. CoH27; assembly: GCF_020181035.1. Classification (GTDB taxonomy): domain Bacteria; phylum Actinomycetota; class Actinomycetes; order Streptomycetales; family Streptomycetaceae; genus Streptomyces; species Streptomyces camelliae. The sequence continues at coordinate 261,810 of NZ_JAIQYY010000003.1, forward strand.
GTCGTCACGAAGACGAACTGCGGCGGCCGCGGACCCCTGTCACAGCCCGCCTCCGCCATGATGCCCACCTCCTCCGTACCCCAACTCACCTCACCCACCGCCGCGTTCGCCAACAAGGGCGTCTTCTTCAGCCACCTCCTGCGCGGCTCCCACGAGCCCGTCCGCTTCACCGCCGACGGACTGCCCGACGGACTCCGCCTGGACCAGCGCACCGGCCTGATCTCCGGTACCCCCACCCGGACCGGCGAGTTCACGGTCACGACCGGCGCCGGCAACGCGGCGGGCACCGGCACCGGCACGCTGACCCTCACCGTCGGCACACCGCCACCCGCCCCCTGGACGTACGGCGACCTCGGCGACCCCGTGCTCGACGACCGCGCCTTCGGGACCCTCGGCGTGGTCGCCATCCGCACCCCGGGCAGTACCTCCCACGCCGACGGCACCTTCACCGTCCGCGGCGCCGGCACCGATCTGACCGTCAACAACCAGGCGATGACAGGCCAGTTCGTACGGCAGTACGTCACCGGGGACTGCGAGATCACCGCCCGGCTCGTCTCCCGCACGGGCGCGGGCGCCGACCGGGTCGGCCTGCTCATGGCCAAGTCGCTGTCCCCCTTCGACCAGGCCGCCGGTGCCATCGTCTCCGGCGGCACCACCGCACAGCTCATGCTGCGCACCACCGTCGCCGGAAAGTCCGCCTTCACCGGCAACGGCACCGCCGTCCTCCCCGGCCTGCTGCGCCTGAGGCGTGCCGGAACCACCTTCACCGCCGCGCTCTCCACCGATGACGGCGCCACCTGGACCACCCTCGCCACCGGCGAGATCCCCGGCTTCGGTGACGCCCCCTGTCACGTGGGCCTCGTGGTCTGCTCCCGCGACCCGCTGACCCGCTGCACCACCGAGTTCGACGAGGTGACCATCACCACCAACTGAATCCCCCCACGGATGGGAGATGCCCCACCATGAGCCGCACATCCCCCCACCACTCCATCCCCACCGGTGAGTTGAGCCGTCGCGGTCTGCTGAAGACCGCCGGCGGCCTCACCGCGGCCGTCGCACTGGGCGCCGCGTCCGCCACCACCACGGCGAACGCGGCCCCCGCGACCTTCACCCACCCCGGCATGCTGCACAACGCCGGAGACATCAACCGCGCCAAGGTCAGGGTCGCCGCGGGCGACGACCCCTGGCTGTCCGGCTGGAACCGGCTGACCGCCAACTCCCACTCCCAGCCCACCTGGACACCCAACCCGCAGGCCACCGTCTACCGAGGCTCGGGCTACCCCGAGAACTACGGCATCCTCTACAACGACATCGCCGCCGCCTACCAGAACGCCCTGCGCTCGGTCGTCGGCGGCACCAGCGCCAACGCGGACTGCGCCGTCCGCATCCTCAACGCCTGGGCGAACACCCTGACCTCCATCCAGGGCACCGCCGACCGCTTCCTCGCCGCCGGCATCTACGGCTGGGAGTTCTGCCAGGCCGCCGAACTCATGCGCGGCTACGCCGGGTTCGACCTGACGGCGTTCCAGCAGATGATGCTGAACGTCTTCTACCCGATGAACAACGACTTCCTGACCCACCACAACGGCGCCTGCATCACCCACTACTGGGCGAACTGGGACCTGTGCACCATGGCCTCCGTCCTGGCCATCGGGATCCTCACCGACAACGCCGCGATGTACGACCAGGCCGTCACCTACTTCAAGACCGGTGCCGGAAACGGCTCCCTCCAGCACGCGGTCCCGTTCCTCCACCCGAACGTCGACGGCTACGACCTCGGCCAGTGGCAGGAGTCCGGCCGCGACCAGGGCCACACCGTCATGGGCATGGGCCAGATGGGCGCCATCTGCGAAATGGCCTGGAACCAGGGCGACGACCTCTACTCCTACGACAGCCGGAGGTTCTTCAAAGCCGCCCAGTACGTCGCCAAGTACAACCTGGGCAACGACGTCCCGTTCACCACCTACACCTGGGGCAGCGGCACGAACTGCGCCCAGAACTCGCAGACCGTGATCTCCCCCGCCTCCCGCGGCCAGATCCGCCCGGTCTGGGCCATGCTCCACTTCCACTACAACCGCCGTCTGTACCTCGACGACAAGTACATCTCCGCCATGTACGACAACCTCGTCGCCCCCGAGGGCGGCGGCGGAGACTACGGCTCCACCAGCGGCGGCTACGACCAGCTCGGCTTCGGCACCCTGATGTACGCCAAGTGACAATATGGTCACTCACCGTCTCCGGGTAGCCCGAACGGCCCTCCCGCGCGCCCGCGCACCGGAATACCGGACGCTCCTGTGGTGCTCTGTATGCACGGTGCACGAGTGCGCGGCGAAGGGCTGGTGGGCGATGACGGCAGGCCAGGCGAACCCCGAGTTCAGGCCCGAGGTCACCACGCTGTACGGGGCCGTGCGTGGCCGGTACGAGCAGGGCGTCGCGGTGTTCCGGGGCATCCCCTACGCCGCCCCGCCCTTCGGGCCCCGCCGGTTCCGCCCGCCCCAGCCGCCCGAACCCTGGGACGGGGTGCGTGACGCCGGCGCCTTCGGCCCGACCGCGCCGAAACCGCCGTACTCCGAGGCGTTCGCCCAGTACCTGTCCGACCCCGACATCCCCGGCGACGACTGCCTCAACCTCAACATCTGGACCCCCGCCCCCGACCCGGGCGCCCGCCTCCCCGTCCTGCTCTGGCTCCACGGCGGCGCCCTGACGAGAGGATCCTCGGCCGTCCCCGTCTACGGCGGCGCCTCCTTCGCCCGCGACGGAGTCGTGTGCGTCTCGGTCAACTACCGCCTGGGAGTGGAAGGTTACGGACTGTTCCCCGACGCACCCCCCAACGCCGGCCTGCGCGACCAGCTCGCCGCCCTTCACTGGGTGCACGACGCCATCGGCGCCTTCGGCGGCGACCCGGACCGGATCACCCTGTGCGGGCAGTCGGCCGGCGCCATCAGTGCCGGCGCCCTGCTCGCCGCACCCCCGGCCCAGGGCCTCGTCCGGCGGGCGGTCCTGCAGAGCGGCCCACCTGAGGCGTCCGACCGGGAAAAGGTACGGCGCATGGTGCGCCGCATGGCGGGCCGGCTGAAGATCCCCGCCACCGCCGAGGCCTTCGCCGCCGTCGACCGCGACCTGCTGCTGCGCACCCAGGCCGAAGCCGGCCGGCTCAGCAGCCCCGTCCTCGGCGGACCCGCCTTCGGCATCGTCGTGGACGGCGACCTCGTACCCCGCGACCCGCTCCGGGCCCTGATCGACGGCGACGCCGCCCAGGGCGTCGACCTGCTGATGGGCTGGACCCGCGACGAGTACCGGCTCTGGCTCGTCCCCGGCGGCCTGCTGGAGCGCGTCGACCGGCTCGGCCCGGTCGCCCTCGCCGGCGCCATGGCTCGCTGCCACACCGGCCACGAGGTGCCCCGCGGCTACCGCGCCCTGCACCCCGACGCCGGCGCCGCCGAGACCGTCGGCCAGATGGTCACCGACCACCTGCTGCGCGTCCCGCTGCACCGCCTCGCCGACGCCCGCCCCGGCACCTCCCACCTCTACGAGTTCGCCTGGCCCTCCCGCCTCCCCGGCCTCGGCGCCTGCCACGCCCTCGAACTGGGCTTCGTCTTCGACACCGGCGACGTCCCCGAATCGAAGAAACTCGCCGGCGAGGGCGCCCCGCGGGAACTGTGCGAGGCGATGCACACGGCCTGGGTGCGCTTCGCGGCAACCGGAAACCCCGGCTGGCAGGCCTGGGACGCCTCCCATCCGGTACGGATCTTCGGCGACGGTGAACCGTATACCGCATACGGTCCACGGGATGCGGAGATCAACCTCTGGTCGACCGCCCCCACCGTCCCGGAACCCACCCCCGCCCCGGACATCCGGGCCCCGGGAGCGGAGTGGGCAGCGGCGGTACGACGCCTGCGGCGGTCGGTGGGGACGCGGCGGCGGTGATTGCCTACGGTCGACAGCAGACAGCAGACGGCAGACGGCAGACGGCAGACGGCAGACGGCAGACGGCAGACGGCAGACAGCAGACAGCAGACGGCAGACGGCAGAAGGACGAGACCAACCTCGGCAGATCGTCGTCGGTCGACCGTCGACGATCCGCCCCCTCATCCCCCAACCGCCCCCACCGACCCCCGCACCACCACATGCGTGCCCAGCAGCAGATGCTCGCCGGCGGAAGCGGGGGAGGCAGCGGAGTCCGAGGAGTGGCCGAGGGCGGTGCGGACGGCGAGGCGGCCCAGTTCCTCGTACGGCACATGCACGGTGGTCAGCGCCGGATGCAGGTCGCGGGCGAACGGTATGTCGTCGTACCCGGCCAGCGACACGTCCCCCGGGACGTCCAGCCCGGCCTCGTGGAGCGCGGTCAGGGCGCCCGCCGCGACCATGTCGGTCGCGGCCACCACGGCCGTGAAGTCCAGCCCCTGCTCCAGCGCCCGGCGCATCAGCCGGTGTCCGGAGTCGCGGGTGAAGTCGCCGTGCAGCAGCAGGTCCGGGTCGGGTTCCAGGCCACGGGCGCGATGCGCGCCGAGGTAACCACGCTCGCGGCCCTGCGCCGTGGTGTGGTCCGGCTTGCCGCCGAGGAACAGCACCCGCCGGTGGCCCTGGGCGAGGACGTGCGCCACCAGCGCATACGCCCCGCCCTCGTTGTCGTACTCGATCACCGTCACCGGCGCGCCCGGACCGAGTGGTGGCCGCCCGCACAGCACCAGCCGGGAACCGGCCGAGGCCAGCGAGTCGGCGATACGGCGCGTGCGCTCGCGGTACTCGGGCGTGTCCGCGGCACCGCCGACCAGGATCACCGCCGCCGCCCGCTGGGCGCGCATCGTCTCGATGAAGTCCAGTTCCTGCCGCAGGTCCCCGTCCGTGCTGCACACCAGGCACAGATGCCCGAGCCGCGCGGCCTCGCGCTCCACTCCCCGCGCCATGTGCGCGAACGACGGCCCGGTGATGTCCTCCAGCACGAACGCCAGGGTCGGCGTACCGACCCCGGCGACGGCCTTCGCGCGGGCGTCGGCCACGTAGTCCATCTCGTGCACGGCCCGCATCACCCGGCTCCGGGTCGCCGTGCTCACCGGATACACCCCGCCCAGCACCCGGGACACGGTCGACGCGGACACCCCGGCCCGCGCGGCGACATCCCGGATCGTGCTCCGCCCGGCGGCCTCGCTCTTCCTGGTCATCCCCAGCCCTCCGCACCGTCGGGAACTGCGGCAACATGGGCAGCAACCGGTTCCCATGCGCGAGGCTAGCGGCCGGAAGGGGCACGGACCAGAGCCGCTACGGCCGTCGCCGGCATCGGGTTCAGGCCGTGGCCAACGTCTCCCTGATCGATGTGATCGCCTCCGGCCCCACCCGGCAGCACCCCCCGATGAGCCGCGCACCCGCGTCCCGCCAGGTCTTCACCTGCTCGGCGCCGAACCGCGACCGCCCCGTCCAGGCCCGCGCCTCCGCGTCCCAGGCCTCCCCGCTGTTGGGGTAGACCACGACCGGCTTGCCGGTGACCCGCGCCGCGATCTCCACGGCAGGCTCGACATCCTGCGGAGCGCAGCAGTTCACGCCCACCGCGATCACCTCGTCCACGTCGGCGGCCGGCGCGAACGCCTCCTCCAGGGGCTGGCCGGCCCGCGTGTGCATACCGTCGACCGTGTACGACAGCCACGCCGGCACCCCGAGCCCTCGCACCACCCTGAGCAGCGCGGCGGCCTCGTCGGCGTCCGGAACCGTCTCCAGCGCGAGGACGTCCGGCCCGGCGGCAGCCAGTACCTCCATGCGCGGCCGGTGGAAACGCTCCAGCTCGTCCACGCTCAGCCCGTACCGGCCCCGGTACTCGGAGCCGTCCGCGAGCATCGCCCCGTACGGCCCGACCGAGGCCGCCACCCACAGCGGCCGCCCGACGCCCGTGTCCCCGGCCCGGCGGGCGGCCGTACGCGCGAGGCCGACGCTCAGCGCGAGGAGCCGCGCCGCCTCCTCGTGGCCGATGCCGCGCCGGGCGAAGCCCTCGAAGGTGGCCTGGTAGCTGGCGGTGATCGCGACGTCCGCGCCCGCCAGGAAGTAGGCGAGATGTGCCTCGGCAATTGCTTCCGGCTGCTCGGCCAGCAGCCGCGCCGACCACAGTTCGTCGCTCAGGTCGTGCCCGGCCGACTCCAGCTGATTGGACATGCCGCCGTCGAGGACGACCGTCCCGGCGGCGAGGGCGTCGGCGAGGCTGGGGGAGATGCTGCTGTTCATGTCACGACGCTAGTCGAAGCGGAGCCGGGACGGGCCACGGTGTCCAGCAGGTGAGCATCCCCGGCGTTGGGTCCAACCTGCGAAAACCCTGTACGCACCGGGTTTGTGTCCAGTGCATGAACAGATCGCCCAGCATATGGACCACGGGGTTACGATCACGCTCCTCCCCGCTCCTGCTCCCTCCCCGGAACCGCCATGACTGCCCCCGACTCCACCGCCCCCGACTCCACCGCCCCTGACTCCACCGCCCCTGACTCCACCGCCCCGGACTCCACCGAGTCCACCGAAGCCGCCCCGCTCACCGGGACCCCCGCTGCCCCCCGGCGCCGCTCCTTCGGCCTCGTTGCCGCGACCGCCCTGGTCATGGGCAACATCATCGGCGGCGGCATCTTCGCTCTGCCCTCCGCCGTCGCCCCGTACGGCACCGTCAGCCTGCTCGCGTTCGCCGTGCTGTCCGTCGCCGCCGTCCTGCTCGCCCTGCTCTTCGGGAAGCTGGCCCGGCGCAGCCCGGTCACCGGCGGGCTGTACGTCTACCCGCGCGACGCGTTCGGCCCGTTCGCGGGGTTCCTGTCGGCGTGGTCGTACTGGACGATGTGCTGGGTCAGCATCGCCGCGCTCGCGGTCGCCGTCGTCGGGTACACCGACGTTCTCATCCCGCTGCACGGCAACCACCTGCTCGAAGGCCTGGTCGCGCTCGCCACGCTGTGGCTGCCGGCCGCCGCGAACTTCGCCGGCACCCGCTGGGTCGGCGCGGTGCAGATCGTCTCCACCGTGCTGAAATTCGTCCCCCTCCTCCTGGTGGCCACCGTCGGCCTGTTCTTCGTCCACGCCGACAACTTCGGCCCGTTCAACGCCACGAGCGACAGTGTCCCGGGTGCCGTCGCCGCCTCGGCCGCGCTGCTCCTCTACAGCTTCCTCGGAGTGGAGTCGGCCGCGGTGAGCGCCGGCGAGGTGGACGACCCCGAGCGCACGGTCGGCCGCGCGAGCGTCCTCGGCACTCTGGGCTCCGCCCTCGTCTACCTGCTCGGCACGGTCGCCGTCTTCGGCCTGGTGCCGCACGAGCAACTGGCCACGTCGGGCGCGCCCTTCGCCGACGCGGTGAACGCGATCACCGGCGGCCACTGGGGCGGCACCGCGATCGCGCTGGTCGCCGTCGTCTCGATCGTCGGCTGCCTCAACGGCTGGATCCTGATGGCCGCGCAGATGCCGTACGCCGCCGCCCGAGACGGGCTCTTCCCGGCGCCGTTCGCCACGGTGGGCAAGGGCGGTGTGCCGGGCTTCGGAGTGTGGGCCTGCGCGGTGCTCGGCACGGTCCTGATCGCCCTCAATTACACGGCGGGCCCCGACACCACCTTCCGGATCCTCGTCCTGATCACCACCTTCACCGGCTGCGTGCCCTATCTGCTGTCGGCGGCCGCGCAGTTGTACTGGCTGGCCCGGGGTTCGCGCGCCCAGGTCCGGCCGGCCGGGCTGGCCCGGGACCTGATCGTCGCCGCCCTGTCCTTCGCCTTCTCCTTCTGGCTGATCGCGGGCGCCGGCTACGCGGCCGTCTACCAGGGCGTGCTGTTCCTCTTCGCGGGCATCCCGGTGTACGTGTGGCTGCGCGGCCGCCAGGACCCGGCCGAGACGCCCGCCTAGCCTGGGGAGGTGACCACACCTCTCCCCGGCGCGCCGGGTGCCCCGGAACTGCTCCGAGGCGAACTGCGTGCCATCTTCGGCGAGTTCACCGGTCCGCCGGAGTCCACGCCGCTGGCCCACAATCCGCGCAACGGCGTCACGGCGGGCGTCTGGCGGGTCCGGGCGGGCGACCGCTCGGCCGTTCTGAAGGTGCTGACCCGGTCGAAGCGGACGGAAGCGGGCTGGGCGGCCTCGGCGGATCCGCGGCACTGGAAGTACTGGCGCCGTGAGGCCGAGGTGTACGCCTCCGGGCTCACCGGGGTGTGGCGGTCGTCAGGGTTGCGCGGCCCCCGGCTGCCGACGGCGGCCGAACGGCCCGGCGGGGACGTGGCGTTGTGGCTTGAGGACGTGCCGGGCGAGCCGGCCACCGGCTGGCCGTTCGACCGCCACATCGAGCACGCCAGCCGCCTGGGTGCAGCCCAGGGCGCGGCCCGCGTCGCGGACCGGCCATGGTTCTCCCGGCACTTCCTGCGCGACGACATCGGTGCCACGACCCTCGGCGAGGAACTGCTGGACAGCGACGAGGCCTGGCAGCAGCCCCTGGTGCGCGACCACTTCCCGCCCGGACTGCGGCGGGACATGGTCCGGCTGCGGCACGACCGGGAGTGGTTCCTGCGGGTGGTGGAGGCGCTTCCGCGCGCCTTCTGCCATCTCGACCTGTGGCCGGCGAACGTCATCGGCGCCGGGCCGGACACGGTGCTGCTCGACTGGGCCTTCGCCGGTGACGGCGCCCTCGGCGAGGACCTCGGCAACTACCTCCCGGACTCGGTCTTCGACCTGTTCGTGCCGGCCGCCCGGCTGCCCCGGTACGCGGCCGCCGCCTACGACGCCTATCTGCACGGCCTGCGGGAGAGCGGCCACCGCGGTGACGAGCGGCTTGTCCGGCTGGCCGTGTGCGCATCCGCGGTGAAGTACGAGTGGCTCACCGCCCAGATGCTCGCCCGCGCGGGGGAGGAGCAGCTGGACTACGGCGGCGGACGCACCGTCTCCGCCGAACTCCGCTACCGCGAACGGGGTTTGGTGCTCGCCTTCCTCGCGGACCGGGCCCGCGAGGCCCGCACGCTCGCCCCGCTCCTGGGCTTCCCGGAGGCGCCGAGCGGCCGCTGAGCCGTACTCGGAGCGCGTACGCGGACGACGCCGAAGAAAGGGCTTTCCGTTCCGCGTGTCGAACCCATTGACCCCTCGGATGCTCACCCGTACCTTTTCGGCGTTCGGCATTACAGATGATGTACGACATCTCGAACCTCCCGTTTCCCCACCGAGAGGCAACCCGCATGAGCCGCGAACCCGACCTGTCCCACATACCCAGCCGCCGACTGATGTTGAAGGGCGCCGCGCTCGCCGCGGGAGCACTGGCCACCGTCCCCGGCACGGCCCAGGCCGCCCCCGTCGACGCCACCGAGAAAGCCGGCCCGTACGTGAACCCCCTGGTCCTCCAGCGCGCCGACCCCCACATCACCCGCCACACCGACGGCCTCTACTACTTCACGGCCACCGTCCCCGAGTACGACCGCATCATCCTGCGCCGCTCGCGCACCCTGAACGGCCTCTCCACCGCCACCGAGTCCGTGATCTGGCGGGCCCACGCCACCGGCCCGATGGGCGCGCACATCTGGGCGCCCGAGCTGCACCGCATCGGCGGCAAGTGGTACATCTACTTCGCGTCGGCCCCCGCCGAGGACGTGTGGGCGATCCGTATCTGGGTACTGGAGAACTCCAACTCCGATCCTTTCAAGGGGAGTTGGGTGGAGCGCGGCCAGATCCGCACCGCCTGGGAGACGTTCTCCCTCGACGCCACCACCTTCAAGCACCGCGGCGCCCGCTACCTGGTCTGGGCGCAGCACGAACCCGGCATGGACAACAACACCGCGCTGTGGATCTCGAAGATGGCCAACCCCTGGACCCTCACGGGACCCCAAGTGCGCCTCTCCACCCCGGAGTTCGACTGGGAGTGCGTCGGCTACAAGGTCAACGAGGGCCCGTACGCCCTGCAGCGGGGCGGCCGGGTCTTCCTCACCTACTCGGCCAGCGCCACCGACTACCACTACTGCGTCGGCCTGCTGACCGCCGACGCCGACAGCGACCTGATGGACGCCCGGAGCTGGACCAAGTCCCCCGTCCCGGTCTTCACCAGCAACGACACCACCCACCAGTACGGCCCCGGCCACAACTGCTTCACCGTCGCCGAGGACGGCCGCAGCGACGTCCTCGTCTACCACACCCGCCAGTACAAGGAGATCACCGGCGACCCCCTGCACGACCCCAACCGCCACACCCGGATCCAGAAGCTCGGCTGGAAGCCCGACGGCACCCCGGACTTCGGCGTGCCCGTCGCCGACACCGTGAAGGAGGGTGTGTGAGATGAGACGCGTGTACGCCCTCCTGCTCGCCCTGTGCTGCGCCCTCGCCGCCGCGCTGACGGCGGCCGGACCCGCCCAGGCGGCACCGCAGACGATCACCAACGGCACGCAGTTCACGGACACTTCGGGCAGCGCCGTACACGCCCACGGCGGCGGTGTCATCAAGGTCGGCTCTTACTACTACTGGTTCGGCGAGGACCGCAACAGCGACAACACCTTCCGCTACGTCGACGCCTACCGCTCGACCGACCTGAAGAACTGGGAGTTCCGCGCCCACGTCCTGTCCCAGTCCTCCGCCGCCGAGCTGTCCACCGCCTACATCGAGCGCCCGAAAGTCATCTACAACGCGGCCACCGGCACGTTCGTGATGTGGATGCACAAGGAGAACGGCGTCGACTACACCCAGGCCCGCGCCGCCGTCGCCGTGTCCGACACGGTCGACGGCAGCTACTCGTACCAGGGCAGCTTCCAGCCGCTCGGCCAGTACCAGTCCCGCGACATGACCACGTTCGTCGACACCGACGGCACCGCCTACCTGGTCTCGTCCGCCAACAACAACTACGACCTGAACATCTACAAGCTCACCGCCGACTACACCGGCATCGCCGGCCTGGTCGCCAACCCCTGGCCCGGCGGACACCGCGAGGCTCCGGCCCTGTTCAAGCGGGGCGGCGTCTACTTCATGCTGACGTCGGCTGCCACGGGCTGGAGCCCCAACCAGCAGCAGTACGCCACCGCCACCTCCCCGGCCGGCCCCTGGACCTCCTGGAAGAACGTCGGCGACTCCACCGCCTACGGTTCCCAGACCGCCTACGTCCTTGCCGTACAGGGCAGTTCGGGCACCTCGTACCTCTACATGGGTGACCGCTGGGGCAACTCCTTCGGCGGGACGGTCGACGACTCCCGGTACGTGTGGCTGCCGCTGACCTTCCCGGCCGCCACGTCGATGTCGATGTCCTGGTCCCCCGAGATCACCGTCGACACCACCGCCGGCACGATCACCGGCACCAGTGCCACGTACAACACCCTGATCGCCCGGCACAGTTCCAAGTGCGCCGACGTACCGAACCAGTCCCTGTGGCAGGGTGCCGCGATCAGCCAGTACACCTGCAACGGCGGCACCAACCAGAAATGGTGGTTCAAGGACCTCGGCAACGGTTACTACGAGCTGATGGGCCGGGGCAGCTCGCTGTGCCTCCAGGAGAACGCGAGCAACGTGACGCAGGAGGACTGCACCGCCGCCACCGCCCAGCAGTGGTCGGTCGCCGCCTCGGGCTCCTACGTGAACGTCGAGGCCCGTACGACCGGAGAGTGCCTGGACGTGTCCGGCGCGTCCACCGCCGACTCCGCCGCGGTCATCACCTACACCTGCAACGGCGGCACGAACCAGCAGTGGACACGTGGAACATGACGATTGTTCAGGCGAGCAGGTCGATCGCGTCGATCGCCGTGCCGGCGCTGAGATAGCCCGTCGTCCCCGAACCGCTCACGATGTCGATCTTCAGCACGTTGTACTGGCTGGTGTCCGTGAGCCACGCGGTGGCCGGGACGCTGTAGGAGAACGTGTAGTTGTTGCCCCGGTACGAGCCGACCGTCAGGGACCGGGTGCTCGGCTGGGTGGGCGGGGAGGGGATCGCCGAGGTCCAGTTGCCGTTGACCGTGATCTGCGGCCGGCCGTTGGCGTAGGCGGTGGTCACGCCGATCCGCAGGGTGTGCGCGGCGGCGGCCTGGGCGGCGGTGAGCTTGAAGTAGACGAGCAGGCCGCCGTTGACGTCCTTCCACAGGTAGCACGGGAAGGCGGAGGTCTCGGAACCGCTTCCGATCACCACGTTCCCGGTCCAGGAGGAGGCCCGCACGTCCGAGGGGTGCGCGTACGTCATCAGATCCGCGTTCTTGAATCCGCTCGGTGTGCCGTCCCAGTTGCCGATGCGCCAGATGGCGCTCGCGTTCGACGGGTCGTTGGACGACGGGACGGCGATCGTGTTGAGGGTCGTCGTCGCGCCCGCGGACACGGTCACCTGTGTGGTGTATACAGCCAACTCGCCTTTGTAGACAGTCAGCGTGTATGCACCCGGCAGGATCCTGGACACCGAGAACCAGCCGTCCGACGCCCGCGCCGTACCCCAGTACTGCGCCGCCGAGTTGGCGAGCCCGACCGTGTACGTGTACGCCGTGTCCCGTCCGCTGATGCCGACGCCGGCCACCCGGCCCCGGCCGCTGTCGGCGACGTACCCGGAGATGCCGAGCGAGTCGGCCCACGGCGTGGTGAGGGTGCCGTGGTACAGCGAGGACGAGGGCGCCCCGCCGTCGGTGAAGGCGATGACGTACGGGCCCTGGAGGCCGAAGCGCTCGGCCTCGGTCTGGTTCTCGCCGTAGTAGAGGATCTCGTACAGTCCGCCGCCGTCGGCGCTCTGGTGGCGCAGCAGCGAGCGGTAGAAGGGGCCGCCGGAGGCCTTCTCGTGGTTGCTGCGGACGATCCACAGGCCGACGCTGCCGGTGGTCCAGCCGATGTAGTCGTAGTCGACGACCCGGTGCCTGGAGTAGTGCTTGGAGCGGGTCTGGCCGTCGGACTTGGCGAAGACGTCCGAGGCCTCGACGGTGCTGGTGGTGTAGGTGTAGGAGTCCGGTTCGTCGTTGAGGAACAGGCCCGCTTTCACGCGCACGATGTACCGGGTGGCGGTGACCGAGGAGTCGGCCTTGTTGGTCCACAGGTAGATGTTGTTCTCGCCGCTGCGGGCCGCGTAGTAGTGCCGCAGTGTGCCGTAGGCGACGGAGATCAGGATGGTCGAGCCGGACTGGGCCAGGGTGACGGTGGAGGTGCCGAGGCCGGACTCGACGTGGGAGTTCTTGCCGCCGTAGCCCTGGTACTCGGTGCCCTTGTACACCAGCGAGGTCAGGTCGCCGTTGGTCTTGCTGACCTTGAAGACGAGGCCGGCGCCGGTGTCGACGACGTAGTCGGAGCCGTCGTCGCTCCAGCCGAAGCCCACCGCCGACGCGGTGGCCGCGAGCGGGCCGGCGAGGGCGGCCGTACCGGCGGCGGCTGCGGCGGTGACGACGACGGCGCGGCGCGTGACCGCGCTGTTCGAGGATCCGGACATGGGGGTGCCTCCTTCGGGAGGTCCGGGAGTGCGGGTGTGAGGCAGAGTGACAGTTGAATCGATTTCGCGAAAGGGCTTTCGCTGCTTTGCAGTTGGCGATCGTATGAATTCGATGAGAGGCCTAGAAAGCGCTTGCCGGGAGCGGTACGGTCCACCGGCCGGACCTTGCGAATCGCCGAGGAGTCACGAGTGAGACGTTTCAACGCTGTGCGCGGCGCCGTCCTGACAGCCGTCACCGTCACCCTGTGCGCGACCCTGGCGGCCACCCCCGCCCAGGCCCACCCCGGACCGCGGCCGCTCGGCCTGGAGAACTGCACCGCCACCGGCTGCCACTTCGACGTCCCGCCGGGCACCTACGACGTCACGGTCCGGCTCGGCGGCGCGGCGGCCTCCAGCACCGCCATCACCGGCGAGACCCGGCGCTCGCTGCTCCCGGAGACCGCCGTCGCCGCCGGCGAGCGCGCCACCCGCGCCTTCACCGCGAACGTCCGCACCCCCGAGGGCGAACCGACCGGACCCGACGGCACCCCCGGCCTGGACCTCACCCTCGGCGGCTCCGCCCCCGCCCTGGCCGGCATCAGCGTCACCCCCGCCCACCATGCCCGCCAGATCATCCTCATCGGCGACTCCACCGTCTGCGACCAGCCCGCCGCCCCCTACTCCGGCTGGGGCCAGCAGCTCCCGCAGTACCTGCGCAAGGGCCTGTCCGTCGCCAACTACGCCGACTCCGGCGAGAGTACGGTCACCTACCTGGCCGACCCGCAGCTCTGGGGCACCGTCCAGCCCCTGATCCGCCCCGGCGACCTCGTCCTCGTCCAGCTCGCCCACAACGACAAGACCATCGACGAGGCCACCTACCGGGCCAACCTGGAGACCCTCGTCGCCGGCATCCGGGACAAGGGCGGCGAACCGGTGCTCGTCACCCCCGTCGTGCGCCGCTGGTTCAACGCCGACGGCACCCTGAACAACAACACCGCCCTGCTGGTCAACGGCCTCGGCGTCGACCTCCCGGCCGTCATGCGGTCCGTCGCCGCCGCCGAGAACGTCCCCCTGATCGACCTCACGGCGAAGACCAAGACGCTGGTGGAGTCCCTCGGCGTGGCGGGCTCCAAGGCGATCTACCTCTCCAACGAGAAGCGCGACAACACCCATACCTCCGTGCACGGCGCGACCGTCTTCGCGGGCCTCGTCCGCGACGCGCTCGTCGCCCAGCACCTGGTGCCCGAGGGCCTGGTGCGGGTGGGATGAACTCCTGGGGCGCTCCGACCGGAACCGGGGCGCCCCAGGACCCGCCAGGAAGGAACGCCACCACCGTGATCCGACTGCCCGCCGACGACCGCGAGCCGAGCCCCCGCACCGGGTGCACCCGGGTGCACGGGGAGGCCGCCGCCGACGCCCTGCCGGCCGCCGTCGCCCCGTACGCCACCCCCGACCGCGCCCTCTACCGGGTGACCGGTGGGCCGGCCGTCCATCGTTCGGCGGGCGCCGAACCGTACGGCGCCTAGCGTGGCCGTATGACCGCAGAGCCCACCGTCACCACATTCGCCGGACTGCACCGCCCGGGCGAGCCGCTGCTGCTCCCCAACGCCTGGGACCACGCCTCGGCCGCCGCCCTCGCCGCCCGGGGATTCGCGGCGATCGGCACGACCAGCCTGGCCGTCGCGGCGGCGGCCGGGCTGCCCGACGGCCAGGGAGTGACCCGCGAGCAGACCCTCTGCCTCGCCCGTACGCTCGGCCCGGAGCCCTACCTGCTCTCCGTGGACGCGGAGGACGGCTTCTCCGGCGATCCGCAGGAAGTCGCCGAGCTGGCAGGTGAGTTGTGGTCCGCCGGGGTCGTCGGCGTCAACCTGGAGGACGGCCTCGGACCGGTCGGCCGGCACGCAGCGAAGATCGCCGCGGTGAAGGCCGCCGTGCCCGGCCTGTTCGTCAACGCCCGCACGGACACCCACTGGTCGGGCGACGGCGACGAGACGGAGACCCTCCGCCGCCTGGATGCTTATCAACAGGCGGGAGCCGACGGGGTGTTCGTGCCCGGCCTGGCCGACCCGGACCGGATCGCCGCCCTCGTCCGGCGCGTCGACGCCCCGCTGAACATCCTCTACTCGCCCACGGGCCCCACCGTGTCCCGGCTCGCCGAACTCGGCGTCGCCCGGATCAGCCTCGGCTCGCTGCTCTACCGGCGGGCGCTCGGGGCGGCGCTGGACGCGGTGGCCGACATCGTGGCCGGACGGGTGCCGGGCGGTACGACACCGTCCTACGCCGAGGTGTGCGCGCCGGACAGGAACGTCTCGGTGAGCAGGCCGGCGAACTCCTCGGGGTGATCCAGGGTGCCGAGATGCCCGCCCGGGAACTCCGCGAAGCGGCCGCCCAGCCGGTCGGCGAGGAACTCGGCGGTGCGGTAGAGGAGTTGGCCGCGAGAGTCGGCGCCGGCGGCGAGCGTGAGGCGGTGCCCGTCCGGCGTGACGGAGGGGACGTACGCCGTGAAGGGGTGCAGGACGTGGGCGAGGAAGACGCCCATCGGGGTCGCCGACGCGCCCTCGGCGGGCGGCCGCTCCGGCCTGTCCAGCTGCCCGATCAGCTCGGCTCGCCGCTCCGCCCCGTCCGGCAGCACCGTCACACACGGCGGCTCGTGCGCCACCACACCCGCCAGCCGCGCGGGGTGCCGTGCGAGCAGGTCGAGGACGGCGATCCCGCCGGAGCTGGTCCCGAACACAAAGGCCCGCTCGCCCGGCGGCAGCACCGCCTCCAGCGCCCGGTGCGCCCCGTCGCTCCAGTCCGCCGGCCGCTGGTCCGGGACCGGCAGCCCGAGCCGCCCGTGGGCGAGCCCCAGCGGGTCGTACGTCACGACCGTGAAGCTCCGCGCCAGGCGTTCCGTCAGCGGCCCGAGCCCCATCGGATGCCCGGCCCCGCCCGGGAGGATCAGCAGTACGGGACCGCTGCCGGTCACGTCGTGGTGAAGCGGTTCAGTCATGTTCCTTCGTCTCCCGGGGCCAGTGGGTGAGGGCGAGGTGCAGGGCGTCGACCGCCTTGTCCCAGGAGGCCCGGACGTCCCGGGCCGCGCCGAAGCCGCCCGCGGACTCCAGGGCGCAGTAACCGTGGAACGTGCTGCGCAACAGCCGTACGGCGTCCGTCAGATCGGGTTCGTCGAGGCCGTAGGCGCGCAGCATCCCGTAGGTGATCTCGGCCGTGCGGCGCAGGGCGGGGGAGTCGGCGATCAGGGACTGGTCGATGCGGATCTGGGTGGCCGCGTACCGGCCCGGGTGCTCCAGGGCGTACGCGCGGTACGCCCCGGCGAAAGCGGCCAGCGCGTCCTTGCCCGCGCGGCCCGCCACGGCCGGTGCGATCCGGTCGATCAGCTCGCCGCCCGCGTGCAGCGCGAGCCGGGTGCGCAGGTCCTCCAGGCCCCGGACGTGGGAGTACAGGCTCGCGTCCTTCACTCCGAAGCGGCGGGCGAGCGCGGACAGGGTGACGTTCTCGAAGCCCGCCTCGTCGGCGAGGTCGGCTGCCGCCGCGATCAGCCGGTCGACGGTGAGTCCCGCGCGGGCCACCCGACACCTCCTCCTTGGATACCTAGGGATAATCCTAGGGCATCTAGGTTGTGAACCGCTGTCGGGGGACAACAGGGCTTGTCGGTCTGGCGGTTGAAGCGATTCGATGGGCGGCGCGTGTGATCGCGTCCCTTCTCGTCAAGACGTCGTCGGCGGTGACATGGCCGCGGGCGGCCGGGGGG
>NZ_JAIQYY010000003.1:278990-306717 GCF_020181035.1 Streptomyces sp. CoH27
ACGAAGGAGAACTCCGCCGGCTCGGCCCGCAGGTGATACTGAGGCAGCGGGCCCGGACCGCAGGACTGGGAGCCGATGCCGTGCTGGCCGTGGTCCAGGTTCACCCACACGGTGTCGCCGGGCGTGAGATCCGGGCGGTGCGTGGCCGCGTCCAGCTGCTCGGTGGTCCAGCGGCGGGCGGTGAGGGAGAACACCGGGTCGCCCTCGATCCGCAGTCCGCCGAGCTCCGCCCAGCGGACGTCGATCCGGGCGCCGTTCTCCTGCGGACGGACGTACGGCGTCTGCATGTCGTCCACAGTCGACTGCCAACGGCCGACTGCAGACGCCATCCTGGTGTCCGCATACGCCTCCCCGGGACCCCCGCCGAACCACCGCACACGGTCGGCCGCGGACAGTCCGAAGCGGATGCCGAGCCGGGGCAGCGGCACGGTCCACTCGCCCTCCGGGGTGGTGTGTACGGTCAACCGCAGACTGTCTCCGTCAGACGTCCAGCGGTATACCGTCGACAACCCCACCTCCCGGGCGGCCGGCGCCACCCGCGTCCGAACCGTCAGCGCGTTCTCGCCGGCCTCCACCGAGTCCAGCCGGTGCCGCATCCGGTGCAGGCCGAGGGTGCGCCACAGCAGGCCGTAGCGGGTGTCGTCCTGCCAGACGGCGCCGTCGTCGTTGTCGGTGGTGGCCCGCCACACGTCCAGGCGCAGACCGGTGACCGGTACGTTGCCGATCGCGGTCAGGGCGCCCGTGCGGGCGTCGAAGGTGCCGGGGCCGAGGGTGATCACCCCGTCGCCGGGCACCGGGCGGGCCGTCGGCGCGACCGACGGCGTCCGGCGCTGCGCCGCCTGGACCTGGCCCCAGGCCACGACGTGGTCCTTCGGTGCCCACGGGGCGTCGGCCGCGAGCACCGCACGGACGGTCCAGTGGGCCTCCCCGGCCGGGGCCGCGGCCGGCGGTGCGGGCAGCTTGACGTCGGAGGACTCGCCGGGCGCCAGTGCGGGCACCGCAAGGGTGCCGGTCTCCACCGGCTCGCCCTCGACCTCGTACGACCAGGTGAACGCGAGCGCCGACAGGCCGGCGAAGTCCTGCTTGTTGGTGATCCGGACCGTGCCGTCGCCGGCGGTGGCGTCGATGCCGACCGGTTCGATCACCTTCTTGTACTCGACCAGCCCGGGGGAGGGCCGCCGGTCCGGGAAGAGCAGACCGTCGCAGACGAAGTTGCCGTCGTGCAGCTCCTCGCCGAAGTCACCGCCGTAGGCGTAGCCCAGCTCCGGGTGCGTGATGCCGTGGTCGATCCACTCCCAGACGAAGGCGCCCTGGAGCCGGTCGTACGACTCGAACAGCCGCTGGTAGTCGGCGAGGCCGCCGGGGCCGTTGCCCATGGCGTGGGCGTACTCGCACAGGATGAAGGGGAGCCCGCGCCGCTTGTGGGTGCCGCCGTCCAGGTCCTGGCCGATTCTCTCGACCTCGGCGTGGGAGGCGTACATCCGGGAGTACATGTCGGTGTCACGGCAGTCGATGTCGCCCTCGTAGTGGAGCAGGCGGGAGGAGTCCCGGCCCTTGATCCACTCGGCCATCGCGGTGAGGCCGCGTCCGGTGCCCGCCTCGTTGCCGAGGGACCAGATGACGATCGAGGGGTGGTTCTTGTCCCGCTCGACCATGCGGGAGGCGCGGTCCAGCAGCGCCGGGGTCCAGCGGTCGTCGTCGACGGGGTTGTCCCGCCAGCCCTGCTCGGTGAAGCCGTGGGTCTCCAGGTCGCACTCGTCGATCACCCACAGGCCCAGCTCGTCGCACAGGTCGAGGAAGGCCGGGTGGGGCGGGTAGTGGGAGGTGCGGACGGCGTTGACGTTGTGCCGCTTCATCAGCAGCACGTCCTCGCGCATCGTCTCCAGGTCCAGCGCCCGGCCCTTCTCCGGGTGCCACTCGTGCCGGTTGACGCCCTTGAACAGGACCGGCCTGCCGTTGACCTTGATCAGGCCGTCCGACAGCTCGACGGTGCGGAAACCGATGCGCAGCGGCACCCGCTCGCCCTCGGTGACCAGCTCGCCCGTGTACAGCCGGGGCACCTCCGCCGACCAGGGCTCGACCGGCACGGTCACGCTCTCGCCGGTCGCGATGTCGATGCCCAGCTCGGCGACGGTGACCCGGCCCTCCACGTCGGAGTCGACCTTCAGGGTGCCGGTGCCGGCGAGGTGGTCGTAGGCGGCGTGCACGAAGAAGTCGACGGCGGCGCCGGCCGGACGGTGCAGCAGGGTGACGTCACGGAAGATGCCCGGCAGCCACCACTGGTCCTGGTCCTCCAGGTAGGAGCCGGCCGACCACTGGTGGACACGGACCGCCAGTACATTGTCCGCAGTCTTCAGCAGATGGCCGACAGCGAACTCGTGCGGCAGCCGCGAGCCCTTGAACTCGCCGATCTCGGTGCCGTTCAGCCACACCCGCGCACACGACTCCACCCCGTCGAAGCGCAGCACCGCGTCGCCCTCGGCGAGGTCTGGCCAGTCGGCCGGCAGGTCGAAGACCCGCAGGTGGTCGCCGGTCGGGTTCTCGGTCGGCACATGCGGCGGGTCGACCGGGAACGGGTAGAGGTGGTTGGTGTAGATGGGGGAGCCGTGGCCCTGGAGGACCCAGTGGCCGGGGACCGAGACCTCCGCCCAGTCACCGGCGTCGTACCCCTCGGCGGCGAAGGAGTCGTCCTCGGCGTCGGCCGTCTGCGTCAGACGGAAGCGCCAGCTGCCGTTGAGGGACAGGGTCCGGGCGTCGGAGGACGCGTACCAGGCGCGGGGCGGCAGCGCGCCGGAGCCCGGGGAGACGTCCTCGACGTAAGCGGTTTCGGTGGTGGTGCGGAAAGACATCGGTCTCCTAGCTCAGCCCTTGATACCGGTCTGCGCGATCCCCTGCACCAGCCAGCGCTGGAGGAAGAGGAACACGAACACCAAAGGCAGGATCGAGATGGCGGTGGCCATGAAGATCAGGTGGTAATTGACGGTCTGATTGGTCATGTACGAGGACAGGGCGACCTGGACGGTCCAGGAGCTGGGGTCCTGGCCGATGACCAGCGGCCACAGGAAGGAGTTCCAGCCGCTGATGAAGGTGATCGTGGCCATCGCCGTGAAGAAGTTCAGCGAGTTGGGTACGACGACACGCCAGTACGCACCCCAGTAGCCGAGCCCGTCCACGCGCGCCGCCTCCTCCAGCTCCTTGGGGAACCCGAGGAAGTACTGCCGGAACAGGAAACAGGTGAAACCGCTGAACAGGCCCGGGATGATGAGACCGCGGTAGGAGTCCACCCAGCCGAGTGACGACACCAGCACGAAGCTCGGCACGAAGGTGACGGCCGTGGGGACCATCAGGGTGGCGAGGACGGCGTAGAACACCTTGTTGGCGTGCTTGTACGGGATGCGGGCCAGGCCGTAGGCGGCCAGCGAGCACACCAGCAGGGTGCCGGCCGTCGTCAGGACGGCGACGATCGCGGAATTGATCAGCGAGCGGCCGAAGTCGACGCTGGCGTCGTGGAACGGCTCGGTGATGTTGCCCCACTGGATGTGGCTGGGGAACCACTTCCAGTTCTCACCGGTGATCTCCGGGTCCTGCATCAGCGAGTTGCGGACGATCAGATAGAAGGGGAGCAGGAAGAGCAGGGCGGCGATCCCGACGGCGATGTAGAGACCGGCATTGCCGATGACGCTCCCGCGCTTGGCACGGCGCGACCTGTCGACCGGGGGCGTGGTGGTGGTCACTTGGACTCCTCACCCCTTCCAAAACCCATGATTTTGCCCTGGAACAGAGTCACGATGCAGATCAGGAGGGTCAGGACGACCGCGCCCGCGCTGCCCTGGCCGTAGTCCTGGTTCACGCCGATGGCCGTCTTGTAGAGGATCACGAGGGGCGGCTGGCCCCACGTGGCCTTGCCCATCAGGTTGAAGAACTCGTCGAAGGCCTGATAGGCCGCGACGAGCAGCAGCAGGATCACCGCGGTGGACGTGGCCCGCAGCTGCGGCAGCGTGATGTACCGGAAGGTCTGCCAGCCCGGCCTGGCGCCGTCGATGGCGGCGGCTTCGTACAGCTCCGACGGGATGTTCTGGAGCGCTGCCAGGAACAGGATCATGTAGAAACCGGCCTGCAGCCACAGGCGCAGCGTCACGATGACCAGCCAGTACCAGGGCGGGCTGGGATTGGCGAGCCAGGCCACCTGGTCGACACCGAACCAGCCGAGGACGGTGTTGGCCAGGCCGAAGCGGACACCGTTGAAGATGGACATCTTCCAGATGAGCGAAGCGGCCACGTAGCTGCATGCGGTCGGCAGGAAGAACACGGACCGGAAGAACGCCCGCATGAACGTGAGGCGGTGCACGAGCAGCGCCAGGCCCAGCGAGAGCGCCCAGGTGGTCGGCACGATGAACGCGGCGAACACCGTGAACGTCACCAGCGAACCGGTGAAGTTGGGGTCGGTCAGGACCGTCCTGTAGTTGTCGAAACCGATGAAGTTGCTCGGCGTGACGGTGAACCGGGCGTCGAAGAAGCTGAGCCACAGGCTCCAGCCGATCGGCACGAAGACGAAGATCACCAGGCCGATGAGGAACGGGCCGGTGAAGAGCCAGAAGTTGAGTGTGGCGTTGCCCCGCAGGCCCCGCCGCGGCCTGGCCTGGGAGGCCTTGGCCGAGGCGGGGCTCGTGAGGTCCCGCGCGGTCGTGGTCGACATGTCGCAGTCCGTCCGCCGGCCTATCCGAACAGCTTCTTCAGCTCGCGGTTCACCTTCGTGTCACATGTGTCGAGCGCGGCCTTGGGGTCGCCGTCCTTGCGGACGGTGTTGGCGATGACGTCGTTGAACGCCGTGATCATGGCCTGGGTCCAGCCGATGTTGTCGAAGTGGCCGTAGGTGTTGAACAGCTTGACGCCGTCAGCGGCCGCACCGGACTTGAGCTTGGTGGCCTGCGCGGCGATCGAGGCACGCGGCGGAATGTGGAAGCCGTAGGAGGTGGAGAAGTCCTCCTGGTACTGCTTCTGGTCGATCCACAGCCACTTCACGTACTCCTTGGCCGCCTCGACGTTGTCGCCCTTGGCGTTGACGAACATCGACCAGCCGCCGTTGTACACGGACTGCTTGCCGCTGGAGCCGATCTTCGGGAACGGGAAGACGCCGAAGTCGTCGCCGAGCGCCGCTTGCGTGGCGGGCATCCCCCACATGCCGCCCCACTGGATGGCGCACAGGCCCTGGTTGAGCGCGGAGGGGTCCCAGAAGTCGGCCGGGGCGTCCAGCAGCAGACTGCCACTGGTGAACAGCTTGCGGAGCTTGGTGAGGCCCTCGACGACACCGTCGGTGTGGTAGGCGATCTGGTTCTTCTCGTCGAGGGTGTCGGCGCCGGCCGACCAGATGAGGTTGTTCTGGATCGCGGTCAGGTCGTTGCCGAGGAAGAGGCCCTTGACCTTGCTGGTGGTGAGCTTGGCCGCGGCCTCGATCAGCTCGTCGAGGGTCGTCGGTACGGCGACGTTCGCCTTCTCCAGCATCGACTTGCGGTAGAAGAAGAACTGCGGGTCGTCGATCATGCGGACGCCGTATATCTTCCCGTCGACCGTGTGCGACTTGATGTCGGCCGGGTTGAAGTCGTCCTTGACCGGGTCGATGATGTCGGTCAGGTCGGCCACCTGACCGCTCTTGATGAGCTGGATCTGCGGGTGGAACTCGAAGACGTCGGGCGCCTGCTTCGTGAGCAGGGCGGGAAAGAGCTTGTTCTCGAAGTTGCTGCCGGTGATCCACTGCGTGGACACGTTGGCCTTGGTGTACGCCTTCGCGTACCGCTTGACGGCCTGCTCCACACCAGCCTCGCCGTACGCGTGGAAGTACTGGACGAGCTGCTTGCCCGAACCGGAGCCGCCCCCGCGGCCGTTGTTGCCGCCGCACGCGGCGAGCGGGGCGGCGACGGCCAGACCGGCGGCGGCCCGGAGTATCGAACGGCGGTTCCAGCTGGTGTTGCTCTGTGCCGACATGCTGACGTCCTTGTCTGTGGAGTGCGGCTCTAACGGCTCTTACGGCTCTGGCGGGATTGCGGCTTTACGGCTCTGCGGCTTGGTTCTGCGGCTTGGTTCCGCGCCCGGTGGCCGGATGGCCGAGTGGCGTGAAACAGAGGGTGCGGACGGGGACGTTAACCTTCGGCTAAGGCTTCGGCAAGGGGTTGGACGAAGTCTGTACGAAGCGTTGTATTCGGTTCGGAATCACGAACAGGGCGCCGGGGCAAGGGAGACGAGGGCCGCCGGGTCAGGGGTGTGGCCGGCGGCCCTCGGTCGGGGGAGCAGGGCTGCGAGGGCTCTCGGGGGAGCGGGGACTACTGCCTGGCCCACGCCTCGTTGGCGCCGCCGTTGCAGCTGTAGAGGATGACCTTGCTGCCGTCGGCCGTCGCCTGCCCGCTGACGTCGAGGCACTTGCCCGACGCCTCGTTCACGATCTGCCCGTTGCCGTTCAGCAGCCAGCGCTGGGTCCCGTCACCGGTGGCCGTGGCGCTCGCGGTCAGGCCCGAACTCCCGGCCGTCAGATAGCTGCCCGCGCCCTTCAGAGTGCCCTGCGCGTCGTACGACCAGGACTGGTCCGCCGCGCCCGTGCACGAGGCGATCGCGGCCCCCGAGGCGCCGGCGGTCAGGCACTTGCCGGACTGCTTGCCGGCCAGGGCGCCGGTGACCGCCGAACTGCCACGGCCCCTCTGGTCGAAGACGTACGTCGTGATCGAGCGGGCGGCGAGCGTGGTGGACACGGTGCCGCCGCTGACCGAGGGTTTCGCGACGCTCGCCCAGTCCTCGTCCGCCGAGGTCCGCACCGCCTGCGTCGCCCGCACCGGCGTCTTGCTGTTGAAGTGCAGGTTCAGGGGCGTGTCGGAGGTGTTGTGGTTGTTCACCACGACCACCCACTGGCCGTTCCGTTCGTACGACGACACCTCCACCCCGGCCGGCGCCCCGGTCACGTTGTGCGCGACCGAGCCCGGCCGGACGAACTTGCTGTACTGGCCCAGCGCGTAGTACCGCTTGGTGAAGTGCGCTCGCGGGCGGGGAGGTGAGGAGGGCAGCGCCGGCGGCCATCGCGGCCGAGGCTGCGAGCAGCAGGGATCTCTTACGGGGGTGAGACACGTGCATCCCTTCCGTCGTCACGAAGGCGGTGCGGTACGGCTCCTGGCGAGGGTGGTGGTGCGCTGGGTGGTGCCTTTGGGCGTGACCTTGGTGGGACCCTTGGCGGGGCCTTTGTGGGCGCCCTGCCTCTGCCCGACGGACTGCAGCGCCCCTTCCAGCGCGAACGTGGCCGCGCCGAGGGACACCGGGTCGGTGGGGATCGGGGAGAGGACGATCTCGGTGGCCGCGAGCGGCCGGCGCAGCGTGTGCCGGGCGACGGCCTGGCGGACCTCGTCGAGCAGCGGCTCGCCCAGCCGGGCGGCGACCCAGCTGCTGAGTACGACCAGTTCGGGGTTGAGCAGGTTGATCAGATCGGAGATCCCGGCGCCGAGGTAACGGGCGGTGTCCCGGACCACCTTGAGCGCCACCGGATCACCCGAGGTGAGTGCGCCGGCCAGCGCCTCGATGGTCGCCGTCTGGTCCTCGGGGTGCAACAGCGGGGAACGCGGGCTCAGTTCACGCAGATTCTGCATGATGCCGGGTGCGCCGACGTACGTCTCGACACAGCCGTGGTTGCCGCAGTGGCACAGCCGCCCGTCCAGTACGAGCGTGGTGTGGCCCCATTCGCCGGCGCTGTTGCTCACGCCCCGGTGCAGTCCGCCGCCGAGGGCCAGACCGGCACCGACGCCCGTGCCCAGATTGACGACCACGGCGTCCCCGCGGCCCCGCGCGGCCCCGAACCACAGCTCCGCCACCGCGCAGGCGCGCAGCGGATTGTCCAGGTAGAGGGGGTACGCGATGTGTTCGGCGAGCAGATCGAGGAACGGCACGTCGTGCCAGTCCCAGTTGGGCGCGTACTCGGCGACGCCGCTGTCCCGGTCCACCTGGCCCGGCACGCTCACTCCGACACCGAGCACCCGGGCCGCCTCGACCCCGGCCTGCGCCACCACGGAGCCGACAGCGGCGGCGACCTGGCCGACCACCTGCTCCGGTCGGCTGTCGCCGGGCCGCATGTCCTCGTCGGCGCGGGCCAGCACGTTCAGCCCCAGGTCGAACAGCTCGACATGGACGTACGTCTCTGCGATGTCCACGCCGATCAGCGCGCCCCCCGACGCGTTGACGGCCACCAGGCCCCGGGGCCGGCCGCCGGCCGAGTCCTCGAACCCGACCTCGGTGATCATGCGGAGGTCCAGCAACTCGCCGACCAGCGTGGCGACCGTGGCCAGGCTCAGACCGGTGGCGGCCGCCAGCTCCTGCCGGGAGGTGGGAGACTCGGCGATGATCTGGCGCAGCACCTCGTAGCGGTTCGCGGTGCGGATGTCACGCGATGTGCGCTTCACGCGGCGGCCCCTCCCATCCCGTCCAGACCAGACCAGGCCGGAGCGGCATCGGCACCGGCGCGGGCGTCAGGCTATGGGCTGGGAGGGACTTTCGACAAGGGGTTAGGAAAGGGGCTGGAAAAAGTCCGCGGGATCCAGGCCGGCGGCCGGGGCTGGGAGCTGTTTGCCCGCCGGCTGCGGATGAGCATGTTCTGGCGTGCGTGAGTGAGCACTTCGGCCACGGGACTCCGGGGCCCTGAAGGATCGGACGGGTGATCGAACGCGGTCGGCTGTCCGGGGAGTTCGATGACCGGCCCCCGGCGGCCGGCTGGTCGCGGCGACCATCGGACTCGGCCATGCCGCGAGCGAGGAGCAGGACGCGGGCCGGCTGTCCGCCCCGGCCGCACAGGCCGCTCCGCGCATCAGCCTGTTCCGCGTCCTCGGCGCCGCCGGGCGAGCGGGCCCCGCCGGGCCTCGGTGAGGCGGGGGAGTGCGTCCTCGGCCGAGGCGGGGCGAGTGCTTCCTCAGCCGTCCAGGAGATCCTGGACGAAGGCGTTGGTGAACTTTCCGGCCGGATCCAGGGAGCGGGCCAGGGCCCGGAAGTCGGCGAGGTGTGCATACAGTCCACGGACGACCGTCGACGGGATCTCGTAGAGCTTCCCCCAGTGCGGACGCGGTTCGAACGGAGCCAGCGCCGCCTCCAGCCGGCGGACCACCGGCAGGACGGCCGCCTCGTCCCGCACCCACGTGAAGTGCAGTGCCACCGAGTCCCGCCCGTGGGCCGGGCTGAGCCACTGCGGGTCGGCGGCGATCGTACGCACTTCGCATGTCTGCAATACACCGGCGACTGTCGACCGAATACCGTCGATCGCACACAGCGCGTCGACCGCTGCCGACCGCGGCAGCAGATACTCCGACTGGATCTCCTCCCCGTTGCTCGGCGTGAACTCCGCCCGGAAGTGCGGCAGCCGCTCGTGCCAGGGTCCCGGCACCCCCAGCTGCTCGGTGCAGTAGGTCGCGGGCATGCCCGGCACCGGGTGCATCGGCTCGGTCGCGGGGGCCGCCCAGGGGAAGCGGACGGCCGGCTGGTCGGTGCGGCGCTTGACCCACACCTGCCGGAAGCCGGGCCGGCGCCAGTCGGTGAACAGGCTCACGCTGTACCCGGCGGCGGCCACGGCGGCGAAGTCCAGCCCCTCCAGCGGGAGTTCGGTGAAGACGTGCTGCTCCACCTCGTACGCCGGCTCCAGGTCGAGGGTGAGCGCGGTGACGACGCCCAGCGCGCCCAGCGAGGTCACGGCGCCGCCGAAGCGGGGGTCGTCCCGGCCGATCGTCACCGTCGAGCCGTCGGCGGCGATCAGCTCCACCTCCCGTACGGCCGCGGCGAGCGGTCCGTTGGTGACGCCCGAGCCATGGGTGCCGGTCGCCACCGAGCCGGCCACCGAGATGTGCGGCAGGGACGCCATGTTGGGCAGGGCGAGACCGTGCGCGTGGACGGCGTGGGCCAGTTCGGCGTAGCGGACACCGCCCGACACGCGGACCGTACGGGCCGCCGTGTCGATCTCGGTCTCCGGTGGCAGGCCCGCGGTCGACACCAGGACTCCGTCCGGGCCGGGGTCGGCGATCCGGTTGAAGGAGTGTCCGCTGCCCAGCACCCGGATCCGCGCGCTGCCCGCCACCAGCGCCGCGAGCGCGTCCGCCGTCTGCGGCCGGTGGAACTCCCGCGCCTGGTAGGTGATGGTGCGCGCCCAGTTGGTGACCGTCCCGGCGGTCTCGGCCGTGCCTGTCATGCTTGCGTCCCTCCCGGAGAGTGCGTGTGCGCCGACCCTCTCATCCGGCGCGGCACGACCGGGAGGCATGCTGCGGATTTCGTAGCCAGGATGGACTCTGATTGACGTATCCGGATATTGGCTGGCTCTGTGGATGCGATATCGGTAACTTCTGCTCCATGACTCAGGAACCGCTTCCCGCCCGGCTGCCCGTCACCGACCGCACCCGGCATCGCCGGCTGCGCGAGCAGGGCAGCGTGGAGCGGGCGGAGCTGGAGGCGGTCCTCGACGCCGGGTTCGTCTGTCATCTGGGGGTGGTGGTCGAGGGACGGCCGGTCGTCGTGCCGACCGTGTACGGGCGGGACGAGCGGTGGCTGTATCTGCACGGATCCGTGGCCAGCCGCAGCCTGGCCGGGGACACCCCGGTGTGCGTGACCGTCACGCACGTCGACGGGCTGGTGCTCGCCCGGTCCGTCTTCGAGCACGGCGTCAACTACCGCAGCGCCATGATCCACGGCACCGCCCGCAAGGTCACCGACGCCGAGGAGAAGCTGGCGGGCCTGCGCCTGCTCACCGAGCACTCCGCGCCCGGCCAGTGGTCGTACGCCCGCAGCCCCAGCCGCAAGGAGCTCGCGGCCACCACCCTCCTCGCGCTCTCCCTGGAGGAGGCCTCCGTCAAGATCCGCACCGGTGCCCCGGAGGACGGCGACGGACCCGACGCGGCGCTCGGGCTGTGGGCCGGCGTGCTGCCGCTGACCCCGGTCTGGGGCACCCCGGAGCCCGACCCGGCGCTGCCACCCGGCATCGCCGTACCGGAACACATCGCGCGCCGTGCGGGGACCCGGCACGGCTGAGCCGCGGGCGGGGGCATACGGTGGGACGCGTATGCCTGAACCGGGAGGAGACAGACGGATGGGCAGTCGTACCGCGCTGGTCGAGGATCTGATGGAGCGCTTCCCGCACGTGCCACGGGAGGCCGTCTTCAAGGAGGACCTGCTCCGCGGCGGCGTCGCCTTCGACCCGTCGGCGCTCAGCGACAACGAGAGCGGCGAGGTCAAGCCGAAGTCGTACTTCATCTTCTCGTTCGACCACGGCACCCTGCCCGAACTCGGTGAGGCGGCCCTGCGGCGCCCGCCGGAGGAGATCATCCTCACCGGCGGCCCGTACGACCTGCGCCGCACCGTCGTCTCCGTGCGGGTGAACCCCGCCTCGCCGTACCGGGTCGCCGCCGACGACGAGGGGATGCTCGGCCTCTACCTCGACGGCAAGCGGATCGCGGACGTCGGTGTGCCGCCCATGCCGGAGTACTACCGGCACACCCTCTCCAACGGCAAGTCCGTGATGGAGGTGGCCCCGACCATCCAGTGGGGTTATCTCATCTACCTCACCGTCTTCCGGGTCTGCCAGTACTTCGGCGCCAAGGAGGAGTGCCAGTACTGCGACATCAACCACAACTGGCGCCAGCACAAGGCGGCCGGGCGGCCGTACACCGGCGTCAAGGATGTGGAGGAGGTCCTGGAGGCGCTGGAGATCATCGACCGGTACGACACCCAGAAGGCCTCCACCGCCTACACGCTGACCGGCGGCGCGATCACGAAGACGGTCGCCGGACGCGACGAGGCCGACTTCTACGGCCACTACGCCAAGGCCATCGAGGAGCGCTTCCCGGGCCGCTGGATCGGCAAGGTCGTGGCGCAGGCGCTGCCCAAGGCGGACGTGCAGCGGTTCAAGGACTACGGCGTGCAGATCTACCACCCCAACTTCGAGGTGTGGGACCGCCGGCTGTTCGAGCTGTACTGCCCCGGCAAGGAGCGCTACGTCGGCCGCGACGAATGGCACCGGCGGATCCTGGACTCGGCCGAGGTGTTCGGCGCGCGCAATGTGATCCCGAACTTCGTGGCGGGCGTGGAGATGGCCGAGCCCTTCGGCTTCACCACCGTCGACGAGGCGATCGCGTCGACCACCGAGGGCCTGCGCTTCTTCATGTCGCACGGCATCACGCCCCGCTTCACCACCTGGTGCCCGGAGCCCACCACCCCGCTCGGCAAGGCCAATCCGCACGGCGCGCCGCTGGAGTACCACATCCGGCTGCTCCAGGCCTACCGGCAGACGATGGACGACTTCGGCCTGTCCTCCCCGCCCGGCTACGGCCCGCCCGGACCCGGCCGCGCGGTCTTCTCGGTCAGCTCCTTCATGGACAGCCTGCCCGCCGCCGAACCGGAACAGGAACAGGCGCCCGCCGAGGTGTGACCCGTGTGACGCATTCGGTCGGCGGGACGGTGAGCGAAACGGCGCCGGCGTCCGTATCAGAGGCCGGAGTCGGGGGTTCGTCGCGACATGCATCCGTTCCGCCACCATGCGTCACCGGATGTGAACAGGCCGCTTGTCAGTTGTGTCAAGGTCGTGAAAAGCTCGGTGTCCTGCCGCGAGGTTCCCGGTAACTCCCTTTTCCGTATGGAGAGTTGACCTCGCTCGTGGATGCAGGAGTCCCATGCCCGACCTGCCGACCCCCCAGGACGCCACCGAGGCCGCGCTGTTCTCGGAGGGCTGGGACGCGGTGCTCAGTTACGCGGACCTGTGCACCGCCGGATCCCTGACGGCCCATCAACTGGCGAACGAGGCCTTCACCCTCGGCGTGCGCGAGGTCCGTGCCGCCGAGAGCACCCATGTGCGCGGCGCCCGCCGGCGTACCGCACGGCTGCCGGCCATCCCGGCGCTGCTCACCGCCGTACGCGACACGGCCGCCGGCTGGGAGGCCGACGGCCGGGGGCACAAGCTCGACCCCGATCTGCGGCTGTGGCTCAACTCCGGCAAGGCGGCCCGGTTCTCGGGCCCGCCGCTGGAGCGCCCGATCGCGCTGCGCGGCCTCAGGGACATGCAGGAGGCCGACGCCTCGCTGCTGTGGCTGGCCGAGGTGGAGGCGCTGCCGCTGCCCGTGGTGGCCCGCCGGCTGGGCCTGGACCCGGCCACCGTCGGCGACGAACTCGACCAGGTCCGCACCCTGTTCCGGGACCGCTGCCACCGCGCCCATCTCGACACCCCGATGGACGCGCAGTGCCGCTCCTACGCCCGCCTGCTGGACGCCGTCACCCGCTCGCCGGCCGCCGACACCCCCGAGGACCTCTCCCGGCACCTCGCCACCTGTGTGCGCTGCGCCGAGGCCGCCGCCTGCCTGCGCCTGCACGGCGGCGGACTGCCCGCCGCGCTGGCCGGCGGGGTGATCGGCTGGGGCGGCCTCGCCTACCTGGAGCGCCGCCGGCGCGCCGCGGAGGTCCGCCTCGGCGCGGGCCGGCCCGGCGCCGACCCGGACAGCGGTGACCACGAGGAGGGCGGCGGACGCAGCCGGATGCTGCGCGGCGGCCTGCTCGCCGCCGCCGTGCTGCTCTCCGCGCTGGCGCTCGGCGTGTCGATGATGCCGTTCGGCGGCTCCGGCGACGACGCGGCGGCCGCCCGCGACGACCGGCAGCCGGTCGCCGACCCCAGCGTCGCCCGCTCCGCCGACCGGCCGGGCTCCCCGTCGGCCACCACCGCCGGCACCCCGTCCGCGACGCCCTCGGCGACCGGCACGACGGCCGGCCCCCGCGGTACGAAGCCCGATCCCGAACCGCAGGGCAGCACCTCCACGGCCGCACCCCAGCCCGGCGACGGCAGTACCTCCGCCACCGCCTGCCGGGTCGTCTACGACCTCGTCAACCAGTGGCCCGGCGGCTTCCAGGCCATGGTCACCGTCACCGCCGACCGGCCCCTCACCGGCTGGAACGTGTCCTGGGCGTTCCGCGACGGCCAGCAGGTCGGCCAGATGTGGGACGCCACCGTCCACCAGGACGGCTCCCGCGTCACCGCCACCGCCGCCGACTACAACAAGTCCGTCGCCGCCCACGGCACCCTCTCCTTCGGCTTCCTCGCCTCCTGGCGGGACGCGAACCGGGCGCCGAACGGCTTCACGCTCAACGGGGTTGCCTGCGCGGCCGGTTGAGGGGCATCCATACGCTTTGACACCGGGTCCCGTTCGCGGGCTACGTGCCGGGCCTGCCCTCATCCAGGAACCCGCGCGCTGTGAGCGCAGCAATGGCTGCTGCGCCATCGTGACCGTCAGGTGGCGGTGACCACCAGTGCGGCCCGGTCGTCGAGGGCGGCATCGCCTGCGAACGCGGTGACTGCGGCGGTGAGCGACTCGATGAGGGTGGCGGCGGTGGGCGTCGCGGTCCGGTCGGCGACGAGCGCGGCGGCCAAGCGGTCCTCGCCGAAGAATTCGCCCTCGGCGGAACGAGCCTCGGTGATGCCGTCGGTGACCAGGACCAGACTGTCGCCGGGACGCAGGTCGATGTCGCACGGGCAGAAGCCGGGGTCGGGACGGATGCCCAACAGGAGTCCCGGTTGGGTCAGTTCTTCGACCGTGCCGTCGGCTCGGCGCACGAGGGGTGGTACGTGACCTGCTCGAATCACGTTGAGCGCGAGGTGGGACGCGGAGTGCCGCAGTTCGCCGTAGACGAGTGACACGAACTGGTCCTCCTCGACGGTGCCTGCCGTCAACGCGTCGTTGATGGCGGCGACCACCGCCGCCGGGTTGGTCAGGAGGCGGGCGGCGGCGCGTGCGGTGTGGCGGACCATTCCGGTGGTGGTGGCCGCCAGCGCGCCGCGCCCCGACACATCGCCGATCATGAACGCCCAGCGGTCGCCGGACAGTGGGAAGACATCGTAGAAGTCACCGCCGACGTCGAGTCCTTCACCGGCCGGACGGTACGAGGCGGCCAACGTCGCGCCGGGAATCCTGGGCAACTCGGGAGGCAGCAGGCCTGCCTGCAGATCGTGGGCCAGCCGGACGCGGTCGGTGAACTGGTGGGCGTTGTCGGCACTCGAAGCGGCCCGGCAGGCCAGCTCCTGGGCCAGGGCGATCGTGTGGCCGTCCAGGGTCAGGGAGGTGGCCAGGAGAGTCAGCGTGCCGAAGGTACGGCCCCGGGTGGTCAGCGGCACGCACACGTAACCCGTGACGCCGAACTGCGCGCAGGGGCTGCCCGTGTGGGCCGTCTCGATGGCGCCGGACGCCAGCACGCGGGCGACGGCGGCGTCCACGTCGTCGCACAGCGCGGGGGAGGAGAGGAGCTGTTCCCCCTCCCGGGTCGAGGCGGCGACGGCGATGCGGCGGGTCCGGCCGCGCTCGACCACATGGACGGCACACAGCGGGGCCAGGGCCGGAACGGTCAGCCTGGCCAGGCACTGCAGGCTCTCCGCAAAGTGTGTCTCGCCCGTGATGGCGGTGCTCGCTTCCAGCAGGAAGGCCAGATCCTCACGGACTGCCGTCTCACGCTCCTGGGCGATGCGCCTCGCCTCCACCGCACGGTGGCGTTCGATGGCCAGCGCGGCTATGCGCGCGAACGCGACGCTGAGCGTCACATCCCTGTCCGCGGGAGCCTTGGGGGTGCGGTGGTACATCGCGAAGGTGCCCAGCAGCCGGCCGTCCGCGTCCTGGATCGGCGTGGACCAGCACGCCGCGACCCCGGCCCGCAGGGCCAGGTCACGGTAGTCCTTCCACAGGGGATCGGTGGCGATGTCCGTGACGATCACCGGTTCGTGCCGGAAGGCGGCCGTGCCGCACGAGCCGACACCCTCGCCGATGGGTGTCCCGTCGATCGCCTCGTTGTAGAAGTCGGGCAGGCTCGGGGCGGTGCCGTGCCGCAGGCGCTGTCCGTCGGGATCGATGAGCAGTACCGAGACGATCATGTCCGGGGAGAGCTCTTCGATCGCCGTGGCCATGCCGTCGAGGATCTCGGTGAGAGGGGCGTCGCGTGCGATCTGCTCCAGCAGCACGCGCTGCTGCGAGGCCAGGAGATGCGCATCGTGGTACGCGGTGGTCTCGACCGCGATCACCACGACCCCGTCGATCCGGCCGGCCCCGTCCCGGCGGGGCTCGTAGGTGAAGTCGAAGAACCCCTCCCGCTGCCTGCCCGGCTCTCCCAGCACCAGCCGCCCGTCCCGGGACCGGTAGGCGACTCCGGTGCGGTAGACCTCGTCGAGCCGGTCGAGGACGCCCTGCTGGACCAGTTGCGGAATCGCCTCTGCGACCGGCTCGCCGACGCGCCCGCGGTCGCTCCCCACGGCCTGGAAGAATGCCGAGTTCGCCGCTTCCAGCAGGTGCCTGGGGCCACTGAGCGCAGCGAAGATCACCGGGGCCTGCCCGAAGAGGTCCGCGTACTCCTCGCTCCGCCGGTCGGCGGGGACGGAGCGGGCCGTGGCCGAACTGTGGGGATCGAAATATATGGACATGACAGGCCGCCCTCTCCTGTCTCCTCCGTCCCCGGACGACATCGTCTCGCCCCTCCACTCTGGCACATGTCTTCGCCGTTTCCAGGCCCCGGCCGGGCCGGCCACAGCGGCGCTTCATGACAGGGGGCGCCTGACGGCTCGCCCGCGTGGAGGAAATTCCGTGGTGTCGCGGAGCGAGCCCCTTTAAGGTGGGACCTGCTCCTCGCGGTGGCCGTCGGCTGCCGCGGTCAGTCGTGTGGAGAACGGGAGGTGTGACCGATGGCTGTCGCTGAGACGGGCGCTGCCCGCATCCGGAAGTTCATCCATTCCACCTCCGTGGTCTCCGGCTGACCTCACTCTTCTCCCGCGCCAGTGAGCGCGGTGCCGGGGCCACCCTTGTGAAGGGTCACCCCTTGTCTTTCTCTTCTTTCGTGGGTTCGTCCTCGTCTTCCTCGCATCCGCTCGTGCCGTACGGCTGGGATGCGGACTGGGAGGCCGAGTTCGCCCCCCATGCCGAGCAGGGTCTCCTGCCCGGCCGTGTCGTACGGGTCGACCGCGGCCAGTGCGATGTCGTCACCGCCGGCGGAGTCGTCCGCGCGGACACCGCCTTCGTCACACCCCACGACCCCCTGCGGGTCGTGTGCACCGGCGACTGGGTCGCCGTGGAGCCCGGCGGCAACCCCCGCTACGTCCGCGCGTATCTGCCGCGCCGCACCTCCTTCGTGCGCTCCACCTCCTCCAAGCGGTCCGAGGGGCAGATCCTCGCCGCCAACGTCGACCACGCCGTCATCGCTCTCTCCCTCGCCGTCGAACTCGACCTCGGACGGGTCGAACGCTTCCTCGCCCTCGCCTGGGAGTCCGGCGCCCAGCCCGTCGTCGTCCTCACCAAGGCCGACCTCGTGCCCGACCCGGTCACCCTCGCCCACCTCGTCCACGACGTCGAGACGAGCGCGCCCGGCGTGCCCGTGCTCACCGTCAGCGCCCTGTACGGCGAGGGGCTGGACGTCCTCGTCGCGCTCGTCGGCTCCGGTACGTCCGTGCTGCTCGGCCAGTCCGGCGCGGGCAAGTCCACGCTGGCCAACGCCCTCGTCGGCGAGGACGTCATGGACGTACGGGCCGCGCGGGACGTCGACGGCAAGGGCCGGCACACCACGACCACCCGCAATCTGCTCGCCCTGCCGGCCGGCGGGGTCCTCATCGACACACCCGGACTGCGGGGGGTCGGGCTGTTCGACGCCGGGAGCGGGGTCGGGCAGGTCTTCACCGAGATCGAGGAACTGGCCGAGCGGTGCCGCTTCCACGACTGCGCCCATGAGACCGAGCCGGGCTGCGCGGTGCGCTCCGCCGTGGAGAGCGGGGAGCTGTCCGCGCGGCGGCTGGAGAGCTACCGCAAGCTCATGCGGGAGAACCAGTGGATCGTCGCCAAGACCGATGCGCGGGTCCGTGCGGAGCTTCGGCGGGACTGGAAGCGGAAGGGCGCGGAGGGGAGGGCGGCGATGGAGATCAAGCGGGGGCGGTTCCAGTAGTTCCCCGCGCCCCTTCGGGGCACCGGTGAACGCCACGTCCGATTTCCGCCAGTCGCTCCCCCTGCGCTGTCCGACACTGGAACATGTGAGGGACGAAGACAGCAGGTACGAGGCCGTGCGCAGTCGGGACGGGCGGTTCGACGGGGCGTTCTTCTTCGCCGTCGAGACCACCGGGATCTACTGCCGGCCGAGCTGCCCGGCGGTGACGCCGAAGCGGCACAACGTGCGGTTCTTCGCGACGGCCGCCGCCGCGCAGGGGGCCGGGTTCCGGGCCTGCCGGCGGTGCCGGCCGGACGCGGTGCCGGGGTCGGCGGAGTGGAACGTGCGCGCGGACGTCGTCGGCCGGGCCATGCGGCTGATCGCCGACGGGGTCGTGGACCGTGAGGGCGTCTCGGGGCTCGCCGCCCGGCTCGGCTACAGCGCCCGGCAGGTGCAGCGGCAGCTGACCGCCGAGCTCGGCGCCGGGCCCGTGGCGCTCGCCCGGGCCCAGCGGGCGCACACCGCGCGCGTGCTGCTGCAGACCACCGAGCTGCCGGTCACCGAGATCGCGTTCGCCTCCGGTTTCGCCAGCGTGCGGCAGTTCAACGACACCGTGCGGGAGATCTACGCCGCGACACCGACCGAGGTACGCGCCGCGGCCCCCCGGGGCCGCGACGCCCGCCGGGCCACCCCGGGCGCCGGCATCCCGCTGCGCCTCGCCCACCGGGGCCCGTACCAGGCCGCCGCCGTCTTCGACCAGCTGGCGAGGGAGGCGGTGACCGGCGTCGAGGAGGTGTCCGGCCCGCGGGGCGGCCGTACCTACCGGCGCACCCTGCGGCTGCCGTACGGCACCGGCATCGTCGCCGTCGAGGAGCGCACCCGGGCGCCGCGCACCGGCACCGGTACCCATCCGGGCGGCTGGCTCGACGCGCGGCTCCGCCTCACCGACCCCCGGGACCTGACCACCGCGGTGCAGCGGCTGCGGCGGCTGTTCGACCTCGACGCCGACCCGTACGCCGTCGACGAACGGCTCGGCGCCGACCCGCGGCTCGCCCCGCTGGTCGCGGCCCGGCCCGGACTGCGCTCGCCCGGCGCCGTGGACCCGCTGGAGCCCGCCGTGCGCGCACTGGTGGGCAGCGCGGGCGCCGAGCCGCTGGTCCACCGGAACGGCAAGGTGCTCGACGCCCCCTGCGGCAGCCTCACCCATCTCTTCCCGGAGCCCGCCGTGCTCGCCGAGGCCGAGCCCGCCGGACCGCTGGGCGCGCTCGCCGCGGCCCTCGCCGACGGCACGGTACGGCTGGACGCGGGCGCGGACCGCGACGACGCCGAGGCGGCCCTGCTCGCCCTGCCCGGCATGGACCCCGCCGCCGTCGCCACGGTCCGCGTCCGCGCCCTCGGCGATCCGGACGTCGCCCCGCCCGGCACGGACGTACCCGACGCCTGGCGGCCCTGGCGGTCGTACGCCGTCCAGCACCTGCGCGTCGCAGGAGAGTTGAACCGATGACGGACGCGTACCGGACGCGGCTGGACTCCCCGGTCGGATCGCTGCTGCTCACCGCCGACACGGACGGCGCGCGCACCTCGCTGTCCGTGCCCGGGCAGAAGGGCGGACGGAGCGTCGAGGAGGGATGGCGGTGCGACACAGGGCCGTTCCGCGCCGCCCGTGATCAGCTCGCCGCGTACTTCGCCGGTCAACTCACCTTGTTCCGGCTGCCATTGGCCCCGCGCGGGACCGAGTTCCGGTGGGGGTACCTCCTGCTTGAGCGAAGCCGGGAGCTCGGGGGAGGGTGCGGGCCGCGCTGGACGAGGTGCCGTACGGCACCACCGTCACCTACGGCGAGATCGCCGCGCGTATCGGCGCCTCCCGCGCGGCCGTTCGCGCCGTCGGCGGGGCGATCGGCGCCAACCCCCTGCTGATCGTGCGCCCTTGCCACCGGGTGATCGGCGCCGACGGCTCGATGACCGGGTACGCGGGCGGAGTCGAGCACACGGTCCGGCTGCTGACTCTGGAGGGTGTGCTCGACGGTTCGGCGGGGCTGGGGCGCGTCCGGATGCTCTCGACGGCTCGGCGGGGCCGGGGCGCGTCCGGATGCGGGGGGCGTGGGGTGTGGCGTGTCAGGGGCGCCGGCCACGGACCCCGCCCCTGTTACGCCGAGCGGGTGGACCACCGCCGACGGTGTGCCGGTGCGGCCCGGCCGTGTGGCACGGTCGCCTCCGACGAGCCACGGGGAAGGGCGGGCGGACACATGGCCAAGGTCGGACGGATTCTCGCGGTGCTGCTGCCGGCGCTGCTGCCCGGCCTGACGGCGCCCGTCGTCGCCCGGTCGGAACCGTGGACGGTCTCGAATCCGCCTGCCTGGACCGGGAGTTGGGAGGCCGCGCCGTCGGGCGCCGTCGACGCCCGGCCCGGCGCCGCCATCCGCAACGTGGTCCACCTCAGCATCGGCGGCGACGCCGTGCGCGTGCGGCTCAGCAACCGGCTCGGCACCGCACCGCTGCGCCTCGGCGCGGTCACCGTCGCGCTGCGCGGGGCCGCCGGTCCGGACGCCCTGCCCGGCACCGTGCACACCGCCACCTTCCAGGGTGGCCCCGCCGTCACCGTCCCGGCGGGCCAGGACACGGTCACCGACCCGGTGCCGCTGAGCGTGCCGGCCGCCGCCGATCTGCTCGTCACCGTGTACACGCCGGACGACAACGGCCCCGCGACCTCGCACCAGGTGGCCCTGCAGACCAGCTATGTCGCCCCGGCCGGCGCGGGCCGGGCCGGCGACGAGGACGGCAGCGCCTACACGGCCACCGTCAACCGCTGGTACTACGTCACCGGCGTCGACGTCCTCGGTGACGGCGCCGGCAGCGTCGTGGCGTTCGGCGACTCCCTCACCGACGGCAACGGTTCCACCCCCGACACCAACCGCCGCTGGCCCGACCGGCTCGCCGCGTATCTGCGCGCGGACCGGTTCGGCGTCCTCAACGCGGGGATCTCCGGAAACCGTCTGCTGCGCGCCGGCGCCGGGCCGAGCGGCCTCACCCGCCTCGACACCGACGCCCTGGACCGGGCGGGCGTACGGGTCCTGGTGGTCCTGGAGGGCATCAACGACATCAAGGGCACCCCCACGGCCGACGACGCCGGCGCCTACGCCGACGCCTACCGCACGCTCGTCGCCCGCGCCCACGCCCGGGGGGTTGCGGTCGTCGGCGTCACCCTCACCCCGTTCCGCGGTTTCACCGCCTACACGGACACCCGCGAGGCGGTACGGCAGCAGGTGAACGCGTTCATCCGCACCGGCGGCGCGTTCGACGCGGTCGCGGACGCCGACGCCGCCGTGCGCGACCCCGCCGACCCGACCCGCATCCTTCCCGCCTACGACCCCGGCGACCACCTGCACTTCGACGACACGGGCATGACCGCCGTCGCCGACACCGTCCGCCAGGCCCTGGCGGGCTGGGCGGGGTGGCCGGCTGAAGGGGATGCGGGTGTGCGGGTGGTGGGGGCGAGGGGCTGAAACGTCGGTTCGGCGGCGGCACTGCGGCACTGCGGTCCGCCCGTCACCCCCACAGCACCGCACCCAGCCACGCCCCCGCGATCAGCAGGCAGGCGAACAGTTCGGCCAGCACGCTGGAGCCGCCCGAGCGCATCGCCGTGCGCAGGGCGGCCAGCGCCTCCCCGCGGCGGCCCAGCCGCAGCCGCTCGTGCACATAGATCCCGGCCATGAAGCCGGGCAGCGCGCCCAGCACCGGAAGCAGTACGAAGCCGAGGAACGCCCCGGCGCCCGCGTACACCCCCATCCGGGGCGTGGCGCCGCTCTGCCGCAGCCGGCGCGGCGGCAGCGCCCAGCGCACCGCGAGCGACAGCAGCAGCACCGCCGTGGCGCCCACCAGGACGCCCCAGGCCACCGGCTGGGGATCCGACAGTGCCCACCAGAGCACGGCGGCCCACACCAGCCACGACCCCGGCACCCCGGGCACCAGTACTCCGCACAGGCCGAGCACGACGACCACGCCGACCAGCAGGAGTTCCCACACTCCCATCTGCCCAGAGTGCCGGAGAAGCCACGGAACGGCAGGCCATCGGCCGGCCGGAGCGGACGAGAGCGCACGAGAAGCCGGGCGGGACCCCCCCGAGAAGCCGGGCGCGAGCGTGCGAGGCGCCGCTACGGCCGGCGGGCGGGAGCCTTGCGGGACGCCGGCCGGGAGCCCACGGGGCGTCGGCGGGCCCCGCGAGAAGCCACGCAGCAGTGTTCGAGACACCGACCGGAGCTCACGAGACGCCGATCGTTCACGAGACGCCGACCGGAGCTCACGAGGCGCCGATCGTTCACGAGACGCCGACAAGTCCCCCGACAGCCGAGCAGAGCCCGTGACGCCGACCGGAGAGCCCCCAGGAGCCCGTGGATGCCTACGAGCGGGTCACCCAGCCCCGCTCGTACGCGTGCCAGCCCAGTTGCAGCCGGGTCGTCACCCCGGCCAGTTCCATCAGTCGCCGTACCCGGCGCTGCACGGTCCGCAGGCCCAGGTCGAGCTGTTTGGCCACGCTCGCGTCGGTCAGCCCGGCCAGCAGCAGGGACAGCACCTCCAGATCGGTGCCGTCCGGGCCGTCCGGCTGTTCCTCGGTCACCCCCGACGTGCCCAGCCGCAGCGGCAGCGCCTCCCGCCACACCGACTCGAACAGCCCGCGCAGCAGCTCCAGCAGGCCGCTGGCGTGCACCACCACCGCGGCCGGCTCGGCCGTCGTCGAGGTCAGCGGCACCATCGCCAGGGAGCGGTCGGCCACCACGAGCTTCGTCGGCACCCGGTCCACGACCCGCACCCGCTCGTCCCGGCCCAGCGCGGCCGTCAGCTCGGTCAGCGCGTGCGGCAGGTCCAGCACAGCGCGCTCCACGACCACCCGGTAGCGCACCCCGCGCGCGGCCGCCTGCTCCTCCGCCTCGTTCTCCATGCCGGACACCACGACCGGGTCGGCGGTGACCAGCGCACACACCTCCTGCGCCGCGCCCAGCTGCAACTGCAGAAAGCGCTGGGCGACCGCCGCCGCGCCGGTCACCACCTCCACCAGGTCGTGCACCGCCGGCTGGGCCGCCGCCGCCCGGTACTCCTGCGCGAGCAGCGCCGCCGCCAGCTCCGCCTGCTCCAGCTCGTGCCGCTGCTGGGTGAGCAGTGCCCCGAGCGCCACCCCCGGCGGCGCCGCCACCCAGCGGCCCGGCCGGGCGGGGGACTGCGCGGCGAGCCCCTGCCGCTCCAGTCGGCGCAGCACCCGCTCGGTGTCCGGCTCGGCCAGCGTCAGGCGGCGCGCCAGATCGCTCACATCGGCCGCGCCGACGGACACCAGCGCCCGGTACGCCGCCTCGTGCGTGTCGTCCAGCCCTATCGCTGCCAGCATCGGCCTCCGCCCCTCCCACACGCCACCGACAAGACCTGCCTCGGCGGGTGTGGCCTGGCGGGAACCGGCCACGGCGCAAACCCGCCGCGGAACATCATCGCCGCAGCGCGGGTGACTCTGCCAAGGTGGCAGCACCCGGGACGCGTGGTCGCGATGGCGATGCACAGCTCAGTCCCAGGAATCCAAGCCACAATCCGGCCATCCGACCGGTGCCGCCCGCGGCGGCCCGGTCGCACGGACCGTGGCCCGGGCCCGTGCGCGTGCGAGACATGCGAAGGGGATGCGGGGCCGGGCCACGCCCAGGCGTCGCCGGGCGGTCCTCCCGTGGGGGGTGGGGCCGCCCGGCGGCCATCAGCGGTTGCTCGTACGGCTGTTCGCTCCGTCACCCGACCGCGCTGTTCGAGATGCCCGGGTGCGCCGGATTTTCCCGATGCCCCGTTTTCCCGCGGCCCGTGCGGTGGACAATCAGGAACATGAGCCAGCAGGGGGGAAGGCCCGCCCGTTCCGAGGACGACTGGTGGGGACAGCTGTACGACGACTCCACCGAGGACACGGGCCCCACGCCCGCGCCCGATTCCCTGGACGACCGCTTCGCCTCCGCGAAGAGCACCGTCACGGGACCGCCGGACACGGCACCCCCGGAGGCCGTCCTGCCGGCACAGCGCACGACCGAGCCTCCACCCACCACGCCCGAGGCCAAGCCGCTGGAACCGGCCACGGCGGCCCCACCGGCCGTCCCGCCCCCGGCTGCTCACCCGGTCCCGGCCCCACCCCCCTCCGCCCTCGACTACGTGGGCTCCGGACCGCCCACCTACGACCCCGAGCCCACCGCGCTGCCCGCGGCCGAGCCCGACGGGCTGGGGGAGCTGGTCGCGGACACCGTGCTGGACGGGGCCCGGTACGGGGCGTGCACGGTGCGGGCGGTGTCGTTGCGGGGGGACTCGGCGCGGTACCGGGGTGAGCCGCGGCGGGACGCGTTGCTGACCGCACGGTTCGGGGCGGGGGAGCAGGCGCTGGTGCTCGTCGCCGTGGCGACCGGCGTACGGGCCACGCCGGGGGCTCATCTGGCCGCGGCCGAGGCGTGCCGGTGGATCGGGCGCGCCGTGGGCCGGAGCCATCAGCGGCTGGTGGAGGACATCCGGGCCGCCCGGCGCGGCGAGCTGAAGTCGGGGCTGCACCGGCTGACCGACCGTAGCCTGGGCCGGCTCCGGGCGAGCGCGGCCGAGCAGGGCGTCGACCCGGAGGAGTACACGGCGAGCCTGCGCTGTCTGCTGCTGCCGGCCGATCCGGACTGCCGTACGCGCGTGTTCTTCGGCGTCGGCGACGGCGGGCTGTTCCGGTTGCGGGACGGCGTCTGGCAGGACATCGAGCCGCAGGTCGCGCCCGAGGACACCACCGGCGCGGCCGCCGTCGGCTTCGGCGCGCAGCCCGCGGGGACGCCGGCCGAGACCCCCGAGGGCGACCGGCTCACCATGGACCTCGGCATCCCGGCCCCGCCGAGCCCGTACGAGCCCGCGCCGGCGCCGGAGCCGCCGCGCGAGCCGTTCCGGTTCCGTGCCTCGGTCGCCCGCCCGGGTGACGCGCTGGTGATGTGCAGCGCCGGCCTGGCCGAACCGCTGCGCGGGGAGCCCGCCCTCTGCGCCTACCTGGCCCGGCGCTGGTCCTGCCGTACCCCACCGGGACTCGCCGCGTTCCTCGCGGACGCCCAGGTACGGGTGAAGGGTTACGCCGACGACCGTACGGCGGCGGCCGTGTGGGAGGCGTGAGGGCCGCCCCTGTGCATCCATGGGTGCATGGCCAAACAGAATGTAGCCGAGCAGTTCGTCGACATCCTCGTCCGCGCCGGCGTACGCCGTCTGTACGGGGTGGTCGGCGACAGCCTCAACCCGGTCGTGGACGCCGTGCGCCGCAACTCCGCCATCGACTGGATCCACGTCCGCCACGAGGAGACCGCCGCGTTCGCGGCCGGTGCCGAGGCCCAGATCACCGGGAAGCTGGCCGCGTGCGCCGGTTCCTGCGGTCCGGGCAACCTGCACCTGATCAACGGCCTGTACGACGCGCACCGCTCGATGGCCCCGGTGCTCGCGCTCGCTTCGCACATCCCCTCCAGCGAGATCGGTCTCGGCTACTTCCAGGAGACCCACCCTGACCGGCTCTTCACAGAATGCAGCCACTACAGCGAACTGATCTCCCACCCGAAGCAGATGCCCCGGCTGCTGCAGACCGCGATCCAGCACGCGGTCGGGCAGAGCGGTGTCAGCGTCGTCTCGCTGCCCGGCGACATCGCCGCGCAGCCCGCCCCGGAGAAGGCCGCGCAGAGCGCCCTCGTCACCTCCCGGCCCACCGTCCGGCCCGGCGACGCCGAGATCGACGCGCTCGTGAAGATGATCGACGAGGCGAGGCGGGTGACCCTGTTCTGCGGCAGCGGCACGGCCGGCGCGCACGCCGAGGTCATGGAGTTCGCGGAGAGGATCAAGTCTCCGGTCGGGCACGCCCTGCGCGGCAAGGAGTTCATCCAGTACGACAACCCGTACGACGTCGGCATGAGCGGACTGCTCGGCTACGGCGCCGCCTATGAGGCCACCCACGAGTGCGACCTGCTGATCCTGCTCGGCACCGACTTCCCGTACAACGCCTTCCTGCCCGACGACGTGACGATCGCGCAGGTCGACGTACGGCCCGAGGTGCTCGGCCGCCGCTCCCGGCTCGACCTCGCCGTGTGGGGTGACGTGCGTGAGACGCTGCGCTGTCTGATCCCGCGGGTGACGGAGAAGACCGACCGGCGCTTCCTGGACAAGATGCTGAAGAAGCACGCCGACGCGCTGGAGGGCGTGGTCAGGGCGTATACGCGCAAGGTCGACAAGCACGTTCCGATCCACCCCGAGTACGTGGCCGCCGTACTCGACGAAGTCGCGGACGGCGACGCGGTGTTCACGGTCGACACCGGCATGTGCAACGTCTGGGCGGCCCGTTACATCTCACCCAACGGGCGCCGCAGGATCATCGGTTCGTTCTCCCACGGGTCGATGGCGAACGCGCTGCCCATGGCCATCGGTGCCCAGTTCACCGACCGGGGCCGGCAGGTGGTGTCGATGTCGGGCGACGGCGGCTTCTCGATGCTGATGGGCGACTTCCTGACGCTCGTGCAGCATGACCTTCCGGTCAAGGTGGTGCTGTTCAACAACTCCTCTCTCGGGATGGTCGAGTTGGAGATGCTGGTCGCCGGACTGCCCTCGTACGGCACCGCCAACACCAACCCCGACTTCGCCGCCGTGGCACGGGCCTGCGGCGCCTACGGGGTGCGGGTGGAGAAGCCCAGGCAGCTCGCCGCGTCTCTCAAGGACGCCTTCCGGCACAAGGGGCCGGCGCTGGTGGACATCGTCACCGATCCCAACGCGCTGTCGATCCCGCCGAAGATCAGCGCCGAGATGGTCACCGGGTTCGCGCTGTCCGCGTCCAGGATCGTGCTGGACGGCGGAGTCGGCCGGATGCTCCAGATGGCCCGCTCCAACCTGCGCAACGTGCCGCGCCCTTGAGGAAAATCTGAGCCTGGAGGGGCGGATTTCGGCCAGTTTCACGGGGCGTGACGGTGTGCCGACGGCCGGTGCCGGGCGCATCTGCCCGGCCGTCGCGGGACGTCCGTGGCGCCCAGCGCGGTCCCTGGAGGCGGCGAGGCGGGTGCGGCCCGGTCCGGCGGGCGCCCCGCACCCCGCCGGGTGGTGGCCGAACAGCGGTCCTCGCGTCGGTGCCAGGACTGCCCTGGTTTCTGCTGGGCAAGCATCCCCCGTGAACGTGTTCGACCAGGAGGGGCAGGGTCAGGCATCGTGCGGGCGGGGGTCATGAAGAGGCAGGCACGAGGGGGAGGTCCCATGGTCGTCGGGGCTGTCACGGACACGACGGGGGAAGCGACCGGTACCGGCACGGACCACGCGCACCGGCTCCGGCGCAAGCTGGGGCGGGCGGATCTCAGGGCGGTGCCCGAGGCCCGCCGGGAGCTGCGCGAACTGCTGCGGCACTGGGGCAAACCGGGCCGCTCGGAGATCGCCGAACTGCTCACCAGCGAACTGGTCACCAACGCCCTCGTCCACACCGACGACGACGCGGTCCTCACGGCCGTCGTGGAGCCGGGCGGACTGCGCGTGGAGGTACGGGACTTCGTGACCCGCAGACCCGAGCTGAGAGCGCCGGACACGGACGACGACACCCATGGGCGGGGCCTGGTGCTGGTGCAGTCCCTCGCGGACGCCTGGGGCGTACGGCCGCACGGCGTGGGCAAGTCGGTGTGGTTCGAGC
This sequence comes from Streptomyces sp. CoH27, assembly GCF_020181035.1. GTDB lineage: Bacteria > Actinomycetota > Actinomycetes > Streptomycetales > Streptomycetaceae > Streptomyces > Streptomyces camelliae. Next base: position 306,583 of record NZ_JAIQYY010000003.1, read on the forward strand.
TGGGCGCCGAGGCGGCGTGAAGGCGAGTCGCCCCGCAGTGGGCGGTATGCGGTTGACCGTATGCGGCTGACCGTATGCAGCGGGCCGTACACCGCAGACGGTACGCAACGGGCCGGGGGCGTGACCCGCGCGGTC
>NZ_JAIQYY010000003.1:306813-331698 GCF_020181035.1 Streptomyces sp. CoH27
AGTCCAGGCGCGGCAGCGCCATGGTGTCGTCCTCCGCGGTGAGGTCGACGGTCACCGGCTCAGCGGACGGCTTGCGGACCGGCTGAAGGGAGGGACGGGCGCGGACGGGCAGCTGCTCCGCGGTCGATATGGCAGGCTCCGCGGTCACCTCGGCGGGGCCGCGCTCCACCGCCTGCACCTCGACCTGCCGGCCGCCCCGGCCCACGAAACCGCGGTGGCCCCGGCTGATGGCCTTCAACTGGGCGCGCTCGATGCGCTGCTGGTCGCGCCGGCGCTGGCGGGTCTCCTCCTTCTGCCGCTTGTCCTCGCGGACCTCCTCGACCGCCTCGTCCAGGCTGCGCACGCCCTCCAGGAGCATCAGCGACCAGGCCCGGTAGGTCTCGCGAGGAGCCCGCAGCCAGCGCACGATCCGGATCTGCGGCAGCGGACGCGGCACCAGGCCCTGCTCGCGCAGCGCGGCCCGGCGGGTCTGCTTCAGAGCCCGGTCGAACAGGACGGCCGCCGACAGCGACATGCCGGAGAAGAACTGCGGAGCACCCGCGTGCCCGGCACCCCGGGGCGCGTGCACCCAGTTGAACCAGGCCGCCGCCGCGGCGAACATCCACACGAGTATCCGGGAGCCGAGGGCCGCGTCACCGTGGCTGGCCTCACGCACGGCGAGCACGGAGCAGAACATTGCCGCGCCGTCCAGGCCGAACGGCACCAGGTACTGCCAGCCGCCGGTCAGCCCCAGGTTCTGTTCGCCGAAGCCGACGAGGCCGTGGAAGGACAGGGCGGCCGCGACGGCCGCACAGCAGAACAGGAGCACGTAGGAGGCCGTGCCGTAGATGGCCTCCTTGCGCCGCCGGCGCTCCTCGCTGCGCTCCCACGAGTCGTCCGCGCTCGCGTTCTCCCCGGAGGAGCGCTTGCCGCGCGCGAGCACCGCCACCGCCGCCAGCATGCCCAGGAGCAGTACGGCGCCCGGAAGCAACCAGTTCAGCGATATGTCGGTCAGTCTCATCAGGGGTCCCTTGCATTGGGATAGGGCGTAACGCCCGCCATAGTGGCCCACTCCCGACGGCCCTCAGGGGGTTTCGGGGCAAGAGGCCGCCAAGAAAGTGCAAGGGGATGCCCAGGACGGCGTTCTGCTCGAACTGCCGCATGAGGGGCGGGAGTTGAGTTCGAATAAGACTACCCGTACGGGTGGTTCCTCGGAAAGTTCCTGCGGCACGTGAGGAAGTTGTGAATTCTCTGTCCGGGAGCCGGTCCGAGGCCGGGTGGTCCGCCGGTGATGATCTTAGTGGACGCGCGGTGAGACATGCGCCACGGGAGGGCGGGTGAATTTGCACCGTCGGGTCGTGCGCCTAAGGTGCTTGACGGACAAGTAACAACTCGTCGTTAATGACCCAAGTGCCGACAAGCCGCCAGGAGGATCCCGTGGACCCCGTGAAGCAGGTCACGCAGGGCTCCGCGCGGGTTCCCGCACAGACGCGCGCCCTCGCGGCCCCGGACGGCACGCGGGAGCGGGAGACCGCCCGGCCCGGCGCCCGGGGCGAGCACACGCACAGTGAGCGGCCGGTTCCGCAGCCGCGGGTGGCCGTGCAGCGTTCCTCGGTGCGCGGGCAGATCCTGGACGCGCTGCGGACGGCGCTGGTCACCGGCGAGCTACGGCCGGGTGAGGTGTACTCGGCGCCGGTGCTCGGCGACCGCTTCGGGGTCTCGGCGACGCCCGTGCGGGAGGCCATGCAGCAGCTCGCCCTGGAGGGTGCCGTCGAGGTCGTGCCCAACCGCGGCTTCCGGGTCGTCCAGCGGGGCGCGCGCGAGCTGGCCGAGCTGGCGGAGGTGCGCGCGCTCATCGAGGTGCCGGTGATGCTGCGGCTCGCCCGTACGGTGCCGGCCGCGCGGTGGGCCGAACTGCGTCCGCTGGCGGAGGAGACGGTACGGGCGGCGGCAGCCGGCTGTCCGGCGACGTACGCGGAGTCCGACCGGGCCTTCCACGGGGCGCTCCTCTCCCTGTCCGGCAACGAGCAGCTGGTCCGCACCGCGACCGACCTGCACCGCCGCTCCCAGTGGCCGCCGGTGCGCAGGGCTCGGGGGTACCTGGTCGCCGACGCGGCGGAGCACATGGCGCTGCTGGAGGCGTTGATCGCCGGGGATGTGGATGTGGTGCGGGGGCTGGTGGCGGAACATTTCGCGGGCGCGAGCTGAATCGTTGCCGGTACCGAGGCCGGCCGGGGGCCGGGTCGCTTGCCGGCGCGTGCCGGGTGCCTCTCCCACGCTCGACCGCGCTCGCGCGGGGGACCCCCATCGCCCACCCTCCCCGACTCTCGGCTTCGCTTCGAGCGGGGGACCCCCCATCGCCCCAGCGGCACGACTGCCCGCAGCCGCGAGCGCCCCGAACCGGCCCCTACGCCGTAGCCACCCCCGGAGCCGGTGGAGTCAGTTGCCTCGCCAGCCAGGTCGGGACACCCCCCAGCAGCCGGAACAGCCGCCGTGCCTCCTCCCGCAGCCGGGACGCCTCCGGCTCGGACTCCGTGTCGGCCAGGGAGGCCAGTGCGGGGGCCGTGCCGACCAGGTAGCCCAGTTCCTCCCTGATGCGCAGGGACTCGGCGAAACCGTGCCGCGCCTCCGCCAACTCGCCGTCGCGCAGGGCGAGTCCGGCGAGGTGGCGCCAGGTGAAGGACAGCAGCAGCGGGTCGGCGTGCGCGGTGGCGCCCGCGTGGGCCCGCCGGTAGGCCGCGCGGGCGGCCTGCGGGGAGCGGGTGAGGTTCTCCGCCAGCAGGCCCCGGCGGAAGTCCAGCAGGGCCCGGCCCGCCGAACCCGGAGGGATCAGCGCCGCCGCCCGGCCCAGTGCCGCCCGCGCCTCGTCCGCCCGGTCCCGCACCCCGTGCAGCGTCGCCGCGTAGGCGAGCTGCCCGCGTTCGCAGGCCGCGGCGCCCCGTTCCTCGTCGGTGTGCGCGACCGCCTCCGCCGTCCGCAGGGCGTCCTCCGCCTCCGCCCAGCCGCGCTCGGTGTACAGACACCGTTCGACCAGCAGCGCGACCCGCTGCAGGGCCGCCCCGGGGGTGTCCGGCGGCAGCAGGGCCGCCGCGTCCGCCCAGCAGGCCCGCGAGCGCAACCGCCACACCGCGGTCTGGAGCGGATCGTCACCGGCGGTCGTTCCGTTGCCAGACATGGCGGAGTGCGCCACGTTGCCCTCCCCGAGCACGCCATCGAGCTTTGAGTGGTGGCGGCATTCCAGCACCGATCGCCCGGCCGGGCCAAGGGGGTGGGTGAAACTTTTCACAAAGTAGTGGAGTGCGGGCGTGACCGGGTTCGGCCCCGCGCGCCCCCGCTGACCTCAGCTCATGCGCAGGGCGAGGAAGAAGTCGAGCTTGTCCTCCAGGCGCGAGAGGTCCCGTCCCGTCAACTGCTCGATCCGGCCCACCCGGTAGCGCAGCGTGTTGACGTGCAGGTGGAGCCGGGTGGCGCAGCGGGTCCAGGAGCCGTCGCAGTCGAGGAACGCCTCCAGGGTGGGGATCAGCTCGGCGCGATGGCGGCGGTCGTAGTCCGTCAGAGGGTCGAGCAGACGGGCCGTGAACGCGCGGCGGACGTCGTCCGGGACGAAGGGCAGCAGCAGGACGTGCGATGCCAGTTCCTGGTGGCCGGCCGCGCAGACCCGGCCGGGGCGGGCGGCCGCCACCCGGCGGGCGTGCCGGGCCTCCTCCAGCGCGCCGCGCAGCCCCTCCGCGGAGTGCACGGCCGCGCTGACACCGAGGGTGAGCCGGCCGTCGTCGTCCAGGCCCGCCGACAGTGGCTCGCGCACCGAGCGCAGCAGGGCGTCGGCCAGCAGCCCGGTCTCCGAGCCGTCGTGCTCGGAGGAGACGGCGGGCAGCGGGACCAGGGCGATCGCCTCGTCGCCGGTGTGCGCGACCGCGATCCGGTCCGAGGGTTCCGGGCCTGTCGCCAGCGGGTCGACCAGCACTTCCTCCAGCAGCGACTGGGCGACCGGCCCGCCCTCGACGCTGTCGCCGTCCCACTCCACGCGGGCCACCACGACCTGCCAGTGCGGGGCCGCGCCGAGGCCGGGCAGCAGCACCGGGGCGGCCACGCGCAGCCGGGCCGCGATCTCGGCGGGCGCAGCGCCCGTCTGGACCAGCTCCAGCACCTCCTGGGCGAGCCGGCGCCGCACCGTGCGGGCCGCCTCCCGGCGGTCCCGCTCCACGGCGATCAGCTGGGTGACGCCCTGGAGCAGGTCCATGCGCTCCTCGGGCCAGTCGCCGGCGTCCGCCTCGACGGCCAGCAGCCAGTCCGACAGGACCGTCTCGCGCACATCGCGGGCGGCCTGCGGGGAGCGGCCGGAGGAGCGGATCGGGAACAGCGAGTACGTCACGGAGCCCAGCAGGACGCGGTACGGGCCGCGCCGGCCGGTGCGGGTGGCGGCCAGGTGCTCGGCGGCCAGCTTCGCGCAGGTCTCCGCGGGCAGCTCGGGGCCCGCCTCCTTGGAGCCGGCGATCATCCGGCCGGTGGGGGAGAGCACCCAGGCGCGCAGGTCCAGGTCGGTGCCGAGCAGGTCCAGGACCACGTCCGGGCCGCCGCCCGCCGGGCCCGAGGTCATCATCCGCCGGTGCCGGTCCACCACGGCGGCCAGGTCCCCGGCGCGCTCGCCGGAGACCTGCCGGACGACGTATTCGGTGATCGTCGCGAAGGCCACCGACTCGTGCACCGCGAACAGCGGCAGCCGGTGCCGGGCACAGGCCAGCACCAGGTCGTCCGGCACATCGCCCAGCTCGGCCTCGCCGGCCGCGAGCCCGGCCACGCCGGCCTGCACCAGGATGCGGACGAAGGGCTCGGAGTCCGCGGCGTCCCGGCGCCAGGCCAGGCCCGTCAGCACCAGTTCGCCGCCCGAGAGGTAGCGGCTCGGGTCGCGCAGGTCGGTGGTCATGACACCGCGGACCTGGCGGTCCAGCTCGTCCTCGCCACCGAGCAGCCGCAGGCCCAGCGCATCGGTGTCCAGAAGTGCGCGCAGCCGCATCTCGTCGCCGCCGTTCTTTGTCTCGAAACCTACGATGGATCTTGGAGGGTGACGTGGGAAGGGCCCGGCACGGGGCCGCACAGGGCGCTCTCCAGGGTCTCGTCGCCGTTTCCTGCGTTTCTCCAGGAAATCGGTGAGGTAACCGATGGCCTCCGTTCATACGAATCTACAAGATGACCTCCGTGGCCAGCCAACTCCTTCATGGTTTCGGTGACTGACCCCGCCGGAGTACGGGGCGGTGTACTGAGTCCACTGCGCGTTAACAGGACATGAACGAGCCGGGCCCGCCGCACACGGATTGGCTCAATCTGAACGACCCACGAGACGAAGAAGAGAGCCGGTCATGGACTTCCTTCGCCCCGCCAGCTGGGAGGAGGCGCTCGCCGCGAAGGCCGAGCACCCCACCGCTGTGCCGATTGCGGGTGGCACCGATGTGATGGTCGAGATCAACTTCGACCACCGCCGGCCCGAGTACCTGCTCGACCTCAACCGCATCGGCGACCTCTACGAGTGGGAGGTCGGCGAGGAGAGCGTACGGCTGGGTGCCTCCGTCCCGTACACGAAGATCATGCAGAATCTCCGTGCCGAGCTGCCCGGCCTCGCGCTCGCCTCGCACACGGTCGCCTCCCCGCAGATCCGCAACCGCGGCGGCGTCGGCGGCAACCTCGGCACGGCCTCGCCCGCCGGTGACGCCCACCCCGCCCTCCTCGCGGCCGGCGCCGAGGTCGAGGTGGCCTCGGCGGCCCGCGGCACCCGGCTCATCCCGATCGACGCGTTCTACACGGGCGTCAAGCGCAACGCGCTCCAGCCCGACGAGCTGATCCGCGCCGTGCACGTGAAGAAGGCCGATGGCCCGCAGCAGTACTCCAAGGTCGGCACCCGCAACGCCATGGTCATCGCCGTGTGCGCCTTCGGTCTCGCGCTGCACCCCGAGACCCGCACCGTGCGCACAGGCATCGGCTCGGCCGCGCCCACGCCGGTGCGGGCCAAGGCCGCCGAGGAGTTCCTGAACGCGGCGCTCGACGAGGGCGGCTTCTGGGACAACGGAAAGATCATCACCCCGTCGGTCGCCAAGCAGTTCGCGGACCTGTGCTCCGCCGCCTGCAACCCGATCGACGACGTCCGGGGCACCGCGAGCTACCGCCGCCACGCGGTCGGCGTGATGGCCCGCCGGACGCTGACCTGGACCTGGGAGTCGTACCGCGGCGCCCGCCGCGCATCTGAGGGAGCTGCGTAATGCGCGTCAACTTCACCGTCAACGGACGTCCGCAGGAGGCCGACGACGTCTGGGAGGGCGAGTCCCTGCTGTACGTCCTGCGCGAGCGCCTCGGCCTGCCGGGCTCCAAGAACGCCTGTGAGCAGGGCGAGTGCGGCTCCTGCACCGTCCGCCTGGACGGCGTGCCGGTCTGTTCCTGCCTGGTCGCGGCCGGCCAGGTCGAGGGCCGCGACGTCGTGACCGTCGAGGGCCTCGCGGACTTCGCCCAGCAGCGCGCGTGCGGCGATTCCTGTGGCTCCAAGGGCACCTCGCTGGACGAGGCCAAGCAGTGGCAGGCCAAGGGCACCGACTCGCAGACCGGCGAGGGCACCGAACTGAGCCCCATCCAGCAGGCGTTCATCGACGCCGGCGCCGTCCAGTGCGGCTTCTGCACCCCGGGTCTGCTCGTCGCTTCCGACGAACTCCTGGAGCGCAACCCGAACCCGTCCGACGCGGACATCCGCGAGGCACTGTCGGGCAACCTGTGCCGCTGCACGGGCTACGAGAAGATCATGGACGCGGTCCGCCTGGCGGCCGCCCGGCAGGGAGAGGCGGTCTGACCGTGCCCACCAACGGCGCTCCCACCAAGATCACCCAGGGTTCCCAGACCAAGGGCGGCATCGGCGAGTCCACGCTCCGCCCGGACGGCACCCTCAAGGTCACCGGCGAGTTCGCGTACTCGTCCGACATGTGGCACGAGGACATGCTCTGGGGCCAGATCCTGCGCTCCACCGTCGCCCACGCCGAGATCCTCTCGATCGACACCGGCGAGGCCCTGGCCACCCCCGGTGTCTACGCGGTCCTGACGTACGACGACCTGCCCACCGAGGTGAAGAACTACGGCCTGGAGATCCAGGACACCCCGGTCCTCGCCCACGGCAAGGTACGCCACCACGGCGAGCCGGTCGCGCTCGTCGCCGCCGACCACCCGGAGACGGCCCGCCGCGCCGCCGCCAAGATCAAGGTCGAGTACAAGGAGCTGCCCGTCATCACCGACGAGGCCTCCGCGACCGCGCCGGACGCGATCCTCGTCCACGAGAACCGCGACGACCACCACTCGGGCCATGTCCCGCACCCGAACATCGTGCACCGCCAGCCGATCGTCCGCGGCAACGTCGAGGAGGCGCGCAAGCGGGCCGACGTGATCGTCGAGGGCGAGTACACCTTCGGCATGCAGGACCAGGCCTTCCTCGGCCCCGAGTCCGGTCTCGCCGTCCCCGAGGAGGACGGCGGCGTCCACCTCTACATCGCCACCCAGTGGCTCCACTCCGACCTGCGCCAGATCGCGCCCGTCCTCGGCCTGCCCGAGGAGAAGGTGCGCATGACGCTGGCCGGCGTCGGCGGCGCGTTCGGCGGCCGCGAGGACCTGTCGATGCAGATCCACGCCTGCCTGCTCGCGCTGCGCACCGGCAAGCCGGTGAAGATCGTCTACAACCGGTTCGAGTCCTTCTTCGGGCACGTCCACCGCCACCCGGCGAAGCTCTACTACGAGCACGGCGCCACGCGCGACGGCAAGCTGACCCATATGAAGTGCAAGATCGTCCTGGACGGCGGCGCCTACGCCTCCGCCTCCCCGGCGGTCGTCGGCAACGCCTCGTCCCTGTCGGTCGGCCCGTACGTGATCGACGACGTCGACATCGAGGCCATCGCCCTCTACACCAACAACCCGCCCTGCGGCGCCATGCGCGGCTTCGGCGCGGTCCAGGCGTGCTTCGCCTACGAGGCACAGATGGACAAGCTGGCGAAGAAGCTCGGCATGGACCCGGTGGAGTTCCGGCAGCTCAACGCCATGGAGCAGGGGACCATCATGCCGACCGGGCAGCCGGTCGACTCCCCGGCCCCGGTCGCCGAACTGCTGCGCCGCGTCAAGGCGATGCCGCTGCCGCCGGAGCGCCAGTGGGAGTCCAGCGAGGGCGCCGACGTACGGCAGCTGCCCGGCGGTCTGTCCAACACCACGCACGGCGAGGGCGTCGTACGCGGCATCGGCTACGCGGTCGGCATCAAGAACGTCGGCTTCTCCGAGGGCTTCGACGACTACTCCACCGCCAAGGTCCGCATGGAGGTCATCGGCGGCGAGCCGGTCGCGACCGTGCACACCGCGATGGCGGAGGTCGGCCAGGGCGGTGTCACCGTCCACGCGCAGATCGCCCGCACCGAGCTCGGCGTCACCCAGGTGACCATCCACCCGGCCGACACCCAGGTGGGCTCGGCGGGTTCGACCTCGGCCTCCCGGCAGACGTACGTCACCGGCGGCGCCGTGAAGAACGCCTGCGAGCTGGTCCGCGAGCGGGTGCTGGAGATCGGCCGGCGCAAGTTCGGCTCCTACCACCCCGCCTGGGCCACGGCCGAACTCCTGCTGGAGGGCGGCAAGGTCGTCACCGACGGCGGCGAGGTCCTCGGCGACCTGGCCGACGTCCTGGAGGACGAGAGCGTCGAGATCGAGGCGGAGTGGCGGCACCGGCCGACCGAGGCCTTCGACCTGCGCACCGGCCAGGGCAACGGCCACGTCCAGTACTCCTTCGCCGCCCACCGCGCGGTCGTCGAGGTCGACACCGAGCTCGGCCTGGTCAAGGTCATCGAACTGGCCTGCGCCCAGGACGTCGGCAAGGCGCTCAACCCGCTCTCCGTCGTCGGCCAGATCCAGGGCGGTACGACCCAGGGCCTGGGCGTGGCGGTGATGGAGGAGATCATCGTCGACCCGAAGACCGCCAAGGTCAGGAACCCCTCCTTCACGGACTACCTGATCCCCACGATCCTCGACACGCCGACCATCCCGGTCGACGTGCTCGAACTCGCCGACGAGCACGCCCCCTACGGGCTGCGTGGCATCGGCGAGGCCCCGACCCTGTCGTCCACCCCGGCCGTCCTCGCGGCGATCCGGAACGCGACCGGGCTGGAGCTCAACCGCACTCCGGTACGGCCCGAGCACCTCACGGGAACCGCGTAACACCGAAAGCTCTCCGGGCGGCGCAGGGAACGTCACACACTCCGCCGCGCCGCCCGGAGGAACCCCCTTTGAGTTCCGCTCCGCTCGCGGTCCTTGAAGTACCAGGAAATTCGTTCGTCTCGGGCCGTCCCCCGGGTCGTCCATTCCCAAATCCCGTACCTGTCAGGGCAGTTGTACGGGTGCCCCTGTGAACCTTGGGAGATGGCACCATGACCCAGCAGTCAGTGGAGCCCAGGACCGCAGCCGACGACGCGGGCGATGGCAGCCGCGTCCCGGCCGGAAGGTCCTGGCTCGACCGGTACTTCCACATATCCAGAAGAGGATCCTCGATCGCGCGTGAGGTGCGCGGCGGCATCACCACCTTCATGGCGATGGCGTACATCCTCCTGCTCAACCCGCTCATCCTGTCCGGCAAGGACGTCCACGGCGACACGCTCGGCCAGAAGGCACTGATCACCGCGACCGCGCTCGCCGCCGCGTTCACCACACTGCTGATGGGCTTCGTCGGCAAGGTGCCGCTCGCGCTCGCCGCCGGCCTGTCCGTCTCCGGCGTGCTGTCCTCGCAGGTCGCCCCCAACATGACCTGGTCGCAGGCCATGGGCATGTGCGTGATGTACGGCGTGGTCATCATGCTGCTGGTCGTCACCGGCCTGCGTGAGATGATCATGAACGCGATCCCGCTCGCGCTCAAGCACGGCATCACCATGGGCATCGGCCTGTTCATCGCGCTCATCGGTCTCTACAAGTCCGGTTTCGTGCACAAGGGCGAGGCCACCCCGCTCAGCCTCGGTCCGGCGGGCCAGCTCACCGGCTGGCCGGTGCTGCTCTTCGCCGGCACCCTGCTGCTGATCTTCATGCTCCAGGCCCGGAACATCCCCGGCGCCATCCTCATCGGCATCGTCTCCGGCACGATCGTCGCCGCGGTCCTCAACGGCCTCGGCGTCATCGACCCCAAGCAGTGGGCCAACGGCGCCCCCGAACTGCACGGCAGCGCCGTGTCGATGCCCGACTTCTCACTCCTCGGGCACGTCGAGTTCGGCGGCTGGGGCAAGGTCGGCGCGATGACGATCGCCATGATCGTCTTCACCCTCGTCCTCGCCGGCTTCTTCGACGCGATGGCCACCATCATCGGCGTCGGCACCGAAGCCGAGCTGGCCGACGACAAGGGCCGGATGCCCGGCCTGTCCAAGGCGCTGTTCATCGACGGCATGGGCGGTGCGATCGGCGGTGTGGCGGGAGGCTCCGGCCAGACCGTCTTCATCGAGTCGGCGACCGGCGTCGGTGAAGGCGCCCGCACCGGCCTCGCGTCCGTGGTGACGGGCCTGTTCTTCGCGGCCTGCCTGTTCTTCACCCCGGTCACCGCGATCGTCCCGCCGGAGGTCGCCTCCGCCGCCCTGGTCGTCATCGGCGCCATGATGCTGATGAACGCCCGGCACGTGGACTGGGCCGACCGCGCCACCGCGATCCCGGTCTTCCTGACCGTCGTCCTGATGCCGTTCACGTACACCATCACCACCGGTGTCGCGGCGGGCGTCATCTCCTACGCCGCCATCAAGACCGCCCAGGGCAAGGCCCGCGAGATCGGCGCCTTCATGTGGGGCCTGGCGGTCGTCTTCCTGATCTACTTCGCCCTCCATCCCATCGAGGCCTGGCTCGGCGTGCACTAGCCGCCAAGGCCCCGTCATCCGCAACCCGTGAGGAGACCGACAGATGCTGGACATCGCCGAAGAGCTGAACCGGTGGGTCGAGCAGGGCCGTGACTTCGCCGTCGCCACCGTGGTGGCCGTCGGCGGCAGCGCGCCGCGCCAGCCCGGCGCCGCCCTCGCGGTGGACGCCGACGGCACGGCCATCGGGTCGGTCTCCGGCGGGTGCGTGGAGGGCGCCGTGTACGAGCTGTGCCAACAGGCGCTCGACGACGGGGAAACCGTCCTCGAACGCTTCGGCTACAGCGACGAGGATGCCTTCGCCGTCGGCCTGACCTGCGGTGGAATCATCGACATCCTCGTCACACCGGTCCGGGCGGACGGTCCCGCCCGGCCGGTGGTCGCCGCCGCGCTGGCCGCCGCCGCCCGTGGGGAGGCGGCGGCGGTCGCGCGGATCACGGACGGCCCGGCCGAGCTGCGGGGCCGGGCCCTCCTGGTCCGCCCCGACGGCTCCTACGACGGCGGTTTCGGCGCCCACCCCGAACTGGACCGCACCGTCGCCGCCGAGGCCGGCGCCTTCCTGGACGCGGGCCGCACCGGCATCCTGGAGATCGGCGAACAGGGCTCGCGCTGCGGCGCCCCGCTCACGGTCCTGGTGGAGTCCTCCGTCCCCGCCCCCCGCATGATCGTCTTCGGCGCGATCGACTTCGCCTCGGCACTGGTCCGCGTCGGCAAGTTCCTCGGCTACCACGTCACCGTGTGCGACGCCCGCCCGGTGTTCGCCACGAGGACCCGCTTCCCGGACGCCGACGAGATCGTCGTCGAGTGGCCGCACACGTACCTGGAGCGCACGGAGACCGACGGCCGCACGGTCCTCTGCGTCCTCACCCACGACGCCAAGTTCGACGTACCGCTGCTTCAGCTGGCCCTGCGGCTGCCCGTCGCCTACGTCGGCGCGATGGGCTCGCGCCGCACCCACCTCGACCGCAACCGGCGCCTGCGCGACATCGGCGTCACCGAACTGGAACTGGCCCGCCTGCGCTCGCCCATCGGCCTCGACCTCGGCGCCCGTACGCCGGAGGAGACGGCCCTGTCGATCGGCGCGGAGATCGTCGCGAACCGGCGCGGCGGCAGCGGGGCCTCGCTGACCGGCGCGCACACCCCGATCCACCACGACACGGCGTCCCGGCCGGACGGGCTGATCGGATCGGTGGCCTGAGAGAGCGCAGGAAAACGGTTTGCGGGGCGATGCCGGGCCCGGTTTGCATGAAGGCATGGTGCCCTCCGACCGACTGGCGGCCTTCGCGCTGCTGTCCCTCCTCCTCATCGTGGTGCCCGGCCCCAGCGTGCTGTTCGTGGTGGGGCGCGCCCTGGCCCACGGCCGCCGGGCCGCGCTGATCACCGTCGCCGGCAACACGCTCGGCGCGTACGTGCTCGTCGCGGTCGTCGCGCTCGGCATCGGCTCGATCGTGGAGCGCTCGCTGCTCGTCTTCACCGCGCTGAAGCTCGCGGGCGCCGCCTACCTCGTGTATCTCGGCGTGCGCGCCTGGCGGCAACGCGGCTCGCTGCGGGCCTCGTTCGCGGAGCCGGGCGGTCCCGGGCACGGTGCTGTGCGCACCTTCCGGGAAGGTTTCGCGGTCGGTGTGGCCAACCCCAAGACGACGGTCTTCTTCGGCGCGGCGCTGCCGCAGTTCGTGGACCGCGGGCTGGGACACGTCCCCGCGCAGATGCTGCTGCTCGGGCTCGTCTTCAACGCCATCGCGCTGGCCTCCGACAGCGTCTGGGGGCTGGCCGCCTCCGCCGCGCGCGACTGGTTCGCCCGCTCACCGCGCAGGCTGTCCGCCGTGGGTGGGGCCGGCGGGCTGACCATGATCGGGCTGGGGGTGACGGTGGCGGTGACGGGGCGCAAGGACTAGCGATGCATGTCCCCGCGTAGCACTGCATGTCCCCGCGCCCCTCCGGGGTGCTCACGCCCGCCGGAGCAGATGGTTCACCGCGCGCCCGAACATCACCCGCGCCGTCCGCTCCAGCACGCCGTCGAAGCCACGCGGCAGCCACCGCACCCGCAACTCCTCCCGCCACACCACCCGGGTACGGCCCCCGGGCCCCGGCCGGACCTCGATCTCGGCCCAGCCCAGGACCGTCCGGCCCCGCTTCTCCAGGCGGCACAGGCCTGCCTCCCCGTCGGCGGGCGGGCACCAGAGCGTGACCTCCATGACGTCGTCGAAGGCCAGCGGGCCGATGCCGGAGCGGGCCACGAAGCGTGTGCCCACCTGGGTCGGCGGGGGCGTGAGCACCCTGATCCGGGTCAGCGGGACCGCGTCGGCGTGGCGGGGCCACTCGGTCAGCCGGCGCCACGCCTCGTCGAGCGGGAGCGGGGCCGTGCGGGTGAAGGAGAAGGTCGGCACGGCATGATCGTAGGGGCCCGTGGCGGGCGTCAGGGACGGTACACCTTGCCCGGTTCCGCCTTGCCGGGCGCCAGCAGCTGAGGCACCGTCACGAAGACATAGCCGCGTTCCTTCAGCGCGTCGACGATGCCGGGCACGGCGGGCACGGTGCCGGGGTAGATGTCGTGCAGCAGGATGATCCCGTCCCGGGACGACTGCTCCAGGACCCGCTTCTTGATGAGCGCGGAGTCATTGGTCGTGTAGTCCTTGGCCGTCACGCTCCACAGCACCTCCGCCAGGCCCTCCTCCTTGGCGATCCTGTGCACGTCGGAGTCCGTACGGCCCTGCGGCGGGCGCATCAGCGTGGGCCGGTGCCCGGTGAGCCGCTCGATCGCGTCGTCGGGGCGCTTGAGCTCGTCGCGTATCTGCGCGTCCGAGATCTTCGTCAGGATCTTGTGGTCCCAGGTGTGGCTCGCCACCTCGTGGCCCTCGGCCGCCATCCGCTTGACCAGCTCGGGGTACTTCTCGATGTGGTTCTTGCCGAGCAGGAAGAAAGTGGCCGGGACCTTCTTCTCCCTGAGGATGTCGAGCAGTCGCGCGGAGTTCTCGCTGGGCCCCGCGTCGAAGGTGAGCGCGATGCACTTGGCCTTGCGGCAGTCGACGGTCCCGAACGTCGCCGGTGTCCCCTTCGCCGCCGCGGCCCGTGCGGTGCTCGGTGCGGTCGTGTCGACCTGGGCGCAGCCGGAGAGCGCGAGCGCGAGGCATACGGTGGCGGAGGCGAGCGCGGCGGGACGCAACCTTCGGGTGGTCTCGCGCATCTTCCTCGGCGCACGCTTCGGGTTCGGGATCTTGCCGGTCCACAGAGACATGCCTGCACTATACACGCAGTGTATAGCTCTGGTGTGTGCATGCCTCCGGTGGTGTCGGCCGGAGGAGCACCATGGAAGGAGGGGCTCCGCGGAGGAGGACCAGCCATGCGTTACCGGGACCGTGCCGAGGCCGGGCGGGCACTGGCCGGACTGCTGGTCGGCCTGTGCGAACGGGAGGGGCTCGCCGATCCGCTCGTGCTCGCGCTGCCGCGGGGCGGCATCGCCGTCGCCGAACCGGTGGCCCGGGCCCTCGACGCCCCGCTCGACGTGCTGGTCGTCCGCAAGATCGGCGCCCCGCACCATCAGGAGTTCGCCGTCGGCGCGCTCGCCGCGGGCGACCCGCCCCTCTTCGACGCCGGCACCCTCGACATGCTCGGCCTCACCGAGGAGTCGATGGCGCCGGCGGTCGAGCGTGAGCGGCAGGAGCTGCGCCGCCGCGAGGAGCGCTACCGCGGCGACCGTCCGCCCCCGGACCCGGCCGGGCGTACGGTGATCGTGGTCGACGACGGGCTGGCCACCGGGGCCACCGCCCGCGCGGCCCTGCGCCACGTCCGGCGCCGCCGGCCCGCGCACCTCGTGCTCGCCGTACCCGTCGGTGCCCCCGACTCACTGGACCGGCTCGCGCCCGAGGCCGACACCGTCGTGTGCCCGTACCGGCCGGCCGGCTTCGCCGCCGTGGGCCAGTGGTACGAGGACTTCGAGCAACTCACCGACGCCCAGGTACTCGAAGCACTCCACGCCCAGCACTGAGACACCCGCCGGCCGGCTCTGCGGGGGCACCGGCACGGAGCCGGCTCCCGTCGTGGCCGGCACCGGCACGACGTTCGGTGCCGCCGTTTCGCGGGCGGGGTCACCGGTTCGCGGTGCGGGCCGGGGGCGCCCGCACCGAGTCCGCCCTCACGGCTCGTGGGTGGCGCTCGCGCCGAGTCGGCGCCTGTCATGGGCAGCACCGGCACGGAGCCCGCTGCCGTCGGTTCGCGGGCGGCACCGGTGTCGGGGCCGCTCCCGGCGGTGTGCGGGTACAGCAGTCGTCCCTTGTTCGTCCCGGTTCCCGCGTCTCGGCAACGCCCCCGTGCACACCAGTAGTACCGGGCCGGTACGCGGAGTAGCTTGGTGGCCATGACGCGCACGGGGGAGCGAGCCGTCACAACGCGGTTACGGATGCCGTCCTGGATCGCCCGCATCGAGGCGCCGGACGGGCAGGTGCTCGGTGCGGGGGTGCTGCTCGCCCGCGACCGGGTGCTCACCGCCGCCCATGTCGTGAGTCCCGGCCGCCGTTATACCGTCCGCCTGGTCGGAGTGCGCGGCCTGGACCCCGTACCCGCCACGGTCCATGCGGACGAGCATGTGCCGCAGCGCGAGGACAGCCTCGGCAGCAGCAGCGGCGACCTGGCCCTGCTGCGCCTGGACCGGCCCCTGCCCGACGGCCATGCCACCCGGCTCCACCGACTCGCCGTGCCGTACGGCGAGGTGAGCATGTACGGCTTCCCGGACGGCGACGACGGCGGCCGCTGGCACGGCGCCACGCTGGAAGCCCCCCGTGGCCGCGACAGCCAGGTGCAGTTGCGCCCGCTGAGCCCCGGCGAACTGGCCGCCCCCGGCTTCAGCGGCGGCCCCGTGGTCGACCACGCGACCGGCCGGGTCATCGGCATCGTGCTCAGCGTGGACGAAGGAACCCCCTCCGCCTTCAGTTACATGAGCCCCACCGAGACCATCCTCAGCCATCTGCCGCAGGTCGCCGCCTGGACCGACGGCGCCGAAGCCGTCGACCCCAGGCTGCGCACCGGTGCCCGGGCCGCGTCCGGCGCGCTCGACGTGCGGTTCGCCACCGAACTCGCCTCCTGGTTCCGGGGCGAGGGCTGGCCGGTCCTCGTCACCGTCGTCCCCGACCGCAGCGACCGCGCCTGGACCCTGAACCGGGCCGTCACGCTCGCCGACCGGGAGCTGCGTACCGACCGCAACGCCAGTGTCTTCAGCCACGACCCGCCCGAGACCGTGCCCCCGGCCGGCGCGCACGATCTCGCGCTGGACGTCAAGGAGCTCACCGCGGCCGACGTCATGGACCGCGTCGCCGCCCGCCTGGGCATCGGCGACGACCCCCGGCCCGAACGGCTCGGCGCGCTGCGCGTCCCGCTCGCCGCCGTGCTGGTCGGCGTCGACGAGGCCGCCGAACCCGGTGCGCTGCTCGGCCTGCTGGACCGGCTCGCCCGGCAGGGCGCCCGGCTGCTGCTGGTCTTCCGCCGCCAGGGGGAACGCGCCGACCAGGCGGCCGAGCTGCTCGTGGGCCGGCCGCTGTACGACCGCTGGGTCCGGCTGCACGCCGAACTGGACCGGATCGTCGAGGAGTTGGGCCCGGCCCTGGACCGGCTGCGGGACCGGGTGCTGCCCGGCCCCGGCTCCCGGCAGCTGGTCGAACGGGCCGAGGGCGGGGTACGGCGCACCCGGATGCTGCGCGCCTGGGTCGCCCACACACCGGATCGCGAACGCGAACCCGCGCGCGTCGGCCTGCTGTTCACCTTCGAAGAGGCCGCCGACCGCCGCCGGCAGCGTCTGGAGCAGGCGATCGGCCTGCTCGACACCCGCCTGCACCGCCGCGAGGAACTCCTCGGCCGGGTCAGCGCGGAGTGGCCCCTGTGCCGGCAGCGGGCGGCGGAGGCGCCGGGCCGGCCGGGGGAGCCGATGCCGTACGGCTCGTCGGAGGCGCCGGGCCGGGACAAGCCTGGAGACCTGGGCCGTACCGGCCCGTCCTCGCCCGGCGACCGGATCATGGAGGCGTACCAGCTCTACGAACACGCGCTGGCCCTCCTCCGGCACACCCCCTGCGACCTCGAACGAGCCGAGGCGGCCGTCAACCGCTTCATCACCTTCTGCTCGGGCACGGCACCGACATCCGGGAACCCGGCCGGGACAGCGGAGGACAGGGGTACGACGCCGGCCGCCTCGCCCCCCGGAAACCGGGGCAGGGAAGCCGGCCACCCGGCCCCCGGACGCCCGGCGCCCCCGGATCACCCGGCCCGGGCCCTCGATCACCCGACCCCGCCCCCGGACCGTCCGGCCTCATCCCCGGACCTCACTCCACCCCCACCCCAGCGAACACCGGTCCGCGGTCACCCCGCCCCCGGACACCCGGCGCCATCACCCCGTACTCCCCGCCCAGGAGAGGAGAGCCCGTCGTGACCTCATGCATCCGGCCCGGGTGTGCGGGCCACATCATGGCGACCGGTTACTGCGACACCTGCGGGCACCGGCACATCGAGCCGCGTGCCGTGCCGGCCGTGCGGGCGCCGCGGGCCGAGCCGTCGGTCCCGGCCGGCGGGGCCGGGGGTGAGGAGAGACACGGGCCGTCGGCCGTGCACGCTGTCGCCGGGGTCGGGGAACTCGATCAGCACGGGCTCGTCGTACTCCCCGACGTACCCGTTCCCGATCACGTGCTCGTGGCCGATCCGCGCCCGCCGACGGGCGGCCGCCGCTGCGGGGCGAACGGCTGCACCATGACCGTCGGGGTCGGTTACGGAGGGCAGCCCGCCCGCGCCACCGGCCGGTGCCCGCGCTGCGGTACGGGGTACTCGTTCCTGCCGCAGCTGGACAAGGGCGACGTGGTCGCGGATCACTACCGCGTCCTCGGCTGTCTCGCCCGCGGCGGCCTCGGCTGGATCCATCTCGCCGAGGACACCCGCGCCGACGGCCACCGAGTCGTCCTCAAGGGCCAGATCAACGTCCACGACGCCCTCGCCCGCCTGGGCGCCGTCGAGGAACGCCGCTCCCTGACCGATCTGCACCACCCGGACATCGTCCGCATCATCACCTACGCCGACCACCGCGCCCCCGGGCGCACCCCCACCGGCTACCTCGTCATGGACTACATCGGCGGCCGCTCCCTGCAGCAGCTCTTCGACTCCGACGACGCCGAGCGGATCTTCCACGGCCGCCCCCGTCTCGACCACGTCCTCACCTACGGCTGCAAGATCCTCGGTGCCCTTCAGTACATGCACGAACGCGGGCTGCTCTACTGCGACATGAAGCCCGCCAACGTCATCCACTTCGGCCGGGCGGTGAAGGTCATCGACCTCGGCGCGGTCCGCGCGATCGGCGACCGCACCTCCGCCTACGTCTACACGGCCACGTTCGCCCCGCCGAAGGAGGAGATCGACCGGCGCGGCTGGCACGTCGACAGCGACCTCTACACGGTCGGCATGACCCTCCAGGCCCTGGCCCGCGGCACCGAACCGGCCCGCGGGCTCGCCCCCGACTCCTTCCGCCGGATCGTCGACCGCGCCACCCACGCCGAGCCCGCCGCCCGGTTCCGCACGGCGGCCGAGATGTCCCGCCAACTGTGGGAAGTGCTGCGGGAGTTCCGCTCGCTGCAGTTCGGCGAGCAGCTGCCGGAGAGCTCCACCCGGTTCCGCGCCACCGGCGCCAGCCTCGACGCCGGCCTCGGCGCGATCCCGGGCCTGGACCACTGGACCCGCCGGCCCGGCGAGCGGCCGCTCGGCCTCGACGTCTCCCCGCCGTCCGCCGCCGAGGTCGCCGGTGCCCTGCCGGAACCGGTCCCCGACCCCGCCGACGGCGCCGCCCTGCTGCTGGACACCTTCCCGCCCGACGCCCCCGACCGGGTCGCCCGGCAGTGGCCCCGCGAGTCCCGCCTCGGCACCCCCGAGACCGCGCTGTGGCTGTGCCGCGCCTACCTCCGACGCGGCGAACAGCAGCAGGCCGTCGGCTGGCTCGCCGAGGCCGAGACCCAGCTCGGCGAACGGGCCGCCGCCTACGACTGGCGCATCGCCTGGCACCGCGGCGTCCTCCACCTCAGCAAGGGCGAAGTCCCTCAGGCCGGCGTCCACTTCGACACCGTCCACCGGGCGCTGCCCGGCGAGTACGTCCCCAAGCTGGCCCTCGGCTACTGCGCCGAGCACGCGGCCGGCAGCGGGGGAGACCCCGACGCCGTACCCGATGCCGACGCCGCGTACGCCCGCGCCATGCGGTTCTACGAGGCCGTGTGGAAGCGGGACTTCGCGCACACCGCCGCCGCGTTCGGGCTGGCCCGGGGCCATCTGGCCGGCGGCGACCGGGACGCGGCCGTACGCGTCCTGGACGACGTCCCCGCCACCTCCCGCCATCACGACGCCGCCCGGATCGCCGCCGTCCGTGTCCGCGCCGGCCTGCTGCACGGGCGCCCGCCCGCACCGGCCGACCTGCGCGACGCGGCCCGGCGGCTGCCCGAGCTGCGCCTGGACGGCGGCGCCGCCGACGGCGAGTCCCGGGCCCGGCTGGCCGCCGAGGTCCGTGAGAACGCCCTGCACGGCCGGCCCGGTCCGGGCTGGGGACCGGAGTTCCCGGCCGGGGACCTGCTCGGGCCCGGAGACGAGGACAGCCTGCGGGGTCTGCTGGAGCACTCCTTCCGGCAACTGGCCGCACAGGCCCGCACCGCCGCCGAACACGGCCGGCTGCTCGACCTGGCCCACGCGGTCCGGCCGATGACCACCTTCTGACGACCGACTGTCCGTGCAACGCCAGTGACGACCTGGGGGACGACGACGATGACCGGGGCCCGGCAGATCGAGGTGACCCTCGCGGTCGGCCAGCAGAAGGAACTGCCCGTCGCGCCGCCCCCCGCGGGAGGGGCCGGCCGGGAGATGCACGCCATCCTGGAGATCGGCGTCCGCAGCCACGGCGGCCCGGGACTCGCCGCCACCGCCCCCGGCGGGGCCGCGGGGCCCGCGCTCGCCGAGGTGCTGATCGTCGACACCTCCCGCTCCATGCTCCATCCCGCCGCCAAGCTGCACGCCGCGAAGGACGCCACCGTCGCCGCGGTCCGGCTGCTGCCCGAGGGCACCGCCTTCGCCGTGCTCTCCGGGCGGTTCGACGCCACCGTGGTCCACCCCGGCCCCGGCGGCGCGCCGATGGCCGTCGCCGGGCCCGCCGAACGGGACGCCGCCGAGCGGGCCGTACGGATCCTGGACGCGGACGGCGGCACCGCCATCGGCATGTGGCTCGATCTGGCCCGGAGGCTGCTGAAGCAGCAGTCCGCCCCCGTCAAGCACGTCCTGCTGCTCACCGACGGACGCAACGAGCACGACCACCGGGCCGACATGACCCTCCAGACCGCCCTGGACGCCTGCGAGGGCCGGTTCGTCTGCGACGCCTGGGGCATCGGCGACGACTGGGACGCCGAGCTGCTGCTGCGCATCACCCGGCGGCTGCACGGCCGCGCCGGAGCGGTCCGCGACGCGTCCGAACTGACCGCCGCCTACGAGGAGTTGATGCAGGGTCTGCTCGGTACCGCGGTGCCCGAGCTGCGCATCAGACTCACCCCCACTCCCGGCACGGTGATCCGCCGGGTCACCCAGGTGGTGCCCGGCGAGCAGGAACTGACCGCCGTCCGGGCCGGTTCCGCCGGGCGCGGCATCGAGTACGTCACCCGGGCCTGGGGCGACGAGGTACGGCACTTCCAGGCCGTGCTGAGCGCCGACCCGACCGGCCGGGAGACCGGCGAGGACCTGCAACTGGCCGCCGTCGAGGTCGTCGTACCCGACGTCGGCCGCCCGGTACGGCTGCCCCCGCCGCGGCCGATCCTGGTGCGCTGGACCGACAACCCGCTCGACGCCTCCCGGCGGCATCCCGGGGTGCGCCGGCACGAGCTGTACCAGCAGGCGAGCGCCGCCGTCGCCGAGGCCTACCGGGCCTGGCTGCGTGGTGCCGACGGCCGGGCGGCGGCGGACCGCGCGCTGACCCGGGCGCTGGCCCTGGCCGGCGAGCTGGACGACGCCCAGTTCCTCGGCGCGCTGCGGCGCATCGAGGACAAGGGGGAGAGCGGGGACGGCGCCGGGAACGGCGGGAGCGACGGACGCGGCACGGGACGGGTCCGTGCCGGTCTGAAGGACGTCGACTGGCAGCACCTGATCCTCTCCAGTGCCATGACCACCCCGCCCCAGCCGCCCGCCTCCGGCCCGCCACCCGCGACCCCGCCCGGCGCCGATCCGGCGCAGGAGGGCGGCCCCGACCCCGACTGCCTGGTCGAGTGCCCGGAGTGCGGCTGGCTCGGCCCGGCCGACTCGCTCTACTGCGGAGGGGACTGCGGCCGTCCCCTGAGGGGATCGCCCACATGACCCCCGACCCCACCACCCCACGCCCCGGCGGCCCCTACGGCACCCCGGCCTCCGGCCCGCCGCCCACCGCGCGCGCGACGGACCCGCACGGCACACCGGCCCCCGACACCCCTGCCCCCGGCACGCCGGCCGCCGCCCCGCGGACCGGTCCGCACCGCGCCGGCCACCTCCGCGCGTCCGCCCCCGCCCGCCCGCTCCGCCCCCAGGGACCCCTGGACCGTATCGTCCGCCCGCTCCACCCCCTCCTCCCCGGCCGGCGTCCGCCCGCCGGGGCCGGTCCCGGGGCCAGTACCACCGCCCACGACCTCTCCGTACGCCACCGTCTGCTGCTGGTCCTGTCGGCGCTGCTGACGCTGTCCCTGTTCCTGTCGTACGAAGGGGTGCACGGCGACGCCGACCCGCTGCGTACCTCCAGCGCGCCGGCCGTGCTGTCCATCGACACCGCGCTGTACGCGCTCGACCAGGCGCAGCGGGACGCCGGGGCGGCGGCGCCGACCAGTGACTTCCAGAAGCAGATCTCGGTGGCCGCGCAGAGCCTCGCGGCCGCCGCCGGGGACGGCGTCGGCGGGCCGGCGGGCCGGCAGGCGCTGCAGACCGTCGCCGGGCTGATCACGGTGTACGCCGTCAAGGTCCAGCAGGCCCAACTGCAGCCCGCGGACAGCGTGTTGCGCGAGGCCTACCTCAGCTACGCCACCAGCGTGCTGACCGACCAGGGCTCCGGGATCCAGGCCCGGCTGACCGGCCTGCGGGCCCAGCAGCGGGCCGCGGTGCACGGCCAGAGCTCGTTCGGGGCGTGGCTGTGGTGCGGCTGGACCGTGACCCTGCTGCTCGCCGTCGCCCTCGCCGCGGCCCTGCTGGAGACCCAGCTCTTCCTGCGCCGCCGCTTCCGCCGCCGGTACAACCGCGCCCTGCTCGCGGCGGGCACCCTCCTCACGGCCTGGGTGGTCACCGCGCTGCTGTTCACGGTGTGGACGCACCGGGGCATGGCGCGCACCCGCACGCTGCTCGACCGCCCGCTGACCGGGCCGCTCATCACCGACGCGGGGCGGAACACCGCCTCGTACCTCGCCCACACCGGCTTCCGCGCGTCGGCCGCGGTGTGGATCCTGATCGGAGGCATCCTGCTCATGGCCCTCGCCGAGACCGGACTGCGGCGGCACATCGACGACTACCGGTTCAGGCCCCGGTGAGCGCCCCGACCGGCGGCCCCGCGCAAGCCGCGCCCGCCCCGCGCCGCAGCCGGCCCCGCATCCGCGTCCGCACCCGTACCGTCGCCGTGCTGGCCGGCTGCCTGATCCTGCTGGCCGCCGCCCTCGTCGCCGGGGTGCGCACCCTCCGGCAGGAGCCGACCGTCACTCTGCTGGCCAACTGGACCGGCACCGACGAGCAGGACTTCCGGGACGCGGTGCTGAAGCCGTTCGAGCGCAGGCACCACATCCACGTCGACTACCAGGGCAGCTCCGCCGAGAGCGAGGTGCTCGGCGCCGACGTCGAGGCCGGGACCCCGCCCGACGTGGTGGTGCTGACCGGGCCCGGCGAACTCGCGGCCTACGCCCGGCAGGGGCAGCTGAAGCAGGTCGACGATCTGCTGCCCCGGCCCGGGTTCGGCGCGTCCTGGACCACACCGCTGGACGGGCACGTGTACTGGTTCCCGTTCAAGGCCGACCTGAAGAGCCTCGTCTGGTACCCGGCCGGCACCAGCGCACAGCAACTGGCCGTGGCCGCGACTCGACCCGGGCAGTGGTGCCTCGGCATGGGCTCCGGGGCGACCAGCGGCTGGCCCGGCACCGACTGGATCGAGGACATCCTGCTCCAGCGGTCCGGCCCGGACGTCTACCAGCGCTGGGCGCGCGGCGAACTGCCCTGGCAGTCGACGGAGGTGAAGGAGGCCTGGACGACCTGGGGCCGCATGGTGGGAGCGGGAGGCGACCCGGCCCTGGTGCGCCGGGCGCTGAAGACGCCGTACCAGGACGCGTCCGAGCCGGTCACCCGTACCCCGCGCGGCTGCACACTGGAGCACCAGGCGTCGTTCATCCGCAACCAGGACGCCTGGAAGCGGGTGGACGGCCGGTACGTGCCCTCCGCCCGGCTGATCCCGGGGGCGAGGGCCGACGACGCCTGGCTGGTCTCCGGCGACCTGGTCGCCCTGCTGCACGACACCTCACCGGCCCGGACGCTGATCCGCTACCTCGCCTCGGCCGACGCCCAACGGGCCTGGAGCGCCCGGGAGTTCAGCTTCTCGGTCAGTCCCGAGGCGCAGCCCGCCCCCGGCGCCGGCGGCACCGCCTGGCACCACGCCCTCGCCACGACCCTCCTCGACGACCGCGCGGTGCACTGCTTCGACGGCTCCGACGCGATGCCGCCCTCGGTGCGCGACGCCTTCGCCGAGGCGACGATCGAGTACCTCGCCCACCCCGACCACCTCGACGCCCTGTTGAAGAACCTCGACTCCCTGCGCCAGACCCACGGCCTGACCTGGCTCCAGTCGGTGTGCGACCGCACGTCGTGATCCGCCCCGCATCCGGCCGAAGTAGGACATGATCTGTCCTCGTGCCGGGCTAGCGTGCGGGCATGACGAAGAGCGGCGCCCCAGTCCTCAGCATCCGCGCGCTGAACCGCGCGACCCTGGCCCGGCAGCTTCTGCTGCGCCGCTCGGCGCTGTCCCCCCGGGACGCGGTGCGCCACCTGGTCGGACTCCAGGCGCAGAACACCGAGCCCCCGTACTACGCGCTCGCCGCCCGCCTCGACGCATGCGCGCCCGAGGAGCTCTCCGGGCTCATGGCCCGGCGCGCGGTCGCCCGCATCGCCACGCTGCGCTCCACGCTGCACACCCACACCGCCGAGGACTGCCTCGCCCTCCGGCCGTTCGTCCAGCCCGCCCGGGACCGGGAACTGGGCGTCTTCCGCGCGGGGCTCGCCGGAGTCGACCTCGGCCGGCTGGCCGCGCTCGCCCGCGAACTGGTCGAGGCCGAACCGCGCACCATGGCCCAGCTGCGCGCGGCCCTCGGCGCCGAGTGGCCCGGGGCCGAGCCGCGCGCCCTCGCGATCGCCGCCCGCTGCACGCTGCCCCTGGTCCAGGTCACCCCGCGCGGGCTGTGGGGCCGCGGCGGACAGGTGGCCCTCACCACCGCCGAGCACTGGCTGGGCCGCCCCGCCGGGCCCGCCGCCGACCCGGAGACGGTCGTGCGGCGCTATCTGGCCGCCTTCGGCCCGGCCTCGGTGAAGGACATGCAGACCTGGGCAGGACTCACCCGGCTCCGCCCCGTCTTCGAGCGGCTGCGCCCGGACCTGCTCACCTTCCGGGACCCGAACGGGGTCGAGCTGTTCGACCTGCCCGAGGCACCGCGCCCCGATGCGGACACCCCGGCCCCGCCCCGTTTCCTGCCCGAGTACGACAACCTGCTGCTCTCCCACGCCGACCGCACCCGCGTCGTACCGCCGGAGCACCGGGGCCGCACCGCGCAGGGCAACCAGGCCTTCCGCACCCTCCTGATGGACGGTTTCCTGGCCGGGCTGTGGAAGCTTCGAGGCGACACCCTCGTCGTCGAGCCCTTCGGGGACCTGACGAAGGCCCAGCGGGAGGACGTGAGCGCCGAAGGCGCCCGGATGGCGGCGGTGATGTGCCCGGGGACGCCGTACGACGTCCGGTTCGGATCCGTCGTACGGCGCTGAGCGGCCCCCCGGCGGC
>NZ_JAIQYY010000003.1:331861-407894 GCF_020181035.1 Streptomyces sp. CoH27
GAGAAGGTGGTCAGCCGGGTGTAGACACCCGGGTAACCGGCCTCCGCGCACCCCTCGCCCCAGGAAGTGATCCCTGCCAGGACGCCCCCGATGAGCAGGGGACCGCCGCTGTCGCCCTGGCAGGTGTCAACGCCACCGGACGTGTATCCGGCGCAGACCATGTCGGACTGGACGAAGTCCGAACCGTAGGAGCTCTTGCAGCCGGCGTCGGCCACGACCGGGACGGTCGCGGTCCGCAGCTGGTTGGAGGAGCCGCCGTTCTCCGAGGTGGTGCCCCAGCCCAGGATGCGGGCCGTGGCGCCGGCCGCGTACACCCCGGTGTCCGAGGCGGAGACGTACTTCGCCGGCGTGTACGGCATCGCCGTCGACAGGGTCAGCACCGCCACGTCGTTGCCGTTGGTGGCGTCCGTGTACTTCGGGTTCACCCAGATCTTGCTGACCTTGCCCACCGTGCCGTCGGTGCCGTTCAGATAGGTCCGGCCGCCGACCACCCGGACGCTGCTCGCCGACTCGCCGACCATGCAGTGCGCGGCCGTGACGACCTTGGTGGCGGCCACCAGGGTGCCGCCGCAGAACTGGCTGCCGGAGGCATCCGTGATCTGCATGACGAACGGGTACGCCGTCGTCGTGGTGGTCGTACCGCCGACGATGGGCTGCGGGGCGGCGCTCGCCGTGGGGGAGGCGATGGCCGCGGTCGCCGCGGCGGCGGCACAGGCCACCAGCGTCGCGGCGGTCCGTCTGGCACGTGTGAGGCCGAACATGTGGCTCCTCAGGGGGGTTGCACCGGTGGGGGATCGCACGGGCGTGGGGGGTGTGCACGGGGGCGGGGGTCCCCTGGTCGAGCGAAGTCGAGAGCTCGGGGAGGGACCGACCCCCGTGTGCCCGGGCGAGCGGCACGCCCCTTACGCTAGGACCCGGAACCCTCGGCTCCCAATGAGGGAACCCCCTAGGGGGGGCGGGTGAGGGAAAACCCTCGGTCCGGTTCAGTTAACCGGCCGCGCCGTCACTTCGCGCGGCGAGCCGCCGCCAATCGGACGATGTCCACCCGCGATCGGATCCCCAGTTTGCGGTAGACCCGGGTCAGGGTCGCCTCCACCGTCTTGACGCTGATGAACAGCCGGGCGGCGATCTCCCGGTTGGTGGCACCCTCCATGACCAGCGCCGCGACCTGACGCTCCATCGCGGCCAGCACAGCGAGCGCGTCCAGGGCGTCCGCCGCGGCCGGCACCGGCTCCTGCTCGGGGGCGGTGAGGGCCTCGTCCACCTGGCGCAGCCAGGGCAGTGCCCGGCAGCGGCGGAACATCCGGGTGGCCTCGTCGTACGCCGGTGATCCGGGCCGTCTGCCGCGCAGCCGGGCCAGCGCGAACGCGGCCCGCGCCTCCTCCAGCCCGTAGCCGAGCTTGCCGAGCCGGTCCTGAGCGGACGTCAGCTGGGCCACCGCCGCCTCCAGCTCGCCCTGCGCGGCCCGCACCAGCGCCTCGGACCGGTCGAGCACGGCGAGGACGCTCTCCCGGCCGAGCCGCAGCGCGTGCTCCCGGCTCACGTCGATGACGTCCTGCGCCTCCGCCGGTTCACCGATCCGGACCAGCGCCTCGGCCAGATCGCCCTGCCAGCGGCCGCGCGCCGGGTCGGTGATGCCGAGCCCCAGCTCCAGCCGGCGCACCCGGCGCAGCGAGCGCACCGTGCCCGCCGGGTCCCCGGCCACCAGCTGGGCGTACCCGAGGGCGCCCAGGGCCCGGGAGAGATACATCTGGTCGCCGTCCTCCTCGGCGTGCTGCACCGCCTCCCGGGCGAGTGCCAGGGCCCGGACCACGTCACCGCCGGAGGCCTCCGCGAGCGAGGTCAGCATCGCCGAGGCCGTCTCGCCGATCCCCGAGTCCCGGGCGAGCCGCAGGCTGTCGCGGGCCAGCTCCAGGGCGCGCCCGCAGTGCCCGGCGCGCAGTTCGGTCTCGGCGAGGCCGCGCAGGAAGTGCACCTCGCTCTCCACCGAGCCGCGCCGGCGCACCTCGCGCAGCAGCCCGGTGACCGTCGCTCTCGCCTCCGTCAGCTGGTCGCCCATGACCAGCCAGCGGAACCGGGCGCTGAGCGCCCCGTTGTGATGCCAGGCCACCCGCGGGTCCTGCGGCTCCTTCAGGGCCCGCTTGATGGTGCGGGGCGCCTCCGGATGGCCCATCAGGGTCTCCGTCTGCGCCTGGAAGGCGAGCGAGAGCAGCTCGGTGCGCCGCTCGCCGCCGCGCGCGGCCAGCTCGGCGGCGTGCGCGGCGGCCTGCCGGGCCTCGGTGAAGTCGCCCGACACGATCAGCGCCCGCCAGGCCAGCTGGTAGTGGACCAGGGCCAGCAGCCGGGGATCGTCACCGGCGTCCGCGAGGGCCTGCGGGAAGACGGCGTCCACCTCGGCCATGGTGTGCCCGGCGCTGTCGATCACGATCATCCAGGCCCGCACCCGGTCGGCCGGCACCGCCGTCCGGCTCAGCACCTCCCGGGCGATGTCCCGGGCCAGGTCCAGCTCGCCCGCGGTGATGGCGTCCTCGGCGGCCTGGAGCCGGCGCTCCCCCTGGCCAGGTGTGCCGTCGGCCGGGGTGTGCCGGGCGGCGAGCAGTCCCAGCTGGGCCGCGACCGACGGGGCGCCCCGGTCCCGGGCCAGGGCGGCGGCCTCGGCGAGCCGGGCGGCCACCTCCGGATCGGCGCCGGTGCTCGCCAGGGCCAGATGCCGGGCCCGCTCGATCGGGTCGGAGGCGGCCGTGGACAGCGCCGCGTGCGCGGCGCGCCGCTCGGGGGCGGGCGCCTCGGCGTACAGCGCGGCGGAGATCAGCGGATGCGCGAACCGTACGGCGGGGGCGTCGGACTCGGTGGCCAGCAGCCCGAGTTCGGCGGCCTGGGCGCACTCGGCCTCGGCGTTGGTCCGGCCGGCCGCGTGCAGCAGCGCCGGGGTGGGTCTGGCGCCGGCGCTGGCGACCAGCAGGGTGCGGCGGGCCTCGACGGACAGCATGTCCAGGCGGCTGAGCACCAAGGCGCGCAGGCTGGTCGGCACCGGCAGCGGCTCGCCCGGCCGGGGCGGGGTGGGGCTCTCGGCGAGGGCGCGGCCGAGCTCCAGGGCGAACAGCGGGTTGCCGGCGGAGGTGCGGTGGATCTCGCGGACCGTGGAGCGGGGCAGGCCGCCATGGCCGCGATGGTCGAGCAACTGGGCGACCTGGGCGCGGGTCAGCGCGCCGAGCCGGACCGCGAGGGTGCCCGGCGGGCAGGCGCGCAGATGCCGGTCGTACTCCTGGCTCTCGGTGCCCTCGGTGCGCACCGCGCACAGCAGCTGCACCGGGGTGCCCTCCAGGCGCCGGGCGGCGAAGCCGAGCAGTTCGGCGCTGGCCGGATCCAGCCACTGCAGGTCGTCGGCGACGACGAGGACACTGCCCCGCTCGGCCAGCGCGCGCAGCGCGGAGAGCACGGCGAGGCGCAGCGCGAGCCCGTCGCGCTGGAGGCTGGACTCGCCGCGGCCGGTGAGCGCCGACTCCAGGGCGGTGCGCTGGGCGGCGGGCAGCCGCGGGGAGACCTCGTCGAGGACCAGACCGAGGAGGTCCGCGAGCGCCAGGAAGGGAAGGTGGGATTCCGACTCGGTGGCCGAGCAGCGCAGCACGGTGTGCGCGGCGGCGCCGTATTCCTCGGCCAATGCCCGCAGCACCGTCGATTTCCCTATTCCGGCGGGACCGTGGAGCAGCACACTGCCGCCCGAGGCGAGCTGGTCCCGGGCGCCGGTGAACAGCTCCTCGCGGCCGATGACCAGGTCGGGGCGGCACCTGGCAGGCTCCTGGAAGTCCCGTCGCACGGTCACCGCTCCCCTCGTGTGTCGTGTTCTGGCCAAATTCTAGGCAACGATCCCTGAAATTCAGACGGGCGCCATGGTGAGGGAAATAACAGAAGGACAGGCACGGGAAAAAACAAGGCATGCCCGCTTGAATAGGCAGGTTTCTTGACTGCTGTCGCGGCCGGCCCGGAGCGGCTACGGCAGCAGCCCCGCCCTGCGGGCCGCGGTCACCGCCTCCCCTCGGGTGTGGGCGCCCAGCTTCCGCATCGCCGAACGCAGATAGCCCTTGACCGTCTCCGGCCGCAGACCCAGCCGGTCGGCCACCGCGGCGTTGGTGGCTCCGGCCGCCACCCAGGACAGCACGTCGAGTTCACGCGGCGCCAGACTCGCACCGGCCGTCGGGCGCGGCGCGGTCAGCAGCCCGCACGCGGCCAGCAGTTCCGCCCGCAGCTCCGGGTCCGCGATCCGGGGCGCGAGCGAGCGCAGCGCCGCGTGCGCCTCGCGCACCTGCTCCCAGGCCGCGCCGCGGTCGGCCACGGCCGGCTCCGGCCGCGCCGCCGCCAGCAGTTCCCGCGCCTCGTCCCGCACCACCAGCGTCTGCTCCACGTCCCGGGCGACGGCCACGGCCGCGCCCAGCGTGCGGTCGCCGAGCGGCTGGACCGAGCGCAGCGCGCCGTACAGCACCCCCCGCACCCGGCGCCGCACCACGACCGGCACCGCGAGCACCGAGCGGATGCCCTCCGCCGCCACCTGGACGTCGTACTCGTGGCTGATCTGCCGCGAGACCGAGTAGTCCGTCACCGCGCACGGCCGGGCCAGCGCCACCGCCTTGCCGCCGAGCCCGTTGCCGGAGGTCACCGCGAGCGCGCGCAGCGAGGACGTGCGCGTGCCGCTCAGCTCGCTGATCCGGATCTGCGGCCGGCCGGGCTCCAGCAGTCCGCCGAAGGCGACCGGGAGTCCCGTCGCCCGGCGCAGCCGGGCCAGCGCGCCGCCGATCTCCACTGCCCCCGCCACGTCTGCTGTCATGGTTCGCCCTTTCGGTCGTCCACACCCCCGTTCGGGGGTAGTGAGACCCGCATCACGGATTAGACGATGCCAGAGAGCCGCCCGGCAATGGTCCGGAACAGCAAGGAGCGTGTGATGACGACGGTGACTGAGGTGTTCCGTAACGCCAGGGACTTCCTGCTGGAACACCGCGAGGACTATGCCACCGCCTACGCGGGCTTCACCTGGCCGCGGCCCGCGCACTTCAACTGGGCGCTGGACTGGTTCGACGCGATCGCCGCCGGCAACGACCGGACCGCGCTGCACATCGTCGAGGAGGACGGCGGCGAGACCAAGCTGTCCTTCGCCGAGCTGGCCGAACGCTCGAACCGGGTCGCGAACCACCTGCGCGCCCGGGGTGTCGGCGCCGAGGACCGCGTCCTGGTCATGCTCGGCAACCAGGCCGAGCTGTGGGAGACCGCGCTGGCCGCGATGAAGCTGCGCGCGGTCGTCATCCCGGCCACCCCGCTGCTCGGCCCGGCCGACCTGCGCGACCGCGTCGACCGGGGCCGGGTCAGGCACGTGATCGTACGGGCCGAGGACACCGTCAAGTTCGCCGAGGTGCCCGGCCGCTACACACGGATCAGCGTCGGGGGCCCGGCGCAGGGCTGGGAGGCGTACGAGGACGCGTACACCGCGCCCGCCGCGTTCGTGCCCGACGGCCCGACCCTGGCCGACGACCCGCTGATGCTCTACTTCACCTCCGGTACGACCGCCCGCCCCAAGCTGGTCGAGCACACCCACACGTCGTACCCCATCGGGCATCTGGCGACCATGTACTGGATCGGCCTGAAACCCGGCGACGTCCACCTGAACATCTCCTCGCCCGGCTGGGCCAAGCACGCCTGGTCCAACCTGTTCGCGCCGTGGAACGCCGAGGCGACCGTCTTCATCCACAACTACACGCGCTTCGACGCGGGCCGGCTGATGGCCGAGATGGACCGGCACAAGGTGACCTCCTTCTGCGCTCCGCCGACGGTGTGGCGGATGCTGATCCAGGCCGACCTCGCCCAGCTGCGCACCCCGCCCAGGGAGGTCGTCGCCGCCGGGGAACCGCTGAACCCCGAGGTGATCGAGCAGGTCCGGCGGGCCTGGGGCGTCACCATCCGGGACGGCTTCGGGCAGACCGAGAGCGCCGTACAGGTCTCCAACAGCCCCGGACAGCCGCTCAAGACCGGTTCCATGGGCCGGCCGAGCCCCGGCTACCGCGTCGAACTCCTCGACCCGGTCTCCGGCGCGCCCGGCGCCACCGAGGGCGAGCTCGCCCTCGACCTGTCCGAGCGCCCCGTCGGCCTGATGACCGGTTACCACGGCGACCCGGACCGTACGGCGGAGGCGATGGCGGGCGGCTACTACCGCACCGGCGACATCGCCGCCCGCGACGCGGACGGCTATCTGACCTACGTCGGCCGCGCGGACGACGTCTTCAAGGCCTCCGACTACAAGATCAGCCCGTTCGAGCTGGAGAGCGCGCTGCTGGAGCACGCGGCGGTCGCCGAGGCGGCCGTCGTGCCCGCGCCGGACGAGCTGCGGCTCGCGGTGCCGAAGGCGTACGTCGTCCTCGCCGAGGGCTACGAGCCCGGTCCGGACACCGCGAAGGTCCTCTTCGAGCACTCCCGCCAGGTGCTCGCCCCCTACAAGCGCATCCGCCGGCTGGAGTTCGGCGCCCTGCCCAAGACCGTCTCCGGCAAGATCCGCCGCATCGAGCTGCGCGAGGCGACGGCCCAGGGCTCGGAGCACGAGTACCGCGAGGAGGACTTCCGGTGACCGCATCGCTGTCGTACACGCACGGAACCGGTCCCACCGCCCTGCTCGGCGACACCATCGGCGCCAACCTGGACCGGGCCGTGGCCGCCTGGCCGGACCGTGAGGCGCTGGTCGACGTGCCGTCCGGGAGACGCTGGACGTACGCCGAATTCGGTGCGGCCGTCGAGGAGTTGGCGCAGGCGCTGGCCGCGAGCGGAGTGGTCAAGGGCGACCGGGTGGGCATCTGGGCGGTCAACTGCCCGGAGTGGGTCCTGGTGCAGTACGCCACCGCCCGCATCGGCGCGATCATGGTGAACATCAACCCGGCCTACCGCACCCACGAGGTCGAGTACGTCCTGAAACAGGCGGGGATCTCCCTGCTGTTCGCCTCCCTCAGCCACAAGACCAGCGACTACCGGGCGATGGTGCAGGACGTGCGGGGCCGGTGCCCCGAGCTGCGCGAGGTCGTGTACATCGGCGACCCGAGCTGGGAGGCGCTGCTGAGGCGGGGGACCGGCGACGCCCCGTACCCGGAACTGTCCTGCGACGACCCCATCAACATCCAGTACACCTCGGGGACCACCGGCTTCCCCAAGGGCGCCACCCTGTCCCACCACAACATCCTCAACAACGGCTACTTCGTCGGGGAGCTGGTCTCCTACACGGAGCAGGACCGGATCTGCGTGCCCGTCCCCTTCTACCACTGCTTCGGCATGGTGATGGGCAATCTGGCGGCCACCTCGCACGGCGCCTGCGTGGTCATCCCGGCCCCCTCCTTCGAGCCGGCGGCCACCCTTGAGGCGGTGCAGCGGGAGCGCTGTACGTCCCTGTACGGCGTGCCGACGATGTTCATCGCGGAGCTGAACCTCCCCGACTTCGCCTCCTACGACCTGTCGACCCTGCGCACCGGGATCATGGCGGGCTCGCCCTGCCCGGTGGAGGTGATGAAACGGGTCGTCGCCGAGATGCACATGGCGGAGGTCTCCATCTGCTACGGCATGACCGAGACCTCGCCGGTGTCCCTCCAGACCCGGGTCGACGACGACCTGGAGCACCGCACCGCCACCGTCGGCCGGGTGCTGCCGCACCTGGAGGTCAAGGTCGTCGACCCGGCCACCGGGGTCACCCGGCCCCGGGGCACGGCGGGGGAGCTGTGCACCCGCGGCTACAGCGTGATGCTCGGCTACTGGAACGAGCCCGGGAAGACCGCCGAGGCGGTCGATGCGGGCCGCTGGATGCACACCGGGGACCTGGCGGTGATGCGGGAGGACGGGTACGTCGAGATCGTCGGCCGGATCAAGGACATGATCATCCGGGGCGGGGAGAACATCTACCCGCGCGAGATCGAGGAGTTCCTCTACGCCCACCCCAAGATCAAGGACGTCCAGGTCGTCGGGGTGCCGCACGAGACGTACGGCGAGGAGGTCCTCGCCTGTGTCATCCCGCGCGACCCCGACGCCCCGCCCACCCTGGAGGAGGTGCGGGCCTTCTGCGAGGGCCGGCTCGCGCACTACAAGGTCCCGGCCCGGCTGCGGATCCTGGAGGCCTTCCCGATGACGGTGAGCGGAAAGGTCCGCAAGATCGAACTGCGGGAGGGGTACGCCGACGTTCCTTGACCGCTGCTAGGCAATGGTGCGCTTGCTCGTGGCATGCGCATGCGTGTTGACCGGTCGGGGTGTCCCTGAGAGGTCCAGGACGAACAGGGGGACGCGCAGGCCGTCCGCCCTGCTGCGGGCGTCGTCCGTGTAGCCGGCCAGGGAGAAGTACACGCAGTCCGTGGACTCCGTCATCGCCGTCAGCCACAGGCACTCCACGTCGCGCGGCGCCGCCGGGCGGACGGCCGGGTCCACCTGGGCGAGCAGACCGGGCGCGGCGAGCCCGATGCCCTGCGGCGGCCGCTGGTCGGCCCGGCGTATGTCGCGGTAGCCGAGCCAGCGCAGATAGAGCGCGGCGGCGGTGACGGCGTCCCGGGCGGTGCGGATGGGGCGGGGCCTGAATCGCGGGCGGTCGGTACGGACCTCGGGGCCGGCCGCGGCCGGGGGGACACCGCTGTTCGCCGGAGGTGTCGTCGTCACCGCGATGCGCAGGACCGTGCCGCACGGGCAGCCCAGTTCCGGGCGGGGCCACTGGTTGCCGCGTCCGCAGGCCGCGCAGGGCACGGTGAGCCACTCGTCGTCCCAGGCACGGTGGGCCGTCACGGCCGGTTCGGCGGCCGGGTCCAGCCGTGGGGCGGTGGGGGCGCCGCACGCGCACGGATAGGACGGCGCGCGGTAGACGTGGTCGCGCCGGCAGGCCGGACAGCGCACCGGCAGGCTCTCGGGCATGGGCCCACCCACTCCCACGGTGTCATCTCGGGACCGCCCCATCGTCCTCCTGCCGCACCCCGCCTGTCCGGCACTTGGCCTCTCTTGACGGCACACGCGCACCCCCCTACATTGCTTCCAGATAGTAGAAATTAAATTCCGCATTGCGAAAGTAGTGCGGAGGTCGACTCTGGAGACTGTGCTCACCGCGGGGCGCGACGGGAGTACGCATCCGACAGCCGAAGCAGGAGTACTCGATGGCTCGTATGACCGCTGCCCGCGCGGCAGTTGAGATCCTCAAGCGCGAGGGCGTCACCGACGCCTTCGGTGTGCCGGGCGCGGCGATCAACCCCTTCTACAAGGCGCTCAAGGAGGGTGGCGGCATCAACCACACCCTCGCCCGCCATGTCGAGGGCGCCTCCCACATGGCCGAGGGCTACACCCGTACCGAGCCGGGCAACATCGGCGTCTGCATCGGTACCTCCGGCCCGGCCGGCACCGACATGATCACCGGTCTCTACTCGGCCATCGGTGACTCCATCCCGATCCTGTGCATCACGGGCCAGGCGCCCACCAGCGTGATCCACAAGGAGGACTTCCAGGCCGTCGACATCGCCTCGATCGCGGGGCCGGTCACGAAAATGGCGGTCACCGTCCTGGAGGCCGCGCAGGTCCCCGGCGTCTTCCAGCAGGCCTTCCACCTGATGCGCTCCGGCCGTCCCGGCCCGGTCCTGATCGACCTGCCGATCGACGTCCAGCTGACCGAGATCGAGTTCGACCCGGAGACGTACGAGCCGCTGCCGGTCTACAAGCCGGCCGCGACCCGCGCCCAGATCGAGAAGGCGATCTCGTTCCTGCTGGCCTCCGAGCGCCCGGTCATCGTGGCCGGCGGCGGCGTCATCGGCGCCGACGCGGCCGAGTTGCTGGTGGAGTTCGCCGAGCTGACGCAGACGCCGGTCATCCCGACCCTGATGGGCTGGGGCACGCTGTCCGACGACCACGAGCTGAACGCCGGCATGGTCGGCGTGCAGACCTCGCACCGGTACGGCAACGCCAACTTCCTGGAGTCGGACTTCGTCCTCGGCATCGGCAACCGCTGGGCCAACCGCCACACCGGCTACAAGCTCGACGTCTACCGGGGCGAGCGAAAGTTCGTCCACGTCGACATCGAGCCCACCCAGATCGGCAAGATCTTCCCGCCGGACTACGGGGTGGTCTCCGACGCCAAGGCCGCGCTGGAGCTGTTCATCGAGGTCGCCAAGGAGCTGAAGGCCGAGGGCAGGCTCCCCGACCGCTCCGCGTGGGTGGCCTCCACCCAGGAGCGCAAGGCCATGCTGCTGCGCCGTACGCACTTCGACAACGTGCCGATGAAGCCGCAGCGTGTGTACGAGGAGATGAACAAGGCCTTCGGCCCGGACACCCGCTACGTCACCACCATCGGCCTCTCCCAGATCGCCGGCGCGCAGATGCTGCATGTCTACAAGCCGCGCCACTGGATCAACTGCGGCCAGGCCGGCCCGCTCGGCTGGACCATCCCGGCCGCGATCGGCGTCGCCAAGGCCGACCCGGACTCCCCGGTCGTCGCCCTGTCCGGCGACTACGACTTCCAGTTCCTGATCGAGGAGCTGGCGGTCGCCGCCCAGCACCGGATCCCCTACGTCCACGTGCTGGTGAACAACGCCTACCTGGGCCTGATCCGCCAGGCGCAGATCGGCCTGGACATCAACTTCCAGGTCAACCTGGAGTTCGAGAACATCAACACGCCGGAGATCGGCGTCTACGGCGTGGACCACGTCAAGGTCGCCGAGGGCCTGGGCTGCAAGGCGATCCGGGTCACCGAGCCGGACCAGCTGGGCGCGGCCTTCGAGCAGGCGAAGAAGCTGGCCGCCGAGTACCGGGTGCCGGTCGTCGTCGAGGCGATCCTGGAGCGGATCACGAACATCTCGATGAGCCGCACCATGGACATCAGCGACATCTCCGAGTTCGAGGACCTGGCCACCGAGCCGGGTCACGCGCCGACGTCGATCAAGCCGCTGAAGGTCTGACGGCCGTAGCGCACCAGCCGAGGGCGGCCCGTCCGACAAGGACGGGCCGCCCTTCGGCGTTCCCGGATGCCCCCTCTCCTCTGCCTGTCCTATACCTCGTGTTCCGACAGCCCCGGCCAGTCGTCGGGGCCGCCGCCCTGCCACTCGATCAGGTCGCTCTCCTCCACCTCGATGCGGTCCAGGTCGGCCAGCCGCAGGATCTCCACGACATCGTCCAGATGGGAGGCGATCCCCAGGGTCACATCGCCCTCGGTGACCCTCCGGGAGCCGTCCAGGGCCGGGGAGTGGACCACGATGTGCGGGTACTGCGTCGGATTGCCCATGCCCTCAGCGTGCTGCGGATGCGCCCGGCGCGCACGCCGGGGCGGGCACACACGACAGCGCCCCCCTGGACCGGCTGGTCCAGGGGGGCGCTGCTGCACGATGACAGCCGTCCGACGGCGCGAGGCTGGGCGCGACAGGTCGTTCGCGCCGCCGGACGGGGCTGGTGGGGATCCCGTACGGGGTCCGCAGGGGATCGGGGTGGGACCGCGGCGGATGCGACGGAAAGCGGGGCCTCCTTCCCTCTGGTCGAGAAGGGGACACGCTCCTTCACCACCGCACTGGCTCGCACGCCGCCGCGGTCCTCGCCCTGCCCGCGCGCTCCGCCCGGCGGCCACCCCTCATCCGGGCCGTCGGGCATCCTGCGCGGGCCGCGTGCGGAGCTGCTGACCTCCTGTCAGGCCCCGTACGCCGCTCGGGTGTTGCCGGCCTCTCAGTCCTCGCGCAGGGCGCGGACCGCCTCCTCCACCCGCTTGCCGTACTCCGGGTCGGCGGCGTGGAAGTGGGCCAGGTTCTTCTCGATCACGTCGTCGCGGGTGACCTGCGACAGGCCGCCGGCGATGTTCGCGATCAGGCGGGACTTCTCGTCCTCGGACATCAGCCGGTACAGCTCGCCGGCCTGGTAGAAGTCGTCGTCCTTGGTGTGCGGGGGAGCGGTGTGGGTGCCGGTGTGGCCCGAGACCGCCAGCGGGGCGGACAGCGGGCGGCCGGTCTCCACCGGGCCGTCGTAGGAGTTCGGCTCGTAGTTCTTGGCGTGACGGCCCTGGCCGTTGACCGCCATGAAGCCGTCGCGGCCGTAGTTCTGCGCGGTCGTCGCCTTCGGGGCGTTGACGGCCAGCAGGGTGTGGTTGACGCCCAGGCGGTAGCGGTGCGCGTCCGCGTAGGCGAACAGGCGGCCCTGGAGCATCTTGTCGGGGGAGGGACCGATGCCCGGAACGAAGTTGTTCGGGGAGAACGCGGCCTGCTCGACCTCGGCGAAGACGTTGTCCGGGTTGCGGTCGAGGACCAGGCGGCCCACGCGCTGCAGCGGGTAGTCCTTGTGCGGCCAGACCTTGGTCAGGTCGAACGGGTTGAAGCGGTAGTCGGCCGCCTCGGCCGCCGGCATGATCTGCACGTACAGGGTCCAGGACGGGTGCACCCCGCGCTCGATGGCCTGGAGCAGGTCCGTCTGGTGCGAGTTGGGGTCCTTGCCCGCCAGCTCCGCGGCCTGCTCGCTGCTCAAGGACCGGATGCCCTGGTTGGTCTTGAAGTGGTACTTGACGAAGAAGGCCTCGCCTTCCGCGTTCGTCCACTGGTAGGTGTGCGAGCCGTAGCCGTTCATGTGGCGGTACGACGCCGGGATGCCGCGGTCGCCCATCAGCCAGGTCACCTGGTGCGTGGCCTCGGGGGCGTGCGCCCAGAAGTCCCAGACGTTGTCCGGCTCCTGACGGCCCGTGAACGGGTCGCGCTTCTGCGAGTGGATGAAGTCGGGGAACTTGATCGGGTCCTTGATGAAGAACACCGGGGTGTTGTTGCCGACGAGGTCGTAGTTGCCCTCCGCGGTGTAGAACTTCACCGCGAAGCCGCGCGGGTCGCGCACCGCGTCCGCGCCGCCGAGGGAGTCGGCGACCGTCGAGAAGCGCAGGAACACCTCGGTGCGCTTGCCGATCTCGCTCAGGAAGTCGGCGTGGGTGTAGCCGGTGACGTCGTCCGTCACCTCGAAGTGACCGTAGGCGCCGGAGCCACGGGCGTGCACCACGCGCTCCGGGATGCGCTCGCGGTTGAAGCGCGCGAGCTTCTCCAGGAGGTGCTGGTCCTGGAGCAGGAGCGGGCCGCCGACACCGGCGGAGGCGGAGTTCTGGTTGTCTGCGACCGGGGCGCCGGACTCCGTGGTGAGAGTTCGCGCCGTGAGCACGCGCTTCGACATCAGGGACCTTCCGTACGAGGGGCAGCGGAAAACTGTTTCCGCTTTGTGGAGCCTAAGTTCGGGCCTTCCGGGCGTCAACAGTTTGTTGAAGTCCGGGGCCGGGGGATGTGTTCCGGGCCGCGGCGGCGCCTGGGCGCGACAGGACAGGTGTCGGCGCCGCCGCGGCCCGGAAGTCTCGGGGTGGGTCAGACCTGGGCGCCGGACAGGCGCTCCACGGCCCGCAGCAGGGCCGAGTGGTCCAGGCCGCCGTCGCCCTGGGCGCGCAGCGAGGCGACCAGCTGGGCGACCACGGCGCCGACCGGCAGGGCCGCGCCGACGTTGCGGGCGGCGTCGGTGACGATGCCCATGTCCTTGTGGTGCAGGTCGATGCGGAAGCCCGGCTTGAAGTCGCGGTTCAGGAAGTTGTCCTTCTTCCGCGTCAGCACGGTCGAGCCGGCCAGGCCGCCGTTGAGAACGTCCAACGCGGCCGCGAGGTCCACGCCCGACTTCTCCAGGAAGACCACGGCCTCGGCGCACGCCTGGATGTTCACGGCGACGATCAGCTGGTTGGCTGCCTTCACGGTCTGGCCGGAGCCGTGCGGGCCGCACAGCACGATGGTCTTGCCGAGCGCCTCGAAGAGGGGCTTCGCGATGTCGAAGTCGGCCTGCTCACCGCCGACCATGATCGACAGCACGGCCTCGATGGCACCGGCCTCGCCGCCGGACACCGGGGCGTCGAGCACCCGGATGCCCTTGTCCTTCGCGGCCTTCGCCAGGTCCACGGAGGTCTGCGGGGTGATCGAGGACATGTCGATCAGCAGGGCGCCCTGCCGCGCGTTCTCCAGGATGCCGTCGGGGCCGTAGGAGATGGCCTCGACCTGCGGGGACGCGGGCACCATCGTGATGATCACGTCGGCGTCCCGCACGGCCTCGGCGATCGAGGAGGCGGCCGTGCCGCCGGCGGCGGCCAGGCGGTCCAGCTTGTCCTGCTCCAGGGTGAAGCCGGTGACCTGGTAACCCGCCTTGATCAGGTTCTCGGACATGGGGGAGCCCATGATGCCGAGGCCGATCCAGGCGATCTTGGGAAGGGCGTTGCTCATGATGGGGGTACCTCTCTCAACTGCTGTGCAAAGTCAGGGTGTTCAGCGGGCGGCGCGGGCCTCGGCCGGCAGCCAGTCGAAGGCCTCGGCGCTCGGGCGGTCACCCGGCTTGTACTCCAGGCCCACCCAGCCGTCGTACCCCGCCTTCCTCAGCCGGCCGAGCAGCTCCTCCAGCGGGAGCGAGCCGGTGCCGGGGGCGCCGCGGCCGGGGTTGTCGGCGATCTGGACGTGGCCGGTCTTCGCGGCGTAACTCTCGATGACCGACGGCAGGTCCTCGCCGTTCATGGACAGGTGGTACAGGTCCATCAGGAACTTCGCGTTCCCGAGGCCCGTCGCCTCGTTGACCTTGTCCACCACCGCGACGGCGGCGGGCGCGCTCACCAGGGGGTAGAGCGGGGACTCGGGCTGGTTCAGCGCCTCGATCAGCAGGATCGCGCCGATCCGGTCGGCCGCGCGGGCCGCGAGGACCAGGTTCTCCAGGGCGAGCGCGTCCTGCTCGGCCGGGTCCACGCCCTCGACGCGGTTGCCGTAGAGGGCGTTGAGCGCCGTGCAGCCGAGGGAGGCGGCGAAGTCCGCCGCCACGTCGATGTTGGCGCGGAACCTCTCCGACTCCTCGCCGGGGACGGACAGGGCGCCGCGGTCCGGGCCCGGCAGCTGTCCGGCGTAGAAATTCAGCCCCGTGAGCTGGACGCCCGCGTCCTCGATCGCCTTCTTCAGGGCGTCGAGCTCGCCCTGCTCGGGGGTGGGGGAGTCGACCCAGGGCCACCACAGCTCGACCGCCGTGAAGCCCGCCGCGGCGGCGGCCGCGGGACGCTCCAGGAGCGGGAGTTCCGTGAAGAGGATCGACAGGTTGACGTTGAAGCGCTGGTCTGCGGCTGTGCTCCATCCAGAACCTGGCATCGGGGCCGCGCTCCCTTCCGTGTCGAGATTCCGTATTGCGGAAGTTTGTTTCTGCGTAATGGAAGATTGCCTGTGGCCGGGGACGACTGTCAAGGGCGGGCACGAAAAAGTGACCCCGCGGGCCGCGCCCCTGGCACCCCTGAGTGCCCCCGTGGAGCCGTGTGCCGTCGGGGTGGGATGCGGTCGGGGAGCGAGTACGGCGTCACGCGCGCGGTCCGCCTCGTCGGCGGCCCGCACCGCCGCTGCCACGGTCCCGTGATCGGGGGACGGGTGGCAGACCGGATCGGTGCGGGCGGCGTCGCCGGTCAGCAGGAACGCCTGGCAGCGGCACCCACCGAAGTCGGCCTCGCGGCGCTCGCGGCTACGGCAGGGTTCCGGCATCCGGTCCGTTCCGCGAAAGTGCTGGAACAGGGGTGACCGCTCCCGGGTCCGTGACATCGACATCGGCCTGGACAAGCTCCGCGCCGTCCTGGCCTGCGCCGACCGGGCGCCGGAAGACACCTGCGAGGCTGTCCTGGACGCGCTGCTCCCGGCCCGCCCGAAGGGCGACGTGGCCCTGCTGGTCGCCCGCCCGCACGCCCTGGGGCCGGAGCGGGTCGCCGAGTGGGAGTGGCCGCGCGACCCGGCGATCGTCTCCGGCTGCCGCGCGGCGGTCACCGAGCAGCCGGCCGCCCGGGGCCTGGACGGACTGGCCGCCTGGGGTCTGGACGAACTGGCCTTCACCACCGAACTGATCGCCGGCGGGCTGGTCACCGACGCCATCCGGCACGTGAGCGGTCCGGTCCGACTGCGCCTGCCTTGCGACCGGGCGCCGATCCGCGAGGTCTCCGACGGAAGCAGCACGTCGCCCAGGCTGCGCCGCGCACGGAGCACGGACGAGGGCGGGCGTGGACTCCTTCTCGTCGCCCAGCTCAACCGAGCGCTGGGGAACCCGCTGCACCATGGACGGCGAGGTCATCTGGACCGAACAGCCCCTGCCGTGACCGAGGCGATGGCTTCCGGTCCCGCGGGCAGCAGGAGCCCCGCGTCGGTTAGAGTCGCTGCTGGGCGGTGCCCCGCAATGGTCCGTCCAGACAAAAGCGCAGGTCAGGACGGCTTTGGGGGCAGTATGCGATTGCGAGTGGAGTTCACGACCGAACCCTTCGATCTCGACGAGGCGCCCGCGCACGCGCTGGTGGCCCGACAGGTCATCGAGACGGCGGAACTCGACGCGGTGGACGTCGGCCCGTTCGGCAACACCGCCGAAGGGGGCGCCGACAGCGTGCTCACCGCCGTGGACGCGCTGCTGCGCAAGACCCTGGAGGCCGGCGCCACCCGGGTGTCGCTGCAGGTCAACGTGATCGAGGAGAGCGACAGGTGACCGGCGCCGGGGACGAGCCCTTCATCACGGCCGTGAAGCCGCTGGTCGACGCCATGGGCGGGGAGCTGATCCCGCCCGACGCGGCCGGCCCCGAGGACGTCGTGCTCGCCTGGCAGGGCGCCGACGTCGTCGCCGTACGCCTGCCCCAGCTCGCCGATTCCCTCGACCACATCCTCGCCGCCATGGAGCGCCGGCAGGGCAAGCCGCTGGCCGACCTGGACCGCAAGGCCAAGCAGGAGGTCGTACGGATTCTGGAGGCGCGGGGCGCGTTCGCCGTGCGGCACGGTGTGGAGACCGTGGCGAGCGCACTGGGCGTCAGCCGCTTCACCGTCTACAACTACCTCAACCGGGACAAGGGGGCATAGCGGCCCGAGGGGGGCGCGGGGCTGTATGGATATGCGGCTCCGCCGCGTGGGCGCGACCGGCCACGACGGCGCGGCAGGTGCATGACGGTGGTCGACAGCCCCTGGCGGTCGCCCGGCCACCCGGGAAGCGTCCTCACTTGTTACGCCGATTTTTCAACAAAGTGTTGACGTGGCGTTTCCGGGGGCGTTCACTATCGGCAGCCCGCTCAAGCACGAAGGCCGTTTCCGGCCACGGAGGCTCCCGTGACGACTTCCACGCCCCTGGGCCTGGCCCGGTTCAATGAACTGGAGGAACGCGACGCCCTCGCCGCCCTCCACGAGGCGTGTGCCTCCACCGAGTGGGGCCGGCGGATCGCCGCCGCCCGCCCGTACGCCACCACCGACGACCTCTACGCCGCCAGCGACGCCGCCATGGCCGAGCTGACCACGGCCGACCTGGAAGAGGCGATGGCGGGGCACCCGCCGATCGGGCGCCCCAAGCCCGGTGACCCGACCTCCGCGCGGGAGCAGGCCGGCATGTCCGGCGCCGCGGCGGAACTCAAGGCCGAGATGCTCGACCTCAACCTGGCCTACCAGGAGAAGTTCGGCCATGTGTTCCTCATCTGCGCGACCGGCCGGACCGGCGAGCAGATGCGTGACGCCGTGAAGGAGCGGATCGGGAACGCGCCGGAGCAGGAACGGGAGATCGTCCGCGCCGAGCTGGGCAAGATCAACCGTATCCGCCTGGCCCGACTCGTCGAAGAGGACGCCTGACACCATGAGCACCAGCACCACCGCCTCCGTGTCCACGCACATCCTGGACACCTCCGTGGGCCGCCCCGCCGAGGGCGTCGCCGTCCAGCTCTCCGCCCGCTCCGGGCGCGATGCGGACTGGCGGACGCTCGGTGGCTCCGCGACCGACGCCGACGGCCGGTGCAAAGACCTGCCGGCACTGCCGGAGGGGACCACACATGTACGGCTCGACTTCGCGGTGGAGCCGTACTTCGAGAAGAAGCAAGCCGATGCGCAGCAGGACGCCCCCGCGAATCGGGACAGCGGACGCGGCGTGTT
The DNA here is from genome assembly GCF_020181035.1 of Streptomyces sp. CoH27. GTDB lineage: Bacteria > Actinomycetota > Actinomycetes > Streptomycetales > Streptomycetaceae > Streptomyces > Streptomyces camelliae. The sequence continues at coordinate 349,777 of NZ_JAIQYY010000003.1, forward strand.
CTTCCCGGAGGTGGCGATCACGTTCGCCGTCGTACCGGGCGAGCACTACCACGTGCCGCTGCTGCTCAACCCGTTCGGCTACTCCGTTTACCGAGGGAGCTAGCAGACACCATGCCCACGATTCTTGGACAGAACCAGTACGGCAAAGCCGAGAACCGAGTCGTCAAGATCACGCGGGACGGCGCCACTCACCACATCAAGGACCTCAACGTCTCCGTCGCGCTGAGCGGTGACATGGAGGAGGTCCACTACTCCGGCTCCAACGCCAACGTCCTGCCGACCGACACCACCAAGAACACGGTGTTCGCGTTCGCCAAGGAACACGGCATCGAGTCCGCCGAGCAGTTCGGCATCCACCTCGCCCGCCACTTCGTCACCTCGCAGCCGGCGATCCACCGCGCCCGGATCCGGATCGAGGAGTACGCCTGGGAGCGGATCGAGACCTCCGACGCCAACTCCAAGTTCATCGGCGCGGACGAGGTCAAGCACTCGTTCGTCCGCAAGGGCCAGGAGATCCGCGTCACCCAGGTCACCTACGACGGCTCGTCGTGGGAGGTCGTCTCCGGTCTGAAGGACCTGGTCGTGATGAACTCGACGAACTCCGAGTTCTGGGGGTACGTCAAGGACAAGTACACGACCCTGCAGGAGGCGTACGACCGCATCCTCGCCACCCAGGTCTCCGCCCGCTGGCGGTTCAACTGGACCGACGACGAGCAGAAGATGCCGAACTGGGAGAAGTCCTACGAGCAGGTCAAGAAGCACATGCTCCAGGCCTTCGCCGAGACCTACTCCCTCTCCCTGCAGCAGACGCTGTACCAGATGGGTGCGCGCATCATCAACAACCGCAGCGAGATCGACGAGGTCCGCTTCTCGCTGCCGAACAAGCATCACTTCCTGGTCGACCTGGAGCCGTTCGGGCTCAAGAACGACAACGAGGTCTACTTCGCCGCCGACCGGCCCTACGGCCTGATCGAGGCGACGATCCTCCGGGACGGCTGCGAGCCGAAGATCCCGGTCGACATGACCAACCTCTGACGCGGGACGCGCGCCCCCGACCCCGCCACCCGGCGCGGGGGCGCGCCACACCGGAGGGAACGAAATGGCACTGCCTGCGAAGGGGCCCGACACAGCCCCGTGTTCCACCCCGCCGGTGCACTCCGAGAACGCCGTCGCGTCCGACGCCGTCACATCCGTGCACCCGGTGGACGAAAAGCTCCACCCCTCGCGGCTCGTCCCCGCCGCGCTCCAGCACATCGCGGCGATGTACGCGGGCGTTGTCACTCCTCCGCTCATCATCGGCCAGGCCTGCGGACTCGACATCGCGGCCCGCACCCGGCTGATCGCCGCGAGCCTGATCGTCGCGGGCGTCGCGACCATCCTGCAGACCCTCGGCGTCAAAGGCTTCGTCGGCAACCGGCTGCCCTTCGTCAACGCCGCCTCCTCCGCCGGCATCGCCCCCATCCTGGCGATCGCCGAGACCAACGCCAAGGGCCACCAACTCCCCGCCATCTACGGTGCGGTGATGGTCGCCGGGGCCTTCTGCCTGGCCGTCGGCCCGTTCTTCGGCCGGCTGCTGCGCTTCTTCCCGCCCCTGGTCACCGGCGTGGTCATCACGCTGATCGGGGTCACGCTGATGCCGGTCCCGGTGAGCTGGGCGCAGGGCGGCGACAAGACGGCCGCCGACTTCGGCTCCCTGCGGCACCTCGCCCTGGCCGGGTTCACCCTCGCCGTCATCCTGCTGATCCAGCGCTTCGGCCGCGGCTTCGTCCGGCAGATCGCCCTGCTGTCCGGCCTGCTCATCGGCACCCTGGCCGCGATCCCGTCCGGCATGGCCGACTTCAGCGCCCTGAAGTCCGCGCCCGTCGCCGCGCTGCCCACGCCTTTCGCCTTCGGCCCGCCGGAGTTCCAGCCCGCGGCCGTCCTGTCGCTGTGCATCGTGATGCTGGTCCTGATGACCGAGTCCAGCGCCGGCATGCTGGCCCTCGGCGAGATCTGTGAGCGCCGTACCGACGCCAGGACCATCACCCGGGGCCTGCGCACCGACGGCATCGCCACCCTGCTCGGCCCGGTCTTCGGCGGCTTCCCCACCTCGGCCTTCGCGCAGAACGTGGGCGTGGTCTCGCTGACCCGGGTGCGCAGCCGCTACGTCGTGGCCGTCGCCGGCGGCGCCCTGCTGGTCCTCGGCGCCTTCCCGGTGCTCGGCGCGGTCGTCTCCCTGGTCCCCATGCCGGTCCTCGGCGGCGCGGGCATCGTCCTGTTCGGCTCGATCGCGGTCAGCGGCATCCGTACGCTGTCGGAGGCGGGACTTGACGACAGCTCCAACATCATCCTGGTCGCCGTGGCGCTCGGCGCGGGCATCATCCCGCTGGCCGCACCGACGTTCTACGCCGACTTCCCGGCGTGGGCGCAGACCGTGCTCGGCTCCGGCATCAGCGCGGGCGCGCTCGTCGCGGTCCTGCTCAACCTGTTCTTCCATCATCTCGGCACCCGGAGCGGCGGAGCCTCTCCGGCACTCAAATCCTCCTAGGGTCCTGCCGTGCCCTCCCCGCGGACACTCCCTCCCCGTCCCGGGGCCGCCACCGAAAGACAAGGAAGCACGATGGCACCATCGGCAGACCAGCGCATCGTCATCGAGAACTGCGCGATCGCGACCGTGGACGCGGGCGACACCGAGTACGCCTCCGGGTACCTGGTCCTCACCGGCAACCGCATCGAGGCGGTCGGCGCGGGCCGGGCCCCCGAAGGCCTTCAGAACGTGGTGCGCCGGATCGACGCGAGCGGCCATCTGGCCACGCCCGGTCTGGTCAACACCCACCACCACTTCTACCAGTGGATCACCCGGGGCCTGGCCACCGACCACAACCTGTTCAACTGGCTCGTCGCGCTCTACCCCATCTGGGCGCGCATCGACGAGCGGATGACGTACGCGGCCGCGCAGGGCTCCCTCGCCATGATGGCCCGCGGCGGTGTCACCACCGCCATGGACCACCACTACGTCTTCCCGCAGGGCTCCGGCGACCTGTCCGGGTCGATCATCCGGGCCGCCGCCGAGATGGGCGTCCGCTTCACGCTGGCCCGGGGCTCGATGGACCGCAGCGAGAAGGACGGCGGCCTGCCGCCGGACTTCGCCGTCGAGACGCTGGAAGGCGCCCTCGCCGCGACCGAGGAGACCGTCAATCAGCACCACGACGCCTCCTTCGACGCCATGACCCAGGTGGCCGTGGCGCCCTGCTCGCCGTTCTCGGTGTCGACCGAACTCCTGCGTCAGGGAGCCGAGTTGGCCCGCCGCCTCGGCGTACGGCTGCACACCCACGGTTCGGAGACCGTGGAGGAGGAGAAGTTCTGCCACGAGCTGTTCGGCATGGGCCCGACCGACTACTTCGAGTCCACCGGCTGGCTCGGCGAGGACGTGTGGATGGCGCACTGCGTCCACATGAACGACTCCGACATCGCCGCCTTCGCCCGTACGAAGACCGGCGTCGCCCACTGCCCGTCCTCCAACGCCCGCCTCGCGGCCGGTATCGCGCGGGTCCCGGACATGCTGGCGGCCGGCGTCCCGGTCGGCCTCGGCGTCGACGGCACCGCCTCCAACGAGTCCGGCGAGCTGCACACCGAGCTGCGCAACGCCCTGCTGATCAACCGCCTCGGCGCCCACCGCGAGGCCGCCCTGGGCGCCCGTCAGGCACTCCGGCTCGGCACCTACGGCGGCGCCCAGGTGCTCGGCCGCGCCGACCAGATCGGCTCGCTGGAGCCGGGCAAGCTGGCCGACGTCGTGCTGTGGAAGATGGACACCCTCGCCCACGCCTCCATCGCCGACCCGGTGACCGCGCTGGTCTTCGGCGCGGCGGCCCCGGTCACCGCGTCCTTCGTCAACGGTGAGCAGATCGTGACGGACGGCCGCCTGGTCACCGTCGACGAGGACGCCATCGCCCGCTCCACCCGCGAGGAGGCCCAGCGCCTCGCCCGGATCGCCGCCCAGGCCTGATCCACCGCGGACGAAATACCGCAGCATTCCGGGTGGTCGCCCCGTTCGTACGGGTGACCTGCCGGAGAGGCCCGGCCGTCGCCTCGTATCCGACGGCCCGCCGGAAGACTCCGGCCGGGAGGGACGGCTCCCGGCCGGGAACCGTGGACCCGAGCGGGGTCCACGGCAGCCGTTCCGGGGCGCGTGCGGACGCACCCGCCCCGGAACGGTCACCCCACCGCTCACCGCTCACCGCTCACCGCTCGACGAGCACCCGTCACGGTCCCGCACGACCACACATGCACCACCTCCATGAAACCCACGTCGAGGCCGACGTGTTACCCGCCCGGAGGAGCCGCCGTGGCCGCCCATCCTGTCGACGAGAAACTCCCCGCCCTCAAAATGGCGACCAGTGGCCTGCAGCATGTGGCCGCCATGTACGCGGGAGTCGTCGCACCACCCCTGATCGTCGGCGCGGCCGTAGGCCTGTCCGCCACCGACCTGACCTTCCTCACCGGAGCCTGTCTGTTCACCGCCGGGCTCGCCACCTTCCTGCAGACCCTCGGGTTCTGGAAGATCGGCGCCCGGCTGCCGTTCGTCAACGGCGTCACCTTCGCCGGTGTCGCGCCGATGACGGCCATCGTCGCCTCGGCCGGGGACAAGTCCGACGCCCTGCCGATGATCTTCGGCGCGGTGATCGTCGCCGGTCTCCTCGGCTTCTTGGCGGCGCCCTTCTTCAGCAAGGCCGTCCGCTTCTTCCCGCCCGTCGTCACCGGCTCGGTCATCACCCTGATCGGCGTCTCCCTGCTCCCGGTCGCGTTCGGCTGGGCCCAGGGGCCGAACCCCGCCGCGCACGACTACGGCTCGACGACCAACCTCACCCTGGCCGGCCTCACCCTGCTGATCGTGCTGCTGCTGCGCCGCTTCACCCGCGGCTTCGTCAAGCAGATCGCGGTCCTGCTCGGCCTGATCACCGGCACCCTCCTCGCGATACCCTTCGGCGCCACGGACTTCAGCCCCGTCGCGCACGCCGCCGTCGTCGGCTTCCCCACCCCGTTCCACTTCGGCACCCCCACCTTCCACATCGCCGCGATCCTGTCGATGTGCGTGGTGATGGTCGTCTCCATGACCGAGTCCACCGCCGACATGCTCGCCCTCGGCGAGATCGTCGAACGCCCCTCGGACGAGAAGACGATCGCGGCCGGCCTGCGCGCCGACACCCTCGGCTCCGCGCTCAGCCCGCTCTTCAACGGCTTCATGTGCAGCGCCTTCGCCCAGAACATCGGCCTCGTCGCCATGACGCGGATCCGCAGCCGCTTCGTCGTCGCCGTCGGCGGTGGCTTCCTGGTCCTGATGGGCCTGTGCCCGATGGCCGCCTCGCTCATCGCGGTCGTCCCCCGCCCGGTCCTCGGCGGCGCCGGCGTCGTCCTGTTCGGCTCGGTCGCCGCGAGCGGCATCCAGACCCTGGTCCGGGCCGGCCTGGAGAAGGACAACAACGTCCTGATCGTCGCCGTCTCCCTCGCCGTCGGCATCATCCCGATCACCGCGCCGGGCTTCTACCACGCCTTCCCCGAGACCGCGAGGATCGTCCTGGACTCGGGCATCTCCACCGGCTGCGTGATGGCCGTCCTGCTCAACCTGGTCTTCAACCACCTCGGCCGCACCCGCGACGCCGAGGACGTCACCCATCCCATGGAGTCGGGCGAGGAGCTGGCGCCGGCGCACTGAGTCCCGCGCGGGGTACGGCGGTCCGCCGTACCCCACGCGCTTGTCTGCGGCAGTCTTGGACCATGAACGAGTCCGGCCGCGTGGAGGCCCGACCCGGGCCCGGTTCGCTTTCGGCTCCCTCGGCTACCCGCTGACGATGGCCCTCGCCTTCGTCTCCGCACCGTTCCTGTGGACTGAGCAGGAGTGAGCCTGCTCAGCCGCACGCCCCGAACGGTCTTGGGCGCACTGGTCCCCGGCGTACTCGACCCCGGGGCGGCGACACGCATCCTGTGCGTGGTCCGATCCCGGGAGGCCGGCTCCCTCACGACCTGGCCAGATGGGTACGGCCAGAGGCGACGGGGAGGCCCTGAACCATCACTCCGGTGGAGCAGGGGCCCCGCACGCTGGCGCCGTACCCGGCGTCCCAGATCGCACGATCACCGTAGCCCGAACGGCCCAGCCCACAGCAAGCCCGAAAGCCGACCACCACACGATCGGGTTAAGCTGCCCTTGTGCACACTCCCCGGCGAGCAGTCGCCAATCCCTCACCCTCGCCGCCCACGGCCTGCTCGCCCTGTACTACGGCTTCAACCAGGTACCGGTCCCGCTCCGCCGGGACACCCCATGAGACGAACCGGTCAGAAACGCGGCACACCCTGACAAGGCGTCAGAGCGGGCAGTCGGCCGGTGACGTAGGAGCGGGGCGGGACTCCCATCAGGGCGCGGAAGTCGGAGGTCATGTGTGACTGGTCGAAGTAGCCGGTCACGGTGGCCAGTTGGGACCAGGGGGCGTGTCCGGCCCGGGTGACGACCGTGCGGACGCGGTCGATGCGGGCGTAGTGCTTGGGGGAGACCCCGACGCCCTCGGCGAACAGGTTGCGCAACTGGCGTTCGCTGACCGCCAGTTCGCGGGCCACCTCCCGCACCTGTGCCGGTGCCCGGTCCGGGCGGACCGACAGCGCGTCGACGCCCGCACGCAGCAGCGCCGTACGGGCCGGGTCCACGGCGGCCGACAGGAGCTCCGGAAGCGTCTCGACGAGGTACGGCACCGCCTCCCGCGGGTCCAGCCGGCGCAGCCCGGCCGCGAGCCGGCGGGGCGTGTCGCCCGGCAGGTCCTCCAGCCGCGCGGTTCTGCCGACCAGTTCGGTCGCCGATACGCCCAGCAGCGGTCGGGTCATGCCGGGTGCGAGACGCAGTTCGACGCAGCGGACGTGGGCCTTGCCCTCGTGGTACGACGCCCGCACCCGCGGCCCGGAGACCAGCACATCGCGCCGCCCGTCCGCCCCCACCCGCAGGATCACCTTGGTGACCGCGGCGGGCAGTCGTACGAAGGGCTCCTCGGCGGGCTCGGTGCGGGACACGGACAGCGTGCGCACCCCGGAGATCCAGGGGCGCAGCACCTCGGGCGTGGTCAGGTCCTGCTCGGCGACGGCGTTCGGCATCACTCCACGGTAAGCGCGCCCGACCGCTTCCGGGCCGGTGAACCGTGCCGGAATTTCCAAGAGTCCGGCATCGCTCCCGGCCCATCGTGGACCACATGATTCTGGTGACAGGTGCCACGGGCACCACCGGCAGTGAAGTCGTACGACAGCTCACGGCGCGCGGCGAGAAGGTGCGCGCGCTGACCCGCGACCCGCAGCGGGCCCGGATGCCCGCCGGGGTGGAGGTGGCCGGCGGGGACTACGCCGACCCGGACTCCCTGGCGGCGGCGATGACGGGGGTGACGGCCGCGTACCTGGTGTGCCCGCCCGGCCCCGGCGCCGCCCACGACACGGCGCTGGTCGCGGCGGCCCGGGCGGCGGGCGTACGGCGGCTGGTGAAGCTCTCCGCCATCGGCACCGACGATCCCGCCACGGGGCCGACCGTTGCCTGGCACGGGGTGGGGGAGCGGGCGGTCCGGGACAGCGGGGCCGAGTGGACGGTCCTGCGGCCCTCGTCGTTCGCCACGAACACGCTGGCCTGGGCGGCGGCGGTCCGCCGGGGCGAGCCGGTGCCGAACATGACCGCCGACGGGGCGTCCGGGGTGATCGACCCGCGCGACATCGCCGAGGTGGCGGTGCGGGCCCTGCTCGACGCCGGGCACGCGGGGCGGACGTACACCCTGACCGGCCCGGCGGCGATCAGCGTCCCGGACCAGGTCGCCGTCCTCGCCGCGGTCCTCGGCCGCCCGCTCACCGTCCGGAATCTGTCGCAGGACGAGACCCGCGACTTCCTGCGCACCGCCTACGGCATCGACGAGAGCGGGGTGGAGGACGTCCTGACCGGTGTCGCCTACCTCCGCGACGGCCGCAACGCGACGGTCACCGAGGACGTGCCGCGGGTGCTGGGCCGGCCGGCCAGGACGTTCCAGGAGTGGGCCGAGGACCACAAGGAGGCCTTCCTGACCGGGTGAACCGGCCTCACTGGCGCGGCAGCCGGCGGCGCGGCCCGGCCGAGGCCCCGCCGCCGGGATGCCTCACCGGCTCCCCGGCCGCAGCACCGCCTCGGCCGCAGCACCGCCTCGGCCGCAGCACCGCCCCGGCCGTCACCAGGGCCGCCACCGCGATCCCCGTCGCCACCCCGGAACGCCGGCCGGCAGCCCTCCGCCGTCGCCGGGATCAGCTCCGCGCCCGGTCGAGCAGACCGCCGGTGCGGCTCGCCGCCCGTGTGCTCAGCATCGCGAGACCCCAGCAGCACCCGGTAACCGCCGTACTGCGCGGCCGTGCGCGCGGACAGGCCCAGCATCTCACTCCCGTCGCCCATGAGTTGAACGACACCCTGCTCCGGCTGGCCGAATGGGCCGCGCACAACCGGGAGTACATCGCCGGGGCGCGGGCGGCCTGCGACGCCGGGCACCGGCCGGAGCTGCTCGACGCGTAAGCCCGCGGAGCCTACAGACCGAACAGGGCGAGGTCCGTCGTCAGCTCCTTGAACACCTCTCGCGGGTCGGCGACCATCTTGCGCTCCTCAAGATCCAGCAGGCCGCCCACCGCGCTGACCTCGGCCGCGAGCGTGCCGTCGGTCTTGCGTATCTCCTGCACGATCCGGAAGGTCTTGCCACCGCCCCACTCGAACGCACAGGTCACATCGACCTCGTCGCCGGCGAGCAGTTCGCGCCGGAAACGGATCGTCGTCTCCAGCGCCACCGGGCCCACGCCCCGCCCCACGAGCCGTGTCTGGCTGATGCCGGCCGCCTGGAGCAGTGACCAGCGGGCATGCTCCGCGTAGTTGAGGTACACGGACTGGTTCAGGTGTCCCTGCGTGTCGGTCTCATAGCCGCGGACGGTCACGCGCACGGAAAACGGCTCGCTCACGATGTCCCCTTCTCGTGTATGGCACACTTACCCTCCGATCCTGGCATGCCGCTCACACCCGGCGTGGCGAGGCCAGCAGATACCGCGCTCTCGTCCGCGGCTCGGTGTACTCACCCGCCTGCCAGCCCGCGCGCTCCAGCGTGGCCGCGCAGGCCGCCAGGGCCGGGGCGTCCGGCGCGTACACCGCCACGGCCTCCGGCTGCGGCGTCGCCCGCACCCGGTAACCGTCCCCGTCCCCGCTCGCCGGACGGTGCCCGGCCGCCTCCAGGGCGAGCGCCGCGGCCCGCACCAGATGCGCCCGTTCCCAGTCGCACGGCCGGTCCACGGCGCCGTCGGCATGGGTCATCCGGCGCAGCTCCAGCAGCCCCTGCCAGGCACCGTGCACCTCGCGCGCCCGCGCCGGCCCGTCCTCGGCCGGCTCCTCCTCGCCGCCGACCCGCGCCGCGAACACCCCCGCGTCGGGCACCGGCTCCGGTGCCGCCTCGGGCACCGCCTCCCGTATCCGGTGCCCCGCCGGCGTCAGGAAGTGATCGTGCGGCGGCCGGGGATGCCGAAAGGCCAGGCCCCGCTTCACCAGCGCCGCGAGCTGTGCCTCCGTACCCCGCAACCGCCCGGTGACCGGGTCGGCGCCCTCGACCACCCGCCGCTGCGCGGCACTCAGCGCTCGGGTCACAGCCGTACTCCTTCCGTCCTTCTCGCAGAGTACGGCGCGGGTCTGACATCGGTCCCGGGCAGCCAGGGCGGCCCGCTACTGCCCCGGCCGGATGTTCCACCCCGCCACCACCGGCCGCTCGTGCTCCGTGCCGAGGCGGCACAGGGTGCCCGTGGCCAGCTGGAACAGGGCCCCCTGCTGGGGCGGGAGGCCCAGCCGGCGGGCGGTGAGGACGCGGAGGAAGTGGCCGTGGGCGATGAGGACGACGACGCCCTCGGTGTTGCAGAGGGCCGCGTCGGCCTTGGCGAGCATCCGGTCGGCGCGCTCGCCGACCTGTTCCGCGGTCTCGCCCGGGTGCTCCGGCGGGCCCGGCGCGACCCCGTCCGTGAACAGGAACCAGCCGGGCCGGGTGCGCCGGATCTCCGGGGTGGTCACGCCCTCGTAGCCGCCGTAGTCCCATTCGCGCAGGTCGGCGTCGACCAGGGCGTCCGGGATCCCGATGAGCTCGGCGGTCTCCCGGGCCCGCTGCAGGGGGCTGACGAACGCGGCCCCGATCCGGTGCGAGCGGATCAGCGGCACCAGCCGGCGCGCCTCCTCCCGCCCGTGCTCGGTGAGGGGTACGTCGGTCCAGCCGGTGTGCCGTCCGGACCGTGACCACTCGGTCTCACCGTGCCGGACGAGAAAGAGGTCACCCACGTCAGCGCCCTTCCCGCTCGTCTGTCAGCACGGTGTCACAGGGAGGCGGCCGCCCGCAGGACGGACTCGGCCAGACGGCCGTTCTCCAGGGCGGCGCCCACCCCGGAGGGGAAGGAGAACCGGCGCCGGGTGTAGGCGTAGGCGATGCCGTGCGCCGGGTCGGCGAAGCCCAGCGAGCCGGTCGCGCCGCTGTGCCCGAAGGTGCCGGCGTCGAGGAACGGGTAGAGCCCGGGGGTGTGCTCGAAGCCGCGCGCGAAGTGGTCCTCGCTGCCGACGACCAGGTCCGGTCCGCCCGGGGTGCGCAGCTCGCCGAACAGGGCCGCGGTCGCGGGCGTGAGCAGCGGCGGCCTGCCGTCCACGGTGCTGATGGCGGCCGCGAACATCCCGGCGACCCCGCGCGCGTTGCCCACCCCGCCGGAGGACGTCGGCCCGAGCGCCTTCACCCGGGGGTGATTGCCGAAGGCCACCAGGTCGGTCGGCTCCGGTGTGTGCGCGTTGAAGGCGATGCCCCGGATGCTGTCCGGGGCCGCCGCCCGCTCCTTCAGCAGTACGGCCTCCTCCGGGGTCGGCACCAGCGGCTGCACGTCCACCCAGCGCGGCTCCGCCTCCGCCGGCAGACCCAGGTAGTAGTCGAGGCCGTACGGCGCCCGGATCCGCTCCTCGTACAGCTCCTGGATCGACCGGCCGGTCACCCGGCGCACCACCTCGCCGGTGAGGGCGCCGATGACGAAGGCGTGGTAGCCCCAGGCGGTGCCCGGCTCCCACAGCGGCCTGCGCCCCGCCAGCCGGGCCGCGATGAGCCGGTCGTCCGCCAACTCCTCGATGGTGAAGCCCTGTTCGGCATCGCCCACGAGTCCGGCCCGGTGCTCCAGCAGCTCGCCCAGCGTCAGCCGGTCCTTGCCGTGGGCGCCGAACTCGGGCCAGTACGCGGCGACTTCACGCTCCAGGTCGAGCACCCCGTCCTGCACCAGGAGCGCGACGACGAGATGCGCGGCGCCCTTGGCGATGGAGTACAGGTTCGTCAGCGAGTCCCCGTCGATGCCGTCGCCGCCCCACAGGTCCACCACGCGCCGCCCGTGCCGGTACACGACGAGCTGTGCGCCCGGATCGTCCCGTTCCCCGGCGAGCACCGCCGCGAACTCCGCGCGTACGCCCTCGAATCCCTCCGCCACCGTTCCGTGCACATCGATCGGCATGTGTCGTTCCCCCTGTTCGTAGATCAGCGACGCAAGTCGACAACGTGGGGGCGCCGCCGGGCATTCCCCCGCTCCCGTGCCGCCGCTCAGCGCCCCTGCGCGACGCGCCGCGGCGGTGCCATGGCCACCGTCGCACCGCAGGCGTCGATCGAGGCGGCCCTGAGGTGCGTGTCCGTGACGGGGACGACGGCCGGGCGGGAGTCGTGCGGTGCCCGCACCGCCGCCTCGGTCTGCCGCACGCACCAGCTGCCCGCGCCGGGCGTGCCGGCGGGGGTGTAGCGGAGGTCCACGGAGATCGCCGCCCTGGCGGGCAGGATGACGGCGGCCGGGTGTCCGTGCCCGGCGCCGTCGATGCTGTCCGCCTTGCCGTTGTGGATCTCCAGTCCCGGGTAGCCGCCGAACACACAGGTTCCCGGGCCGTTGTTGCGGGCGGTCAGCCGTGCATGGCCGACACCCTTCGCCGTGCCGAGCCGGGCCAGTGTCCAGCTCAGCGCGGCGGTACGGCACGGCGGCGCGGCCGTGGCCGCGGGCGGGGCCTTGGCCGTGGCTGTGGCCGGCGGGGTCGTGGTGGTGGTGCGGTTCGTCGTGCCGCCGCAGGCCGCGAGGGCCAGGGCGGCGGTGAGAGCGGCGAGGCCGCCGGTGGTCAGCCGGGTCGTCGCGCGCATCGGTCCCCCTTCGTTCCTCCGGAGTCGTGGATGCGTCAGGTGCCGGGGTGGACCAGCGTGTTCTCGGTGCCGATGGATTTGGTGCCGTTGTCGGCGTACAGCGTCGTCTCGCCGTCGGACCAGCGCACGATCAGGTCGTTGCGCGTGTGGTCGGCGGTGAAGTCGCCGGACGTCATGGCCTGGGCGTGGGTCCACGTGCCGTTCGGGCCGAGCACCCGGGAGCGGGTGCCGGGTCCCGCGGCCGAGGTGCCGGCGTAGGAGTCGAGCGAGCCGTCCCCCCAGCGGGCCAGGAAGCCGGGGGTGCCGCCGAAGTCTCCGCCGGTCAGCTGGGCGGCCTTGGTCCAGGTGCCGTTCGCCGCGAGGAGCTGTCTGGTGGGGCCGAAGCCGCCCGTGCCGACCCCGGTGTGCAGGGTCAGCCGGCCGTCGGACCAGCGCACCAGCAGATCGCTCGCGCCCTTGTGGTCGAACTGCCCGGACGTGATCTGTACGGCGTTCTTCCAGTCGGACTTGGGGGCCGCCATCCGGACCTCCCGGCCGAGGCCCGCGGTGCCGATGGCCGGGTACAGCGTGGCCTCGCCGTCGGACCAGCGCACCAGGAGATCGCTGTGGCCGTCGCCGGTGAAGTCCCCGCTGGTGAGCGTACGGGCGTACGTCCAGGTGGAGTTGGCGTTCGCCAGCCGCTGCTCGGACCCGAACCCGCCCTTGCCGTCCCCGGGATAGAGGGTGATGCCGCCGTCGGACCAGACGACGAGCAGGTCGCCGAGGTGGTCGCCGGTGTAGTCGCCGGAGGCCAGCAGCTTGGCCCCTCGCCAGCGGGCGGCGCCGCCGGGCAGGGCGTTGATTCCCTTGTAGGGCGGCAGGTCGGCGGGCGGGTCCTGGTTCGCGACCGCGTCGGCCAGGAGGTTCGCGGCGTCGGCGCCGAACGCCGGGGCATAACTGATGTAGTCGACGTCCGCGTCGTTGCCGCCGCCGTTGTAGCCGCCGAGGTTGCCTATGACATGGCCGGTCGTGGCGTCGTCCTGGTAGTCGGTGATCCAGGGGCTGCCGGACACCCCGCCGTAGTAGCCGCCGCAGGTCATCGACATCTGCCGGTAGCCGGGCAACTGCGTGGTCGGCACGGTGCACTTGAGGGCGCTGCCGGTGTTGTTGTGCCCGTAGGACGGATAGCCGACGACGGTGACGTTCTTGTTGGCGTAGCCGGACGGCTGGGTGAAGGTCAGACCGCCGCCCACCGCGTCCTCAAGGCTCTGCCCGCGCTGGTTGGCCGAGACCCGGGCGAAGGCGGTGTCCAGGTCGGATGCGGCCGTCTTGGTGGTGCTCGATCCCTTGTCGGGTACGTACCGGGGGTCGGTGAACATCCGCTGGATGTGGAAGATCCCGTACGGCTGCTGGTCGGGGCCCGCGCCCTTCACGAACTTCGGGACGAAGATGTAGTCGGCGTTCATGTTCAGCCCGCAGTGGGCCGCGGTGAGGACGATGTTCCGCGCCGTCGTGTCGATCACGCTGCCAGTGCAGTGCCAGGTGGTGCCGCCCGGCCCGTCCGACCCGAAGAACGTCCCCACCAGGCGGGTCCCCGGGAACGCCGTGCCCTGCGGCCCTCCCGCCGCCGCGACCGACGGTCCCGGACGGCTCGGAGCGGTGCGCCCGCCGTCCAGCGGCCGCGCGTCGGCCATGCGCCCGGCGGTCCAGAACCGGGCCGCGTCCCGCGCCTCCCGCCCCGCGGGGGACGGCGCAGGCGCGCCGTCACCGGCCTGTGCCGCGGGAGCCGCGAGCAGAGGCGTCGCGAGGCCGAGGGCCGCCGCACACAGTATGGCGACGGCGGTCCGGCGGTTTCCGTACGTAAGCAAAGATGCCCCCTGGTCTGATCGAACCGGACCAGGGGGAGCGGCGGTGCGGCGCGGGTCTGGCGCCCACCGAGAGCCTGTGGTGTCAGCCGTGTATGGACGTCCCCCCGGTCGCACAGGCGATCTTCGCACATTTTCGCGAAATGCGGGGATCGGGCAGCGCACGTCCACCGGTCCGTCACGTGACGAACTGTCGGGGCTGGGGCGCCCGGCCGAGCGGGCAGCGGGCCGTCTCCTGGCCGAAACCCTGATGGCCGGCCTGACCGGCCTGCCGGTCAGGCCGGTGGAGATCCTGCCTCGCGACGACGGCAGCACGACCGCCCCGAACTCCTCACCGTTGCCGGGACGTCGAAGGAGGCGGCGGTGAAGACCGGCCGGCACGGCCTGTTCGGCGAGACCCCGCGCCGTGTCCGCATCCTCACCCTGAACACGCCCCGCCTGTCCGGCGCCTACTGCCGATATCCGCCGAGGAACCGTCCGATGCGCCCGATCGCCGCCTCCAGATCCTCCGCGTGCGGCAGGGTGAGGATGCGGAAGTGGTCGGGGGAGGGCCAGTTGAAGCCGGTGCCCTGGACCACCTGGATCTTCTCGCGCAGCAGCAGGTCGAGGACGAACTTCTCGTCGTCGTGGATCTTGTGCACCTTGGGGTCGAGGCGCGGGAACGCGTACAGCGCGCCCTTGGGCTTCACGCACGAGACGCCGGGGATCTCGTTGAGCTTCTCCCAGGCGGTGTTCCGCTGCTCGTACAACCGGCCGCCGGGCAGCGTCAGTTCGCGGATGGACTGGCGGCCGCCGAGCGCGGCCTGGATGGCGTACTGCGCGGGCGCGTTGGCGCACAGCCGCATGGAGGCCAGCATCGTCAGGCCCTCCAGATAGTCCTTCGCGTGCTGCCGCGGGCCGGTCACGACCAGCCAGCCGGAGCGGAAGCCCGCCACCCGGTACGTCTTCGACAGCCCGCAGAAGGTGAGGACGACCAGATCGGGGGCGAGGGCCGCGGCCGAGTGGTGCACGGCGTCGTCGTACAGGATCTGGTCGTAGATCTCGTCGGCGAACACCATCAGGCCGTGCCGGCGGGCGAGGTCGAGGATGCCCTCGACGACCTCCTTGGGGTAGACCGCGCCGGTCGGGTTGTTCGGGTTGATGATCACGACCGCCTTGGTGCGGTCCGTGATCTTCGACGCCATGTCGGCCAGGTCCGGGTTCCAGTCGGCCTGTTCGTCGCACAGGTAGTGCACCGCCTTGCCGCCGGCCAGGGTCGTCACGGCCGTCCACAGCGGGAAGTCCGGGGCCGGGATGAGGATCTCGTCGCCGTCCTCGACCAGCGCGGTCACGGCCATGGAGACCAGCTCGGAGACGCCGTTGCCGAGGAAGACGTCGTCCACGCCGACATCGAGGCCCAGGTTCTGGTAGCGCTGGGCGACCGCCCGGCGGGCGGAGAGGACGCCGCGTGAGTCGGTGTAGCCGTGCGCCTGCGGCAGCATCCGGATCATGTCCTGGAGGATCTCCTCCGGCGCCTCGAAGCCGAAGGCTGCGGGGTTGCCGGTGTTCAGGCGCAGCACGCTGTGTCCCGCCTTCTCCAGCGCGTTGGCGTGCTCGATCACCGGACCGCGGATCTCGTAACAGACCTCGCTGAGCTTGTTCGACTGCCGGAACTCCATGCGCCCCTCCGGAAACTCGTGTTGCTTGGTTTTACCAAGTGGACGCTTGGAAAGTCCAACATCTTGTCTAGACTGCGTCGCATGTCACCTCGCCGAAGCTACGACCAGTACTGTTCCGCAGCCCGCGCCCTCGACCTCGTCGGCGACCGCTGGACCCTGCTGATCGTCCGGGAGCTGCTGGCCGGGCCCCGCCGCTACACGGACCTGCACGCGGACCTGCCCGGCGTGAGCACGGACGTCCTCGCCTCACGGCTGAAGGACATGGAGCGCGACGGACTCACCACCCGCCGTAAGCTGCCCCCGCCCGGCGCGGCGTACGTGTACGAACTCACCGCCCGTGGCCGCGCGTTGCTGCCCGTCCTCCAGGCGCTGGGCAGCTGGGGCGCGGCCGAGCTGGGGGAGCGGCGTCCGACCGACGCGGTCCGCGCCCACTGGTTCGCACTCCCGCTGCTGCGGGCCCTGGAGGGTGAGGGGCTGGTCGAAGTCGGCCTGGAGGAGGGCGAGTTCCATCTGCGCGTCGGCGCGCAGGAGGGCCCGGTCTACGGCGACGGCCCGGCGCCCGGCGAGGCCGACGCCCGCCTCGTGCTGGACGCGGCGACCTGCGAGGCCGTGGCGCGCCGGGAGCTGAGCCTGCCGGACGCGGTGCGGGCGGGGCGGGTGACGGTGACGGGCGAGGGCACACTCGCGAAGGCGCTGCGGGAGGCGTGAGGAAGCACGAAGGCCTGCCGAAGCGGCAGGCCTTCAAGGGTGGTCGAGGTGCTGCGGCGGCTCAGACGCCCGGCGGCACCCGGGACGGCCGTCCCGACCCCCGCGTCAGCGCATAGCCCCCGATCCCGGCGAGCGCCGCGAGCACGGCACCGATCCCGGTCCACACCCACCGGTCGGACCACCAGCCGGAGGACCAGCCGTCGTTCCGGCCGAAGCTGGACAGCGCCGCCGTCTTCGAACCGCCCTGGTCCGCCGCGGACTTGACGGCGATACCGGGCACGAGCGGCTTGCCCAGCGAGCCGTCCACGGCCGAGGCACCGCCGATGTCCTTGGAGTCGACACGCACCTCGGCGCTCACCGGCTGACCGAGGTCGGAGGCGCCGAGGTCCACCACCGTCAGCCGGACGTAATAGGTGCCCGGCAGCGGGTCGTCGGACCACGGCTCGGCCCAGCCGCGCACCGTGCGCAGCACACAGGCCAGCTCGGCCTGAGAGGCGTCCTGCGCGACCGGGCGGGGGTCGGCGCCGTACTGGCAGGCCTGCCGGCGCCGCAGCCCGTCGTACACGTCGAGCTGCCAGGTCTGCGCGCCGTGCGTCCGCGGGAGCTTCACGGTCGCCTTGACGGTGGGCCGCTGCCCGACGTCGGCAGGGAACGACCAGTACAGGTAGTCACCGGTCGAGCCCGACGCGGTGGCTGACTGCCCCTGCTTGATCTCCGTCGCCGTACGGAAGGAGGTGCCCGCCTGGGTGGGCGCCGAGCCGTCGGCGGAGGCGCTCGCCGAAGGGCTCGGGGTGTTGGCGGCGGCCGGCCCGGCGGCCAGCCCCACCGCCAGCAGCGCGGTACTCAACGCAACGGTGAAACGCATCAGTTCGTCCTCCAGACCGCGACCCGCCAGCGCGACAGCCAGCCCCACAACAGACCGGCCAGAAACCCGATCACGACGAGCGCGCCCAGCAGCCACCAGCCGCGCCCGAGGCCGAAGGAGGCCACGTCGTGATGGCCGGACGGCCCGGCCACGACGTCGACGGTCAGCTCGATCGGCAGACCGGGCGCCGTCTTGACCCCCGGGGCGGCCGAGAAGGAGTGGCTGACCTGGAGACACACCGTCTCCGCCGGCGCGTTGTCGTCGTCGCTCGCCGGCTTCGGATAGCGCAGCCCGGTGGAGACGACGTCCGTACGGCCGGTGCCGGCGGCCTCACCGCGCACGATCTCCCGCCCGTGCACGGTCACCGCCCGCAGCAGCACGCCGTAACCGGGGTTCACGGCGCGGTCGTCGGCCACGCTGACCGAGGTGCGCAGTTCCTGGCCCGGTTCGACGGAGACCTTGTACCAGCGCTGCTGCCCGAACGCGGCCCGGTCCGTGTACAGCCCGGACTTCAGCTCCGGCGCGTCGGTGCACTGGGCGGCGCCCTCGGTGGCCACCGGCGTCACCACCGGATCGGCGGCCCGGTCGACCAACTGCCCGACCCGGCTGCTCAGCTGCTCCTTGTGCCGTACGTCGGTGTAGGTGCCGCCGGTCGCGTCCGCGATGCAGCTGAGCTGGTCACGGGTCTTGGCGTCCGGGACCAGGCCGAGGGTGTCGATGGTCAGCCCGACGCCCTTGGCCGCTATCTCGCGGGCCACCTCACACGGGTCGAGCGGCTGGCAGGTGTCCTCGCCATCGGTGATCAGGACGATACGACGGGTTCCGCCGCCGCCGTTCAGGTCGTCCGCCGCCTTCAGCAGCGCCGGCCCGATCGGCGTCCAGCCGGTGGGCTGCAGCGTGGCCACCGCCGTCTTGGCGTCGGTCCGGTTCAGCGTGCCGACGGGGTAGAGCTGCGCGGTGTCCTTGCAGCCCTCCTTGCGGTCGTTCCCGGGGTAGTTGGCGCCCAGTGTGCGGATGCCGAGCTGGACCTCCTGCGGGGTCGCGTCCAGCACCTCGTCGAACGCCTGCTTCGCCGCGGCCATCCGGGAGCCGCCGTCGATGTCCCGGGTACGCATGGAACCGCTGACGTCCAGCACGAGTTCGACCTTCGGAGCGGCCGCCTGTGTCTCGTCGGCGACGGCCCCGCCAGGGAACGCGATCCCGGCCGCCAGGGCGGCGAGCAGAGCACACACGCCCGCCGCCAGCCGTTGTCTTCTGATCATCGCAGGATCCTATGGAGCAGATGCGCCGGGCTCCAAAACGAGCGGGTTCGGCAGCGCCGTCCACTGGTCGCCCGGGGTCCGCGGGGACAGGCGCATCAGGGTCAACGCCTTGACCGGGAGGGGCGATTCACGCAGGGCCGACAGGTCGGAGGTGGCCGGGAGGTGGGGGAGCGCGGCGGCCAGGGCCGCTCCCAGGGGCGCGGCCGAGCCTGCGGTGGCCGCCAGGGATCCGGCCACCAGAGAGCCGAACAGCTTGCGGCGCAGGGCGGTTTCGTCGTCCGTGATCAGACGGCCGGTCAGCGGGGGCGGGGTGAGACCGTGGCGGGCCAGGCGGGCCGGGCTGATGCGGATGTCGGCCAGGTCGCGGTAGACCAGCCGCCGGGGAGCGCCGTCGGCCGACAGGATCACCAGCAGGTTCTGCCCGTGCGCCTCCAGGGCCACGCCGAGGTCGAGCAGAAGCAGGCCCACGGTGAGCGCCAGCCGGGCGAACGCGGCCGTCCAGCCGGGGGAGTCGGGCAGACCGGTCAGGGGCAGCGCGGCCACCGGCAGCACCCGCTCGCCCGGTGCCGCGTACACCTCGGGCGACTCCCGCAGCAGCGCCGCGAGATCGGGGGAACCGGCCGTGACCGCGCCCAGCGTGCGGGTGATGTGCAACAGGCCCTCGGTGCGCGCCGTCAGCTGCTCGGCGAGGTCGTTGAGAGGCCCGGCGGACCGGATCGAGTAGGCCGAGATGTCCCGCACCGACGAGGTCAGCCGTGCGCTCAGCGCGGTCTTCACATGCGGCCCGCCGTCCGGCAGCGCGAGGGTGCGCAGGGACAGCAGGGGGTGGGCCGAGCGCCAGGGATCGGACGAGCGGTTCAGCCGGTGGGCGGTCTGCCACGGATGCACGGGGACCAGCAGCCGCTCCCCGTCCCGGAGTTCCGCCGGCCAGTCGCCCGTCAGCAGACACTCGTCCACCGGTACCGGCACCGTCCCCAGCCCCACCACCGGCCGGTGCTCGGGGCCGTACGCGAGCTGCTCCGCGACCGAGAACCCGGGCCGCGAACGGCAGTTGGGATGGTATGGATGCCCGTCGGTCACCCGCTGCTCCCACTCCCAGTCCCTTCCCGGGCCTTCGGTCGGGGGGACCCCCACCGGCCACTCCTTCGGGTGATCCGCATCCGCCCGGGACAGCGCCAACGAGGCCGCGCTGCCCGCCAGTTCCGCCGCGAACGCCGCGCCGTGCGGCACGGCCAGGGCGGCCATCAGGCCCGCCGGATCCACGTGACGTTCCTGGCCGAGGCGGACCCCGGTGACGTACGCGCTCGTGGCATACGGATCCGCGTGCGGCCCGTACAGCGTCCTGCCGTCGGCCAGCCGCAGCGCCAGCCCGTGCGCCCCGCGCACCCGCCCGGTGATCCACGGCAACGGCTCATGCGCCAACGCCCGCCACAGGCGGCTCAGCACGGCAGCACGGGCACCCGGCAGCTCCGCCGTGTACCGGGTCAGCAGGGCAGGCCGCACGGCGGCCAGCTCCGCGGCGATCTCGGCCTCGGCGGCGGGGGGACGGTGCACGGTCGGCTCCTTGGGGAGGGGAGGGCGGGCGCCCGGTCGGGGACCGAGGACGGGAAGGGGGGCGGGCTCGGTGGCCCCGGGACGGGAACGGGATGCGGAGGGGGTGTGGCGACGGGGAAGGGGGACGAGTGAAGGAACGGGACGGGGAGCCGGTGGGGACGCGGGAGGAGGGGACGGGGGGAGACTCGGGTGGGCCCGGGATCCGGGCTCGGGGCACGATTGTGAAGGACGACGGACATACTGATCGCGACCGGCTCCCGGATGCGCTCCGCACGAGACCGACGGCGTACACGTCGCACGGCGTCCCCGGCCGGCGGCCACCGGCCGGGCGCACCGCGACGCCGGGCGCGCCCCGCCGGACACGGGACGACCTGTCCGGCCACAGGACGAAGAACGAACGAATGGATCGCGTGGACCTCACACACCCCGCCGGTGCCGTCGGCCGCCGCGCCGACGCGTACGCGGCCGCGCCCCTGCTCAACTGCCTGCTGCGCGAAGTGGCCGAGCCCCTCCCGGACCCGGACATGGTCCTGGCAGCGCCCCCGAACCCGGTCGCGGCCCCGCAACCGGCTCCGCAGCCGCCCCCGGACACACTCCCCGGTGACCGCCGGATCCACCGGCTGCCCAGTGGCCGGCTGTTGCGGGTGCGTCCCGGGCGGCGTCCCGGTGAGCCCGAGGTGTGCGCCTCCGGTGTCTGGCGTCCCGTCGGTCACACCGAGCTGGTCAAACTGGTCGCCGAGGAATTGCGCCGGCACACCGGCCAGTCCGGCGGCGACCTGCCCGCCGAGATGGTCGACAGCCGGGACGCGGTCGCCGCGCTGCTCACCGCCCGCGCCGGCGCGACCGCGCCCGCCGACCCCTACCTGCGCTCCGAGCAGTCCCTGATCACCGGCCACCCCTACCACCCGGCCCCCAAGGCCCGCGGCGGCGGCCCGGTCGCGTCCTGGCTGCCGTACGCCCCCGAGGCGCACGCCCGCTTCCCGCTGGTGCTGCTCGGCGTCCGCGAGGACCAGGTGGCCGAGGAGGGCGACACCCGCGCCCTGGACGCCCTCGGCACCGCCCCGCCCGGCTACCGGCTGCTGCCCGCCCACCCCTGGCAGCTGGACCTGGTGGGCCGTGAGCTGGCGGCGGCCTTCGCCGACGGCCGTCTGCTCGACCTCGGCACGACCGACTTCGACACCTGGCCGACGGCGGCGGTCCGCACGGTGTACGCGCCCCGCCGCGACCTGTTCCTGAAGTTCTCCCTGGACGTCCGCATCACCAATGACATCCGCCGCCTCTGGCGCCATGACCTGCGCCGCCTGCGCCGCACCGACACGGCCGCCGCACAGGCCTTCGCGGCCGTGCGCCCGCCCGCGGCCTGGCTGAGCGACCGCGGCTACCGTACGGCCGCCTTCGCCTTCGAGGAACTCGCGGTGCTCGTCCGCGACGGGCTGCGCGACCACCTCCCGCCCGGTGCCGTCCCGCTGCTCGCGGCCGGGCTCGCCGAGGGCTTCGAGGGCAGCCCGCTGGCGGCCACCGCCGACCCGGAGGCCTGGTGGGAGGCGTATCTGCGGCAGGTCGTACCACCCGTTCTGACGGCGTTCGACGAGCACGGGGTCGTCGTGGAGGCCCATCTGCAGAACACGCTCGTCGCCGTCGACGCGGCCGGCACGCCGGTGCGGGCGCTGTTCCGGGACGCCGAGGGCGTCAAGCTGCTGCCGGACGTGACCCGGGCCGCGGGCTGGGAACGGCTCGTGTACTGCCTGGTGGTGAACCACCTCACCGAGATCGCCGCCGCGCTCGCCGAACACCACCCCGGCCTCGACCCCTGGCCCGCCGCCCGCCGCGAACTCGCCCGGCACGGCCTGCCGGAGATCCCCGTCCTGCTCGCCGCGGCCACGCTGCCCGGCAAGACCAACCTGCTGCTGCGCTGGACCGGCGCGGACGGCGCGGACGCCCGCTATCTGCCCCTGCCCAACCCGCTGGCCGGCGCCTGACCCGCCGCGAGACGGCTCTGCCCGGACTCCAGCGGCTGACGTTATGCTCTGCACATGCATCTTTCGTCATGCCGTAGCTGGTGGCGCTCCCCGTAGGAGCGGCCGACACGCACGCATGATCCGGGCCGTTCGGAAGGACGGCCCTTTCGTGTCCCCTCGGACCAGGGTCCGTGCCGTTCCGGCGGCGAGACCGACCCCACGAGGAGACGCTGTGACCATCACGCCCCAGACCCCCGGCCCCGACACCATCGCCCCGGCTCCCTCCGCCGACACGCTCGGGACGTCCGCCGCCCGGGCCCGCAGCGCGGTGCTGGAGGAACAGATCCGCGAGGACCCAGGACGGTTCCGCATGCTGACGGGCGACCGCCCCACCGGTCGCCTGCACCTGGGCCACTACTTCGGCACGCTGCACAACCGCGTACGGCTGCAGGACCTCGGCGTCGAGACGTACGTGATCATCGCGGACTACCAGGTCCTGACCGACCGGGACGTGGCGGACAGCCTGACCGAGCACGTCGAGGAGCTCGTCCTGGACTACCTGGCCATCGGCGTCGACCCGGAACGCAGCACGATCTTCACGCACAGCGCGATCCCCGCCCTCAACCAGCTGATGCTGCCCTTCCTCAGCCTCGTCTCCGTCGCCGAACTCAGCCGCAATCCCACGGTCAAGGACGAGATCGCCCACTCGCGCCAGTCCGCCGTCAGCGGCCTGATGTTCACCTATCCCGTCCACCAGGCCGCCGACATCCTCTTCTGCAAGGGCAATCTGGTGCCGGTCGGCCAGGACCAGCTCCCGCACCTGGAGATCACCCGCACCATCGCCCGCCGCTTCAACGACCGCTACGGCAACGGCAGTACGGTCTTCCCGGAACCCGACGCCCTGCTCTCCAGCGCACCGCTGCTGCTCGGCACGGACGGAACCAAGATGAGCAAGAGCCGCCGCAACGCCGTCACGCTGGCCGCCGACGCCGACGAGACCGCCCGCCTGCTCAAGGGAGCCAAGACGGACTCCGAGCGGCACATCACCTACGACCCGGCGGGCCGCCCCGAGGTGTCCTCCCTCCTGCTGCTCGCGGCCCTGTGCCAGAACCGGACCCCCGAGGAGGTGGCCGACGACATCGGCTCGGCGGGCGCCGCCGCGCTGAAGAAGACCGTGACCGAGGCGGTCAACGAGTACCTGGCACCGCTCAGGGCCCGCCGCGCCGAGTACGCCCAGGACCGCGCCTACCTCCACCGCACCCTGCGCGAGGGCAACGAGCGCGCCCGCGCGGTGGCCGAGACCACGCTCGCGCAGGTGCGCGCGGCGATGTACAGCCACTACTGAGCGCCCCAGGGAGTGTCGTCGTCTCGGGCAGCGGTGACCATCGGAATCACCGCTGCCCTGGACGCCGCCCGCTGCCGCCTCCCGCCAGGGCCGACGCCGGCTGGAGCGGGCAAGAGGCTGCCGGACGAGCTGGGTGCCGGCACGCAACGTCGACGGCCATGGCAGCAGTTGCCCGGCCCAGGCGCCGGCCTCCGCCGGCGTGACGCCCGGCAGCCGGTCACCGACCCCGGCAGCCGGTCACCGACGGAACCGGGCAGCCGGTGTGGCCGTCAGCTGCTGACGGATCGCGCCGGCTCCGGAGCTGGGCTGCGCGTGCCCGCCGGGTCGGTGTCGTCGGGGAAGACCAGATCCGTCGCCGTCAGGGGTGCTCGGGCATCCAGGTGGGGGCGGGGAAGAGCGGTGGGCGGGTCGGCGCCCAGGCGCTCGCAGGTCAGCGCGGAGACGAGGACCGCGTCGTCCACGGCGATCCTCAGCACGCCCGGGTCGGCCGCGGCCAGCTGCTGCGGGATGTGCAGTCCGTGGCGGGCCAGCGCGCCGAGCAGCCCGGCGGTGAACGCGTCGCCCGCACCGACCGTGTCCACCACCGCGACCTTCTGCCCGGGACGGCTCAGGCTTCCCGCACGGGCGTGAAAGGCGTGAGCGCCGTCGGGACCGTCGGTGATGACGACGAGGAGCGCGCCCAGCTCCAGCCAGTGAGCGGCGATCCGCTCGATCGGCGTGTCCGGGTAGAGCCACTCGACGTCCTCACGGCTGGCCTTGACCAGATGGGCGGTGCCGACGCTGCCTTCGACGGCCCGCCTGCCACGCTCCGGGTCGCCCAGCAGGGCGGGGCGGACGTTGGGGTCGTAGCTGATCAGCGCCGTGCCCTCGGCGCGCAGGCGCCGGACGGCGGAGTCGATGCGCTCGGCGGCCGGCGAGGTCCAGGAGGCGACCGAGCCGAAGTGCAGTACGGCGGTGTCCCGCGGGACGAGGGCGGTCTCCGCCTCGGTCCACTGCCAGTCCGCGGTGCCGTCCAGGTAGAAGTCGTAACTCGCCCTTCCCGCCGCGTCCATGGAGACCACGGCGAGCGTGGTGGGCTCGGCGGCCGCCGGGGCGTACGTCAGGTCGATGCCCTCGGCGGCGGCGTGCGTGCGCAGCATCCGGCCGAAGGTGTTGTCGGCCAGGCGTGCCATGAGCGCGGTGCGGTGTCCGAGCCGGGCCAGGCCGACGGCGACGTTGAACGGGCTGCCACCGGGCCGGGCCCTGTAGTCGCCCGGTGCGTCGAGCTGGACCAGGTCGATGAGTGCTTCGCCGATCACGGTCACGGCCGGGAGCTGTGTGGCGGTTTGTGCGGTTTCAGTCATGGCGGGGCCCTTCGGCTGGGATCTCGCCGGAGCCCCGCTCGATCAGCCGGGTCGGCACGGTGACGGTGCGGGTGGGCGACTCGTCGCCGTCCAGCCTGCGGAAGAGCATCTCGGCGGCTGTCCTCCCCACCTGTTCGACGTCCTGGGCGATGACGGAGATGCCCGGGCTGAGGATGTCGGCCAGGGGGAAGTCGTCGAAGCCCACCTGGGCGACGGTGTCCTGCAGGCCCATGGCGCGTAGTGCGCGGACGGCACCTATGGTCACGAAGTTCTGGCTGGTGAACAGCGCCGTCGGCGGATCGGGCAGGGACAGGACCTGCTCGGTCGCGGCGACGGCCGCCTCCTCGCTGGACCCGACGTGGCGGACGATCTCCTCGTCGTATGCGATGTGCGCGACTTCCAGGGCGTGCCGGTAGCCGTCGAAGCGCTGGGCGGCGGTGGGAATGGAGGCGCGGTCGCCGAGGTAGGCGATGCGGCGGTGGCCTGCCTTGAGCAGGTGGTTGACGGCGGTGAGGGCGCCCTGCCGGTTCTCGGAGACGACGGCGTCCGCGTCGAGCAGGCCGGCCTCGCGGTCGACGAAGACCATGCGGGTGCCGGTGTGCTGCTCGTTGATGAGGTAGCTCTGGTCGCGTCCCGCGGGGACGATCACCAGCCCGTCGACCCGGCGGTCGACGAGCGCCTGGGCCAACTCCCGTTCGCGCGCCGGGTCTTCGTCGAGGCTGCCGACCAGTACCAGCACTCCGCGTTCCCGGGCCACGTTCTCCACCGTGCGGGTCAGAACGGCCGAGAAGGGGTTGGCCGCGTCCTCGACGAGCATGCCGATGGTGGCGGTGCGGCCGTCGCCGCGGCGCAGGCTGCTGGCGGTGAGGTTGGGCCGGTAGCCCAGTTTGTCGGCGGCCTCGCGGACCCTGGCGACGATCGCCGGATCGACGGTGGGGACGCCGTTGAAGACGCGCGAGACGGTCTTGATGGCCACTCCGGCCAGCGCCGCGACCTCACGCATGGTGGGGCGGCTGCGGGTGGACCGGGGCGCGGCCTCGCCCTGAGTCATCGTTGTCTCCAACCGGTTGTGCGTTACCTACTCGTTGCCCGCGCATGTCTATCAGCGTCTTGACGGGCTCGTCCATACAGGCCCAGTATCTCGCCCAGTCAACGTTGTCTCAGCGTCGGCCAAGGGACGGCTCCGAAAGGGAACAAGCGATGAACATCTCCTCCAGCCAGGCGTCGAGCCGCCGCAGTCGGCGCACCGGAGTGGCCGCGATCGGCGTCAGTGTCTGCCTCGGTGCCACGCTCGCGGCCTGCGGTTCCTCGAACGGAAGCTCCTCTTCGTCCGCGTCGGGCGGCGGCGGCAAGGTGGGTGTGTCGCTGATCCTGAAGACGCTCACCAACCCCTACTTCGTGAGCATGGAGAAGGACGCCAAGACCCAGGCCGCCAAGGACAACGTGAGTCTCACGGTGGCCGCGGGCAACACCGACGGCGACACCCAGACCCAGATCACCGCCATCGACAACGCCATATCCCGCGGCGACAAGGGCATCCTGATCACCACCAACGGCGACGCCGTGAACGCCGCCCTGAACCGGGCCAAGCAGGCCGGCCTCTTCGTGATCGCCCTGGACACCGCACCCAACCCGGCGAGCATCGCGAACATCACCTACGCCACCGACAACGAGCAGGCGGGCAAGCTCGACGGCCAGTACGCCGCGGCCGCCCTGAACGGCAAGCCCGCGGTCATCGCCATGCTCGACCTGTTCAACAACCAGGTCGTCTCCGTCGACATCAACCGCGACCACGGCTTCCTGGAGGGCATGGGCATCGACCCGGGCAGCAAGACCGAGAACGGCAAGGAAGCCAAGTCCGGCAAGTACACCGGCGGCAAGGGCGGAAGCTACATGGTCGCCTGCCACCAGCCCACCCAGGGTGCCATCGACGGCGGCCGCACCGCGATGGAGAACTGCCTGTCGGCCAACCCGGACATCAACGTCGTCTACGCGATCAACGAACCCGCGGGCGAGGGCGCCTACAACGCGCTGAAGGCGGCCGGCAAGGAGAAGAACGTCGCGATCTACGCGATCGACGGCAGCTGCGCCGGCCTGAAGAACCTCACCAGCGGCGAGTTCGCGGCCGATGCGGTGCAGTACCCGGGCAAGATGGCGGCCCTCGGCGTCGACTCGATCGCCAAGCTGGCCCGCGGCGGCAGCAAGCCCAGTGTGACCGGCGGCAAGACCTTCTACGACACCGGCACCGCGCTCGCCGCAGCGAAGCCCCTCGGCGGCCTGACCGTCCAGTCCCCCTCGCAGGCCGCCTCCGCCTGCTGGGGCAACTGACACCCCGAGCGGGTGCGACCGCCCCTCGACCGGGCGACTGCCCCCGAGCCGGGTGCGGCGCCGGAAGCCACCGTGATGGCACCGGCGTCGCACCCGCACCACACGAGCCCATGAGCCCGTACCAGGGAAGACACCGGAAGGACCCCCTGTGACCACCCACGTGGACCCTCAAGCCACACCGGCACCGGCGGAGGAGCTCCTCAACCGGCCCGCCACCCCCGCCCAGCGCATCCACTCGGTGCTGCACCGCCAGCCCGCACTCAGCCCGGCGATCGTCCTGGTACTCGCCGCTGTGGTGTTCTCCCTGGTCAACGACCGCTTCTACGCGCTGCAGAACCTCTCGCTCGTCGTCCAGCAGGTGGCCGTCATCGGCTCACTGGCCGTCGGGCAGACGGTCATCATCCTCACCGCAGGCATCGACCTGTCCATCGGCGCGGTCATGGTGCTCGCCTCGCTGCTGATGTCGAAGCTCGTCGCGGACAACCACTGGCCGGGCGGGGTGGCCCTGCTCGCCGGGGCGGTCGTCGCCATCGCCGCGCAGGCTCTGAACGGGCTACTGGTCACCAAGATCAAGCTGCCGCCGTTCATCGTCACCCTCGGCACCCTGAGCATCTTCACCGCGGTCACCCTCATCTACGCCAAGGGCCAGACCATCGCCCTGCAACCGGGCAACATCCTGATGTGGACCGCCAACACGGTCTCCCTCGGGCAGCTGAACCTGACCAACGGCGTCCTGATCATGATCGCCTTGTACGCGGTGATCGGCTACGCCCTGCGCTACACCGCCTGGGGCCGGCACCTGTACGCCGTGGGCGACGACGTCGAGGCGGCCCGCCTGGCCGGCATCTCCGTCAACCGGGTGCTGCTCAGCGCCTACATGGTCGGCGGCTTCGCCATCGCCGTGGGCGCCTGGATCCTGGTCGGCCGCGTCGGCGGCGGCGACCCCAACAGCGGCCTCAACGCCAACCTGCAGTCCATCACCGCGGTCGTCATCGGCGGCACCAGCCTGTTCGGCGGACGCGGCGTGGTGCTCGGCTCGCTGATCGGCGCGCTCATCGTCCAGGTCTTCGTCAACGGCCTCGCGCTGGCCGGCATCGACCCCAACTACCAAGTCCTCGCAGTCGGCATCCTGGTGATCGCGGCTGTCTCCGTCGACCAGTGGATCCGGAGTGTGAAGTCGTGACCACCGCCACCGCCCCCGTCCTCGAAGCCAAGGGCCTGGTCAAGCTCTTCGGCAAGGTCGTCGGCCTGAACGACGTCGACCTCACCCTCCACCCCGGCGAGGTCCTCGCCGTCATCGGCGACAACGGCGCCGGCAAGTCCACCCTGATCAAGTGCCTGTCCGGAGCCCTCGTCCCCGACCAGGGCAGCCTCTTCGTCAATGGCGAGGAGGTCCACTTCAAGCGGCCCCAGGACGCCCGCGAAGCCGGCATCGAGACCGTCTACCAGACCCTGGCCGTCGCTCCCGCGCTGGACATCGCCAGCAACCTGTTCCTCGCCCGCGAAGTCCGCCGCAAGGGCGTGCTGGGCTCGGTGTTCCGCATGCTCGACACCAGCGAGATGAAGCGTCAGGCCGCCGATCACATCAAGCGGCTCGGCATCGGCACCCTGCAGAACATCAACCAGGCCGTGGAAACCCTCTCCGGTGGCCAGCGGCAGTGCGTTGCCGTCGCCCGCACGGCAGCCTTCGGGGGCCGCGTCGTCATCCTCGACGAGCCGACCGCCGCCCTCGGCGTCCGCGAGACCGGGCAGGTCCTCAAACTCGTCCGCGACCTGCGCGACCAGGGCCTCGGCATCATCCTCATCAGCCACAACATGCCCAACGTCTTCGAGGTCGCCGACCGCATCCACATCCAGCGACTCGGCGGCTGCGCGGGTGTCATCACCCCGCAGTCGCACTCCATGGAGGACGCGGTGGCCATCATGACGGGCGCGAAGAAGCTCGCCCCCGAAGCGAGCTGAAGGGAAGATTAGGGGACATGTCCGCCGAGTACCGGATCGCCGAGGACCGTCTCGGCGGCGAACCCACTCTTGTCGTCTCCGCGCCGGACGAATCGGCCCGCGCCGTCCTCGCCCTGCGCGGAGCGACGCTGCTGAGCTGGCAGGTCAGGCATGGGGAGACAGGCCGGCTGAAGGAGCTGACGGACGGCTACCGCGACGAGAAGGAACTCCTCGCCCAGGACGGCGTACGCGCCGGCCTGATGGCTCCCTTCACCAACCGCATAGCCGACGGCCGCTACCGCTACGACGGACACGACCACGACCTGCTCCCCGGCCACCACGCGGACCGCCTGATCTACCACGGCTTCGCTCGCGAGACACCGTTCGAACTCGTCCATGCCACCACGACGGCCGACTCCGCCTGCCTGCTGCTGCGCACCACGGGCATCCGACCGGGCCGGTACCCGGGCTACCCGTTCGCCCTCGACCTCGAAGCCGAATTCACCGTCACGGCACGGGAGCTGAGCATCGAGGTCCGCGCGACGAACGTGGGCGACACCACCGCCCCCTACGCGGCGGGCTGGCACCCGTACTTCACCCTGTCGCAGTCCATCGGCGACCTGCTCCTGCACATCCCCGCCCACACCCTGATCCGCACCGACGCCTCCCTCATCCCCCTGCCCGGCGAGGACGCCCTGCTTCCCCTGGACGACTGCCCCGACATGGACTTCCGGGCACCGAAACGGCTGGGCGACGCGGTCATCGACGCCTGCTACGCGGACCTCAGCGGTTCCGGCAGCCGGTTCGAGACGGTGCTGACCGACACGGCGACCGGCGAGGAACTGCGGGTCTGGCAGTACGGCGGATACCTGCACGTCTTCACCGGAGACACCCTGGCCCGCGACCGGCGCGCCTCCATCGCACTCGAACCCGTCGAGACGATGACCAACGCCTTCAACCGCCCCGAACACGCCGCCCTCCTCGCCCTGGAACCCGGCCGAAGCCGCGCCTTCGGCTTCGGCGTCGTGTACGGCCGCATGAGCCGTGCGCCTGGAGATTCCTGAGACGGTGGAACGGCTGAGTCCCCAGGCGGAACTCCTTCCCCAGCAGATCGATCGCTTTCCGGGACTGCGTGCCGGGAAGCGTGAAGTCGTCCGTCGCGGTGCCGGAGACACTGCCGGCACCTGTGCCGACAGCGGCCAGGACGACGATCCATGCCATCAGGAAGAGCCGTCGTCGCCGGAAGACCGACCGGCCCGGACGGTGGAGGAAGGTGGCCACGGAGCTACTCCCACCAGGAGAAGAGGGGCGGTACGAGAATCGGGGCCCGCTCGGCCCTGCGCCCACGCCATGAGCGGATCTCCACGCCTCCCGGCACCACGGGACCGAATCCGCCCAGGAACCGGTACCGCAGTACTGGTACGGCCTCCCTGCGGGGAACGCTCGGCTCGGGCATTCCTCCCCGGCTGTCCTCGCCGCACAGACCCGGCGGTTCACTCAGCGGTCGGACACGGTGTCAGCCGAGGTTGTTGCCCCACAGGGACCTGTCGGAGCTCTTGAGGCTGGGGACGCCGCCGTACGTGCCGCCGTCGGCGGTGACGAGCGGGGCGGAGAGCTGGTCTTCCAGAAGGCCGTCGCGGACCCGCACGATGGTGCTCTCGTGGTCGGTCTTGCCGGGCTTGAACGTCTTCCCGTCGATCGCGGCCTTCAGGTAGTACAGGGCGTACTTGGCGTAAAGGTCGACCGGCTGGGAGACGGTGGCGTCGATGGTGCCGGCGGAGATGTCCTTGAGTTCCCTGGGGACGCCGTCGTTGGAGACGACGAACACGTGTTTCTTGTCCTTCGGGCCGGTCAACAGCCCCTCCTGCCTGAGCACGTGGAGCGTGCCGGACAGGGCCAGGCTGGCCTGCATGTAGATGCCCTTGATGTCCGGGTGGGCTGTCAGGTCGGTCTGGAGCTTCTGCGCGGCGATGGCGCCGTCCCAGTTGGTGGCCTCGCCGAACACCTGGATGCGCGGGTAGTTCTTCTTCATGCAGTCGTTGAATCCGTCGGTGCGGTCACGGCCGTTGATCGACGCGAGGTCGCCCTGGAGCATCACGGCCTTGCCCTTGCCGCCCAGCTTGGTGCCCAGGTACCTGCATGCCTTCTCGCCGTAGGCGCGGTTGTCGGCACGGACCACCATGTAGACCTTGCCGGTGTCGGGGCGGGTGTCGATGGTGACAACCGGGATCTTCGCCGCCTGCAACTGTGCCAGGATCGGCGCGATGGCAAAGGTGCTCTGCGGGGCCATCGCGATGCCCTTGACGCCCTGGAGGATGAGTGTCTGCGCGTCGGCGGCGAGTTTGGCGACATCGTTCTGCGAGTTGGTGGTCTTGAGCGAGAGGCCGAGCTGCTTGGCGTACTCCGGCGTGTACTTGATGAACGCGCTCCAGAAGTCGGTGTCGGAGCGTGGGTAGTCGACGCCGACCAGCGGCTTGCCGCCGCTCGACGTGGCCGTGATGCCGGAGCCGCCGCTGCAGGCGTTGAGCAGCACCAGTGCGCAGAGGGCGGACGCAGTGGAGCAGAGGACGGATCTGAGCCTCATCGGTACTTCCTAGCGCCGGGTCCCGAAGCGCCTGCCGTCTACCCCTCGGAAGGGCCGGCTGTGCCTCTTTTTCCAACATACATGCGAAAAGGCTCCCCTCATGTCCAGGTCGCTGCGGGCCTCACCGACGCCGCCCGTGGACATGTCAGGCACGCCCGTGCGCCTGCTGCGTATGCCGGGACAGTGAGTCGATGACCACCGCGGCGAAGAGCACCCCGCCCGTGATCACCAGCTGGACGGCGGTGGGCGTGTCGGTGAGGGCCATGCCCGAGGCGATCGACTGGATGACCAGGATGCCGAGCACTGCGGACCAGGTCGTACCGCGGCCTCCGAACAGACTGGTGCCGCCGATGACGGCGGCGGCGACGGCGTTGAGCAGCAGGACGCCGGAGCCGGAGTTCTGGCTCACCGACGTGATGCGCGAGGCCAGGAACAGGCCGCCGGTCGCCGCCAGGGTGCCGGAGACCGCGAGCACGGCCGTCTGTACGCCGGTCACGCTGAGGCTGGCGCGACGGGCCGCCTCGATGCTGCTCCCCAGTGCGTAGACCTGCCGTCCGTAGGGCGTGCGCCGGAGCATGATGTCGAGGCCCGCCACCACCGTGAGGAAGATCAGCAGAGCCAGTGGCAGGCCCTGGAACTGGTTCAGCAGATAGGCGGAGGCGAACGCGATCACCGCCACTACTGCTGTGCGCACCCCGATGGTGTGCAGCGGGCGGTGTGGCATGCCGACGGCCCTGCGGCGGCGCCTGTCCAGGTAGGAGGTGAGGAAGACCAGAGCTGTGGCGAGTGCCGCCACCGCGTAGGCGACGGCGGCGTTGGTGAAGTAGTAGCTGGTCAGGTGGGCGATGAGCCCGTTCTCGTCGAGGTTGACGGTGCCGCTGGTGCCGAGGATGGCGAGCATGAGGCCGTTCCACGTCAGCAGCCCGGCGAGGGTGACCACGAAGGCCGGCACCCGGGTCCTGGCGACGGAGTACCCCTGGACGGTTCCTGCCGCGGTGCCCGTCAGCACGGCGGCGATCAGGGCGAGCCACTCCGGCACGCCGTTGTTCACGTTGAGCACCGCGAAGACCGCGGCGGCGAGCCCGCTGATCGAGCCGACCGACAGGTCGAGTTCACCGAGCAGCAGCACGAAGACGATGCCGACCGCGATGAGGCCCGTGCCCACGATGTCCACGCTGAGGTTGGACAGGTTGCGGGGCGAGAGGAAGGTGGAGTTGATGCACTGGAAGATGATCCAGACCGCGGCGAGGACGAGGGTGACGGGAAGGTAGCCCAGCTCACCGGCGCTCAGCCTGCGCCGCCGGACGGCGATCCAGCCCGCCACGGCACGGGTGACGGCCCGCCCGGCGCGGCGCTGAGGGGCTTCCGTGGTGGCTGCCGCGGGATCGGCCCGCGTCTCGTCCGGCATGTCACGCATCCCTTTCACCACTCGGCCTCGCGGTGGGCCGGCCGGCGGGGCGCATTGTCCGTGGCGCCCGTGATGGAGGAGACGATCTGCTCCTGGGAGGTGGTACTCACGTCGAAGAAGCCGTTGTTGCGGCCGAGCCGCAGCACGGCGGCCCGGTCCGCGAGGGCCTTCACATCGCCCATGTTGTGGCTGATGAGCAGGATTCCCAGGCCGTGGTCGCGGAGACGGTCGACGAGGTCGAGGACCTCGGTGGTCTGCTCGAACCCCAGCGCCGCGGTCGGTTCGTCCAGAAGAAGGACGCGCGGGTCGCCGAGAAGCGAGCGGGCGATGGCGACGGTCTGCCGCTGGCCGCTGGACAGTGACACCAGCGGACCGCGCAGATCGAGGACGCTGCGGGTCAGGCGCTCCAGCAGCTGCCTGGTGCGGCGCTCCATCTCCACCTCATCGAGGAAACCGAACCTGCGGATCTCCCGTCCGAGGAAGAGGTTGCCTACGACGTCGAGGTTTCCGCACAGCGCCAGGTCCTGGTAGACGGTGGAGATGCCGAGGTCCCGGGCTTCTTGGGGACGCCGTATGTGAACGGGCCGGCCCTCCCACTCGATGCTCCCCTTGTCCGCGGGAGCGACTCCGGAGATCACCTTGACCAGGGTGGACTTGCCGGCTCCGTTGTCGCCGAGCAGGGCGAGGACCTGGCCGGCGTGGATCTCCAGCTCGATGTCCTGGAGGACCTCGACGACGCCGAAGCGCTTGCACACGCCGTGCAGGGCGAGCAAGGGAGGCGGCAAGAGAATCATCTCCTTCCCGGACCTGGGGTCGGCCGGTCCCGCCTGTCAGGTCAGCCCGGCCTTGTGGCAGTCGCCCGCGAGTGGCGGGGTGCAGATCTGTTCGAGCGTGTACACGCCCTCCTTCACCAAGGTGTTCTTGATGGTGGCAAGGGTCACGGGCACCGGGGTGAGCAGCACGGCCGGAACCTCCGCGCCGCTGCGGGTTTTCACCCGGCTGGTGGCCACCCCGTCGAGGCGCTGACCACGCGCGGCGGCCACGGCCATGGCGCCGCCGGCGGCAGCCTCGGGTCCGAACGGCTTGTAGACCGTCATGTACTGATCGCCGCCGACAATGCGCCGTACGGCTGCGAGCTCGGCGTCCTGCCCGGTGACGGGCGGCAGCGGGCTGACCTTGTTGGCCTTGAGGGCGGCGATACTGCCGCCGGCGAGGCCGTCGTTGGCGGCGTAGACGCCGTTGATGCTGCCGGCGCCCAGGGCGGCGATGGCTCCGGACATGTTCCGGTTCGCCGCCTCCGCGCTCCACTGCGGTGTGTCGTACTCCTTGGCGATCTTCACCTTCCCCTGGAGTTCGGACAGTGCGCCCTGCTTGAACGACAGCGAGTTGGGGTCGCCGGGGTCGCCGTTCATCATCACGATCCGGCCGTCGTGCGCCTTGGCGCCCATGGCCGTCAGCAGCGCCTTGCCCTGGAGCCTGCCGACCTCCTGGCCGTCGAAGGAGACGTAGCCCGAGATCGGGCCCTCGGCGAGGCGGTCGTAGGCGATGACCGGGATGTGTGCGGCAGCCGCTCTGTCGACCGAGGGGCGCATGGCCCTGGCGTCGACGGCCGTCAGCAAGATGGCACTGACCCCGTTGGCGATCGACGAGTCCATCTGTTCCTGCTGGATGGCCACGTCACCTTTGGCGTTGGCGTGCTCGATCGTGCAGTCGCCGCACAGCTGCCGGATCTTCTGCTCCAGCAGCGGCCTGTCCTGCGTCTCCCAGCGGGCGGTGGTGGAGTCGGGCAGCAGCACGCCGATCTTCAGCGCGCCCCCTGGGGCGGAGGTGTTCCCGGCACCCGATCCGCAGGCGGCGAGAGACACGGCCGTCGAGACCGCGGCCAGGGCAAGGGCGGTGTCCCGGACGCAGGCCTTCATGCGCGAGGCCTCCCTCCTCCCTGAAGCCACGCGGCTGCAACCGCGGTGCGGCAGCATGGCCCACCGGGGCGAGGCGGGGTCTCGGCCCACACCCGCCCGGACCGAGCGAAAGCGGCAAAACGACCATGCCGTCAGTGTGACACCGGCCACGGTGAACTGCGAACCCGGTGCTGCGCAGCCGACATCACGTCGATCTGTCTGGTTCGTCCCTCTATGCGATTCTGGTAGGGGGAGTGCCCAAGCGGTAGCCGGTCGGCACCCCGGCACGGACGGGAGGTAGATGCGGACATGCCTCACGACGGCAGTGCCCGGGCCGGACTCTCGCAGCCGGGGACAGCCGGGGCCGGCGTCGCGGACACCGGCTCACCGCCGGGGCCGGAGACCCCCCTGAGCGTCGGCGCCCTGATGTTCGCCGGAGCGGAGCTGGCAGTGCTCTATGTGCCCGGCGCAGGTTCTGACGACCTTCGGTCGGTGGACACGGCCGGATGCGCCCCTGCCGGGTACGGACTGCCGGAGCGCCTGGCCCTGTCCGGCGACTCGCCTGCGGCCCGCGCCTGCCGCACCTCCCACCCCGTGTGGCTGACCCCCGCGGCACTCGCCTCCTGCCCCGAAGGACGTCCGGTGCCGCCGCGGGCCCGGACATCGCTCGGTGCGCTGCCCCTCGGCGCCGAGGGCGGGCGGCTCGGCTGCCTCGTCGTCGTGGGCGCCGGCGAGAACGGCTTCGACACCGGGCAGCAGCGCTTCCTGGAGCGCTACGCCGACGCGGTCGCCGGCGTGCTGGAGGCCGGGGCCGGGGGAGGGCCGCCGCCGGCACCCTTGAGTTCCGCACTACGCCGCATGCGCGTCGGCTCCTTCGTCCTGGTGCCGGAAACCGGCGTGATCGACGCGGACGAGACGCTGTGCGAACTGGTCGGCATCAGGCCGGACGACTTCGACGGCAAGGCGGACTCCCTGCTCGCGCACGCACTGCCGGAAGACCTGCACGCGCTGATGTCGGTGCTGGAGCCGTCCACCCAGATCTCCGGCCGACGGGAACTGGACTTCCGCGTCCGCTGCCCCACCGGTGAGATGCGCTGGCTGAGTCTGAGGTGCCGCGTGGCGGCGGGTCCCGACGACCGGCCGGAGCAGGTGCTGGGTGTGGTGACGGCGACCTCGGTCCTGCACCGGGGCGCCGACGACGTCTCCCGGATCCAGTGGTTGACCGCCGCACTCGACGAGGCCACCAC
This sequence comes from Streptomyces sp. CoH27, assembly GCF_020181035.1. Taxonomy (GTDB): domain Bacteria; phylum Actinomycetota; class Actinomycetes; order Streptomycetales; family Streptomycetaceae; genus Streptomyces; species Streptomyces camelliae. The sequence goes on from NZ_JAIQYY010000003.1 coordinate 385,893, forward strand.
CGTGCGCGACGTCAGCCACGTGGTGGTCACGGCCCTGCGCGAGCCCCTGAGCGCCGACCGGGTGGCGTTCGCCGAGCTGCAGCACGAACGGCTCCAGGTCACCCTGCTCGACCCGGCGCAGCCCGCCGCCTGGCCGCAGACATGGCGTCTTCAGTGGCGTTCGGAGTGGCCGGACGCGCCTCTCAGTGCCCTGCCCACCCTGCAGATGGCTCTGCGCGACGGACGTATGGACCTGTGGCCGGCAGGCACCGCCTTGGAACCGGGACTCGACGGCATCGGCCCCGGAGGCCTCGCCGTCCTGCCGCTGCCCGCCAGAGGCCGGGTCGCCGGCGTGTGCCTGATCGGCTGGGACCGGCCGCACGAGTTCGTCCCCGAGGAACGTTCGCTGCTGACCGCCACCGCCTCACTGGCCGGCCAGGCGCTCACCCGCGCCCACGCCTATGACGCCGAACAGGAACTCGCGACGATGCTGCAGCGCAGCCTGCTGCCACGACGTCTGCCCGAGCTTCCCGGCGGGATCGCCGTCGCCCGCTATCTGCCCGCCCGGCGAGGACTGCAGGTGGGCGGCGACTGGTACGACGTGATCGCCCTCTCCGAGGACCGGGTGGCGCTGGTCATCGGCGACGTGCAGGGCCACAGCGCCGCAGCCGCGACGATCATGGGCCAGATGCGTACCGCGGTCAGGGCGTACGCGGTGGAGGGTCACCCGCCCGACGTGGTCGTCTCGCACGCCAACCGCCTCCTCGTCGGCATGGAGACGGATCTCTTCGCCACCTGCTGCTACGCCGAACTGAACATGGACGAGGGCGACGTTCTGTTCGTCCGGGCCGGGCACGTCGCACCGCTGCTGCGCCATCCCGACGGCGCCACCGAGGAGGTCGAGGTCGAGGGCAGCCTTCCGCTGGGCATCTCCATGGAGGCGGACTTCCCGATGACCGCGGTGGCACTGGCGCCCGGAACGATGCTCGCCCTGGTCACCGACGGGCTGATCGAGGCCGCCGACCTGTCCCTGGACGAGGGCATGCGCCGCACGCGCGCCACCCTCGCCGCGGCCGACCCGTCGGATCTCGGGCGGGTGGCCGACGCCCTGCTGGGCGACGTCGGCCGTCGCGAGGACGATGTGGCGCTGTTGCTGCTGCGGTACGACGGCATGAAGACCCGGCCGATCCGGGCGGGCTGGGTGGTGTGGCGGCTGCCCGACGCGGTCATGCACGCCCGCCGGTTCACCGCGCGCACGCTGCGCAGCTGGAAGGTCGAAGAAGCCACCGACCCGGTGCTGCTGGTGGTGTCCGAGCTCGTCACCAACGCCCTGGTGCACACCCAGGGCCCGGTCCGTCTCGACCTGATGCTCCGCGGGGACCGGGTGCGTGTCTGCGTGAGCGACTCCTCTCCGCGGGCACCCGCCAAGCCCGTGATCGTGGACTGGGAGTCGACCGGCGGCCGGGGCCTGCTCCTGGTCGAGGCGATGTCGGAGTCCTTCGGCACGGTGCCGGTGGCCGGCGGCAAGCAGGTGTGCAGCGAGATAGCGGTACCGCGTCGTGAACCGGCTTCGGTCGGCGCAGGACCGGGCGCCGAGGAGGGGGACCGGTCATGACGTGTCGCAGGCAAAGGGTGACGCCCCGTACGCGATATGTCGTCGGCGCGCTGGTCGCGGGCCTGCTGGTCATGCCCTCGGCCGCCTGCACAGGAGGCGGAACAGCCACCACGGACAGCTTCACCGTCGGCCTGCTGTTGCCGAGCCGGGTGGTGCCACGCTGGGAGAACTCCGACAAGCCGCTGATCGAGCGACGGGTGAAACAGCTCTGCCCGCACTGCAACGTCACCTATGCCAACGCCGCCGACGACGCGACGGCCCAGCGGCAACAGATGATCGCCATGATCACCAGGGGGGTCAGAGTCCTCATTCTCGTCGCCACCGACAACAGGGTGCAGCGCTCGTCCGTCCAGGCGGCGCACGACGCGGGCGTCCCCGTCGTCTCCTACGACAGGCTCGCCGACGGGCCGATCTCGGGCTACGTCAGCTTCGACGGCGTACAGGTCGGCAGGCTGCAGGGCCAGGCCCTCCTGAAGGCCATGCACGCCCCGGCCGAGGACGGGACCATCGTCATGATGAACGGCGACCCGACCAGCTCCAACGCCCCGTTGTACAAGAGGGGTGCACTGTCCGTCCTGCAGGGCAAGGTGAGGATCGGCCGTTCCTACGACACCCTGGGCTGGGGCACGGACAACGCGAACGCCAACATGTCTGCCGCCATCTCGGCCCTGGGCCCGGGCCGGATCGACGGCGTCCTGGCCGCCAACGACGCCATCGCCGCAGGCGTCATCTCCGCACTCAAGACCGCCCACGTCAGGCGCCTGCCACCGGTCACCGGCCAGGACGCCGACCTCGACGCGGTGCAGCGCATCGTGGGCGGCGAGCAGTCCATGACGGTGTACAAGTCCTTCCGCGCGGAAGCCGAAGCAGCCGCTGCCATGGCCGTCGCCCTGGGCCGCGGGGAGAAGCTGCGCACCATCGCCACGACGACGATCGACAGCCCCACCACCCACCACATCCCGTCCGTGCTCCTCACCCCGGTCGCCGTGACCACCGCCAACATCAAGCAGACCCTCGTCAAGGACGGTGTGTACACCATCGACCAGATCTGCACACCGCAGCTGCGGGCCGCTTGTGCGAAGGCAGGGCTGACTCCGTAGAGGGCGATCGGCTCCTTGCCTGCGCATCGATCATGGCGGAGGCAGGGGTCTATGCTCACTTCATGCCCGAGGCCGGAGGCAAGGGGCGCACCGCGTGGGAGCTGGCCGTGGAATATAAGGCAAATGAGCTATGGGGCCTGGGTAGATGTTGAGAGAGGTCGCTGCAACCCGTTACATCGAACCCCTCCGCTCGGGCGGCTCCGTCCCAGGAGTCGTCGAGGCCGACGACCTCGGCATGTACGTGGTGAAGTTCACCGGCTCGGCGCAGGGGCACAAGGCGCTGGTGGCCGAGGTGATCGTCGGGGAACTCGCCCGTGCGCTGGGCCTGCGCTTCCCGGAGCTGGTGCTCGTCCGCTTCGATCCGGCGATCGCGGCGGAGGAGCCCCATCAGGAGGTCCGGGACCTGCACGGCGCGAGCGCGGGGGTGAACCTCGGCATGGACTATCTGCCGGGCGCCGCCGACTTCACCCCGAAGGTCGCGAAGAGCTTCCCCGTGGACCCGCTGGAGGCGGGCCGGATCGTCTGGCTGGACGCGCTCACGGTCAACGTGGACCGCACGGTGCACAGCTCCAACCTCATGGTCTGGCCCACGCTCGGCACCGTACCGCCGCGCCTGTGGCTCATCGACCACGGCGCCGCGCTCGTCTTCCACCACCGCTGGGACACCACGGCCCCGGGCAAGAGCTACGACTTCCGGCACCACGCCCTCGGCCACTACGGACCCGACGTCCGGGCGGCCGACGCCGAACTGGCCCCCAGGGTCACCGAGGAACTGCTGCGGGGCATCGTCGCCCAGGTGCCGGACGCGTGGCTGGCCGAGGACGCCGGCTTCGCGACCCCGGACGACGTCCGCGCCGCCTACGTCGACTACCTGCTGGCCCGGGTCCGCCTGTCACGGGAGTGGCTGCCCACCGACTTCCCGAGCCATGAGCAGCTCGCCGCCGAGGACGCCGCCCGCGCGGCGCGGACCCAGGCGGGCCGCCCGGCCTGGCTCAAACGCGTCCCCGACCTGCACGGCAAGCCGGCCGCGGAGCAGGACTGGTCGGCTCACCTGGGCTGAACACGCGCGAGCGGCCCCGGGACGTGAACTCCCGGGGCCGCTCACCCGTGTCAGGTTCAGCCCTTGAGCTGCTCGTACGCCGGCAGGGTGAGGAAGTCGGCGTAGTTCTCGTCCAGGGAGACCGTCAGCAGCAGGTCATGGGCCTCCTGCCAGTGGCCGGCGGCGAAGGCCTCCTCGCCGATCTCCTGGCGGATGGCGGACAGTTCCTCGGCGGCGACCTTGCGGGCCAGCTCGGGCGTGGCCGTGTCGCCGTTCTCGAACTCGACGCCTGCGTTGATCCACTGCCAGATCTGGGAGCGGGAGATCTCGGCGGTGGCCGCGTCCTCCATCAGGTTGAAGATGGCGACCGCGCCGAGACCGCGCAGCCAGGCCTCGATGTAGCGGATGCCGACCTGGACGGCGTTGACGAGACCGCTGTACGTCGGCTTCGCGTCCAGCGAGTCGATCGCGATCAGGTCGGCCGCCTCGACGTGGACGTCCTCGCGCAGCCGGTCCTTCTGGTTCGGCTTGTCGCCGAGGACCTTGTCGAAGGACTCCATGGCGATCGGCACGAGGTCGGGGTGCGCGACCCAGGAGCCGTCGAACCCGTCGTTCGCCTCACGGTCCTTGTCGGCGCGGACCTTCTCGAAGGCCACCTTGTTGACCTCGGCGTCCTTGCGGGACGGGATGAAGGCCGCCATGCCGCCGATCGCGTGCGCGCCGCGCTTGTGGCAGGTACGCACGAGGAGTTCGGTGTAGGCCCGCATGAACGGGGCGGTCATCGTCACCGCGTTGCGGTCCGGCAGGACGAACCTGGCGCCGCCGTCGCGGAAGTTCTTCACGATGGAGAACAGGTAGTCCCAGCGCCCGGCGTTCAGCCCGGAGGCGTGGTCGCGCAGTTCGTAGAGGATCTCCTCCATCTCGTACGCGGCCGTGATCGTCTCGATCAGGACGGTGGCGCGGATGGTGCCCTGCGGGATGCCGACGTAGTCCTGCGCGAAGACGAAAACGTCGTTCCAGAGGCGGGCCTCCAGGTGCGACTCGGTCTTCGGCAGGTAGAAGTACGGGCCCTTGCCGAGGTCCAGCAGCCGCTGGGCGTTGTGGAAGAAGTACAGGCCGAAGTCGACGAAGGCGCCCGGGACGGCGTGGCCGTCGGCGTCGACCAGGTGCCGCTCGGTCAGGTGCCAGCCGCGCGGGCGCATGACGACGGTCGCCAGCTCCTCGTTCGGGCGCAGGGCGTAGGACTTGCCCGACTTCGGGTCGGTGAAGTCGATGTTCCGGGTGTAGGCGTCGGCCAGGTTGACCTGACCGAGGACGACGTTCTCCCAGGTGGGAGCGGAGGCGTCCTCGAAGTCGGCGAGCCAGACCTTCGCGCCCGAGTTCAGCGCGTTGATGGTCATCTTGCGGTCGGTGGGGCCGGTGATCTCGACGCGCCGGTCGTTCAGCGCGGCCGGGGCCGGGGCGACCTTCCAGGAGTCGTCCGCGCGGATGGCGGCGGTCTCCGGGAGGAAGTCGAGCGTGGAGGTGCGGGCGATCTCGGCGCGGCGCTCGGCCCGGCGGGCGAGGAGTTCGTCACGGCGCGGGGTGAACCGCCGGTGCAGCTCCGCCACGAAGGCGAGCGCCGCGTCCGTGAGGATCTCTTCCTGCCGGGGCAGGGGCTCGGCGTCGACGATGGCCAGCGGGGACGGCGCTGGTGCGGACATGAGCTGTCACTTCCTTCAGCGGTGGCACCAAGTGCCAAGAGGCACGAACAGGGCGAACAGCGCCGACTGTGCGGGCAGGCGCTTCTGAACAGTGGATAGTAGTTTCCTCATCGTGGAACTTCAATGGTTTGTTGACGTCGAGATTCTCTGAGTCGAGGGAAGGTGGCGCCCAGTGCCACCGTGCTCACTCCAAGTGGCGCAGGTCGGCCTCGGTGTCGATGTCGTACGGCTCCGCCACGTCGGCGCACTCCACGAGCCGTATCTCGCTCTCGTGATCCTTCAGATAGGCGCGCGCCCCGCGGTCCCCGGTGGCGGTCGCAGCGATCCCCGCCCAGTGGGCGGCACCGAACAGCACGGGATGCCCGCGGACGCCGTCGTAGGCGGCCGAGGCCAGTGACTTCTCGTCCTCGTACGCGCCGAGTACCCGCGCCACGGCCGCCGCACGGATGCCCGGCTGGTCGACCAGGCTCACCAGGGCCGCGCGCGCCCCCGTACCGCCGAGCGAGACCAGTCCGGCCCGCAACGAGGAGCCCATCCCGTCGGCCCAGCCGGGGTTGTCCACGAGCACGCAGCCGCCCAGTTCGGCACGCGCGCGTACCTCGTCCGCCGACGCGCCCAGGACCACATGGATCCGCCCGCACCCGGCCGCCCGCAGCATGCCGACGGCATGCTCGACCAGCGGCCGTCCCCGGTGCTCCAGCAGCGCCTTGGGCCGACCGCCGAGCCGCCGTCCCCCGCCGGCGGCGAGCAGCAGCCCGGCGACCTCCTCGCGATGTCTGTCCGTCATGCGTCCTGCATACCCGACGCGGCGGCCGACGGCCGGTTCCCTGGGGCTGAATTTCGGTCCGCGCGGTGGCGCGCACGGACGCGGTGGCGTTTACTGACCCGCGCACGACGGCGTGTGAGGGGGAGGGCTGTGTTTCGGAGCTTGGGGCAGAGACCGGTGACCGGCAGGGGCGAGGACCCGAGAGTGGCGGAACTGCGGACCGCGGTGTCCCGGCTGCGCCGCGAACTCGCCGCGCTGCCCTCCGAGTTCCCCGACCGGGCGATCGCCGAGGACGAACTGGCGGCTCTGGCGGCGATGGCCGCGGGCGGCGCACCCGAGACCCCGCGCCTGCGCGGCTCCCTGTTACTGATCGCGGGGGCGATCGGCTCGGTGAGTGCGCTGGCGAGGGGTCTGAAGGAGGTCAGGGACGCGGTGGATCTTTTCGGGGAACCGACGCAGAGGGGTTAGCGGTGCCCACCTGAGGGGCGCGGGAGGCGGCCCCGTCAGGCGCCCGAACTCGCCAAAGCCTGAGACAGTTCAAGGGCGATCTGCTGGAGCACCGGCACGATCTTGTCGGTCGCGGCCTCCGTCACGCGCCCGGCCGGCCCGGAGATGGAGATCGCCGCGGCCGTGGGCGAGTCGGGAACGGACACCGCGAGACACCGCACCCCGATCTCCTGCTCGTTGTCGTCGACGGCGTACCCCGACCGCCGTACGTCCTCCAGCGCGGCCAGGAAGCCCTCGGGCGTGGTGATGGTCTTCTCGGTGGCCGCGGGCATCCCGGTACGCGCCAGCAGCGCCCGCACCTCGTCGTCCGGCACCCCGGCGAGCAGTGCCTTGCCCACGCCGGTCGAGTGCGGCAGCACCCGTCGGCCCACCTCGGTGAACATCCGCATCGAGTGCTTCGACGGCACCTGCGCCACGTACACGATCTCGTCGCCGTCCAGCAGCGCCATGTTCGCCGTCTCGCCGGTCTCCTCGACCAGCCGGGCGAGATACGGCCGCGCCCACGTGCCGAGCAGCCGGGACGCCGACTCGCCGAGCCGGATGAGGCGGGGGCCGAGGGCGTAGCGCCGGTTCGGCTGCTGGCGTACGTATCCGCAGGCGACCAGCGTGCGCATCAGCCGGTGGATGGTCGGCAGCGGCAGCCCGCTGGTCGCGGACAGTTCGCTCAGGCCCACCTCGCCGCCCGCGTCCGCCATCCGCTCCAGCAGATCGAAGGCGCGCTCAAGGGACTGGACACCGCCGCCGGCGGAGGGCTTGGCGGAGTCGGTGGTGCTGGCGCTGGACGTCGGCACGGCGCGTTCCTTTCGGGGCTGACAGGAGGGCAGAAGCCTACCCGGCAGTCGGTTGACTCCCCGCTTGTACGTAGCTACGTTCTGCTTGGCGAAATTCTAATTCCGCTTTGTGGAAACGTCCAGAGTGGGCGCGGTCGGCGCGCTGCTCAGAAGTGTGCCCCTTGACGGCGCGGAAGTGGGAGTGAAGACTCCTTCAACAGAACGTTGAAATCCGTTACGTGGATGTAAATCCCGTTTCCTGGGCGTAAAACGGCGGTACAGAGAGGGGTCCGGGTGTCCGACGCTGAACTGGTCCTGCGCTCGACGCGCGTCATCACTCCGGAGGGGACGCGGGCCGCGACGGTCACCGTGTCCGCCGGGAAGATCACGGCCGTCCTGCCGTACGACGCCGAGGTCCCGGCCGGGGCCCGGCTGGAGGACGTCGGCGACCATGTCCTGCTGCCCGGCCTGGTCGACACCCACGTGCACGTCAACGACCCCGGCCGTACCGAGTGGGAGGGCTTCTGGACCGCCACGCGCGCGGCGGCGGCCGGCGGCATCACCACGCTGATCGACATGCCGCTCAACTCCCTCCCGCCGACCACCACGGTCGAGAACCTGCGGGTGAAGCGGCAGGTGGCCGCCGACAAGGCGCACATCGACGTCGGTTTCTGGGGCGGCGCCCTGCCCGACAACGTCAAGGACCTGCGCCCGCTGCACGACGCCGGTGTCTTCGGCTTCAAGGCCTTCCTGTCCCCGTCCGGCGTGGACGAGTTCCCGCACCTCGACCAGGACCGGCTCGCCCAGTCCCTGGCGGAGATCGCCGGCTTCGACGGCCTGCTGATCGTGCACGCCGAGGATCCGCACCACCTCGCCGCCGCCCCGCAAGCCGGCGGCCCCCGGTACGCCGACTTCCTCGCCTCCCGGCCCCGCGACGCCGAGGACACGGCCATCGAGAACCTCGTCGCCCAGGCCCGGCGGCTCAACGCGCGCGTGCACGTCCTGCACCTGTCCTCCAGCGACGCGCTGCCGCTCATCCGCGCCGCCCGCGCCGAGGGCGTCCGGATCACCGTGGAGACCTGCCCGCACTACCTCACCCTGACTTCCGAGGAAGTCCCGGACGGCGCCAGCGAGTTCAAGTGCTGCCCGCCCATCCGCGAGGCCGCCAACCAGGACCTGCTGTGGGAGGCGCTGGCCGACGGCACCATCGACTGCGTCGTCACCGACCACTCGCCCTCCACCGCCGACCTGAAGACCGACGACTTCGCCACCGCCTGGGGCGGCATCTCCGGCCTCCAGCTCAGCCTGGCCGCCGTGTGGACCGAGGCCCGTGAGCGCGGCCACGGGCTGGAGGACGTGGTGCGCTGGATGTCCACGCGGACCGCGGCGCTCGTGGGTCTGGACGGCAAGGGCGCCATCGAGGCCGGCCGGGACGCCGACTTCGCCGTCCTCGCCCCCGACGAGACCTTCACCGTCGACCCGGCCGCCCTCCAACACCGCAACCGGGTCACCGCGTACGCCGGCAAGACCCTGTACGGCGTCGTGAAGTCCACCTGGCTGCGCGGCGAACGCATCGTCCACGACGGCGAGTTCACCGAGCCGAAGGGCACTCTGCTCGCCCGCCCCCAGTGAGCCACCCCCGCACCCGTCCGACTCCAGAAAGGACCCCCTGATCACCGTGACGGCGATACCGACTTTCACCGGCGACGCGAACCCCTACGGAGGCGGCGACCCGTACGCGGACTACCGCACCGCCGACTTCCCCTTCACCCAGTACGCCAACCTCGCCGACCGGCAGCTCGGCGCCGGTGTCATCGCCGCCAACGACGAGTTCTTCGCCCAGCGCGAGAACCTGCTGGTGCCCGAGCGGGCCGAGTTCGACCCCGAGCACTTCGGGCACAAGGGCAAGATCATGGACGGCTGGGAGACCCGCCGCCGGCGCGGTGTCTCCGCCGAGCACCCGTGGCCCACCGCCGAGGACCACGACTGGGCACTGGTCCGCCTCGGGGCGCCCGGCGTGATCCGCGGGATCGTCGTCGACACCGCCCACTTCCGCGGCAACTACCCGCAGGCCGTGTCGATCGAGGCCGCGTCCGTCGCCGGCTCGCCGTCCCCGCAGGAGCTGCTGGGCGACGACGTGAAGTGGACGACGATCGTCCCGCGCACCCCGGTCGGCGGCCACGCGGCGAACGGCTTCGCCGTCTCGGCCGAGCAGCGCTTCACTCACCTGCGCGTCAACCAGCACCCCGATGGCGGCATCGCGCGCCTGCGCGTGCACGGCGAGGTCGTTCCGGACCCCGAGTGGCTCGCGGTGCTCGGCACCTTCGACGTCGTCGCCCTGGAGAACGGCGGCCAGGTCGAGGACGCCTCCAACCTCTTCTACTCCCCGGCCACCAACACCATTCAGCCGGGCCGCTCCCGCAAGATGGACGACGGCTGGGAGACCCGCCGCCGCCGTGACCAGGGCAACGACTGGATCCGTTACCGGCTGGCCGCCCAGGCGCAGATCCGCGCCGTCGAGATCGACACCGCCTATCTGAAGGGCAACAGCGCCGGCTGGGCGTCGGTCTCGGTGAAGGACGGCGAGGAGGGCGACTGGACGGAGATCCTGCCGCGCACCCGCCTCCAGCCCGACACCAACCACCGCTTCGTCCTCCCGGCCCCGGCCGTCGGCACGCACGCGCGTGTCGACATCTTCCCCGACGGCGGCATCTCCCGCCTGAGGCTGTTCGGTTCCCTGACCGAGGACGGCGCGGCCCGGCTCGCCGCCCGCCACCAGGAGCTGGGCGGCTGACCCACCCCGCGCGGGGCGCCCCGGCCTGGACAGCACCGGGCGCCCCGCGTGTCACCCACACGGATTCGATTCCGGCCTCCTGGAACTCTCCGGTCCGTCTCCCGCGTTCTTCCCGCGTGACCCTTCAGCAAGAAATCGTCGGCAACGCCATGCAGATGGCGGTCGTCAGCCTCCAGCCCGGCCAGACCGTGTACTGCGAGGCCGGGAAGTTCCTGTTCAAGACGACGAACGTGACCATGGAGACGCGCCTGTCCGGCCCGTCCGCGAACGGCAGCGGGGGCCAGCAGGGGCAGAGCGGCGGCATGGGCGGCCTGCTGCGCCAGGCCATGGGCACCGCCATGCAGGTCGGCCAGCGCATGCTCGCGGGCGAGTCGCTGGCGTTCCAGTACTTCACCTCCCAGGGCGGCCAGGGCACGGTCGGCTTCGCGGGCGTGCTCCCCGGCGAGATGCGCGCGCTGGAACTGGACGGCACGCGCGCGTGGTTCGCGGAGAAGGACGCCTTCGTGGCCGCCGAGTCCACCGTCGACTTCGGCATCGCCTTCGCCGGCGGCCGCACGGGCATGAGCGGCGGCGAGGGCTTCATCCTGGAGAAGTTCACCGGGTACGGCACGGTGATCATCGCCGGCGCGGGCAACTTCATCGACCTCAACCCCGCCGACTTCGGCGGCCGGATCGAGGTGGACACCGGCTGTGTGGTGGCCTTCGAGGAGGGCGTCCAGTACGGCGTTCAGCGCGTCGGCGGCCTCAACCGTCAGGGGATCATGAACGCCGTCTTCGGCGGCGAGGGCCTGTCCCTGGCCACGCTGGAGGGCAACGGCCGGGTGATCCTCCAGTCCATGACCATCGAGAGCCTCGCCAACGCCCTGAAGAAGGCCCAGGGCGGCGACAAGCAGGGCCCGACCGGCGGACTGTTCTCGACGCACGCGGGCTGAGCCGGGCCGCACCGATGAGTTCCGGGTCACGGCGGGGTCTGAGCTGATGACCGACCGACCCCGCACCCGGAAGAAGGCACCCCTCATGGGCAAGCTCGTCTCCACCCTCTTCGTCACCCTCGACGGTGTCTACCAGGCCCCGGGCGGCCCCCAGGAGGACACCAGGGGCGGCTTCACCCACGGCGGCTGGAGCTTCACCTACGGCGACGAGGACTTCGGCCGCTTCGTCACCGAGGTCTTCGACCGCGCCGGCGCCTTCCTGCTCGGCCGCCGTACGTACGACATCTTCGCCGCCTACTGGCCGAAGGTGACCGACCCGGCCAACCCCATCGCGTCCCGGCTCAACGCCCTCCCCAAGTACGTCGTCTCGTCCACCCTTCAGGCGCCCGAGTGGTCCGGCACCACGGTGCTCGCCGGCGACCTCGCCAAGGAGGTGCAGGCCCTCAAGGAGCGCACGGACGGCGAACTCCAGGTCCACGGCAGCGGCGCCCTGGTCCGCTCCCTGATCGACCTCCGCCTCCTCGACACCCTGCACCTGCTGACCTTCCCGGTCGTCCTCGGCACCGGCCACCGCCTGTTCCCGGACGGCACGGTCCCCACCCGCTTCCGGCACACCGGCGGCCGCGTCACCCGCTCGGGCATCTCCATCCAGAGCTACGACCTGGCGGGCGACCCGGAGTACGGCTCGTACGACCTCCCCGAGGAGGCCTGAGACCCGGACAAACCCCTGGCTGAAGATCGTCGCCGCCGGTACGGTGATCACGCCCCGCGCGAGCCGCCGCCGTCTCCGCACCCCTCGGAGACCGGGAGAGCCGCCCGCATGTCCTCGATCGCCGTACCGGGCGCCGCCGTCGCCCCCCGTCGCGCCTGGCACACCGACCTGCCGGTCCTGCTCGTCGCCGTCTGCTGGGGTGCCAGCTACCTCGCCGCGAAGGACATCACCACCGCCCGTACCGTCCTGGCCGTCCTCGTGCTGCGGTTCGCCCTCGCCGTGCCCGTCCTGGCCGTCGCCGGCCGCCGTGCCCTGCGCTCCCTGACCGGCGCCCAGTGGCGCGGCGCGGCCCTGCTGGGGCTGATCCTCAGCGGGATCTTCCTGCTGGAGACCTACGGCGTCGTCCACACCTCGGCGACCAACGCCGGCCTGATCATCAGCCTCACCATGATCTTCACCCCGCTCGCCGAGGCCGCCGTCACCCGCACCCGGCCCGCCCCGGCCTTCCTCGGCGCGGCGCTGCTGTCGGTGCTCGGTGTCGTCCTGCTCACCCAGGGCGGCGGCTTCACCGGGCCCTCGCTCGGCGACCTGCTGATGCTGCTCGCCGCGCTCGCCCGTACCGTGCACGTCCTTGCCATGTCCCGGATCAGGGCCGTCCAGGGCGCCGGCGCGCTGCCGCTCACCACGGTCCAGCTCGGCGCGGCCGTCGCCGTCTTCACCCTGCTGTCCGCCGTCTGCGGCGGCCCGGCGCCCTGGGCGGTCGCGGCGGACCTCGGCGCCCGGGACTGGGCCGGGCTGCTGTTCCTCGCCGTGCTGTGCACGGTGTTCGCGTTCTTCGTGCAGATGTGGGCGGTACGCCGTACCTCTCCGTCCCGGGTCGGTCTGCTGCTCGGCACCGAACCGCTGTGGGCCGCCGCGGCCGGGATCACGCTGGGCGGCGAACGGCTCGGCGCGCTCGGTCTCGCGGGCGGCGTCCTGGTGCTCGCGGGGACCGCGTGGGGGCGCAGGACCGCAGGGTGACTTCCCGAAGCCGCCCGCAGGTCAGAGGCGCTCACCTTCCAGGATGGCCGTGACAGCGGGCAACCGGCCGAGCGAGTGGGCGATTCTGAGGCCGTCCATGTAGTCACGGACCTGGGTGATCAGCCCGCCGCGGACGCGGATCACCAGCACGTTGGAGAAGGCGAAGGGCTCACCGCTGCCGGTCACCGTGCCGACGACGGTCTGCTCGGCGATGACGACCTCCGGATCGGAGGTGGTGTGAACGGTCACGTCACGCAACGCGCTTGCCCGCGCCGTGCTGTGCTCCCAGGCCGCCCGGTAAGTGGCCCGTACCTCTTCCCGGCCCTTGAGGCAGGCAGGCATTCCGGGGAAGAGGAACGGCAGCTCGTGCACCGCATCCACCTCGTACAGGTCAGCCAGGTCGTCGGCGGACATGGCAAGCATCGCCTGGTGGTAACGCTCCAGCACCTCGTGGGGCGAGCGGTCGGCGGGCTGCGCGGCGGACATGGTGCTCACGGCTCCGTTCATCTGCTTCCGGGATGTGTTCCGGGAGCCGAGTCTGCCGAAGTCGCCGTGGTGCGGGCGGTGATGGTCCTCGTCCTGGGCCTGCTTCACCCCTGCGAGTGGACCGGACGGACCGAGCCGTCCGGACAGTCGTGTCCACCTCGCGCTGGTGTCCGGTCGCGCGCTCGGGGACGAGGCGGCCGGGCCCGGACGCCCCGGTCAGCGGGGCACGGGGAGCGGGCCGGGCCGGAAGGTGCCGTAACGGCCGCCGTGGAAGAGCAACGGGGCATCGCTCTCGCCGACTGCCAGGTGGTGCACGTGGCACAGTGCGATCACATGGTCGCCGGCCCAGTACTCGTCCCGCAGGGAACATTCGAGCCAGCCGGTCGCGCCCGCCACGAGCAGCGCTCCGCCGGGGGAGAGGTGCCACTCCGTGCCGTGCAGCTTGTCCGGGCCGCTGGCGGCGAGCCGATCGCACACGGGCCGCTGACGGTCGGCGAGGATGCTTATCCCTATCCGCTCGGCCGGCCGGATCCGCGGCCAGCTCCTGCTCGTCTCCGCCACGCAGAAGGAGACCAACGGAGGCCGCAGGGAGACCGAGGCGAAGGAGTTCACCGCCAGCGCGGCGGGCCGGCCGACGGCGTCCAGGGCCGCGACGGCGACGATGCCCGTGGCGAACCTGCCGAGAACCCGACGGAATTCCTCGGACGTGACGGTATCCGCCGCACGCGACGTCGGTATCGGGTCGGTCACCTGGGGCGCCTCGCTTCCTGCTCGGAACCGGGTGCCCGGAGCGGCCTCTCGGGTCGCGCCGGGCACCCTGGTCGCGTCGACGGTCAGAGCGTGACCTCAAGGAGCAGCCGACGGCGCGCGCTGCTGCTGCGGGTGATCTGGTGACGATTCACCAGCTCCCGCTGGGCGACCAGCTTCAGGCCCTCGGCCGCCAGCTCCTTCTCCAGGGAGCCGAGCGGCGCCAGATGCGTCCAGGCGGTGTACAGGGCGGTGTCGACCACCTCGCCGTCCTGTACGCGGTTGGCGAGGATGCTGGTGGAGCGCAGGCCGTCCGGTTCGATCCGGTCGATGAAGGTGCACAGCACCGGCGAACGGTCGTCCTTCGTCGGGAAGACCGAGGTGTACTCGAAGGCGGCGGGCGCGCTCTCGAACCCTGCGATGTCCAGCACGGTCAGCAGGAAGCGGCCGTCCTCGGCGAGATGCTCGCGCACACAGCGGAACAGCTGCGCGCGCTGCTCCTGAGTGAGGTTCCACACCGCCGTCGCGCCGAGCACGATCAGGCCGAACGTGCGGTCCAGCGAGAAGTCCGTCATGTCGCCCTCGACGGTGCTCAGCCGGTCCGCGTACTCCTGGTGCTCCGGCTCCCGCATCCGTTCGTCGAGGATCTCCAGCATCGACGGCGAGTTGTCGAGCCCGACCACCTCGAATCCGCTCTTGAGAAGCGGCAGCGTCAGCCGGCCGGAGCCGCAGCACAGCTCCAGCACCGGGCCGGGCCGCCCCTCGCCGGCGCTCAGCAGCTCCTCCACCTCGGCGTTGTCCCGCACCGTGAACGCGTGGTAGAAGGAGGCGCCCTCCGAGTCGTACATGCCGTGCTGGTGGATCTTCCCGGCGAACAGCTCCACCAGAGCCGCGGCGGTGCCCTTGAGCTGGTATTCGGTCATGCTTTCCTCCGGTCGCCCATCGTTGATCGAGACCCTAGGCCGGGGCTCTTACAGACGGCTTGGGCCTCGCTTAAGCCGCCCGGGCCAGGGGATTCAGAGCCGGGAACGGGCCGGCAGCAGACGCGGATCCATGCTCAGCAGGACACCCCGGCTGCCCCCGTCGACAGGGAGCGAGACCCCGGTGGTCGAGCCCGCGGCCGGGCCGGCGAGGTAGCAGATCGCGGTGGCCACCTCCTCCGGTGTGACCAGCCGCCCGTTCGGCTGCCGCCCGCTGACCGCGGCGAAGGCGGCCTCCGGGTCGGGCGCGGCGTCCACGAGCCGGCGTACCCACGGCGTGTCGACCGGGGCCGGGGTCACACAGTTGACCCTGATGCCCTCGTGCAGATGGTCGGCGGCCATGGCCGTGGTCAGGGCGAGCACCGCTCCCTTCGAGGAGCAGTACACCGCCGCGTTGGGCAGCCCGACGGTGGCACCCAGCGAGCACATGTTCACGATGGACGCGTGTTCCGAGCGCCGCAGATACGGCAGCGCGGCACGGGCGACCCGCACCATGCCGAACACGTTGACGTCGAAGACCCGCTTCCACTCGTCGAGACCACCCGACTCCACGGTTCCCCGGCCGAGGATGCCCGCGTTGTTCACCAGGATGTCCAGCCCGCCCAGCCGTTCGGCGGCCTCCGCCACGGCCGCGTCCACCGAGGCGTCGTCCGCGACGTCGCCGTACACCCCGATCAGCGGCTCGGGAACGGCCGGCTTCCCGTCCGTGTCCAGCGCGTTGAGGTCCAGGCAGGCCACCGCCGCGCCCCTGGCCGCCAGCATGCGGGCGGTGGCCAGCCCGATGCCAGAGGCACCGCCGGTCACCAGGGCGGTCAGCCCGGTCAGTTCACCGCTGCTCATCACGGTCCTCCCCATGGTCGTCGGCGCACCGCTCGCGCAGCGTGTCCAAGGAGTGCAGGCCCTCCAGCACCCGGTCCTCGGGCACCCCGAAGTCGATCAGACAGGCGACCTCGTCGACCCCTGCCGCACGCAGCCGCCGTACGGTCTCCACGCCGTCCTCGACCGTGCCGAACAGCCCGCCCGTGTCGAAGTAGCGGTCGAACGACCGCGCCACGAGGAACTCGCGGTCCTGCGGCGACAGCCGTTCCAGGTCGATGCCGCCGGGCAGTGCCGCCGCGGCTGTCTTCATGATCAGTCCGATCGAGCTGCGCAGATAGTTGCTGAACGGCTCGCGGACCTCTTCACGGACCTTCTCGCGGTCGGTGCCCAGCAGGGTGTGCAGCATCAGCGCCACATGGCCGCGCGCCCCGGGGCCGTGTGCGGCCGCCAGTTCCGCGCGATAGGCGGCGACGTTGTGCTCCAGATCGGAGATCTCCTGGCCGATCAGATGCGTCAGCACACCCGTGCCGAGCCGGCCGGCCGTACGGAACGTCTCGGCGGAGCCGGCGCTCGTCAGCCACATCGGCAGCTCCGGCTGGACCGGCGGCGGGAAGATCCGCACCTTCGACTCCTGGCCCGCGCCGTCCGGGAACGCCACCTCCTCCCGCGCCCACAGCCGGCGCAGGGTTTCCACGGTGCGCACCAGGACCTCCTTGCGGTCCCGGTAGTTCTCCGGCCGCAGGACGAAGTCCACCGCGTGCCAGCCCGACGCCAGCGACACGCCCACCCGGCCCCGGGAGAGGTTGTCCACCACGGACCACTCCTCCGCGATCCGCGCCGGATGGTGCAGCGGCGCGACGACACTGCCGGCGCGGATGGCGATCCGCTCGGTCGCCACCGCCAGCGCCGCGCCGGTGACGGCCGCGTTGGGATATTGGCCGCCGAATTCATGGAAATGGCGTTCCGGCGTCCAGACCGCCGTGAATCCGTGGGTGTCCGCGAATTTCGCGCTGTCCAGCAGAAGACGGTAGCGGTCATCGGCCGCGGCCCCGTAGTCCGCGAAATAGAAGAGACTGAAGTCCACGAAACTCCTCCCACCTGGCGCGGCTGGTCCTGCAGGACCGTAGCCGCGACCTCGGCACGCAGGGAACTCGCCTTTAGAGCGCGCCAAGGAGGCCTTTGGCGGAGGCGGTGACACTGACCCGACGATCTGCGATCGGCCCCAGAGGGAGCAGTGAGCCACCGTGGCGAAGAAGGAAGTTTCCGGCGGTTTCCCGACGGATCAGGTGGGCCCGGCCGAACAGGAGGCGATTGCGGTGGTCGGCCTCTCCTGCCGGCTCCCGCAGGCCCCCGATCCGGCCGCGTTCTGGAACCTGCTGCGGACCGGCCGGGACGCCATCAGCCCGCCGCCGCCCGGCCGTTGGCAGGCCGACGCTCCCGGGGACCTCGCGCCGGACGCCGTCACCGGAGCCGCCCGCGGCGGTTTCCTCGACCAGGTCGACGCCTTCGACGCCGAGTTCTTCGGCATGTCCCCGCGCGAGGCCGCCTCCGTCGACCCGCAGCAG
Source organism: Streptomyces sp. CoH27 (assembly GCF_020181035.1). Lineage (GTDB taxonomy): Bacteria > Actinomycetota > Actinomycetes > Streptomycetales > Streptomycetaceae > Streptomyces > Streptomyces camelliae. The sequence continues at coordinate 403,427 of NZ_JAIQYY010000003.1, forward strand.
CGCCTGGTCCTCGAACTCGCCTGGGAGGCCCTGGAGGACGCCGGCATCCTGCCCGCCGGCCTGGCCGGCAGCCGCACCGGCGTCTTCATCGGCGCGATGCACGACGACTACGCCGCACTGCTCCAGCGCCGCGGCACCGGCGCCGTCACCCCGCACTCCGCGACCGGCCTGAACCGGGGAGTGCTCGCCAACCGGGTCTCCTACGCGCTCGGCCTGCACGGGCCCAGCCTGGCCGTCGACACGGCACAGTCCTCCGCCCTGGTCGCCGTCCACCTGGCCTGTGAGAGCCTGCGCCGCACCGAATGCGACCTCGCGATCGCGGGCGGCGTCAATCTCAACCTCACCCTGGCCGGCACGGTCGAGGCGTCCCGCTTCGGCGGCCTCTCCCCGAACGGACGCTGCGCCACCTTCGACGCCGACGCCGACGGCTACGTACGAGGCGAGGGCGGCGGCCTCGTCCTGCTCAAGCCGCTGGCCCGTGCCCTCGCCGACGGCGACGAGATCCACGGTGTCCTGCTGGGCAGCGCTGTGAACAACGACGGCGCCACTCCCGGACTGACCGTGCCCGACCAGGCGGCCCAGCAGCGCGTCGTGGAGGCGGCCCGCAGACGGGCCGGAATCCGCCCCGAGCACGTCCAGTACGTCGAACTGCACGGCACCGGCACCAAGGTCGGCGACCCGATCGAGGCAGCCGCCCTCGGCGCGGCCCTGGGCCGGGGCCGCGCGGTTCCGCTGGCGGTCGGTTCGGTCAAGACCAACGTCGGCCACCTCGAAGGCGCCGCGGGCATCGCCGGCCTGCTCAAGACACTCCTGAGCATCCGGCACCGCCAGCTGCCCCCCAGCCTCCACTTCCGCACCCCCAACCCGCGCATCCCGCTCACCGAACTCGGCCTCACCGTCCAGCGCGAGCTGAGCGACTGGCCCCGCCCGGACGCGCCCCTCGTCGCCGGCGTCAGCTCCTTCGGAATGGGCGGCACCAACTGCCATGTGGTGGTGTCGGAGGCACCTGCGCGGACGAAGGCGGCGCAGCGCAGCGACGTGCACGAGACCGGCAGGGCGGCCGGCGACGGGCGGCCGGTGATGTGGCCGCTGGCCGGGCGCGGGCCCGAGGCGCTGCGGGAGCAGGCGGCCAGGCTGCACGCGCGGCTGACCGCCGAGGCCACGATGCCCGAGCCGGCCGATGTCGGTTACTCCCTGGCCACCACCCGCACCCAGTTCGAACACCGGGCCGCCGTGGTCGGCTCCGAGCCCGAGCGACTGCTCGGCGGCCTCGCGGCCCTGGCCCGGGGCGAGGCCGCCCCCGGCACCGTCACCGGAACCACCGCGCACACCGGGGATCTCGCCTTCCTCTTCTCCGGACAGGGCAGCCAACGAGCGGGCGCGGGAGCCGAGCTGTACCGCACCCATCCCGCCTTCGCCGAAGCGCTCGACCGCGCCTGCGCCGAACTCGATCGGCACCTGGCACGACCCCTCCAGGAGGTGCTGTTCGCGCCCGACGGCACCCCTGAGGCCGCCCTGCTGGACCGCACCGGCTACACCCAGCCCGCCCTGTTCGCCGTGGAGGTGGCGCTGTTCCGCCTGCTGGAGACCTGGGGCGTCACCCCCGGCCACCTGTTCGGCCACTCGGTCGGCGAACTGGCCGCCGCCCACGTCTCCGGCGTCCTGGACCTCACCGACGCGGCGACCCTGGTGACCGCCCGCGGACGGCTGATGGAGGCGCTGCCCGGCGGAGCCATGGCCGCGCTGGAAGCCTCCGAGCAGGAGGTACTGCCGCTGCTGGAGGGCCGGGAGGGACAGGCCGGCATCGCCGCCGTCAACGGCCCGCGCGCCGTCGTCGTATCGGGCGACGAGGCCGCCGTCGAGGAGATCGCCGCAGCCGTGGCCGCACTCGGCCGCCGGACGCGACGGCTGCGCGTCAGCCACGCGTTCCACTCCCCGCACATGGACGCCATGCTGGAGGAGTTCCGCGCCGTCGCCGCCGGACTGACCTACGCCCCGCCGCGCATCCCCGTCGTCTCCGACGTCACCGGCCTGCCCGCGACCCCCGAGGAACTGTGCTCGCCCGACTACTGGGTACGGCACGTACGGTCCGCGGTGCGCTTCGAGGCCGGCATTGCCACCCTCCTTGAGGGCGGTACCACCGCCCTTTTGGAGATCGGCCCCGACGGTGTCCTCACCGCCATGGGCCGTGAGTGCCTGCGGGGCCGGCGGGCCGTCCTGCTGCCGACCATGCGCCGGTCGTCCGCGTCCGAGCCGGAGGCCCTGCTGACCGCCGTCGCAGGACTTCACGTGCACGGCCACGCCCCGGACTGGAAGAATCTGTTCGAGGGCACGGGAGCCCGGCGTCTCCCCCTGCCGGGCTACGCGTTCCAGCGCCGGCGGCACTGGTACGGCGACGACGAGGCCCATCCGCTCGGGCAGCCCGGCCAGGGCGCGAGCGCGACGACGGCGCCCGCCCCGGAGCCGGCGCGGGCCGATCCGGCCGCCGGGCAGGATCATGCCGACTCCGCCGATCATGCCGACTCCGCCTCCGAGGCGTCGGCAGGGCCCCGGACCGATGGGGCGGACCAGGAGCGCGCCATGCTCGATCTGGTGCGTTCCTGGTCCGCCATCGTGCTCGGCCACGGCACGGCCGCCTCCGTCGACCCCACCCGGCCGTTCCGGGACCTCGGCTTCGATTCGCTCCTCGCCGTCGAGCTCCGGGACCGGCTGAGCGAGGCCACCGGCCTCCCCCTGGAGTCCGGGCTGCTGTTCAACCATCCCACGCCTGCCGGACTGGCCCACCGGCTGGCGCAGGATCTGTCGGACCCCGCCGACCTGGCCGATCCGCACGGTGCGGAACCGGACACGGCCACCACCGCGAACGATCCTGTGGTCATCGTCGGAATCGGCTGCCGCCTCCCCGGTGGCGTGCACAGCCCCGAGGACCTGTGGCAGCTGGTCGCCGACGGCCGGGACGTCATCGGCCCCTTTCCCACCGACCGCGGATGGGACCTGGACGCCCTCCACGACCCGGACCCCGAGCGCCCCGGCACCACCTACACCAGGGAAGGCGGCTTCCTGGCCGAGGCCGGCCACTTCGACGCCGCGTTCTTCGGCATCTCGCCCCGCGAGGCCGCAGCCATGGATCCCCAGCAGCGGCTGCTGCTGGAAACCGCCTGGGAGTCGCTCGAACGCGCGGGCATCGTCCCCGAGAAGCTGCGCGGCACCCGCACCGGCGTGTTCATCGGCGGCACGGCCCTGGACTACGGCCCCCGCCTGCACGAGGCGGACGAGGAGACGGGCGGCTACCTGCTGACCGGCAGCACCGCCAGCGTGATGTCCGGCCGTATCGCCTACACCTTCGGTCTGGAGGGCCCGGCGGTGACGGTGGACACGGCATGCTCGTCGTCCCTCGTCGCGATCCACCTGGCGGTGCAGGCGCTGCGGCGCGGCGAGTGCACCCTCGCTCTCGCCGGCGGTGTGACCGTGATGGCCACCCCGGGCATGCTCGTGGAGTTCAGCCGCCAGCGGGGCCTTGCTGCGGACGGCCGCTGCAAGGCGTTCGCGGCCGGCGCGGACGGCACGGCGTGGGCCGAGGGGGCCGGCGTCCTGGTCCTGGAGCGGTTGTCGGACGCGCAGCGCAACCGGCACAAGGTGCTGGCGGTGATCAAGGGGAGCGCCGTCAATCAGGATGGTGCGTCGAACGGGTTGACGGCGCCGAACGGTCCCTCGCAGCAGCGGGTGATCCGGCAGGCGTTGGCGGATGCGGGCCTGTCGGCGGCCGAGGTGGACGTCGTGGAGGCACACGGCACCGGTACGGCGCTGGGTGATCCGATCGAGGCGGAGGCGCTGATCGCGACGTATGGTGCTGCGCGTTCTGCGGATCGGCCGTTGTGGCTGGGTTCGTTGAAGTCGAACATCGGGCATGCGCAGGCGGCGGCGGGTGTCGGTGGTGTGGTCAAGATGGTGGAGGCGATCCGCCACGGCGAGCTGCCACAAACGCTTCACGTCGATGAGCCCTCTCCGCACGTGGACTGGTCGGCCGGTACGGTCCGGCTGCTGACGGAGTCCCGGGAGTGGTCCTCGTCCGGTCCGCGCCGGGCGGGGGTGTCCTCCTTCGGCATCAGCGGCACCAATGCCCACCTGATCCTGGAGCAGGCCCCCGAGGAGGCCGCGCCCGTCGCCGTCGACGGGGTTGCGCCGCTGGTGTTGTCGGCGAGGTCGCCGGAGGCGGTGCGGGAGCAGGCGGTCCGGCTGCATGCGCACCTGGCGGCACGGCCCGGGATCGGGGTCGGGGATGTGGCGTACACGCTGGCCACCGCCCGAACAGCATTCAAGCACCGTGCTGTTGTTCTGGGTGCGGATCGTGGCGAGTTGTTGGCTGGTCTTGAGGCGGTTGCTGGTGGGTGGGATGTGTCGGGTGTGGTGGTGGGTGGTGGGGTGGGGGTTGGTCGGTTGGGGTTGGTGTTTACGGGTCAGGGTGCTC
>NZ_JAIQYY010000030.1:0-63274 GCF_020181035.1 Streptomyces sp. CoH27
TCACCGGCTCGGACGGCCCCTTCACGGTCCACACCCGCTGGATCGAGACCGAGTTCGTCAACGAGATCAAGCCCTTCGTCCCCGCGGCGGAGGGCGGGGAGGAAGGGCTGGACGGCCGCGAGACCCTGGCGGTCGAGGTCGGCGGCAGGCGGATCGAGGTCCGGGTCCCCGCGTCACTGGGTGTGCCGCGGGCGCGTACGGCACCGGGCATGCCGTGGGGGCGTACGGCGCCGGGCGTGGCAGGCGCGCGTACGGTGCCGGGTGGCGCGCGTCAGGTCAGGCGCCGCCCGGGCGGCCGCGGTGCCGGCTCCGCCGTCTCGGGTGACACGCTGACCTCGCCGATGCAGGGCACGATCGTCAAGGTCGCCGTGGAGGAGGGCGCGACGGTCGCCGCCGGTGACCTCGTCGTCGTCCTGGAGGCGATGAAGATGGAGCAGCCCATCACCGCCCACAAGGCCGGCACGGTCGCCGACCTCCTGGTCCGGCCCGGCGCGGCACTCACCGCCGACGCCGCGATCTGCGCGATCAGGGAGTGAGGGCGATGACGACGTACCAGACGTATCAGCAGACTGCTGTACTGCTGCGCTCGTCGCCGAGCGGACCTCACCTCCCCGACGGCGGCGCGGGATTGATGGCCTCGCTGCTCCCGCCCCGGGTGGCGGCGTCGGAGGCGTTCGGACACGGGGACGAGGAGTGGTGGGGAGCGCTGCTGCCCGCCGAGGCGCGGCTCATGGCGGGCGCGGGGGCCAAACGGCGGCGGGACTTCGCCGGGGTGCGGGTGTGCGCCCGGCGCGCGCTGCGGGTGCTCGGCTTCGGGCCGGTGCCCGTGCTGCCGGGTCCGCGGGGAGAACCGCGCTGGCCGGCGGGTGTCGTGGGCTCGATGACGCACTGCGCGGGCTACCGGGCAGCGGTGGTCGCCCGCCCCGAGACGGGCCTGGCCGGACTCGGCATCGACGCCGAGCCGCACGCCCCGCTCTCCCCGGATGTGCTGGAGATGGTCGCGAGTCCCGCCGAGCGCGCGCATGTGGCGATGCTGGCCGACGGCTGGCCGCGAGTGCACTGGGGACGCGTGCTGTTCTGCGTGAAGGAGGCGGTCTTCAAGGCGTGGTACCCGCTGGCCCACACCGAACTCGGCTTCCTGGAGGCGGAGGTGGCGTTCCAGGTGAACGGCGACGGCTCCTCCGGTGGTGTCACGGCCGAGGTGCGGCGGCCGGGCCCGTTCACCGTGGTCTCGGGCCACTGGCGGGTCGCCGATGGCGTGATCGCGACCGCGGTGGTGGCGGAGGCGGCCGCGGCCTGGAAATCTGCCCAGCCGCCGGCGGCCTGATCCGCAGCGCCCTGTGCCCAACCTGTCTATTTTTCAACCAACCACGTCCAGGAGGAAGAAACGATGCGTCTCGCCGATGCCCGTGTGGAGTGCGTGACCGAGATCGCGGCCGCGCCGCAGCGGGTATGGGAGCTGGTCTCGGACATCTCCACCTCGGCCCGGCACAGCCCGGAACTGCAGGAGGTGGAGTGGCTCGACGGGGCCGAGGGTCCCGCGGTCGGCGCCTGCTTCTCCGGCCGCAACCGCAACAGCGGGCTGGGGGAGTGGCGCACGGTCAGCCGGGTCGCGCGGATGGCGGAGCAGCGCGTCTTCGAGTGGGAGGTCGTCCACTACAACGACCGGCGCCACGGCGAACCGCTGGCTGTCTGGACGTACACCCTGGAACCGCTCACCGACGGCTCCGGCACCCGCCTGCGACACGGCATGCGCTTCGGCTCGGCACACGGCCCCATGCACGAGGTCGTCGAGCGGTACCCGGACCGCGAGGAACAGATCATCGACGGCCGCCTCGCCCTGCTGCGCACGGGCATCGAGCGGACCCTGGCCGGGGTGAAGGCGGAGGCGGAGGGAGTTTTGCTGCCCTGAGGGGTGGATGGGGAAGTCCCCGGACCGTGATCGGTCCGGGGACTTCCTTCGGTGCGTCGGGTGGTGCTGTCACCACCACCCGTCGTCGTCGCAGATCACCCGGAAGCTGCCCACGACGCCGTGGTGACCGAATTTGCCGTCGCCGCCGCCGTCACGGTCGGAGCCGAATTCGCCGTCGTGGCCATGGGGCTTCACGCCGAAGGTCGCGCTGCGGGGTCCCACGATGGCGACCGGAGCGCCCCCGTCGCAGTTGAAGCCCCGGAAGACCTCGACGGTCCTCCTGCTTTCATTGAGCACATTGAAGCTCTTCGCGCCCAGTCCGCTGGCCACGGTGATGCACCCCTCGATGGAGCCGGGGAACGAACGTTCGTTGATGAAGATCCTTCCGAATCTTCTGTGGCCGTGACCGCGTCCACCGCCGCCGTGACGTCCACCGCCGTCGCGCCAACCACCGCCGTCGCGTCCACCGTCGCCGTCGCGTCCACCGCCGCCGTCGCGCCCACCGCCGTCGCGGCCCCCCTCGTCGCGGCCCCGGTTTCCGCCTCCGCCTCCGCCCCCGTTCTTGGCGCCCGAAGGGGCTGCGGCAGAAGCGGCAGAAGCTGCTGATGCGGCGTGCTGCGCAGGCTGGGCGGCATGGGGGGCCGGTTGGGCCGGGTGGTGGGCCGGTTGGGCGGGGTGGTGGAGCGGTTGGGCTGCCCGGTGGACAGAGGGGGAGGCCGGGGTGGACTCGACGGTCGAGGCGTAGGTGATGCCGGCGGCTGCAAGGACGGTCGCGCCTACTCCGGCGCCGACCACAGCGAAAGCACGCGAGGGCATGGGCACTTCTCTCTTTCTCATGTGCGTCGGCCGGACGGACGACCGACCTGCGATGAACGTACCGATAGCTCAGATAACCGGCATTCCGGGCCTGTCCAAGGTGTGACGCTGTGAGGCCAACCGGGTGTCAGGGCTTCAGGGCGCTACATGACTGCAGCCGTAGGGCATCGGCAAAGACCCCGGCAGGGTTCGACCCGCGGCACCCGCATCGGGAGTCGTGGATGTCAGCCGGCCCCTCGATACCTGTGGTCGCCCGCCTTGCGCGTTCGGGTGCGTATCTCGCGCAGGTTCCGGCTCAGGTGCCCAGGCTTGAACTCGCGATGTGTCCCCTGGTGGAGGTGGAGATCATGCCGACGTACGTCGCGTTGCTGAGCTGGACTGATCAAGGGATCCGGAACTACAAGGACACCGCGAAGCGCGCCGAGAGCTTCGCCTCAGCGGTACAAAAACTCGGGGCGAAGCTCCTGAGCATCTACTGGACCGTCGGTCCGTACGACCTCGTGGCCATTGTTGAGGCACCCGACGACGAAACAGGCGCGGCGGCACTTCTGCAGCTCGATGGGGTGGGCAACGTCCGTTCCACGACTCTGCGGGCCTTCGGCGCAGAGGAGATGCAGCACATCATCGCCAAGGCGGCCGGCTGACGAGTGCAGACGCACGCTTTTCAAGTCTGTGTTGGTGGCTTGCGGCGCGACGTGCAAGGGCGTTCACCCGTGTTCATGGGCGGGTGGCCGCCGACGCGGGGACGGCTCGGGGTCTCGTCCGAGCGGCCATGAACGAGGCTGAATGCGACGGAAACGCGGCGCTCGCTGCGACTGTTCGGCGGTGTGTCCGTGCTGCCGATTGAGCGCTCGCCACTTCTCCGCGGCTGACAGCGTGACGGCGCCGATCCAATCCGGATCGTCAGGGCCGTCCCAGATCGCCGGGTCCGGCCGATGTACAACTCCGGCTGTGCCGGAGCACTGGCGCTGGACCCCGACGGTGTGGCTGCCCTTCTTCACGTCGTTGGTCTCGTCGACAACGAGCACTGCGGCTTCGTCGTGGAGGCGCTCGACGACGTATTCGCGCACGTAATGACCTTGTCATCCGGCACGCACTCCCAGCGCCCCAGCAACTCTCCTCTGGTATCGCAATCATCCCGGCCCCCTACGTGCCAGGCTGCTGCAGCCACCAAGCGCAAGTCGGCCACTGCTGCCCGGCAGACCGGCACTATGAAGATCGCGATCTACAGCTGGTGTACTTCGACACGCATCCGACACGGCCACCCGCGAAACCCCGGCCGCAGCCGGACAGCCCCGGACTCGGTCCTTGATCGCCAAGACGGCGTCCGAGGCGCACCCGTGTCGAGCCCCACCCGCCCTGACCAGCAAAAAGCCCTCCCAATGGGAGGGCTGAGGCTATGCGCCCCCGGCAGGACTCGAACCTGCGGCCAAGCGCTTAGAAGGCGCTTGGTGTTTGAGAGGCCAGGTGGGCGCTGATCTGCTCAAACGTCCGATCAGATCCCTCTCAACTGCAAGCTTCGACACGCATTCGACTCGTATTGGGGAGGCGATCGCCGCACCGCTCAGCGTCAGACCCCCGGCTGAGCCGCCGGCGGCAAGCTGCCACTGCGCCAAAGGCGGTAGTCAGATCGAGTAGCTCCGTACGGATCACGGGAAACGAGGCACGTGTAATGAAGGCCGAGTAGCGAACCGGCGTCAACACCCAGGTTGGTAGCGAGGACCCGAGTGGGCAGCGGATGCTTGTCATTCGGGTCAAGGACCGCAACCGAATCAGCCAGCACGCCGCGAACTTCGACTACCTCGTACTCGACTCGGGTTCCGAGAGTCTCCTTCTCGTGGGAATGATCCCCGTCGAGCGGTTGATCGTATAGGCCACAGGTGTTCGCATGACGGGCGGCATCGGTCATGTTCGCCACGCTACCTAGCATCGGGGGCATTGACCGAGATCCTGGCCACCGGGAGTGACCTGCAGTTCCAGAAAGCGCCTGGCCATCTCCTCACCGCCTTCGGCCGGACCGTGCCGGGTACTCCCCAATGACCGCCGATGGATGTGGTTCCTATCCACGCCCATCGAGTGGCGAGCTCGCCGTCGTGTCTCGGCTAGGGGTTGATCGGGATCTCATAGACGATCTCGCAGTGAGCTGCAGGCACGATGATGTCCGCCGTCTCCACGGGCCGCCCCTGGTCGCTGTAGTACGTCCGCCGGATGTGCGTGACGAGGGCGGCCTTCTGGATGCCCAGGAGTGACGCCTCCTCGGCGGTTGCCTGCCGCGGCTCCGGCTGCTCCACCGCATGGCTGACAGTGACGCCGATCGCGGCCATGCGATTCACGACGCCCGCCCCTGCATGCGGCCCTCCTTCGGGGAGGACGACGAGGGTGCCGGCGGTGAGGTCGTACGGCTCCCAGCTCGTAGAGAGCTGCACCGGCCTGCCGTCGGCCAGGAACTCGTACGTCGTCCGGACGCACAGGTCGCCCTCGGCGATGCCGAGCCGCGCCGCGATATCCGTCGGCGCCGGCACCTTGGCCTCGGTCCGGCTCTCCCAGTCTCCTTGCCTGCCCACGGCCTTCATGTCCGCTCGGAACGGCGACCCGTCGGGCCGCTCACGCGCCGACGAACGGACCACTCGGACCCGCTGCCGGGGCTCGGCGACGTACGTGCCTGAACCCGCGCGGCCCTCCAGCACACCCTGGGAGATCAGCAGCTCCTGAGCCCGGCGGACCACGTTCTCGCCCACTCCGCACTCCTGGCCGATCTGGGCGCGGGACGGCAGGCGGTCCCCGGGCTCCCACACGTGCTCCGCGATCCGCCGCCGGAGTTCGTCAGCGATGCGGAGGTAGGGCGGCTGCTCAGGCATATGGAAAATCTAGTCCACTAGCTCTAATCTAGTTAACTAGCTTCACTGAAAGTGATCGCCGGTTGACGGAGGCTGCCCTGTGCCCGCTTCGGGAGTTAGCGCGGCGGCCATCGCTGCCCGGCTGTCGGCCGTCGGGCTCCCCGCGCGCGTGGAGGAGCACGACCGGTACTGGTCGGTCGAAGCGGAGGTGCCCCAATCGCTCTCCGCCGACTTATGGCGGGAGGTCCTGGAAGTGGTGGCCGAGGCCGATCGGTTCGGGCTCCTGGCCACCAGCTTGAACGGCCGCACCCTCTGGGCGGTCGTACACAAAGCGGTCCCCACGACGGGCGATGTCGGGGGACCGAGCCATCAGCGATAGGAGCTGAGCAGCGTGCTCAACCGTATCCGCCGTGCCGTCTCGCTCACCAGAGCGCGGTACGCCCCCAAGGGCAGGCACCGCCGCCCCTTAACGCCCTCTCGACCGAAGGCCGCCCGGGCCTTCCCGGCGTTCGCCGAGGCGTCGGCGCCCTTCCTGGGCCGCGTTTCCGAGAGCGCGAACCATCGACACCGGCTCGCGGGGGAGGACAACGCACTCGTCCGCCAGTACGTGCTGGCCTGGGAGGAACGAGTAAGGCCACGGGCGGTGGTCGTCGCTTCCCATCTGCCGACTGAAGCCTGGTCAGCCCTGACGGGGGTCCGCTGATGCCTCCTCGCCAACAGTTTCACGTCACCGACGCCTCGGCCGTCCCCTACCAGTCGACCGCGTGCCGTATCGGCACACACCCTGTCTGCGCGGAGTTTTCCTCGGCCTCCGCGCCGATCGACCTGCCGGTTGTCTACGAGACGTGCGCCTGCGTATGTCACTCGGTGTCGGACTGCTCCACTCCCACAGAGGTGCAGCGGTGAGCGGCTGGGCACCCGGTGGCGCGCTAGTTTCCACCATTGAGGTCACCGCGACCACCGTGCAGCGTGGCGACGTCATTCACCTCGGTGGCAGGGCGTGCCGGGTTATGGACCTCTTCCAACTCCCACAAGGGGCCAAACAACTGCTCTTCGAGTCGGGTGAGCTGCTGACCATACACACGCGAACCCGGCTTGCCGCCGTTCGCGTACGGAGAAGGCGGTGACCCGGTCTGTGCCTTCACGCCATCATGACATCGCCGACGATCTCCGACACCAGATCACAACCGGCCGCATCAAACCCGGCGAACGCCTGCCGTCCGAGGCTGGCCTCGCCGACCGATACAAGGTCAGTACGGTGACACTGCGAAGTGCCCTCGCGGTCCTCCAGAGCGAAGGTCTCGTCGAGAAGATCCACGGCAAAGGCAATTTCGTCCGCCGCCCACTCCGCAAGGTCGTGTACGTCGGCGGATGGGGGACGCTGGACCCATGGACCGCCGCTGAAGCGGCCCTGCGCGTCACTGTTCGCACCACCACCGTGCAGGCGGACGGGCATCTGACGACCTTGCTGAAGGTGCCGACGGGCAGCCCTCTCGCCGAGTTCTTCTGCATCAGCCACGAGGGAGACTCACCGCACGGTCTGGCCCGCATCTACATCCCGCGCGACCTGGCACAGGCCGGAGTGCTGGGCGACGACTCCTCGTGGCGGGAGACGGCCACGCGATTCGCCGTCCTGAGCTCGCCGCCGGCAGCTGTCCAGGAGACGGTATGTGCCCGTCCACCGACGCCGGACGAGGCATCGGCCCTCCGGATCGGCTCCGCCGTTGCAGTCCTAGCGATCACAAGGGTCGCGACCGACTTCACCGGTCGAGTCGTCGAGGCCGCGCTTCTCGCGTTCCCAGGGGATCGTGTCGACGCGGTCTTCACCACCCACCACATGGCCGATGAGAGGCAGACGCAACGATGACGGCACCGAACGAGCTGCGGCTCCTGCCGTGGTCTGGTCCGGAGGGGAAGCCCTGCTACCTGAACACCGACGATAAGACGGGCTATATGTCCCGCTTGGCGGACAACATCGAAGCGGTGCAACTGGGAACGGCGGCCGAGCTGCTGGAGCACGCCTCGGAAACCCTCGACGATCAGGAGGCAGGCCTTGAGGACCTGCGACGGCTGGCGAAGGAACTGACCTGCGCTTTGCGGGACGTACTCCGCGTTGCGACCAGCCGCGGTCACCTCCTAGTGGTGAGTGATCCCCAACGCTCCTGAAGAGGACGGCTGAGCTCGGTGACTGCTGGCGGTGAGGTTCCGCTCCCCTTTAGGGGAAACGAACCCGGGCTTCTCTACGGCCGCCATGCCTGACTTGCCGGTCTATTAAGCACGGGTCTCGCTGGCCAGCGGGACTGACGAAGCCCATGGCTCTGACCTGGTCGGATGCCGTGGGCTTCTGTCGTTGTCTGTCGGCGACGGCTAACCTCGGACGGCCCAGAGACGGCCTGGCTGCCGCAGGGCGCCCCTCCTGGCGCTGGCCGCTGGCATGCTGGCAACGAGGGGGAGCCATGGCACTGGGACGCAAGGGATCACGGCGCATAGTCGTTGACGGCACGAGCTACCGCTGGCGGCTACGACGCAGGCCCACCTACGGCCAGGGTCTCTGCTGGTCGCCGTGTACGTACGCCGTGGAGCATGCGGAGCACCCTGGTACGACCCTGGTCGTCACCACGAACCAACCTCACACCAGCAACTGGCTCGAACGCCCGAGCAACCCGGTCTTGCCCTCCAATGTCGCCGAGGCCATCACGGCTGCCCTGCAGCAGGGATGGGTTCCGACTCGTGCGGGCTCACCGTTGCACCTCGACCAGTCCGCCGGCTTCTCTCCCTCGCTCTGAAGTGGGTAACGAGCGCACCGCTTTAGGAGTTCGATCCGGAGTCCGTGGGCTCGGTGATGCTGACCGCTTTCCCAGTCGCATAAAGACGCTTGCGTGCGTCTCTGTCTGGTGTCGTTGATGTCAGGCATGGATGTCAGCGGGCTGCTGACTAGAGCCGCTGACGGGTTCTAGAGCCACAGACAGCGGCCAGCCGCTAGGGTCGCGCGCATGGGTGCCACGACTGCCGCCATGGTCACTGCCGTCGTTGGAGTGCTCGGCACGCTCCTGGCGCCTGTGATCACGACTTGGACGACGAAGCGCCAGCGGGCGGAAGAGAGGCAGGCTGAGGAGGGAAGGCGGGTCTTTGAGGAGCGGCGCGCTGCGTATAGCGCTATGAACCGCGCGTCCCGTCACTTCCACACCATGCTGAAAGACGCCCTCCACCGCATGCGAGACGGTGTCTACACCGACGACGACCGCGCCCAGGTCGAGGAGGCGCGGCGGGACTACCGGGATCGCTACGCCGAGGCTCAGATGATCGTCCCCGAAGCGGTACTCAGGGCATCTCGCGAGTTGAACGTTGTCCTGGCCGCGATCGACGCTACTGCCAAGCGCATTGATCGGGGTCTGGCTCGGGAAGGGGAGAGCGCGGATCAGGCACTCATCGACCTGAAGGCGGCAGAACCCGCACTGACTGCCATGCGCCGGATCATGCGTGAGGACCTGGGCGTGTCTGACTAACCCTGTCTTGCCTACGGGACCGCTTTGTCCCGAAGCAACTTGGAGCGGCCGTTGTGCTTGGGGTGTAGTGCCTGTCATCTGCGCTAATGGTCCGCTGACGTCCACGGGTGTTCGCCGTTGTGCGTCGTGGTTGTCACGCAGTTAGACACTCAGTGTGCCTCGCCCGCATCGCTCTAGGGGTGTGTTATGCGCGAGCCACGCGATCTCTAGGCCCGCTCCACCAGTTCAATCGCGATGGGCGCGGCGGACTCGATCTCGATCGTGGCCCCTTCATCCTCCTGGAGGGCGTCAGAGGAAACGTCGATGGGGAGTACGACCAGTCTCGTGTGCGGTCGAGGAAGCCGACCCAGGTCCAGGGGCGGATCGTGACGCAGGATGTCGACGACGCGAACGAGCGTCTCGGGGATGCTGACGCTGCACAAGTCCCCACGGTTTAGGTACTGAGGGCTCGGCTCGGTGCGAAACAGCGTGTACGACCACTCCCACGAGCCAGGGTCAACGGGAAAGGCCACTTGCCCGTTCCATCGGAACCGTGAGTCCGGATCGACCTTCTCCCAGGGCCACTCCACAGAGATGTAGAAGCCCCGAACGTCGGCAACTCGCGCCCTCGCTGGCGAGCAACCCACTCGCAGTACATCGCCCACCTGGTAGGCCGGTCGACCGGCTTCGCGCTTCACCACGCTGTTCCTAACATGTCTGATCCGTGTCCGAAGGCTACGGCTGGTTGCTGTCTTCTTCTTGCCCTGGGTCTTGTCGGGGATCTTGGTGAACTCGGTTTTTGACGGTCAGGGGCGGTGGGCTCGTGCGCCTGGTGGTCGTCGTTGGTCGTCATTGGCCACTGTTGAGCGGCCTCGGACGGCCCAGAGACGGCCCAGAAAAACGACCCGGCGGCCCGCTCGGCGGCCTACGAGCTGATGGGCAACTCCCGGGCTCGTTGGCGAGCTTGGGCCCGTAGCTCCTTCAAGCGGAACGCGTTGTGACGGTTCTGGTCGAGGTTCAGTGGGAGGTCGAGTCGGGAGATGAGCTGTGACTCGAGGTCCCACGGTTCGTTCTGCTCGATCCAGCACACTCGCGCGTTGTCCGCCATCCACTGGCTCAGGGTGGCTTCGCCGGCCTTGCCGAAGGTCATCCGCTTGCCGCTGCCCACGCGGCGCAGTTCAAGTCCGAGCAGGCAGCCGAGGGTGAGCCGGAGGGTCGAGCCGGCCGCGTTGCCCCGGTAGTGGTAGCGCACCCGCTTGCGCAGGTTCTGCGTGCTGGTCCGGTTCGCCATGTACCGCGGTGCTATCCCGACGTAGAACAGGCGCCCAGCGTCCAGGTCCTGGTGGGGCGGCTGCTTGAAGTGCCACCCGTAGACCCCTGCTGCCGCCGGGACAGGGCTAGGACGCACCAAGACCTCTGGCGCCGACCACAACCGATCGGGACTGACGAGAGCGGTAGTTTCCACGAACCCTCCAGGCGTGCCACGAATGATCGCCGCAGGCTACTGGGCGACGCTAACAGAAGGCCCCAGCGTGCACAGCTATGTGACATCAGCTTGGGAAGCTGCGAGCATTTGCGGTTTGTTCGGGCGCTGACCTGCGCGAACGGTCACGATGGGGCCTCGTAGGGGTGGGCCGCTTTCACCGTGATGCCCCGCTGTTCCCCGCTCGATCTGGTGCGCTTGTGGTGCGGCCGTGGTGCAGACCACGGCCACAACTTCTGATCGGTAGCTCTGAAAGCTGTCGCTCATGGTCGTTGGCTGCACTTCGCTGCTGTACTCGCAGGCGCGCTGACTTGCTGCGGAGGGCGGCGTAATCAGCCGTAGGTGCGACGTAGCGTTCTGGGCTTGCCCAGCTACGACCTGTGCTGGGAAGATTCAACGCATAGTAGCGGCTTGAGCACCTGGGAGACGTGAGTGAGCCTCCATGAAATCTCTGGTCTGGCGAAAGCGCTCATTGCCGAGCCGGCAGAAGACTCAGGAAGCGATACATCCTCCAGGTACAACTTCCAGTATCAATGCGCAGCGCGCCACTGCTTCGCAATGCTCACCGACTCGCGATTGAAAGGTGTGGTTTGCGAATGGCACGTTGACTACGTGCTTATATATGACGACGGAACAAATGAACTAGTATCAGTAAAACATCGAGAGCCTCAAACGGGCCCATGGCCTTTCTCGGAACTTTGGACAAAGGGTGGCCTGGCGACACTATATGCCCGCTGGAGGGCCACGCCCGAGGCGAAATGCCGTCTCGTCACCAATGGTTCTATGAAATCCACCCGAGACATAGCCGCCGCGTTTTCTCAATCCTTGGCCAGTCAGGATGTCGAAGATTACGTAACTGATGCTGCGGACAAACTCGATTGCGATGCAGAAGAGGCAAGGGAGTTTCTGAAAGCGCTACGCATCGAGCATGGAATTCCGGACAGAGTCACTCTGCGTGCACATTCGATCGTAAATCTCGTGGAGGGTGCCCTAGCTGAGTCAAGTATTAGAGATTGCAACGCTGCTGAGGCTTGGGACGCTGTCGTAAATCTTGTTGCATCGAAGTCTAGAGATCTCGACAACCGTGACTTCTCATCCATTGACTTGGCGAGCCCGAAGGCCCTCGATTCAGACGTCCTTACTTCCGCTAAGGCTGTGAGGCGCACGATTACACGGCCCCAAGTGGTGAACGCTCTCTCATTGTCACGCGAGGAGGCCATAGCGGATTATCCCCACACGTCCAACTTGTGGATGCGTGAACCCGTCTCCGATTTTTTCGGCAGAAGAGACACTCTTCAGAAAATTGAAGAATCGCTGAAGGATGGACTGGCATCTAAGCCTTCACTTGCGCTCATCGGGATGAGCGGCGTGGGAAAAAGTGAGCTGCTTGCACAATATGCCTGGGAGCATGCGGAGCAGTATAAGTTTGTATGGTGGGTCCGAGCGGATTCCTTGAACGCCATGGTAACCGACCTATCTTTTCTTTCCGAGGAACTTGGCTTGTCGGCACCGGATTCCGATGACGGACTTCGGCGAATGAAGCAATATTTCCTCAAGAATCGTGGCCTGATTCTTTTGGATGGGGCGCCCGCGAATCAGGAAATTCTGAATTTCATCCCAAAAGTTTCTGCGACTCAGTTCTTGATCTCAAGTCTCGACCAGAGCTGGGCGGCAAATGTGGCGACAATCAACGTCGCACCGCTTAGCGATGCCGATGCCATAGCACTGTTGGCGTCGACTCTCTCTGATGCATCCCAGGACGATCTTGTAGCCCTTAATGAAGCCTTGAACGGGCTTCCCCTGGCACTGAGACAGGCCGCTGGCTACATCGCTACCTCGGGCATCCCACTGGGCACCTATACAAGTATGGTGCGTGACCGAGCGAGTGAGCTCTTGAGTCGGTCAGCGCCACCGGAGCATGTAGGGCTCACTGCTGCGCTATCGATAACCACTGAACGATTGAAGAAAGATCATTCGAACGCTCTTGCGCTTTTGCATGTCTTCTCCTTCCTGGCCCCGCACGGATTTCCGACCGAGCTTTTCAAAATCGAGCTAACTCCAGCCGGGCAAGGGCGAGAAGATGGCGCTGTGGTTCTACCAACTTCCGTAGAAGTCGAACAGCTTGCAGCTACCGAGCTTACGGGTATCTCTCATAGCGCGGCTAGGCTTCTTGAACTTCTCAAGGATCACCTTTCTCTCTTTGATGCGGTGGCGGACCTTCAAAGGTTTTCCTTGGTTGAAGCGCAGCAGAACGGCGTTAGCTGCCATGCTCTCACTCAAGCCGTGGTACGCCAGTCACTCACACAGGAGCAGACGGCTGAGGCCTTGGAAGTGGCAACGGTGCTCCTGAATAAGGTCGCTAACCTAAGTCCCTTTGACTCACGGTTCTGGCCGCACTACAGGCACATGATGCCTCACTTCGAGGCTCTCCTTGTCTACTTGGAGGATCGCGGTCAGCTTCCTGAAAGCACTATCCTCTTTTATTCCGCGATTACATTGAATCTCGGAATGCAGGGTTTCAAGGGGACTAGCCTTTCCTATGCGGACAAGGCAATGGCCAAGATAACCAGCCGAGATGACGTAGCCGTAACCACGAGGGTATTTGTTCGTACGCTGCTTGTTGAGGCTCTAACTGGTTCTGACCGTTGGAACGATGCTCTTCGAGTGGTAGACGAAACTATGGCACTCGCTGCAGAAGAGCCAGTGGATAGCGTCTCGATGGCGACTCTGCACACGAAGAAGGCAGCGGTTCTCCACTTGCAGGGTAAGCTAGAAGAGGCGCTCCTTGAATTTGATAAGGCTCATACCTACGCTGAATCCTGCGTTGACTCTGATGACATGTCAACCCTCAAACGCTCAGTGAGGGCGAATAAAGCCACGCTGAAACGTGAAATGGGCGACGCTCATGGTTCAGCACAGGAGTTCAGGGCGCTAATTTCGGAGTATCCAGAGACTTCAACACGTAACGGTCTGGCCACTCTTTACAGCAATTTGGCTCTCGCGTATCTAGACGCCACGGAGTTCCAGGATGCGTTGACGGCATCGGAGAAGGCGCTCGAAATTGATTACGAGAATTCCGACGGATTTCATCTTGATGCGGCACGTGATTGGAATAATGCAGGGCTAGCGCTACTCGAATTGAGTAGAGCTGATGATGCTGCCGCAGCCTTCGAGGCTGCACTACGTATACACGAGCACCTAGGAAACGTGGGATCAACGCTTGATCTCATTGTGCGCATGAATCTTGGCCGAACGCAGTTGGCTGGAATGGATTTCATTGCAGCGCGAAAGACGTTCGAAGAGACGTTGAAGCGGCAAGAGGAGGTCCTCGGCCCTAGGCATCGCGACATTGCATCGACGTTGGCCAACTTGGCGGTCGTCTATACAGGCATGCGACTCTTTGGGAATGCGGCCTCGGCGGCCCATCGAGCGATCAAGATCGATCTCGTGGTTTACGGTGAGGGGCATCCTGAACTTATCCCTGATTACAATAACTTGGCTGGCGCGCTGATGATGGCGGGGAACTATCGAGCAGCCTTGAAGTGGCTACGCAAAGGGTATGAAATCGCCCTAGAGACATTTGGGTCTGGAAACGTTAGAGTTGGATACTGTTTGGAAAAGATTGCTGTTTGCGTATACAGTGGTGGTAATGCTGCCGAAGGGATTTCTGTCATGAGTGAAACCGTGGCAATTTTTGAGTCCAAGCTTGGCGCCGATCACCCTGAGACGATGTCCTGTCGTTCCCTCCTAGGGCAGATGCGTCAGCGTAAGTTCCCCCTAGATTGGGCAAGCATCTGAGCGCCGTCGATCGAGGTCGGTGGAGCGGCTTTGGGGTGGCGCTGCTTTGGCGCGAGTGATCATGGCCCCGTAAGCTTCCGGCGCGTCGGGCAGTCTGTGGACCTGCCCGGTAAAGCACGACGTTGGGGCCATGATCTTCGAGGCTCGCGCCAAAGTGGCTCCGTAAAGCCGTGGAGCCGACCGCCCCAGCCACGACGTACCTCTTGTCTGGCATTAGGCGGCTGATTGCTGTGAGCGCGGCACGGGCGCCGGCCGGGCTGGAGCGGGGCGGAGACATGAGCGCAGGCCCGGCCGGGGGCCGGGCCGCGCGCGGTGAGCGGAGCGAGCCGCCTTGATGAAGTAGGGAAAGTCTTATCCCTCGGCTGGGTGGGCCTCTTGTCCGATCCCGGGTGATGCTTGACAGTTCGATCCCAGCTGATGGTTGACACTGGCCGTGATCGGCTTTTCTGCGCGCATCGTTGCGGTGCATGGCAGGAGGCCGGGATTGGCGCTGGTGGAGTTGTCGGTTGTCGAGGCCGACCTCACGGCCGCTCACTCTGGTGGTGCATGGGTGGCCGATCGAGCACTTCGACGTACATGATCCGGTCATCCACGACGTCCAGGCACAGCATGCCTCGCGAGGGCAAGAGAGGCACGCACCGATGGCCGGCGCCGTATGGCTGCCCCTGCGGATGAGCTGCTGTCTGGAAGCTCTGGCAAAAGTCATCGCCGCAGCCGCACTCGTCAACCAGACGAAGATCCCACGCACAGATGGCTAGCTCACGTTCTCCTTCGTTCTCCAGGAGAGTGATCAGCTCTGTGACGAGCTCCGGGAAGACGGTGCGGACAAGGGGGTAGTCCTGCTCCATGACCGGAGGGTAACTGGAGACGGACAGCCCTTAGGCCCACCGTCAACCATCACCTGGGACTGGAACGTCAAGCATCAGCTGGGATCCGACAGCTGGGTGGGCCTCTCGTCGGTACTCATCGAACAGGCTGAAGAACAGCTCAACCGCAGGTACGCCGGCCTCTTGTGCCTCGCGTTCGATCTCGACCGCCCAGCCAAGGGAGCTGTGACGGCCGAGCCGCTGCCACAACCACTCGGCGAACGGGCCCTGAGTGCCAGGGCTCCAGAAGGGGAAGTCTTCCTCGGCACCGTGCACTGCCATCGCGGTTCGGTAGCCGATGAGCATGGAGTCCAAGTGCTGGAGTGAGCCGCCGCGTAGCCACATTTCGGGGCGCAGGCGTATCTCATCGAGGAACTCATGGACGCTGGAGAGCTCCGTGACGTGCCTCGGTTGCCGACGTGCGTTGTCCGCTTCTGTCATCGGGTGAGCAGCTGCCTGCCATCGTGGCTGCGTACGTGAGGACCGTTGCCGTCCAAGGCGTCCAAAAGCCTGACGGCGAAGACCTCGGACATACGCGCGCTGACCTCGTCGGGTGTTAGCCAAGCGACAGCCGTGGACTCGCTTGAGGTGCGCTCTGTGCCGCCGGAAGGCTTGCAGCGGAAGACCAGGGCCACGATGCCGCGGGTCAGGTTCTTGTAGACGCCGGTCAGTTCGTCCACCTCGACGTGGATGCCGGTCTCCTCCAGGACCTCGCGGGCGACGCCGGCCTCGGGGGTCTCGTTGAGTTCGAGGATGCCGCCGGGGAGCTCCCAGGTGCCGTTGTCGGCTCGGCGGATCGCCAGGAGGCGGCCGTCCTCGCGCACCACCACTCCGGCCACGGATACGGAGTGCAGGGGAGACGGCGTCGCTTCCTGTGCTTGACTCATGTAGAGGAGCATAGGAGGCAGAGAAGGACTATGGGAACTGCGGCTGGAGGGGTCGGGTCCGGACCTCGGTACGTGCAGATCGCGGACGAGATCGTGCAACAGATCCGGGCGGGAGTTCTCAAGCCTGGCGACATGGTGCCGAGTGAGTCTGAGCTGGTGGAGCGCTACGGCGTGTCCGGCGGGACGATTCGTAAGGCCATGGTCGAGGTGCGGGCGAGTGGGCTGGTCGAGACCCGGCACGGCAAGGGCTCGATCGTGAAGAACCGGCCTCCAGTGCGGCACCGCTCCTCCGATCGCTTCCGGCGCTCGCTCCGGCAGGGCGGACAGGCGGCCTACCTCGCGGAGTCCGCTCAGTCCGGCGCCACCGCCAAAGTCAGCGTTCTCTACATCGGGCCCATGGAGGCGCCCGAGGATGCCGCCCAGCGACTGGGCGTCTCGGTCGGTACGCAGGTGCTGGCTCGTCGTCGCCTGTACTTCCGTAACGGCACCCCGGTCGAGACCGCGACGTCGTACCTGCCCTGGGACGTCGTGAAGGACATCCCGGAGCTGTTCGCCGAGAACCCCGGCGGCGGTGGCATCTACGCCCGACTCGAAGACCACGGGCATGAGTTCGCGGAGTTCGTCGAGACGCTGCAAGCACGGCCGGCCTCCAAGGCGGAAGCCTCGGAGCTGGCACTGAGTCCGGGTGCGCCCGTGGTTCATCTGATCCGTGAGGCCCGTACGACCGCGGGTCTCGTGGTTGAAGTGTGCGACACCCTCATGGCCGCCGACCAGTTCGTTTTCGAGTACCGGATCCCTGCCGCCGACTGACGCGCACTCAACTCTCCGCAACCCGTCACGAGTTCCTCTTCGTGGCGGGTTGACTCATGTACAGGAGTCAGGCACTCTTCTTCACGTCACTCATGTACATGAGTGACGGAGTTCGGCATCTATAGAGGAGTGATCTCTGTGCGTCAGATTCCCGTCGACACCGCCGGCGCGGTCGTGATGGTCGCCAAGTCCCCGCAGGTCAAGGTCCGTGACCGCCGTACCGGCGAGATCGCCACCGACGCCGAGACCGGGGCCAAGCTGATGACGGTTGACGTGATGTTCGCGGCGAACGAGGAGGTGGAGATCCTCTCCATCACCGTCCCGGAGCCCGGCATCACCGGCGAACTGGCCATGGGCACGCCGGTCGCACTCACCGGCCTGATCGCCCGCCCCTGGGAGAACGACTTCAACGGCCAGAAGCGGCACGGCATCGCGTTCCGCGCGGTCGCGGTCACCTCACTCGCCGACGCCGCCGCAGGGCCCAAGGCGGCCTGATCATGACCGGCTTCTCGGTCTCCCTGGTGCTGGTCGCCGTCGCCGCGGTTCTTCTGCGGTGGCGGCGCCCCGCCTGGTACTGGCTGACCTTCGGGGTCACGCTGGCCGTGGTGCGGGTCCTGGTCCGGTACGGCTCCGTCATGGACGCGTGCGGGTTAACGGTGCCGCCTGCGCGGTGGCGGCTCGCTCTCGCCCGTGCCACCAACCGGCCGATACCGGGACCACGGGCCCCGCGCATCCTGCGGTTGCGGCCCACTCGCACCGGCTTGATCCTGCGGCTCAAGCTCCGTCCCGGGCAGGACGCCTTCGATATCGCCGCCGCCTCGGACCGGCTCCGGCACTCGTTCTCCATGTACGGCGTGACCTCGCGAGAGCTGCGCTCCGGCGTCGTAGAGGTGCGGATGACCGGCTACGACGTCCTCAAGCGGGTGCAGATGCCGGCCAAGACCGACATCCGGCCAATGCGGGTACCGGTCGCCCTGCGGCAGGACGGCTCAGTGCACTACCGGGACTATCGCGCGATACCCCACGCCCTCACCCTCGGCGCCACGGAGTCCGGCAAGTCCGTCTACCAGCGGAACCTCGTCGCCGGACTCGCCCCGATGGACGTCGCCCTCGTCGGCATCGACTGCAAACAGGGAGTTGAACTGTTCCCGCTGGCCCGCCGATTCTCCGCGCTGGCCGACGATCCCGACACCGCCGCCGAAGTACTCGATGCGCTCGTGGTCCGGATGGAGCGCATCTATCAGGTCATCCGGGCTCAGCAGCGCATCACCGCCGACGTGTCGGACGCGGAGATCGCCGCCAACATCTGGGACCTGCCCGATCACCTGCGCCCGGTCCCGGTCGTGGTCCTGGTCGACGAGGTCGCCGAACTCGCCCTGTACGCCAACAAGGAGGAGGAGAAGCGCCGGGATCGCATCATCACCGCCCTGGTCCGCCTCGCCCAGCTCGGCCGCGCGGCCGGCATCTACCTCGAAATCTGCGGACAGCGCTTCGGCTCCGAACTCGGTAAGGGCATCACCATGCTCCGCGCCCAGCTCACCGGCCGCACCGCCCACCGCGTCAACGACGAGACATCTGCCAACATGGCCTTCGGCGACATCGCCCCGGACGCCGTCCTCGCCGCCATCCAGATCCCGGCCGAAATGCGGGGGCTCGCTATCGCGGGCGACTCCTCCGGAGGATGGCACCGCATCCGTGCTCCGCACACCTCGCTCCGCCAGGCCGTGAACATCTGCAACCGGCACGCCGACCGGACCCCGGACCTGCCCGAGCTGGCTCCGTTCCGGCCCGTCCTCTCCGCCTCCGCCGCCGCTCCCGTGTCGCTGGCCAAGGCTTCCTCAGCCGCTGTCTGATCCCTCTCGGATCCCCACCGGTCGGCGCGACCGCCTTCGCGCCAGGTCCCTACCCCCGCCATGCCTAAAGAAGGGAGAACTCGCCGTGTGCCCGAACTGCGAGGACTTCGCCCGGACCGTGCTCCTGCTCGGCCAACTCGCCTTGTACGCCGACATGGCCGGCGCTGACCTCGACTTCGTGGAAGTCGTCAGCGCGTCCCTCGCCGTCTCGCTGCCCGAGCCGCCGCCCGGCACGTTCCCGTCCGGCTACGACCCCGACGGCGGCCCCGCCTACCCCGGTGACTCCTGATGGCTGCCCGTCACGGGCTCCGTGTCGACGCGGTCCTGGTTCAGGCCGTCATCGCCGGTGCCCTGTCCTTCGCCCACCTGCACGACCTGGCCTCCGCTGCCGGACAGAACGGTTGGAAGGCCTGGGCCTACCCGGTCAGTGTCGACCTGCTCTTGGTCGCCGCCTGGCGGCGCCTGCGCAGTGAGGGCCCGTCTCGACTGGCTTGGTGCTGGTTCGTCGTCGCGCTGTTCGCCTCGCTCGGCGCCAACGTCGCCACGGCCGGGTTCCTCGACCTGGCCGACCCGCCCGCCCTGCTCCGTCTCGGCATCGCCGGATGGCCCGCGCTCGCCTTCCTCGGCGGAACGCTCCTCGCGCACTCGTCGGCTGCGGAGTCGGGACCGGTGCCGCCGGCATGTGTCGCGGACGTGGAGGAGGTCGTGTCTCCGGTCGAGCAGCCGGTCCCGGACGCCGAACGCGCATCGGGAACTGAGCCGGTGCCCGAGCCTGACGGCGTCCCCGCATCTCAGGCCCCGGCTTCCGCTCCTCCGGTCCCCGCCGTCCTGGTCGACCACGCCCGGAAGGTCGCCGACGAGTACCGCGCCCGTACCGGTGCCCCGATCGACACAGACACCCTGCGCTCCCGCCTCGGCGTCCCGCCCCACCTCGCCGACGCCATTGCCGCCCACCTCACCTGACCAGCACGAGAGGAAGACCAGTGACCCGCGACCCGGCCGACCTGACCGCCTCCGACTACCTCGACGGCGCCCGCGAGATGGCTGCCGCCAACCGGCCCTTCCTCGCCCACCTGCTCGCCGAGGAAGCCGCCCGCCTCACCGCCGACCCGGCCACCGCCGCCGGTATCCGCGCCAGCTTCCCCGCCCCGACCACGGCCCGAGAGGAGACCGACTGACATGCCCGCCCGCGACCACTTCCACTCCGTGATGCACATCGGCCCGGTGCAGATCGGCACGCACCGCGACCGCCACGGCCAGACCAAGCACGCCGCCGTGTGCACCTCCGACGACTGCGGTTGGTCCGCCGACTACTCCAGCCAGTCCGCGGCCCAACTCGCCGCCCGCACCCACCGCTGCCGCGTCCGCTAGGAGACCCACCGCCATGCAGGTCCCGCTCTGGTTCGCCCTGCTCGTCGTCGGCTACCTCGGCGTCAAGCTCATCCGCCCGCCCGCCTGGCTCATCGCCGTACTCCTGCTCGGCGGCTTCCTCCTCGCCGACAGCGTCCTCGCCCCGGCCATCAACGCCCTCGTCAAGTAGCCCGCCCGCGAGAGGAGACCACCCATGCTCCGTCCGAAGATCCCCACCATGCCGATGCCGACGGGCCTCACAACCCCGCCCGCCGTCGTCGAGCCGACCACCGTCACCCGGAACGCAGAGATCCCGCCGGTCACCACGCCTACTCCGGCGCCGTCCCGGCCCACGGTCCAGTTCACGCCCGGCACCGCGCTCGCCCTCGTCGGCGGCGGCACGGCCGTCGTCCTGGTCCTCGGCGCCGTCCTGGTCTCGCTGCTCCTGGCGGTCGCCATCACCGGCGCCTCGGTCGCCGTCTGCGCGGTCGTCCTGCGCTCCCTGCTCGCCGCCGACGCCAAGCGTCGCTGACCGGCACCCGGGCGGCCTCGATACCGCCAAGCATCCGCCGCCCGGGCGCCGTCCCTGTCCGATCTCACAACCGGAAGGAACCCCAAGCATGGCCCACCGCGCCTCACCCGCGACACCGAGTGCGCCCATGCCCGACACATTGCTTGACCCGATCACCCTCGGGGACGTGCTCCGGGTGGCCTCGGCCTCCGACTACGCACGCTGGGAAGACCAGATCCGCCGCACCGGCGGCTGCTCCGACCCGATCCACCTCACCGGCTGGGTCCTCCACAAGGACAAGACCACCGGCGAGACCCTGCACCACTACTCCACCGAGAAGGAGCCGGCCGGACGCCTCCGCCTCGCCTGCGGCAACCGTCGCGCCTCGCGCTGCCCGTCCTGCGCCTGGACCTACGCGGGCGACACGTACCACCTGATCCGCGCGGGGCTGGCCGGGGACGACCGCCGCAACGTCCCCGCCACCGTCCGCGATCACCCGCGCGTCTTCGCCACCCTCACGGCGCCCTCGTTCGGCCCGGTCCACAACCGTCCCGATCACGGCTCCTGCCGCTGTGGCACCCCGCACGCGCCCGACGCTCCGGAGCTGGGCACCGCCCTCGACCCGGACACCTACGACTACGCGGGCGCCGTACTGTTCAACAACCACGCCGGACAGCTCTGGCAGCGATTCACCACCCGGCTCCGCCGCGAACTCGCCGCCCGCGCCGGCCTGCCTCGCCGGGAACTCGCCGAACACCTTCGGGTCTCGTACGGCAAGGTCGCCGAGTTCCAGAAGCGCGGGGCTCTGCACTTCCATGCCGTCGTGCGCCTCGACGGCCCGGAGGGGCCCGGAACACCACCGCCCGCCTGGGCCACGGTCGAGCTCCTCACGGACGCCGTACGTGCCGCCGCAGCGCACTCGTACACGTCCGTCTCGGTCCCGGCTGCCGGTGATGAGCCCGCCCGTACCTTCCGCTGGGGCCGACAGGTCGACGTCCGCCCGGTCAAGGCCTTCGGTGACGGCTCCGACATCACCGAACAGGCCGTCGCCTCGTACGTGGCCAAGTACGCGACCAAGGCCGCCGAGAACACGGGCACCCTCGACCGCCGCATCGGCGAACTCGCCGAACTCGACCGCCACCAGGTCCCGGACCACACCCGGCGGCTCATCACCGCGTGCCGCGACCTGGACAGCCTGTACCCGGACCGGCGCCTGTGGGCCTGGGCCCACATGCTCGGCTTCCGCGGGCACTTCTCGTCCAAGTCGCGCACCTACTCCACCACCCTCGGCGCCCTCCGCCAGGAACGCGCCGAATACCGCGCCGCCCAAGAGGCATCCGTCCTCGGCCTCGACGACCGCGAGCCGGACACCGTCCTCGTCCTGGCCGACTGGCAGTACGCCGGCCACGGCCACACGCCGGGTGAGGCCGCCCTCGCCGCGACCATCGCCCGCGACCTCCAGACCAACCGCGAGACCGCCCGCGACGCCCTCCTGAGCGAAGGGAGCACGGAATGACCACGGCCATCCGGTCACGACGCACCATGCTCACCCTCGCGGAGGTCTGTGAGGAACTGGCCATCTCCCGCTCGACCTTCTACGACTGGCGCGCCAAGCACCGCGCGCCACGCTGCATCAAGCTCCCGAACGGCGATCTCCGGATCCGGCGGAGCGACCTCGATCACTGGCTCGACGACTGCGAGGACGCCGCCTGATGGAGACCACGTACGACGTGAAGATCTACAAGATCCTCACCTACAAGGGCGCCAGGAAGACCACGTACACCGTGCGTTGGACCGTGGCGGACAAGCGCTGGCGCGAGCCCTTCAACACCGTCGCACTCGCCGAAGGCTTCCGCTCCGAACTCATCCGGGCCACAGGAAAGGGCGAGGCATTCGTCGTCGCTACCGGCCTTCCGGTGTCCCACCGTTCCAAGTCCGCCGCCATGAGCTGGTACAAGTTCGCCGTCGAGTACGTGGACGCCCGCTGGTCTCAACTCGGCGGCAACAGCCGCAAGAACATCGCCAAGACCATGACCGCGACCACCATCGCCCTGCTGCGGGCCAAGCCCACCCAGTTCGCACCTGCTGCCGTGCGGACGGCCCTCCGCGAATGGGCGTTCAATACCAACCGACGCCCCGACGCACCCCGAGACGTGCTGGCCATCCTCAAATGGGTCGAGCGGAACTCCCTGCCCGTCTCGGCCTGGGAGGACCCGGAGAAGGTCGACCAGGTCCTGCAAGCCATCGACACCCGCCTCGACGGCAAGCAAGCGGCGGCCTGGTCCCGGAAGCGCAACCGCCGGATCCTCAACGTCGCCATGAAGTACGCGATCCGACGGCGCATCCTGCGGACCAACCCCCTGCCCAAGGGCAAGGATTCGACGGCGGCCACGAAAACCACGAATGCCGTCGACAAGCGGTCTTTGCTGAACCCCGTGCAGGCGGCGGCAATCCTCGACTGGATTCGGCGCCGGCCGCGCGGCGGCAAGCGGCTCCACGCCTTCTTCGCCACGCTGTACTACTGCGGCCCCCGGCCCGAGGAAGCCGTAGCCATGCGCGTGGAGGACGTGACGCTGCCCGCCCCCGACGCCGACGACCAGTGGTGCGAGCTGCTGATCCACACAGCGACGCCGGAGATCGGGAAGCAGTGGACCGACACGGGGGAGATCCACGAGCAACGCGACCTGAAAGGCCGTGCGGAGGGTGAAACACGCACCGTGCCGGGGCATCCGGCGCTGACGCGCATCCTGCGCCAACACATCGAGGACGAACAGCTCCAGCCGGGTGATCTCCTCTTCCAGGGGGAGACCGGTGGCATCCTCGCCGGCTCTGTCATCCGCCGGGCGTGGCGCAGCGCCCGTAAGGCCGTGCTGCCCCCGCACGTCTTCGAGTCGCCCACCGGACGCCGCGTCTACGACAACCGGAACACGCGCCTGACGAAGTGGCTCAACGACGGCATCCCGCCCGCCCAGGTGGCGGAGTGGGCCGGGAACAGCGTCGCTGTGCTCCTGGCGACCTACGCCCGGTGTGTCGACGGGCAGCTGCCGGATCTCAAACGGCGGCTGGAAGCCGCTGGCGATCTCCCTGAGGCGGAGGTGCCGGGCGCTGGCTGATCTTCCACCGGTCGAGAACTTCGACACGTATTCGACACGGCCACCCGCGAAAACCCGGTGACAGCCGGACAGCCCCGGACCGCGCCCTTGATCACCAGAGGGGTGTCCGGGGCTGACCCGTATCGAGCGAAACGGCCCCTGACCAGCAAAAAGCCCTCCCGAGCGGGAGGGCTGAGACGTGCGCCCCCGGCAGGACTCGAACCTGCGGCCAAGCGCTTAGAAGGCGCCTGCTCTATCCACTGAGCTACGGGGGCCTGGTGGCGGGACCAAGGATAAAGCTCCCTGTTCCTCGACCCTGTCGCTTCGCCTCCGTGGCTCGATGTGGAGGTTCGGTGAAGCGGTCCTGATAATCGCAGGCAGGTACGAATCGTGCACCGCTTTTGGCGTCCGACGCACCGGGTGTTGTGCACTCGTTATGCCTGGACTGTGCCTGCGTCCCAGTAGTCCCTTCTGTCCGTTCCACTCGGTCGGCACGCAGACATGTCCATATGCTTCAGAATTCCCCTAAAATTGGGCATTCTTCGCATGTGGTGACCTTGGACGTACGGCCTCAGCTGCTCGACACACTCTCCGCGCTGCGCGACCGTGTCGCCGCCGCTCGCTTTCCGCTGCCCCTGGCCGGAGCGCCACGCACGCGTGCCAACCGCGACGAACTCCTCGCGCAACTCGACGACTACCTGGTACCCCGCCTGAGGGATCCCGAGGCGCCCTTGCTGGCCGTCGTCGGCGGCTCCACCGGCGCCGGCAAGTCGACGCTCGTCAACTCCCTGGTCGGCCGCAAGATCAGTGAGGCCGGCGTGCTGCGGCCGACGACCCGGACGCCGGTCCTCGTCTGCCATCCGGAGGATCATCACTGGTTCAGCGGCATGCGCGTGCTGCCCGATCTCACGCGCGTGTGGTCGGCCCAGCAGGAGGCCGCCGACGACCTCCTGCTGCCCGGCGCGCACCCCGCGCGCGTGCTGCGCGTCGAGACCGCCGAGACCCTCCCGCGCGGACTCGCCCTCCTCGACGCCCCCGACGTCGACTCCCTCATCGCCGACAACCGGGTCCTCGCCGCCCAGCTGATCTGCGCCGCCGACATCTGGATCATGGTGACGACGGCCGCCCGCTACGCCGACGCCGTCCCCTGGCACCTGCTGCGCACCGCCAAGGAGTACGACGCCGCCCTCGTGACCGTCCTGGACCGGGTCCCCCACCAGGTCGTCTCCGAGGTCTCCCGGCAGTACGGCGCCCTGCTCACCAAGGCCGGGCTCGGCGACGTACCCCGCTTCACCGTGCCCGAGCTGCCCGAGTCAGCCTGGGGCGCCGGACTGCTGCCCGCCACGGCCGTCGCGCCCCTGAAGAACTGGCTCGTCCACCACGCCCAGGAGCCCGCCGCCCGGCAGCACGTCATGGCCCGTACCGCCTACGGCCTGCTCGACTCGCTCAAGTCCCGCATGCCCGAGCTGGCCGGCGCGGCCGCCGCCCAGTACGCCGCCGCCCTCAGGCTCACGTCCGCCGTCGACTCCGCCTACGACAGCGAGCACGCGCGCGTGCACAGCCGACTCCAGGCCGGTGCCGTACTCGCCGGAGACGCCCTCAAGCGCTGGCGCGCCTTCCCGCTGGACTGCACCGCCGGGGAACTCCTCGACGCGCTCGTCGAGAGCCTGGCCGCCCTGCTGCTCTGCTCCGTCACCGCAGCGGACGAGCGCGTCGACGACGCCTGGCGGCGCGAGCCCGCCGGAGCCGACCCGGCCCTCACCGCCGGCGAGTCCACCGTGGAGAGCGCCGAGCACCGCATCGGTATCGCCGTACGGCGCTGGCGGCGCGAGCTGGAGGAGTACGCCGAGGAGGAGTCGCGCGACCTGGAGCGCTCCACCACCCCTGATCCGGAGGCGGTCGCCGCCCTGGTCGCCACCGCGCTGCTGGGCGGGCGCCGGGCGCGCACCGCCGGCGAGGGGCTCGCCGAGCGGCTCGGCGCCCACGGCGCGCTGCGGCTGCGCGACCGGGCCGGCCGGCTCCTGGGTGACCACGTGGACCGCGTCCTGCACGCCGAACGCGAGCGGCGCCTCGCCCCGCTCGACGCCCTCGACGTCCATCCCGAGCCCCAGGCCGAGCTCATCGCCGCGCTGTCCGTACTGCAGAAGGAGAGGTGACCGGTGACCGCCGTCACTGACCAGGACCACACGGATCACACCGACCACATGGGGCGCATGGAGCGCATGGAGTACGGCATGGAGTACGACAGCAACGGCCGCGTGGAGCAGAGCGAGGGCACAGACACCGTGGGGGACCGCCGCGCCGGTGCGGACAGTACGGAGACCAGGGCTGGGGCCGGGGCCGAGAACGCGGTGAGTGAGCCGTACGCGCGCGTGCGGGACGCCATGGACACCCGGTACGACAACGACATCTACGAGCAGGACATCTACGAGCACGACGGCTATGAGGAGGACGAGGGGGGCGAGGAGGACGAGCACCCGGAAACCGGCGATGGCGCCCGCCCTGACCTGTCGCGACGTCCGGACCTGGCCCCGACCTGGCTCCCGACCTCGGACCCGACCTGGCGTCCGAGCTTGTCGAAGACCCCGGATCAGGCCGCCGTCCCCACACGCCCGCTCCCGCTCCCACTCCCGACCCCGCACCCCCGTACCCCTGTCGGCCTCACCCCCCGCGAGCCCGCCACGGACGCCGAACCCGGCCCCGGGGCGGCCGAGTCGGTCCGATCGGCCGAATCGGTCCGATCCGCCGAATCGGTTGGAACCGTTGGAGCGGTTGGATCAGTCGGGTTGCCTGAACGAGCCGGACCGCCGAAGTCGCTCGGATCGCCGAAGTCGGCCGGTTCGGCCGAGTCGGCCAGATTGCCGCATTCGGCGGACTCACCGGACTCACCGGACTCAACAGACTCACCAGACTCACCAGACCCATGGGACTCACCAGACCCACGGGACTCGCCCCGGGACTCACCAGACTCACCAGACTCACCGGACGCGGCGGAGTCGGCCGAGGCGTGGGACGACGGGCTCATCGCCCGGCGGGTCACGGAGGCCACCGCCGCCGCCCTCGCCGCCGAACGCGCCTCCGTGCTGGACGGAGCCGGCCGCGGCCCGGGCCACCAGACCCCCACCCCGCTCGCGTACGACGGCCCGCTGCGCTCCCGCCTGGACGCCCTGCGCGAACTGGTCGGGCTCTCCCGCACCCGGCTGGACAGCCACACCCTCGCCGAGGCCGGCCGGGTCCTGGACGAGGCCGCCGCCCGTCGCAAGCTGTCCGGCCGCCACACCGTCGTCGCCATCGCGGGCGCGACCGGCAGCGGCAAGTCACAGCTGTTCAACGCCCTCGCCGGAGTGGCCATTTCGGAGACCGGGGTACGGCGTCCGACCACGGCCGCGCCCATCGCGTGCAGCTGGAGCGACGGCGCCGCGAGCCTCATCGACCGCCTCGGTATCCCGGGCCGGCTGCGCCGCCGTCCGCTGCAGAGCCCGGAGGCCGAGGCGCAGTTGCGCGGGCTGGTCCTGGTCGATCTGCCCGACCACGACTCCGCCGCCGTGGAGCACCGCAAGCAGGTCGACCGGATCCTGAAGCTGGTCGACGCGATGATCTGGGTGGTCGACCCGGAGAAGTACGCCGACGCCGTGCTGCACGAGCGCTATCTGCGGCCCATGGCCGGCCACGCGGAGATCATGTTCGTCGTCCTCAACCAGGTCGACCGGCTCCCCGGCGAGGCCGCCGATCAGGTCCTCGACGATCTGCGTCGGCTGCTGGACGAGGACGGCATCGCGCTCGGCGAGCACGGCGAACCCGGCGCCACCGTGCTCGCGCTGTCCGCGCTCACCGGCGAGGGCGTCGACGAACTGCGCGAGTCGCTCGGTCAGTTCGTGGCGGAGCGCGGCGCGGCGGCCCGCCGGGTCGCGGCCGACGTCGACGCCGCCGCGGCCGAACTACGGCCCGTCTACATCACCGGGCACCGGGCAGGCCTCAGCGAGGACGCGCGCGAGGAGTTCGCCGCGCGGCTCGCGGACGCGGTGGGCGCCACCGCGGCGGGCGATGCCGCCGAACGCGCCTGGCTGCGCAACGCCAACCGGGCCTGCGGCACGCCCTGGCTGCGGCTGTGGCACTGGTACCGGCGCCGCGGCGAGTCCGCCACGGGCCGCCACCTGGTGCGAACCCAGACCGACGAGGAGGCCACGGCCCGCCAGCGCGTGGAACAGGCGGTCCGTACGGTGTCCGACCGGGCCTCGGCCGGGCTGCCGACACCCTGGGCGCAGGCGGTACGCGAGGCGGCCGTACGCGGCTCCCAGGGGCTGTCCGAGGCGCTGGACGAGCTGGCCGGGCGGGCCGGTCTGCCACCGGGGCGTCCGCCGCGGCCGGGGTGGTGGCCGGCGGCGGTGCTGGTGCAGGCGGCGATGACGCTGTTGCAGGTCGTGGGCGGCCTGTGGCTGACGGGTCAGATCGCCGGTGTCATGGCGCCCAACCTGGGGATTCCGGTGCTGCTGATGGTGTGCGGGATCATCGGCGGGCCGCTGGTGGAGTGGGGCTGCCGGATGGCCGCGAGAGGCCCGGCCCGGCGCTACGGCCAGGACGCGGAACGGCGCCTGCGGGAGGCGGCCGCGGGCTGCGGCCGGGCCCGGGTGCTGGATCCGGTGGCGGCGGAGCTGTTGCGCTACCGGGAGGTGCGCGAGCAGTACGGGCGGGTGATGCGGACCGGGGTGGGGGGCGGGTGAGGGGGTGTCCGTTGACGCGGGGTGAACGGCGTTTCCCTTGCTCCAGCGTTTCCCCTGCTCCGCCGTTTCCCCTGCTCAGGGGTGTGAGTGAGGGAGCTGTGGACGAGGATCACTCGTCCGGGTGACGGAGTTTTCCACAGGTGGGGTGGTCGTCCACAGAGCTCAGCGGGCCCGGCCCGACGGCGGCAGTCTGGGGGTGGCGGCGATCGCGGTGCGGTCGCCGGACGTACCAGACACAGCCGTACGGGGCGGGCCCGTACGCGTGCCGCCCGCCGGCCGGAGCGCGCCGGGCGGGGGAGGGGAGCGAGGACATGAACGAGACCATCGTCTGCGTGGTGGGGAACGTGGCGACCCAGCCGGTGTACCGGGAGCTGGCGGCGGGCCCCTCGGTCCGGTTCCGGCTGGCGGTGACTGCCCGCTACTGGGACCGGGAGAAGAGCGCCTGGACGGACGGGCACACCAACTTCTTCACGGTGTGGGCGAACCGGCAGCTCGCGGTCAACGTGAAGGCGTCGGTGGAGGTGGGCCAGCCCGTCGTCGTCCAGGGCCGGCTGAAGGTGCGCACGGAGGTGCGTGACGGGCAGCAGCAGTGGGCCTCCGCCGACATCGACGCCGTGGCGATCGGCCACGACCTTTCGCGCGGTACGGCGGCCTTCCAGCGCGCGGCCAGGCCGGAGACGCAGCCGACGGCACCGAGGCCGGAGCCGAACTGGGAGACACCGCGCCCGGCGGACCCCGCGGCCGAAGCCGCTGAACAGTCGCAGCCCCAACGGACGCGGGAGCCGGCGTTGGTGACGTGATGCCCCAACGAGACGTGGGAGCCGGCGTTGGTGACGTGATGTCGGTCGTCGGCCCCGGTAGGCGTGTGGGGACGCAGTCCGACCGCCCAACACCCCACCCGAACCGGTGGATTTGTCGATATGCGCAGCTCATGGACGGTCCCGGCGATAACGATTCCGGATCGGATCGGCCATCGGATCATCCGACCGGCAGGAGAGGCTCCGCGTGATCCATAAGATGCCGGGCATGCCCCTCGGGGCCGCCGATTCTGCTGGTGGGACCGTCCCCCACGTCCAACGGGTCCTGCTCGAAGGGGAATTCTGTGCTTCCTGCGTTCTCTGGGTTCCGCCGGTCCGCCCTCGTGGCCCGCCTGGCCGCCGCCGCGACGGTGTCCGGCATCGCGGCGGCCGGTGTGCTGTCCGGCGCCGGCACGGCCGTGGCCGAGGGGACACCGCAGGCCGAGGGCGGCGCGACGGCCACGATCAACGGCCTGAAGACCTACGGCGAGGCCGTGGTCCACGAGGCCGGTGGCGAACAGCGGGTGGCGGCGGGCCTGTTCGAGATGTCCGTCGACGGCGGCGGAACCCTGCAGACGTACTGCGTCGACCTGCACAACCCCACCCAGCGCGACGCCCACTACCAGGAGACACCCTGGAGCGGCACCTCGCTGGGCACCAACAAGAACGCCGGCAAGATCCGCTGGATCCTGCAGAACTCCTACCCCCAGGTCAACGACCTCGCCGCGCTGGCCCGCAAGGCGGGCGCCGGCAACCTCACCGAGCAGGACGCGGCGGCCGGCACCCAGGTGGCGATCTGGCGCTACTCCGACGGTGCGAAGGTCGACGCCGTCGATCCGCAGGCCGAGAAGCTCGCCGACTACCTGGAGAAGAGCGCCCGCGACCTCGCCGAGCCGCAGGCCTCCCTCACCCTGGACCCGCCCGCGGTCTCCGGCCGGCCGGGCGATCTGCTGGGCCCGGTGACGGTGCACACCAACGCGTCCGGTGTCGCGGTCAGCGGGCCGGCGGACGCGGCGACCACCGGGGTGCGGATCATCGACAAGACCGGCAAGGTGATGACGACCGCGAAGAACGGCAGCCGGCTGTACTTCGACATCCCCGAGGACGCGGCGGACGGCACGGCCCAGCTGACCGTGCAAGCATCCACCACCGTCCCGACGGGCCGTGCCTTCACCTCCGACAGCCGCAGCCAGACCCAGATCCTGGCCGGTTCCAGCGAGTCCACGGTGTCCGCGACCGCGAGTGCCAACTGGGCGGCCGAGGGCGCGATACCGGCGGTGTCGGCGCGCAAGAACTGCGCCAAGGACGGCGTGGACATCACTGCGTCCAACAGCGGGGACAAACCCTTCACCTTCGAGCTGATGGGCGCCGAGCACACCATCCCGGCGGGCGCCACCCGCACGGTGACGGTCCCGCTCCAGGAGGACCAGGCCTACGACTTCACGATCACCGGCCCGAACGGCTTCACCCACCGCTTCACCGGTGTCCTCGACTGCAAGACCCAGGGCGCGATCACGACCGAGCAGGCCAGGATCCACAACGACCCCCGCCCCGCCACGGTCGGCGGCACCACGGCCCCCGACACCAACCTCGCCGCGACAGGCGGCTCCGCGATCACCCCCCTGATCGCCGGCGCGGCCATCGGCCTGGTCGTCATCGGCGGCGCGGTCCTGGTGATCCTGCGCCAGCGCGAACAGCGGAACGACTCATGACCATCCCCGGCAGTGCCGGACCAGCCACCCTCACCAGCCACGAAGCCCCAGACGGCCGTCCGCCTCCCGGATCGGCCTAGGATCTTCTGTCATGGACATCGTGGAACTTCTCCTGATACTGGGCCTCTTCGCGGGGATCGCGAGCGTCCAGAGCCGTCTCTCCGGCATGGACAAGCGACTGGTGCGCATCGAGGGCCGACTCGCTCTGATCGCCGACCGGTTGGGCCTGGAGGAGTCGGACGAACAGCGCGCGCAGCGGGAGCGGGTCGAGGCGCTGGTGCGCGAGGGCAAGCAGGTCGCGGCGATCAAGGCGTACCGAGAGATGACCGGTGCTGACCTGAAGGAAGCCAAGGACGCGGTGGACCGGATGGGTGGCCGCTAATCTCTACGGCTTCCTGGTCTGGCGATGTACGGCGTCGTGGTGTGGCGATGTACGGCGTCGTGGTCTGGCGATGGGTGAGTACGCGTGGCCCGCGGGCCCGAGTGTGCCAGCATCAGACGCGGTCCGGCGTAGCCGGGCGGCGACCGTCGCGGCTCTGCCGGTAGGGACCCGGGTCACCGGAGAGGTCATCGGCCGCCGGCCCTTCGGCGTCTTCATACGGATGGACGGTGTACGTGACGCTGTCGCCCTGGCTGAGATCACGGCCATGCCGCACGCACGAAACCCCAGGTCACAGCCCCCCAACCAAACGGGTTAACACCCAAGCCTGGCGTTCAGGCAAGATGGGGTGTATCTGCCCACTGCCAGATTTCAAGCTGCCGGACGGTTTCTCTTGGCTGAGTTCATTTACACCATGCGCAAGGCGCGCAAAGCGCACGGCGACAAGGTGATCCTCGATGACGTCACCCTGAACTTCCTGCCGGGGGCGAAGATCGGCGTCGTCGGTCCGAACGGTGCCGGTAAGTCGACCGTGCTGAAGATCATGGCGGGGATCGAGCAGCCGTCGAACGGCGATGCCTTCCTGTCGCCGGGCTACACGGTCGGCATCCTGCTCCAGGAGCCCCCGCTGAACGAGGAGAAGACCGTCCTGGAGAACGTCCAGGAGGGTGTCGCCGAGATCAAGGGCAAGCTCGACCGGTTCAACGAGATCGCCGAGCAGATGGCGGTCGAGTACACCGACGCCCTCATGGACGAGATGGGCAAGCTCCAGGAGGAGCTGGACCACGCGAACGCGTGGGACCTCGACGCTCAGCTCGAACAGGCCATGGACGCGCTCGGGTGCCCCCCCGGCGACTGGCACGTCACCAACCTCTCCGGTGGTGAGAAGCGCCGCGTCGCGCTCTGCAAGCTGCTGCTGGAGCAGCCCGACCTGCTGCTCCTCGACGAGCCCACCAACCACCTCGACGCCGAGTCGGTGAACTGGCTGGAGCAGCACCTCGCCAAGTACCCGGGCACCGTCGTGGCCGTCACCCACGACCGGTACTTCCTCGACAACGTCGCGGGCTGGATCTGCGAGGTCGACCGCGGCCGTCTGCACGGCTACGAGGGCAACTACTCCAAGTACCTGGAGACCAAGGCTGCCCGCCTCAAGGTCGAGGGCCAGAAGGACGCCAAGCGGCAGAAGCGGCTCAAGGAAGAGCTGGAGTGGGTCCGGTCCAACGCCAAGGGGCGTCAGGCCAAGTCCAAGGCCCGTCTCGCGCGGTACGAGGAGATGGCCGCCGAGGCAGACAAGATGCGGAAGCTGGACTTCGAGGAGATCCAGATCCCGCCGGGGCCGCGGCTCGGCAACGTCGTCGTCGAGGTCGACAAGCTCAACAAGGCCTTCGGCGAGAAGGTGCTGGTCGACGGGCTGTCCTTCACGCTGCCGCGCAACGGCATCGTGGGTGTCATCGGCCCGAACGGCGCCGGCAAGACCACCCTCTTCAAGATGATCCAGGGCCTTGAGACCCCGGACGCCGGTGACATCAAGGTCGGCGAGACCGTCAAGATCTCCTACGTCGACCAGAGCCGCGAGAACATCGACCCGAAGAAGACGCTGTGGGAGGTCGTGTCCGACGGGCTCGACTACATCAACGTCGGCCAGGTCGAGATGCCCAGCCGGGCGTACGTCTCCGCCTTCGGGTTCAAGGGTCCGGACCAGCAGAAGCCGGCCGGTGTCCTCTCCGGCGGTGAGCGCAACCGCCTCAACCTGGCGCTGACCCTGAAGCAGGGCGGCAACCTGCTGCTCCTCGACGAGCCCACCAACGACCTCGACGTGGAGACCCTCTCCTCGCTGGAGAACGCGCTTCTTGAGTTCCCCGGGTGCGCCGTGGTCGTGTCCCACGACCGGTGGTTCCTCGACCGCGTCGCCACGCACATCCTCGCCTACGAGGGTGAGTCCAAGTGGTTCTGGTTCGAGGGCAACTTCGAGTCGTACGAGAAGAACAAGATCGAGCGCCTCGGTCCGGACGCCGCGCGTCCGCACCGTGCCACCTACAAGAAGCTGACCCGGGGCTGATCGATCTTGCGCCACATCTATCGCTGCCCACTGCGCTGGTCGGACATGGACGCCTACGGCCATGTCAACAACGCGATCTTCCTCCGCTACCTGGAGGAGGCCCGCATCGACTTCCTGTCCCTGCGGGGCAAGGAGTCCAAGCAGGGGTCCGTGGTGGCGCGCCATGAGATCGACTACAAGCGCCAGCTCGTCCACCGGCCCACGCCCGTGGACATCGAGCTGTGGGTCACGCAGATCAGGGCCGCGTCCTTCACCGTCTCCTACGAGGTGAAGGACGCGGACGTGATCTACGTCCAGGCCTCCACCGTGGTCGTGCCGTTCGACTTCGAGACGCAAGCGCCGCGCCGGATCACCGCCGGGGAGCGCGAGTTCCTCCAGCAGTACACCGACGACGCGGACGGCGCCGACGAGGAGGCCGCCGCGGCATGACCGTGCTGCACCTCGTCGACGAGACGGAGGCGGCCGACCTCGCCGCCTTCCTCTCCCGGCTGCTCCACTACGACCGTGGAGCGGCTGTACGGCTCCAGGCGGCGGGCACCGCGCTCGCCGTCTTCGGGCGGCCGCCCTCCTTCGAGGTGCTGGCCGTGCGCGCGGTGCGGCTGGCGAAGCCGTACGAGGACGGGCTCGACGTCACCCTCGACGTGACCGTCTCCGCCGGTGAGCTGCTGGAGTCCATGGACGAGCGCGCGGCCACCGCCGCCGTACCGGCCGCCGTCACCGGCCCGCCGTGGGCCGGGGTGCTGCCGCCGCGCGGCGGCTGGACGCCCGAGCCGGGGCTGCCCGCCCCGGACGCGCTGCGGGCGACCGTGGCCGCCGCGGTCAGCGAATTCCGGTCCCGCAGCGAGGAGTTGGCGCCGGACGGTCGTACCCGCGCCGAACTCGACCGGATCGGGCGGGACATCTGGTCCCGGGAGATCGGCCGGACCGGCCTCCCGGTACGGGCCGTGCACGCGGCCCAGTCCCTGGGCTTCCTGCGGCCGGGGACCGCGGCCGCCGACACCGGGCTGTTCTCGTCCGGTGCGTGGCTGCGGCTGCGCACCCCGTACGGCTCCGTCGTCGTCCGGCGGGCCGGACTCGGCCCGCTCGGCATCAGCGTCCGCTGAACCTGCGGGAACTGCGGAACAGCGTCCGTTGAACCTCCGGAACAGCGCCCATTCAACCTACGGAATCCGCCGGCTCACTCCGGGGTGTTGATCATCGACTGGGCGGCGTACGTCAGGTAGTTCCACAGTGTCCGCTCGTGCTCCTCGGACAGCCCGAGCTCGTCGACGGCCACCCGCATGTGCCTCAGCCACGCGTCGTGCGCCGCCCGGTCCACCACGAACGGGGCGTGCCGCATGCGCAGCCGGGGGTGACCGCGGTTCTCGCTGTATGTCGTGGGGCCGCCCCAGTACTGCATCAGGAACAGCGCCAGCCGCTCCTCGGCCGGGCCCAGCTCCTCCTCGGGGTACATGGGCCGCAGGAGCGGGTCCTCGGCGACCCCCTCGTAGAAACGGTGGACCAGCCGACGGAAGGTCTCCTCCCCGCCGACCTGCTCGTAGAAGGTCTGCTCCTGAAGCGTGCCGCGCCGAATCTCGGTCACGTTGGATTGCCTCACTTCTCTTGCCGGTCCACCCCGAGGCTGTTCGGCCGGGGGGCCGGGGGTTGTCCCCCGGGAATTGCAGTACCTGTCTATCGTCTCAGACCGGGTGACCCAGGACTCAAGGCTTAGGACCCCGCGTACCTCCCGGCCTTACCACCTCCCGCCCCTACTGTGGAGCCATGGGCGCCTACGACACCGAGACCGACGCTTTGGCCGCCGACGCACGGGCCGGGCTGGTGCGGGAGATCGACGCCGAGGGGATCTGGGACGAGGACCCGGTGTGGCGGGAGGCGTTCGCCGCCGTGCCCCGGCATCTGTTCGTGCCGTACTACTACGTCGCCGGGCCGCGCGGTTACGAACGCCGCTGGGGCGAGAGCCCCGATCCACGGGCCCGCGAGCGCTGGGTGCGCGGCGCCTACGCGGACGCCCCGCTGGCCACCCGGCTGCGCGACGGCGAACCGGTCTCCTCCAGCAGCCAGCCCTCCCTGATGGCCCGCATGCTGGTCGCGCTGCGCGTTGAGGACGGGAACCGGGTCCTGGAGGTCGGCGCCGGCACCGGCTGGAACGCGGCCCTGCTCGCCCACCGGCTCGGCGCCGACGACCTCGTCACCACGATCGACCTGGAACCGGAGATCACCGAGTCCGCCCGCCGGCATCTGGAGGCGGCCGGCCACCGCCCGGTCGTCGTGGTCACCGGCGACGGCGCGCGCGGGGTGCCCGAACGCGCCCCCTTCGACCGGATCATCGCCACCTGCGCGCTGCCCACGGTCCCGCGCGCCTGGCTCGCCCAGTGCCGCCCCGGCGCCCGGATCCTCACCCCGCTGGCCACCGGCGTGCTGGCGCTGACGGTCCGGGACCCGGCACACGCCGAGGGCCGCTTCCTGCCGACGGCCGCCTACTTCGTCCCGCTGCGCGGCGAGGTCAGGCCGGAGCCGGTGGGGGTGTCGCTCGCGGGGCTGCCGGACCGGGGCCGTGAGCAGGAGACGTTCCGCTTCCTGCTCACCCTGACCCGGCACACCCTCGATCCGCGGGAGGCCGGGGCGCTGTGGGAGCGCGAGGGCATGCCGGGGCGCGAGCGCTACGGCGTCACGGTCGGCGGCGAGCACGCCTGGGCGTGGCTGGACGACCCGGAGGGGCCGTACGTCTGGCCCCTCCCCTGAACAGCTCCGGACCGGCTCAGCCCCGGCGGATGGTGATCGTCGTCCAGGCGCCCACGTGCACCCGGTCACCGTCCTGCAGCGGGACCGGCACGAACGGCTGGATCGGCTCGTCGGAGCCGTTGACCGTGGTGCCGTTGGTCGAGTTCTGGTCGACGACCGCCCAGCTGCCGTCCGGCTGCTGGACCAGCATCGCGTGCTGGTGCGAGACGCCCGGGTCCTCCGGCGGCACCGACAGGTCGATGTCGGGGGTGTCGCCGGTGGAGTGCCGGCGGCGGCCGATGCTGACCTGGTTGCCGCTGAGCGTGCGCTGCTGCTCGGGCGAGTACGCGGGCAGGTTGAGCCCCGCGGCCTCGGGGCCCGAGCGCTGCATCATCGCCATGAAGTACTCGCGGTCGGGGCCGATGGTCGCCGTCCAGGTGACCGGACCCGCGGGCTGCTGCGGGAAGCCGGGGCCGGGCGGGGGCGGGGCCTGCGTCGAGGGGGGCTGCGGGTAGCCGTAGCCACCGCCCGGACCGCCCGGACCTCCGGGACCAGCAGGACCTCCGGCGGGGCCGGTGGACGACGGCGGGGAGATCACCCAGTCGTCGTCACCGCCGCCGAACGAGGGACCGCCGCCGGGTGGGCCGCCCACCGGGGGCCGGCCGCTCTCGCGCGGGAACGCGGGCGGCGCGGGCGGTGCGGACGGACCCGACTGCTGGAACGCCTGCGGCGCACCGCCGGGGCCCGCACCGGGACCGGCGGGCGGGGTCGGCCCGGGCGGCGGAGGCACCGGACGCGACGGGTCGCCGCCGAAGCCGGAGGGGCCGCCCTGAGGCGCGCCGGGAGCGGAGGGCTCACGACCGAAGGGAGCACCGGGACCGGCCGGCGACGGCTCACGGCCGAAGGACGGCGGACCGGCGGGGCCACCGGGACGCGA
This sequence comes from Streptomyces sp. CoH27, assembly GCF_020181035.1. Lineage (GTDB taxonomy): Bacteria > Actinomycetota > Actinomycetes > Streptomycetales > Streptomycetaceae > Streptomyces > Streptomyces camelliae. The sequence continues at coordinate 37,027 of NZ_JAIQYY010000030.1, forward strand.
CGACGGCTCACGCCCGAACGACGGGGGACCGGCCGGACCACCGGGACCACCGGGACCTTGACCAGGACCCTGCCCCGGACCGCCACCGAACCCGGAGGAACCGGAAGGACCACCGGCGCCGGGACCCTGCCCCGGACCGGCACCGAAGCCGCCCGGACCCTGCCCGGGACCGCCACCGAAGCCGGACGGACCACCAGGACCACCAGGACCACCAGCACCGCCCGGGCCACCGGGACCACCCGGGCCCGGAGTCGTCGGCGGGCCGGCCGGTGGGCGTTCGGTGCCGAACGGGGTCGGGCCCGACGGCTCGCTGCCGAAGGACGGGATCGGCTCGGCGGGGCGGTTCATCTGCGAGGGCCGCGAGCCCTGGTACTCGTACCCGTCACCGCCGCCGTACGTCGCGCTCGGCGGCTGGAAGCGGGGCTGGGGCGGGCGCGGGGCGGCCGGGGTGTACGACGTGGCCGTGTTGGTCAGGAAGTTCCACCGGCACTCCTCGCAGAAGGGCGCGCCGCCCTCGCGGGGCGTGCGGCACTGCGGGCACAGCTCCGGCTCCGGAGCCGACCCGGCCGGCGGGCGTGCGCCGGCCTGGGCACCGGGGCCGCCGGGCCCGGCGGGCGGCGGGAAGCCGTAACCGCCCGCGGGCGGGGGCGGCGGGGGAGGGGGCGGAGGTACGGCACCGGCCATGCGGTGACCGCAGACCTCGCACCAGTCGTCGGAACCCGACTGGTGTCCGTTCGGGCAGGTCGGCATGTCGGTGCTTCCCTTTCTCCTACGTTTCCAGGGTCACTTCTTTACACGAACAGTCTTTGTGGACCGGGTCTCCAGAGTCATCTCGTCCGCCTCCGCGACCTTCGTCTTCAACCGCACAGTACCTGTCGCGGCGTCGACCACGTCCACCACCTTCGCAAGCAGTTTCGCAGTATCCGCGTTCCCGGAGGCGCTGGCGAGCTGAACCGCCCGCCCCAGTTTGGCCGTTGCTCCATCGAAATCGCCCGCTTTGCGAAGGTCGAGGCCTTGCTGGATGGCCTGCGCCAGTTCGGCCTGTCCGGTGTAGTGGGCGACTTGGGGATTGATGGAGGTGGAGGCCGTCATGTCGTCGGTCCACACCGCCCGTACGAGGCCCTGCGGGCCGAGATTCTGTACCGATCTGTCCGGTAGGGGAACCACCAGCGACACCCGCGCGGCCAGCATCTCCTGGCCGATCCCGGCCGGCGGGACCTCCACGCACACGTGGTAGTCGCGGGACTCGTCGCCCCAGGAGCCGGTCGGATAGTCGCCGGCGCGCGGTCCGGCCTCGGTGCGCCGGGCGGTCAAGTCCTCGACGGTGGGCGCGACTTGCTTCACGTACCGGATGCTCGTGCCGACCGGTGTCCACACCCGCAGGGCGACGTCGGCGACCTCCTTGCCCATCGCCGTCTCCATCATCTGCGTGAAGTCGGCCGCGAGGCCCGCCGGGTCGGCGACGATGTCGGCGGAGCCGAGGAGTGCGGAGGCGATCCCTGTGACTTCTTTCACTTCCCAGTCGGTGCCCACCCCGCGGGCGTCACAGGTGAACCGTCCGGCACACGCCTCCAGCGCCGCCCGCAGATCCTCCGGGGACTCGTGCTCGTTGCGGCCGTCGGTGAGCAGGATGCCGTGCCGGATGGTGACGTCCGCCGAGGACAGCAGCCGGTCGGCGAGCCGCAGCCAGGTCCCGATCGCCGTACCGCCGCCCGCGCTGAGCCTGCGCAGCGCCTGCTTGGCCTGTTCGCGGGTGGTGGCGTCGGCGATCGCGAGCCGTCCGGCACCGGGATAGACCTCCTGGGCCACGTGCGTGCCGCCGATCACCGCGAAGTGCGTGCCGTCGCGCAGGGCGTCGATCGCGGCGGCCGTGGCGTCGCGGGCGCCGCGCATCTTGGTCGGCGGGTAGTCCATCGAGCCGGAGCAGTCGACCATGAGCGCCACGGCGGCGGACGGACCGTGGCCCTGCGGATACACCTGGGACACGGCGCTGCCGATCGTGCCCCCGCCGGTCGCCGTCACCGTGACGATCGCGTTGACCTCACGGCCGCCCTCCGGCAGATACGCGTTCTGGTAGACGTCCATCGAGAACTGGGGCACGCTCGACTTCGAGAAATTGGCCATACGTACTCAAATCCCCCTTGACCACCCTGTTGATGCAGGGCATGACTGTGAACGGACAGCCCGTCCCCTCGGGCCCGACCGGTCCCCTCCGGCCCGCGCCCTCAGGCCGATCCTGCCCCCTGCGGCGGCATCGGGAACGGCACGACGGCCACTGTTACGTTGTCGTGGCCCCCGCCGTCCAGGGCGTGACCGACCAGCACCCGGGCGCTGTGCAGCGGGCGTTCGGCCGCGTCCGCGGGCACCGCCTCGGCCATCTCCCCGGCCGTCTCGGCGTAGTTCCACAGGCCGTCGGTGCACACGATGACGACACCGGGGCGGTCCGGTTTGAAGGACGCGGTGTGCGGCTCCAGTTCGTAGGCGTCCGCGCCGAGCCAGCCGGTGATCGCGTGGGCGCGCTCGTCGGCGTACGCCTCGGCCTCGTTCATCAGCCCGGCGGCGACCATCTGCGCGGCCCAGGAGTCGTCCTCGGTGAGCCGGGCCGCCGGGGCCGTACGGTCGTCCGGCACCCAGTAGGCGCGGCTGTCGCCGACCCAGCCGACCACCAGCAGCCCGGAGGTGACCACCGCGCCGACGATCGTGCAGGCCGGGGCGTTCTGGTGCGGGGCGTGCTCGCGGGCCGTGGCGGGCTCGTCGGCCAGGGCGTTGACGGCCTGCGCGGCGGCGACGATCGCCTCGTGCAGGGCCGCCTGCGGGTGCGTGCCGCGCGGCAGGGCCGCCAGCACCGCGTCCCCGGCCGTCCGGGCGGCGGCCAGCGAGGCGTCGTCGGGGCGGGTGGCCGAGGAGACACCGTCGCAGACGATCGCGACGGCCGCCGGGGTGCCGTCGGGCAGCGCGGTGTGGCCGACGGCGAAGGCGTCCTCGTTGCGGTGGTGGCGCAAGCCCCGGTCGCTGACGGCGGCGACCGGGCCCGACTCCCGCTCCACATGGTCGCGTTCGCGGGGCTGGGCGTGCCCGCAGTTCTCGCAGTAGCCGTCGCTGTCCACCCGGCCCGCCCGGCAGGCCACGCACACCTGCGCCGGCTCCTCGGGTACGGCGGGTTCGGCGGCCGGCCGCGGGTCGGGCGCCTGCAACGGGTACTCCTCGGGCTCCTCGGGCCGGTCGAAGCGCACCCCGGAACCGGCCCGCGGATCCTGCGCGCCCTGTCCGTGCCCGTGTCCGTGCCCGTGTCCCTGCCCGTCTCCCTGCCCGTGTCCGCTTCCGTGCAGGGGCGTGTCGCCGGAGTCCGTGCCCGGCAGATCGCTCGGCAGATGCACCGCGTCCGGCGCTCCGGAGCCCTCCTGCTCGGGGGCGGGCCAGGCCACACCGTCCCCGTCGCCTCCGCCGTCGTCCCCGTCCCCGGGGACACCGGTCATGGTGAGCGTCGGATGGTCCTGCGGCGGCGCGGGTACGACGGAGAGGTCGTACCCGCAGGCTCCGCAGAAGAGGTCACCCGACTCCACGGGCTCCGCGCAGCTCGGGCACTTCGGCAGTGCGGCCTGCTGGGGCATCTGCGACATCGACTACACCCACGTCCGGGGGCGGTAACGGTTGGCCCGTTCCACCAGTTCGATCCTCTCCTCGCCGCCCGGCGCCAGCCGGGCCAGCGTGCGGTAGGCGCGCTCCAGGCCGAAGCGGAGGCCCCGCTCGTCCAGACCGCTGCCCAGCAGCATCCGTCCGCCGGCGACCGACGGTGTGCCCTGGCCCCCGGAGAGTATCCAGTCCAGCGCGCAGCCGAGGACTTCCGCCGCCAACTGCTCGCGCCGCGCCGGGTCCAGGCCGTACGCGTCGAGCGCCTCGACCTGTCCGGCGGCGGCGGTCAGGTCGTCCAGGAACGGTACGTCGCCCGCGCTCGCCGTGCGGTGTCTGAGCCGGGCCCGTACGGCGGCGACGCGGGCGGCCGTGAAGTGGATGGAGGACTCCGGCACCGACTCCAGGGTGTGTACGGCCCCGTGCCGGTCCCCGGCCGCCAGCCGCACCCGGGCGAGGCCGAAGGCGGCGCTGACGAAGCTCGGGTCGGTCGCCCACACCAGCCGGTAGTACTCGGCCGCGTTGTCCAGCTGGCCCAGCACCTCCGCGCACAGGCCGAGCGCCAGCTTGGGCGCGGCCTCGCCGGGGAAGGCGTCGTAGATCGCGTCGAAGGCGAGCGCGGCGCCCTCGAAGTCACCGGTGACCAGCGCGGCCAGCCCCCGGTACCACACCACCCGCCAGTCGTCCGGCCGTTCCTCCTCCAGCTTGGCCAGGCTCATCAGCGCGCTCTGCCGCTCCCCGCTCTCCAGCCGGGCCCGGATCTGCCGCAGCCGGGTCTCCACGGTCCGCGTCGGCGCCGCGTCGAGGGCGGCGATCAGCTCGGCGGGGGCGGAGGTCATCAGTCCGGCCAGGAAACCGGCGTTGGGGTCGCTCGGATCGACCAGCGGCACGGGCAGGGCGAGCGCGGCGGCGGGGGTGTCGACGGGCTTCACGAGGGCGGCCGGGGGCAGCGCGGGGGCAGCGGGCGCGGACTTGCGCACCTCCCGCGCCCCCAGCCGGGACACGTCCCCGTCCAGCCGGGGGAACAACTCCCGGTCCGTGACCTTCACCTCGGGGCCGAACAGGGTCGACAGCGCGGGGCGGGCCTGGCCTGTCTGGAGGGAGACGACCTCGCGCAGGACCCCGGTGAGCTGCTCGGCCATCTCCTGGGCGGAGCCGAATCGGCGGGCCGGGTCGGGGTCGGTGGCGCGGACCAGGAAGCGGTAGAAGGACTCGTAGCGGCGGAAGACCTCGATGGTGTCGGGATCGGGCAGGGAGTCGACGTAGACGTTGGTGTAGCCCTGGAAGTCGAAGGTGAGCACGGCCAGGGTGCGGCCCACCGTGTACAGGTCGCTCGCCACCGACGGGCCGGCCTCGGCGACCTCCGGCGCCTGGTAGCCGACCGTGCCGTAGATGGCCGACTCCTCGTCGTCCGTCCTGCGCACCGCGCCCATGTCGATCAGCTTGAGCTGGTCCTCGGTCTGGATGGCGTTGTCGACCTTGAAGTCGCAGTAGAGGAGGTTGCGGCTGTGGAGGTGACCGAGGGCTTCCAGGGCCTCGATGCCGTACGCGCACGCCTGCTCCACCGGCAGTGGGTCCCGGCGGCCGTCCGGCGTACGACGCGCGTTGGCGATCTCCTTCAGGGACTTGCCGCCGACGTACTCCATGACGATGTAGCCGTCGAGGGAGCCGGTGCGCTGGTCGAGGTGCTCGACGAAGTTGTAGATCCGCACGATGTTGCTGTGCTCGATCTCCGCGAGGAAGCGCCGTTCGGAGATCGCCGCCGCCATCGCGTCCTGGTCGCCGGTGTCCAGCAGACCCTTGAGCACCACCCAGCGGTCGGACACGGCCCGGTCCACGGCGAGGTAGATCCAGCCGAGCCCGCCGTGCGCGAGACAGCCCGCGACCTCGTACTGGCCGTGCACCACGTCCCCGGCCTTCAGCTTCGGCACGAAGGAGTACGGGTGCCCGCACTTGGTGCAGAAACCTTCCGTGCGGCCCGGACGCTCCCCCCGGGCCCGCCCGACCGGCGCCCCGCAGTCCGAGCGAGAGCAGAACCGCTTGCGCTCCGGCACCTCCGGGTTCTCCAGCACCATCGCGCGCGGGTCCGGCCGCGGCACCCCCGGCACGCTCACCAGCCCGGCGCCGAGCCGCCCGCGCGCCGACGCCCCCGACGACGAACCGGAGCTGCGCACCGACACCGAACGGCTGGTGGACCGCCCCGACGCGGACCGCGACAGCCGCCCGGACACCGAGCGGCGCGACTTGGCGGACTGGGAGGAGGACCGCGAACCGCCGCTCTCCACCGCGCCCTTGGTGATCCCGGTCGGCGTCGAGCCCACCATGCCGCTCGCCGAGACGACCGGCGCGAGACCGCACGTGTCGCAGTACAGCTCACCGCCGCCGACGTCCTCGTACGTCCCCTCGCAGCCCGGCCGCTGACAGCTCTGCCCCGGCTGACTCATGACTGGTCCCCCTTACGGTCCTGAGGCGCGCCCTGCCCGGCGAGCAGATCGGCCGCCAGCTGCTGGTAGCGCAGCACGGCCTGCTCGGCCACCCGCAGATCGCAGGGCGCGCTCCACAGCATGCGCCGGGCCGCGTCGTACCGCTCGACCAGGAACGGGTCCTCGGCCAGCCCGTGCCGGGCCACCTTCGCCTTGTACGCGTCGAGCCGGCCGCGCAGCTCCGCGCGGACCGCGAGCGGCGCGGTGACGGCGGTCAACGACTCGCGGGCGCGCAGCAGTTCGTCCTCGGCCTTCTCCTCCAGCGACTCCAGCAGCGGGGAGAGCCGGTGCCACTGCGCCTGCCTGCGGTACTCGGCGGCCGCCGCGAGCTGCTCCTGGAGCGCGGTCGGCGGGCCGCTGACCACCGGCACCTCGGTCGCGGCGATCTTCGCCAGCACCTCGCCGCGCGCGGTGCGGGCCTCGGCGAGGGTGCGGTCGGCGCGCGAGAGCACGTCCCGCAGCCGGATCAGCCGCTGCTCGGCGTCCTGCCGGACCGTCAGCACGGCGTCGATCTCCCGGCGCACGTCCTCCAGGGCGCGCGCCTCACGGTCGTACACCGTGGTGTCCGGCCGGCCGCCGCCGGGCGCCGAACTGCCCTCGGCCGGCACCCAGAACGCGAGCGGGTCGGAGACGACGTCCTCGCGCAGCTTGGTCAGGGTGCGGGTGATCCGCTCCAGGTCGTCGCCCGCCGGGTGCTCGCCGGGGCGTACGCCGACGGAGTGCGCGAGCGTGCGGGTGCGCTGGAGCTCGGCGGCGAGTAAATCGATCCGGGCGGGCAGCGCCGACCACACCGCGTCGGCGGCGACGACCAGGTCCAGGCTCGTCGCGTACAGCTCGTTCATCCGGTCCACCAGGGTGGCCAGCGAGAAGGTCTCGCTGAGCCTGCCGACCTCGCTGCCGGCGACGGTCACCGCGTCACCGCGCAGCAGCCCGGTCAGCTCCGTCAGGTCCTCGCGGCTGGACCAGCGGCGCCGGGCCCGGATCTCGCGGGCGCCGCGCAGCGCGGCGGTGTAGGCGTCGAAGTACGTCCACAGCAGGGTGATCCGCGCCTCGGTGGCCTGCCAGCGCTCCCTGGTCACACCGGTCAGCACGGCGCCTTCGAGGAGTCTGCGGCCCGCGTGGTCCTGGAGGGCCAGCAGCGAGGTCTCGATCGCCTCGTGCTCCTGGCCGAGCCGCGCCAGCGCACGGTCCACCTCGTCCCGGTCCATCACCGGCCCGGCGGGGTCCGTGACGCCCATCGATCACCTCTCGCTTCGTTCCCGGTATTCCAAGTGTTCCAAGGCCGTGTGGGGATTCAACTGGTCCGCAGATAGCGCGGTGCGGGCGGCTCGGAGGCCGCCGAGTCCTTTCCGAGTGTCGCCGACAGCCAGGTGTCGTACGACTGCTGCCAGCCGCTCGCGCGGTAGTCCACCAGAACGCGGTTGACCCGGCGTACCAGATCGGAGGCGTCCTTCTTCATCGCCACGCCGTAGTACTCGGTGGTGAACGCCCCGCCCTTCAGTTCGACGGTCGGGTCCTGCGCGGCCTGGCTGGCGGCGAGCGCGCCGTCGGTCACCACCGCGTCCACCTCGCCGAGTTGCAGCCGGACCAGGCAGTCCAGCTGGTTCGGCACGGTGGTGGAGATGTCGGTCGTCGCGGGCAGGGTGCCGGCCTTCTTGTCGGCGTCCAGCTTGGTGTACGCGGTCGAACCGGCCGCCGTGCAGAGCTTCTTCCCGGCCAGCGTGGAGTTGTAGCCGGTGATCGACGACGACTTGGGCGCGAGGACCTGCTGGCCGGTCTTGAAGTAGGGCGCCGAGAAGGCGACTTGGGAGAGCCGGCCGCAGGTGATCGTCATCGTCCGGACGACCATGTCCACCCGGCCGTCCTGGATCGCGGAGATGCGCTGGCTGGTCGGGATCGCCTTGAACTGCACCGCGTCCGGGTCGCCGAGGATGTCCTGGGCGATCCGGTGCACCAGGTCGATGTCGAAGCCCTCCAGCTCCGCGCCCTGGGTGTTCGGGTTGCGGTAGCCCCAGTGGTAGCTGTTCTGGTCGACGCCGACGATCAGCTTGCGCCGCTCGCCCGTACGGGCCTTGATCGCGTCGATCGTCGGCCCGTCCGCGCCCGACGGCGACAGGGTCTGGTCCTGCGCCGAGGAGTCCTGGCAGCTCCCGGCGCGGGCCTGGACGCCGTCGGCGACCGGCTGACCGGTGCGCGGCGCCTGGTCCGGGGCCCGCTGGGTGCACGGCAGCAGCAGGACGAAGGCCAGCGCCAGCGCGCATGCCACCATCATCGCGCCGACCCCGCCCCAGCCCCGCAGGGAGGCCCGTACACGGCTCGCGTACATCGTCCTGCCCCCTGTCACCGGTACTCCGAGAGTCTGCGCCCGATGCCGGCCACCGCGCCGGCCGCGCCGAGCACCGCGAGCACGGCCGCGCCCGCCGGCAGCCCGGCCAGCGCGTCCCGCCCGTCGGACGCGGCCTGCTGGAACTCCGCCTGCTCATGCCCGATGGCCTGGGCGAGATTGCTGTCCACGCTGTCGAAGCACTCGCCGGTGGCGCCCTTGGCGCCGATGACCTTGTCCAGCGCCTGCTGGTAGTTGCCGTTCTCGTCCTCGGTGCGGACGGCCGTGTGCCGCTGCTTCCACACCGCCATGTTGCTCTCGGCCGCCTTCACCGGGGCGCTGCCGCCCTGGTCGTCGGCGAGCGTCGCCGCCTGGCCCAGGCCCTTGCCGAGCACGGCCATGTCCTTGTCGAAGTCGTAGTAGTAGGCGTCGTACGTCTGCCCGTCGACCGTGACGGTCTCGGCGCCGCGCGCCACCAGGCTCAGGTTCTCGTTGCCGCGCGCCTTCAGGGAGGCGATCCGGGCGTCGTGCAGCACGGTCAGCGAGCGGATGCCGTGGTCGTAGGAGCCGTTCAGCTCGGTGCGGGCCACCGTGTGCCCGACGACCAGCCACAGCAGGGCGACCGTGGTGGCGGAGGAGGCGGCGACCAGGCCGTGGTTGAGGACACGGTGGGTGCGCCGGTAGGTGCGGTGCTGGGCCCAGCCGAGCGCGGCCAGCGCGAGCACGCCGAGCCCGATCGCGACCCAGGGGTACGGCGTGGCGTCGCCGTAGTCGGCGTCGAGCCGCCCGTTCTCCGTGGTGTAGAGATCCTCCGCGGCCGGGAGCATCTCCTTCTGCATCTTCTCGTTGGCGTAGCGCAGATAGGCGCCGCCGACCGGATAGCCCTGCCGGTTGTAGGTCCGGGCCCGCTCCACAAGTCCCTTGTACTCGGGCAGCAGCCGGTTCAGCCTGGCGATCGTCGCCTCGGAGGCGGAGCCGGGCTCGGCGTTCGCGGCCGCCGTCACCAGGCCGGAGGCGGCCGCGTCGATGTCCTTCTCGTACCGGTCCCGGGAGGCCGCCGTCTCCTGGCCGCCGGCCAGGAACCCGCTGGAGGCGGCCGTGTTGGCGTCGGCGAGCGAGCGGTAGATGTCGGCCGCGCCGGAGCTCAGCGGCTGGCTGCGGTGCAGCACGTCGTCGGCGGCGGCCGAACGCGTGTCGGCCTGCCAGGCGGCACTCGCCCCGAACGCCACGACCAGCAGCGCCAGGACGGCCCCGATGATCCGCAGCCGGCCCGGCTCGGTGGTGGCCGCGGTCCGCAGCCGGTCGACGCCCTCGGCGAAGGCGGTCCGACGGACGGACGCGGCGGGACCGGCGGCCGTGGGCGCCGGACGGCCGGGCTGCGGGGGGATGCCGGGAGCGGCGGCGGGCATGCCGGGGCCCGCCGGTGGTGGCGCCGTGCTGCTTCTCGGCGGGTGTGTCACTCGACCTCCCCCAGGGTCCTTCGTCGCCGCCCAGTATCGCGGCACGCACCGGCATCCGCACCGGCCTTCACTGGATCTTGATTGGATCGCAGTGTGCGCCTCACACGAAGCGCCGTGCGCGCCCCCCATGAATACGCCCTGTGCAGCTGTTCGGTTCCGCCGGGGTCCGCTACCTCTCCCAGTACGCCCGCGCCCGCTCCTGCGCCCGCATGTCCGCCCCCAGCCGGTCCAGCCCCAGCAGGGCCGCGCCCAGGACCGGGCTCGCCGTCACGACGTGGACGCCGGCCTTGGGGGCGCGGGTGGCCAGCAGGTCGCGGATGCCGTCGTCGAGGAGGGCGTGACCGGCCGTCAGGACGCTGCCGCCGAGCAGCACGGGCGTCTCCTCGCCGAGGAGGTCCAGGCGGGTCAGCGCCACGGTGGCCATCGCCGTCACCTCCTCGGCGAGCCGGGCGACGATCGCACGGGCCACCGGGTCGCCCTCGGCGGCCGTGGCGAAGAGGACCGGGGTCAGTTCGTGCCGGCGGTCGTGGTCGACCTGCTCCAGGTGCAGGGCCTCGATGAGCGCGTACATCGTCGGCAGGCCGAAGTGGCCGGGCAGGCTCCGGGCCAGGGCCGTCGAGCCGCCCCTGCCGTCCTCCGCGCGGGCCGCGTGCCACAGGGCCTCCTCCGCCAGGCCCCAACCCCCGCCCCAGTCACCGGAGATCCGGCCCAGCGCCGGGAAGCGGGCGGTACGGCCGTCGGGGCGCATGCCGACGCAGTTGATGCCCGCGCCGCACACCACGGCCACGCCCCGCGGTTCGGCCACCCCTGCCCGCAGGATCGCGAAGGTGTCGTTGCGGACCTCCACCGACGTGCCCCATCCGCGTGCCTCCAGCGCGGCCGCCAACCGCTCCTCCTCCACCGGAAGATCGGCGTTGGCGAGGCAGGCCGAGACATGCGCGACGGAGGTGACGCCCGCGTCGGCGAAGGCCCGCCCCACCGGGTCGGCCAGCGCGTCCAGCGCCGCCGCCACCCCCACCACGGGCGGTCGGAAGCCGCCGCCGCGGGCCGTGGCCAGGACCTCCCCGGCGGCGGTGACCACGGCCACGTCGGTCTTGCTGTTTCCCGCGTCGATGGCGAGTACCCCTGCGGGAACAGGTGAGGTCAGGCCCACGCGAGGTGCTCCCGGTTGTGTGCGATCAGCTGGTCGGTGAGGCGGTCGGCATAGTCGTACTGGCCGATCAGCGGATGGGCGAGCAGCGCGCGGAAGACACGGTCGCGGCCGCCGCGCAGCGCCGCCTCCAGGGCCAGGTCCTCGTACGCCGTCACATTCGCGATCAGCCCCGAGAAGAGCGGGTCGAGGTCGCCGACGGGCAGCGGGGCGGGGCCGGCCGGGCCCACCGCCGCCTGGACCTCGATCACCGCGTCGTCGGGGAGGAAGGGGAGTGTGCCCTTGTTGAGCGTGTTCACCACCTGGTACGGGCTGCCCCCTCCGCCCAGCAGGGCCGCCGCCAGGTCCACGGCCGCCTCCGAGTAGAAGGCACCGCCCCGCTTCGCCAGCAGGGCCGGCTTCTCGTCCAGGGCCGGGTCGCCGTACATCGTCAGCAACTCCCGCTCCATCTGCGCCACTTCGGCGGCCCGGGAGGGCTTCGTGCGCAGCTCGTTCACGACCTCGTCGTGGGCGTAGTAGTAGCGCAGGTAGTAGGACGGGACCACGCCGAGGCGGTCCAGCAGGGGGCGGGGCAGGCGGACGTCGCCGGCGATCGCGTCGCCGTGCTCGGCCAGCAGCCTCGGCAGCACGTCCGCGCCCTCCGGGCCGCCCAGCCGGACGCCCGTCTCCCAGGTGAGGTGGTTGAGGCCGACGTGCCCGAGGTGGACGTCGGCCGGGGCCACACCGAGCAGGTTTGCAAAGGTGCGCTGGAAGCCGATCGCCACGTTGCACAGCCCGACCGCCCGGTGCCCGGTCTGGAGCAGGGCGCGGGTGACGATGCCGACCGGGTTGGTGAAGTCGACGATCCACGCGCGCGGGTTGGTACGGCGGACCCGTTCGGCGATGTCCAGCACCACCGGTACCGTCCGCAGGGCCTTCGCCAGACCGCCCGCGCCGGTGGTCTCCTGTCCGACGCAGCCGCACTCCAGCGGCCAGGTCTCGTCCTGCTGCCGGGCCGCCTGGCCGCCGACGCGCAGCTGGAGCAGGACGGCGTCGGCGTCCTCGACGCCCGCGTCCAGGTCGGAGGTGGTGACGATCCGGCCGTCGTGGCCCTGCTTGGCGAAGATACGGCGGGCCAGGCCGCCGACCAGGCGGAGGCGCTCGGCGTCCGGGTCCACCAGGACCAGTTCCTCGACGGGCAGGGTGTCCCTGAGCCGTGCGAAGCCGTCGATGAGTTCGGGGGTGTAGGTCGAGCCGCCGCCGACCACGGTGAGTTTCACAGTCAGATCAACCCTTTACTCCGGTGAGGGTGACGCCTTCCACGAACGCCTTCTGGGCGAAGAAGAACACGAGGATCACGGGGGCCATGACCAGCACGGTCGCGGCCATGGTGAGATTCCAGTCGGTGTGGTGGGCGCCCTTGAAGGACTCCAGGCCGTAACTCAGCGTCCAGGCACCGGGGTTCTCGGACGCGTAGATCTGCGGGCCGAAGTAGTCGTTCCAGGCGTAGAAGAACTGGAAGAGGGCCACGGCGGAGATGCCCGGTTTGGCCATCGGCAGGACCACCCGCACCAGGGTCCTGAGATCCCCGCAGCCGTCGACCTTCGCCGCGTCCAGATACTCGTTGGGGATCGTCATCAGGAACTGGCGCAGCAGGAAGACGGAGAAGGCGTCGCCGAACGCCATCGGGATGATCAGCGGCCACAGCGTGCCGGACAGGTCCAGCTGCTTCGCCCAGAAGAGGTACATCGGGATGACGACCACCTGCGGGGGCAGCATCATCATCGAGATCACCAGCATCAGCGACAGATTCCGGCCCCGGAAGCGGAACGTGGCGAGCGCGTACGCCACCGGGATCGAGGAGACGACGGTGAGCACGGTGCCGAGGCCGGCGTAGACCAGGGTGTTCCGCCACCAGGTCAGGAAGCCCGGTGTGTCGAAGACCTGCCGGTAGTTGCCCCACTCCCAGGTGTGCGGGATCAGATCCCGGCTGAGGGCCTGGCTGTCGCTCATCAGCGAGGTCAGGAACACGAAGACGAAGGGCAGCGTGAAGAACAGCGCGGCGGCGACGCCGAGGGAGTGGACCGCGATCCATTCGAGGAGGGCCCTGCGCCGGGCGGTGCGCTCGGCCCCGGACACCGGGGCGGTCAGCTCGACCGGTTGGTCCAGTACCTGGGTCATGGTCAGTCACCTGCCTGGATGAGACCGCCCCGGCGCCGCATCAGCAGCGCGGTGAACGCCATCGACAGGGCGAAGAGGACGAGGGCGACGACACACGCGGAGCCGTAGTCGAAGCGCTGGAAGCCGAGGTTGTAGACGAGCTGGGGGAGGGTGAGCGTGGACTTGTCGGGGTAGCCGGGTTCGAACTGGGCGCCGGCGCCCTGGATCACGCCCGAGGCGACCTTCCCGGCGATCAGCGGCTGGGTGTAGTACTGCATCGTCTGGATGACGCCCGTGACGACGGCGAACATCACGATCGGCGCGATGTTCGGCAGCGTGACGTACCGGAAGCGCTGCCACGCGGACGCGCCGTCCAGCTCGGCCGCCTCGTACTGCTCCGTCGGCACGTCGAGCAGCGCGGCCATGAAGATGACCATCAGGTCGCCGACGCCCCACAGCGCGAGCAGGGTCAGGGCGGGCTTGGACCAGGTGGGGTCGTTGAACCAGCCCGGCGCCGGGACGCCCGCATTTTCCAGGATCGAGTTGACCGGCCCGGTACCGGGGTTGAGGAGAAAGGCGAATGCCATGGTGGCGGCGACCGGCGGGGCCAGGTAGGGCAGATAGAAGAGGGTGCGGAAGACCCCCGTGCCGGTCTTGATCTTGGTGATCAGCAGCCCGATGCCCAGCCCGAACACGACCCGGAGCGAGACCATCACCACGACCAGCCACAGGGTGTTGCGCAGGGCGGGCCAGAAGAGCGGGTAGTGCGCGAAGACGTAGGTCCAGTTCTTGCCCCCGCTCCACGTCGGCGGCCGGAAGCCGTCGTAGTGCATGAAGGAGAAGTAGACCGTCGAGATCAGCGGGTACGCGAAGAAGACCGCGAAGCCGATCAGCCAGGGCGACATGAAGGCGGCCGTACGGAGCGCTGCCCTGCGGCGCTTCGAGGCGAGAGTGACCGTACTCATGGGCTGATGCGCCTACTTCGCCTGCGCGATGTCGGTGTCGATCTGCGCGGCCGTCTTCTTCAGGCCGGACTTCAGATCGGTGACCTTGCCGCTTTCGTAGTCGTAGCCGAACTGCTGGATCGTCACCAGGTACTGGCCGCCGTTGACGGAGGCGGGGGTGGTGGCGGAATCCGGGTCGGCGGCGATGTCCAGGAAGGTCTTGAAGCGGGGGTCGTACGTCAGCTTCGGGGACTTCAGGGCGGCGAGTGTGGAGGGCACGTTGTGCAGGTCGTTGGAGAACCCGACCACCGCGTCCGTGTCCGTGGTCATGTACTTCACCAGCTCCCAGGCCGCGTTCTGCTTGTGGCTGGTGGCGGCGATGCCCGCGATGGTGCCGGTGATGTAACCCTTGCCGTACTGCGCGGCCTGGTCGTCGGGCACGGGCAGCGGGGCGACCCCGATGTCGAAGCCCGGCTTGGCGGCCAGCGCCATCCCGAGCCGCCACTCGCCGTCGAGCTGCATGGCGACCTGACCGGTGTGGAAGGGGTGCTTCGGACCCCACTCGTCACCGAGGGTCGACCGGAACCTCTCCAGCTTCCGGAATCCGCCGAGTTCGTCCACGAGCCGCTTCTGCAGGGTGAATCCCTTGTCGAAGGCGGGGTCCTTGGCGAGGTTCGACTTTCCGTTCTTGTCGAAGTACGTCGGCGAGAACTGCGCGAAGTAGTGCTCGGTGGTGGATTCCCAGCCGTGGTAGTCCGGCATGAACCCGAGCTGCTTGTAGGAATCCCCGTCGGGAACGGTCAGCTTCTTGGCGTCGGCCTCGAACTCGCTCCACGTCTTGGGCGGTCCGGCGATGCCGGCCTTCTTGAAGGCGGTCTTGTTGTAGTAGAGCCCGTACGCGTCACCGAGCAGCGGGACCGTGCACCGGTCGCCCTGGAACTGGGTGTACTCGTTCATCGTCTTCGGGAAGGTCGCGGCGGGATCGATGCCGGACTTCTTGAAGAAGGGGTTGAGATCGACCAGCGCGCCCGAGGAGCAGAACTTGCCCACGTTGTTGGTGGTGAAGGAGGAGATGACGTCCGGGGCGTCGCCGCCGCCCGACCGCAGTGCCTGATTGATCTTGTCGTCGGTCATGTCGCCGACGATGTGCACATGGATGTTGGGGTGCGCCTTCTCGAAGCCGGCGACGAGCTTCCTGACCGCCTGCACCTCGTTCGGCGCGCTCCAGGCGTGCCAGAAGTTGATCGTCGTGTCCTTCGAGGCGTCGTCCGTGGCGCCGGAGCCGGACTGCCCCGTACAGGCGGTGGTGAGCAGGGCGAGGGTGGCGGTGAGGGCGAAAGCCGCTTTTCGGGCAGCTGAGGGTATGGCTTCGGGCATGGCGAGGTCTCCCAGGGACGGGGTCGGGAAAAACGGGGGGTGGGGGGCGCTCTAGCGCGAGGTGTCGAAGACCTCGTCGCGGGTGGTGCCGAGCGCGGACTCCAACGCGCCGCGCAGGACGGGGTGTTCGTGGACGTCGCCGACGACCAGCCGGGGCCGGGCCGCCGCCAGCTCCGCCAGCTCGGCCTGGACGAGGGCGCGCAGCACCTCGCCGCCGGCCGTCAGGATGGAGCCGCTGAGGACGACGAGTTCGGGGTCGAGGACGGAGACGAGCGAGGCGAGACCGGTGGCCAGCCGGGTCGCGTAGGTCTCCAGCAGCTCCCGGTAGGGGCCGGAGGCGTGATCGGCGGCGCGGGCCACGAGTGCGGTGGCGGCCTCGGCGTGCGGCCCCGGCGGTACGTCCGTGATGCCGAGCTCGCGGGCCAGCGCGGGCACGGCCTGGGAGCCGGCCAGCTCCTGGTAGCCGCCGCTGTTGGCCTTGGTCACCTGGCGCACCAGGGGCGTGCCCGGCACCGGCAGGAAGCCGACCTCGCCGGCGCCGCCGGTCCAGCCCCGGTGCAGCCGGCCGCCGAGGACCAGGGCGGCGCCGAGACCCTCCTGGCTCCACAGCAGCACGAAGTCGCCGTGTCCCTTGGCGGCGCCGAGCCGCTGTTCGGCGAGGGCGACGAGGTTGACGTCGTTCTCGTACTCCACCGGCATCGGCAGGGCGGCGGCGAGCTCGTCCAGCAGCGTGGGGGAGTGCCAGCCGGGCAGGTGGGAGGCGTAGCGCAGCCGCCCGGTGGTGGGGTCGAAGGCGCCGGGGGTGCCGATGACGAGCCGGTGTACGTCGGCCCGCGCGAGCCCGGCAGCCTTCACCGCCCCGTCGAGCGCGTCGGTGACCTGCTGGACGACGGGCCGCGCGGGATGCCGCCCGGGGGTGGGCAGCTCGTACTCGCCCACGGTCCGGCCGGTGATGTCGGCGACGGCGGCGCGGATGCGGTGCGGGGCGACGTCGAGCCCGGCGGCGTACGCGGCGGCCGGGTTGACCGCGTACAGCTGGGCGCTGGGGCCGGGGCGTCCCTCGCTGGTGCCGGTGACCCGGACCAGTCCGGCCGCCTCCAGACGGGCCAGCAGCTGGGAGGCGGTGGGCTTGGACAGTCCGGTGAGCTTGCCGATCCGGGTGCGCGACAGCGGCCCGTGCTCCAGCAGGAGGTCCAGGGCGGCGCGGTCGTTCATGGCGCGCAGGACGCGCGGGGTGCCCGGCGTACCGGCGGTTCCTGCCATGGGGTCCACACCTGCCTCTCCAGCCGCCCAGCTTCTCAGTGACCTGGCCGGACGTCCAGTCTTGATCACCGGCCGCCGGAAGATCACTGTTAGGAAAGTTTCCTATCGCGGTGCGAGGAACGTAAGCCCAGGACGAAGGGGGCGTCAATAGACAACGCCCCCGAGGCGACGGAGTCGTTGTCTCGGGGGCGGGTGCCGGGGGTTCAGTTGTCGAGGAAGGGGGTGGTGTCGAGGGTGGGGTAGGGGGCGGGGAGGGGGAGGGGGTCGCCGAGGTCGACCGGGGTGTCCACGTTGTAGTACGCCCCTGTGGGGTCGTCACTCGGGAGAATGGGGTCCCTATAGCAGTGGGCAGTCTTCGCGTTGCGGTTGATCAGAACGTAGGCGGGGATACCGGCGGCAGCGTAGGTGCGGAGTTTCGGTCCGGTGTCCGCCCAGTGATTGGATGACGTGACTTCGCCGACCAGGGCGATCATGTCAACCGGGTACCAGCCCTTGTTGGCCTTGCGATACGACTCGTCGAGTTCCGAGGCCTTACGGCGACGCACGTAAAAGTCCGGAATGAGCAAGGCCATGGTGCTGCCGTCCTTATGGGCGGCGCGGTAGCCGCAGCCGAAGCCGACGAGGCGGAAACCGGCTGTGCGGAACTGGTAGTACAGTTCGCCGATGCCGTCGTTGTGGTTTTCGTCAGGTTGCGGCGGCACGATGACCGTCCCCTCGACATACTCGGGTCGAATCGGCGTCGGCGACGCTTCTTCGATCACGCTCAACAGGTCGATGGGGTCCACCTGCATCACGACCCTCTCCATGATGGGTTCGGCGCTCATCCCTGGTTCTCCTCGTCACGCTGATGCCAGGCTAAGCCCGCGCTGGGCGCCCCGGCAGAACGATGGGGCACCCCGCACGCCCTCCGCGCCGGAATGCCCCACCTGTTCACTCGAACGAGTGTGCTGAACCGTTCCGCTATTTCCCCGGCGGAGCCGACTGCTGCGGAGCGATCGGTGCCGTCGCCTTCGCCTGCGCGGAGTCCGCGTTGGAGAAGGCCGACGGGGCCGCGACCGACGCCGTCGGGTCGGGGGTGTCCTCCGCGTCCTCCACCGAGGTCGCACCGCCCACGATGCGGATCCGCGCCTCGTCGAAGGCCCGCTTGATCCGCCAGCGCAGCTCGCGCTCGACCGACACCGCCTTGCCCGGCATCGTCTTCGCCGAGACCCGGACGACCATGGAGTCGATCAGCACCGAGTCCAGGCCGAGGATCTCGATCGGGCCCCACAGCAGCTCGCTCCAGGGCTCTTCCTTGCTCATGTGCTCGGCGACCACGTCCAGGGTCTCCTTGACCTTGTCCAGGTCCTCACCGGAGCGCACGGTCACATCGACCCCCGCCGTCGCCCAGCCCTGCGAGAGGTTGCCGATGCGCTTGACCTCGCCGTTGCGGACGTACCAGATCTCGCCGTCCGAACCGCGCAGCTTGGTCACGCGCAGCCCGACCTCGATCACCTCGCCGGTCGCGACGCCCGCGTCGATCACGTCACCGACGCCGTACTGGTCCTCCAGGATCATGAACACGCCGGACAGGAAGTCCGTGACCAGGTTCCGCGCGCCGAAACCGATCGCCACGCCGGCCACGCCGGCCGACGCCAGCAGCGGGGCCAGGTTGATCTTGAAGGTGGACAGCACCATCAGCGCCGCCGTACCCATGATCAGGAAGCTGGCGACCGAGCGGAGCACGGAGCCGATCGCCGCCGACCGCTGCCGGCGCCGCTCGGCGTTGACCAGTAGCCCGCCCAGCGCGGTGCCGTCCACGGCCTGCGCGGTCCGGGCCATCCGGTCGATCAACTTGGTGATCGCCCGCCGCACCACCGCTCTGAGGGCGACCGCGGTGACCACGATCAGCAGGATCTGCAGACCCATCGCGAGCCACGTCGACCAGTTCTGCTCGACCCAGCTCGCCGCATTCGTCGCGCTCTGCTGAGCGTCCTGGAGCGAGGGAACGGCCGGTTCCGTCGACCCCGAGGGAGAGGGGGTCGGCGACGCACCGGCGGCCAGCAGGACGACGGGCAAGGACGACACGGCAGGTACCTCCAGGTGCTGCACGGTCCGTACCGGCGGGGCGGTCAAGGGGTTCACGGACTTTCAAGGTCACGAAAAGATCACCGGTCGGACATGACCACCACACTAACGGGGCATTGTGTGTGACCCCTCCGGATCCGCCAAGGAGAGGCACAGGAGAGACCGGGGTCACCGTGGCTTGAACAGGGCGTGCGCCTGGGGATGTATCGGGTGTGGTCGAAAACACTCCCAGCCCGTTACCGGGACATGGTGGCGCGTTCACCAGGCATGAGGGGAGACTGACTGCAGATCGTCCCGGCGCGAGCCACGCGCCGCCGACGCCCAAGGAGGCCCCCGTGCCGCATGTCCTGGTCCTCAACGCGTCGTACGAGCCGCTCGGCGTCGTACCGCTCCGCCGCGCGCTCGTCCTCGTACTGGAGAACAAGGCAGTCGCCTTGGAGGAATCTGGCGCCTATATGCACAGCGCGACCGTCACAGTCCCCGCACCCAGCGTGGTCCGGCTCAAGCGATTCGTACGGGTTCCCTACCGGGGGCCCGTTCCTCTCACCCGCCGTGCGCTCTTCGCCCGCGACGGGGGCCGGTGCATGTACTGCGGTGGCGTCGCAACCAGCGTCGACCACGTCATCCCGCGCAGTCGCGGGGGCAAACACGTCTGGGACAACGTGGTGGCGTCCTGCCGCCGCTGCAATCACGTCAAGGCCGACCGCCACCTCGTCGAGCTGGGCTGGCGACTGCGGCACAAACCGGCTCCACCCACCGGACTGGCCTGGCGCATCATCGGCACCGGGCATAGGGATCCGCGCTGGCTGCCCTACTTGCAGCCGTACGGCGCGGACGATGCCATGGCCCGGATCGACGGCATCTCAGCCTGACGATCCGGGCCTCTGCGTCTCTGTCACCCACCCCATCGGGCCCCGCGTCGCGGACACGGGGCCCGGCGGCCCGCCGCGCTCAGTCGAACCAGCTGACCTGCACGATCACGAGACGCTCGCCGCGTACGTCCGTCAGGTACGTCAGCATGAGCAGACCTCGGGATTCCATGCGCACTCCGGGTCCCGTTCGTCGGGCATCATTCCGGCCCGGGCCCACGCCGGCGCCATTCCCGTCACTCCTCCGTCCGCGCGAGCGGATCCGTACCGCAGAGGGTGAGGGCAAGGCCCCACTGAGCCCAGACGGTCTTGCCGACGCCGTCCGTGACTCCAAGACCCCCGACGGCCCCATACTCCGCCTCACGCCGAAGACCTGGACGGAGTTCACAGCATCGCTGCGTTGAGCCGCGCGAGGTCAGGCGGCGACGCCGCGGCTTCTCAGCAGTGCGGTGTACGCCGCCTCGGCAGCGCGTCCTTCGACGGTTCCGGGCGGAGTGTGGGTCAGGAACGCGTCGGTGTTCCCGTGGTGCAGGATCGCGCCTCCGTGCATGACCGTGACGTGGTCCGCCTCTTCCGCGAGGTCGGCGACGTCGTGCGTGGACAGCAGAACCCGTACGTCGCCGGTGAGTCCGCGCAGGATGTCGCGGAAGACCCGTCGCTGGTACGGGTCCATCCCGGCGGTGGGCTCGTCGAGCAGCAGGACCCGGGCTCCGTGCACGAGCGCCCCCGCGACACCGACGCGCCTCAGCTGGCCGCCGGAGAGCCGGCTCGTACGGGCGTCGGACTTGTCGGCCAGATCCACGCGCGACAGGGCCTTGCGAGCCTGCTTCCAGGCGTCGGCGCGGTTCATGCCCTTGAGCCAGCCGATGTAGGCCACGTACTCGCGCGCGGTGAGCGTGGGCACGGGCACGATGTCCTGCGGCATCCAGGCCACGGCCCGCCGGTACGTCGCTGTGCCCGCCGGCGCGCTGTCCAGGGCCACCTGCCCCTTCTGCGGCCGGGTCACCGAGGCCGCGAGCTTCAGCAGCGTGGACTTGCCGGCACCGTTGGGGCCGAGCAGCACCGTGAGGCCTTCCGGCAGGGCGTAGGAGAAGTCCCGCAGGACCGGCTGCTTCCAGCGCCGGTAGCCGTAGGTGCAGTTGGCGAGTGTGAGTGTCACGCTGTTTTCCTCGACGAGCGGATCTGGGCGGCGAGGCCGATGGCGAACACCACCAGTGAGGCGCCTGCCGCGAACGGGTCGTTCGCGGGCAGCGCGATGACGGTCCAGATGTGCGGGACGTTCCCGCGGAACCCGACGACCACGACGGTGACCAGCCAACCCACGGGGAACATCACCGCCGCCTGGCCGGCCCATGCCCGCCCGAGCAGCATCAGGCCGGTCAGGAACAGGGCGTTGCGGCCCCCGGTCATGGCAGCGGCCGCTCCCTGCACGGCGGCCACGGCACCGCTGCACAGCACCGCCGCAGCCATGACCGCGATCACGAGCGCGTTGTCGAGCCGGGTCGTGGACCGCACACCGGAGGTCTCGGCCGCGGGAAGCCGTGATTCCAGCATCGCCATCAGGAAGGCGAGCAGCGGCACGGGGACGAACAGGGACAGCGCGACCCGGGGGCTGCCGACGATCGACGGCAGCAGCACCGTGGTGTCCTGCACCGCGTACAGGGCGACGGCGAAGACGGCCAGGGAGAGCGGCAGCAGCGTGTGCCCCTTGCGGGCCTTGAACCACCACCTCACGACGTCTTCGCCTCGCATGTGTCGAGCGTCCGCCTGATCCACTCGGCCTGCTCGGCCCGCGGCTCGGCCAGCACGCGGTCGACGTCCGCCCGGACCTGCTTCTCCACCTGCCGGGCCACGGGGTCCAGGCCCTCCTGCACCCGGCGCATCTCGTACGCCTTCTCCTGGCCGGTCCTCGCGGCTCCCCACAGCCAGGCGGTGTGGGCGGTGCGGACGTCGACCTGCTTGCAGCGGAAATGCAGGGCACGGACCACGACCTGGTACACGGCATCACCCCGCGGCAC
This sequence comes from Streptomyces sp. CoH27, assembly GCF_020181035.1. Classification (GTDB taxonomy): domain Bacteria; phylum Actinomycetota; class Actinomycetes; order Streptomycetales; family Streptomycetaceae; genus Streptomyces; species Streptomyces camelliae. The sequence goes on from NZ_JAIQYY010000030.1 coordinate 58,750, forward strand.
CGGACGGGTCAGCATCATGCGCCACACCGCGTCCGTGGACGGCTTCTGCCGGCGTCCGTCGACGTAGGCGTCGGTGATCAGACGGGGCCGCGCCGAGGTCGCCCCGGCTGCCCGCAGCTCCGTCAGGGCTTTCGCGGTGTCGCGCTGGACCTGGGGCAGATACGGCGCGTTGAACTCCGGTACGCACATGCGCGGCGCGCTGCCCGCGCACGTCATCGCCACGTTCCCGGTGGTGAGGGGCGGCGTCGCCGGCCAGTCGGCGGACATGCGGTAGGCCCCGAGGACACTGCCCACGGCGACCACGGCCGCGAGCGTGATCCGCAGCACCCGCCATCCGTAGGGCAGCCAGAGGATGATCAGCCCGACGGCTGTGCCGCCGGCCAGCAGCACGGGCACCGCCACCGTGACGAAGTCGGGCACCTCTCCGAAACCGAAGGTGCCGAACTGCCCGGAGACATGGCGAGGCCAGTAGGGCAGCACCGACCTGGTGAAGGCGACGGCGATCCAGTCGGCCACGGCCAGGATCGGCGTGGCGATGATCCGGGGGACCCAGCAGCCGACGGCGAATCCGAGGACGGCGTGCGCGACGCACAGCACCATCGCGGCGAGGGGCAGCCGCAGGCTGTCGAGGCTGGGCATCGTCGCCGACCGCGCGAGGGAGACCGCCGCGGGGAGCAGCAGAACCAGCCACGCGAGCACGATCACCGGGGCGAGGGCATTCGCCGCGATCCGGTAGCGCGACCGGGCCGGGGCCAGCGCCCATACCCGTGCGCTTTTCAAGCGGCCGCTCTCCCAGCAGGCCAGTGCGGCGGCCACCGCGTAGGCCAGTGCATAAAGTGTCTTCAGCGGCTCTGCGACAATGGTCGGCGCGTAATGGTAATAACTTGAAAGGGGGGCCGTTTCACCGACGACATAGTAAAGAGCTGTCAATAGGAGAACGGGCAGTGCGGCCCACCGTACGCTTCCGCTGCGCAGGGTGGTGCTGAAATTCATCGAGTCTCACCGAGCCACTTGTCGGCCGAGGAGGGATGCTCTCTACGGGGCACCCCTCCGGGTTGGATCGTCAGTCGGCCTTCGTGGTGTCCACCGAAACCGAGCGCACGCTCAGCTGCGGGCCGAAGGTGGAGCCCCCGATCTTCATGATCTGGAAGTAGTAGTCCCGCATGCCGGACGGCAGGTCGGTCCACTCACCGTTGCTGGTGCCGCCGCTGAAGCAGGCGGTGAACGTCTTGTTGTCGTAGGACTCGTCGGGCTGGAACGCGATGTCGTTCCATATCTGCACGTCAGTGCTCTTCGAGCCGTCGGTGGTGCAGCCGGTGAAGAGGACCTGCGAGTACAGCTCGTCCGACCAGCGCCGGGACTCGAAGCCCACGCTGGCGCCGGTGATGGAGCTGCTCCAGTTGGCCTCGGCGATGGGAGCCAGGGCGAGAGTGATCATCGCTGTCATGCCGGTGACCAGGGAAATACGCGCGCTGCGCTTCATTATTTCTGTTCCTTCTCTTTCGAAGCACGAGGCAGGTGCTCGTGAAGACAGGAAACACACCCCCCACACCCCCCATCCCCCGTGCGGTTAAGGGTTCTTGACCCGCGACGGAAAGGTATCGACTTCTTCCATGGAAGGTCAAGTTTTCGTTTGCCTGGCCGTCATCTTCTTTGTTTTTGCGCGCGACATTTTGCCTGTTTTGTTGTCAAGAGGGTGCATCAAGTTGACCCATATTGCCCTTGATAACCAAGGTGTGCGGACGCCGTCGCGGGGTAGGCCTGCCGTAACCCGTTCAAAGCCCCACCATCCGACCGGCCTGCCGAACACGAAGGAGACACCGTGCCCGCACCGGCCCGACTGACGCTCCCGGCCCAGTGGAAACCTCTGGCGGAGCCCGCCGCCCCGACCGGCGAGGCGCCCGCGTGCGTCTTCAGCGCGGAGAGCACCTGCGCCCAGGCTCCGCTCACCAGCGAGCCGCCGCTGCCCGACGCCGAGCCCCTGACCAGCGAACCCCCGCTCGCCGAGACAGCCCCGCTGACCAGCGAGTCCGACCCCGTCCCGGACTCCTTCGGCCCGGGGCTGTAGATGGCCGAGGCGCACGACGAGCCTGCCGAGCCGCAGCTGGCCCGGCTCGCCGAGCTGCACGGGGTCGCGGTCTCCTACAGCCCCGCCCCCGGTCGTACCGTCCCGGTCCCCGCCTCCGCCGTGGCCGCCGCGCTGGCCGCCCTCGGCGTCGACATCGACGCGGGCGCCCCGGACGTCGTAGGCGCCGCCCTCGCCGCCCGGGAACGCGAACTGCGCGAGCGCCTGCTGCCGCCCACGCTGGTCCACTGGACCGGCGCCCCGCCGCCCGCCGCCCTCACCGCACTCCCCGCCGGCACCCGGCTCACCGTCGAGACCGAGCAGGGAGAGGAGCGCGAGTGGGACGGGGTCAGCGAACTCCCGCTCGGCGTCCACCGGTTGACCGCCCTCGCCCCCGACGGACGTACCGGCCGCGTCCACCTCGTCGTCGCCCCCGACCGGCTGCCCACCCCGGCCGGCCGCACCCACGGCCTCCTCGTCCAGCTGTACTCCCTGCTCTCGCGCCGCTCCTGGGGCATGGGCGACCTCGGTGACCTGGCCGAGCTGGCCGGCTGGGCCGGGCGAACCGCCGGCGCCGGATTCGTGCAGGTCAACCCGTTGCACGCGGCCGTACCGGGCGCCCCCACCGACCCCTCCCCGTACCGCCCCTCCTCCCGCCGCTTCCCCGACCCCGTGCACCTGCGGATCGAGGACATCCCCGAGTACGCGTACGTCGAGCGAGCCGAGGACCGTGAGCGGCTCGGCGGTCTGCTGGAGCGGGCCGGACGGCTGCGCGCCGCCGTGCTCGACAAGGGCGTCCTCATCGACCGGGACGCCGTGTGGGAACTGAAGCGGGAGGCACTGGAAGCGGTGGTGGCCGTCCCGCTCGCCCCCGGCCGCCAGGCCGCCTACGACGCTTTCCGCGCCGCCCACGGCCAGGCCCTCACCGACCACGCCACCTGGTACGCCCTCGCCGAGATCCACGGCTCCGACTGGCACGCCTGGCCGGACGGGCTGCGCGACCCCCGCTCGGCCGCGACCGCGCGGGCCCGCGCGGACCTCGCCGACCGGGTCGAGTTCCACACCCGCCTCGCCTGGCTCACCGACGGCCAGCTGCGCACCGCCCAGCGGGTCGCGGCGGAGGCCGGGATGGCGGTCGGGATCGTGCACGACCTCGCCGTCGGCGTGCATCCGCAGGGCGCCGACGCCTGGGCGCAGCAGGACGTCTTCGCCGTCGGCATGTCCGTCGGCGCCCCGCCCGACGCCTTCAACGCCCGCGGCCAGGACTGGGGCCTGCCGCCCTGGCGACCCGACCGGCTCGCCGCCACCGGCCACGCCCCCTACCGCGACCTGCTGCGCGCCCTCTTCCGCTACGCCGGCGCCCTGCGCATCGACCACGTCATGGGCTTGTTCCGGCTGTGGTGGGTGCCGCGAGGCAGCGCGCCCACGGAGGGCACGTACGTCCGCTACGACGCCGACGCCATGCTCGCGATCCTCGCCCTGGAGGCCGACCGCGCCGGAGCCGTCGTCATCGGCGAGGACCTGGGCACCGTCGAGCCGGGCGTGCGCGAGACGTTGCAGCGGCGCGGGGTGCTCGGCACCTCGGTGCTGTGGTTCGAACGGGACTGGGAGGGCGACGGCCGCCCGCTGCCGCCTGAGCGCTGGCGCGCCGACTGCCTGGCCACCGCCACCACCCATGACCTCCCGCCCACCGCCGCCCGCCTCACCGGCGAACACGTCGGCCTGCGCGACCGCCTGGGCCTGCTCGCCCGCCCGGCCGCCGAGGAGCGGGCGGAGGCCGACGCCGACACTGCCGAGTGGCTCGCCCTGCTCGGCAGCCTCGGTCTGCTGGACCGGCCGGCGGCCGGACCGCCCGGCTCCGACGAGGAGGAGGAGATCCGCGCCGTCCACCGCTTCCTGCTGCGCACCCCGGCCCGGCTGATCGGGATCTGGCTCCCGGACGGCGTCGGCGACCGCCGCCCGCAGAACCTGCCGGGCACCTGGGACCAGTACCCGAACTGGCGGCAGCCGATCGCGGACCGCGAGGGCCGCCCGGTGCCGCTGGAGGACCTGACGGCCGCCCCCCGAATGCGCGCGCTGCTCTCCGTTTTCGCGCAGGTCAAGGACGGGTGAGGGGGGCGTATGGGACCCCGGGCGCGCGGCCGTCCGGGTGGTTCGCTAACTTGAGATCGTGGACAAGAAGAACGCCCTGCGCGCCGGCGCCCTGGCCGCCGGTACGACGCTGATGATGCTGCTCATGTCGTCCCCCGCGCTCGCGCTGACCCGCGACGACGGTGACGACCCCGGCAAGGGCCTGAGCGTCATCCAGACGCTGGGCCTCTATGTGGTGATCCCGCTCGCCCTGTTCGCCGTCATCGCCGGTCTGGTGATGGCGCTGGACAAGTCCAAGATCAGGACCGTCAAGCCCGCCGCCACCGGCGCCAAGGCGAAGGCCGACGCCAAGGCCTGACCGCACCCCGG
>NZ_JAIQYY010000030.1:63395-78174 GCF_020181035.1 Streptomyces sp. CoH27
TGGGTCCGTGCCCGTTCAGGGGCTGGGCTCGTGCCTGTTCGGAGGCCGGGTCCCGTGCCCGTTCAGGGGCTGGGCGCGGTCAGATAGCGCTGGACGGTCGGGCCCAGCCACGCCACCAGTTCCTCGCGGGTCAGTGCCGTCGCCGGCGGCAGCCGCAGCACGTAACGGGTCAGGGCCAGCCCGAGCACCTGCGCGGCACAGAGCGCGGCCCGCACCGGGACCTGCTCGGGGTCCGGGCACACCTGCCGGGCCACCGGCAGCAGCTGGTCCCGGAAGATGCCCTGCATCCGTTCGGCCCCGGCCTGGTTGGTGACGCCGACCCGCAGGACGGCCCGCAGCTCCTCGTTGTCCTCCCACAGGTCGAGGAAGTGGCCCACGAGCGCCCGCCCGACCTCCTCCCTCGGCACCTGCCCGAGGTCGGGCATCCGCAGATCCAGCGCGACGGCCGCCGCGAACAGCCCCTCCTTGCTGCCGAAGTACCGCATCACCATGGACGGGTCGATGCGCGCGTCCTTGGCGATCGCCCGGATGGTGGCCCGCTCGTAGCCGTCTGCGGCGAACCGCTCGCGGGCGGCGTCGAGGATGGCGGACCGCGTGGCGTCGGAGCGCCGCGCCTGGCCTGTGCCCCGGCCTGTGCTCTGGCCTGATTCCTGGTTCTTCTGCGTGCTGCCGTTCATGCCAACGAGCGTAGGCCAACGTATGTAGGCCAACAAGTGTTGACTTCTTCGGAGTGGGGTTCTAGCGTTGCCAACAAGCGTTGACCAACAGACGTTGGCAAACAATCGTTGGCACACAATCGTTGGCACCAGGAGGTCACCATGAACGGCACCCCTGCCACCGTCATCGTCGTAGGCTCCGGCCCCACCGGCCTGCTGCTCGCCGGTGACCTCGCCGGCGCCGGCGTCCCGGTCACCGTCCTCGAAAAGCGCCCCCACAAGACCAGCAACCTCTCTCGCGCCTTCGTCCTGCACGCCCGCACCCTCGAACAGCTCGACGCCCGCCCGTCGCCCACCACCACCCTCAACGGACGCGCTTCGCGCGCACCTCTTTCGCGGAGCCTCGCCGACGATCTGGAGGCCGTGGGCCGGCCGCTCGACCGCCTCCGCCTCTTCGGCCGGCTCGGCATCGACCTCTCCGCTCTCCCCTCCCGCTTCAACCACCTCCTCGTCCTCCCGCAGTACGAGGTCGAGAAGGTGCTGAAGCGGCGGGCGGCCGAGGAGGGGGCGGACTTCCGGTACGAGACCGAGCTGACCGGGCTTGCCCAGGACGCGGACGGAGTCACGGTCGAGGTGCGTGGGCCCGAGGGGTGTACGGAGAGCCTGCGGGCGGCGTACGTCGTCGGTGCCGACGGCATGCGCAGCGCCGTACGGGACGCGATCGGGCTGCCCTTCCCGGGCACGTCGGTGATCCGGTCCGTGGTCCTCGCCGACGTCAGGCTCGCCGAGGAGCCGCCGGGCCTGCTCACCGTCAACGCCGTCGGCGACGCGTTCGCCTTCCTCGCGCCGTTCGGCGACGGCTACCACCGGGTGATCGGCTGGCACCGCGGCCGTGACGTCCCCGACAGCGAGCCGCTCGACCTGGCCGAGGTCAAGGAGATCACCCGCCTCGCCCTCGGCCGGGACTTCGGGATGCACGACGCCCGCTGGATGTCCCGCTTCCACAGCGACGAACGGCAGGCGCCGGCCTACCGGGTCGGCCGGGTCTTCCTGGCCGGAGACGCCGCGCACGTGCACACCCCGGCCGGCGGCCAGGGCATGAACACCGGCCTTCAGGACGCGGCGAACCTCAGCTGGAAGCTGGCCGCGGTCATCGTGGGCCAGGCGGACCCCGCGCTGCTCGACACGTACCAGGCCGAACGGCACCCCGTGGGCAGGACGGTGCTGCGCAGCAGCGGCGGGATCGTCCGCCTCGCGATGGCCAAGCGCCCCTGGACGCTCGCGGCGCGCGCCGCGCTCACCGCGTTCCTGAACGCCGTGGGCCCGGCCCGCCGCGCCGTCGCCGCCCAGGTCACCGGCATCGGCTACCGCTACCCCGCGCCCCGCGGCGCCCACCGTCTCACCGGCACCCGTGTCCCGGACGTCGCCCTCGCCGGCGGCGGCCGCCTCTACGAGGTCCTGCGTGGCGGCCGGTTCGTGTTGCTCACCCCGGAGCCGTACGAGCCGGGACCGAGCCGCGCAGGCCGGCTGACCGTGGCCCACTGGGCGAGCGGACGCCGTACGACGGTGCTGGTGCGCCCCGACGGCTACGCGGCCTGGGCGGCGGACTCGGCCGACGCGGCGCAGATCGAGAGGGCACTGACGGCGCAGGCCGGCGTCTAGGTGGGGCCTCTCATGACAGTGGTTCCTCGCGCTGCGCCTGGGGTGATGCGCTCGCTGCGACACGTACGCGATGACACCTCGGAGCACGAACGCCGCGCCTCCCTCGCGGGCTTCCTGAACTACTGCGACCAAGTACGAGGGCGGAGGCCGTCCACGATGATGGCGGCCACCTGGTGGCGAAGCCCCTCCATGTCCACCATCACCGTCCGCCGGTCAGACCTCCGCAGCCGTGACGTCGCCGAGCAGCTCCGCGCCGGGCTCGGTGGCGGCTACCACGTGATCCCCGGCATGTGCACAGCGCGCAAGCCTCTGGCCAAGCCCCAGCCCGGCACGGTTAGTGTCTGCGTCATGTCTGCTGAGCCCGTTCCCGCCCGTGTTCTCACGTTGCGCCCCGCGACCCGCACCGACCTGCCCGCGGTGCTCGCCCTGCTCGCCGATGAGGAGCGGGTGGTGGACCCGGTGACTGTCACGGTCACGGAGGCGTACGAGCGTGCCTTCGCGGCGATCGACGCGGACCCGCGCAACGAGATGCTCGTCCTGGCCGAGAACGCCGACGGCGAGGGCGCGGGCGGAACGGTCGTGGGCTGTCTGCAGGCGACATACATCCCCGGCCTCGGCAAGGGAGGCGCCGAGCGGGCCCTGATCGAGGCGGTGCGGATCCGCGCGGACCGGAGAGGTGGCGGGCTGGGCCGGACCTTGATGGAGCGCGCGATCGCGCGGGCACGCGCACGGGGCTGCGCACTGGTCCAGCTGACGAGCAACAAGCAGCGCGAGGATGCGCACCGCTTCTATGCCGGGCTCGGCTTCGTCCGCAGCCACGACGGGTTCAAGCTCGGGCTCTAGCGTCCGCCGCCAGCAGCGATCGTGCGGGGTCCGTTCGCATGCTGCGGGATGCGTCCCACTAGTCGGCACCCCGGAGCAACTCCCGTAGCAGGCCGGCCAGTTGGTTGGCCTGTTCGGCGTCCAGGGAGGCCAGTGCCTGCGTCTGGACCGCTAGGCCCGCGCCGACCGCCTGGTCGATGGTGTCCAGGCCCTTGTCGGTGAGGGTCACCTGGAGGCCGCGGCGGTCGTGGGGGTCGGGGGAGCGGCGGAGCAGGCCGGCCTTCTCCAGTTTGTCGAGACGGCCGGTCATGCCGCCGGTGGTGAGCATGAGGGTGGCCGACAGCTGGCGCGGGGAGAGGGTGTACGGCTCGCCGGCCCGGCGCAGGGTCGCCAGCACGTCGAACTCGCCGCGTGAGACGCCGTACGGCTGGTACGCCTTCTCCATGCGGTCGCCCATGGTGCGGGAGAGGCGGTAGATCCGCCCGAAGACCTCCATCGCCTTGGTGTCGAGGTCGGGCCGGACGGCCGCCCACTGGTCGATGATCGCGTCGACGGGATCCCTGTACTGAGGGCGGTCTTCGGTCATGCGCCGAGTATCGCGCGGCGGGCCGATCACTCGCAAGAAAGTAGCTTGACGGAAAGTAGCTTGTTAAAAAGTGACTTAGAGCTAAGCTAGTTCCTGCCAAGCTACTTACAGGGGGTCGGCAGATGAAGAGACAGCGACAGCTCCCGGCGGAGTGGGTGCTGCCCGTCACCGCCGCGGTCAACGGCGTCGGCACCGGCATGTACGTGCCGTTCACGCTGGTCTTCTTCCACGCCGTGACCGGACTGTCCTTCCCGGTCGTCGGCGCCGTGCTCACCGCCACCGGCCTCGCGGGCATCGCCGCACTGCCGCTCGCCGGGACGGCGGTGGACCGGTACGGCGCGAAGCGGGTGCTCCACGTGCTCTACGGCGTCCGGGTCGCCGGTTTCGCCCTCTATCCCTTCGTCCACTCCCTCCCCGCCTTCGCGGCCGTGGCCCTGGTCACCGCGGCCGCCGACCGGGCCTTCCCCGCCGCCCAGCAGTCCCTGATCGGCGAAGTGGCGCGCGGGGCCGACCGGGACCGGCTGCAGGCGGCGACACGCGCGCTGCAGAACGCGGGCAGCGGCGCCGGCGCACTGCTGGCCACCCTGGTCATCTCCCTTGCGGGCAGCACCGGTTACACCTACACGGCCTGGGGCAACGCCCTCGCCTTCGCACTCGCGGCACTGCTGCTGCGCCCGCTGCGGCCGGTGCGCACGGCGGGTGGAGCCACCACCGTGCGCCGGGCGGGCGCGGGCTACCGGCTCGTCCTCGCCGACCGGCCCTTCCTCGTCATCACCGGCGCCAACTTCCTGAACGCGCTGAACTATTCGGCCCTCTCGGTGCTCTTCCCGCTGTTCATCGTGGAGTGGCTGCACGGGCCCGCGGTACTCACCGGTTTCGCGTTCACCCTGAACACCGTGCTGTGCGCCGTGGGCGGTGTCGCCGTCGGTGCGCGGGTCCGGCGTACGGGTGCCCGGCGCACCCGGGCGGCGGCGCTGGGCGGCTCCCTGTTCGCGGCCTCGTTCACCGCACAGATCGTGCTCGGCACGCTGCGGCCGGGCTCGGCCGCGGTCCTCGGCACCGCCCTGGCCGCCGTGGCCGTCGTCTACACCCTCGGCGAGCTGATCCACAGCCCCGCCGCCGAGGTGCTGGCCGTCTCGGCGGCGCCCGAAGCGGTGCGCGGCCGGTATCTGGCGGCCTACCAGATGTCCTGGTCGCTGGCGAAGGCGGTGGCGCCGTCGCTGTTCACGGCCCTGCTCGCGCTGGACGGCCGGGCACCGTGGGCGGTCCTCGTCATGACGTCGGCGCTCGCCGCCACGCTCCTGATCCGGGTGGAGCACCGGCTCCCGGCGGAGGCGGTACGGCCGCTGCCGGTGACGGTGACCGGCGGCCGTGCTCCGCACACCCCTGTGACAACCACCGAAGCCACCCCCGTCCCCGAAGGATCCCGGCCGTGAAACGCTCCGCAGCCACCATCGCGCTCACCGCCCTCGCCCCCGTCTCCTGGGGCACCACCTACGCGGTCACCACCGAGTTCCTCCCGCCGGACCGCCCGCTGTTCACGGCCCTGACGCGCGCCCTGCCCGCCGGGCTGCTGCTGCTCGCCGTCACCCGGGTGCTGCCGAAGGGCGCCTGGTGGTGGAAGGCGCCGGTGCTCGGCGCACTGAACATCGGCGCCTTCTTCCCGCTGCTGTTCGTCTCGGCGTACCGGTTGCCCGGCGGGATGGCCGCGGCCGTCGGCTCGGTCCAGCCACTGTTCGTCGTAGGTCTCTCGGCGCTGCTGCTGAGCCGGCGCCCGGCCGCACGCACGCTGGTCACCGGTGCCGTGGCCGCGCTCGGCGTCAGTCTGGTCGTCCTGCAGGGAACCGGCGCCCTCGACGCGACAGGCGTGCTCGCGGCCGTGGCCTCCACCGCCTCGATGGCCGCCGGGACGGTGCTGACCAAGCGGTGGGGCCGCCCGGACGGCGTCGGCCCGCTGACCCTCACCGGCTGGCAGCTCACCGCCGGCGGCCTGCTCATCGCGCCGGTCGCATTCCTGGCGGAGGGCGCCCCGCCGGCCCTGGACGCCCGAGCCGTGGGCGGCTATGTCTACCTGGCGCTGGCCAACACGGCGGTGGCGTACTGGCTCTGGTTCCGCGGCATCGGCCGGCTCCGCGCCACCCAGGTCTCCTTCCTCGGCCCGCTGTCCCCGCTGACCGCGGCCGTCGTCGGCTGGGCGGCGCTCGGACAGTCGCTGACCCCGGTGCAGGTGGCGGGCATGGCGCTGGCGTTCGGGGCGACGCTGGCGGGACAGCTCGGGGGAGGGGCGGGCCGACGTGGGAGTGGCCGATCGTTCCGTTTCCCTGAAAGGAATCGTCGTAAAGCTTCGGTGGACTTGGAAGGTCACTCGTTGCGACGGTAGGAGCACGCACCCGCTCCCGCCGCCGAACCCTGGATCTTCGGTGGGGGGAGACGGGCCCTGCGGTGAGCCGTGTCCTGGGGGCACTTCGGGAGCGGCGGCCGCGGTCACTCGGGGGTGAACTCGTACTCCACCTCGTAGAGATGGCCCGCCTTGACCATGACCGTGGCCTCGATGGGACGGTCGTCGTCGCTGTACACCACGCGCAGCGTCCTGAGCACCGGCAGGTCGCTGGGCAGGTTCAGCGCCAGGTACTGCTCCTGGGTGGGGACTCTCGCCGCGACCCGGTCCACACTCAGACGGGGCGGGAGTCCAAGCTCGGCGAGGAGGGTCGGCGTACCGCCCCTGATCTTCCGCTTCTCCGCGATGGCGGTCCCCTGGGCGATGTCCATTGGGTAGTACGACTTGACCAGTTCGGCTGGTTCGCCGTCGACTGCGAGGACCTGGTGCCGGAGGAGGGCCGTGCCACCGGCGGCGATGTTCAAGGCCGCCGCGACGTCGGCGGGTGGCCTGACCTCGCGCACGTCCAGCAGGGTGCTGTGGGTCTGAGATCCCAGCTTCGCCGTCTCCGTCAGCCAGCGGTAGGGCTTCCCCGGTTCGGCCGGAGCCATGTACGAGGCCGGGCGCATGGTCCGCTGGCGATGCTCGCGGACGGTGACGGAGGCTCCGGCTCGGCCGACCACGAGTCGCTCGTCCTTGAGGATGTGGAGTGCCTTCTGAATGGTGGCGTTGGACGCGTCGAACCGTGTCTTGAGCTGAGCGGTGGAGGGCAGGCTTGCGCCTGGAGCCAGGTCTCCACTCATGATCTCGTCCCGGAGGTCGGCGGCGATTCGCTCATGCAGTGACCGCCGGTCCGGGCTGCCTGTTTCGTCGGTGGGCACGGTCATCCGATCCGCATCTCGTAGCGCAGCTGCTGCCTGTGGGCCGGCATGACCATCATGTCGGCCTGAATGGGCCGGTCTTCCCGGTCCAGTGTGACCCGGCTCAGTGTGAGGACCGGCTCGTCGGGAGCGAGTTGCAGGACCTCGCGCTCCTCCGCGCCGGGAAGGCGGGCGGTCACGTCCTCGCGCACGCGCGTTCCGACGTAGCCGAGTTCGGCGAGGAGGGTCACGGCACCGCCGGGGATCTTCCCCTTCTCGGCGAGACGGGTGCCGCGGGCGATGCTCACGGGATAGTAGGTGTCCGTCAACTCGCAAGGCACATCATCGAGTTGGATGACACGGCGGCGCACGACGACCATCTCACCCGCGCCCACGCCGAGAAGTGCGGCCACCTCCTCCGGAGCGGGCACCTCGTCGGCCCGCACGATGCGCTGGCTGCCCTTGCCGCCCCGCGCCGCGGCCTCGGCTCCCCACGCGTCGGGTTGTCCCTTCTGCCGTGGTGTCAGGTACGGCATCGAGGTGCTGACCCACGTGCTGTCGCTCACGGTGTCCTCCTGCGTCGGTTGCCGATCTCGCCGCTCTACACGTTAAGCGACTCGCTTCACTTGCCCCTAGACTACCTCTCTACTTTTCGCGAAAGGTGATACGGTACTCGTCGATCGCCCAACTCGGAGCAAGGCGGTGGTGCACCATGCCTCTGTCACGGCAAAGACGATTCCCTCGTACGCTCAGATCCGTAAGAGCCGCACGCGCATTCGCTCTCGACGCGCTGACGGAGTGGGGCCGCCTCGACCGGCACGACGATGTGCGGCTCTGCGTCTCGGAGTTAGCCACGAACGCCGTGCTGCACGGTGTTCCTCCAGGCCGTGAGTTCTGCCTGACACTCGTCGCCGACGGGCCCGCGATCCGTGTCGAGGTGCGTGACAGTGGGGGCGGACACCCGCATGTCGTCCAGCGAGGGGAAGAGGACTGTGAGGGCAGGGGGCTTCTGCTCGTGACAGCGCTCGCAGATGACTTCGGCGTCGTCGTACACAACCCGGGGAAGACCGTCTGGGCGGTGTTCACGAGCGACTCAGCCGCCGAAAAGAATGTCGAGCCCTCCGTCGTGGCGCCTAGACTCGCGGCGCGGCATTCCTGAGCACCCCGTACTACTGCTTCCTGTGACCGGAAGGCAGTGAGGGCGAGGCCGTAGGACGGCGTCGCCCTCCTCGGTGTGCCTGTCTGAAACGCCCCTTCCGATTTCCCCGCGTTCTCGCAGGCACGGCCCCCCTCCCTTCCCTTCGCCAGGAGTGCCTCATGCCCGCGCCGTGTCCCCCTGCCCTCGTGCCCTTTCTCGATCTGCTCTGCTGCCCGGTGTGCCAGGCGCCGCGTCTGCGCCCCGCTCATGGTGCGCTGCGCTGCCGGGTGGGGCACGCCTTCGACATCGCCCGGCACGGGTACGTCAGTCTGCTCACCGGTACGCGTGCCATCAGCGGCGACGCCGCCATGGTCCGCGCCCGGGAGAGGTTCCTGGCCGATGGGGCGTACGAGCCCGTCCGCCGAGTGGTGGCCGCTCTGGCCGACGCCGGCATCGGTGGCCGGTCCGCGCGGGGCACGATCGTGGACGTGGGCTGCGGTACGGGCTATTACCTCGCCGGTGTCCTCGACCGGCTGCCCGGCGTCCATGGCCTGGGGCTGGACAGCTCCGTGCGCGCCCTGCGCTCGGCGGCCCGGGTCCATGGCCGGGCCGCCGTGGTGACCTGGGACGTCTTCCGACCCTTCCCACTGGCCGACGGGTCGGCCGATGTCGTCCTGGACGTGTTCGCCCCGCGCAATCCATTCGAGTTCCACCGTGTGCTGCGCCCCGCCGGTCGGCTGGTCGTCGTACGTCCCACTGCGTCGCACCTCGCCGAATTGCGCGGCTCGGTGCCGGGCACGGTCACGGTCGACCCCGCCAAGGAACGGCGCCTGCGCCATGCCCTGAAGCTTTACTTCCGGGCCTTCGGCACCGAACGGGTCGAGTACCGTCTCTCCCTCACCGAGACGGAACTCGCCGACCTGGTCGGGATGACGCCGAGCGCCCGCCACCTGAACCCCGCGGGCCTGATCCTCGTGCCGGGCCGGGTCACCATCTCCGTCCTGGCCACCGTCTACAAGCGCGCGTCCCGGCGTCAGCCCCGCCGGACCTCGTAGAGAAAGCACCCGTACTCCACCGCCCGCACATGCACCACCGCCACCTCCGGGTCGGTGAACGCCTCCCTGAGGGCTGCGAGGAAGCCGGTGTCCGTCAGGTGGCCGCCCAGGATGTGGCCCTCGGCGGAGTAGCGGCGCAGGACGCGGTGAGCGTTGGTGAAGGGCAGGGTGGCGGGGTCGGCCGGACCCGGGCAGTCGTCGGCGTGGACGAAGACCGGGCCCTGCTCGTCGTACGCCCCCGGGTCGGCACCTGTCTCGGCCGCCCAGCGGCGCAGGGGGGCGTAGGAGACCAGGGCGATCCGCTCGCCCGGCGCGCTGTGACGCAGGCAGCAGCGCAGCGGGGCGCCGCCCTCCTCGTCGGTGAAGGGGGCCGGGGCGCGGCCCGCGTCGTCGGTGGTCCGCAGCTCCTTCAGCACCCGGGGCGGGATCGGGCGCGGCATGTATGTCGTCGTCATGGATCCAGCCTGCGTGCCCGGCCCCGGCGGCACCGGCGGGATGCGGACATCGCGTTCCCCGCGGCTCCCATGGAAGGATGGCGTAACCGACACATAACGAGGAGATGACCGCGTGCCTGGCACAAACCTGACTCGCGAAGAGGCGCAGCAGCGGGCCGAGCTGCTCACCGTTGACTCGTACGAGATCGATCTCGACCTCTCCGGCGCGCAGGAGGGCGGCACCTACCGGTCCGTGACCATGGTGCGCTTCGACGTCGCCCGCGGCGGTGCCGAGTCCTTCATCGACCTGGTGGCGCCCACCGTCCACGAGGTCACCCTGAACGGCGACGCGCTCGACCCCGCCGAGGTCTTCGCGGACTCACGGATCGCGCTGCCGGGGCTGCTGGAGGGCCGCAACTGGCTCCGCGTGGTCGCCGACTGTGCGTACACCAACACGGGTGAGGGATTGCACCGGTTCGTCGACCCCGTCGACGAGCAGGCGTACCTCTACACCCAGTTCGAGGTGCCGGACGCCCGCCGGGTCTTCGCCTCGTTCGAGCAGCCGGACCTGAAGGCGACCTTCCAGTTCACCGTGCGGGCGCCCGAGGGCTGGACGGTCGTCTCGAACTCGCCGACGCCCGAGCCGAAGGGCAATGTCTGGATCTTCGAGCCGACCCCGCGCATCTCGACGTACATCACCGCGCTGATCGTCGGCCCGTACCACTCCGTGCACAGCGTGTACGAGAAGGACGGCCAGAGCGTGCCGCTCGGCATCTACTGCCGCCCCTCGCTCGCCGAGTTCCTGGACTCGGACGCGATCTTCGAGGTGACCCGGCAGGGCTTCGACTGGTTCCAGGAGAAGTTCGACTACGCCTACCCCTTCGCGAAGTACGACCAGCTGTTCGTGCCGGAGTTCAACGCGGGCGCGATGGAGAACGCCGGTGCCGTCACCATCCGCGACCAGTACGTCTTCCGGAGCAAGGTGACCGACGCGGCGTACGAGGTGCGGGCGGAGACGATCCTGCACGAGCTGGCCCACATGTGGTTCGGCGACCTCGTCACCATGGAGTGGTGGAACGACCTGTGGCTGAACGAGTCGTTCGCCACCTACACCTCCATCGCCTGCCAGGCCGCCGCGCCCGGCTCGCGCTGGCCGCACTCGTGGACGACGTTCGCCAACTCCATGAAGACCTGGGCGTACCGGCAGGACCAGCTGCCGTCGACGCACCCGATCATGGCGGACATCCGTGACCTGGACGACGTCCTCGTCAACTTCGACGGCATCACGTACGCCAAGGGTGCCTCCGTCCTCAAGCAGCTCGTCGCGTACGTCGGCGAGGACGAGTTCTTCAAGGGCGTGCAGGCGTACTTCAAGGCGCACGCGTTCGGCAACACCCGCCTGTCCGACCTGCTGGGCGCGCTGGAGGAGACCTCCGGGCGCGACCTGAAGACCTGGTCGAAGAAGTGGCTGGAGACGGCCGGCATCAACATCCTGCGCCCGGAGATCGCCACGGACGCCGACGGTGTCGTCACCTCCTTCGCGGTCCGCCAGGAGGCCCCGGCGCTGCCCGCCGGCGCCAAGGGCGAGCCGGTGCTGCGTCCGCACCGCATCGCGATCGGCGTGTACGACCTCGACGCCGCGAGCGGCAAGCTGGTGCGCACGGACCGGATCGAGCTGGACGTCGACGGCGAGCTGACGGCCGTACCGCAGCTGACGGGCCGGGCGCGCCCCGCCGTCGTCCTGCTGAACGACGACGACCTGTCGTACGCCAAGGTCCGCCTGGACGAGGACTCGCTGAAGACGGTCACCGAACACCTCGGCGACTTCGAGCAGTCCCTGCCGCGCGCGCTGTGCTGGGCGTCGGCCTGGGACATGACGCGGGACGCGGAGCTGGCGGCCCGCGACTACCTGTCCCTGGTCCTGTCGGGCATCGGCAAGGAGTCGGACATCGGTGTCGTGCAGTCGCTGCACCGCCAGGTGAAGCTGGCGATCGACCTGTACGCCGACCCCACCGCCCGCGAGTCCCTGCTGACCCGCTGGACCGACGCCACGCTGGCCCACCTGCGGGCCGCCGAGCCGGCGAGCGACCACCAGCTGGCCTGGGCGCGTGCCTTCGCGGCGACGGCCCGTACGCCCGAGCAGCTGGACCTGCTGGAGGCGCTGCTGGAGGGCACGCACACCGTCGAGGGCCTGGCCGTGGACACCGAGCTGCGCTGGGCGTTCGTGGAGCGGCTGGCGGCGGTCGGGCGCTTCGACGAGGCCGAGATCGCGGCCGAGTACGAGCGGGACAAGACCGCGGCCGGTGAGCGGCACGCGGCCACCGCCCGCGCGGCCCGCCCGACGGAGGAGGCCAAGGCGGAGGCCTGGTCCTCAGTGATCGACTCCGACAAGCTGCCGAACGCCGTGCAGGAGGCCGTGATCGGCGGCTTCGTGCAGACCGACCAGCGTGAGCTGCTGGCGCCGTACGCGGACAGGTACTTCGAGGTCCTCAAGGGCGTCTGGGACTCCCGTTCGCACGAGATGGCCCAGCAGATCGCCGTCGGCCTCTACCCGTCGGTCCAGGTCTTCGAGGCGACCCTCGCCAAGACCGACGCCTGGCTCGCCACGGCCGACCCGAACGCGGCCCTGCGCCGCCTCGTCTCCGAGTCCCGCGCGGGCGTGGAGCGGGCACTGCGGGCCCAGGCGGCGGACGCGGCGGCGGCCGGGTAAGCACCGCCCACCGACACGGCGCCGAGGGCGCCCGGCATGCGTGCCGGGCGCCCTCGGCGTTGCTCGGCTACCGGTGGTCCCGTACGCGTGCCGCGAAGGACCCACCGCGTCCTGCGCCGCTCATGTGCGGGCGGTGGAGTACGGCTGCTTTCTGTACGAGGTACGGCGGGGCCAGGGATCAGGACAGGCCGGCCCTGTCCTGCGTGGTGACCTGGGTGAACGCGCCCTCGCGCCACCAGAACACCGAGGGGCTCAGCGCGCCCGGTGACTGCTCGAAGCCCACGGTGGCGAACCGGGCCATGGCGTGCAGCGAGGGGCCCGCGTCCCCGCCGCGGACGACGTGGAAGGCGAGCTGGTGCCGGTGCGGCAGCGCGACCAGCACTCCGTCCCGCGCCGAGGCGTCCTTGGCGTAGCGGTGTACGACCTCGTCGAGGATCAGGGCGAGGCTCGCGATGAAGTACGAGCCGCCCGTCAGCACGTCGACGTGGGAGCCGTCCTTGTCCCTGACCACCTTGTGCCGGTCGACACGGACGGCCCGCAGGTTCTGCAACGCGCGGTCCCGCAGGGCCGTGGGTCCACCCAGCTCGGCGACGGAGTCCGCGGTCAGCATGTCGACGGTTTCCGGAAGGTCGAGCGCCAGCACTTCCAGCAGCCCCGGAACCGATCGGGGACCGTACCCGAAGGCCTTCAGGCGCGCGGGATCACCACCGGGAATGAACCGGGGAAAGAGCTGGGCCAGGAGCCGTTCGCGCGGCAGCGCCCTGAGCGCCTGCGGGCCGTCCAGCGAACGGACGACCCGGTCGACGTGCTGATCCACGAGCGTCCGCCAGCGCCGAGGACCGCGGCTGTCGTTGTGGCACACGGCCGCGAGGTTGGTGAGGCCGAAGCGCAAGCCCGAGTCCGCGGTCACGCGACCCGGTTCGACCGTCACCTCGATGCCGCGCTCCGCGAAGGCCTCGCGGACGTAGGTACGCAGCCGGGCGGCCTCCGCCTCGGACAGGAACGCGAACTCCCCGTCGCGCGGCACGTCCGCCCCGTCACGACGTTCTCCACGCCGGAACATCCCCACCAGATCCCCCTCGCTCGAAGAAGCGGATCATAGTGAGGGGCGGCCACGTGACCGTGACCGCCCCTGCCCTGCGCGTGGCTTACTTCGCGGACAGCTCCGCCGCCACCAGCTCCGCGATCTGGACCGCGTTCAGCGCGGCGCCCTTGCGGAGGTTGTCGTTGGAGACGAACAGCGCGAGGCCGTTGTCCACCGTCTCGTCGCGGCGGATACGGCCGACGTACGACGGGTCCTGGCCGGCCGCCTGGAGCGGGGTCGGGATGTCGGAGAGGGCCACGCCCGGCGCCGCCGCGAGCAGCTCGGTCGCGCGCTCGGGGGAGATCGGGCGGGCGAACCGGGCGTTGACCTGGAGGGAGTGACCGGAGAAGACCGGGACGCGGACGCAGGTGCCGGAGACCTTCAGACCCGGGATCTCCAGGATCTTGCGGGACTCGTTGCGCAGCTTCTGCTCCTCGTCGGTCTCGTTCAGACCGTCCTCGACGAGGTTGCCCGCGAAGGGGAGCACGTTGAAGGCGATGGGGCGCTTGTAGACGTTCGGCTCGGGGAAGTCGACGGCCTGGCCGTCGTGGGTGAGCTTGTCGGCGTCGGCGGCGACCTTCTGCACCTGGCCGTGCAGCTCCGCCACGCCCGCGAGGCCCGAGCCGGACACCGCCTGGTAGGTGGCGACGACGAGCGCCTCCAGGCCGGCCTCCTCGTGCAGCACCTTCAGGACCGGCATCGCGGCCATCGTGGTGCAGTTCGGGTTGGCGATGATGCCCTTGGGGCGGTCGGCGATCGCGTGCGGGTTCACCTCGGAGACCACCAGCGGGACCTCGGGGTCCTTGCGCCAGGCCGAGGAGTTGTCGATCACGACGGCGCCCTGGGAGGCGACCTTCTCGGCCAGCGCCTTGGAGGTCGCTCCGCCCGCGGAGAAGAGCACGATGTCGAGGCCGGTGTAGTCGGCGGTCGCCGCGTCCTCCACCGTCACGCCGTCCAGCACGGTGCCCGCCGAGCGCGCCGAGGCGAACAGGCGCAGCTGCGTCACCGGGAAGTTCCGCTCCGTGAGGATCCTGCGCATGACCGTGCCGACCTGACCGGTGGCTCCGACGATTCCGACCCTCACAGCGACTCCCTCTGCGTGTCCTTGCATGTCTGCGGCGTTTCCATCATGCGGCCGACCCCGGTCCGCCTGTCCAATTCTTTGCGTTCCATGCCCGAGGGGTGGGACGCACCACCGCGATCAACGGTTGCGGAACTCCGCCGACACCCCTGCTGAGCTGGAGAAATTCGCCCTACGGCGGCCTCGTGCCGCAAGCCGTGCTGCCTCGGCGCGCCGGTGTGACGTACACCTCTGAAGGTCACGTCCGCGGGAGTGGTGTATCGACGGCCACTCGGTGATCTCTTCTTTGAGGCTATGCGGTGAGTTCCGTCGGG
>NZ_JAIQYY010000031.1:0-49643 GCF_020181035.1 Streptomyces sp. CoH27
GAAAACGCCTCGGCGAGGAACAAAAGCCGAAGGCCGAGGTCACATCTGCGCTTGACAGGCCCGGCCCTCATGGGTGGGGTTTTGCTGGTTTCGGACGGGGTTTTCGGGCCTCGCCCTTTTTGGTGCCGGAGATGTGTCGTCAGGCGGCCAGGGCACCTTGGTTTCGCTGGGGGCACGGATGTGCCGTGGGCGGCGGGCAAGACCTTCACCAGCCCCGAGATCGCGGCAGCCGCTCATGACGGCCGCCTCCGCATCTCTCCCTCCGCCGCCGACCAGGTCAACCCAACAACCACAACGTCCGACTCGGCCCCACCCTGATCACCTGCACCGGCGAGGTCCTCGACGCGCACCGCCCCGACCCCACCCGGTGAGGTACTGGAGGGCAGGCACACCGGCACGATCGATCTTGGGGGCCAGCCCGTTTCGATGGCGGTCGTACTATGGCCTGACCGCATCGATGCCGCCCCAAGGAGTCACCGTGGCCCGCCCCCGCACCGCCGCCCGGACAGTGGAGCACCCCGATCTGTCGGAGGTTTCGCTGCAGCAGGTCCTGGAGGCTCTGGTGGATCCGGTGCGGCGCATGGTGGTGTCACAGCTGGCCCGGGCGGGTGAGGACAAGAGCTGCGGCACCTTCGACGCGCCGGTGTCGCTCTCGACGCTCACGCACCACTTCAACGTGCTGCGCGAGGCAGGTGTGATCCGGCAGTACTACGTCGGCACGACGAAGATGAACACGCTGCGCACCGACGAGATGGAACAGCGGTTTCCCGGCCTGCTGTCGGCCGTGCTGGCCGCCTCCCTCGCGGAGGAGGCGGGGTCGGCAGCCCGCGGCATCTGATTTCGATCGCTCTCAAAATTTCACGGGGCGCCGACCGGATCTGCCGCCGGCGAGCCTTGGCCCGTCGGGAACCGTCGCGTCAGGAGCGACGTTTTTAGGCGATGAGGGCTGTGACGAGAGAGGGGCGATGGTGCAAGTCCAAGTTGCTGTCGTGGGGCTGAACGGCCTTCAAACAGAGGCCGAGTTGAGATCGCTGCACGGTTGGCTTCACACAGACCGGCAGACGAGGCGCCTCACGGCCCCGCAGTTAGGCGCAGTGGACCCGCCGGTACCGGGGGCACAGGGCTCGGTGATCGACGTTCTCTCACTGGTGCTCGGTTCGGCCTTCAACGCCGCTTCGCTGGCGGTCAGCCTCATGAGCTGGCGCGCCACACGACCGCAGCACCCGGTCCTGACGGTTCGCCGGCCCGACGGAGTAACCGTGGAGATCAGCACCAGCTCGGTGGAAGAGGCGCAGATGCTCCTCGAACGGCTTGAGCTCGAATAGGCGCGCCGACCGTGGACTGCCTTCCCTGCCCGGAGCGTTCACGCGCAGTGCTCGTCGGTGCCAGCAGCTACTCCCACCTCGATGATCTGCCCGCCGTACAGGCCAACGTACCCGCGCTGAGGGCACTGCTGTGCGGGGCCGCCGCTCCGCTTCGCACGGAGAACTGCGTCGCCCTGGTCGACCCGGCCACCACCGCCGAGGTGTCGAAGGCCGTGCAGAAGGCCGCGCGCGAAGCGACCGACACACTGCTCATCTACTACGCCGGGCACGGTCTCCTGGACGACAAGGGAGCCCTGCACCTGGCCATTCCGCAGAGCGACAACGACTCCGTCTACGACACAGCCGTCCCCTACGACTGGATCAGGCGCCCCATCGAGTCAACCGGAGCGACCCGGCGCATCGTCATCCTGGACTGCTGCTACGGCGCACGGGCGTTCGGCATCCAGTCCGAGTCGGTCATCGACCTCGCGGAGGTGGACGGTACCTATGTCATGGCCGCGGCGGGAGAAACGGCCGTAGCTCTCGCCCCGCCAGGGGAGACCTACACGGCCTTCACCGCCGAACTCATCGAGACCTTGAGCGGGGGCGTGCCGGGCGCGAGCGAACTGCTCGACCTGAATGTCATCTTCCGCCATGTACGGGGGCGGCTGAAGGCCCGAGGCCGACCCACGCCGCTGGACCTGGACCGCAACGGCCTGGGCGCCACCCCCTTCATCCGCAACAGCGCCTATGTGCCTGCCGCCCCGCCCCCGGCCGATGCCCACCACGACATGCTGCATGTCCTGGAGTCGACGCCGCGCACCGCCACGGTCGCCCAGTTGGTGACGTCGGTGGGCTTGCTGAGCGAGCAGCGCTCGGCCACCGCCGGCGACATCGTCCGTACGGCCCTCCAGGTACGAGCGGTCACCGAACTCGCCCCGTTCCTGGCTGCTCTCTTCGAGGCCGGTCATCGTGCCCCGGCCGAGGCCGCGCTGCCGACCCTGTTCCTGACCCGGCCCGTGGAGGAAACCGCACATCTGGTGGACCTGCTGCACGCGATGTCCGCAGACGAGTGCGTGGTCAGCCTGCTTCAGCTTTCCGTACGGTTACAGCCGACACAGCAGGCTGTCCGGTTCGCCGAGGCTCTCTGCCGCGCGGACCTCACCGAACACGCGCGGGCGCTCCTCACGGGTTGTGCACTGACCAGGGACGTAGCAGAGACTGTCCAGCTGATGCAGGAACTCGCCCATGGCGACCTGGCCCACCTTCTCGCCGACGTCGCGCGGTCCGTCGCCGAACGCCGGGCCGTCGCTGACGTCACGGCACTGTTCCTGCCTCTGTGCGTCGACGGCATGCCGGACACCGCAGCCCTCCTCTCCCAGATCGTCGCGGCGAAGCGCAGCGCGATCGATGCCGCCGAGATGATCTCCGTCCTCGTGCGGGAAGGGCACGAACACGCGGCGCGACAGATCTTCGCGGTCGGTATGAGCCAACGCGGCCCCCACTACCTGGCGGAGCTGGTGGCAGCCTTGCAGGCGAACCAACTCGTCGACGCCGCTGCCAGCGCCCGGTTCCTGGCTGTGCAGCACTGGCCCACAGAGGATGTCTCCCAGTTCATCGCGCATCTGCTGACGGTCGGCCAGCACCAGCACGCGCTGGAGGCAGCCATACACACGGCGCGGGAGCGGACAGTCGAGGAATTCGCCTCCATCACCTCGCACCTCACCGACCTGGTCGCCGACCAGGCGATGAGAGAACTCCTGGACGACGCCGCTCGAACGTGTTCGCCCAGCCAGGCCGCCTACCTGGTGAGCAAGCTGGACGCCGCGGGACAGGACGGACCGGCGGACCGCATCTTCTGGCTGAGCCTCCACCGTCCCGTGGGCCACGCCGCCGGAATGCTCCGCCACCTGGACCACACCGGGTCGCGGTTCGTCAGCGACGCCGAGCTGCCCGAACTCTGGCAGACGTGCCCACCCAGTGACCTGGCCCGACTCGCCGTGGCGCTGGAGCGCTCTCTCCCGCACAAGTCGGAACTACTGCTCAGCATTACGGAACGCCCCGCCGACCAGGTGGTCACGATGGTGGACAGCCTGGAAAAGGCAGAGGCCAACACTCTGTCCAACAAGATCCTCCGGGCGGCCGTCGCCGAGTGGAGCATGGCCGCACAGGCACACCTCGTCATCGCACTGGAGGAGCGTTCACAGATCGGCTGCGCCCGGTATCTGGAGCAACGGGCCTCCCGCGCAGAGGGTTTCGCCGACCTCCTGCGCACCGCGCGGACCGAGAGCAAGCCCGCGGAGCCCTGGTGGCCGTGGTGGCCGCGTCAGCGCTTCGCCTACCAGCCATCGCCACACACGCACGTGATGTATGTCGTCAAACGCGATGAATCCGTCTTTGACATCGCAAAGCGCTACGGCGTGCGCCAAGCGGGGATCATCGATGAGAACACCCTCCGAGCCCCGTACACCCTCTATGAGGGGCAAGCCCTCAGCATTCCCCTCCAGTCCGACCGCAGGCACTTCATGCTCCCACCGTTCCCGCGGCGCCTCGTGCCGGGCCGCGTCCACGCGGACGTCGAGCAGTTGCAGAGGCTCCTGAAACGGGCCGGATATCTCGATCAGCTGGCGAGCGAGAGCTCCTACGGCTCCGAGACCTGCCAGGCGGTCACTCGACTCAATCAGGATCATCTGCTGGGCCGGGACAATCCTCGCATGACACACAAGGGCTGGGACATCCTGCACCGCCTCGCCAGGGGCGGCGGCTGATCAGCGCCACGGGGGCCATTGGACATCCTGGCCACCAATCGGAACTGCCCGCCCAGCCCGGCCTGACCCTCACCGCCTACAGCGCCGCCCCCGGCACACCCGGGCACGACTCCCTGCACCTCCTCGCCTCCTGGGCCGCCTCCGCGGCGGAGGCCGGCTGCTGCCCTGAAGGGCCGGTGAGGAGCCGGTGAGGGGCCGATGAGCTGCCGGTGAAGGCCCGGTGAGGGGCCGGTGATGGGTACGCGTCGCCCGTGCGCTACGGTGACTCACTTTTGTCGCGCACCTATTGGGGGGTTTGATGCGGCGAACCACAGCGGCAGCGAGTGTCGTCATCGCGCTCGGGCCGCTTCTTCTGGCCGGTGCTCCCACGGCGTCGGCCGCGGGCGGATCACTCACCGTCACGACGCTGGACCGGGCCGGCAAGCCGGTGTACGCCCAGGTTGCGGTCTACAACACGAAGACGAACGACTTCCGCTTCATCGAGAGCAACAAGGCGACGTCACTGCCCGCCGGCAGCTACGAGCTCGTCACGTCCATCAGCGACGCCCAGGACGAGGGCGCCACGGTCGGCGGGCACAGTGTGACCGTCTCCGGGACCACGAAGACCACGTTCGACGCCCGGCAGGGCCGCGCGGTCAAGGTCTCGCTCAGTCCGAACCCGGGCAGCGGATACGACCAGACGGTCAGCGCGTACGTCTGCGCCTCCGACAACGGGCCCGCCAACATGGGCACGTCCGCGCCGGCCGGCAAGATGTACGTCATCCCGTCGAGCAGCAAGGCGTACGAGCTGTCCTACGGCACCACGTACCAGCCGCGCTCGGCGACCGGCGGGGACTTCTGGGTGGCGTCCGCCACGCACACGGGCGGTGTGCCGTCCGGGGTGTCCGCGACGCTGAAGCAGTCCGGGCTGGCCGCCCTCAAGGTGTCCGCCCGTTCGGGTCCCGACAGCGGACAGGCGCGATTCTCGTTCGGCTACCAGGCGACGACGAGCACCGACAGCTGCTCGATGTCCACGAACTCACTCCAGTTCCGGCGTGAGCTGCCCAACTCCTTCACCGCCCACCTCCCGGCCGGGCAGTGGCAGGTGGGCCAGGATGCCAACGACCTCATCGTTGACGGGTTCCACAGCTACGCGGCGGGCACGACGACCTCGCTGACCCTCGGTCACGCGGTCTGGGGGCCCGGCGGGCGGCTGCCCTACACCTGGTACAAGCAGCTGTATCTCGGGTCCATCAACATGTTCGCGGACCCGGCCCTTGCCGCCGGCGGGACGCTGGCCAGTGGCAGCGTGCGGCTGACCCACGCGGGCAAGACGCTCTACTCGCACACCTACGGCCGCGGGCAGGAGATCGACGGGCAGCCGGTGCTCCCCGGTGCGGGCTGGTACACGCTGTACGAGAGCGGCCGGCGCAGCCTGCCGTCCGGTTCGCTGTCGACCACGGCCGGCCTGAGCCTGACCTTCTACGCGGACCCCGGCAAGAACCAGCAGATCCGGGACTACATCACCCGGTTCTGGCCCTACGCGCTGAACTCCAGGAACCAGGCGGCCTCCGGTTCGACCACGACCGTCGCCCTGGGCATGCAGCGCACCGGCACGGGCGACGGCACGATCCAGCAGCTGTCGGACAGTGTGAGGTCCGTGCGGGCCTGGTACACCACGGACAACGGCACGACCTGGCACGCCACCGCCGCGAAGCTGTCCGGCGGCACGTGGACCATCGCCGTCCACAACCCGTCCTCCGGCCGCGTCGGCCTGCGCTCGACGGTCACCGACACCCACGGCGACAGCTCGACCACGACGGTGTACAACGCGTACGCCGTCAGCTGAGGACCGACGGCCCCACCACCGCCACACCGGCGACTCACACCGGCGGCCCGCCCGAGGATCTTCCCCGGGCGGCCCCCCGGCCGCGTTTCGACAGCGCCACCACAGCACCGCAGCACACGTCCCACAGCACGCCTCCCGCAGTACACGCCCCGTACTACGTGACAAGTACTATCGAGCCTCGTACCATGTCGTCCCGAAGGCAAGGAGACGACGCATGCACAGCAACGACGCCCAGATGCTGGTGCTCACCGTCCTCGCGGGCGGGCCGCGGCACGGGTACGCCATCAACACCGCGATCGAGGAGCTGACCGGGCACCGGCTCGGCCCCGGCAGCCTCTACGGTGCGCTGGCCCGGCTGGAGGCACGGGAGCTGGTCCGGGCCGCGGACGAGGCCGGTGAGGCCGAGGCACGGCACCGGACCATGCGGATCACCGATGCCGGGCGGGAGCAACTGCGGGCGGAACTGCAGCAGATGGCCCGGATCTCCGCGGCCGGTCTGCGCGCCCTCGGGGCCGGTCCGGCATGAGCGCGGCCACGCTGCTGACCGGCCTGTATCCGCCGGCCGTACGTGAGCGCTGGGGCGCGGACATCCGCAGCGAGGTGTCCGCGTCGGGTATCCGGTCCTGGCCCGACACCGTCGCGGGGGCCGTCCGGCTGTGGCTGCACCCCGGCGACTGGCCCGAGACGTTCGCCGGGCAGACCCGCCGGGTGACGACGGTCGCCCTCTTCGCGCTGACCGCGGCCGCCGGGCTGCTGCTGCGCTCCTTCGAGCCTTCCGACGCCCTGGCCGTCGGCCCCCGGCACCCGGCCGGCGGCCTGTGGCTCGCCCCGCTGCTGCTCGGCCTCGCCCTCGCCGCACCCCTGCCCCCGCTGCGCGGCGCGGCACTGCGCCGGCTGGCAGGGGCTGCGGTCCGTACCCTGGCGGCGCCGGCCGCCGCGCTCCTGGACCTGTGCCTGCTGGCGTGGAGCGGCACACCCGCCCGGCCGGCCGGCCTCACCGCCGCCGCCATGGTCGCCTCCTACTGGCTCACGCTCGGCTTCGTCGCCGTCCGCCTGTGCGTCCTGGTCGCCCGGATCGCCCGTACGGCCGCCCTGCCGTCGACCCGCCGGCTGTCCGCGGCCCTGCTGTACATCGGCACGGGACTCGCCCTCGCCGCCGCCCGGAATCTCCTCGCCGCACCCCCGGGCCCGCTCTCCGCCACGGAGACCCTGGCGCTGGGCCTCCTGGCCGCCACCGCCCTGAGCGCCGGCCGCGACCTGCGCCGGAAGAAGGGCCGGAGACGATGACAGCCGCCTCGACTCCGGCATCTCCGGCCGTCGTTGTCGTCGTGCCGACCTACAACGAGCGGGAGAACCTGCCCGTGCTGGCGCGCCTTCTCGCCGAACTGCCGGTGGCGGACCTGCGGTTGCTCGTCGTCGACGACGACTCCCCCGACGGCACCGGCGAGGTCGCCGACCGGCTCGCCGCCGCGTCGCCGGGCACCGTCGGCGTGCTGCACCGCACCGCGAAGGACGGGCTCGGCCGCGCCTACCTCGCCGGTATGACGCGCGCGCTGGACGAGGGCGCCGACGTGGTGATCCAGATGGACGCCGATCTCTCGCACCCGGTCGAGGCGATCCCGGCGATGCTCGACGCACTGCTGACGCGGGACGCCGCCGTCGTCCTCGGCTCCCGGTACGTCCCGGGCGGCTCCACGGCCGCGGACTGGCCGTGGCACCGCAAGGCCCTGTCCGTCTGGGCCAATCGCTACGTCGACGCGATCCTGCGGCTCGGCGTCAAGGACGCCACCGCCGGTTTCAAGGCCTGGCGGGCCGGGACACTGCGGGCGATCGACCTGCCGACGGTGCGCAGCAACGGCTACTCCTTCCAGGTCGAGATGAACTACCGCACGATCACCCGGGGGTTGACCGTTGTGGAGGTGCCCATCCGGTTCGCGGAGCGGGTCACGGGCGCCTCCAAGATGAGCCTGGCCGTGCAGGTCGAATCCGCGCTCACACCGTGGCGGCTGCGCTTCGGCAGCGGCCCTCGCTGAGGCGCGCTCCGGCCGCCGTACCACTTCCCCCGTACCCGCCGGTACGCCGTGCCGCCCTGCCCGTTGGGTCCTGGCCCGACTGGGGCTATCGTCGGATTCCTGAGGTCAGGACGAGGAGGACGGCCGGTGATGCCGCAGGACGAGGCCGTGGTCGGCTGTACGGGCAAGGTGCTCATCGGGACGCGCGGATCCGCCGGTCCCGGGGAGGTCCTGGTACGGGTCAGAGGCGGCTCCGAGACGTTCCTGGCCTGGTCCGAGGATCCCCTGCCCGCGGGCGCGACGGTCCTCGTGATCGAATCACGGGGATGCCGCGAGGTCGCGGTCATCGAGTGGGTTGATCCACTGGACGCGCTCGGCGGAGACACCGCCGGCGCAAGCTGAGGAGTACAGGAATGTTCGGATACCGCGTTCCCGCGCCCGACGAGGCGATGCTGATCTCGGGTGGCAGGCGGGGACTGGGGGGCGCTCCGTTCCGCGTGGTCACGGGCCACGGCAAGTTCGTGCTCCCGGTCTTCCGGAAGGTCCGGTTCCTCACACTGTCGATGTGTGAGGCCGAGGTCACCGAGACCTGCGTGACCAAGCAGGGCATCTCGCTGCACGTCCGCGCGGTCATCGCCTTCAAGGTCGGCAACGACCAGGAGAGCATCATCAACGCCGGCCAGCGTTTCCTGTCCGACCAGGAGCAGATGTCGGTGCTCACCGGCCGGATCTTCGCCGGCCACCTGCGGGCCATCATCGGCTCGATGACGGTCGAGGAGATCGTCACCGAGCGGCAGAAGCTCGCCGCCGAGGTGCTGGACACCTCGAAGGTGGAGATGGCCAAGATCGGCCTGATCGTGGACTCGCTGCAGATCCAGTCGATCGACGACGGCGACACCGGTTACATCGCCGCGATGTCCGCCCCGCACAAGGCGGCCATCCAGCGCCAGGCCCAGATCGCCCAGGCGCAGGCCACCCAGGCCTCGGTCGAGGCGGAGCAGGCGGCGGCCCGCAAGCAGGCGGAGTACGCCCGGCAGACCGCCATCGTGAAGGCCGAGTACTCGGCCGAGGTGGACCGGGCGCAGGCCCAGGCCGCCCAGGCCGGTCCGCTGGCGCAGGCCCACGCCCAGCAGGAGGTGCTGGCGGCGCAGACCGAACTGGCCCAGAAGCAGGCCGAGTTGCGCCAGCAGCAGCTGGTGGCCGAGGTGGTCAAGCCCGCCCAGGCCGAGGCCGAGCGGGTGCGGATCCTGGCCGCCGCCGAGGCCCAGCGCATGAAGATCCAGGCGGAGGCGGCGGCCTCCTACGACCGGGTCGCGCTCGACCGGATGCTCATCGACCAGCTCCCGCAGATCGTGAAGGAGGCCGCGGGCGGTCTGGCCGGTGCCAACGTCAACGTCCTGAACGGCGCGGACGGCCTCGGCGAGATCGCCGCCGGCCTGGTCTCCCAGGGCCTGACGATCCTCGACTCGGTCCGCCAGAACCTGAACGGCGGCCAGGACGGCAAGGCCGACACCGACAAGGGCCTGCTCCAGCTGCACTCGGGCAACAAGGGCGGCACGTCGGACGACGGGCCGGTGAACGTCGACTAGCGGTCCGCCTCGGCGAGCGTGAAGTGATGGCCGGTGCCGACGAGTTCGAGCCGTCCGGCACCGCGCACGCGTACCGCGGTGGCCCGGCCGGCGCCGTCGCCCGCTGTCCGCGATTCAGCGCGGGTCGCCCACCGGTTCCCCGGTGACCGGGTGGGCCTCTGCCGGGCCCGTCGTACTCGCCAGCAGCCGCAGGCCCGCGTCGGACGGGGAGCCGGGCTCGGCGGTGTAGGCGATGAGGCGCTGGCCGGAGGGGCCGGGGATGCACAGGTTCTCGAAGCTCAACTCCAGGTCGCCGACCGCCGGATGACGCAGTGTCTTGCCGCCCGAGGTGCAGGTGCGCACCGGATGCCGGGCCCACAGTGCGCCGAACTCGCCGCTCTGGATGGAGAGTTCGCCGACGAGCTCGGCCAGGGCGCGGTCCTCGGGGTGCCTCCCTGCGACCAGCCGCAGGGAGGCGACCGCGAGCAGGGCCTCCTCCGTGCGGTCGGCGTACAGGTCCCGGTAGCGCTCGTCCAGGAACAGCATGCGGATCAGGTTGGGCCGGGCTTCGGGCGCCTGCGGGGCCTCCCACCCCAGATGGGCGGCGAGCAGCGCGTGTCCGAGCCGGTTCCAGGCGAGCACGTCGGAGCGCCGGTCGAGGACCAGCGCCGGTACGTCGGTCATGGCGGCGAGCAGCTGGCGGGCGGACGCGGTCGCCTGTTCCGTACGGGGTGCGGCGGGTCGGCGCCCGGTGGCGGGGCGGGCCAGGTCCTTGAGATGGGCGGTCTCGTCCGCGGTGAGCCGCAGGGTGCGGGCGATCGCCTCCAGCACGGAGTCCGAGACACCGGCCGCGCGGCCCTGTTCGAGCCGGGTGTAGTGGGTGACGCTGACGCCGGCGAGCAGGGCCAGCTCCTCGCGGCGCAGTCCGGCGACCCGGCGCTGGTTCGGCGCGGTGGCGAGCCCGACGTCCTCGGGCCGTACGGCGGCCCGGCGGGTCTTGAGGAAGTCTCCCAGCTCGGACGGGGCGTCCATCCATGCCTCCCGAAGATCGTCCGTCGTGGCGGCCTTTCGTCCATCATGCCCGCCGGGCGGGGCGGACGGGAGCCGTGCGGGTGGTCACGCGATGACCACCCACGTGCCGCCGGACCCGGAGCCGGTCCCGGCCGGACGGACCGGGGCGCCGAGGAGCCCGCGCCGGCGGTACGTCAGTCCAGCTGGAGCCGGTCCGCCAGTCCCGCCTTCGTGAACGCCGTCACGACCTCCGCGCGGCCCTCCGTGAAGTGGGCCCAGCTGTCGCAGTGGGCCGCCACCACCCGGCGGGCGCCGAGCAGGCCGGCGGCGGTGGCCGCGCCCTCGCCGTCGAGGACGAGGAGGGCGTCGTCCAGGACCTTCAGGCGGGGCGCGCCGGCGAAGAGGACGGCCGTGTCGACGGGGCCGTGCCGGTCGGCGATCTCCTGGACCAGCTCCAGGGAGGCGTTGTCACCGCTGACGTACACGCTGGGCAGGTCGGCGGAGGTCAGCAGAAAGCCGGTGACCTCGCCGACGAGGGGCTCGGATCCCTTGGGGCCGTGCAGGGCGGGAGTGGCGGTCACGGTGACCGTACCGCCGTCGGGGCGGGGCAGCTCGGCGGACTGCCAGGGGGTGAGCGGCACGGTGCCGCCGCCGAGCCGCTCGGCCGCCGCGGGCGTGGTGAAGGTGCGCGGGGTGGCGGCGAGCAGGGCGCGGCCGGAGTGGTCGAGGTTGTCGGCGTGCTGGTCGTGGGAGAGCAGGACGACGTCCACGGGACCCAGCTCGGCGGCGCTCATGCGCGGCGGGGCGGTCTTGACCAGGGTCCGGCCGCTGGGCGAGGGGTAGTCGCCGGGGTCGTCGAAGGTCGGGTCGGTGAGGAGGCGGAGGCCGCCGTACTCGATGAGGACGGTGGGACCGCCGAGGACACGGACGGGGATCCGCTCACCGGACGCGGAGGGCTCGGCGGCCATCTTACTCACCTCACGTTTTGAAGGAATGTCATCCGTGAGGAACAGTAAACCTCACTCACGGATAGCGGCAAGGGATAACGTGAGAATCGCGAACGCCCCGGAGATCTGCGGGCCCGGCGGCACCACCCGGAAACCCTACGTATTGTAGGTTCCCAACCGGCAGCGGCCACGTCTGTTCAACGGGGGACCCATGCAGGACACCGAGACGAAAGCCGGCAGGGAGGTCTGCGCGCACAGCCTCGCGCCGACGGTGACCCTGCTGGTCGTCAGCCTGATCATCGCCGCCGTGGGCGTGTACGAGCTGTGCGGCTTCGGCCTGCACAGCCTCGACCGGCGCCCCCATCTGTTCAGCGACGGCCTCGCGACCGGCGGAGTGATCGTCGCCGCCGTGGCGGCCGGCGCCGCGGTGGGCAATCTGGCCTGGCATCTGACGGCCTCCCGCCGCGGCGCGGGCAGGTAAGTCCCTGAGTCCGGGTAAGTAAATCCGGGTAAGGCGAGCACAGGGAGTTCTCAGGAACGCGGGCACAAGGAGCTCCAGGTAAGAGCGGATGCCGGTACGCTCCGGATACCCGGCGCTTACCTTACGAACTGTAGGGTCAGCGTCTGCCCCGTCCCCTCCTCCCCCTCAAGGTGACCAGTCACCATGCCCGCACAGCAGTCGACCGTGATCGACGCGCAGGTCCCGAACCAGCGCGGCAGCCGTCGCGAGTTCTCGTTGCCCACGCCCGGCCCGAAGCTGCGGGCGAGAGCAGCCGCGGCCACCGTGTGGTACCTGCGGCTGATCGCCGTCTTCAACATCATCGCGGTCATGTCGCTGCCGTTCCGCAAAGAGGTGCAGGAACACAACGACGGCAAGATCTTCACCGCCCGCCACGTCCACGCGCACACGCACCACGCCGGCCAGTTCTTCACCCCGTACCTGGCCACCGCCGGCCTGGCCTCGGCCGCGGCGGCGATCTTCCTGGCGCTGGTGATGCGGCGCGGGAAGCGGGCCGCATGGCTCGTCAACCTGCTGTGCGCGGGTCCCCTGTTCGTGCTCTACGTCCTCGCGCTCACCCAGCACCCGTTCCGCGACCACGCCTTCAACTGGGTCTCCACCGCCCTCACCGGCCTCTTCGTCGCCGCGCTGCTGATCGGCCGCCGCGAGTTCAACGCCGTCGGCGACCCCTCCAACCCCAAGCTGGCACTGGCCGTCGGCGCCGGTGGCGTCCTGGTGACCGGCGGTCTCGGCACCCTGCTCGTGCACGCCACCAACAAGCTGCCCCACGCCCCCCTGCTCGAAGAGGTGGCCTACAGCCTGCTGCGTGGCGTCAGCGTCGGCCCGCTCGCCGACCGGGTCGACTCCGTGCACGCGCCCCGCTGGGTCGACATCATCCTCAACATCCTGCTGGCCGCCGCCTTCTGCCTGGTCCTGTACGCCTGCTTCCGCTCCCCGCGCGGCCGGAAGCTGCTCACCGACGAGGACGAGCAGAAGCTGCGCGCGCTGCTCGACAAGCACGGCGCCCGCGACTCCCTCGGCTACTTCGCGCTGCGCCGCGACAAGGCCGTCATGTTCTCCCCCACCGGCAAGGCCGCCATCACCTACCGCGTCGTCGGCGCGGTCTCCCTCGCCTCCGGCGACCCGATCGGCGACCCCGAGGCCTGGCCCGGCGCCATCGACGCCTGGCTGACCGAGGCCCGCCGCCACGCCTGGATCCCCGCCGTCATGGGCGCGAGCGAGGAGGCGGGCACGATCTACCGCCGCCACGGCCTGGACGCGCTGGAACTCGGCGACGAGGCCATCGTCGACATCGCCGACTTCACCCTGGAGGGCCGCGCGATGCGCGTGGTCCGCCAGGCCCACAACCGGGTCAAGCGGGCCGGCTACACGGTCCGGGTCCGCCGCCACGAGGACATCCCCGCCGAGGAGATGGCCGTCCTCGTCCAGCGCGCCGACGACTGGCGCGACGGCGCCACCGAACGCGGCTTCTCCATGGCCCTCGGCCGGCTCGGCGACCCGGCGGACGGCCGCTGCGTGATGCTGGAGTGCCGCGACGCGAACGACGAGCCCCGCGCCCTGCTCAGCTTCGTGCCCTGGGGCGAGCACGGCCTCTCCCTGGACCTGATGCGCCGCGACCGCGACAGCGAGAACGGCCTGATGGAGTACATGGTCGTGGAACTCCTGCTCCAGGCCAAGGAGTTGGGAGTGCAGCGGGTCTCGCTGAACTTCGCCATGTTCCGCTCGGTCTTCGAACGCGGCACCCGCCTCGGCGCCGGCCCCGTGCTGCGCCTGTGGCGCTCCATCCTCACCTTCTTCTCCCGCTGGTGGCAGATCGAGTCCCTGTACCGGGCCAATGCCAAGTACCGCCCGGTCTGGGAACCGCGCTTCCTGCTCTTCGCCAAGTCCCGCGACATCCCGCGGATCGGGCTGGCGAGCGCCCGTGCGGAAGGGTTCCTCACGCTGCCGGGGATGAGCCAGCCTCCGGCGCCGTGACGCGCTCTACTCCACCCCGGCCGTCCGCAGCGCCGTGACCACCAAGGCCCGCGCGACGGCCGCCGTTTCACCCAACGAGACGTGCTCACCGGCGCTGTGCGCCACCCGCACATCGCCGGGCCCGTACTGCAGCGTGGGGATCCCGGCACCGGCGTACAAGCGCAGATCGCTGCCGTACGGCGCCCCGCGCTCTCGGGGCCGGGCGGCCCAGCCGCCCACGTCGGCGCAGGCGTCACGCACCTCGTCCCGCAGCGGATGCCCCTGCGGCAGCCGGCCGCTGGCGAACTGCCCGCCCGGCCAGCTCACCCGGGCCGGATGCTCGCGCAGCCACGCGTCCCGGGCGCACGCCCGCGCCACGCACCGCTCGAACTCGGCCCGCGCCGCCGCCGGTTCCTCGCCCAGCCGCACCCCGAGCCGCCCCTCCGCGACCAGCAGGTCCGGCACGCTGCTGGCCCAGTCACCGGCGTGCAGCGTGCCGACGGACAGGGCGTACGGGATCGGGTACTCGGCCATCAGCGGGGAGGGGTTCCGGTTGCGCTCGGTCTCCAGTTCCGCCAGCGCCCGGTGCAGCGGCAGATACGCGTCCACGGCACTGACCCCGGCGTCCCGGGAGCTGGCGTGGGCGGCCCGGCCGGGCACGGTGAGGCGGAACGTGAGGGCGCCGGCGTTGGCGGTGACGAGGGTGCCCGCGGTCGGCTCGGCGATCACGCACGCGTCCCCCGTGTGCCCGCGCCGCAGCGTCCCGAACGCCCCGAGCCCGCCGTCCTCCTCCCCGACGACGAAATGCACGGCGACCCGCCCGCGCAGCCGCACCCCGGACGCCCGGATCGCCGCCAGCGCCGCGAGATGCGCCGCCAGCCCGGCCTTCATGTCGCACGCCCCGCGCCCGTACACGACATCGCCCACGACCCGCGGCACGAACGGATCCCCGTCCCACGCCTGAGGATCCCCGGGCGGTACGACGTCCACGTGCCCCTGCAGGATCAGCGTCGGCCCGTCCCCGCCGCCCGCCGTGCACCCGACCAGCCCCCACGCCTCGTCCCGGGCCGCCTCCGTCCCCGGAAACCCCGGGTCGGCGCGCAGCGCGGGCAGGTCCATCGACCACAGGTCGACGTCCAGCCCGAGCCGCTCCAGCCGCCCGGCGAGCAGCTGCTGCAGCTCCGACTCGGCCGCGCTCCCGGTCACGCTCGGCACGGAGATCAGCTCCAGCAGCGTCCGCCCCAGCGCCTCCTCGTCCACACACGCGACCGCGGCGGCCTCCGTACGGCTGAGCATCCTCACGGCCCCCTCGTCGATCCGGTCGGTCCCTGCCCCGATCATCACCCGCGCCGGGCGCAGGGAACAGAGGGCGGTCAGCGGGCCGGCGACGGGCCGAGAACGGGCGCCGGCAGGGAGGCGAGGGCGGAGTCGGGGTCCCAGGACCCGACGGAATCGGTCCGCGGCCCGGGGACGTACGCACAGGGCACGGACGCACCACCGTCGAAATACTCCCGGTCCGCGTACCAGGTGAACGACATCCGCTCGTCCCCGCCGTCCCGCTGGACGAACAGCTCCGCGTCCGCGCCCGCCCCACCGGCGCGGTAGTCGCTGATCTTCCAGCCCTCCTCCGCCAGCCGCCATCGCAGCCGCCGCAGCCCGGGCACGGCCTGCCCCTCGGGCACGTGGTCCAGCGCCCACTCATGGCTGAGCCGGTAGGCCCCGTCGACGGTCTTGTCCTCCACCCCCAGCGGGCCGTTGTCGTAGCAGAAGCCGGCGCTGAACGCGCTCCCCACGCCGACCCCGAAGGCTTCGGTCCCCGGCCGCACCTCGCGCGTGAACCCCAGGACGTCGTACGCCTCCTGGGAGTACCGCAGGAGCCGGCCGGCCCGCTTCTCGGGCGCGAGGGTCGCGTAGTCCGTCGACTGCGCGTTATGGACGATCCAGGAGGCCAGGGAGAGGAGGACAGCGAGCGCGACGGCTCCGCATCCGAAGCCGAGGGCGCGGGTGTGCGTGGGTGTGATCTGCTCGGGCATACCGGGACCGTAGGCCGCCGGCCGGGCCCGGCGGATGGGCGTGGCTACCCGCCCCGGCCTGGGTATCCGTACTCACCCGGGAAGGTCAGCTGCCGCCGCCGCTCTGCACTTGCTCGCCGCCCACGGTGAACCCGATGACCGCGCCGCCGCCCTCGCGCCGGAAGGCGAACGGTGCTCCGCCGTGGGCCAGCGCGACCTCGCGGACGATGGACAGCCCGAGGCCCGAGCCGGGCAGCGAGCGGGCGTCGGCGGCACGGTAGAAGCGGTCGAAGATGCGGATGAGGTCGCCCTCGGCGATCCCCGGCCCCCGGTCCAGGACCTCCACCCGCACGGTCCCGGGCCGCGCGGGCCCGGTGATGTTGACCTCGATGGGCGCGTCGCCGCCCCGGTCGAACTTGGCCGCGTTCTCGACCAGGTTGGACATGGCCCGCTGGAGCATCCCGGGCCGCCCGTCGGTGGTCGTGTCGCCGCTGGTGCGCAGCACGATCTTGCGGCCCGTACGGCGCTTGGCCAGCCCCACGACCTCCTCGGCGATGTCGGCGAGGTCCACGC
This sequence comes from Streptomyces sp. CoH27, assembly GCF_020181035.1. Lineage (GTDB taxonomy): Bacteria > Actinomycetota > Actinomycetes > Streptomycetales > Streptomycetaceae > Streptomyces > Streptomyces camelliae. The sequence continues at coordinate 16,497 of NZ_JAIQYY010000031.1, forward strand.
GCTGCGGCGGCTCGGTGTCCGACTGCCCGGCGGCGAGGTCGACCAGCTCGTTGACCAGGTCGGTCAGCTCGCGGGCCTCCTGGGTGAGGTCGGCGACGAGTTCCTCGCGGGTGGCGGGGGGCAGCTCGTCGATCCGCCGCAGCAGGGAGATGTTGGTGCGCAGGGACGTCAGCGGCGTCCGCAGCTCATGGCCGGCGTCCTGCACCAGCCGCCGCTGGTCCTCCTCGGACTGGGCGAGCCGCCCCAGCATCCGGTCGAAGGCGCGCCCGAGCCGGCCGACCTCGTCGAGTCCGGCCACCGGCACCTGGATGCCGAGCCGGCGGGTGCGGGCGACGTCCTCGGCGGCGGTGGTCAGTATCACCAGCCGCCGGGTGATCCGCCGGGCCAGCCACCAGCCGAACAGCCCGGCCGCCAGCACGACCACCACCATCAGCACCAGCGTGCGCCGCTGCAGCGTGCGCAGCAGATCCTCGGTGTCGCTGAACTCCTGCGCGACCTGCACCGCGCCCCGCCCGTCGCCGAGCGAGATGGTGGCGATGCGGTACAGGTCCGAGTCCACCGGCACGTCCTTGTGCTGGACCACCTTCCCGGCGGTCTGCGCGAGGGCCATCGCCTTGTCGCGGGAGGTCACGGGCAGGCGCGGATCGCCACGGTCCACGATCTGGCCCTGCGCGCCGAGCACCTGCACATCGGTACGGGCGGGCCGCACCAGATCATGTCCGGGCCGGGAGGAGGAGAAGTCCTCGGGGACCATCTCGTGCTGCCGCACCTCGTCCCGCACGTCCTGCACGACCTGCGAGAACACCGTCTGCTGGTCGACACGGACGAGCCGGGCGGCCGAGCTGTACGACAGGATGCCGACCAGGATCGTGACCGCCGCGGTGACGGCCGCGAACGAGACGACGAACGTGGTGCGCAGGGAGACGAGCTTGGGCCGGCGCCGGGCCAGCAGCCGCCGGAGCCGCTGGAGGCGGCCCACTCAGTCCTCCCGGAGCACGTAACCCACGCCCCGTACCGTGTGGATCAGCTGCGGCGCGCCGGGCTCGTCGAGCTTGCGGCGCAGGTAGCCGACGTACACGGCGAGGTTCTTGGACCCGGGCCCGAAGTCGTATCCCCAGATCCGGTCGTAGATGGTGGAGTGGTCGAGCACGATCCCGGCATTGCGCACCAGCAGTTCGAGCAGCTCGAACTCGGTGCGGGTCAGCTCCAGCTCCCGCTTGCCACGCCAGGCGCGCCGGGCCTGGAGGTCCATACGGATACCGGCGGCCTCGACCTGCCGGTCGGAGATCTGCACGTCGGCGCGCGGCGCGTCACTGCCGCCGGCACCGCCGCTCGGGCCGGTCGTGGCGGGCACGGGGCTGGTACGGCGCAGCAGCGCACGCAGCCGCGCGAAGACCTCCTCCACGTCGAAGGGCTTGACGACGTAGTCGTCGGCGCCGGCGTCCAGACCGGCGATGCGGTCGGCGGTCTCCACGAGGGCGGTGAGCATGAGGATCGGGGTGCGGTTGCCCTCGGCACGCAGCACCCGGCAGACCTGAAGCCCGTCGATCCCCGGCATCATCACATCGAGCACCAGCACGTCCGGCGGCGTCTTGTGGGCCTGTGCCAGCGCCTCGACGCCGTCGGCGACCGCCGTCACCGCGTAGCCTTCCAGCGTCAGGGCACGCTCCAGGGCATGACGGATGGCACGGTCGTCTTCAGCGAGCAGCACAGTCTGGGGCACGCACCCAGTCTGCCAAGCCCTCCGGTGGTTCGACGGAACCGGGCGGGTCTACGATCACGCTTTTTACCGCCCTCTCACGGTCCCAAGGGAACCCACCCCCGCCCCCTACCGTCCTCTCACCGTCGCGGCGAGCAGCGACTCGTGGGTCGGTGCCTCGGGCACATCCGCCGGACGTCCCACGGCGAACTCCTTGCGCAGCACGGGTACGACCTCCTCGCCGAGCAGGTCGAGCTGCTCCAGCACGGTCTTCAGCGGCAGCCCCGCGTGGTCCATGAGGAACAGCTGGCGCTGGTAGTCACCGGCGTACTCCCGGAACGCCAGCGTCTTCTCGATCACCTGCTGCGGCGAGCCGACGGTCAGCGGGGTCTGCTCGGTGAAGTCCTCCAGGGACGGCCCGTGGCCGTAGACCGGCGCGTTGTCGAAGTACGGCCGGAACTCGCGCACCGCGTCCTGCGAGTTCCTCCGCATGAACACCTGGCCGCCCAGTCCGACGATCGCCTGCTCGGGCGTGCCGTGGCCGTAGTGGGCGAAGCGGGTCCGGTACAGCTCGACCATGCGCTTGGTGTGGTCGGCGGGCCAGAAGATGTTGTTGTGGAAGAAGCCGTCGCCGTAGAAGGCGGCCTGCTCGGCGATCTCCGGTGAGCGGATCGAGCCGTGCCAGACGAACGGCGGCACCCCGTCCAGCGGCCGCGGCGTGGCGGTGAAGCCCTGCAGCGGGGTGCGGAACTTCCCCTCCCAGTCCACGACGTCCTCGCGCCACAGCCGGCGCAGCAGGGCGTAGTTCTCGATGGCGAGGTCGATGCCCTTCCGGATGTCCTGCCCGAACCACGGATACACCGGCCCGGTGTTGCCGCGGCCCATCATCAGGTCCACCCGGCCGTCGGCCAGGTGCTGGAGCATCGCGAAGTCCTCCGCGATCTTCACCGGGTCGTTGGTGGTGATCAGGGTGGTGGAGGTGGACAGGATCAGGTTCTGCGTCCGTGCCGCGATGTAGCCGAGCATCGTGGTCGGCGACGACGGCACGAACGGCGGGTTGTGGTGCTCGCCGGTCGCGAAGACGTCCAGGCCGACCTCCTCGGCCTTCAGCGCGATGGCGACCATCGCCTTGATGCGCTCCGCCTCGGTCGGCGTACGCCCCGTGGTGGGGTCCGGCGTGACGTCGCCGACCGTGAAGATCCCGAACTGCATGGCCGCTCACCCTCCAGGTTGTTGACTGTTCAACTATACCCCGGCAACGGCCACCCCACCTCGCCTATTCCGACCCCCACGACCGAACCCCACAGCCAACCCCTACGGCACCAGCACCACCCGCCCCCGCAGCCCGCCCTCCGCCAGCCGCACATGCGCCTTCGCCGCCTCCCCCAAGGGATACGTCTCGGCCACCCGCAGCGTCAGCACCCCCTCGTCCACCAGCCGGCCCAGCTCCGCGAGCCGCGCCCCGTCCGGCCGTACCGCCACCGCGTCCGTACGCACCCCGCGCACCGAACCGGGCTGCCCACCGGGCCGCACCCCGACGTACACACCGCCGTCCCGCACCCACGCCAGCGCCGTCTCACCGAGCACCGCCGCGTCCAGCACCGCGTCCACACCGCCCGGCTCTCCCCCACCGGCCGTGAAACGCGCGGCCCCCAGCGACCGCACCAGCTCCTCGTCACCCGCCCGCGCATGCCCGGTCACCTCGATCCCCCGGCCCGCGGCCAGCTGCACCGCGAACCCGCCGACCGCGCCCGCCGCCCCGGTCACCAGCAGCGAGGAACCCGGCGCGAGATCCAGCAGATCCAGGGCCTGGACCGCGGTCAGCCCGTTCAACGGCAGGGTGCCCGCGTGCACCGCGTCCACCGAGGCGGGCGCCACCGCCACCGCGTCCGCGTCGACCACGACGTACTCCGCGTGCGCCCCGAGCGGCTCGGCCACACTCGCCACCAGCGCCACCACCGGATCCCCGACCTGCCAGGCGGCGGCCACCCCCGCCGCGTCCACCGTGCCGGCCACATCCCAGCCGAGCCCGATCGTCTTGCCGGCCCCACCGAAGACGCCGGCGCGCACGCCCGCGTCCACCGGGTTCAGCGCACCCGCGGCCACCTTGATCCGCACCTGCCCCGCCCCCGGCTCCGGCACCGGCACCTCCGCGATCTCCACGGCCTCCGGACCGCCGAACGTCCTCACCACAGCAGCACGCATGACAACTCTCCCTGAAAACAAGCCATTTGACGATTCGATCGCGCGGGACTTCCCGGCCGCACAACCCACCGTAGGAGAGCTACTATCTATTGGTAAGTAGTTACCTGAGAGTGCGTAGCAGACCCGAAGGAGAGGGACCATGGCCACCACGACCGCCTCCCAGCGACGCGAACAGGCCCGCGCCGACTACGACGCCTTCCTGCGCGCATGCCCCACCAACCAGCTCCTCGGCCGGCTCAGCGACAAATGGGTCAGCCTCGTCGTCGCCGCCCTCGCCCAGGGCCCCAAGCGCTACAGCGACATCGGCCGCAAGATCGCCGGCGTCAGCCCCAAGATGCTCACCCAGACCCTGCGCACCCTCGAACGCGACGGCATCATCACCCGCACCGTCACCCCCTCCGTCCCGGTCCGCGTCGACTACGCCCTCACCCCCCTCGGCACCAGCCTCGCCGCCCTGCTCACCGCCGTGAAGGACTGGGCCGAGACCCACTTCGAGGAAGTACGGGACGCCCGCGAGCGCTACGACGCCGAGAACCCCGCCTGACCCACCAGCAGCTCAGAAGGCATAGGCGTCCCCGGTGTCCAGCACCAGCACCTTCAACTCGTCGTTCGTGTGATCCCTGTCCACCGCACCGCCACCCCACACCGTGCCGATCTCCAGCGTGACCTCCGACGCCTTCTCCATCAGCCGCACCGGCACCATCACCTGCTCCCCCACCCCGTTCACAGCCAGCGCGCCCGTCGAGCACACCACCGTCCGCTCGTCCTCCCGCACACACCGGGCAGGCAGCTGCTGCGCCACGGCCAGCGGCACCGACCAGCGCAGCCGCACCGTCGCATCCGGCACAGCGGCGGGCCCGTTGTTCCGGGGAGTCAGCCGCACGTCCACCGTGTCCCCGGCCATCAGCGCGGTCCCGTGAAAGGCCAGATCGGCCTCAGGCACAGGAGCGGCCGACGCAACCCCCGGCACCAGAACGAACCCGGCACACACCCCCGCCACCGCCCCCGCCGCCACCCACGCCCGTACCCGCACCCGCACCCGCACCCGCACGCCACTCACCCGCACGCCACTCACCTCACCCGCACTCCCCGCACTCACGAAAGACCCGACGTCGCATGCATGCCACCGAGCCCGGCCGCCCAGGCGCCCTCGAACAGGTGACAGGCTCAGCCGCCGGACCCCGGATGAGAAGCTGACACCCATGCCGATCCTCCGCTCCGCCGCCCTGTTCGTCGTCGCCGCATTCTTCGAGATCGGCGGCGCCTGGCTGATCTGGCAGGGCGTACGCGAGCACCGGGGCTGGCTCTGGATGACCGGCGGAGTCCTCGCCCTCGGCGCCTACGGCTTCGTCGCCACCTTCCAGCCCGACGCCCACTTCGGCCGCATCCTGGCGGCGTACGGCGGGATCTTCGTCGCGGGCTCGATCCTGTGGGGCATGATCGCCGACGGCTACCGCCCCGACCGCTGGGACCTGACCGGCATGCTGATCTGCCTCGCCGGAATGGCCGTGATCATGTGGGCGCCGAGGAACGGCGCCTGAGCCTCACTTACGCTGGACGCAGACCCGCCACGACCAGACCCCAGGAGCTGCCCATGGCCCCGGCCCCCGCCTCCCGCATCGCCGTCGTCACCGGTGCGAGCAGCGGCATCGGAGCCGCCACGGCCCGGCAGCTCGCCGCGGCCGGCTACCGCGTCGTCCTCACCGCGCGCCGCAAGGACCGCATCGAGGAACTGGCCGAGGAACTGACCAAGGCGGGCCACTCGGCGACGGCGTACCCGCTGGACGTGACGGACCGCGCGGCGGTGGACGAGTTCGCCACGGCGTTCCAGACGATCGGCGTGCTGGTGAACAACGCGGGCGGCGCCCTCGGCGCGGACCCGGTGGCCACCGGCGACCCGGCGGACTGGCGCACGATGTACGAGACGAACGTCATCGGCACCCTGAACGTCACCCAGGCCCTGCTGCCGAAGCTGGAGGCGAGCGGCGACGGCGTGATCGTGGTCGTGTCCTCCACGGCGGGCCACGGCACGTACGAGGGCGGCGCCGGCTACGTCGCCGCCAAGCACGGCACCCACGTCCTCGCGGAGACCCTCCGCCTGGAGATCGTGGGCAAACCGGTCCGGGTGATCGAGATCGCCCCCGGCATGGTCAAGACCGACGAGTTCGCCCTGACCCGCTTCGGCGGAGACGAGGCGAAGGCGGCGAAGGTCTACGAGGGCGTCGCCGCCCCCCTCACGGCGGACGACGTGGCGGAAACCATCACCTGGGCGGTCACCCGCCCCAGCCACGTCAACGTCGACCTCCTGATCCTCCGCCCCCGCGCCCAGGCCTCCAACACCAAGGTCCACCGGGAGCCGTGATGCCCGAAGAAACCCCCGAGTCCCAGGCCGACTCCCTCGACTCCCTGGAAAAGTCCCTCGAAAAGGCCCGCCTGGCCCAGGAAACCCATGACGAACGCAGGGTCTGGTGGTTCCTGGGCTACTTCCTCTTCGGCATCCACGTCGTGGCCTTCGTCATGATCTACGCCGTCCGCCACGGCCACTGACCTGCCACTCCGCCCCCGTTCACTCACACGGGGGAACCTCACCGATCACCCGATCACCAACCGAACGGGCGCCCTAGGCTCGCGCCACACGATCAACTCGACGGCCCTCGGCAGGGATTGCAGTCCCGGCCGAGGGCCTCACCAGCATGGAAGTGGAGGCTTCCCGTGGCTGACTGCGAGCCTAACGCCCACCGGTTCATGGACCTGACGGTGCCCGAGTATGCGTACATGTTCGGGTTCGTGCAGGCGGATGGACATCTGTCCCAGCAATCGCGGCAACGAGGGCGACTGACCGTCGAGATCAGCGCCCGCGACATCGACTTGCTGCGCAAGTTCCAGAAACTGACGCCGTACAACAGCAGCATCACCGAACGCACCCGGTCGACCAACTTCGCCGAGACTCACCGCGCCGCGATCTGGAGCCTGTGTTCCCTGGAAGCCAGGACCAGGCTCAACGAGCTCGGCCTGCCGTACGGCCGTAAGTCAAAGACGATCGCTCCTCCCGACGTCGAATTCTCGCGCCGCGACTATCTGCGCGGCCTCATCGACGCAGACGGCTCGGTCGGCTTCACCAGCAAGGGATTCCCCTTCATCTCCCTCACCACGGCGAGCACCGCCATCGCGTCCTGTCTGCGTGAATACGCCAGAGACGTGACGGGGGCGGAGCGCATGCTCAAGCGCAACACGCGCGACGACATCTACAACATCTTCTACTCGATGGAGACAGCGCAGCGTCTGACCGCCGACCTGTACTACGCCAACTGCCTCTCCTTGGAGCGCAAGCACACCTGCGCTGACTCTCTCGCCACTTGGGTTCGCCCCACTGGCATGAGGGCCGAATACACAAAGCGCTGCTGGAGCGAGCAGGAAGACCGCATGCTATTGGAGCTCAACAGTCCAACAGCCGCTGCCGAGGTGCTCGGCAGGACCGAAAAGAGTTGCAATCTCCGCCTCTGGCGACTGCGCACGGGCCAAGTTCCGATGCCCGACAAGCAGTAACCAAACACGGAGGGGCCCCGGCCGAGTAGCCGGGGCCTCCTCGCGTCAGCCCTTCACACAGACGACCTGCTTCAGTTTGGCCACGACCTGCACCAAGTCCCGCTGCTGGTCGATGACCTGGTCGATGGACTTGTAGGCGCCCGGGATCTCGTCCACGACGCCGGAGTCCTTGCGGCACTCCACGCCCCGGGTCTGGTCCTCCAGGTCCTTCGTCGTGAAGCGCCTCTTCGCCGCGTTCCGGCTCATCTTCCGACCCGCGCCGTGCGACGCCGAGTTAAAGGCCTTCTCGTTGCCGAGACCCTTCACGATGTACGACCCCGTGCCCATCGAGCCCGGGATGATCCCGTACTCGCCCGAGCCGGCCCGGATCGCTCCCTTGCGGGTGACGAGCAGGTCCATGCCCTCGTACCGCTCCTCCGCCACGTAGTTGTGGTGGCAGGAGATCTCCGGCTCGAAGGTCGGCTTGGCCTTCTTGAACTCCTTGCGGATCACGTCCTTCAGGAGCGCCATCATCAGCGTGCGGTTGTACTTGGCATACTCCTGCGCCCAGAACAGATCGTTACGGTAGGCCGCCATCTGCGGGGTGTCCGAGACGAAGACCGCCAAGTCCCGGTCGACCAGGCCCTGGTTGTGCGGGAGCTTCTGGGCCACGCCGATGTGGTGCTCGGCAAGTTCCTTGCCGATGTTCCGGGAGCCGGAGTGCAGCATGAGCCACACTCCATCCTGCATATCTATGCAGAGTTCTGCAAAGTGATTCCCGGCTCCGAGTGTTCCCATCTGCAAAGTCGCCCGCTCCCGCCGGAACTTCACAGCATCGGCGACCTGGTCGAACCGCCCCCAGAAGTCATCCCACCCCGCGGTGGCCAGCCCATGAAAATCCCCCGGCTCCACCGGATCCTCATGCATCCCCCGCCCCACCGGAATCGCCTGCTCGATCTTCGACCGCAGCCGCGACAGGTCCCCCGGCAAGTCATTGGCCGTGAGCGACGTCTTCACCGCCGACATCCCGCAGCCGATGTCCACCCCGACCGCCGCCGGGCACACGGCACCCTGCATCGCGATGACCGAGCCGACCGTCGCGCCCTTGCCGTAGTGCACGTCCGGCATGACGGCGAGGCCCTTGATCCAGGGCAGGGTCGCCACGTTCTGCAGCTGGCGCAGGGCCACGTCCTCGACCGTCGCGGGGTCCGTCCACATCCGGATCGGTACCTTCGCGCCCGGCATCTCCACGTACGACATACGTTCCTCGTTCCCCCGGTTACGACAACAAAAGACTTAGAAGCAACAAACACGACAAAGCGCAAAACAGCGCCAGGGGTGGCGAAAAGGGACACGGGACCGGCGTCCACCGCAGTGCGTGCGATACACATTGTCTCCAGGGGACGCCCCGCTGCGGCAAGCGATTAACCAGCGGGGACACTGGAGCACCGAGCGAGCGCAGACCCACCCGAGAGGAGCCCGTCCGTGCAGCGGAAGGCGTACGTACCCGGCACCGCCGCCCTCCTCGCGGCGCTGCTGGCCGGCTGCACGAGCGGCTCCGGCGGTGACGGCTCGACGGACAACGCCAACCCGGGCGACGCCGGTACGACGGCGGCCGCCGCTCAGCCGGGCAAGTACCGCACGCTGCCCGAACCGTGTGGCGCGGTCACCCACGACACCCTCGACACACTGCTGCCCGGTATCAGGCAACTCGCCGATCCCGGCCAGCGGGACAAGGCCTACCAGGGCGACGCGGAGCTGACGTACGACACCGATCGCAAGGTCGGCTGCCGCTGGAAGGTCGATTCCGACGACGCCACCGACCGTCTGTCGATCGACTTCGAGCGCGTGGTGTCGTACGACAACAGCGTCAGCGACGACGACCAGGCGAAGAAGCTGTTCGCGGACAAGGAGGCGGCGGCCGATCTGCCGGCGCCGAGCGGGTCTGCGACCGGGTCTCCGTCCGCGCCGTCGTCCAGTGGTTCCCCTTCGGGCTCTCCGTCAGGTTCTCCTTCCGGTTCCCCGTCGGGCTCTCCCTCGGGTTCCCCGTCGGGCTCGCCGAGCGGCTCCCCTTCCTCTTCCGCCGATCTGCAGCCGCGCGTGCTGACCGATCTCGGTGACGACGCGTATCTGGACGACCAGCTTGCCGCGTCCGGTTCGACGGCCGAACAGCGGACGGTGACTGTGGTGTTCCGCACGTCCAACGTCCTCGTCACCATCGAGTACGAGGAGCAGCCGACGGCGACGGGAACGGTCCCGGACAGCAAGGAAATGCAGGACAGGGCCCGTAATCTGGCCGCCAAGCTGGATGACTCGCTGGGCGGCTGACGTCCGCAGCGGCTCGGCGCCGCCCTGTTCGCGAAGAACGCGAACGGAAACCGCACAGCTCCTTCACCGCGTACCGTGGGCCCGCAGGAACCCGCACGAATACCGAGCGTAGTGAAGGAACCATGCAGCGAGCAGCCCAGCGAGACGACCGTGCCCAGGAAGTAAGGCGTGGCAAGCGCCTGAGCCGTGTGCTTGTCTGCGCGGCAGCCGTTCCCGCGATGCTGATCACCGCCGCCTGTTCGTCGGACTCGGGCGACTCCAAGAGCAAGGGTGGCGGCAGCAGTGCGCAGGCGTCCGCGGGCGGATCGGGCGCGTCGTCGTCGTCGAGTGCGTCCCCGACCGTGCAGGCGGCGGCGTATCAGAAGCTTCCTGATGCGTGCGGGGTGCTGTCGAAGAACACCCTCTCCGATCTGGTGCCGAAGGGCACTTCGGGCAAGAAGGGCAGTTCGGACGACCCGTCGTCCCGTGCCTCCTGTTCCTGGAGCAGTCTGGACAACAATGGTGTGAAGGGTTCGCAGTTCCGCTGGCTGAACGTCTCGTTGTTGCGTTTCGACTCGGACTCCACGCGTGGCACCGGTGAGGCGCAGGCGCACACGTACTTCGCGCGGCAGGTGAAGGACGCCGAGGCGGTGGGCGGGGCGAAGAACAGCAAGGAGGTGCCGCTGTCCGGCGTGGGTTCGGAGGCGACGGCGGTGCGCTACGACCTGCAGAAGAAGGAAGGGCTCTTCAAGCAGCAGACGGTGGTGGCCCGGGTCGAGAACGTGGTCGTGACGCTGGACTACAACGGTGCGGGCCTCGCGGGTGACCAGACTCCGGACGCGGACGAGCTGACTCAGTCGGCGGAGAAGGCGGTCAAGGAGGCGGTCGCCGCGGTCTCCGCCGCCAACGGCAACGCGTCGGGGTCGGGTTCGGGGGCGGGTTCGTCGTCGTCTTCCGCGCCTTCCGGTTCTCCGTCCAAGGCGGCGTCCGGGTCCCCTTCTTCCAGCGCTTCTCCGTCCAAGTCGGCGAGCGGCAAGGGCTGATCCCGGTGCCGTTCCGGTGGGCGTGGCATCGGCGAACTTCCGACCGGTGCCACGTTCGCCGTATGCGTGTGCCACCCTGTTGCGCGCAACATCAGGCAATGGGAGGGGAGTACGAGTGGCCGCGCCACCGCAGCTGACTCGGATGCACCGCGTACTCATCGGCGTGGTCGTGACCGGCGCCTTGATCATCGCCGGTATCGGCTTCGCCGGCTCGTACGCGGCCGTTCGTGAGCTGGCCATCAAGAAGGGTTTCGGGAACTTCTCGTACGTGTTCCCGGTGGGCATCGACGCAGGCATCTGTGTGCTGCTGTCCCTGGACCTGCTGCTGACCTGGATCCGTATTCCCTTTCCGCTGCTGAGGCAGACGGCCTGGCTGCTCACGGCGGCGACGATCGCGTTCAACGGTGCCGCTGCCTGGCCGGACCCGCTGGGTGTGGGCATGCATGCGGTGATTCCGATCCTGTTCGTGGTCGCGGTCGAGGCGGCTCGGCACGCGGTCGGCCGGATCGCGGACATCACGGCGGACAAGCACATGGAGGGTGTCCGCCTCACGCGCTGGCTGCTCTCTCCGGTGCCGACGTTCCTGTTGTGGCGCCGGATGAAGTTGTGGGAGCTGCGCTCCTATGACCAGGTGATCAAGCTGGAGCAGGAACGTCTCGTCTACCAGGCCCGCCTGCACTCCCGCTTCGGCCGCGCGTGGCGTAGGAAGGCTCCGGTGGAGTCTCTGATGCCGCTGCGTCTGGCGCGTTACGGCGTGCCCTTGTCGGACACGGCTCCGGCGGGTCTGGCGGCGGCGGGGATCGAGCCGACGCTGATACCTGCCGCCGTTGTGGACGGTCGTGCCGTTGGGGCGGCGCCCGTCCCGGTGCAGGCGGCGCCTCCTGGCGAGCAGCGCCCCGAGCTGCCCGGCCACCACCCCGGGCGGCTGGAAACCCCTGAACCTCCGGTGGCTGTGGATGAGCAGAGCCCTTGGTTCCAGGCTCAGCAGCAGATCGAGTACCACGGCGGCTACGACCCCACCTATGACCCGCCCCAGGAACCTCAGTACGTCCCGGAGGAGGAGTACGAGGGGTGGTACGAGGAGCAGCAGCCGGAGGACTTCCAGCAGCCGTCCCCGGAGGAGACCGGCAGTTTCCCCATTCCGGTGGGTCCGAACCGCACCCGCGAGCTGGGCGAGGGCGGCGGCACTCCGGGGCTGGAGCCGGCCGAGGAGGACTTCTACCAGGTGTTCCGTAAGTCGATCGACGGCAGCTATCCGACCGCTGCCCAGCTCAAGGACGACATCGAGGCGACCTTCGGCATCGTGCTTCCGCTGAACGATGCCCAGCGCATGGTCAACCGCTTCACCAACCGTCACACGGCGGAGTTGCAGGAAGACCACATCGCCTAAGAAAAATCGCATGGGAACGCCATAGGAACGCAGGAAGGCATAGGAAAGAGGGGGCCCTCGCTTTCGGAGGGCCCCCTCTTTCCTTACGCGATTACTTCCGCGGTCTTACTCGCCGAGCAGGCGCCGCACTCGCTCCTGTCCGACGGCGAGGAGCAGGGTGGGCAGGCGTGGCCCGGTGTCCCGTCCGACGAGCAGGTGGTAGAGCAGGGCGAAGAAGGTGCGCTGGGCGGTCTTGATCTCCGGCGGGAGTTCCTTGGGCGTGGCGTCGGCGGGGAAGCCGGCCTGCACCTTGGGCACGCCGTAGACGAGGTGGGTCAGTCCGTCGAGCGACCAGTGCTCGGCGAGTCCGTCGAGCAGCAGGCGTACGGACTGCTGGGAGGCCTCGTCGAGGGACTTCAGCAGTTCGGCGTCGGGCTCGTCCCGGACGATGGTCCGCTGGTCCGCCGGGACGTGGGTGTTGATCCAGGCCTCGGCCTTGTCGTAGCGCGGCCGGGCTTCGGCCAGTGAGGCCAGCGGCTGCTCCGGGTCGAGCTCGGAGAGGATGCGCAGTGCCTGGTCCTCGTGTCCGGCGGTGATGTCGGCGACGGAGGCGAGGGTGCGGTACGGCAGCGGGCGCGTCGTCTTCGGCAGCTCGCCGACGGCGGTGCCGACGGCGCGTGTGTAGGCGGCGACGTCGGCGGGAAGCGCGGACCCGTCCGCGACCTTCCCGGCCAGCTTGTCCCACTCGTCGTAGAGCCGCTGGATCTCCTGGTCGAAGGCGATCTTGAAGGACTGGTTGGGCCTGCGGCGGGCGTAGAGCCAGCGCAGGATCTGCGGCTCCATGATCTTCAGCGCGTCGGCGGGGGTGGGCACGCCGCCGCGGGACGACGACATCTTCGCCATGCCGGAGATGCCGACGAAGGCGTACATGGGGCCGATCGGCTGCTTGCCGCCGAAGATTCCGACGATCTGCCCGCCGACCTGGAAGGACGACCCGGGAGACGAGTGGTCGACGCCGCTGGGCTCGAAGATCACTCCTTCGTACGCCCAGCGCATCGGCCAGTCGACCTTCCAGACCAGCTTGCCGCGGTTGAACTCGCTGAGCCGGACGGTCTCGGAGAAGCCGCACGCGGTGCAGGTGTAGGTGAGCTCGGTGGTGTCGTCGTCGTAGGAGGTGACGGTCGTCAGGTCCTTCTCGCAGTTGCCGCAGTACGGCTTGTACGGGAAGTAGCCGGCGGAGCCGGACGAGCCGTCGTCCTCGCTCGCCGCGCCGGAGCCCTCCTCGGCCTCCAGCTCGGCCTCGTCGACGGCCTTCTGCTGCTGCTTCTTCGGGGCCTTCTTGGTGCGGTACTGGGCGAGGACCGCGTCGATGTCGCCTCGGTGCTTCATGGCGTGCAGGATCTGCTCGCGGTAGACACCGGAGGTGTACTGCGCGGTCTGGCTGATCCCGTCGAACTCGACGCCCAGCTCGGCGAGCGAGGCGATCATGGCGGCCTTGAAGTGCTCGGCCCAGTTCGGGTACGGCGACCCCTTCGGCGCCGGGACGGAGGTCAGCGGCTTGCCGATGTGTTCGGCCCAGGCCTCCTCGTCGACCCCGGCGATGCCCTTCGGCACCTTCCTGTAGCGGTCGTAGTCGTCCCAGGAGATCAGGTGCCGGACCTTGTACCCGCGGCGGCGGATCTCGTCCGCGACCAGGTGCGGGGTCATGACCTCACGGAGATTGCCCAGGTGGATGGGTCCGGAGGGGGAGAGTCCGGACGCGACGACGACGGGTTTACCCGGGGCCCGGCGCTCCGACTCCTCGATGACGTCATCCGCGAAACGGGAGACCCAGTCGGCGGTCTCGGTGCTGCTCTGAGCCACGATCGGCACGTCCTTCTTTCTGGAACCTGGAACGGGGAGGCACTCCATCTGATCGGGGTGACACCTCATTCTCACAGACCGGATCGCGCCCGCGAAAACCGCTTTACCCACCATGGGATACTGGCTGGGTCTATCCATCCCCACGAGGAGAACGGCACCCATTCCTATGGCCTCGGTCACGTCCCTCAGCGATTCCGTCCAGCAGCGCCTCGCGTCCGCCCTCTCGGCCACCCTGCCGGAGGCTGCCGGCGCGGACCCGCTGCTGCGACGAAGCGACCGGGCCGACTTCCAGGCCAACGGGATCCTGGCCCTGGCCAAGAAGGCGAAGGCGAACCCGCGGGAGCTGGCGACGCAGGTCGTCGCTCAGGTGGTGACGGGTGACGAGCTGATCGAGGACGTCGAGGTCTCCGGCCCCGGCTTCCTGAACATCACGATCGCGGACCGGGCGATCACCGGGAACCTGGCCGCGCGGTACGCGGACGAGACGGGCCGCCTCGGCGTGCCGGTCGCGGCCGAGCCGGGTACGACGGTGGTCGACTACGCGCAGCCGAACGTGGCGAAGGAGATGCACGTAGGCCATCTGCGCTCCGCGGTGATCGGCGACTCGGTGGTCCAGCTCCTGGAGTTCACCGGCGAGAACGTGATCCGCCGTCACCACATCGGCGACTGGGGCACCCAGTTCGGCATGCTCATCCAGTACCTGGAGGAGCACCCGCACGAGCTGGACCACAAGGCGTCCGCCGAGGACACGGCCGCGTCCGGTGAGGAGGCGATGTCGAACCTGGACCGCCTCTACAAGGCGGCGCGGAAGAAGTTCGACGCGGACGAGGAGTTCAAGACGCGGGCCCGCCGCCGTGTGGTGGACCTCCAGGCGGGCGACCCGCAGACCCTGGCCACGTGGCAGAAGTTCGTCGACGAGTCGAAGATCTACTTCTTCTCCGTCTTCGAGAAGCTGGACATGGAGATCCAGGACCCGGACATCGTCGGCGAGTCGGGCTACAACGACATGCTGGCCGAGACCTGCCGCCTCCTGGAGGAGTCGGGTGTGGCCGTCCGCTCGGAGGGCGCCCTGTGTGTCTTCTTCGACGACATCAAGGGCCCGGACGGCAGCCTGGTCCCGCTGATCGTGCAGAAGTCGGACGGCGGCTACGGCTACGCGGCGACCGACCTCTCGGCCATCCGCGACCGTGTCTTCGGCCTCAAGGCGAACACGCTCGTCTACGTGGTGGACGCCCGCCAGGCCCTGCACTTCAAGATGGTCTTCGAGACGGCGCGCCGGGCCGGCTGGCTGAACGAGGACGTCACCGCCTTCCAGCTGGCCTTCGGCACGGTCCTCGGCAAGGACGGCAAGCCGTTCAAGACGCGTGAGGGCGAGACGGTCCGCCTGGTCGACCTGCTGGACGAGGCGATCGACCGTGCCTCGGCCGTGGTCCGGGAGAAGGCCCAGGACCTGTCCGAGGAGGAGATCGCCGAGCGGGGCGCCCAGGTGGGCATCGGCGCGGTGAAGTACGCGGACCTGTCGACGTCGGCGAACCGGGACTACAAGTTCGACCTGGACCAGATGGTCTCGCTGAACGGCGACACGAGCGTGTACCTCCAGTACGCCTACGCCCGTATCCGGTCCATCCTCCGCAAGGCCGGCGAGGTCCGCCCCGTCGCGCACCCGGAGCTGGAGCTGGCGCCGGCGGAGCGCGCCCTGGGCCTGCACGCGGACGCGTTCGCGGAGTCGGTCGCGGAAGCGGCGCAGGAGTACGCCCCGCACAAGCTGGCGGCGTACCTCTACCAGCTGGCGTCCCTCTACACGACCTTCTACGACAAGTGCCCGGTCCTGAAGGCCGAGACGCCGGAGCAGGTGGAGAACCGCCTCTTCCTGTGCGACGTCACGGCCCGCACCCTGCACCAGGGCATGGCCCTGCTGGGCATCAGGACGCCTGAGAAGCTCTGACCTCTGAGAGGCTCCCTTAGAGTCTGTGGAGCAGTCCTGTCCTTGCAGGCCTGAACAGACTCTGAGGGAGCCCGATGTCCGAGCGAGTCCCCGACCCGTCCACGGCCCATTTCGGCGCGGCCGGCATGCGCCGCTTCACGGTGCCGGCCTCCTACGGCGTCCAGCTGCCCGACATGGCCCGCGAGGCACTGGCGCACACCGGGGTCCCGCTGCATGTGACGCCGTACTTCACGGCGGCGGCGGAGACGGACGGACCGACGCTGGGCATGACGGCCGGCCACCACGGCCTGCCCGTGCCCGCGGGCCAGGAAACCTGGCTGCGCATCGGCACGGACCCGCTGGCCCACCTGTGCGTACGGCCCGACGGAGCGGTACAGGCGGTCTTCCTGGGGGTCGGCGAGGACGACATGTTCGTCAGCTCGGACCTCCCCGCCTTCACCGCCTCGCTGGCCGCACTGGACCGCCGGCTGCCGGTGATCGCCGCCTCGACCAGCCTCCCGGTGGCGGCGGCCGCGTTCCGTGAGCTCAACGCCGAGCTGCGGCAGATCGACGCCGCCGCCTTCGAGGACCGCGAGAGCTGGTGGCCGAGGGTCCTGGACGACGTACGGCACACCCTCAACTTCCCCTTCTCGTCGGCCTTCGAGTACGTCGACGCGACGGGCGCCAAGCAGATCGTCACCGACGCGACGGGCCCCGGCCGCCCGCACCCCGAGGAACTGATCTGGCAGCGCCTGCACGCGCAAGGGATCTCCCCGGAGCAGGTACGCCGCGTCTACTGCGAGCTGGAGCCCTGCATGATGCCGGGCCACTACTGCGCCGTATGGCTCCAGGCCACCTTCCCGCACGCGGAGTTCACGCACAGCTTCGACTACGGCGACACGGCGGAGTCGCGGGAAGAGGGCCTGAAGGAGCTCATCACGCACGCGGCCCAGCAGGCAGGGGGCCGGTGACGTCGTCACGGAAGGGGGAGTCTGCCGTGCCCGAGCCGAAGTGGTCCCGCCCGGCAGCGGGCCGCGAACCGGCCGCCGCCGCGCTGCTGTCCTGGCTGGCCGACCCGGACGCCCCGCGCCTGTGTGTGGTGACCGGGGGCGAGGGGTGCGGCAAATCGACGCTGCTGGCGTGGTTGATCGGGCACGGGACGCGGGAGGGGACGCTGCCGGAAAGCCGGGTGCACGGCTTTGTCCCGATGGCAGGGGAAAGCGCCCTCACGGCCACCTGGACCCTGGCGCAGCAGTTGGCAATCGCCGCACGGACCCCGGGGGATCTGGTGACCGCCCTCGCAGCCGACGGACGCCGTACGGTGATCGTGCTGCCGGACCTGCACTCGGCCGACGATCCCGACACGGTCGCGGAACTTGTCCTTCGTCTCGTCCAGTTGGGGCACGTCCGACTCATTGTGGAACTGCGTGGCGACAGTGATGTGGCAGGTGGCCTCCTGGCCACGCGTCCCGCAGTAATGGACCTCGACGAGAGGCAGTGGACCGACCCGGAGCGGTACGCGGTGTGGGCCAGGGAGCAGGACTCCCGCGGGCCGGCGGAACCGGAGGATGACGGAGCCCTGCCAGAGCTGTCGGCCGTCGACTTGTACGACCCCGCCGCTGTCTGCGCCGCGGACCCGTGGCAGGTGACTCGCCTGTACGAACGCTCGGACGAGGCTCATGGCGGTCTGCGGACGGCCTGGTTGCGAGCAGGGGTGTCCCTGACCCGTGAGCAGACGCCCGCGGACCGGGCCGTCGTACTCCTGGCGGCGCTGGGCGACGGGGCCGACCCGAGGCTGCCGCAGGCGATCTCTGCGCTGGCCGAGAGCGCGGCGTGGCAGGTTGTCTGGAGCAGGGTCCGCGGCGATGTGCGACCACCGTGGCCGGGACCGGCGCATGCGCTCGCGTGCGCTCGTGGGCATCTGCTCGTGGCTGATCACCAAGGCACGGTCCGCCTGGTGGATGCGAGGGACGCCGCGCCGGTCGGCAGGCTGCCGGAGCCGGTGCGACAGGCGCGCGCTGTCGCCGCCACGCACGGGGGCGACGTAATCGTCCTGGACGCACAGGGCCGGCTGGACACAGGGCGCAACCCCACCGCACCGAGGCCCACAGGCCTGTCGGCACTGCTGGACGACGGGCCGACGCCTCTGGAGCGGCTGGCACAGGCCGCGCGAGCTCAACTGGACGGTCAGGTCACGGCATTGGCGGCCTGTGAACAATTGCTTGCCGTCGGTGACGGGGCAGGTCGAGTACACGCCTTCACGGAAGGCGACTCGCAAGTCGACGCAGAGGTCGAAGCGGAGCCAAGGTCTTTCACGGTCCGGCTGCACGAGGGAGAGGTCACAGGTGTGGCAGCCCTGCGCCTCACCGTACCCGAGGACGGACCGGGCATCCCACTGGTCTACAGCGGCGGCTACGACGGGACGGTACGGGCATGGGGCCCGGGCGCCGAGCCGCTCGCCTCCCCCGTCCGGTCACGGCCGTACCCGGTGACGGCGCTGGCGGCGGCCGGGGCCACAGGCGCAGGCGGTGCGCCGGTGCTGGCCGTCGGGTGGGCGGATGGCCTGGTCGAACACCACACCCTGGACGAGGACGGCACGGTCCGCACCTACTGGCCCGGAGCCCCGGTGCACTCGCTGGCGTTGACCGGCACCGGCGCGCTTCTTGTCGGCACGGACGAGATGCTGGTGTGTCTGCGTCCCGTCTGAAGACGGCTGTGGTTGTCACAGTCATGCCATAGACCCGTCAGTCATCCTTGCCTGCCAACTCTCAACCCCCGTTATGGTTTTCACACTCGTGCGATGATCACGAGAACGAGGGGTGTCACGGGGGATGGGCTACACGATTCCGGGTTGGCCGGATCAAGTCGTGGACTACATCGGCATCCACTTCCCGAACGTCGACGAGGACGACTACCGCCACATGGCCGACGCCATGCGGGAGTTCGCCGACAAGTTCGAGGGCCACGGAGCCGACGCGCACAAGACGGTGGAGGCCATCCTCGCCTCCTCGCACGGCTGGGCGGTCCACTCCATGCAGACCCACTGGAACCAGGTCAAGGCCGGCCACCTGGACAAGATCCCGGAGCTGGCCCGCCTGTTCGCCGACGCCCTGGACGTGATCGCGGACGTCATCTTCGGCATGAAGACGAAGGCCGAGGCCGAACTCGCCGTCATGGCAGGCTCGGTGGGCCTCTCGCTCGGCGCGGCCTTCATCACCGGAGGCCTGTCCGCACTCCTCGGCGCGGCCGAGATCACCGCCATGCGGCAGCTGGTGAAACGAATCATCGACGACGCGGCCAACCAGATCGTGAACGAACTGATGGCCAAGGTCACGGAGCCGGTCAACGCCAAGCTGGAGGCGATGATCCAGGACGCGGTCCTGAACCTGGCGGAGGATGCGTTCACCCTGCCGCCTGCCCCGACCGGCGCGGGCAGCGGTGGTAGTGGCGGCGCCGACCACGGGCACGGTCACGGACACCATAGCGGCATGCAGCTGGCCTCGGCGGGAGCCGGGAACGGCGGCATGGAACTGGCCTCGGCGTCTGGTGTTTCGGGCGCTGGAGGTGACCTCCACATCGACCACGACGAGTTCGAAAGCGGCGCCGGCAAGCTCTCCTTCCACGGCAGCGAACTCCACCGGAACAGCGCGGCCCCGCTGGGCCGCGCCAGGAGCCTGTTCGGCCGCAACAGGGGCAAGGATCCCTTCACCCAGACCTTCGACTCGATGCTGCACGGGGCGCTGGAAGGCTGCGAGCAGGCTCTCAAGAAGGTCAGCACACACCTTGCGGAGACGGTCCCGAAGCGCGCGAAGGCGGTCTCGCAACTCCACAAGGACATCGACCACGAGGTAGGAGAGCAGGCCAAAGACGTCCGCACCTACCTGCTGCACACTGACGGCAGTGTGCAGCGTCTCCATTCCGACGGCAACCTCCATCCTCTCGACAGCACAGACCGGCACCGGCTGCACGGGGTTCTCGATGCCAACGGGCGGGCCTGGCGTCCGCAGACCCGACGAGACCAGGATGAGACGAAGGTACCGAACTCTCATACAGGGAAGGTGCATTCGACAAAGGTCGACCCGTATACCGATGAGCTCGGCCAGGCAACGCAGCTTGCCCGGTACGCCAGGAACGACTACGACGGAAACAACTATGCCGCGGGCCGGTATATTGACCCCGAAGGCCGAGGTACGAGCATCCTCGTCGGATACAGCGAGGACGGTATGCATTCTGAGCGTTCCATCGGGTATCCACTGCTGCACAGGAAGACCCAGTCCGGGCTCAAAGAGGTGTTCACCGAGCGTGAGCCGTGCCAAAAGAAGCCCAGTTGCGACCGCTGGTTGAATCTGCGATTCCGTGCCACCACGACAGTGCATCACTACAACAGCTACGACCAGTCACTTCCACGCCATACCCGGGACAAGGAACACAAGGCCTACATGGAAGAACTGAGACTACATCACGGACGATAGAAAGACGTTCCCCAACTGACGTGATCTGGAAGGTATTCACATGAGTTTCGCCGTCTCATCGAATGACGTGCTGGAATCATTCGGGCTGACGGGAGTCGTCTACTTCCCTCGGTTTGATACGGCAGAGAACCTGCTCGACGAGCGGACAGCGCTGTTTCTCAGCCAGGTGGGGCTGCCACACACCAACTGGTTCAAGTCCAAGGCCAGCGTCGGCCAGGACGAATCGATCAGCCTGACCGAGTGGTTCAGCCCTGAAGACGGACCACTGCCCGCGGAATGCCGAAACTGGCTCGTGCTGGCTTATTTTGCGGCCTCTCTCATTGCATTGGATCCCAAGACCGGCAGGGTCTACGCATTCGGCGAAGGAGAACCCCTGGACTCCTACACCGAGCTCCACGCGGATGTCGAGTCATTGGTCTACTCCCTACACCTGTTCCAGCAGTTCCTGCAGTTCCTGCAGCACGAACGGGACGAGGACGCCGAACTGGAATCGCGAGTAGAGAGCCTCCGGTCCCGTATGTCCGAATTTGATTCTCTACCTTTCCAGGACGACGAGTCCCAGTGGAACCTGGTGCTCGAAGAGGTCCTCGACGGCATTTGGTAGGAACGTGCGAATCACAGAGGCGATCAAGGCTCTTGCAGCGGATCCGTACCGACGGGAGGCGGCGCGGGTCAGGCTGGCTGTGAAGGGCCCAGCGGTGGTGCGGCCGCTCATCGACGAGCTGCTGGACATGACGTCACCCGTACCACCGGGGGAGATAGAAAGGCTGCTGGTCAAATGGCTCCCGGAACACGCCTATGACGAGGTGCTGGCAGCCGTGGCCTCGGTATCGGACGAGGAGCCGCACCGTCGCCTGAGCAGCGTCTTCGCGTCGTTCGGCATGGTCGACCGCTACATCGAGGCACTGAACCATCCGTCCGCGTCCGTACGGCTCTCCGCCGCCAACGGCATCCAGTCCGCCTGCTCGGTCGCCTACGGCCGTAAGCCGAATCCCGACGTGGACTACGACGCGGTGATCGGCGCGCTGATTCCGCTGCTCGCCGACCCGGATCCGGATGTTCTCCAGCGCGTGACCTGGCTGCTGTGCATGCTGGGGCCGGGTGTCGTGGAGCCGATGCGGCAGGTGCGCAGGCACGGTCCCGGCAAGCTGCGGGCTCGCGCGCTGTCGGTGCTGGCCGCGGTCGGCGGCGAGGAGGCTCTGTCGACGGCGGACCGGGCCGCCGTAGAACGACTGATCCGCATCAAGCTGCTGGACGACCAGGCCCGACCACTGGACGTCTGCTTCACGTCCTGGATCGCCGTCCCCGGCGGCGACCAGCAGGGAATCACGGAACTTCTTGACCTCTTCGAGGCGAGGCCAGCCACCTTCGCGCTGGGGCACAGCATCGGGGCCCACGACAGCCACGACGGCTTCGAGTACGGCAGGGTGTACGTCACCCCGGAAGTCGACGGGTGGACCCTCGTCCTCGGTCCCTGGTGCAACCCTGTCGAAGAGGAGCGCGCGGAGGACGTGCTGCGCGTCGTCACGGAACTGAGCCGGCGCTACGGCAAGGCCCAGGCCTACTACTTCGGTGAACAGGGCGGCGGTTCGGGCTGGCTCGTCGCGGAGAACGGCGACGTGGTGCGGCGCTACGGCGGCTTCCAGGGGGAGGCCGACGCGCGGTACACACTGGGCGCACCCCTGCCGGAAGAGCGCGCCGCCTGCATCGAGGAGGGCCTTGCACCGGACGACGAGGAGGACTGGGCGGACTTCGCCCCCTACCTCGCGCCTGACCTGGCACGCCAACTAGGCGTGAGTCCCTTCGGCTTGGGCGCACCCACAACGGTGCGCGGAGCCGGGATCGTGGCCCTGACCCCGTACGCACGAGAGCACGGAAGACCGGCCACGGGGGCATACGCCATCTGACAACGGCTAGCTGGAGGGCTCGTCCCCGTCCTGCGCATTCTCCACCGCAAGCTCCCGGGCCCGTCGCACCAGGGCCTGCCGTACGGCGTCCGGCCCGAGAACCCGCAACGGCGTTCCCAAGCCCAGCAGATAGCGGGCCAGGCCGTCCGCGTCCGGGCCGCCGATGTCGACCGTGGTCGCGGCCGGGCCGCCGGGATGGTGGGTGCCGATCGTGGCGGGGATGAGGCGGAGGGCTTCCCGGAGGGGGACGGGGAGGCGGATGGTCGCCGTCAGCGGGTAGGGGCCGTTGGCGATGTTGCGGGAGACCAGGTGGGCCGGGTCCGGGGGGTCGGTGAGGTCCGCCGGGTGGCCGGTGAGCTGGAGGCGGTCGACGCGGTCGGCGCGAAAGGTGCGCCACTGGCCCCGGGCCACGTCCCGCGCGACGAAGTACCAGCGCCTGCCCGTGTGGACCAGGCGGTACGGGTCGATGTCCCGGACGGTCACCCGCCCCTCCCCGTCCGTGTACGACAGCCGGGCCCGCTCCCCGCTCCGGCACGCTGCCGCCAGTTCCAGCAGCAGGCCGGGGCTGATCTGCGGCGCGTCGGTGCCCGGGAGTCGTACGAAGGTGTCGTCCAGCTCGCCGAGGCGGTCCGCGATGCGCCGGGGCAGGACCTGGCGCAGCTTCAGCATCGCGGACAGGGCCGCCTGGTCCCCGCCCAGCGCCGCCTCGCTCAGCCCCACCGCCACGGCCAGCGCCTCCTCGTCGTCCAGGATCAGCGGGGGCAGGCGGGAGCCGGCGCGCAGGCGGTAGCCGCCCCAGGGGCCGGCCTCGGAGTCCACCGTGTAGCCGAGTTCCCGCAGCCTCGCGACATCCCTGCGGACCGTCCGATCCGTGACCTCCATG
This sequence comes from Streptomyces sp. CoH27, assembly GCF_020181035.1. Taxonomy (GTDB): domain Bacteria; phylum Actinomycetota; class Actinomycetes; order Streptomycetales; family Streptomycetaceae; genus Streptomyces; species Streptomyces camelliae. Next base: position 39,694 of record NZ_JAIQYY010000031.1, read on the forward strand.
CGGTCCGCCAGTTCGGCGCAGGTCCAGGACGGGCGGGAGGAGAGGAGGGACAGCAGGCGCAGGAGGCGGGCGGACGAGCTGAGCACGGTGGGAAAGTCTGGCACAGGGTTCGCCGTAACCAGGACCAGAACTGTCCTGGTCACGTCCTAGCGTGCTCCCCATGACCACGGACGACACCTCTTCCGCCCCCGCCTTCCGCTACGCCGCCGTCACCTTCGACTGCGCCGACCCCGCCGAAATGGCCCGCTTCTACGGCGAGTTGCTCGGCTTCCCGGTCCTGTTCTCCACCGACGACTTCGTCCTGCTCGGCAAGGAGGGCGCCGCCGGCCTCGGCTTCAACCGCCTCGCCGACTACCGCCGGCCGACCTGGCCGGACCCGGCGCAGGAGAAGCAGGCGCACATCGAGTTGGGCGTGGACGACCTGGACCTCGCCGAGAAGCGGTTGCTCGAACTGGGCGCGATCAAGCCCGAGTTCCAGCCGCAGCCGGAGCGGTGGCGGGTGCTGCTGGACCCGGCGGGGCATCCGTTCTGCATCACGACGCTGGTCTGAAACCCAGTCAGAGGGAGCGCAGCAGCCAGGTCAGTCCCAGCTCACGGGCCGTCAGACCGGCCGTCTCGCGGAGCTGGTCGGCTTCGGCACCGGCGGGCAGTTCGCCGGCGAGGGTGAGGGCCGCTGCCGCCGTCTGCGGACGGGCGCCCAGGGCGGCCCGCAGGTGGTAGGACCGGCGGAGCTGGGCGATGCCCTGTTCCCGGTCCTGCTCCAGCATGTGAGCGCCGATGTGGCGTACGGCGTAGGACTCCAGCAGTGCGTCACCTTGTTCCCGGGCCTGCTCCAGCGCCTTCCGGTAGGACGGCCCGGCCGCGCCGGGATCGCCGTCGACGTTGTCGGCGATCACCCCGAGCCAGAACGCGGCCCAGCCGGCCAACCGTGCGTCGGCCGTCGCGGCGGTGAAGTCCTCGCGGGCCTGCGGCAGGTCCTCGGGGAGCGGGCCCAGGTTGAACAGCAGCCGGGTGTAGCGGACTTGTGCGTCCAGATATCCGGCGAGCACCGGGTCGTACGGCCGGAGCGCGCCGACCGCGTCCTGTGCCGCCGCGGCGCCGTCCAGCCGCCACCAGTACCGGTCCACCAGGATCTCGGCCCGTTCCGCAAGCGCGTCCTCGGGCAGCGCGGCCCACGCCTCGTCCCACCGGCCCGCACGGTGCAGGATTCGCGCGACGGCAGGCCCACGGTCCACCATGTAGGCGGCATCAGTATTCATGGTGCCTACTCTTCAGTCAGGGGAGGTAGGTGGTCAAGTGCGTTACGTCGACTACATCGGGAATCTGACCCGACTCGCGGTCGAGATGGTCAACGGCGACGTCCCGAGCGAGCTGCGCCAGGAGATGTTCCGCCAGCACCGGATCGCCGAGCCGGGCACCGAGCGGCTCGACGCGTTCCTGCCCGCACTGCGTGCAGCGGTCGAGGCCGCGTCCCAGGGCGGGCCGGTCGATCCCGTCAACGCCCTGCTGGAACGGCACCCGCCGCTCATCCGGGTCGACGACCACGACGGCGAGGGCTCCGCGCACCTGCACTTCGCCCCGAACGGCGAGGATGCCGTGAGCTGGCTCGGGCGCAGTTGCGCCGCCGCGCTCGCACACGTCGTCTGCGGCGATCCGGCCGTGACGATCGGCCGCTGCCACGCCGTCGACTGCGGGCGCTTCTACGTCGACGACTCCCGCAACCGCACCCGACGGTTCTGCTCCAACGCCTGCGCCAGCCGGACCACCGTCGCCGCGTACCGCGCCCGCCGCAAGGCCGCGGGCTGACAGGGCCGCGGACGCGAGCGGCCCGAAAGAGCGGTGTCCCTGGCCGGGGTCGGCCCTTGGCGGGGCCGTGCTTTCAGAGAGGTCAGAGAACAGCCCCTCCCACCGGCCGCTCCCGCATCTCGTTCCCTCCGCCCCCGTCCGCGCCCGGGTGGCGTGACCGTCGGCCCCGTCTCCCCCGTGGCGTTCGTTGGGGCCACAGCAGCACATACGCCGCCGACCCGATGCAGAAGGCCAGCCGGATCAGCCCCCGGGTGGAGTCCGACGGGACCACCAGAACGCTGCCGTACAGGGAGAGGAGGGCGATCCAGCTGACCCACGGGACCAGGCGGCGTTGGCCGATCGAGTCCCACAGGAGCGTGCCGAGGAGGACCGAGGCGTTGTAGTACGTGTACACGCTCGGGTCCAGCATGATGCGGGCGTCGACCGCCAGGAACACCACTGCCGGCCAGCGGTTGCGACGGACGGCCAGGGAGCCCAGGGCCACGCCCAGGGCCATCTGGGCGGGGCGGTCCCACGGCGGGGTCGCGGGGTCGTCCACGCCGAACCAGCGCAGGGCGGACGCCGGCTGGTTGGGGATGGTGAAGCGAGCCGCGTGCAGGGTGTTCAGGTGGGTCAGATAGAAGGGCAGCCAGGCCACCGCCACCAGGCCGAAGGCCCAGGCCGCCGAGCGCAGCCGGGACTGGCGGGGCAGGGCCAGCAGCAGGGGCAGGAAGCCCACGGCCCAGGGTTTCGAGTCCACCGCCAGCGCCAGGAAGACTCCCACCGCCGTCGCGTTTCCCCGCACCAGCGCGCGGACCGCCAGCGTCGTGAAGAACAGGGTGAGGACGTCGTCGAGGTGGGCGAAGCGGACCGAGACCTCCACCCACATCGGGATGAAGGCCGCCCCGGAGATCAGGACCCGTTGCTGGAGGCGTTTGTGGTTCAGGCCCGTGCCCCGGTTGTAGTCCGCTGCCGCCCGGCCGATCAGCACCAGCATGTACAGGCCGAGGCCCGACATGAACGCGTCGGCGAGTTTCTCGCCCATCGCGGCGGGGAAGGGTGCGAAGAGTCCGGCCACCAGGAAGCTGACGGGACCGATCTGGAGCTCGGGGTGGTTGGCGTAGAGGGCCAGACCACCGCCGCCCCGCTGGCCGAAGAGCAGCTGCTCGCCCTCGCGCAGATAGTGCCACGACACGGCCGCGTGGCGTTCGGCCACCACGAACCAGACGGCCGTCCACAGCGTGAGCAGCACAATATGCCACCGCACCGGGCTATTCCCGAGCCGCACGTCTCGTATCCGTCCTTCCCGTCACCACACCGCCTCTTAAGAGGGGCCACGCGGGCCACAGGTTCATCGTGCCGGTCGTCGGTAACGGGATTGTCAGTGGGTCCCCCTACAGTCGCAGGCATGGCGACTCTTCCCAACCCGCTGCCCACACTGGCCACCGACCCCAGCGGGCGTTCACTGGGGCTGCAGCTCCCTCCTGGACGGCTTGTCGACGCGACGGACGACGGCCCCTGGCACGAACCCCTGCTGTGGCACGCCGAGAAGCCGGCCGCGCCGGGCACCTGGAAGGCACTGGGCGCACCCGGCGCCCGGGTCGGTCTGCTGCCGGTGCTCGTCGAGGTCGGCGGCAGCCAGGGCGGGCCCGCGGACTGGGAGCTGTCGCCCCAGTTGATGTCGTACCCGGGCGATCACGACGCCGAGGACGTCCTCGCCGAGTACTGGGAGGACTGGACCGAGGAGGGGGCGGGGGAGGAGATCGAACCGTTCGCGGACGAGTGGCCCGGACTCGCGCCCGGGGCGCACCTCTCCGCCGAGCCGGACACCCGGGCCGCCCAGGTGGCGGACGCGCTGACGGACGACGCGTCCCGATGGTTCAGGGAGGCGCACCTCGCCCTGGTCCCGGCCCGCCGGTCCGCCGACATCCCGGCGGCGATCGGCTGGACCGGCCCGCTGAACCACGACAACGACGTGGCCCGGCTGTGCGCGGTCCTGCGCTCCTGGGAGGACCGCTTCGGCATACGGGTGGTGGGACTCGGCTTCGACACCCTGGTCGTGTCCGTCGCCGCCCCGCCCGCCACCCAGGAGGACGCCGAGGCGGTGGCGGCGGAGCACTACGCGTTCTGCCCGGACAACTTCAACTCCGACAGCCTGCGCACGTACGCGAAGGCACTGCTCGGCGAGACCGTCTGGACCTTCTGGTGGGACTGATCACCGGGGCCTGCCGGTGCGGGTGACCCCGGACGGGGGCTCAGCCGCCGAGGCCCTGCTCCAGTCCCCGCCCCAGCCTCCGCAGCCCCTCCGCGATCTCCTCCGGTGTCTGGGTGACGAAGCACAGGCGGAGCGTGGCGGGGTCGGGGGTGCCGGCGTAGAAGGGCGCGCCGGGGACGTACGCCACGTTCTGTTCGACCACGCGCGGCAGCAGGGCGACCGTGTCGTACGACTCCGGCAGCCGGACCCACAGGAACATCCCGCCCTCGGGCCGGCTCCACCGCGAGCCGGCCGGCAGGGCGCCGGGCAGGCCCGCCAGCATGGCGTCCCGGCGGGCACCGTAGACCGACCGTACCCGCGCGACGTGCGCGTCCAGGACGTCGAGGTAGCGGGCGGCGGCGAGCTGGTTGAGCGTCGGGGTGTGCAGGTCCGCCGCCTGCTTGGCGACCGCGCACGCCCGGCGCAGCCCGGCCGGGGCGCGCAGCCAGCCGAGGCGCAGGCCGGGTGCCATGACCTTGGAGAGGGAGCCGAGCAGGACCGTGCGGTCCTCGGCTCCGGGGAGGGAGGCGATCCAGGGGGCGTGCTCGCCGTCGTAGCGGAGTTCGCCGTACGGGTCGTCCTCGACGATCCACAGGCCCGCGCGGGCGGCCACGGCGGCGATCGCCTCCCGGCGCGGCGCGGGCATCGTACGGCCGGTGGGGTTCTGGAAGGTGGGGACGAGGTAGAGCAGCTTCGGGCGTTCGCGGCGCACCGCTTCCTCCAGCGCAGCCGGATCCACCCCGTCCGCATCCCCCGGCACGGCGACCACGCGCGCGCCCGCGAGGCCGAAGACCTGAAGTGCCGCCAGATAACAGGGGTCTTCGACGAGGACCGTGTCACCGGGTTCGAGCAGCGCAGTGGCGAGGAGGGACAGGGCCTGCTGGGAACCGGTGGTGATCAGCAGGTCGTCGGGGTCGGTGGGCAGTCCCCGGCCGGTGACGCGCGCGGCCAGGGCGGCGCGGAGCGTCGGCTCGCCCTCCGTCGTGGAGTACTGCAGCGCCCGCTCCGGGCTCTGCGCCAGGACCTCCTCGAAGGCCGCCGCTATGCCCTCGCGGTCGAAGAGTTCCGGTGCCGGCAGCCCGCCCGCGAAGTTGATCACCTCGGGGCGTGCGGTGACCGCGAGGATGTCCCGCACCGGCGAACCGCCCACGCTGCGGGCGCGCGCGGCGAACGGCGGGACGGGGGCGCGGGTCAGGGCAGGGGCGGGGGCTGGCTCGGTGAGGGGCATGGCGCGGCTCTCCTACGGCTCTTCGGCTCTGGATCCGGCCACCCTAGAGAAGGTGCCTGCCGTCTACACCGGCAATTCCACGATCCGGACCCTCAGTTGGCCTCGGCCGCCGGCTTCCAGGTCTCGCCGCCCAGCGGGAAGGCGTACGCGGGCCGCCCGTTGTTCCCACTGGTGCGCAGCGGCCGGCCGTTGTCGCTGATCAGCAGCGTGCCGTGCCGGGTCCCGCTGGACCAGGACAGCTCCAGGTACCAGCTGACGTCGTACGCGGACGCGTCGGCCGTGACATGGAAGACCTCGGGGTCCGCGCGGCTCACCTTGAACGGGAAGTCCTGCTGCCCGGACTCCGGTACGACCTGGGGGCGCAGGGCGTCCAGGGCGACCGTGAAGGCCCGCGTCGGCACGCCCCCGCCGCAGCCCACACCGGGATAGCCCATGGCGTAGTCGTTCCAGGCGAGCGGTGCCCGCCGGCCGGCCATGCGCACGGACAGCCCCTCCAGGACGACGGTGTCCGCGCCGGTGCCCTGCACGGTGAACGTGACGTACTGCTCCCCCGCCGAGACCGCCTGGTGCACGGCCACCCAGGCGGGCGCGTCCTGCTCCAGCGGCGGCGGGGAGACGTCGCCCGGTGCCCGGTCGATCAGATAGTGCTGGGAGCAGGGGGACGGCCAGGAGTACGGGTGCGTGGTCACCGCGAGGGGCACGGCGGCGGTGTCCGTGCCGCCGGCCGCGCCGGTGGGGGTGCGTGCGGCGCCGCTCGGCTGGTCGCCGAACGACGGCCCGGAGCCCGTGGCCGAGGTACCGGACGGGGAGGAGGACGAGGAGGGCGAACGGCTGGGGTCCGTCCCGTGCGCCGCGCCGGCCGTCGACGCGTGCTGCCGTACGGACCCGGATCCCGCGGCGGCCGGCCCGCCCTTTCCGTCCGCCTCCGGGCCGCCGGAGGGAAGGGTGAGGGCGAGCGCCACGCTGCCGAGCACGGCGGTGAGAGCGAGGGCGGAGAGGAGGACGGTCCGGGTACGACGCCAGGTGCGGGTGCGGATGCGGGCGTCCGGCACGGGCTCGGGTACATCCGACACCGGCGGCACCAGCTCCGGAACACTCGACACCGACTCGGCCTCCGGCTCCGGAACACCCCCCACCGGCACCGGCTCCGCCACCGGCACCGTCTCCGGCTCCGGCTCCGGCTCCGGCTCCGGCTCCGAGGCAGCCACCGTCTCCGACGCCGGCACCGCCACCGCCACCGCCTCCTCCCGTGCCGCCGGCTCCTTCCTCCCCCGCCCCGCATCCGCCAGCACCCACCTCCGGTGCAGCTCCACCAGCTCCTCCGGCGTGGCCTTGCACAGGCGGGCGAAGCGCTCGACGGGGGCGTAGTCGGTCGGTACGGCGTCCCCGTTGCAGTAGCGGTGGAGCGTCGACGTACTCATGTGGAGCCGCTTGGCGAGCGTGCCGTAGCTGTGTCCGGAGCGGTTCTTCAACTCCCGCAGCAGCTCGGCGAAAGCGCTCTCCCTGGTGTCGTCCGCCACCGTCTCCCCTCCCCCTCGTCCCATCCCGGCGTTCCAGGAAGGGGATGTCTCCGCAGGTCAGCGCCTATGCGGGCGTTCCAGCGTCCCGGATCGGCCGTGGTCTCTGGCGGCCGGGACAAGGCCCCGCTCAGGCTGTGACTCATCCAAACACGCCAACTGGCCCAGCCTGAAAGAGGACTTGCCATGCGAATGCGCCACATCCGTCTGCTCGCCGCCACCGGCACCGCGGTGGCCGCCCTCGCGCTCAGCGCGTGCGGTGGCAATGGGACGGGGACGAAGGACGAGGGCGCCGCGCGGTCGGTGTCGCCGTCGGCGTCGTCATCGTCGTCGGCGTCGGCGTCGGCGTCGACAGGCACTCAGACGTCCTCCGGCACCACGGCGGGCGGCGGGACGGCCGGCGGTGGGACGGCGAACGGCACGCCCGTGGCCCGTACCCACGGACCGGCCACCGGGCCGGGCGCCGGCAGGACGACGGGCACCGGCACCGGTACCGGCTCCTCACCCGTCCTCTGCAACGGCGCGAACACCCGCGTCACCGCCCAGCCGGTCACCCGCCCCCTGAACCACATGCTGCTCACGGTGACGAACACGGGCAGCAGGACCTGCCTGCTGCCGTACTACCCGGTGCTGCGCTTCGACGAGATGCAGTGGGCGCCGCAGGGGGCGAAGGACACCCAGCCGCAGGCGGTGACGACGCTGCGGCCGGGCGAGTCGGGGTACGCGGGCGTGCTGTTGTCGGCCGCCGACGGCAGCGGCGAGGGCGGGACGACCGGCCACAAACTGACGGTGATGTTCCAGGGCCGCACGCCGAACAGCGACGGCGGCCCCGCCGCGACCCCGGCCCTGCCGGCGAAGGGCGTCTACTACGACAGCTCGCTGACCGTGACGTACTGGCAGCAGAACCGGGAAGACGCCCTCAACTGATGAGCCCCGCAAGGAACTAGCGCAGCTTCCGGGCCACCTCGGTCGCCCAGTAGGTGAGGATGTTCCGGGCGCCGGCCCGCTTGATGCCCGTGAGGGTCTCGAAGATGGCCCGGTCCCGGTCCACCCAGCCCTTCTCGGCGGCGGCCTCGATCATCGAGTACTCGCCGGAGATCTGGTAGGCGGCGACCGGCACGTCCACGCTGTCGGCGACCCGGGCGAGGATGTCGAGGTACGGCCCGGCCGGCTTGACCATGACCATGTCCGCGCCCTCTTCCAGATCGAGGGCCAGCTCGCGCAGCGACTCGCGCCAGTTGGCGGGGTCCTGCTGGTACGTCTTGCGGTCCCCGGTCAGCGAGGAGGCGACGGCCTCGCGGAAGGGGCCGTAGAAGGCGGAGGAGTACTTGGCGGTGTAGGCGAGGATGGCGACGTCCTCGCGGCCGATCTGGTCGAGCGCGTCGCGGACGACGCCGATCTGGCCGTCCATCATCCCGCTGGGGCCCACGACATGGGCTCCGGCGTCGGCCTGCACCTGGGCCATTTCGGCGTACCGCTCCAGGGTGGCGTCGTTGTCGACCCGGCCCTCGGCGTCCAGCACGCCACAGTGCCCGTGGTCGGTGGTCTCGTCGAGGCACAGGTCGGACATGACGAGCAGGTCGTCGCCGACCTCGGCGCGTACGTCCCGGATGGCGACCTGGAGGATCCCGTCGGGGTCGGTGCCCGGCGTCCCGAGCGCGTCCTTCTTCGACTCCTCCGGCACGCCGAAGAGCATGATCCCGGAGATCCCCGCCTCGACGGCCTCGGCAGCGGCCTTCTTCAGGCTGTCGCGGGTGTGCTGCACAACCCCGGGCATGGCGGCGATCGGCACGGGCTCGCTCACTCCCTCGCGGATGAACGCCGGGAGGATGAAGTCTGCGGGGTGCAGGCGGGTCTCGGCGACCATCCGGCGCATGACGGGCGAGGTCCGCAGCCGCCGGGGACGCGTACCGGGAAAGGATCCGTACTTCGTCATGCCTTCTACGCTACGCCCGCCCGGATACCGCCTTTGCCAACACTGTGTCGGCCGCCAAGAGGCCCCAACCGGGGCATAGCGGCGCCCTGATACCAAGTTTTTGCGCTCCCCTGGCCGTCCCTGGAACCGCACGCCTCCCCAGCGTTCTACGCGCGTGGTGTCATGCACGCGCCACCCCCTCCCGTGAGCTCACCCCAGGAGTCACGCATGCTGTGGAAGGTCCTCGGCCGGGCGGGCGTCGCCCTGGCCGCCGGCGCCGCCGTCGTCGCCACCGCCGTCCCCGCGAACGCCGCGAGCTACTCCGCGTTCGCCTTCTCCCAGAGCGGCAGCCAGCCCGCCGTCTACGACTTCATCAACTCGGCCACCACCACGCTCGACATGACGATGTACGAGCTGGAGGACACGACCGCCGTCAACGACCTCATAGCCCTGAAGAACAAGGGCGTGACGGTCCGCGTCATCCTCGACCGCCAGCACCAGAGCGCCAACGGCCCGGCGTACACGTCCCTGACGAACGCGGGCATAGGCGTCGTCTGGTCCTCCTCCGCCTACGTCTACACCCACCAGAAGACGATCACGGTCGACGGCGTGAAGTCCCTGATCATGACGGGGAACCTGACGTCCCAGTACTACACGACCAGCCGGGACTACGGGGTCTTCACCGACGACACCCGGGACGTCGCCTCCATCGAAAAGGTCTTCAACGCCGACTACACGGCCACGTCGATCACCCCCACCGACGGCGACCACCTCCTGTGGTCCCCCACCGACTCCCGCAACCGCCTGGTGTCCTTCATCAACTCCGCGACCAAGACGCTCGACGTGGAGGAGCTGGAGTTCAGCGACAGCACGGTGGTCAACGCGATCGTGGCCCGCGCCAAGGCGGGCGTGAAGGTCCGCGTGGTCCTGGAGAATCCTTCCAGCTACTCCAGCGAGGTCGCCGAGATCAAGGCCGCCGGCGGCACGGTCGTCGGCTACTCCGACCCCAACGGCTTCTACATCCACGCCAAGGCGATGGTCGCCGACTACGGCCTGTCCACCCAGGAGGTGGAGGCCGGCTCGATGAACATCAGCAGCAACTCCCTGAGCAACAACAGGGAGCTGGGCATCATCCTGACCGGCACGGGCGTGGCCCAGCCGGTGGCCCAGACGATCGAGACGACGTTCGCCGGCGACTACGCGGGCGGCACGGCGGCCTGACCGGAGAGGGGGGGGGGGGGGGGGGGGCCG
>NZ_JAIQYY010000031.1:49758-72569 GCF_020181035.1 Streptomyces sp. CoH27
AAACGGAATCGCTCCAGGCGGCGGACCACGCTGAGCGGAACCTGCTCCGCCTCCAGGTCGTCCACGCATCTGCCGACCGCCTGGAGCGCCCAGTACTGGTTGAAGGGCAGCGGTTCGCCGGTGGCCGCGTCCACCAGCGCGCCGAGCACCTCCGGCTCCGGCAGCGCGTACAGGCGCGCGTAGGCCGCCAGGCGCAGTCCGGCGTCCTGGGAGCCGAGCAGCGTACCGGCGTCGAAGTCACGCACCCGCTGGGTCACGCGCACCAGGCGGGCGAAGATCTGGTCCATCCGGTGGTTCCGCGCCGGACCGCTGCGCTGCTGCAGGCGTACGTTCACGTATTCGGCGGCCAGTTCCCGGACCGCGTCCCAGGCGGCGGTGTCGTCCACGGTCCCGCCCTCAGGGCCGTCACCGACGAGCGCCGCGTTCGCCGTCCGCTGGACGGCGTCGATCCTGCGCTCGATGTCCCGGAACTCGATCCTGCCGATGCCCGGCACCTCGATACTGCGGAACAGGTCTCCGAGCCACGGCACGACCGCCACCGCGAGCAGCATCACCGTGACGCCGTCGATCCTGAGTCCGGGCGCCAGGACATGCAGGACAGCGGCTCCCACGCCGAGACACGTCAACACCACCGCGACGCCACGACGCCGTATCCAGGCCGCCCCCGCACGCCGCCCCCGCTCCCCCTCAGCCATACCGGGCAGCATCGCAGACACACGGGGTGCGCTGCCATCCTCCGGTCAGGAGTGGTGCCAGGGACGCAGCGGGCAGGCGTCCCAGGAAAAGCGACGTAATCGTGCCTGCTCGACGTGGTCGGCCGTGTTGCCGTAGTCGATGTTGAGGTGGCGACCGAGAACCACGATCGCCACGCTGCCGGCACCGCCCGCCTTCAGCGCGGCGGCCGCGGACTGCGCATGGTTGCCCGTGGTCCGTTCGTTGGCGTACTGCTCGCCCTTGAGGGCCAGGCTGACAGGAACGACGGCATCAGCCTCTCCCGTCCCAAGAAGCCTGGCGGCCTCGTTGCAGAGCCAGCAGGCGGGATACCCGGCCTTGGCGGGACCACGGCAGACCTGACATACGCCCGAACCCGGCAGCAGCGGGTGGACCAGGAAGTTGGCGTAGCGGGCGGACAGCCCGACGACGGTTGAACGCCGGTCCGCCGGCTAGGCCCAGGTCAGCTCGTCCGTGGTGGGGACGAGCGAGTCAAGGCGGCTGAAGACATCCTCTGGACCGTCGATGACCGTCGTATTGGGCCTGGCCGCGTACTCCCTGGCCCATTCATGAGTCATCAGAGAGCGCATGAGGAACACCCGGCGGCCGTGTTCCAGAGCAAGCCTGGCCTGCATGCGGGCGCCACTGCGATAGGCGGCCTCGATCACCACGGTTGCCAGGCTGTAGCCGCTCATCACCGCGTTCCGCATGGGGAAGGACGCCTTCGCGGGAGGCGAATCGGGCCAGAACTGCGAAATCAGCAGCCCTCGCTCGGCGATCTCCTGCTGGAGCCGTGCGTTCTGTGCCGGGTAGACCCGCCGAAGTCCGGTTCCGATCACGGCGACGGTACGGCCGCCGACGGCCAGAGCGCTGCCGTGCGCCGCGGTGTCGATGCCCGCGGCCAGCCCGCTCACGACCGTGACACCGCGCTCTGCGAGACCACCCGCGATGGCGCGGGCGTGCGCGACGCCCTCCTTGGTGGGAGTGCGGGTGCCCACGACAGCGACTCGAAGATCATCCTCGGCAGGCTTCCCCCGCAGAAAGAGGAAGGGTGGCCGCTGATGGACCAGCCTCAGATACAGCGGATAGTCATGATCAAGGATCGTGACCAGCCGCATGCCCTCGCGCTCCCAGGCAGCGATCTCGGCCGTGACGCTGTCCAGGTCGACCGAGGGTCCGGCGTCGAAGAGTGCTCCCTGTCCCGAGGGATCGAGCGAGCATTCCAGCACTTCTCGGGCGCTACCGACCGCCTCCACCTGGTCGGTGAGCTCGGACCAGGGACGCTCGCCGCGCCGCAGCAGCGCGACGAGGGCCGCTCGCTCCCGTTCCTGGTCCATGCCGAAAGTATAGGAACGCCTCCCCGGGCACCGTGCACCTTCGGCGGACCTTACGGGCACGTACACGCTCATGCCACGCACGCCCTCCGGCCAGCCGCCAAGGGATCGGTTCGGCAGTCGCGGCAGCGGCCAGGATGCGGGGCGCGGAAAGCGCGTTCGCAGCCGTCGCAAGTCTGGAACGGGTGGGTGCGATGCCGGGTGATCTCGGTGTGCGCGGCCGCGGCCGACGGGCGCGCGGGGAGGGGCGACGGCAGCAGTTCACTCAGGCGGCAGGCGAGCACACCGGCTGGGTGACGCATGTCCACGGGGAGATCGGCGGTCAGGACGCGGTGCACGACGGCAGCTGTGGCACCGCCCGCGAACCATGCCTCGACGGCGGGAGCGAGCTGGTTCACCTGCCGCTGGGACAGGGTGAGGCGATTGTCGGTGCGGCGCAGGCTCGCGAGGAGGGTGACGGCCCTGTCGGAATGCCGTTCCCCAGGGGTGGGCTCGGAGCTGTGCTCCTTCTCGCTGCTTGCGGGCGCGTCCGATTCGACGGGGGCGACGGAGGCGACAGGGGCTTGATCGTCCTCCTGAGATGTTCCCGGGGCCTCTGCGCTGGTCACGGAGCCGCCCTCACGAACGGGGACGGTACGGGGAGCGGACCCGGCCGGTGTGTGATGGGCGTACGTCCGCGTGAACAGACGGCCCGACTCCGTGCGCTCGCGCACCCGCTCCAGATAGCCGTGCGCCTCCAGCTCTCGCAGCGCGAACGCGATCCGGTCCCGCCCCTCGGGGAAGCGATCGGCAAGGCTGCGGATGTCGACCGGGGCGCCCTCCGGCAGCGACAGGATGTGGGTAGCCAGTCCGATCGCGGTCAGCGACAGCTCGCGGTGCTGGGCGAGGTGGTTGCCTACGACGGTGTAGTGGCCTGACTGGTACGTGCGTACGTGGGTGACACCGGAGTGGGTGGTCGATCGCCGAACGCCCTGATTCGGACGCAGGACAGCGTTAGGCTTCTTCTCAGCCATGGGGAAGACCTCAGTCTCTTCCTCGTTGGTCAGGCCCTCGCACTGGGATTGCCGTCCCGGCGGGGGCCGATGCATGTGTGGGCTTGTGGAGTTGTGAAGCCGTGCCGCTGGCACTTGCCTCGGGGCGAGCCTGCACGCCAAAACAACCCGCGCGCCAGCCACGCCGGCCTGTTTCACCCGACCGGGTGACGTACGCGAGGTTTGGTTGGTTGGTTGGTTGGTTTTTTCCCCCGGGGTTCTTTGGTCTTTTACCGCCCGCAGACCCGGCCCGCGTGTCACCGGGGCACGTATTTCCCGGCGCCGGTCAGCAGGGGTCATCGGTGGCAGCGAGATCCAGTTCCGCCCACACCGTCTTGCACGGCACCGGCCCGCGCTGCACACCCCAGCGGTCCGCCAACGTCTCGACCAGCAGTAGTCCGTAGCCGGACTCTGTGGGTACGTCGGCCGAGGTGCCGAGGGTAGGCAGGTGATCACCCCGGGTGTCGGTCACTTCGATGCGCAAGAGTCGTGGGAACGTGACGGAGAGTGTGAGGCGGAAACTCCTGCCGGGGACACGGCCGTGGAGCGCAGCATTCGCCGCGAGTTCAGCGACGATCAGCCGGGCCGGTTCCAACGGCAGCTCCCACGACCGCAGTTGCTCGACCGCGAGCAGCCGGGCGAGACGGGCGCCGCGACGGGTCGGGGAGAGAGGGACGAAGAACTCGCGCGTCGGGGTGCGGAGGGTGGAGATTTGCTCATTCACATCACTCAGCGTGGCTACGCGTGCATAGCCTGTGAAGAACGGCAGCCCGTGCGGATGGTGGTTGTCCGTGCGATGTCCGGTTCGGTCCGGGCCGTACGGGGTGACTGGTGACGAGCGTGACAGGTTGGGTGGGGAAGGGCGCGGCGGGAGGACGGCGGACGTGAGCGACTGGGACGCGGGACTGGACGACGACGATGCCGGGGGTGCGATGCGGGCCGTCGTACGGCAACTGAAGCTGTGGCGCGAGGCAGCCGGCCTCACCCAGGCCCAGTTCGGGGCGGCGATCGGATACGAGGAGGAGTCGGTCTCCTCCGTGGAGCGGATGCGGCGCATTCCACGGCCGGAGTATCTGGACGCGGCGGACGAGGTCCTGGGTGCGGGCGGCAAGATCGCGGCGATGAAGAAGGACGTGGCGGAGGCCCGGTACCCGAAGAAGGTGCGGGATCTGAAGAAGCTGGAGGCGGAGGCGGTCGAGTTGCTCGCGTACAACAACTCGGTCATTCATGGGTTGTTGCAGACCAGGGAGTACGCACAGGCCGTGCTCAGAGGGCGTCGCCCACCCTTCACCGCCGACGAGTTGGAGCAGCAGGTAGCGGCCCGCCTGGCACGGCAGGAGATTGTCAACGATACGACGGCCCGGCCTGTCTTCAGTTTTGTGCAGTGCGAGTCGACGCTCCGTCGGCCCATCGGAGGCAAGATGGTGATGCGCGGGCAACTCGAACGGCTGTTGGAGGCCGCCGAGTATCCCAACGTCGACCTCCAAGTGCTGCCCTTGAGCCGCGAGGAGAACTCCGGGCTCGACGGATCGTTCAGGTTGCTCCGGCTCCGGGATGGCACAACGGTCGGCCACACCGAGGTGGTGCACATCAGTCGTGTGATCGCCGAGCCAAAAGAGGTGCAACTCCTCGACATCCAGTATGGAATCATCCGGGCACAGGCTCTCAGCCCACGGGAGTCGATGGCCCTCGTCGAGAAAGTGCTTGGAGAGACATGAAGCTGGAGTGGATAAAGAGCAGCTACAGCACGTCCAGCGGCCCCGACTGCGTTGAGGTGGCCACCCCCGACGAGAGCCACGTCCTCGTCCGCGACTCCAAGAACCCCACCGGCCCCCGTCTCACCCTCACCCCCACCGCCTGGGCGACCTTCCTGCCGTACGCATCCAGGCGCTGACACACAAGCAACCGGGCCCTCGCATCCGCCACCGTGGCTGCGAGGGCGTACTCCTGTTGATCAGGCCAGGCCCTCCGCCAGCTCCTCCGCCTGCTTGAGTACCCGGTCGATGGCGTCCTGCCGCTTGCTCGGCGGGTAGCCGTACTTCCTCAGCAGGCGCAGAACACGTGCCATGATCTTGTCCCTGGCCTGCTCCTTCACCTTCCAGTCGACCGTGACGTCTGCCCGGATCTGCTCATACAGCTCGTGGGCGATCTTGGCGAGGAGGCTGTCCTTCATCTCCTCGACCACTGACGGGTCGGCCGCGAGGGCGTCGTAGAAGGCGAGTTCGTCCTCGCTCAGGCCGAGCTTCTTCGCCCTGCCCCGGTCGGCCGACACCTCCCGCGCCAGCTCCACCAGGAACTTCATGAACTCGGCGGCCGTGAGCAGGCCGTTGGTGTAACGGTTCATGGCGCGCTGCATCTTCTCGGTGAAGGTGTGCTGACGGGTTGCTATTCGGCACTGAAAACTTTCACGTTTGCGAGCCCCAGACGAACGCCCCGCCGTTTCCCGAGTACGGGACGGCGGGGCGTCAGAGGGGTGCTCCGTAAACCGCTGAGCAGCGCTACGTCGTCGTACGCCGCCGGCGTGACCCCGGCCGTCGTTCGCTCGGCCGTGTCACCGGATCCCCGGCCTCCACCGCCGCGGCCCGCCGCTTCATGCCGTACTCCGCCAGCGCCTCCGCCAGCTTGTGCACGGACGGCTCCGGAGCCATGACGTCGACCCGCAGGCCGTGCTCCTCGGCGGTCTTGGCGGTCGCCGGGCCGATACACGCGATCACCGTCACGTTGTGCGGCTTGCCCGCGATACCCACCAGGTTCCGCACCGTCGAGGACGACGTGAAGAGCACCGCGTCGAAGCCGCCACCCTTGATCGCCTCCCGCGTCTCCGCCGGCGGCGGCGAGGCGCGCACGGTCCGGTAGGCCGTGACGTCGTCGACCTCCCAGCCCAGCTCGATGAGGCCGGCGACCAGCGTCTCCGTGGCGATGTCGGCACGGGGGAGGAACACCCGGTCGATGGGGTCGAACACCGGGTCGTACGGCGGCCAGTCCTCCAGCAGACCCGCCGCCGACTGCTCACCGCTCGGCACCAGGTCCGGCTTCACGCCGAAGGCGACCAGCGCCTTCGCCGTCTGCTCACCGACCGCAGCCACCTTGATACCCGCAAAAGCCCGAGCGTCAAGGCCGTACTCCTCGAACTTCTCCCGGACCGCCTTCACCGCGTTGACCGACGTGAACGCGATCCACTCGTAGCGGCCCGTCACCAGACCCTTGACCGCCCGCTCCATCTGCTGGGGCGTGCGCGGGGGCTCCACCGCGATCGTCGGGACCTCGTGCGGGACGGCGCCGTAGGACCGCAGCTGGTCGGAGAGCGACGCCGCCTGCTCCTTCGTCCGCGGCACGAGCACCTTCCAGCCGAACAGCGGCTTGGACTCGAACCACGACAGCTGGTCGCGCTGGGCGGCGGCGGAACGCTCACCGACCACGGCTATCACCGGCCGGCCGCCGTCCGGCGACGGCAGGACCTTCGCCTGCTTCAGGGTCTGCGCGATCGTGCCGAGCGTCGCCGTCCAGGTGCGCTGGCGGGTCGTCGTACCGGCGATCGTGACCGTCAGGGGGGTGTCCGGCTTGCGGCCCGCGGAGACCAGCTCGCCCGCCGCCGCGGCCACCGAATCGAGGGTCGTCGACACGACCACCGTGCCGTCGGAGGCGCCCACCTCCGTCCAGCAGCGGTGGGAGGCCGTACGGGCGTCCACGAACCGGACGTCCGCGCCCTGCGCGTCCCGCAGCGGCACACCGGCGTACGCGGGCACGCCGACGGCGGCCGCCACACCCGGTACGACCTCGAAGGGCACACCGGCGGAGGCGCAGGCGAGCATTTCCCCGGCCGCGTACGTATCAAGTCCCGGGTCCCCGGACACCGCACGGACGACCCGCCTGCCGGACCGCGCGGCCTCCATGACAAGATGAGCGGCATCCCGGGCAGGAGACGGGGCAGCGGCGGTTGTTGACGTGCCGTCAACGACCGTGAGCTGCGGCGTGCCCGTGCCCGGTGGCGACACCGAGGAGGGAGCGTCCGTCCGCACGACGGAGACGCCCTGCCGTGCGTGCGTCCGGATGACGTCGAGCACCTCGTGCTCGGCGATCAGGACGTCCGCGTGCGACAGTGCCTCCACGGCGCGCAGAGTCAGCAGTCCCGGATCCCCGGGTCCGGCACCGAGGAAGGTGACGTGCCCGTGTTCGAGGCCGGCGGGAAGGGTGGTGGGGCTCAATGTGCTCGCTCCCCCATCAGACCGGCCGCGCCCTGGGCGAGCATCCGGGTCGCGAGGTCGCGGCCGAGTGCGATCGCCTGGGTCTCCGTCTGGGGCACGGGACCGGTGGTGGACAACTGCACCATGCGGGTGCCGTCGGTCGTGCCGACGACGCCGCGCAGGCGCATTTCGTTGACAGTCTGCCCGTCGGCCAGAAGGTCGGCCAGCGCGCCCACAGGGGCGGAGCAGCCGGCCTCCAGGGCGGCGAGCAGTGACCGTTCGGCGGTGACGGCGACCCGGGTGAACGGGTCGTCGAGCGCGCCGAGCGCGGCGATCAGGTCCGCGTTGCCCGCGGCACACTCGATCGCCAGGGCCCCCTGGCCGGGGGCGGGCAGAACCGTGTCGACCGACAGGAAGTCGGTCACCTCGTCGATCCGGCCGATCCGGTTGAGTCCGGCGGCGGCCAGCACGACCGCGTCCAGTTCGCCGTCGTGGACGTACCGGATGCGGGTGTCCACGTTGCCGCGGATCGGGACCGTCTCTATGTCCAGGCCGTGGGCGCGGGCGTACGCGTTCAGCTGCGCCATGCGGCGCGGTGAACCGGTGCCGATGCGGGCCCCGCGCGGCAGGTCGGTGAACTTCAGGGCGTCCCGGGCGACGATCACATCGCGCGGGTCCTCGCGCTCCGGTACGGCGGCCAGCACCAGGTCCGTGGGCTGCGCGGTCGGGAGGTCCTTGAGCGAATGAACCGCGAAGTCGACCTCGCCACGTATCAGCGCGTCCCGCAGCGCCGTCACGAAGACGCCGGTGCCGCCGATCTGCGCGAGGTGCTCGCGGGAGGTGTCGCCGTAGGTGGTGATCTCGACCAGCTCCACGGGCCGTCCGGTCACCTGGCGGACGGCCTGCGCCACCTGCCCGGACTGGGCCATGGCGAGCTTGCTCCGCCTCGTCCCCAGCCTCAGTGCTCTCTCAGTCATGCCGGTCGGTCCTTCGTGTCTGTGCTGTCCTCGGCCCGGGAGACGGAGGCCACCGTCTCGGGGTCGAGGTCGAACAGGGTGCGCAGCGCGTCCGCGTACCCGGCGCCGCCGGGCTCGGCCGCGAGCTGCTTGACCCGTACGGTCGGCGCGTGCAGCAGCTTGTCGACGACCCGGTGCACGGCCTGCCGGATCTCGCCGCGCTGCCGTTCGTCGAGGTCGGGCAGGCGCCCGTCGAGCCGCGCGATCTCACCGGCGACGACGTCGGCGGCCATGGTGCGCAGCGCGACCACGGTCGGCGTGATGCGTGCCGCCCGCTGTGCCGCGCCGAAGGCCGCGACCTCGTCGGAGACGATACGCCGGACCAGGTCCACATCGGCCGCCATCGGGGCGTCGGCCGAGGCCTCGGCGAGGGACTCGATGTCCACCAGCCGCACCCCGGCCAGCCGGTGCACGGCCGCGTCGATGTCGCGGGGCATGGCCAGGTCGAGGAGGAAGAGGAAGGGCGCCGGCCGCTCGGCCGGCGGCTCGGGCTTGCGCCGCTCGGGGATCCGGCCGGCCGTCGCGACGGTCGCGGCGAGCGCGGTGATCAGCTCGGCGTCCGCCTCGGGCGTACGACGCTCCCGGCGGTCGACCGTCGCCCCCGCGACCCAGGCCGCGTGCTGCTCCAGGGTGGCCGCGTCCATCCCGGCCACGGCGGCCTCGCCCAGCACCGAGAAACCGGGCTGTACGGCGGCCAGGTCCAGCGGGCAGTTCTCGTCGCCGGCGGACGCCGGCACCGTCTTGGTGTGCACCTCGGCGAACGCGGTCTCGGCGACGACCGGCTGTCCGGTACGGCCCTCGGCCGCCTGCGCGACCGCCGCCGCCGTCAGCACCAGGCCCGTCGCCCCGGTACAGGAGACGACGACGTCGGCACGTGTCAGTTCGCCCGGCACGGCGGACATCTCCACGGCACGCGCGGTCACCGTGTTGTCGTCGGCGTCGGTGAGGATCTGCGCGAGACGGTCGGCGCGCTCGAAGGTGCGGTTGGCGACGACGACCTCGGCGACCCCGGCCCGCGCGAGCGTGGCGGCGGCCAGCGAGGACATCGATCCGGCACCGATGACCAGGGCCTTCTTGCCCGCGGCCCAGTCCCGCACAGCTCCGCCGACGGCCAGCTGCTCCAGGCCGAAGGTGACCAGGGACTGGCCGGCGCGGTCGATGCCGGTCTCGGAGTGGGCGCGCTTGCCGACCCGCAGGGCCTGCTGGAACAGGTCGTTGAGAAGCCGGCCGGCGGTGTGCAGGTCCTGCGCCTTGGCCAGGGAGTCCTTGATCTGGCCGAGGATCTGCCCCTCGCCGACGACCATCGAGTCCAGGCCGCAGGCCACCGAGAACAGGTGGTGGACGGCCCGGTCCTCGTAGTGGACGTAGAGGTAGGGGGTGAGCTCCTCCAGGCCGACGCCGCTGTGCTGGGCGAGCAGCGTGGACAGCTCGGCGACACCGGCGTGGAACTTGTCCACGTCGGCGTACAGCTCGATGCGGTTGCAGGTGGCGAGCACCGCGGCCTCGGTGGCGGGCTCCGCGGCGACCGTGTCCTGGAGCAGCTTGATCTGGGCGTCTGCGCTCAGCGCGGCCCGCTCCAGCACGCTCACCGGGGCGCTGCGGTGGCTCAGTCCGACGACGAGGAGACTCATGCCGGCATCACGGCGGGTACGTCCCCGTCAGGCCCCTGGTCGGCGGAATCGTCGTCGGACGTGCCATGGGCAGCAGCAGCGGCGGGCAGGGAGCCGATGTCGCCGACCGCGGTCTCCATGGCGGTCTCCTCGCCGGCCTTGCGCTGCTCGTGGAAGGCGAGGATCTGGAGTTCGATCGAGAGGTCGACCTTGCGTACGTCGACGCCGTCCGGGACGGACAGCACGGTCGGCGCGAAGTTCAGGATGGAGGTGACCCCGGCGGTCACGAGCCGGTCGCAGACCTGCTGGGCGGCGCCGGCGGGGGTGGCGATGACGCCGATGGAGACCCCGTTGTCCTTGATGATCCGCTCAAGGTCGTCCGTGTGCTGCACCGGGATGCCGGCGACGGGCTTGCCGGCCATCGCCGGGTCGGCGTCGATCAGGGCGGCCACGCGGAAGCCACGGGAGGCGAACCCGCCGTAGTTGGCCAGGGCGGCGCCGAGGTTACCGATACCGACGATCACGACCGGCCAGTCCTGGGTGAGGCCGAGTTCGCGGGAGATCTGGTAGACGAGATACTCCACGTCGTAGCCGACACCGCGCGTTCCGTAGGAGCCCAGGTACGAGAAGTCCTTGCGCAGCTTGGCGGAGTTGACCCCCGCGGCGGCCGCCAGCTCCTCGGAGGAGACCGTGGGCACCGAGCGCTCCGACAGCGCGGTCAGGGCTCGGAGGTACAGCGGAAGACGGGCGACGGTGGCCTCGGGAATCCCTCGGCTACGGGTCGCCGGTCGGTGTGTTCGGCCAGTTGCCACGGTGCTCCTGCGGGTAGAGCGGGGCTGCAGGCGGTCATACGTCCCCAGACCGCCCCGTCGACAGCAGGCTATGTCTTTGTGAACGCGTGCACAAAGATGGTGTCCGATTTGCCCGGCAGAAGTGACCGGGGTCACGCAACCGCGGGACCTTCGGCGGGAACCGCCGCCCACGCATACGCGTTCCTTCGACACTGGGGGCAAAACCGCACACTCTCCTCACAAATCCCGCCCCCGAGACCAAACCGCCGTCGATCCTAAGCGACTTTCCGGCCAGTTTGGACTAGTCGGTCAGTGCCCGGCGCAGCCGCTCCTCGTTCACGCGCCAGAAGGTGTGCTGTTCACCGTCGATCAGTACCACCGGAATCTGCTCCCAGTACTGATCGTGCAGCGCCCGGTCCTGGGTGATGTCCTTCAGCTCGACGGGGACACCCAGATCACCGCAGACCTTCTCGACCACGGTCTGCGCGTCGTCGCACAGATGGCAGCCGGGCTTGCGGACGAGGGTGACCAGCCGCTCGCGCGGCGCGGCGTTACGACGGAAGAGAGGGCTCATACGGGCCATTCTCGCGCCTGCTTAACGGCTCGGTAGCGGAGAGTTCACACCCTTCCAACCTCTCGACTCCGGAAGCACCGAACAAACTGGCTATGCTCACCGCATGGCCGCTCTCGGATGGCTCACTCCCCGTAGGCGCTCCGCCACGGCGCGGAGCGTGTTGGCAGGCGAGGCCTCGGCGGAGGCCGCCCGCAAGTCCTCGCTGGAGGCGCAGGAGACCGCGCCGCCCGCACGGACGGAACCGGAGTTCCCGGTCATCGGCGACACCCGGGCAGCGGCGTTCTTCGACCTCGACAACACCGTGATGCAGGGCGCCGCGCTGTTCCACTTCGGCCGCGGCCTGTACAAGCGCAAGTTCTTCGAGACCCGTGACCTCGCCAGGTTCGCCTGGCAGCAGGCGTGGTTCCGGCTGGCCGGCGTCGAGGACCCCGAACACATGCAGGACGCCCGCGACTCCGCGCTGTCGATCGTCAAGGGCCACCGGGTCGCCGAGCTGGAGTCGATCGGCGAGGAGATCTACGACGAGTACATGGCCGACCGCATCTGGCCGGGCACCCGCGCCCTGGCCCAGGCCCACCTGGACGCAGGCCAGAAGGTGTGGCTGGTCACCGCGGCCCCGGTGGAGATCGCCCAGGTGATCGCCCGCCGCCTCGGCCTCACGGGCGCGCTCGGCACGGTCGCGGAGTCGGTCAGCGGCATCTACACCGGCAAGCTGGTCGGCGAACCGCTGCACGGCCCGGCGAAGGCGGAGGCGGTGCGCGCCCTGGCCGCGGCCGAGGGCCTCGACCTGTCCCGCTGCGCGGCCTACAGCGACAGCCACAACGACATCCCGATGCTCTCCCTGGTCGGCCACCCCTACGCCATCAACCCGGACGCCAAGCTCCGCAAACACGCCCGGGAGAAGGACTGGCGCCTGCGGGACTACCGCACCGGACGCAAGGCGGCGAAGGTCGGCATCCCCGCGGCGGCGGGCGTCGGAGCCGTGGCCGGTGGCACCGCGGCGGCGATCGCCCTGAGCCGGCGCCGCCGCTAGGCGACACCCTTTCGCCCCCACCTCTCCGTCCACACCTCCGGCCGCGCGCGCCTGAATTATGCCGCGGCCATTTCAACACGCCCTGTACCTCACCGAAACAGGCCTGTTTTCGATCAACAACCGATCAAGCTACGGCACTTGATTGGGCGTCAATCAGCAACAGAAGCGACTCAATCGATGATTTGAGCAACTCGGTGTAGCAGCGCCTGCACGAAGCGTTATTCTCCTCAGACGCAAACCGGTACCCCTTCCGTCGCTACGACGGGTGAACGGTCCCGCACTGCACGTGATGGAAGCTCTGCCTCTGGGAGTCCCGTGTACCCACACGTCGGGGTTGACGCCTCGGGCCTGGCTACGCTGCGCGCAACAGTCGCAACGGTCAAAGAGACGCTGCGCGGCCTCGTCCCCACCGCGTACGCCGTCCCCGCCTTCGCCGCCGCCGCGCCCGCGAGCCCGTGCTACGCACTGGCCGACGGCAGCGCCGCCGTCGGCAGACGAGGCCGCGCCACCGGCGCCGCCACCGCCCGCCGCCCGGCCGCCGACAGCGACAGCGCCCGGATGATGGACCTGGTCGAGCGCGCCCAGGCCGGGGAGGCCGAGGCCTTCGGCCGGCTGTACGACCAGTACAGCGACACGGTGTACCGGTACATCTACTACCGCGTCGGCGGCCGGGCCACGGCCGAGGACCTCACGAGCGAGACCTTTCTGCGGGCCCTCCGCCGGATCGGCACCTTCACCTGGCAGGGCCGCGACTTCGGCGCCTGGCTGGTGACGATCGCCCGGAACCTCGTCGCCGACCACTTCAAATCCAGCCGCTTCCGCCTGGAGGTCACCACCGGCGAGATGCTCGACGCCAACGAGGTCGAGCGCTCCCCGGAGGACTCCGTCCTGGAGTCGCTGTCGAACGCCGCGCTGCTCGACGCCGTACGCCGGCTCAACCCCCAGCAGCAGGAGTGCGTGACCCTCCGCTTCCTCCAGGGCCTCTCGGTCGCCGAGACCGCCCGCGTCATGGGCAAGAACGAGGGCGCCATCAAGACCCTCCAGTACCGCGCCGTCCGCACGCTCGCCCGGCTCCTGCCGGACGACGCACGCTGAGCCCGCCGCGACTCCGGGCGACGTTCAACTCACGTTCCGTGAACGCCCGTTGCCTTTCTGACCCGATCATCCGGCATCCGTAACCCAAGTGCCGCGCCAGTCGTTGTGCGGGATACAGGCTCCCTGTGGTCACGTCCTGGCCGACCCTGATCACTCGATCGTGTGGATCGGTCACGGACGTGCAACCCTCAGGACCCCCTGGGGAGTCGACCGTCATGACGAGAGGAGGTGCCGCCAGTGATCGCGAACGTATCGGCGCACCGGCGGGCGAACGCCTTCGCCCAGGCCCTGGACGAGCAGTCCGACCGGGACACGGCGGCCGAGCGGTCAGCACCGGCGGAATCACCACCGGCCACCGAGGAACAGTCCGAGCAGGGCGAGCTGCTGGCCCTCGCGGCCGGCCTCGGCGCGCTGCCCAAGCCGCAGCTCGACCCCGAGGTCAAGGTCGTCCAGCGCGCCCAGCTGGTGGCCGCGATGGAGGCCATGCTCCAGGAGGGAACCGGAGCGGCGGATGCGTCGGTGCCCGAGCAGCGCGCGGCCCGTTCCCGGGGCGCGCACCGGGCGAGTGCACTGGGCAAGCTCCGCCCGCGTTCCCGGCTGACCAAGGGGCTCGCAGCGGGCGGGCTCAGCGTGGGCGTGGCCGCGGGAGCCTTCGGCGGAGTCGCCGCCGCCAGTTCGGACGCCCTGCCCGGTGACTCCCTCTACGGCCTCAAACGCGGCATCGAGGACTTCAAGCTCAACTACCTGACCGACGGCGACAACGCACGCGGCCAGACCTACCTCGACCAGGCCTCGACCCGGCTCAGCGAGGCCCGCCGACTGCTGGAGCGCGGCCGCGGCGGACATCTCGACCACGAGTCCATCGGCGAGATCCGGCGCACGCTCTCCGGCATGCAGAGCGATGTCACCGAAGGCCACCGCCTGCTGCACGAGGCCTATGAGGCCGACCCGGACTCCCTGGGCCCCATCCAGGCCCTGTCGACCTTCTCCCGGTCCCACCGCGAGGCCTGGAGCGCGCTCAGCGACAGGCTCCCGGTGCAGCTCGGGGACGTCAAACAACAGGTCTCGTCGGTCTTCGACGCCATAGACCAGGAGGTCGCCCCCCTGGAGTCCCGCCTCCCGAAGCCCCCCACGGGCACCGGCACCGGCACGGACCAGGGCACCGGCTCGACATCGACAGGCGCCTCGGGCACCCACCGCGGCTCCGCCGCTCCCAGCTCCTCCGGCTCGACCCCGTCCACCGGCAGACACGCCCGCCCGGACGACCCGACCGGCTCGGCCACCAGCACCACCGGCGACGGCCTCCTCGGCGGCAACACCGGCGGCCTGCTCGACCCGCCGAAGACAGGTACAGGCGGCAACACCACCCAACCCACCGGCAAGCCCTCGGCCCCGGCCCCGGACGTCACCCTGCCCCCGCTCCTCCCAGGGCTCCTGCCAGGACTGGGGATCCAGGGCGAGGAGACGAACTAGTCCGACACGACAGCACAACGATGGGGGCGCCCCACCCGAGCGGAGCGCCCCCATCGCTGTACCAACCGCAGCTCCCCCACCCCGGCGTGGGGCGAGCGGGCTCAGAAGAACACCGAGCGGCGCTGCACCAAAAGTTTGTACAGCGTGTGCTGGATCTGCTCCCTCACCTGGTCGGTCAGGTTGAACATCAGCATCGGGTCCTCCGCGGCCTCCGGCGGATAGCCGTCCGTGGGGATCGGCTCGCCGAACTGGATCGTCCACTTCGTCGGCAGCGGGATCGCGCCCAGCGGACCCAGCCAGGGAAACGTCGGCGTCAGCGGGAAGTACGGGAAGCCCAGCAGCCGCGCCAGCGTCTTCGCGTTGCCGATCATCGGGTAGATCTCCTCCGCCCCGACGATCGAGCACGGAATGATCGGCGCCCCCTGCCGCAGCGCCGTGGAGACGAAACCACCTCGGCCGAACCGCTGAAGCTTGTACCGCTCGCCGAAGGGTTTCCCGATCCCCTTGAACCCCTCCGGCATCACCCCGACCAGTTCGCCCTGCGCCAACAGCCGTTCGGCGTCCTCCGCGCACGCCAGCGTGTGCCCGAGCTTGCGCGCCAGTTCGTTCACCACCGGCAGCACGAAGACCAGGTCGGCCGCCAGCAGCCGTAGATGGCGGTCGGCCGGATGGTGGTCGTGGACGGCGACCTGCATCATCAGGCCGTCCAGCGGCAGCGTCCCGGAGTGGTTGGCGACGATCAGCGCCCCGCCCTCGGCCGGGATGTTCTCGATGCCCTTCACGTCGACCCGGAAGTACTTCTCGTACACCGGGCGCAGCAGCGACATCAGGACCTGGTCGGTCAGCTCCTCGTCGAAACCGAAGTCGTCGACGTCGTAGTCCCCGGTCAGCCGGCGCCGCAGAAAGGCCAGCCCGGCCGCCACACGCCGCTCCAGACCGCCGTCCCGCCCACCAGCGGCAGCCGAGCGCCGGTCCAGCGGCTCCTCCGCCTCCTCCGGTCCCTCAGGCCCCTCGGGCCCCTCCGCACGCCTCACCGACCCATCTTCCCGCGCCCGGCCCCGCCCCGGCAGCGGCTGGACCTCACCCAGCTCACCGGACTCGCCCAGCGCACCGCGCCGGCCGCCCCCGCTCCGGCGCCGCGCCGGGCGTGCCGCGGCACCCCCGCGGGACCGGTGGTCGTCGTCGAACGGAATGACCTTGGCATCCGCCATCGTTGCTGCGCTCCTCAGTTGGCGCCGTGCGTGGGGAGGTGACCGCCGCCTTTCGCGGCCAGCGCGGCGATGCGGTCGACGGCCCCCGCGAGGGCCTCCGGCGGCAGCAGGCCCGGGCCCTGGCCGCGTACGAAGTCCGCGAATGTCTCCGCCGTCGTGTACCGGGGGGTGAAGCCGAGCGTCTCGCGCATCTGGCCGGTGTCCACCACCCGCCCGTGCGTGAGCAGCCGGATCTGCTCCGGTGAGAAGTCCGTCATACCGAGCGTACGCACCAGGGAACCGGCCCAGGTGACCGCGGGCAGCAGGAGCGGCACGGTGGGCCGCCCGAGCCGCCGCGAGCACTGCGAGAGCAGCAGCACACCGTCCCCGGCGATGTTGAACGTGCCGCTGTTGAGCGTGCCCCGGCGCGGCTCGTGCGAGGCGATCCTGAGCACCTCGACGACGTCGTCCTCGTGCACGAACTGCAGCCGCGGGTCGTAGCCGAACACGGTCGGCAGAACGGG
Organism: Streptomyces sp. CoH27; assembly: GCF_020181035.1. Taxonomy (GTDB): domain Bacteria; phylum Actinomycetota; class Actinomycetes; order Streptomycetales; family Streptomycetaceae; genus Streptomyces; species Streptomyces camelliae. Next base: position 66,325 of record NZ_JAIQYY010000031.1, read on the forward strand.
CAGCGCGAAGTACGAGGCGAGCGGGGTGTCGGCGGTCGGCCCGAGGATGTTGGCGAACCGCAGCACGCACACCGCGACGTCCGGGCGCCGTCGGGCGAACCCACGCACATACCCCTCGACCTCGACGGTGTCCTTCGCGAACCCGCCGCTCGGCAGCGACTTCGCCGACGTCGTCTCGGTGAACACGGCCGGATCGCGCGACGCGGAGCCGTAGACGTTCGTACTGGATTTGACCACCAGCCGCTTGACGGCCGGCGACTTCTGGCAGGCACCGAGCAGCTGCATGGTGCCGATGACGTTGGTCTCCTTGACCGTGGCCCGGTTGCCGCCGCCCAGCGCCGTGCCCGTCACATCCATGTGGACGACCGTGTCCGCGCCCGTCTCGGCCAGTACCCGGGCTATCGTCGGCAGCCGGATGTCGGCCTGGATGAAGTCGGCTCCGCCCAGATGATGCGCCGGCGGCACCGCGTCCACGGCGATCACCCGGTCGACCTGCGGATCCCGCTGGATCCGCCGTACGAACCGGCCGCCGAGCTGCCGGGCCACTCCGGTGACGAGCACGACCTTCCCCAAGATCAGCGCCTTCCTTCCGTCTGCCGTGTGCGGCCAACTTAGCGGGTCGGTGTTGCGCTGTGATGACCCCCCGATGCACGAAGTGACGGAAATTCACTGAACGGAATATGCCGGGTCCCCGGACCCTCGGATCCGTGCGACCTCCGGATATGCCTGTGGCCCCCCACCAGTGTCGATGGGAGGCCACAGAGACACACGCTTCTCGCGCGCCGTCGCTTACTTCTTGTTGCGACGCTGAACGCGCGTGCGCTTGAGCAGCTTGCGGTGCTTCTTCTTGGCCATCCGCTTGCGCCGCTTCTTGATAACAGAGCCCACGACTACCCTCGCTCACTTCTCATCACTCGGTTGTTTGGGCGCCATGGGCCCACACGACCTACGAGGGGCTAGCCTACCCAACCGAGCGCCGAGGTCGTAATCGAGGGTCCTCCGGGTCTTCCCGGAAGCGTTGTCAGGCCGTTTCCACCCCCACATAGCTGTCGCGAAGGTACTCGTGTACCGCTTGCTCGGGGACGCGGAAGGACCGCCCCACCCGGATCGCGGGCAGATGACCGCTGTGCACCAGCCGGTACACGGTCATCTTCGACACTCGCATCACCGAGGCGACCTCCGCCACGGTAAGGAACTGAACCTCGTTCAGAGGCCTCTCGCCAGCTGCACCCATGACACACCTGAACCTTCCGCACTCGACGGCCACCGGCTTCCCCTTCCGGTGACTCTTCGTCGCTGCGTGCTCACTCCCCAATGTAGGGGCGGGTGATGCGAGTGGGGAAGAGGTGCACCCATCGCAGGCCTACTGTGACAGACACGCTCGTTTGAGTACGTAGCGGGTAAGCGGGCGGTAGTACGCGGACCGCACACCGTCATCAACCGGAACGACGACGGACACGGCCCCCTCGGCCTCCCCCACGAACAGCGCGGGATCGTCGACATCGCCGAGCCCGATGGCCTCGAACCCCAGCTGACCTGCACCGCAGACCCAACCATGATCCCCGATGACCAACTCGGGCAGGGGTCCTCCCGCCTCCGCCGCGGCCTCCAGCGCGACCCGAACCGGCAGCGGGGAATGACTGTGGACACCCGGCTCACAACCGGGGCGCTCGGCTCCCGGTTCTCGCACCAAGGCAACCCCTCGTACGTAGTCGAGGCGATGGGTACGTAGACCGAACCGGGTCAATATGTCGACACAGCGACCCTGCGCCGGGGTGAGCACCTCACATCCCACCGCCGAGAGCGCGTCCGCCAAGCCGGCGTAGAACCCGAGCAGGCGTCCCGGATGCCCGGTCCCGAACAACACGGGCGCCCCCCGCCGCGCGACGTCCCGGACCCGTCCGGCGAAGGCATCCAGCGCGGCGACGGTCAGCTCCGGATCGATCACATCCGGACCGGACGTGTGCCGAGGATCAGCCGAGACCCCGCACCTCTCCGCCATCAACGCAAGTAATTCCGGCTGTTTCCAGGGCCGTTGGGGATCGATCCCGATCAACACCCGGGGATCCCGCGCAGCGAACAGCCGATAACTCCGCAGACTGTCCTCCCGGGAGGTGGCCACCTCCCCGGCCAGCCGGACAGCCAGCAGATGCGCACGCAGAACACCGGCGTCCACCACGCCAGCGATGCTCGCGCATCGGGGTCACCGGCAATCGAGGAACGGGGGAAATGGGCCCGGTTGGCGTAATGGGGGTGAGCCGGGGTCGGGTCAGGGCAGCAGCCCTCGCAACGGAAACGCCGCCCGCCGAGTCGCCAGCACGGCCTGGTCCAATCGATCGGCGGGGTCGTAACCCGCCTCCCACGACGCCCAGCTCACCGGCCACCGCCCATCGGTCATCCGCTGCGGCCCCAGCTGCCGGGTCCGGGCGAACACCTCCTGGCGCCACCCCTCGGGAATCACCGCCTCCGGCGCCACCGGCTTCCCCGCGGCGATCCCCACCAGATGCGTCCACGACCGCGGCACGACCTCCACCACCGCGTACCCTCCCCCGCCCAGTGCGACCCACTTCCCGTCGGCGTACTCGTGCGCCAGCTCATGGCACGCCACCTGCACCGCCCGCTGCGCGTCCAGCGAAACGGCCAGATGGGCCAGGGGATCCTCGAAGTGCGTGTCGGCGCCGTGCTGCGACACGACCACCTGCGGCCGGAACTCGGCGAGCAGCTCCGGCACCACCGCGTGAAACGCCCGCAGCCACCCCGCGTCCCCGGTCCCCGCCGGCAGCGCCACATTCACGGCGGACCCCTCCCCGGCCCCGGCGCCGACCTCCTCCGGCCACCCGGTCTGCGGGAACAACGTACGAGGATGCTCATGCAGCGAGATCGTCAGAACCCGCGGATCCTCCCAGAACGCGGCCTGCACCCCGTCCCCGTGATGCACGTCCACATCCACATACGCGACCCGCTCGGCCCCCAGCTCCAGCAGCCGGGCGATGGCCAGCGAGGCGTCGTTGTAGATACAGAACCCCGACGCGCCCCCCGGCATCGCATGATGCAGCCCGCCCGCGAAGTTCACGGCATGATCCGCGTCCCCCCGCCACACCGCCTCCGCCGCCCCCACCGACTGCCCCGCGATCAGCGCGGACACCTCGTGCATCCCGGCGAACGCGGGATCGTCGACCGTACCCAGCCCGTACGACCCGTCGGCCCCCGCCGGATCGGCCGACGCGGCCTTCACGGCGTCGATGTAGTCCTCACGATGGACCAGTCGCAGCGTCGACTCCCCGGCCGGCTTCGCCGCGACGACCTCCACCTCCCGGTCGAGCCCGAAGGCACCCACCAGTTTCCGGGTCAGTGCCAGCCGGACCGGATCCATCGGATGGTCCGGGCCGAAGTCATAGCCCGTTACTGCCTCGTCCCACATCAGCTGTGCGCGGCCGCTCATGCCCGCCACCGTATCGGTCCTGTTGAGCGGCGAACGACCTGGCGTACACCAACGTCACCAGCACCAACACCATCGGCACCAGCATCGCCCCGCGATAGCTCCACGCATCGCCCAAGGCCCCCACCAACGGCGAACCGACCAGAAAACCCACGTAATTGAAGATGTTCAGCCGCGCGACGGCCGCATCCGAAGCCCCGGGAAACAGCCTGCCCGCCGCCGCGAACGTCTGCGGCACCAGCACGCACAACCCCAGCCCCAGCAGCGTGAACCCGAGCATCCCGACCCATGCCCCGGGCGCCGACGCCACCACCGCGAACCCGCCGGCCGCCACCAGCGCCCCCAGCCGTACGACCGCCACAGCCCCGAACCGCCGCACCCCGAAGTCCCCGACGGTCCGCCCCACCAGCGTGGTCACCATGTACACGTTGTACGGCACGGTCGCCAGCTGCTCGCTGCTCCCCAGCACGTCCTTCAGATACTTCGCACTCCAGTTGGAGACGGTCGAGTCCCCGATGTAGGCGAAGGTCATCACCAGACACAGCGGCAACAGCAGCTTGAAGACCACGCCCCCACCGGCACCCTGCGCCTCCTCCGCCGGCGCGGGCTCCCCGTCGACGTACCACCGGCTCCCGACGAACGCCGCCGGCAGCAGTACGGCCACCACGGGCAGGTACGACACCCAGAGCGCGAGATGCCAGTGCGCCCCGACCCAGGCCAGCGAGGCCCCCAGGATCCCGCCCAGGCTGTACGCGGCATGGAAGCTGAGCATGATGCTGCGCCCGTACGACCGCTGGAGGCTCACCCCGAGCATGTTCATGGAGGCGTCCAGCGCCCCCACGGCCAGCCCGAACGCCCCCAGCGCCACGGCCAGTTCCGCGATCTGCCCGCCGGCCCCGGCACCGAGCAGCGCCAGCAACACCACCGGCTGGGACCAGCGCAGCAGCCGACTGGGCCGTATGCGCTTCACCAGCTGCTCGGTGGTCACGCTGCCGACCCCGGCCAGGACCGGTACGGCGGCCAGGAAGACCGGCAGCAGCGCGTCGGAGACGCCGTACCTGTCCTGGATGGCCGGGATCCGCGTCACCAGCAGCGCGAACGTGGCACCCTGCGCGAAGAAGCTGAACGCCAGCGAGGCCCTACCGCGCCGCAGCACATCAGTCATGGCGGCGAGCGTAGGGCCCCGGGCTACCTGTGGGTAGATCCAGCCAAAGATGAATTTCCTTCAGCTTCACCGAGAGGCCAGGGCGTCTCAGGCGGCGACAGCCACCGCGGGCCGTCCGGCCGCCTGCTGGGCCGCCCCGTCCGCCACCTCGGCGGCGAGCATCCGCTCCATCGGCCCGGCGGCCAGCCCGCCACTGACCATGAACCCGATCACCATCGCGCCGACCAGGAAGACGGAGCCGAGCCACACCATCGTGTCCACGGGAATGGTGTACGCCCCCACGACCCGGGCGGAACACTCGGCGAGCAGCACCAGCCCCCAGACCACCGAGAACGCCCGCTCCTTGCTCCGGAAGGCCGCCGACCGCGCCGACGCCCCGGATACGAGCCGCTGCCAGGCCGCCTCCTTGGCCGCGTCGCCCTTCACCAGGAAGGGCTTCATCCCCGCGGTCATCATCGGCTTGCCGAGCCAGACCGATGCCAGGATCCCGAAGGCGATGACGCTGCTGACCCCGCTGTCCTTGGCGAGCATCAGCCGGGGGTCGCCGGAGACGAAGCTCAGCAGCAGCGAGACGACGTTGACGACCAGGATGAGACCGGCCAGCGCGTTGGTCTTCCGCCCCCGCACCAGGCTTCCCACGGTCCGCACCGCCGGCACCACACTGCTCCAGGCGAGGGAGGCGAAGGTGCTCATCCCGAAGGCGTCCTTGAAGAGGTAGTACGACCCGAGCGGCACAGCCACGTCCAGGAGCAGCGGCCGGAAGTTCTGGATCCCCGTGTTCTTCGTCATGCCCCTAGCTTCGCCGCCGCCGGGGTCCGCCAGTAGAAACGATCGTCCGGAGGTCCGCATGACAATTGTCAGGCTCCGAGCGATGGCTCGGGTCATACCAGCAGGTCAAGCAACTCTCCCATGTCACCGAAGAGTTGACTGGCACCGGCCAGCTTCCCGGCGGGCGTCATCGCGGTGAACCCGCAGACGTCCATCCCGGCCGCCATGGCGGCCCTCACACCCAGCGGCGAGTCCTCCACGACCACACAGCGCTCGGGGGCCACCCCCATCTGGTCGGCCGCGTAGAGGAAGAGATCGGGCCACGGCTTTCCCCGCCCCACGTCCTCCGAGCTGAAGATCCGCTCCTCCTCGAACCACCGGTCGAGCCCGGTCGTCCGATGCCCCACCCGGATCCGCGCATGACTCCCGGAGGAAGCCACACAGTACGGCACCCCGTCCCCGGCCAGCTTCTCCAGTACGCCGGTGACGCCGGCCACCGGCTCCAGCTCCCGCTCGAACGCGGCGAACACGCGCGCGTGGAAGACGTCGTCGAAGTCGTCCGGCAACCGCTGCCCCGTCCGCTCCAGCACCAGCTCGTGAATCCGGTGCATCGCCGACCCCATGTAGTCACGGATGGAGTCCTCGTACGAGGTCGGGTGCCCCAACTCGGTCAGATAAGCGGCGAGATGCCGATTGGATATGGGCTCGCTGTCGACGAGTACCCCGTCGTTGTCGAAGATGACCAGGTCGTAGCGCATGGTGTTGAGCATAAATGCAGAAAGGCCCACGCCATCAGGCGTGGGCCTTTCCCAAGAATTGTTCGGCGGCGTCCTACTCTCCCACAGGGTCCCCCCTGCAGTACCATCGGCGCTG
>NZ_JAIQYY010000032.1 GCF_020181035.1 Streptomyces sp. CoH27
CGCCATGCTGCGAGACGGCACCTTCTACGAACCCCCGCTCGCCTCCGCGGCTTGACGAAAACCATAGGGGCACCCTTTCTGAACGACGGGCCCGGCGATCCGGGTCGCGTTGCCGCTCACCGGACCCGCCCCCGGCTCACACTCACGTCGGCGGCGGTCACCAGCCGCCGGACGGTGAGGGTGACCTCTCCCACCTTCAGGCCGGTCAGCTGAGCCACCCGTTCGGCGACGTCGCGCTGGATCCGCTCGCAGACCTGGGGGATGTCGGTGGGGTAGGGCAGGTCCATGGTCAGGTGCAGGCGCACCGATCCGGTATGGACGGCCGCGGAGGCGTGGGGTGCCGTTTGCCCGTCCCGGTCGGGCGGTAGGGCGGCGCGCTGGGACTGGGCCGTGCGCGCGGCCCGGGCGGCGATACGGGCGACCACCCTGTCCGGGATGACGGTGGCGCCCCGTTCGGCCGGGGGCGGCAGGCCGACGGCCGGTGCCGGCGGGCTCGCCCCGTCCTCGGGGGAGCCGGGCCGGGTGTTCATCGCTCCGGCGATGTCCATGCCGTAGAGGCCCTCGGGGAACTGCTTGGACAGCTCACCGAAGTACTCCACCGGATTGGTGTCGGGGATCTGCGGCGTGTTGCCGAGCAGGGGGATCCCCCGCGGGGACCGGATGGGGCGAAGGTCGTTCGCGGAGTGCGTGGTCATGTCTTGCTCCTCTGCGCGGAGGGGAGTGAAGGGGGATGGGCAAGGGCGCGCTGCGCAGGTCGATGTCGTGGCGCCGTACGGAAGCATACGCCGTATGGAATTGGAACCATACGCGGTACGGAAAGTGGAGTGCAACCCCGGGAGTCCAGGTGGGGCTGCGGTGAAGCTCACTTCCGTACCGTGTACGGAACTGGTACCGTACGAGGTATGGAAAAGAAGGAGAGACGTCCCCCGCGGGGAACGAGGAAGAGAGACGTGCCTCTGACGGAGGCCGGGATCTATGCCGCCGCCCTGCGGCTCATCGACGAGGACGGCGTCGAGGCGCTCACCATGCGCAAACTCGCCACCGAGCTCGACGCGAACCCGATGTCGCTGTACCACCACGTGCCGAACAAGGAAGCCGTGCTGCGCGGCGTGACGAGAATGGTCGGAGCGCAGTTCCGCACCGTGACACTGGAGGACGCTCCCTGGCAGGAGCGGATCCGCCTGCTCGCCACGGACTTCCGGACCCTGGCGCACCGTCACCCCAAGCTGCTGGCGTACTCGTTCAGCCACCAGCCGGACTTCATCCAGCCCGACGACCCGTTCTGGGCCACCCTCACCGCCATCGTGGCCGCTGCCGGTGTGCCGCAGTCAGAGGTCTCGGAGATCGCCGCGCTGATGGTCGCCGTCGTCATCGGCGTCCTCACCGCAGAACTCAACGGCGCACTCCACCAGTGGTCGACCCTCAAGCCCCACGGCCCTGAAGCCGACGAAGACGGGGCCACGGACGCACACTCTGGCTCTACGAGTGCGGCCCCCGAAGGCCCTGACCAGGACCACATGTTCCGCCTCGTGATGGACACGCTGATCACGGGCCTGGAAAGCCGCCTCGCTGCCGGTCCTGACGGCAGGCACGCCGGCCATTGAGCCAGTCAGCCTGAGACGCTGCGCCATAAGTACTGGCGCCTGAGGCGTGCCCGCAGTCGGGCGATCCCAGGGCTGCGACACACGGGAGCCACCCCGTCACATCGGGTGAGACCGCCCGGCGGGGTGGTTCCACATCCAGCCTCTACACGGCAGCCGTATGCCGACGCTGAACCGTGAAACGACCAAGATCGTTGGCTTGTTCCTGGTCCCCTCCGCCCGGGAATGGGCGACCCGCCAGCCCACCGCATGGGAGTTGGACGAACTCCTCTTCCCCACCGAGCTCATCGTCAGTGAACTGGCCACCAATGCCATCCGCTACGGTCGTCCGCTGGCGGAGCTGCGACTGATCCGGCACCACGTTCTGGTCTGCGAGGTCACCGACTCCAACACCGCCCAACCCCGTCTGCGCCGTGCTCGCACCACCGACGAGGGTGGACGCGGCCTGTTCTTCGTTGCCCAACTCGCCGCGCGCTGGGGCTGCCGCCACGGCCAGAACCACAAGACCATCTGGTCCGAACAGCCCATCGCGCGCGCCCACTGATCACGCCCTGTGGCCATCTCACTCCGTTGCAGCCGCGTAGGCAGCTCCGGCATGTCTGTCATGCGGTCGTCCGGGCGCGGGAGGCGAGCGGGGATGCAGGAAGGTGCGGCACGGGCCCATGCGCGGGCGCGGCTTGCCCACGTCGTACGCCGTCATCCCCGACCAGGCCGTGTGCAACGGCAGTACCGCGATCACCTGGGTCAGGCCGTACAACTCGTTCAGGCGACTCCGGCAGACGCCGCCGGAACTACTCGGGAGGTGGGACTGAGCAAAGCCTGCGGTCCCGGGTCGACATGCCGTCGGTGTGGGGAGACTTGGTGGGTGCTGTCCCGTGGCGGGGCCACACCCGCAGGCTTTCGTGTCTGCGCAGGGCTCGCCGACGACGGCAAGAACGGCGGAGGCGGTGAAGACGCGGTTCTGCGGGCCACCCGCATCACACTGTTTCTGCTGACTCAGCGAATCGGACAGCTCACGAGCCGATCCACGATGGACCGTCTGGCCCTGCGCGTGGTACGCCACGCACCGCAGCTGCTCACCGTGGTGGGCGTCGGTCCGGACACGGTTGTGGCTTTGCCGATCACGATGGGGGACAACCTGGAACGCCTGCGGAGCGAAGCATCATTCGCCGTGCCGTGCGGGGCCAGCCCTCTCGGCGTTCCTCGGGCCGTTCGTGCCATGGTCGACGAAGGACAGCTGGTAAGGCGGGCCACATGGCTGTCCGTCAATGCCGGTCGCGAGTGGACGAAGAGTCGACTCATTGTCGGCCGGTCCCAGGCAGGTTGAGCGCCGGTTCGTTCGAAGCCATCCGGCAGTGATCGAGTCACACCGTCGTGCCGGGGTCGATGGGACGGTTGCGCGATGCCGTTCCGGACGGGGTCTGACTCTTGAGATATTTGACCGAAGTGTCCAGTCACGGACGTGTCGACTGTCGTTGCGGGATGGTTTCTGCAGTCACCGAGCCACGGGGCGTGTCCCTATAGGGGCCTTGCCGAGTTCCAGGCGCCATCACGGTTCAGACCGCCCTAGCGGGCCGGTGCCACTCACCCAGTACGTCACCACGCGGGAGGCGGACCACCATGACGACCAGACAGCGCAGCGCCTCCTCCAGTACGGATCCTCCCGTGCGGAGGGAGGTCGTACTGGGCGTGGACACGCACGGTGAGGTGCACGTCGCCGCCGTGGTGTCCCCGCTGGGGAAGATCCTGGGCACCGAGTCCTTTCCGGCGACGGTGGCCGGCTACCGGCGGCTGCTCGTGTGGGCCCGCAAGCGGGGGACGGTGCGCCGGGCCGGTGTGGAGGGCACCGGCACCTTCGGCGCGGGTCTGTCCCGCTACCTGCTGGCGCAGCAGGTCGAGGTATACGAAGTGAACCGCCCCGACCGCTCGGCCCGCCGGCTGCCGGGGAAGTCGGATCCGCTCGACGCACAGGCCGCCGCGCGAGCCGTGCTCAGTGGCCGCACCCGGGCCCGGGCCAAGTCCGGCGACGGTCCGGTGCACAGCGCCCGGATCTTCAAGCTCGCCAAGGACTCCGCGGTCAAGGCCCGTACCCAGGCGATCAACCAGCTCAAAGCCGTCCTGGTCATCGCCGATCCCGCCCTGCGGGAACGACTGTCCAGCCTGGGCAACCGCGAGCTGTTCCGCACCTGCGCACGCCTCGGGCCAGGCGACGGTGAGGACGGCGAGAACCCGGTAGCCCAGGCCACCCACATGACCCTGAGAATGCTCGCCGAGCGCATCGAACAGCTCACCGGGCAGATCGATGAGCTGAACCAACGCCTGACCCAGCTCGTCGAACACCACGCCCCGCAGCTGCTCGTACCGGTGGGCATCGGCCCGGACAGCGCCGTCACCCTGCTGATCACCATGGGAGACAACCCCGAGCGGCTGAACACCGAAGCATCCTTTGCTGCCCTTTGCGGAGTCAGCCCAGTCGAGTATTCGTCGGGCCAGCGGAGTACGCGCCGGCTCAACTACGGCGGCGACCGCCAGGCCAACGCCGCCCTGCACCGCATCGTCTTCACCCGCCTGCGCCACGACCCGCGCACCCAGGCGTACTACGAACGCCGCACCCGGGAGGGCAAGACCCGACGCGAGATCATCCGATGCCTCAAGCGATATGCCGCCCGCGAGGTCTTCAACCTGGTCAGAACGGTACCCGGCGTTCCCCCGTTATAGGGGCGTCCGTGAGACGTGAGAGGGTCTGGGGCGTGAGTGAGACACCACCGAACACCCTGCAATACCGCTTTGACGGGCCAGAAGACGCTCCGGTCCTGATCTTGGGTCCCTCACTGGGTACCACATGGCACATGTGGGACCGGCAGGTGCCGGAGCTGAGCAGGCAGTGGCGGGTCTTCCGCTTCGATCTGCCCGGACACGGCGGCGCCCCCGCTCACCCGGCCGGTTCCGTCGCCGAGCTGGCCGACCGGCTGCTGGCCACGCTGGACGCGGCCGGTGTGCAGCGGTTCGGGTACGCGGGCTGCGCGCTGGGCGGGGCGATCGGGATCGAGCTGGCGCTGCGGCACCCGGAGCGGCTCGCCTCGCTGGCGCTGGTCGCGGCCTCGCCCCGGTTCGGGACCGCCGACGAGTTCCGCCAGCGCGGGGTGATCGTGCGGACCAACGGGCTCGACCCGATCGCCCGGACCTCCCCGGAGCGCTGGTTCACCGGCTCCTTCGCCGCCGCCCAGCCCGCGATCACCGAGTGGGCGGTGCAGATGGTGCGCACCACCGACCCCGGCTGTTACATCGCCGCCTGCGAGGCCCTCGCCGCCTTCGACGTACGCGCCGAGCTGGGCCGGGTCGGCGTACCGACGCTCGTGCTGGTCGGCTCCGACGACCAGGTCACCGGCCCCGCCGAGGCCCGCACCCTGGTGGCCGGCATACGGGACGCCCGGCTCGCGGTCGTCCCCGGCGCCTCCCACCTGGTGCCGGTCGAGCAGCCGGCCGCCGTCACCGACCTGCTGACCCATCACTTCGCGACCGCCTGGCAGCAGCCCTACGACACCGGCCAGACCGCCCTGCCGAGCCTGGCCGCCGTGCCGGTCCCGGTCCCGGCCGCGCCGCAGCCCGTGCCGGTCGCCGAGATCGCCCCGGCCGCCGTGCCGGCCGACGCTCCCGCACCGGCCGACCGGTACGAGACCGGGCTGAAGATCCGCCGTGAGGTGCTCGGCGACGCGCACGTGGACCGGGCGCTGGCCGCGGCCGACGACTTCTCCGGGGACTTCCAGGACTTCCTCACCCGCTACGCCTGGGGCGAGATCTGGGACCGGCCGGGTCTGGACCGCCGTACCCGCAGCTGCATCACGCTGACCGCGCTGGTCGCCGGCGGCCATCTGCGGGAGCTGGCCTTCCACACCCGGGCGGCGCTGCGCAACGGTCTCACCCCGGACGAGATCAAGGAGGTGCTGCTACAGGCGGCCGTGTACTGCGGGGTGCCGGCGGCGAACAGCGCTTTCCGGGTGGCCCAGGAGGTCATCCAGGAGGAGACCACGCCCGCCGAGTGAACATCGGGTGAGCGGGGTGGCAGCCGGGTGAGCCGGGGTGCGGCTGGGCCAGGTGCGCTGCATGAGCCCGGTGAGCTCAATGGCGAGCCAGATGTCGCCCTTGATGCCGGTGTGCCTTTCGGTGTCTCCGGTGCCGCCGGGGTCGGCGGGGCCGGTGGGACTTCGGCAAGATGGGGCAGCATGAAGCTCACGAAGAAGTCCCACGCCTGCGTCCGCCTGGAGAAGGACGGGCGGACCCTCGTCATCGACCCCGGCGGCTTCAGCGAGCAGGACGCGGCCGTCGGCGCGGACGCGATCCTGGTCACGCACGAGCACCCGGACCACTTCGACGAGGGCCGGCTGCGGGCCGCCCTGGAGGCGAACCCGGGGGCCGCGGTCTGGACGCTGAAGTCCGTCGCCGACCAGATCGCGGCCGCCTTCCCGGGGCGCGTGCACACCGTCGGCCACGGCGACACCTTCACCGCGGCCGGCTTCGACGTCCAGGTCCACGGCGAACTGCACGCCGTCATCCACCCGGACATCCCGCGCATCACCAACGTCGGCTACCTCGTCGACGGCGGCCGGGTCTTCCACCCCGGCGACGCCCTCACCGTCCCCGACCACCCCGTCGACACGCTGCTGCTCCCGGTCATGGCGCCCTGGAACAAGATCTCCGAGGTCATCGACTACGTCCGCGAGGTGCGCCCGCAGCGCGCCTACGACGTCCACGACGCCCTGCTCACCGACCTCGCCCGACCGATCTACGACCGCCAGATCGGCGCCCTGGGCGGCACCGACCACCAGCGGCTGACCCCGGGAGCCTCCGCCGAGGTGTGAGCGGGGGCCGGTTTGTCACACCCTCCGGGTAGGTTGTGAGGCATGCGCATCGCCACCTGGAACGTGAACTCGATCACCGCCCGCCTCCCGAGGCTGCTGGCCTGGCTGGAGAGCAGCGGCACCGACGTGCTGTGCCTGCAGGAGGCCAAGGTCGCCGAGGAGCAGTTCCCGGTCGGGGAACTGCGCGAGCTGGGCTACGAGACGGCGGTCCACGCCACCGGCCGGTGGAACGGCGTGGCGGTGCTCTCCAGGGTGGGTCTTGAGGACGTGGTCAAGGGCCTGCCCGGCGACCCCGGCTACGACGGCGTGACCGAGCCGCGCGCCATCTCGGCGACCTGCGGCCCGGTCCGCGTCTGGTCGGTGTACGTCCCCAACGGCCGCGAGGTGGAGCACCCGCACTACGCCTACAAGCTCCAGTGGTTCGAGGCGCTGAAGGCCGCCGTCGCCGGCGACGCGGGCGGCAGCCGCCCGTTCGCCGTGCTGGGGGACTACAACGTGGCGCCGACGGACGACGACGTCTATGACCCGGCCGTCTTCGAGGGCTCCACCCACGTCACCCCCGCCGAGCGCGCCGCCCTCGCCGCGCTGCGCGAGGCGGGCCTGAACGACGTCGTCCCCCGCCCCCTGAAGTACGACCACCCGTACACGTACTGGGACTACCGCCAGCTCTGCTTCCCGAAGAACCGAGGCATGCGCATCGACCTGGTGTACGGCAACGCGCCGTTCGCGAAGGCCGTCAAGGACGCCTACGTGGACCGCGAGGAGCGCAAGGGCAAGGGTGCCTCCGATCACGCGCCCGTGGTGGTCGACCTCGACGTGTGATGCCACGCTGGGTCCATGAATCTTCCGTTCCTGGGCCACGGGCACAAGAAGCACGGCGGCGCCGACCTCGCGGCCGACCCCGAGGCGGCCGCCGCGCTGCTGTCCGAGTGCGAGCTGCTGCGCGCGCAGGCGGCCGAGGAGGGCGTCCGGCTCGACGACACCCCGGCCTCCCTGGAGGCATTGGACCAGCTTGTCCCGCGCTGGCGCGACGACGCCGAGACCCTGCCCTGGCTCGGCCATGACGCCGGGCTCTATCTGGGCACGGTCGTGGTGCGTACCGTGCCGGGTGCCGCCTGGCGGATCCGCTCCGACGGCGAGCCCGTCGTACTCCTCGCCTCCGGGCGGGAGTTCGAGGTCACGGACGCCGGGCAGAGCTGGGCGGCGAGCGGTGTTCCGGAGCTGTCCCAGCTGTACGCGGAGATCGCCGAGCCCTGAACCCACCCCCGTAAACCCTGAACCCACCCCCGTAAATACGGCTAATGCCCGAAAAGTGCGTGTCGTCCGTCGACTCCACCGGTGTCTGGATAGGTTGCGGCAACCACGACACAGCTGAGAGTGGGTGGGGCTGCGTATGGCCGTCGATCCGCTGATCGAACTGCAGGGCGTCAACAAGTACTACGGGGAGCTGCATGTCCTCAGGGACATCGATCTCACCGTCGGCAAGGGGGAGGTGGTCGTGGTCATCGGCCCGTCGGGGTCGGGGAAGTCGACGCTGTGCAGGACGATCAACCGGCTGGAGACCGTCCAGTCCGGCACCATCACGCTCGACGGGCGGCCGCTGCCCGAGGAGGGCAGGGCCCTGGCCCGCCTCCGTGCCGAGGTCGGCATGGTCTTCCAGTCCTTCAACCTCTTCGCGCACAAGACGGTCCTGCAGAACGTCTCCCTCGCGCAGGTCAAGGTCCGCAGGCGCGGGAAGGACGACGCCGACCGCCGCTCCCGTGCCCTCCTCGACCGCGTCGGTCTGCTCGCCCAGGCGGACAAGTACCCGGCGCAGCTCTCCGGCGGCCAGCAGCAGCGCGTGGCCATCGCCCGCGCCCTCGCCATGGAACCCAAGGCGCTGCTCTTCGACGAGCCCACATCCGCCCTCGACCCGGAGATGATCAACGAGGTGCTGGAGGTCATGCGGCAGCTCGCCCGCGACGGCATGACCATGGTCGTCGTCACCCACGAGATGGGCTTCGCCCGCGCCTCCGCCAACCGGGTCGTGTTCATGGCCGACGGCCGGATCGTCGAGGACCGCACCCCCGAGGAGTTCTTCACCAACCCGCGCAGCGAGCGCGCCAAGGACTTCCTCTCCAAGATCCTCAAGCACTGACCGGGGGAGCGCACACCATGATCCGCAGCACCCGTGTGCCCCGAGCTCTCGGCGCCGCGCTGTGCGGTGCGCTCGCGCTGCTCGCCGCCGCCTGCGGCAAGGAGGGCAGCCCGCCGAGCAAGGGCCCGGCGGCCGACCGGCTCCCGCACTACCAGGTGGCGCGGGACTTCGCCCTGCCCGCCTCCGGCACCTGGACCCGGGCGAAACGGCGCGGCTACTTCGTCGTCGGAGCCAAGGAGGACCAGCCCTACCTCGGTGAGAAGGACCCGGCGAGCGGCACCTACGCCGGCTTCGACATCGAGATCGCCAGGATGATGTCCGCCTCCCTCGGCCTCCCGCCGGAGTCGGTGCGCTTCAGGACCGTCGCCTCCGCCAACCGCGAGACCGCCCTGCAGAACGGCCAGATCGACTACTACGTCGGCACCTACACGATCAACGCGGGCCGCAAGAAGCTGGTCGGCTTTGCGGGGCCCTACTACATGGCCGGCCAGTCCCTGCTGGTCCGCACGGACGAGAAGGGCATCCACGGCCCCCAGGACCTCGACGGCAGACGGGTCTGCTCGGCCGCCGGCTCCACGCCGTACCAGCGCATCCAGGCCGATTATCCGAGGGCGGTCCTCGTCGCCTACGACACCTACTCGGCCTGCGTCGACAACCTGCTCACCTACCAGGTCGACGCGGTCACCACCGACGACGCCATCCTCATCGGCTACGCCGCCAAGGTCCCCGACGAACTGAAGGTCGTCGGCAAGCCGTTCTCGCGGGAGCCGTACGGCATCGGCGTCCCGCGCGGCGACAGCGCCCTGCGGTTCGCCCTCGACGACGCCCTGGCGGCCCGGGAGAAGGACGGCGACTGGAAGAAGGCGTACGAGGCCACGCTCGGTCTGTCCGGTGTGCCCGCGCCCCGCCCGCCCGCCATCGACCGCTATCCGGCTCGCGCCGCGAGGACGGCATGAACGTACTGACCGACAACTTCTCCACCTACGCCCAGGGATTCCTCGGCACCGTCGAACTCACCGTCTACGCCGGGCTGCTGGCTCTGGTGCTGGGCTTCGTGATGGCCTCCTTCCGGGTCGCCCCGGTCGCCTCCTTGCGGGTCTTCGGCACCGTGTGGGTCACCGTGCTGCGCAACACCCCGCTCACCCTGCTGTTCTTCGCGGTGGTGCTCGGACTGCCCCGGTTCGGCCTCGTGCTGCCCTTCCAGCTGTTCGCCGTCCTCGCCCTCGGCTGCTACACCTCGGCGTTCATCTGCGAGGCGCTGCGCTCGGGCATCAACACCGTGCCCAGGGGACAGGGCGAGGCCGCCCGCAGCCTCGGCATGACCTTCGGCCAGACCCTGAACCTGGTTGTGCTGCCGCAGGCGTTCAGGTCGGTGATCCCGCCGGTCGGCTCCACGCTCATCGCACTCGCGAAGAACTCCGCGATCGCCGGCGCGTTCAGCGTCACCGAACTGCTCGGCACGTACAAGACGCTGAACGAGCTGGGCTACGACATCGTCTGGACCTTCGTGTGGATCGCCCTCGGCTACCTGATCATCACGCTCGCCATCAGCGCGCTGTTCCACGCGCTGGAGCGCACCTGGGGAGTCGCCCGATGACCGCCACCACCGCCCTCTACGACGTCCCGGGCCCGCGCACCCGGCGGCGGCACCGCGTCTACGGCGCGCTGTCCACCGCCGCGCTCCTCGGCCTCGTCGCCTGGATCCTGTATCTGCTGTTCGACACCGGCCAGTTCACCCGCACGAAGTGGATGCCCTTCGCGTACAAGGGGATCCAGGAACTGCTGCTGCGCGGCCTCGGCAACACCCTGAAGGCCTTCGCGATCGCGGCCGCGCTCTCCCTCGTCCTCGGCGGGGTGCTCGCGGCCGGACGGCTGTCGGACCACAGGGCGGTGCGTCTGCCGGCCGCGGTGGTCGTGGAGTTCTTCCGCGCGATGCCGGTGCTGGTGATGATCTTCTTCATCTTCGTGGCACTCAAGGTGCAGCCGCTGCCCGCGCTGGTCGCCGGACTCGCCCTCTACAACGGCTCGGTGCTCGCCGAGGTCTTCCGGGCGGGTGTGGGCGCGGTCGAACGCGGCCAGCGGGAGGCCGCGTTCGCGCTCGGCATGCGCAAGACCCAGGTCATGGCGCACGTCCTCGTCCCGCAGGCCGTACGCGCCATGCTGCCGGCCATCATCAGCCAGCTGGTGGTCGCTCTGAAGGACACCTCCCTCGGCTATCTCATCACCTACGAGGAGTTCCTCCATGCCGGGAAACTGATCGCCTCCAACCTCGACTACGATTTGCCGTTCATCCCTGTGGTGATGGTGATCTCGCCGATCTACATCGGGATGTGCATGCTGCTCTCGTGGTGCGCCGTCCGGGTGTCCCGCCGTGAGCAGCGCAGCCCCAAGACCGAGGCGGTGGCGGTCGCCACACCTGGTCCTGGGGCGCTGCTGCCGGGCAGGGAGCCCCCCTTGGCCCCGAAACCCTAGGAGGGGCGGCAGTTCACACGGGCCAGGCTCGTCCGGCGGCAGCCGGAGATCACTGCTCGCGCACCGGGACGGACACGTACGACGGGTCGTCCGAGGGCGAGGAGAAGGTCAGCTGCGCGCCGGACGGGTTGTGCTCGATGTACAGCGGGTCGACCGTGTCGACCACCAGCGCGAGGCGGTGCCCGGCGGGTACGTCGTAGGCCGTGGAGAACAGATCCAGGTCCACGTCGAACGGCGTGCCGGGCGTCCGCCCGTGCCAGGTGTACGGCGCGTGCGTGACCAGCTTGCCGAGGCCGAGCGGCCCCACGTCGTACAGGTAGGCGACAAGGGTGCCGCTCTCCGCCGTCGGGGTCAGCGTGGTGTGCAGGGCCGCCGTGCCGCGCACCTGTTGCGCGCTGCCGTACCTCGGTGACTGCCACACGGCCGCCCAGCGGCGCGGCAGCAGCGGTATCGAGGCCATCGGGGGCAGTTGGGCGACCTGGTCCAGGATGCTGGAGAGGAAGACGATCCCGCCGTCCGCGCCCGAGTCGACATTCGCGTGGATCGTCGTCGAGCCCGCGAGCGCGATCTTCTCCCGGGTCGCGCCGACCGACTTCCAGTCCGGGTAGCCCTCGTATCCCCCCGCGCTACGGGACTTCACCTGGACCGGCTGCTCACGGTCGATGCCGTTGTCGGCGCCCTTGAGGTAGTGGTCGAGCCAGCGCTCGGTGTCCGTCCACACGTCGTTGGGCAGCCCGAACAGGCCGGTCAGCTCGGCGGTCGCGTGGTCGCCGGGGCGCAGCTCCAGCCGCTTGGGCACCTTCAGCTTCTGGTAGAAGTCGGCGTACTCGTTCGGGTTGAAGACGGTGTCGCCCCAGGCATTGGCGAGCAGCACGGCGGCGCCGTTCCGGTTCAGCTGGTCGACATAGGCCGCGGGGGAGCGCTTGCGGCCCCACGCGATCATCTCCCGCTCCTTCGACAGGTTCGAGGAGTACAGGTTGTCGAACATCTCGCGCAGCTCGGGGCTCTCGCGGCCGGTGAGGGTGGCCGCGCCGTCCAGCACGGCCAGCGCCTGGACGTGCTGGGTGCGGCCCGAGTAGATCGAGTCGACCAGGTCCGCCCAGCCGCTGAGCGCGGCCACCGCCTTGATCCGCCGGTCGTGGGCGGCGGCGAGCAGACTGATCCCGGCGCCGTACGACACCCCCGCCATGCCGATGTGCCCCGGGTCGGCCGGGGTGTGCGCGAGGGCCCAGTCGATCAGCTTGGAGGCGTCCGCCACGTCCGGCGGACCGGCCACTTCTATCTGCCCGCCGGACTGCCAGAACCCGCGCACGTTGTAGCTGAGCACCACATAGCCGGCGTCGGCGAGCTTCTGCGCCTGGGCGAGGTACTCCACCTGGGGCAGCGCCCAGCTCGTGGGCAGCACGACCAGCGGGTAGCGGTGTGCGCCGTTCGCGTTCGCGGGTGTGACGACGTTCGCCTTCAGCACGGTGCCGCCGTCACCGGCGATGTCCACGAAGCGCACGGCGGGGGCGGCGGCCTGGGCGGCCGGGGCCAGGCCGACGACACCGCCGGAGATCAGCGCCGCCGAGACGGCCGTGGCGGCGGCGGTGCGCAGAGCGGTGCGGCCGTGCCGACCCTGCCCGCCCGTCGCACGCCACCGGCCTTTGCGATGGCGCTTCGCGCCGCCCCCCTGAATCATGGGTCACTCCTTCACTCGTGTCAGTGCAAAGTGACCCGACGGTAACCGTGGCCGCTTACCGCAAGTAACCCGTCGGTAAGTTACGTGCCGGTAAAGATTGTTGAAGCCTCACGCGCCAGTGGCCGGCGCCGTCTCGGGCAGCGGGGCGCGTGCCGCCCGGGTGACGTCCGCGACCAGTTCGACCACGTCGGGGCCGTACGCCTGGGAGTTGAGCACCTTCAGCAGCAGGACGAAGGAGCCGGTGCCGTACTTGCGGTGCAGGCGTTCGTGGTGGCGGGCGAGATAGCGGGTCGCGGCCTGGTTGGTGATGGCCCGCTGGCCGCAGAAGAGGAACACCGGGCGGCCGGAGCCGTGCCCGTCCGCGCCGATCCGGGCGAGCAGCACGTACTCGCTCCGGCCGCCGTCCATGCGGTAGTGCTCCCCGCCGATCCGGAAGGCGCCCGTCTCCGGGCCGGCGTCGGTCTCCACGTTCATCCGCACGCCCGGCAGCAGCGAGGAGAGGTGGGCCGCCATCCGGCGGTTCGAGTAGGGCCCGCCGACGCAGAACTCTGTCCGCTCGCCGAAGCCCTGCTGGGTGGCGTCGTGCGCCACGACCTGGGCGTGCGCGTGGCAGCCCTTGATCAGTGCGGCGAGTTCCAGCAGGGCGAACACGTCGTACCGCATCACCGACAGGTCCGGCCCGCCCGCGTTGCGGTTCACCACGAGCAGCGACTCGGAGTGGTCCGGCAGCCCGAAGAACGCCTGCTTGCGCCGCAGCTTGCGGCGCCACAGCGAGGTCCGGGCGATCCAGCCGAGGCAGGCCGAGATGCCGGTCGCCACCAGACCGAGGACGATGTTGCGCAGGTCGTCGTTCATGGCCGGGCATGGTAGCGGCCCCAGGCGTCCGGGAGCGTACCGGTGTTCGACGTGTGACGTTCGTGTGGCAGCCCGCCGAGGCCCCCTGTCGAGGCTCCGGCAATCTCGTTACGCTGCGCTGACCGGTCCCGACGGGAGGTACGGATGGGTCGCCCTGGCAGACGGAAACTGGCGGTGCTGGCGGTCTCGGCCGCCATGGTGTCAGTGGGGGCCGCGGCGCCGCCCGCCGCGACGAGCAGCACACCCACCAAGGTTCCCGTGGCCGTCGGTTACGGCGGCGCCGTCGCGAGTGTCGACGCGGACGCGACCGCGGCCGGCATCGAGGTCCTCAGGCGCGGCGGCAACGCGGTCGACGCGGCCGTCGCCACCGCCGCCGCGCTCGGCGTCACCGAGCCCTACTCCGCCGGCATCGGCGGAGGCGGCTACTTCGTCTACTACGACGCCCGGACCCGCACCGTGCACACCATCGACGGCCGCGAGACGGCGCCCCTCAGCGCCGACTCCGACCTGTTCCTGGAGAACGGCAAGCCGCTCGCCTTCGCCGACGCCGTCAGCAGCGGGCTGAGCGTCGGCACCCCGGGCACGCCCGCCACCTGGCAGACGGCGCTGGACGAGTGGGGCACCAGGAGGCTCGGTACGGTCCTGAAGCCGGCCGAGCGGATCGCCCGCGACGGCTTCACCGTGGACGACACCTTCCGCTCGCAGACCGCGTCCAACGAGACGCGGTTCCGCTACTTCCCGGACACCGCGAAGCTGTTCCTGCCGAACGGGCAGCTCCCCGTGGTGGGTTCGACGTTCAAGAACCCCGAACTCGCCCGCACCTACGAGGAACTGGGGCGCAAGGGCATCGGTGCCGTCTACCGCGGGGACATCGGCGACGACATCGTCAGGACGGCCGAACACCCGCCCGTGGACCCCGCCTCCGGCTGGCACGCCCGCCCGGGCAAGCTGGAGGAGAAGGACCTCGCCGTCTACCGGGCCAAGCTCCAGGCGCCCACCAGGACGTCGTACCGCGGCCTGAACGTGTACTCCATCGCGCCCTCCTCCTCGGGCGGCACCACGGTCGGCGAGGCGCTCAACATCCTGGAGAAGACCGACCTTTCGAAGGCGAGCGAGGTGCAGTATCTGCACCACTTCATCGAGGCCGGCCGGATCGCCTTCGCCGACCGGGGGCGCTGGGTCGGCGACCCCGCCTTCGAGGACGTACCGACCAAGGAGCTGCTGTCGCAGCGGTACGCCGACTCGCGGGCCTGCCTGATCAAGGACGACGCTGTCCTCACCAGCCCGCTCGCGCCCGGTGACCCGCGCCACCCGGCGCCCTGCGGCCAGGGCGGTACGGCGGCCCCGACGACGTACGAGGGTGAGAACACCACCCATCTGACCGTGGCCGACAAGTGGGGCGACGTCGTCGCCTACACGCTCACCATCGAGCAGACCGGCGGCAGCGGCATCACCGTGCCCGGCCGGGGCTTCCTGCTCAACAACGAGCTGACCGACTTCTCCTTCGCCCCGGCCAACCCGGCGGTGCACGACCCGAATCTGCCGGGCCCGGGCAAGCGGCCGCGCTCGTCGATCTCCCCGACGATCGTCCTGGACAAGGCCGACAGGCCGGTGGTGGCACTCGGTTCACCGGGCGGGGCGACCATCATCACCACGGTGCTGCAGACCCTGACCGAGTTCCTCGACCGGCGCCTCCCGCTGGTCGACGCCATCGCCGCACCCCGCGCCAGCCAGCGCAACGCGGCGAAGACCGAACTCGAACCCACCCTCTACAACGGTGACGTGAGGAAGCAGCTGGAGTCCATCGGGCACTCCTTCTCCCTCAGCCCCGAGATCGGCGCGGCGACCGGCGTGCAACGCCTGCCGGGCGGCGAGTGGCTCGCCGCCGCCGAGAAGGTACGACGCGGAGGCGGCTCGGCGATGGTGGTCGACCCCGCCGCACCGTAGCGGACGAAACGTCGTCATGCCCGCGGCGCCGGCACCCGTGCGGGGGCCGGCGCCGCAGGACTTTCGCTTGCGGGCCCGGCCGGCCTACAGCTCCGGCGCCGGTCGCCGGGAGCGGTCCGTGCGGAAGTCCAGCCGGCCCTCCGTCACGTCCACCGTCACATGGCCGCCCTCGGTGATCGTGCCGTCGAGCAGCAGCCGGGACAGCTGGTTGTCCACCTCCCGCTGGATGGTGCGGCGCAGCGGGCGGGCGCCGTACTCGGGCTGGTAGCCGCGCTCGGCGAGCCAGTCGACGGCCGCGTCCGTGAAGTGGACCGTGACGCCCTGCCCGTCCAGCAGCCGCCGGGTGCCCTCCAGCAACAGGCCGGTGATCTGCCGGAGTTGCTCGCCGGTCAGCTGCCGGAAGATCACGATCTCGTCGATGCGGTTGAGGAACTCCGGCCGGAAGTGCTCGCGCAGCGGCCGCAGGATCTGCTCGCGCCGCGCCTCCTCGTCCGCCTCCGCCCCGCCCGGCCCGAACCCGATCCCGGTACCGCGCCGGGTGATCGCCTCGGAGCCGAGGTTGCTGGTCATCACGATGACGGTGTTGGTGAAGTCCACCGTCCGGCCCTGGGAGTCGGTCAGCCGGCCGTCGTCCAGGACCTGGAGCAGGATGTTGAAGACGTCCGGATGCGCCTTCTCCACCTCGTCGAGGAGGAGCAGCGAGTACGGGTACCGGCGCACCACCTCGGTGAGCTGGCCGGCCTCCTCGTGGCCGACGTACCCCGGCGGGGCGCCGACCAGCCGGGAGACGGTGTGCCGTTCCTGGTACTCGCTCATGTCCAGGCGGACCATGCGGTCCTCGCTGCTGAACAGCGCCTCGGCGAGTGCCCGTGCCAGCTCGGTCTTGCCGACGCCGGTCGGCCCGAGGAACAGGAAGCTGCCGATCGGCCGGCGCGGGCTCGCGAGGCCCGCGCGGGAGCGCAGCACGGCCTCCGAGACCACGGCGACGGCCTCCTCCTGGCCGACCACCCGCTGGTGCAGATGCTGCTCCAGATCGAGCAGCCGTTCCTTCTCCTCCTGGGTGAGCCGGCTGACCGGGATGCCAGTCTGCCGGGACACCACCTCGGCGATGGCCTCCGCCGTCACCTCCAGGTCCAGCCCCTCGTCGGCCTTGCCGCCGCCGCTCGCCTCCTCGATGCGCCGCTTCAGCTCGCCGATCCGGTCGCGCAGCTCCTTCGCCTCGTCGTAGTCCTCGTCCGCGACCGCCTGGTCCTTGTCCCGCACCAGCTGCTCGGCCTCGCGCTCCATCGCGCGCACGTCCTGTCCCTTGGTCCCGGCACCGAGCCGCACCCGGGCGCCCGCCTGGTCGATCAGGTCGATGGCCTTGTCCGGCAGCCGCCGGTCGGTGAGGTAGCGGTCCGACAGCTGTACGGCGGCGACCAGCGCCGCGTCGGTGTAGCGGACCTGGTGGTGGGCCTCGTAGCGGTCGCGCAGCCCGCGCAGGATCTCGATGGTGTCCGGGACGGTCGGCTCGGGCACCAGGACCGGCTGGAACCGGCGGGCCAGCGCCGCGTCCTTCTCGATCCTCCGGAACTCCTCCAGCGTGGTCGCGCCGACGATGTGCAGCTCGCCCCGGGCGAGCGCGGGCTTGAGGATGTTGCCGGCGTCCATCGCGCCGCCCTCGCCGCCGGAGCCCGCGCCCACGACGGTGTGCAGCTCGTCGATGAACACGACCAGCCGCTCGGAGTGGGCGCGGATCTCCTCGACGATGGTGTTGAGCCGCTCCTCGAAGTCGCCCCGGTAACGGGTGCCGGCGACGACCCCGGTGAGGTCCAGCGCGACGACCCGGCGCCCGGCCAGCCCGTCCGGTACGTCCCCGTCGGCGATGCGCTGCGCCAGCCCCTCCACGACGGCCGTCTTGCCGACACCGGCGTCGCCGATCAGCACGGGGTTGTTCTTGCCGCGCCGGGAGAGCACCTCGATGGTCTGCTCGATCTCGGTGTCCCGGCCGATCACCGGGTCGATCCGCCCCTGCCGGGCCAGGTCGGTCAGATCACGGCCGTACTTGTCCAGAGTGGGCGTCCCGGTGGACCGCTGCCGCTCCACGCGGACCGGCGCGCTCTCCGGGGCCTCCGGCGGCAGACTCCCGGCCGAGAACCGGGCCGCGTTCAGGATGTGCCCGGCCGCCGAGTCCGGGTTCGCGGCCAGGGCGCTCAGCACGTGCTCCGGGCCGATGTACCCGGCGCCGCTCGCCCGTGCCATGTCGTGCGCGTCCAGCAGGGCGCGCTTGACGGCCGGGGTGAGCGACAGCGAGGTCGGCGGCGGCACGTCGCCCGGCGGGTGCTGGACCGGCCCGGCCCGGTCGTCGATCTCCGTGGCGAGCGAGTCCGGGTCCGCGCCGGCCCGGCTCAGCAGGCTCCGGGTGGGCTCCGCCGCCACGGCCGCGCGCAGCAGGTGCTGGGTGTCCAGGTTCCGGCTGCCGTGCTCGGCGGCGTACTGGGCGGCCCCTCTGACCAGCTCCCGGGCCGGCTGGCTGAGCAGGCGGCCGATGTCGATGTGGCGGGGCGCGGGGGCGCCGCCGGTGCCGCCGAAGAAGCGGGACAGGAATTCACCGAAGGGGTCGGGAGGGTAGCCGTTGGTCATGGCATTCCGTTCCTTTGGTGCTGGTTCATATCACCTTGTCACGGATGCTGCTGGCTGGCATGTGCGGGGTGCCTACCGGGCCGTGAGGATCCTCGGGCCCTCCTCCGTGATCGCCACCGTGTGCTCCACGTGGGCAGCGCGGGAGCCGTCGCTCGTGCGCAGGGTCCAGCCGTCGCCCGCCTCGTAGTAGGTGTCCTTGCCGCTCGCGATCAGCATGGGCTCGATGGCCAGGACCATGCCGGGGCGCAGGGGAAGGGCTCGGCCGGGGCGGCCCTCGTTCGGGACGTCGGGATCCTCGTGCATCCGGCGGCCGATGCCGTGGCCGCCGAAGCCCTGCGGGATGCCGTACCCGGCGCCGCGGCAGACCTTGCCGACGGCGTGGGCGATGTCGCCGATGCGGTTGCCGGCGACGGCCGCCGCGATGCCGGCCGCCAGGGCGCGCTCGGCGGTGTCGATGAGGCGGCGGTCGGCCGGGCGCGGGCGGCCGACCGTGAGGCTGAGCGCCGAGTCGCCGGCCCAGCCGTCCAGCACCGCACCGCAGTCGACGGAGAGCAGGTCGCCGTCGCGCAGGCGGTAGCGGGTGGGGATGCCGTGGACGATCGCGTCGTTCACGGAGGCGCAGATCACCGCGGGGAAGGGGGTCGGGGCGAAGGACGGGCGGTAGCCGAGGAACGGCGAGGACGCCCCGGCCTCGCGCAGCACCTCCCGTGCCACCTCGTCCAGCTCCAGCAGTGAGACGCCGACGTCCGCGGCCTGCCGTACGGCCGTCAGGGCCCGCGCGACGACCTGGCCCGCCGCGTGCATCGCGTCGATCGACGTGTCTGTCTTCAGTTCCACCATGCCAATTACTATACCGGTATTTAAATGGGGGCCGTCGGGGTGGCCGGTATTAGAATGGGGGCATGGTGCGCACCCCTCTCACCCCCGAAGAGCGCGAACGCGGCGAGCGGCTCGGGCAGTTGCTGCGCGAGGCGCGCGGTGGCCGGAGCATGACCGAGGTGGCCGCCGCGGCGGGCGTCTCCGCCGAGACCCTGCGCAAGATCGAGACGGGCCGGGCGCCGACACCGGCGTTCTTCACGGTGGCCGCGCTGGCCGGAGTCCTCGGGCTGTCGATGGACGAACTGCTCACGCGATGCGCGATGGCCGCCGTGTGAGACAGGGCGTGCGGTGAGCCATCCGCGCACTGCCGGAAAACCGTGCGTAGCAGAGCCGTAACACGACTGGTGTTGCCTGGCGGTCGGAGTGCTGGCGGTCGGGCGGGAGCTGGGCGATGGCGGTGGATCAACTCCCTGGTGAGGTGCGGGAGTTCGCGGGCTACCTGAGCGGTCTGCTGGCGCGCCTGGACCAGGGGGAAGGCTGGAGCGGCGTCTTCTGGCAGCGTGACCCCGAGGGCATGCGGGCCTGCCTTCAGGGGCGCGAGGTGCCGCCGTGGGACGTGGTGGCGGCCCTGCTGGACGACCTCGCGGCGGCATACGGTGCGCCCGCGGCCGACGCCGAGCGGGAACGGGCCCGAGCTCTCTACCGGGCGGCCCTTGCGGCGTACGACGCCCGCCCCGGGGCACGCGAGGTCCTGGCCGACCGCCTCGACGTCATGCTCCGCGAGCAGCGGTACGCCGCCGACCGCCAGACCGAACTGGCCCGCCTGCTCTCCACGGCGGCCTCCGGCCCGGAGACCGATGCCCTGCGCCTCGACCTCGCCTGGGCCCACGACGACCACACCCGCGCGTCCGCCCGGTGCGCGGAACTCCAGCGCCGCCTCCGGGAACTGGACCGCCGTGCGACGGGCAGTCGGGCGGGAGCGGGACGGGGGCAGTGGGCTGCGGGTCCGGGGCGCCCCTCGGCCGCGGATTCCGGGCGGGCGGGGATGCCGGTGCGAGGTGATGGCGGTGGGGGCCGGGTGGCCTCGGGTGGTGGCCGGGGTGGGGTGTCGGGGGCGTCGGGTGAGGGTGTGGGGCGTCCTGTGGCTGTCGATTCCGGGCGGGCGGAGACGCCGGCCCCCGTCCGGCCCGAACCTGACCAGGCCTTCCGAGCCTCCGGCTCCTTCCCTGCCCCGGCCTCCGGTCCTGCGGGCTCCTTCCCTGCCCCGGCCTCCGGTCCTGCGGGCTCCTTCCCTGCCCCGGCCTCCGGCCCTGCGGGGTCCGCGCCTGGTCAGGTCCTGTGGGCTGCTGGTTCCTTCGCTGCCGCGGCCTCTGGCCCCGCCGGATCCGGACCCGGCCAGGCCCTCCCGGCGCCCGACTTCCGCCCTGCCCCGGCCTCCGGCCCCGCCGCACCGGCCGCCCACCCGGCGCAAGCCCACCCAACCCGCACATCCCGTATACACGCCACCGCGACCCCCTCCTCGCACATCGCGCCCACTCCGAACCCCGCGCCTGCCGCAGCGCCCGCTCCGACCCCTGCGTCCGTCACCCCGGTCACCCCGAACGCCGTGCCCGCCGCCGCATCCGCCCCGCCTCCACCCCCTGCCCCAGCTGCCCCCACCACCCCCCGCAAGCGCCGCCGTGGCAGTGCCCGCTTCGCCGGGATGGCCGAGGACACGGCGGCCCCCGTCGCCGTACCGCAGGTGCCCGTGCCGTCGGCCGCGCTGCCGCAGGCTGCCGCGACCGGCAGGCCGCGGGGTGCGCGGTTCGCCGGGGGAGTGCAGCAGGCCGTGGAGGCGGAGGCGGTCGGCGTCGAGGAGGTGGACGGTGAAGCCGGCGCGGCCGTCGTCGGTGCCGTCGAGCGGCTCGCCCGGTTGCGTGCCGAGGGGCGCAGCGGGGAGGCGCATGTGCTGCTCGCCGAGGTCGCGCAGTGGCCGGCCGGCCGGTTTCCGCTGCTTGCCGACGCGCTGCGCGTCGCCGGGCTCGGGGCGGACTGGGCGACGTTGTTGTGGGAGGCCGCCTCGCTGCCTCCTGAGCGGCTGGTCGGCGTCGCCGACGCGCTGGCCGGCGCCGGGCGGGGCGCCGACGGACGGCAGTTGCTGCGGCAGGGGGTGGCCCGGCCGGCCGAGCAGGTCGGGGCCGCCGTGCTGCGCCTGGCGGACGAGGGGCGAGGGCGGGAGGCCCGGGCGTTGTTGGACGCCTGTGCGCGGGCGCGGACGGCGGAGGAGGCCGCCCGTGCCGTCCTTCCCGATCCCGGCCGGCTCGTGCCCCTGCTGCTGGAGGCCGCCCGCGCCGTGTCCGAGGAGCGGTACTGGGACCTCGTGCACGCCCTGCGAGTCGCCGGACACGGTACGTGAGCGATGCGCGGAGGGCTCGTCCCGGTGTGTCCCGCTTCGCTCCGCCGGGCCGGATCGTCCGCTCGCCCATCGGCGTGTGAAACGTGATCGACCCCGCGGGTTGACGACGATGGTCTTGGCAAGGGCCTCCAGGAGGCTTACTTTCATCCCTCTACCGCCTGCTCTACGGGCGTAGAGGCTCTGGCGTCCCGTCGAAGGAGCAGCTCATGGCCAACGTCGTACGCGCCGCACTGGTCCAGGCCACCTGGACCGGCGACACGGAGTCCATGGTGGCGAAGCACGAGGAGCACGCCCGCGAGGCGGCCCGGCAGGGTGCCAAGGTCATCGGGTTCCAGGAAGTCTTCAACGCGCCCTACTTCTGCCAGGTCCAGGAGCCCGAGCACTACCGGTGGGCCGAGCCCGTTCCCGACGGGCCGACCGTGCGCCGTATGCGGGATCTCGCGCGCGAGACCGGCATGGTGATCGTCGTCCCGGTCTTCGAGGTCGAGCAGTCCGGCTTCTACTACAACACCGCCGCCGTGATCGACGCCGACGGCACCTACCTCGGCAAGTACCGCAAGCACCACATCCCGCAGGTCAAGGGCTTCTGGGAGAAGTACTACTTCAGGCCCGGGAACGTCGGCTGGCCCGTCTTCGACACCGCCGTCGGGCGCATCGGCGTCTACATCTGCTACGACCGGCACTTCCCGGAGGGCTGGCGGCAACTCGGGCTCAACGGTGCCCAGTTGGTCTACAACCCCTCCGCCACCCACCGCGGCCTTTCGGCGTACCTGTGGCAGCTGGAGCAGCCCGCGGCGGCCGTCGCCAACGAGTACTTCGTCGCCGCCATCAACCGCGTGGGCCGGGAGGAGTACGGCGACAACGACTTCTACGGGACCAGTTACTTCGTTGATCCGCGTGGGCAGTTCGTGGGCGAGACCGCGAGCGACAAGTCCGAGGAACTCCTCGTCCGCGACCTCGACTTCGGCCTGATCGACGAAGTGCGGCAGCAGTGGGCCTTCTACCGCGACCGCCGCCCCGACGCCTACGAAGGACTGATCCAGCCGTGAACGACCTCTACTCCCGCCACCGCCAGGTCCTGCCCGACTGGCTGGCCCTGTACTACGACGAGCCGATCGAGATCACCCACGGCGAGGGACGCCACGTCTGGGACTCCGCCGGCAACAAGTACCTGGACTTCTTCGGCGGCATCCTGACCACGATGACCGCGCACGCGCTGCCCGAGGTCACCAAGGCCGTCAGCGAGCAGGCCGGGCGGATCATCCACTCCTCGACGCTCTATCTGAACCGGCCGATGGTCGAACTCGCCGAGCGCATCGCCCAGGTGAGCGGCATTCCGGACGCCCGGGTCTTCTTCACCACCTCCGGCACCGAGGCCAACGACACCGCCCTGCTCCTCGCCACCGCCCACCGGCGCAGCAACACCGTCCTGGCGATGCGCAACAGCTACCACGGGCGCTCCTTCAGCACGGTCGGCATCACCGGCAACCGCGGCTGGTCCCCGACCTCCCTTTCCCCGCTCCAGACCCACTACGTGCACGGTGCGGTGCGCGGCCGGGGCCCGTTCGCCGGGCTGGACGACCGCGCGTTCACCGACGCGTGCGTGGCCGACCTCAGGGACATCCTCGGGCACATCCGGCCGCCCGCCGCGCTGATCGCCGAACCCATCCAGGGCGTCGGCGGCTTCACCTCCCCGCCCGACGGCCTCTACGCCGCCTTCCGCGAGGTCCTGGCCGAGCACGGCGTCCTGTGGATCGCCGACGAGGTGCAGACCGGCTGGGGCCGCACCGGCGAGCACTTCTGGGGCTGGCAGGCGCACGCCCGGAGCGGTCCGCCGGACCTCGTCACCTTCGCCAAGGGCATCGGCAACGGCATGTCCATCGGCGGGGTCATCGCCCGCGCCGAGATCATGAACTGCCTGGACGCCAACAGCATCTCCACGTTCGGCGGCACCCAGATCACCATGGCCGCCGGCCTCGCCAACCTCACCTACCTGCTGGAGCACGACCTCCAGGGCAACGCCCGCCGGGTCGGCGGGCTGCTCATCGAGCGGCTGCGGGCCGTCGCCGCCCAGCTGCCCGGCGTACGCGAGGTGCGCGGGCGCGGGCTGATGATCGGCATCGAGCTGACCAGGCCGGGCACGGACGAGGCCGATCCGCGGGCGGCCTCGGCCGTCCTGGAGGCGGCCCGCGCCGGCGGCCTGCTCATCGGCAAGGGCGGCGGCCACGACACCAGCGCCCTGCGCATCGCACCCCCGCTGTCCCTGACGGTGGTGGAGGCGGAGGAGGGCGCGGCCATCCTCGAACAGGCGCTTCGCAGCGCGTACTAGAGAAACAGGTGTACGGCCATGACCACCACCACCTCCGAGACCCGGTACGGCTGGGAACCCGTGCTCTCCGTCCGCCAGGTGCTGTCCCTGGAACGGGTCCTGGCCGGGGAGCCCGAGGTGGTGGCCGGGGCCGGACAGCTGGACCGGCCGGTGCGCTGGGTGCATGTCGCCGAGGCCGCCGACGTCGGCGTGATGCTCAGCGGCGGCGAGATGGTCCTCACCACCGGCGTGCTGCTCGCCGGTGACGAGAGCAAACAGGCCGAGTACATCCAGTCCCTGTACCGGGCCGAGGCGGCCGCCGTCGTCCTCGGTCTCGGGCGGGCGTTCCCCGCGCCGCCGGACGCGATGCGCCGCGCGGCGGACCGCTGCGGTCTGCCCATGGTGGTGCTGCACCGGCCCTTCCCCTTCGCCGAGCTGACGGAGGAGGTCCAGTCCCGGCTGGTCCGGCGCAAGTTCGCCGCGGTCAGTCTCTCGGAGTCGGTCCGCAGCGCGCTCACCGGCCTCATCACGGCCGGCGTCCCCCTCGGGCGGCTTCTCGACGAGGTCGCCGTGCACAGCGGCTGCCCCGTCGTCGTCACCAACCTCGCCCACCGCGTCCTCGCCACGGCGGGGGAGCGGTCCGCCGTGGACGACGTGCTGCGCGACTGGGAACGGATCGCCCGGCAGGCCGGCGGCGCCGACGGCGAGGGCTGGTTCAGCGCCGAGCTGGGCGGCCGCGGGGAGCGCTGGGGCCGGCTGCTGCTGTGCGGCTTCCGGGGCGAGCCGGCCACCGGACGGCTGCTCGCCGACCGGGCCGCCGAGGCGCTCGTGCTGCACCGCATGCTCGACGGCGGCTCCGCGCGCAGCTGGGAGGAGCAGTCCGCGCAGAGCCTGCTGACCGACCTCGTCTCCGGTGTCGTACCGGCCCGGCAGCTGCTGCCCCGGGCCCGCGCCGCCGGACTGCCGGTCAATCGGCGCACCTTCGTGCCGCTCGTCGTTCTCGGCCGGAGCCCCGGGCAACTCGACCGGGTGCTCCGGCTGCTGGGGCTGTCCGGGCTCGTCGCCGAACTCGCCGACGGGGCCAGTGCCGTCCTGCTCAGCCTCGCCCGGGACCAGGACGCCGAGGCCCTCACCGGGCACTTCGCGGCCCGGCTGCGGACCGGGTCCGACGCCGTGGTGGCCGCCGCGGATCCCCGTACCGCCTGGGACGACGTACCGGCCGGACTGCGGGAGTCCCGGCACGTCGCCGACGCCGTCGCCGACTCCCCCCACGCCCTGGACCTCCCGGCCGTCGTACGCCTCAAGGACGTACATCTGCGCGGCCTGATCCGGCTGCTGCGCGACGACCCGCAGGTGCAGTCCTTCGCCGAACGGGAGCTGGACGGGCTGCTGTGCGCCGCCGAACCCGAGTTGCTGAACGTGCTGCGGACCTATCTCGCGACCGGCCGCAACAAGTCCCGCACCGCCCAGCTCCACCACGTCTCCCGGCCCGCCCTCTACCGCCGCCTGGAGGCGATACAGGCCCGCCTCGGCGTCGACCTCGACGACTTCGAACAGGCGGCCTCGGTCCACATCGCGCTCCTCGCGCACGATGCGCAACAGCGGTGAAACATGCGACGACCTGCGAAAACGGCGGTGAAACATGGGTCAGCGAACGCGTGACACGGTGGCACGCCCACGCCCCGCAGACGTGACACGCTGCCAATCCAACGGCCTGCTCCGGCTTTCTAGGCTCACCGCACACCGAGCTACCGGAGGTCCCGATGAGCCGAGTGATCCGCGCCGCCCTGTTCCAGACCGCCTGGACCGGCGACAAGGAATCCATGATCCAGGTCCACGAGCAGGCGGCCCGCGACGCCGCCGCCCAGGGCGCCCAAGTCCTCTGCTTCCAGGAGCTGTTCTACGGCCCCTACTTCTGCCAGGTCCAGGACAAGGCCTTCTACGAGTACGCCGAACGGATCCCCGAGGGTCCGACCGTGCAGCGCTTCCAGGCGCTCGCCCGGGAACTGGGCATCGTCCTCGTCCTGCCGATGTACGAGGAGGAGCAGCCCGGCGTCCTCTACAACACCGCCGCCGTGATCGACGCGGACGGCTCCTACCTCGGCAAGTACCGCAAGACCCACATCCCCCAGGTCCAGGGATTCTGGGAGAAGTTCTACTTCCGTCCCGGCAACAGCGGCTGGCCCGTCTTCGACACGGCCGTCGGCAGGATCGGCGTCTACATCTGCTACGACCGTCACTTCCCCGAGGGCTGGCGGGCGCTGGGCCTTGCCGGAGCCGAGATCGTCTTCAACCCCTCGGCCACCTCGCGCGGCCTGTCCCGCTACCTCTGGCAGCTGGAGCAGCCCGCGGCGGCCGTCGCCAACGAGTACTTCGTCGGCGCGATCAACCGGGTCGGCGTGGAGGACCTCGGCGACAACGACTTCTACGGCACGACCTACTTCGTGGACCCCGAGGCCCAGTTCGTCGGCGAGGTCGCCGGCGACAAGGAGACCGAACTCGTCGTCCGCGACCTGGATCTGGCGAAGCTCCGCGAGGTCCGGGACCGCTGGCAGTTCTACCGGGACCGGGCGCCGGGGGCGTACACGCCGCTGACCGCACCCTGACCGTAACCGAGTTGACCGAGGGAGCAGCATGACCGGCCGTACAGTCATCCGCGGAGGACTCGTCATCACCGCCTCCGACGAGATCCACGCCGACGTCCTGATCGAGGACGGCCGCATCGCCGCCCTCGCCGCCTCCGGCACCCCCGCCGCCGGGGCGTTCACCGCCGAGCGGGTCGTCGACGCCACCGGGAAGTACGTCATCCCGGGCGGTGTCGACGCGCACACCCACATGGAGCTGCCGTTCGGCGGGACCTTCGCCTCCGACACCTTCGAGACCGGCACCCGTGCCGCCGCCTGGGGCGGTACGACGACGATCGTGGACTTCGCGGTGCAGAGCGTCGGGCACACCCTGCGCGAGGGCCTGGACGCCTGGCACGCCAAGGCCGAGGGCAACTGCGCGATCGACTACGCCTTCCACATGATCGTCTCCGACGTCCACGACGAGACGCTGAAGGAGATGGACCTGCTGGTGGAGGAGGGGGTGACCTCCTTCAAGCAGTTCATGGCGTACCCCGGGGTCTTCTACAGCGACGACGGGCAGATCCTGCGCGCCATGCAGCGCTCCGCCGACAACGGCGGCCTGATCATGATGCACGCCGAGAACGGCATCGCCATCGACGTGCTGGTGCAGCAGGCCCTCGACCGCGGTGAGACCGACCCCCGGTATCACGGGGAAGTCCGCAAGGCCCTGCTCGAAGCCGAGGCCACCCACCGCGCCATCCGGCTCGCCCAGGTGGCCGGCGCCCCCCTGTACGTCGTGCACGTCTCGGCGATGGAGGCGGTGGCCGAGCTGGCGCGGGCGCGGGACGAGGGGCTCCCCGTCTTCGGCGAGACCTGCCCGCAGTATCTGTTCCTGTCCACCGACAACCTCGCCGAGCCGGACTTCGAGGGCGCGAAGTACGTGTGCAGCACCCCGCTGAGGCCGCGCGAACACCAGGCCAAGCTGTGGCAGGGGCTGCGGACGAACGACCTCCAGGTGGTCTCCACCGACCACTGCCCGTTCTGCTTCACGGGCCAGAAGGAGCTGGGCCGCGGCGACTTCTCCAAGATCCCCAACGGCCTGCCCGGCGTCGAGAACCGCATGGACCTGCTGCACCAGGCCGTCGTCGACGGGCACATCTCCCGCCGCCGCTGGATCGAGATCGCCTGCGCCACCCCGGCCCGCATGTTCGGCCTGTACCCGAAGAAGGGCACCATCGCCCCGGGCGCCGACGCCGACATCGTCATCTACGACCCGCACGCCGAGCAGACCATGTCGGCCCGGACCCACCACATGAACGTCGACTACTCGGCCTACGAGGGCAAGCGGACCACCGGCCGGGTCGAGACCGTCCTCTCGCGCGGTGTGCCCGTCATCACCGAGCGGGAGTACACGGGACACGCCGGCCACGGCGTCTACACCCCGCGCTCCACCTGTCAGTACCTCAACTAATCGAAAGCTATTCGAACGAGGAGTGGCGCCCATGGACTTCGGACTCGTCCTGCAGACCGACCCGCCGGCCTCCCGCGTCATCAGTCTGATGAAACGGGCCGAGCGCAACGGCTTCCGGTACGGCTGGACCTTCGACTCCGCCGTGCTCTGGCAGGAACCGTTCGTCATCTACAGTCAGATCCTCGCCAACACCCAGAAGCTGACGGTCGGCCCGATGGTGACCAACCCGGGCACCCGCACCTGGGAGGTCACCGCCTCCACCTTCGCCACCCTCAACGACATGTTCGGCAACCGCACCGTGTGCGGCATCGGCCGCGGCGACTCCGCGATGCGCGTGGCGGGCCGCAAACCCAACACCCTGGCCCGCATCAGCGAGGCGATGAAGGTCATCCGTGCCCTGGGAAGCGGTGAGGAGGCCGACCTCGGCGGCACGAAGATCCGCTTCCCGTGGATCAAGGAAGGCGCCCGGCTCCCCGTGTGGATGGCCGCGTACGGCCCGAAGGCGCTGAAGATGACCGGTGAGGAGGCCGACGGCTTCATCCTCCAGCTCTCCGACCTCTACCTCACCGAGTACATGGTCAAGGCGGTCAAGGACGCGGCCGTGGCCGCCGGACGCGACCCGTCCGAGGTGACGATCTGCGTCGCCGCCCCCGCCTACGTCACGGCCGACGACTCGCCCGAGGCGCTCGCCCACGCCCGCGAGCAGTGCCGCTGGTTCGGCGGCATGGTCGGCAACCACGTCGCCGACCTCGTCGCCAAGTACGGCGAGCACTCCGCCCAGGTCCCCGACGAACTCACCGACTACATCAAGGCCCGCGAGGGTTACGACTACTCCCACCACGGACGCGCCGACAACCCCGACACCGCGTTCGTGCCCGACGAGATCGTGGACCGCTTCTGCGTGATCGGCCCCGCCGAGAAACACATCGAGAAACTGAAGGCGCTGCGCGCGCTGGGCGTCGACCAGTTCGCCGTGTACGACATGCACGACGCCCAGGAGGCCACCATCGACGCCTACGGCACGAAGGTGATCCCGGCCGTCAACGCCTGACGCCCTCCCCTTGGTTCACATCCCCCGAGTCCCCCCACGCCCCTCATGGTCTCCCCTCCCCGCCGTCCCGGGGAGGGGGCTGGTGCCCGCACGGCCACTCCCCGACCCACCTCACCCCGATTGGCCAGCCCATGACCGACACCGCTCCCACGGCCATACCCTTGTCCGGCCAAGTCACCCTCCCCGACGGGCGCGTGGAACTCGCTCCTGGCACTCCGCCGCCCAGCGGTCCGTACGCCAACGACGACCTGCTCCCGGTTCCGGTGGGCAAGCGCACCTGGACCACGTACAACTTCTCCGCGCTGTGGGTCGGCATGGCCCACAACACGGCCTCCTGGACGCTCGCCTCCGGCTTGATCGCCGTCGGGATGGACTGGAAGCAGGCGGTGTTCACCATCGCCCTGGCGAACCTGATCGTCCTCGTCCCGATGCTGCTCACCGGGCACGCGGGCCCCAAGTACGGCATCCCCTTCCCGGTCTTCGCCCGCGCCTCCTTCGGGGTGCGCGGCGCCAACCTGCCCGCCGTCGTGCGGGCGTTGGTGGCCTGCGGCTGGTTCGGCATCCAGACCTGGATCGGCGGCGAGGCCATCTACTTCCTCGCCGGCAAGCTGATCGGGAACAGCTGGTCGAACGCGGCGCACGTGGGCGGCTACGCCTGGACCATGTGGCTGTCGTTCGCGATCTTCTGGCTGATCCAGGTCGCCATCATCTACCGGGGCATGGAGACCATCCGCCGCTTCGAGAACTGGGCGGCGCCGTTCGTGATCGTCGGCGCCGTGGTGATGCTGGCGTGGATGAGCGGCAAGGCCGGCGGCGTCGGCCCGCTCTTCGACCAGCCGTCGAAGCTCGGCTGGGGCGGCCACTTCTGGAAGCTGTTCTGGCCCTCCCTGATGGGCATGATCGGCTTCTGGTCCACGCTGTCGCTGAACATCCCCGACTTCACCCGCTACGGCAGGAGCCAGAAGGCCCAGACCTGGGGCCAGGCACTCGGCCTGCCGACGACCATGACGCTGTTCGCGTTCCTGTCGGTGCTGGTGACGTCCGGCTCGCAGGCGGTCTACGGCCAGCCGGTCTGGGACCCGGTGCAGCTCGCCGCGAAGACCGACAACGTGGTGGGCCTTCTCTACGCCCTGGTGACCGTCCTCGTCGCGACCCTCTCCGTGAACATCGCGGCCAACCTCGTCTCCCCGGCCTTCGACTTCTCCAATGTGGCGCCCAGGAAGGTGAGTTTCCGCACCGGAGCGCTCATCACGGCGGTCCTCGCGGTCCTGATCTTCCCGTGGAAGCTGTACTCCGACCCGCAGGGCTACATCTTCACCTGGCTCGGCCTGGTCGGCGGGCTGCTCGGCAC
The DNA here is from genome assembly GCF_020181035.1 of Streptomyces sp. CoH27. Classification (GTDB taxonomy): domain Bacteria; phylum Actinomycetota; class Actinomycetes; order Streptomycetales; family Streptomycetaceae; genus Streptomyces; species Streptomyces camelliae. The sequence goes on from NZ_JAIQYY010000032.1 coordinate 30,137, forward strand.
GGTCGCGGGCATCCTCGTCGCCGACTACTGGCTGCTGCGCCGCACCCGCCTGGACCTCGCCGACCTGTACCGCGCGGGCGGCCGTTACTGGTACGCGGCCGGCTGGAACTGGCGGGCCGTCGTCGCCTTCCTCGTGGGCGGCGTCCTCGCGATCGGCGGCGCCAGCTTCAAGCCCCTGCTCGACGGCCGCCCCATCCCGGCCCTGTCTCCGCTGGCCGACTACGGCTGGGCGGTCGGGCTCGGCACGTCACTGGTGCTGTACCTGGTCCTGACGGCGGTCTCGGGGCGGGAGCGGGCGACCGGCTGATCGGCACCCGTCGGCGGGGCGCGCCGGTCTCACGCGGTGCGTCCCCGCCAGGCCCGCCCCTCCTGCGCGGCCGGCACACCCGGGCAGCGGCCGACCGCGGCCAGGGCCTCGGCGCGGTCGAGCCGTATCGTGCTCTCGCCGGTGTCCGTCCTGACGAGCAGCAGCCCGTCCGCCGTCCGCACCGGATCGCCGCACACCACCCCCGACGGGGTGGGCACCAGGATCCGGGGCCCGTCACCCAGGCGCAGCGCCGTGGCGGAGGCGGGTATCCCGGTGGGCAGCCGGACGACGGTGGGCGCGCCGTGCGCCGCCCGGAGCAGGAGCAGGAGCAGCGCGCAGAGCGTGCCGCACAGCAGGCACAGCAGCAGCGCACCGCCCACCAACGCGTCGTACGGGGAGGCCAGTTCACCCACGCCGGTGCGGCCCTTGACCAGGCCGAAGCCGAGCAGCCCCACGAAGAGGGCCGCGAGACCGGGCGGAAACCGGACGGGAGCCGGGCGTCCTCCGGCGCGAGGCCGGTGAGGTGCGCCGTAACCCGGCTGCGGGGCCAGGAGAAGGGGCACCATGGCAGCGGAGGGGAGGACGCATGAGTGAAGCCGGGGCCGTACCCGACCGCGCCGCCGCCGCGCTCGCGCGCGCGGACGGATTCTCCGTGCCGCTCGATCCGGAGGAGTACGAAGGGCCAAGGGGGTCCGAGCTCGATTTCCTGATCGGTGAACTGGGCGTGATTCTGGGCGAGTCGGAGCAGTCGGGCGGCGGCGAGGGAGCGACGGCCGCCGTCGCGGCACGGCTCGGCCGCTGTCACGCCGTACGGTTCGTGCTGGGGGGCGGACCGGCCGACCGGGAGTCGGCGCTGACCCTGCTCCAGCAGGCCCGTACGTCTGCCCGGCTCGGCGAGGCGGACCGGGAGTCGGCGCGGCGGGACCTGGTGGCCCTGGCCGGGTTCCGGCTGGTGCGTCTGCACCGTGAGACGGCGGCGGGACCCCCGGGCCAGTCGATCACTGACCGGGTCGTGTTCCTCTCCAGGCTCGGCACCCCCCTCGCACAAGGGGGGTCGGGCCTCGTGGAGGACAGCGAGCTGCTCGTCCGGCTGCTGCTGGAACGCGAGCACCCGCAGCTGACGCCCCACGTTCACGAGCAGTTCCGGCTGTTCGGCGCGATGACCGAAGCCATGCTGGCCGGTGACACGGCCGCGTTCTTCCGCACGGGCCGGCAACTCCTCGACGGGGCGGACGCGGCGCTGCCGCAGCCGCTGGCCGCCCTGGCGCCGCTGCTGTTCGGCCCGGCGGAGCAACTCCTCGCCGCGCTCCCGTCCGAGCCGGAGGGAACCGGCGACGCGCCGGATAACGGCACCGACACGTCGGCGGAGGAGCGGGACTTCCTGACCCAGCTGCTCGCCCTCGCCGAGGTGATGGCACCTGGGAGCGTTGAGCCGCAGGACGTGTCCGGCATCCTCGCCGAACTGTCGGGAGCGCAGGGCGCCGGAGCGCGGGAGCCCGGCCAGGCGCCCCTGCCGTCCAGGATGATCGCCGCCCTCTTCCACTTCACGCTCGCCACCCGCAGCGGCGACATGGAGGGGTTCCGGGCGGCACTCCGGCTGATGCACGATGCGGCGGCCACGGGGGAACTCGACAGCCGCGTGTACGACGAGTGGCTCCGGAGCGTCGTGCCGGGACTGCTCCTCGGGGCCACCCTCACCGGGGGCAGCCTCCAGGACGAGGACATGGCGCTGGCCCTGCTGGAGGCCCAAGCGTGGGACGACGCCCCGTCGAGCGGACCGGCCGCGACCCTGCGCCGGTGCACGGAGTGCCTGCGGCTGCACGGGCGGCTGACGTCCGCCCTCGACCGGGGCGATGCCGACGCGGTCGAGGATGTCATCGACGCCGTGTGCGAACTGGAACTGGACGAGATCTACGACGACGCCGAGACCTGGACCGGCGCGCTGACCTGCTTCGTCCTGGGCAGCGCCTACCTGGGCCACGCCCTGCTCGCCTCGTCGGCGGACGACCGGACCGCCGACCTGCGCGCGGCCGTGCACCACTTGCAGCGGGCCGTCGAGACGTCGGTGGACATGCCCGCGCTGCGGGTCCTCCTCGACGTCATGTGGGCCCCGCTGCTCACCCTGACCGCGCTCGCCGAGTCCGACCCGGGCCGGATCGCGGAAGGCGTACGGCGTGCCAGGGCGGCGCTGGAGACCCCCGGCCCCATGTCCGACTTCCGGCCCAGGGCACGCGAGGGCATCGCGAACGCCCTGGAAACCCTGCACCACCTCACCGGCGACGCCAGGGCCCTCGACGAGGCGATCGCCGAACTGACGCGGGCGCGGACGGAACTGCCCGATGGCGGACCGGGCGAGGCCCGACTCACCTGGCAGCTGGCCGACTACCGGGCCAAGCGTGCCGGCCTGAGCGCGGACGCGCCGGGCGCCGCAGACGAACTGCGGGACGCCGTGGGTCTCGCCCGTGCCTCGCTACGGCACTCCGCCGACGAGGTGCTGCTCCAGCAGGGCGTCGGACGGGGCCTGCGCATCGCGCGTGCGGCGGCCGACCGGGGCCGCAAGGCGGCCTTCTGGGCGCTGCGCGCCGGTCGTGCCGAGGAGGCCCTCGCGTGTCTGGAGGCCGGCCGCTCCCTGGTGCTCGGCGCGGCGGCCGTCTCGGCGGGTGTCGCCGACCGGCTGGCGGCCCTCGGGGAGAGCGAACTGGCCGAGCGCTGGCGCGCCGCCGCCGACCCGGCCGGGGAGTGGGGCGACGACCGCTCCCTGCGCGAACTGTCCGCCGAAGCGGGGCCGGCCGCCCTGGGCGCCCTGCGGGACCGCTCCCCGCTGGAGGTCCTGGCCGCGGCGGGCGCGGGCGCACCCGGGCTGCCCGGTGATGTGCGGCGCCGTTCGCTGGAGGTGCTGCGAGGGCGGAGCGGGGAGGACGTACAGCCGGAGCTCGCCTCCGTGCACGAACTGCGTGCTGGGCTGCGGGAGTCGGGCGCGGACGCGCTGCTGTACCTGGTGCCCGGCGTCGAGGACCCGGACGGGGCCGTACTGCTGGTCCCCCGCGAGGGCCCCGTCGAAGCACTGCCCTTGCCCGCGCTGGCCCCCGGCGGCCGCGGCCCCGTCGCGCGGTACCTGGCGGCGGGGGCCCGGCTGCAGACCCTGGACGCCGCGGCGGACCCGGTCGACGCACGCGAGCGCAAGCGCGCCGAGCAGGCCTGGAGCACCGCTCTGGAGACGATGTGCGCCTGGGCCGGCGAGACGCTCGGCCCCGCCCTGGACCACCTCGGGCTGTGGGACCGCGCACTCACCGAGTCGGGTCTGCCGGGTGCCTCGGCAGGCAGTGACTTCGATGCCGGGGGCGGCGCGGACGGTCGTGGTGTGGCCGGTGCCGAGGGTGACGTGGCTGGTGTTGCTTGTGGTGTGGCCGGTGCCGACGGTGGCGCGGCTGGTGCTTCTCGTGGTGTGGCCGGGGCCTCTGGTGGCGGGGCCGATCCGGGGGCGGTCGGCGTGGGAGGTGCTCCGGGCGGCGGGGGCGATTTCGGTGCGGTCGGTGCCACGGCCGGTGAGGCCGCCGCTTCGGAGGGCGCCGCCGGTCCCCGTGCCGTACGGCTCGTCGTCGTGCCCTGTGGGGATCTGGGTGTCGTGCCCTGGCCGGCGGCCGTGGTGCGGCCTCCCGCCGGTTCCGGCGTGCCGGGTGTCGTCCGGGCCTGTGAGGTGGCCGTCGTCACCCACGCCGCCTCCGGGCGGGAGTTCCTGCGGGCCGTGGCCCGGCGACGCATGGCGCCGGGCGAACGGCCGGCCCTGGTGTTCCACGCGGCGGACGACCTGGAGTGGGCCGAGGAGGAGATCGAGACGCTGGCCCGCGTGTACTACCCGGGCGCCGTGGTCCACCACCCCGACGACGCCCCCGCCACCCCGGAGACGGTCCTGGACCTGCTCGGCGGCCGGGCCACCGCCCCCGCCTCCCTGGTGCACCTCGCCTGCCACGGGCTCGCCGGGCCCGATCCCACCCGGTCGGCCCTCCAGCTCGCCGCGCGGCCCGGCACCTCCGGGGACCTCACCCTGAGCCGGCTGCTGGAGACGCCCGCGGAGGGCGACGCGTTCCGCTCGGCCGGGCCCCTGGTCGTGTGCGGCAGCTGCGAGACCGACCTCACCACCCGCGACCACGACGAGGCTCTGACCGTCACCTCGGTCCTGGTGCACCGGCTCGCCGCCGACGCCGTCGGCTCCCGCTGGAAGGTCGACGACATGACCTCCGAGATCCTCATGCTCGTCCTGCACGACGCGCTGGCCCGGGGCCTGGCTCCGCCCGACGCGCTGCGCGCCGCCCAGCGCTGGATGCTCACCGCGCCGGACGCGCGCCCGCCGGTCCGGTCGCTGAAGAACATCGCGGCCGCCTGGCGCCTCGCGCAGGACTTCCGCGACCGGCCCGACATCTGGGCCGCCTTCGTCCACCACGGCAATCCGGCACCGGCGCCCACCCGGCAGCAGGAAGGAGAGCGCGTATGACGTCGGAGGAGCTGCTCCGGCTTCTGGAGCGGCACTGGACCACCGTCAGCACCGGGCTGGACGACGAAGCCCTCGGCCAACTGGCCGACACACTGGGAGAGTTGCGTGAGGAGACGGCCGCCGGGAACCCGCCGGCCGTCGCCCGCGCCGTGCGCCGGCTCAAGCGCACGCTGTCCGCGCTGCCGCCGGACCACCCGGTGTCCCGGGCCCTCGGCGGCCACCGCTACGCGTCCGGCACCCGTGAACTGCCCTCTCTCACCACGGTCGACGCGGTGCTCGGCGTCCTCGGCACCCCGCCGCCCGACCCGGCCGACCTGCTGCGGGCGGCCCGCCGGCGGCTCCTCGCCGCACCCGCGCTGACGGAGGCCGAGCACGCCGCGCTGACCCGTGCCGGGCAGGCCGGGCCGACCCACGACGGACCCGTCTCGACGACCGAGGCCGGGCACGTCTCGCCGGCCGAGGCCGAGCGCGCCGCGCCGGGCAACGCCGAGGCCGAGCGCGCCGCGCCGCCCGGAGGCCCGGCCGTATCCGGAGGCCCGGCCGTACCCGGAGGCCCGGACGCGTCCGGCGGTGTGATCCGGCTGCGTGACCCGGAGCGCGGTATCCGCTACCCCCGCTTCCAGTTCCGGCCCGGCACGGCCGAACCGCTGCCCGTCGTCCGCCGGATCAACGCCCTGCTGTGCGCGGACCGCGACCCCTGGGGGGCCGCGGACTGGTGGCTGGGTGGCAACCGCTGGCTCGGCGGCGTCCCCGCGGACCTGCTCGGCGTCCTGCCCGACGACGCGCTGGAACGCGCCGCCGCCGAGCTGGTGGGAGCGAGCTGATGGGGCAGCAGATCCCGCCTCCCCAGGGCGTTCCCATGGATCCGGTGTGGCACGCGCTGCCCGCGGGCACCCTGCTGTGGCGGTGCCACGAAGAGCAGTACAGGGCCGGTGAGTTCAACCCGAACGTCGCGCACGAGTACTTCAAGGGCAACCGCTTCGACCCCACCGAGAAGGACCCCTATCCCTACGTGTACGCGGCCCTCGACCCGGTCACCGCCCTGTCCGAAGTCCTCCTCAGATCAGTCGAGTTCGACACCGGCGGGGTACGCCTGATCCCCTGGGCCCAGGCCTCCCGGTACGTCCTGTCCGCCGTGCGCACCACGGCGGAACTCTCCCTGGTGGACCTCACCAGCGCCGAGGGGCTGGCCGCCGTATGGCAGGACCACTGGCTGGTCGACAGCGAGGAGTACGCCGGCACCCGGTACTGGGTGCGGGTGATCCGCGAACGCCGTGCCGACGCGCAGGGCCTGTGGTGGACGTCCAAACGCTGCCGGCCGCGCCCGGCGCTCCTGCTCTTCCAGGACCGCTGCCCCGAAGCCCCCCTCGACCCCGTCCCGGAGCAGTGCCTGCGGCTCGCCTCGGCCGACGACCTGAAGGGCGTCAACCGGCTGCTGGCACCGCTGCGCGCGGTCGTCTCGGTTCCGGAGGAGTGAGCGCCCCGGGAGACATACAACTGGCAGACATACAACCGGGAGACACACCGCTGCCCCGGCCCTCCTGACGAGGGCCGGGGCAGCGGTGTGTCCGGGGCCGCGCGGACCCTCAGCGGTCGCGCACCGTCGCCGGCAGCAGCGGCCAGTTCTGCGACAGCCGCATCGCCGACTCGGTGACGGCACTGTCCCGCGCGGCCGTCATCACCCCGTCGAGATACTCGTGGGCGGCCGCCTCGTACAGCTTGCGGGCGGTGGCGATCCGCTCGTTCGCGGCCTCCCTGCGCAGCCGCTGCCGGTCCTCGGCCGTCTCCTGCGCGGCCCGGGCCCGCTCGGTGGCGGCGAGGCTCTGCTCACGGCGCCGCAGCAGTCCCGTACGCCGTTCCACCGCGGTGCGGAACGCGTCGAGGAAGGGGTGTTCCCGGAACAGGCCGAGCAGGAATCCGACCCCGCCCGAGAGGAGCAGCAGCGCGCAGAACAGCCAGGTCACCGTCTGGGTCGTCAGATGCAGCCGGTCCACCAGGGTGGTGGTGTCGGACGCGCCGCCGAGCCCGCGGAAGCCCGAGGTGTCCCCGCCGGCGGGCGCCGGGGTGTCGTGCTGCATCACGAACTTGGCGCGCAAGGTGCCGAGGAGCCAGGTCAGCCCGCCCCACACGCCGAGCAGCGACGCGGCCGGGAACCAGCTCCCGCGCGGCGACCCGGTCGCCGAGCGCCAGCGCAGCATTCGTCCCGCCAGGTGCGGCACGGTCACCATGATGATCGCGGAGGAGGCCGCGAGCGTGCCGGAGAGCAGATCGCCGCCGGTGCTGCCGATCCCGTGGAAGGGCTGGTACGCGATCCAGTAGACCGGCACCTCCACGGCGACGATGACCCCGAGCAGGCCCCAGGTCATCCAGGCGGGCAGACCGGGACGGGTCTGGAGTCCCTCCCAGCCCTCGCCGGACGCGGTGACGGCGGTGTCCCGCCGGGCGGCACGGATCTCCGCCCGCAGCGCGGCGGCCGAGCCGGCGTCCGGGGCGGTGCCCGCCGTGGCCACCGACTGCCAGTCGTCGCCCGGGTCGCCCTCCTCGGCACCGGCCGCGGGCCCGGAGCCGTCCTTCGACCGGCCGGAGTCCGCCGGGTCCGGCCCGCCGGTGCCGGGGGTGCCGGTGTACGGCGGTCCGTCGGGGTCCGGGGTGCCGGTGCGCGGCGGGTCGTCCGGGTCCGGGAAGCGGGCGCGCAGCCAGCGGTCCTCCACCCGTTCGCGCAGCCGGTCCCGGAAGCGGAGCCAGCGGGAGGAGCGGAGCGCGAGCAGGTCGAGCTGCTGCCGGGCGGTCACGATGTCCTGCTCGGCCTCGCGCAGGCGCTCGTCCAGCAGCCGGGACTCGGTCTCGCCCGCGGTCACGTCGGAGGCCGCCTGGGCGTCCGCCAGCCGTGCCGCCTCCTCGCGCAGCCTCAGGTCCTCCTCGACCCGGTGGATCACCGCGTCCCGCACGGAGGCCAGCTCGGCGAAGTAGGGCACCCGGTCGCCGCTGCCCAGTACCCACGGGTCCAGGGCGCCCTTTCTGGCGGCCTCCTGGCCTCTGCGTCCGGCCTCGGTGAGCAGCGCGCGTTCGGCCCGGTCGTCGAGGACCAGGGGCCGGCGGGCGGGGGCGGCGCCGGGGGCCGGCCCGGGGCGGGGCCGGGTGGTCTGCTGTGCGCTCCGCCCGGGGACCGGGACGTAGCGGGCGATCCGGCGGCGGCGCGGCTGCGGCTCGCCGTCAGCGCTTGTACTGGTTGTCGACATGTGCCTTGGCCCTCCCTTCCAGGGCCTCGGTCCAGAAGGACTCGAAGTTCTGGGCCTCGCTGGGGTTCGCCCAGTACTGCATGCCGAGCCCGACCGGGAAGACGTCCATCCCCTTGATGCCGGGCATGCCCCTGCTCTTCACGAGCGAGTCGATGACCTCGGCCCGCTTGGCCTGGGTGGTGATGTCCTGGCGGGACAGGGCGAACTCCCGGTCGGCCTGGTCGAAGTCGCTCACGACGAGCAGCTTGGGCGTCCCGCCCTTGCCGGGTACGGCCTCGCCGATGCGGGCCAGCGCGCCCCAGACGTCCGAACCGTCCTGGGTGCGCGCGCAACGGAGCTCGGCGAGCGCGGCGGCGGCGGCCTGCTTCAGGGCGTTCGCCCGCTGGGCCTTCTGGTCGGTGTTCGCGTCGTGCGGCGGGTCGAGATCCACCTGGTCCTGTCGGCACGAGGAGCTGCGCGAGGACCAGGTGATGGGGGCGTAGTCGACGGTGCCGCACTTCTGGTCGGTGAGGAACTCGACCAGCGTGTCCTTGAGTTTGGCCTCCGCGTTGAAGCCCTTCGGGTCCGCGGCGGCCGAGCCCGAACCGTCGACGACCACTCCGCAGGGCGTGGTGAGGGCTGCCTCCTGTTTGGTGCAGGACACGAGGGAGGCGAGCGCGCACACCAGCGGGACGACGACGGCGATCCGGCGGGCGGCGCGGGCGGGGGACCGGTGAGCGGTCCGGGCCGAGTGATGCACGATGGAGTTCCCTGGCCTTCCTGGCAGACGGGCGGCTGCGGGCAGCGGACGGGGCGGGTTCATCGCCGGCCCGGTCCGCTCGGGGTGGCACCGCCGCGCGCGGCCTGGTGATCGAGGATGTGCAGGGCCTGCGCGACGGCCGACGGGTCCGCGTCGTGCCCGGCCCGCTCCGGGGCGTACCAGCGGTCGCTGAGCAGGCCGTCGTCGAGTTGCGCCCAGGTGCGGTCCAGGGCGATCTGGCCGGGCAGCCAGCCGGTGGGCCGCCCGCCGCTGACATGGCCCTCGCGCCGGGTGCGGGCCCAGGCGGCGTCCCAGTAGCAGGCGATCAACTGGTTTGCCTCGTCGACGAGTTGCTGCGCCCGCTGCCGGTCGACGGAGGCGGCCGAGCGCCACTGGCCGACCATCCGCCCGAACCGGGCGAGCGCGGCCGGCGCCGGCTCCCCCCGCACGGTGTACTGGGTCACCACGCGCACCGACTCGGCCTGGATCCGGACGTACAGCTCGCCGTGCTCGGCGAGCGTGCGGGAGCGCAGCCGTGCGGCGCCGCGCCCCACCTGGGCGCGCAGCCCCAGGATGTAGGGCGGCAGGCCGTCGTCGGCCGGTGTGCGCCCCGCCGCCGTGTCCGTCAGGAATTCCCGGAGACCGGCCGCGTCCCGGCGGCCGTGGAACCGGGCGAGCACGGACGACAGCCGTCCGGCTTTCAGCTGGCGGACCCGGACATTTATTCGACCCTCATTGATCATTTCGAACGTCCCCCATTCGTCGCGGGCGGTCCGGGTGGGAAGGCGCCGCGATGGGGAGAGAGTAGCGGAGCGAATCTCCTTGCGGGACTGATGAGTTGGCGGGAGCAGGGCATTTCTCGTGGTGTTCCGGAAAACAACCGGATCCCGCCCGGCGCACAGCCGGACGGAGGCTTTCCGGCAATTGCGCGCTTTCCTCGGCGCGCTGGATACTCGGGGCCGGTACGGGGGAGGAGACACCGTGGAATTACGTATCGACGGGACGCACTACCCGCTCGAAACGCTGGGCCCGGGAAAGCGGCTCGGCATCTGGTTCCAGGGCTGCTCGCTGGCCTGCCCCGGATGCATGTCCCGGCACACCTTGGACCCGGCGGCGGGAACGGCCGGCACCGTCGCGGAGCTGCTCGCGCTGTGGCGGCGGGCCCTCGCCGACGGCGCCGACGGCCTGACGGTCAGCGGCGGCGAACCGCTGCAGCAGGCGGCGGCGCTCGCAACGCTGCTGGCCGGGGCGGCACACCTGCGCGACGAGGCCCGGCGCGGCGGATCCGGCCCCGCGGACGTGCTGGTGTACACCGGGTACGAGCCCGGGGAACTGCCGCCCGAGCGGTACCGGGCCCTCGCCGGCGCGGACGCCGTGATCACCGGCCGGTTCCGGATCGCGGAGCCCACCCGGCTGGCCTGGCGCGGCTCGGCCAACCAGCGGATCGTCCCGCTGACCCCGCTCGGCGCCCTGCGCTACGCCCCGCACCTGGCCCGGGAGCCGGCCGGCCCGCGCCTGCAGGCGGCCCCGGGCGAGGACGGCCGGCTGCGCCTCTACGGCGTCCCGCTGCGCGGCGAACTCGCTGCCCTGGAACGGCGGTTGAGGCAGGACGGGGTGGCCCTCGCGGAGCCTAGCTGGCGTCCAGGAGCAGGCGGGCGTGGCTCTCCTCGGGCGTGACCAGCAGCACCGCCCAGGACGGATCCCGGCGCAGCTCCTCGCGGACCGCGTCGAGCAGCCGGCGGGCTACCGTCTCGACGGGCAGGCCGCCCCGGCCGGAGCCCAGCAGCGGAAAACAGATCGAGGACATCGGCAGGGAGAGGAACTCGCTCTCGTGGCGGGCCAGTTCGAAAGACCTACGCACCGCCTCGCCCAATACGGCGGGGGACACGTGGTAGCGGTCGCCGTCCCCGACCGGGGTGGCGATCGCCGCGTGGTGGATGCGCCGTACCCCCTGGGCGGCCAGCGCACCGGACGACGTGGCGACGACCGTGCCCGGCCGCACGGGCATGCCGGTACGGCCGTGCGTGCGCTGCCACACGCCCAGTTCACGCGCGAGGACGTCGTCCACGGTCTCGCCCGCCGCGTCCCGGACCGCGGCGGCCCGCCGCAAGGCACCGGACACCGTGGGGCGGAAGGTCTTGGACATCTCCAGATATGTGTTCTCCGAGGAGACCAGAACGTCCACGTCCCGCACCTCTTCGATCAGACCCACCCGGACGGTGATCCGGCCCGCCGGGGCGACGCCGGACGGCCGGACGCCGGGGCGGGGCGGACGCCGGGGCGGGAGTCCGGCGGCGGCCGGGGCCGCGTGCGCGGGGGGTGCCGACGGCGGCGCGGCCGGCGGCTCCGGCACCACCTCCGCCCGGCCGCCGCCCGCCTCCCGGGCCACGGCCAGCACCGCCGCCGCGAGTTCGTCGATCACCTCGCGCTCCTGGCTCTTGCGGAAACGCTCGGTGGTCACCCCGTAGACCCCCGCCGCGGCCTTGCGCCGGTCGGTACCGGGCACCCCACGGCGCGCGGCGAAGATCCCGAAGGAGTGCGCGGCGGCCCGGGCCAGCGGATCGCAGGAGTCGTCGTCGCGCACCGGATGCCCGCCGGCCAGCCGCCGCACCGCCGCGCCGAGCAGCTTCTCGATGCCGGTCTGCTCGTCCTCCGGCCCGCTGCACAGACCGGCCGCGACGGCGGCCTCGCGCAGCGCGTCCCTGGTGCAGTGGCGCAGCCCGGGCAGACCGCGGGGCCGCAGGTCCCTGAGTTCGGCGACGAGGCTCTCGTGCGAGGGCAGGGGGTGCATGACAGGCATCGTAGCCCCGGCCGGAGCGCGGCCGTAGATCCCGGAAACCCCCTGCTGCGAAGGGGAGTTCGGGCTATGGTCGTCGTCCCGCGGCCGCCGCTCCGGGCCGGCTCGCCGCGCGGGGCGGCACCCCGGCGCACCCTGCGCGTCTCCCGGAAGGCCGGACGATGACCACGCCGCCCACCCCCTTCGTCGACTTCGCGGACGGGGGCTTCACCGACGCCCGCCGCGTCGAGACCCGTCCGGTCCACGCCGACGTGCCCCCCGCACTCGCCGACCGCTTCGCGCTCGTCGCCGTACTGCGCGAGGCACAGCAGCCTGCCGAGGCCGTCGTCCTGCGTGTGCGCGACCTGACGGCACGTCACGGACCTGCGGAGATACCCCTGGTCCTCAAGTGGTACCACCGGCTGCACGCCCCCGACCGGGACGTGACACAGGAACTGCGCGGGCTCGCCGAGCGCCCGGCCGCGCATGTGGAACGGCTCCTGGAGACCGGCGACGCGCACGGGCACCCCTGGCATCTGTACTGGTCGCACGGCGAGGAGACGCTGGAGAAGTACCACGAGGACCATCCCGACGGCCTGCCCGCCGAGGCCGTCCGGGCCGTGGTGCGCCAGCTGTACGACGCCGTCACCGCCCTGCACGAACGGGGCGTCGTCCACCGGGACATCACCCCCGACAACATCATGGTGCAGACCCGGCGCGGCGACACCGCCGACCTGGTCCTCGTCGACTTCGGCGCCGCCGTCCACCGCCCGGACGAGACGCTGGAGTCCCGGACCGACTGGCGCGGCAAACCCCTCTACCTCGCGCCCGAGGCGGGACCGCTCAGGCAGACCGTCTCCGAGGCCGGCGACTGGTGGTCGCTCGGCATGATCGTTGCCGAACTCGCCCTCGGCAGGCACCCCGTCGAGTTCCGCCGGGACGAGGAGGTGCTTGCCGAGATCGCCACCCACGACCCCGACGTCGGCGGCATCGCGCACCGCAGGACCCGCCTGCTCTGCGAGGGCCTGCTCACCCGGGCCCCGGAGCACCGCTGGGCGGCCGGGCAGATACGGGACTGGCTGGACGGCAAGGACCCCGACGTCGCCCCGCGCACCGACGGCCGGCTCTTCCCGGACGCCCCCGCACGCCCCGCGATCGAGCCCTTCCCCTTCATGGGCCAGGAGTTCACCGGGACCGACCGGCTCGCGCTCCACCTGGACCAGAACCCCGTCGCGGCCGCCCGCATGCTGGCGGACGAGGGCGACCGGGCCCGACTGGCCGGCTGGCTCGGCCAGTTCGAGACCGCCGCCGGCCGCAGCCCCGAGGAACTGGGCCGGCTCCGGGACCTGCGGGTCCGGCTGGAGCAGCCGCCGTCCGTCGAGGTCGTCGTACGGCTCCTGAACTGGCTGGGCCCCGGCCTGGACGTCACCTGGCACGGCGCCGCCCTGGACCCGCCGGGCCTGCGCCGGCTGTGCCAGGGCGCCCGGGACGGGCACGCCGAGGCCGCCTCGCTGATCCGCCAGCTGGCGGACCACCCCGAGATCCTCACCCACCTCGCCGAACGGCCGGGCGGCCGCGGCCTGGACGAGACCGACCGCGCCTGGCGCGTGCTGCGGGACCGCTGGCAGTACACCGTCCGGGAACTGGAGCGCGGCCGCCGGGACCGGGCCCTCAGGCGCACCGTCGCCGTGGACGCCTGGCTGCTGCAACTCGCCCGCGAACCCGAACGCACCCGCGGCCGGCTCACCGACCTCCTGCTGCGCGTGCGCGCCGAGTTCCCGGCGCGGGTGCCCTGGTTCGACGCGCTGCTGAACGCCCAGGACGACGACATACGCCTCGTCGCCGCCGTACTGCTCACCGGCCGGGCACGGCAGGAGGCGGAGCAGCTCAGAAGCAGACGGGACACCGAGGAGTACGAGCGGCTGCTCGCGGCCGACCAGGACGGCGTGCTCGCCCTGCTGCGCCGGCTGGACCGCCTGCCGACCCTGGGCTGGGCGCTGCTCGGCGCCACCGTCGTCACGGCACCCTGGACGTTCGTCATCGGTCTCGCCGACGTGCTGGGCCGCGCCGACGAGGGAGCGGTCGTCACGGCCTGGCTGGAGGCGCTGCCCGCCGCCGCGTTCGTCTTCGTGGTCGAACTGTGGACCGCCGTCTACATCGGCCCGCCCTTCTACCACCCCGACCGGTCGCTGGCGGGCCTGCTGATCCGCAGCGCCGAGCGCCCCGGCCGGCTCGCGCAGACCCGGGCCGGCCGCTGGGCCGGGGCGGCCCTGCTCGTCCTCGCCGTCCTCCTCGGGTTCTACGCCATCGCCGTCGCCCCCTGGCTGTGGCCGCTCGCCTCGGCCGTCGCGGTCGCCGCGTGGAGCGTGCGCCGCGGCTGGGCGTGGCGCCGGCTGCGGCGCGGGCGCCGGGCCCGGCGGGTGGCGAACCGGCGCAGCCGGCCGAGGACCGACACGACAGGAGAACGGGCATGAGTTCGGGTCTCGCCTTCCCCACGATCCAGATCGTCGCACCGGCCGTGCAGTTCCCGCCGCCACCGCCGCCCGTCGACCTGCAGACGCTGCCGCACGCCGGCATGCTGAACCTGCACGACGCGGCGGCCGGCCATGTCTCCGGCCATCTGGCCGGCGCGGGCAGCCACCTCGCCGACGCGGCCGGGCACGCCGTCCACCACGCCGCCGACGCGGCGCTGCAGGCGCTCGGCTCGCTCAGCGGTGTGCTGCTCGCCGGTCGGGCCGCCGTGCTCGGCACCAGGGTGCTCGCCGCGGCGGCGGTGCGGGCCGCGGAGGAACAGCGGTGCCTGCGACAGCAGCAGAAGCTGGCCGCCACGGCCGCCGAGCAGTGGGAGGCCGCCGCCTTCGCCGCCGCCCGGATCAACGCCCGCGGACACGCCCTGCGCGCCCGGGCGGCGCGGGCCGCGCGGCGCGGCGGCCCGCTCGGACTCCCGCCCGACCCCGACATCCCGCCGCCGCTCGCGCCCGTCGGCGAACAGCTGGGCGAACTGCGCGAGCAGCTCGCCCGCGCCGAGGAGGCGGTGCGCCGCGCGGAGGAACGGCAGGCCGCGTGGGAACAGCGCCGGCTCGCCGCCCAGTTGCGGCTGGACGAGGAGCAGGACGACGACTGCACACGCGCCCTGCGCGAGAGCCGGGAGCGCGCCCTGCGGCGGTTCGCCGACGAGCGCACCGCCGGCGTACACACCCCGCCCCCGCGGCCCGCCGGCCCCGAGCCCTTCGACCCCGAGGAGGTCCGCCGGATCGGCGCGGAGATCCTCGGCGGACTGGACCCGTACGCCCCGTCCGAGACCGCCGAACTCGCCGCACAGGCCGTCCGGAACGCCGCACGCCGCGCCGCCGCCGACCCCCGCCGTGCGCGGATCCACCTCACCGAGGCCCGCAAGTTCGTCCGGGACGCCGGCAAGGAGGCGCACGAGATGCGCGAGGCCCAGGAACGTGCCGCACTGCAGTACGACTTTCTCGTGTACGAGACCCCCGAGGGCGCCGAGGACCTGCCCCCGGCCCCGGAGGCGGTGGCGCTGCTCCGGCGCACCCTGGACGACGGCGTCCTGCTGTCCCGCACCGAACTCGACCAGGT
Source organism: Streptomyces sp. CoH27 (assembly GCF_020181035.1). GTDB lineage: Bacteria > Actinomycetota > Actinomycetes > Streptomycetales > Streptomycetaceae > Streptomyces > Streptomyces camelliae. The sequence goes on from NZ_JAIQYY010000032.1 coordinate 45,281, forward strand.
AGAGCGTGCAGTGACGGAGCGTCAGCAACGTCTGGAGGCGCTCTACGTCCGTACGCAGTGCGCCGACGCCGTGGCGGAGCTGGCCAGGCGGTACGGCGGCCGGGCCGGGGCCGGGCGCCCCGACGGGCAGGAGATCCGCCTGGACTGGACACCGCAGGGCTGGGACCCCGGCCACTGGCTCCGGGCGAGCCTGGTCGACGGCGCCCTGCGCGTGGCCACCATGTACCGCGGGACGCCGGGCGAGCGGACACCCGAGCAGCGCGCCCTGGACGACGCCCGCTGCGCCGAGGCCCGGCAGCGGTTCGCCGAGTTCGAGGAGATCACCGGCGCGCTGGGACTGGACCTGGAACTCACGGTCCGGCACACCGAGGGGGCCCTGCCGGGCGTGCTGGGGGAGGACGCGATCGTGCTCGACCCGCTGATCGCCGAGGCCGCACAGGCCGCCGAGGAGGCCGTTCAGCAGGCCGCTGAGCAGCAGCACCGGAACGCACGCCCGAACAGGCCCCGGTACCGGACCGTCGAAGGCGACCAGCGCCCCTGAGACACCTTTCGCATCCATGGCCGGCGCGCGGCCCGTGACAGCGCGCATCGGGGAGGAACGATGGACCTGTCCAAGGAAGACCGGCTCCCGCCCTTCGCGGAGGAGCTGGTCGGAACGCTCGGTGTGCACGCGCAGTACATCCTGCACGGAAACATCCGGGATCTGCACCTGGTGCGCCGTCGTGGCCAGGACCGCTTCCACAAACTGCTCGACGTGCTGTGGAACCCGCTGCGGGAGAAGGGCTACGAGGCGCTGGTGCTGTGCGACCAGGTCAGCGGCTTCCGGGTCGCGCAGGTCGGCGAGGGCGCGGCCCAGGCGGCCGTGGAGGAACTGCTCCAGCGGCCGTGCGAGTTCCCCGGTCAGGGGCCGGCCGGGCGCCAGGCGGTGCTGGAGCAGCTGCGGGACATCACGAGCGGCTGGGCCCGGCAGCGCGAGGAGACGCTGCGCGACGGCCGCCGGCTCCGCCCGCTGCGGGTCGTCCTGGTGATCGACCACGCCTCCCGTCTCCTCGTCGACCCGTCCCGGCCGGCCACCGACGAACGGGACTTCTTCCTCGGCTGCCTCAAACTCGCCCACGAGGCAAGGCCGTTGCCGCCCCGGCCCGGCACCGGTCTCGCGCCCGACGGACCGGGCCTGTTCAACCCGGTGATCTGGCTCGCCGAGGGCGAGCGGGACGTGCCCGGCTGGCTGATCGCCGGCAGCGAGCGGATCCGCGCGGTCGCCGTACCGGAGCCGGACGCGGACGAGCGCACCACGATGGCCCGCCTCCTGCACGAACGCTACGAGCGTTATCCGGGACGCGGCACCCGCGGCGTCCCGACTCCGCCCTCCGGTACGGACGGCGAGGCGACGGCCCGGGCGGTCGGCGCGTTCGCCCGGGCGGCCGCCGGCCTGAGTCTGCGCGCCATGGAGGAGAGCGTGAAACTCGCCCGCTCCCGCGGCCTGCCGTTCACCGCCATGCCCGACGCCGTACGGATCTACCGGCTCGGCGTGGAGAAGAACCCCTGGAGCCGCGACGAGATCCGCCGGCGCATCCTGCGCGGCGAGGACCCCGGCGACGAGCGGTCCATCCCCCGCCGGGTGCTGGGGCAGGAAGCGGCCGTCGCGATGACCCTGGACATCCTCAAGCGGGCCGCGCTGGGGCTGTCCGGGGCGCAGGCGACCAACCCCGGGCACCGGCCGCGCGGTGTGCTGTTCTTCGCCGGGCCGACCGGAACCGGCAAGACGGAACTGGCGAAGGCCGTGGCCTCCGTGCTCTTCGACAGCGACCAGGCGTATCTCCGCTTCGACATGAGCGAGTTCTCCGCCGCGCACTCCGCCGACCGGCTCGTCGGCGCACCGCCCGGCTACGTCGGTTACGAGGCGGGCGGCGAACTGACCTCCGCCGTACGGGAGAACCCCTTCCGCGTCATCCTCTTCGACGAGATCGAGAAGGCCGACAAGGGGATCCTCGACAAGTTCCTGCAGGTGCTGGAGGACGGCAGGCTCACCGACGGGCAGGGCGTCACGACCTACTTCAGCGAGTGCGTGCTCATCTTCACCTCCAACCTCGGGGTGCAGCGCACGGACCCGAAGACCAAGGAACGCGAGTGGATCGTCGAACCCGGCACGCCGTACAAGGAGTTGGAGGCCACGGTCAAGGACAACGTCAAGAAGCACTTCGACCTGGTCATCGGCCGGCCCGAGCTGATGAACCGCATCGGCGGCAACGTCGTCGTCTTCGACTTCATCTCGGACGAGGTCGCCGAGCAGATCTTCGACCTCCAGGTCCGCAACATCCAGCGGCAGTTGGCCCAGGGCCACCGACTGGTGCTGAAGATCGAGGACAAGGCCCGCAGCGCTCTCCTGGACCACTGCACCCGCGACAAGTGGAACGGCGGCCGCGGCATCGGCATGGTCCTGGAAACCCATCTGATCAACCCCCTCGCCCGCGAACTCTTCTGCGCGTCCGACCTCGGCCCGGGCAGCACGGTCGTGGTGACCGACGTCCGGGAGGCCGACAGCGGGCGAGTGGACACGACGGTGGTCCTGAAGAAGGGAGAGGCCCTTGACGGAGGTACGGGACTGGGGTGACGACGAGGAGTGGGAGGGCGTCGAGGAAGGGGGAGCCGAGAGGCCGGGGGAGAGCGGGGAGCGGGAGGGCTGGGAGGGCGTCGACGAGGGGGAGGCCGGCGAGCGGCTGGGGGAGTCCGAGGGGCCGGCGCTCGATCGCGACTGGGATGAAATCGAGACCGGCGTCAGGCCGCCCCCTGAGCCCCCCCAGCCACCCGTTGCCCCACCGTCCGCCGGCCGGCGGTGCCAAGGGTGTCGCGCGGTGGTCCCCGACGGCATGCGCGCGTGCCCCGTATGCCGGACCCCGGTCGCCGCACCGGGACGGCGGCCGGAGCGGCTGGCGGGCGGTGTCCTGCGGCTGGTGTTCCGCGGCGGCCGGCACCTTGACGTGCCACGCGGCCGGGAGCTCAGGCTCGGGCGCAGCGGCACATGGGCCACCGAGGCGTCGGCGCTGCTGGCCGACGAGGAGACGGTGTCGGCCCGGCACGCGACCGTCGTGCACACCGCGGACGGGGCGGCCTGGGTGAGCGAGGTCGCGCAGGGCGCCACCAACGGCACCCGCGTCAACGACCGGGTCCTCGGCCCGGACGGCTCCGCCCGCCTGCGCAACGGCGACCGCGTCGAACTCGGCCCCCGGATCTGCTTCGTGGTCCACGGCGTCGAACAGGAGCCGGAACCGGAGCCGTAGCCGAAGCCCTGGCCGAAGATGGTACGGGGGCCACCGGGCCGTCGGCCCGGTCGGGCTCAGCCCTGTCCGCCCCCGAGTGCGCCGGCCGCGGCTCGGGCCGCCTTGATGGCGCCCTGGTTGATCTCGTCCGTACCGGGGGCCTTCTTGGTGTCGAAGTCGCTGCCGTTGTAGGTGACGATCACCAGAGCGTTGGAGGCCCGCACCATCACCACGCCCTCACGGGTCTGCTGCTTGTCCTCGGTGGTGAGGTTCACGACGGAGTAGGCGCTGTCGCCGAGCCCCGGCACCGCCCCGCCGCCGCTCTTCTCGGTCACCCGCTGCTGGTACTCCTGCTTCGCCGCCTGCTCCGACTCACCGATCTCGAACGACACGTCGAGCCACCGGTAGGAGTACCCCTTCAGCGCGTTCCAGGAGCACGTGCGCCGCAGCGTGGTGTCCGTCGACGGGATCTCCTTGCCCGCCGTGTTCGCCCCGGGCACCAGCGCCGTGACCGTGGCCGCGGGCACGCTCGTGCAGGGCGCGGGCGCGGTGGCGTACCGCTTCGGTCCGGCGGAGGACGACGGGTCGGACGTGGCGGCGGAGGACTGGGCCGGCGCCTTCTGGCCCGCCGGGGAGCCGTCGGCGGCGGTCGGCGCGGCCGGACCGGACGTCAGCGCCCAGCCGGCACAGGCGAGCACGGCGACCGGTGAGATCCGCGCGGTGAGGGCGAGCGGCAGAGGAAGAGAACGCACGGCGCACTTCTCGTGGGGGAGGGGTGCGGAGGGAGTCCGCATGGTGGACGTGGGACGTCAGTGTCACACGACTGTCTGTGGGGCGGAAGTGCCAACGCTCTCTGTACCCGGGCGGTCACGGCAGCGCGTTCATCCCGTACGGATCTGCCCCTTATGTACCTCCATCCAGCGGCGCGCGCCGACCTCGCTCGGGTACGCGCGGACAGTGAGCACGGCCAGGAGCCGGCCCACGCACCACGCGGCGACCGCGGGCAGGACCGGCGCCGCGAGCAGCAACGGGATGAGGCACGCGCGAGACCAGTACCGGGCACGGCCCGCCTCGGCGCGCTTGGCCGCCAGGAACGCGTCGGGCGTGGGCGGATCCAGCAACTGTCTGCGCAGCGCCCGGCGTTGTCCGACCCACCCCCGGGCGAAGGTCGCGCAGGAGGCGATCACCATCGTCACGTCCCAGACCCGGCGCACACCCGGCGGCATGTCGCTGCGCGGGGCGCCCTGACAGAGCCTCAGCGCGATGTAGCAGAAGAAGGCCGGCACGGCGAGCAGGAACAGGGTGCTGAAAGCACGACGCAGCCAGTAGCGTGCCCCGCGCTCGTACCAGGTGGTGCCGAGCCCCGGCAGGGACGGGATGCCGGTGGGGGTGTCGGTCCGGGTCATGTTCCGCCGGCGTGCTCCTGGAGCCAGCGGCGGGCGCCGACCTCGCTCGGGTATTCCCGGACGGTGGTCCAGGCGGCCAGCCAGCCGACGATGTACGCGGCGAACGCCGGCATGACCGGAGCGGCGAGCACCACGAGTCCGCGGCCCATGGCGATGCGGCCCGGGACGCGCCTGTTGTGGTCGCGTTTGGCCTGGCGGGTCTGTTCCGGAGTGGGCGGATCCAGCAGCGCCTCCCGGTGGCCCCGGCGCTGCGTCACCCAGCCCCACACCAGGGTCACGACGGACGCGGCGACCTGCACGCCGTCCCACACGACGCGCGCGGTGGAGGGCAGCAGGTCACGGACCCCCGCGTACAGGCTCAGCGCGAAGAAGCAGAACATGGCCATGACGAGGATCAGGAAGACCGTCGTACGGGCGCGGCACAGCCAGTAGAGCGCCCCGCGCCGGTACCACGTCCGGCCCAGCTTCGGCAGAGCGGGGATGGGGACGGAGAACCCGGGGGCGGGCGCCTCAGAAGATGCTCGTGATGCCATGCCAGACGTCCTTCACCAGTCGCTTTCCGTCGTCGTAGGTCTCGGAGGCGACGTGCCCCGACCCGGTCAGCACGCCACCGACCACCCCGTGGTCGTGAATGTCCTCGCTCCAGTGCTCGTGGAAGGCGTGATCGAGGACGGACGTCGAGACGATCACCGCACCGACCCCGACCGCGGCGACCGCGACGGCACCCTCGACCGGCAGGGCCGCGGTGATCGCCGCACCGGCGGCCAGGCCGCCGAGCGCGACACCGCCGTCCACGACGACGGAGTGCTGCCAGGACCAGCCCTTGTCGTGGTCGTCCTTCGCCTCGATCAGACCGCAGGCCGCCGCCGCGGCGACGTCCAGGACCGGCAGCTCCCGCAAGGCGTCCGGCAGCGCCTCCAGCCCCTTGCCCAGGCGCAGCGCGTCCGCCGCATCGGCCAGCTTGACGTTCAGGGCACGGTCGTACGGCAGCGCGGTGCTGCCGTTGTCGGCGCGGGCGATGTCCTCCTCCAGCGCGTCGACCTTGGTGACCGCGTCGCGGTACGCGCTCTTGGCGGGCGCGTCCTTGGGCAGCGCCTCGCCCGCCTTCTGGTACGCCTTGCGCTCGGCGCGCATCGCCTTCTTGGCGTCCTGTGCCTCGGCCTTGGCGTCGTCGAGGTGCTTGCGGGCCTCGATGCCGCCCGCCCGGGCGTCCTCGGCGTCGTACGCGTACAGGCCGCGCAGCGCGTCGTACAGGGTGACCTTGTCGCCCTGCGACACCGAGTCGTCCTTCGCCGTCACCTTGTCGTACAGCCCCTGCAACTGCTGCGCCGCCACCAGACGCGCGTGCTGGGCGGTGTGCAGGATCTCGTTGCGCGCCGTGGCGTAGTCGTTCATCGCGGAGATGGCCTTCTGGTCGGCCGCGCTCGGGGGACTCGCCGTCATGATCGGCACCGGCGCGCCCGTGGGGTCCGTCGCCACTCCCTTGCCGGCCGCGGTGTGCTGCGCGTTCTGCAGGGACGACTCACACGTGGACAGCGCGTTCGCGAGCGTTTCGATGATCTCGCCGGCCGCGTGCACCAGCTCGGCGAAGCCACCGGCGGCCAGCGCGTCCTCGCTCCACCTCGCGCGGAAGGACTGGGCCGCGTCGCCCTGCCAGCTCGCGTCGCCGACCAGCTTCTCGACGGCGCCGCTGAGCGGCTTCACCACGCCGTCCAGTTTGTCCTTGGCGTTCTTGTACGTCTGGGCCATCGTGTGCAGCCCGCCGATGTCGCCGCCGACCCAGCTGTCCCCCATCAGCCCTCGCCCTTCATCAGGTCCTCGAAGACACCGTGGACGTCCACGTCGTGCCGGTGGAAGGAGTCGCGCGCGTACGCGACCTTGTCCCCGTGGTCGTCCATCCGGTCGGCCATGCCGATGTGCAGGGCGACGATGAGGTCGGCGACTTCCTTGATCGCTGCGTCCAGGCCGGGATCGCCGCCGCTGACCACGGGCGGTGCCACGTCCGGGTGCAGCTTGCGGTAGTCGCCGGCCTGGTCGTGGAACGTCTTCGCCATCGTGGCGAGATCGTCGTAGACCGCCTTGAAGTCGGCCATTATCCGCGCACCTCCCGTGCGTAGGCGGCCAGGTCCGCGGGGTGCCAGTGGGAGGCCTCGGGTGTCAGCCGCGGGTCCAGCAGCACGGTGACGCCCTGCTCGGCCACCCCCTCCGTCAGCGGGCCGAGCGAGGCGGCGACCCAGGGCTGGGCCTCGCCGAGGGCCTCCACCAGCTTCCGCGGGGTGCTGAAAGCGAAAGCCACGGTGCCGTGCGCGGGGTGATCGAAGAGCTCGACGACGACGAAGGGAACGCGCGCGGGGCGGCCGTCCCTGCCCGTCCCGGCGACGGACCTCGGATGCGCCGGCACACACACCGGCGTGTGGTACGCGGGCACGCCGGGCTTCGGGCCCGGGCGGTCGTCCGTGGCCGACCGTGCCGGCGGCGCGGCGTCCACCAGATCCAGCAACGCGGAACGGCGCGGCTCGGGAGCCTGCTGCGGAAGGCCACCCCCCGCCGGACCCGGTTCCAGGAAATCGTGCAGCCGTGAACGTATCGGCGCCCCCACCGCCGTCACCTCTTCCCCGTGGACTCGCATGGCTGTCGGGCTCGACCACGTTAGCCAGCGGTCAACGGGGCAAATCCGGCTATGTCGGGGTGCCGGAGCCGACGTACACGGAACTCATACGACCGTTTGGTCCAGGGGAGAGCAGTTCTTGACCCGCTGCTGAACCAGTGCCTCCGGCCGGGCCGCCGCTACGGCACCCGGGCCGTCCACTCCCCGGAGGAGAACTTGGTCCGCGCCAGCTCCTCGGCCCGCGCCAGCTCCTCGTCCGTGATCTTGCCCTGCGCCAGGCCGTACCGCGCGCGGAACGACTCGATCATCCGGTCGATGACCGCCTCGCGCGGCAGCCCGGTCTGCCGGCGCAGCGGATCAACCCGCTTCTTCGCGCTCCGCGTCCCCTTGTCCGACAGCTTCTCCCGGCCGATGCGCAGCACGTCGAGCATCTTGTCGGCGTCGATGTCGTACGACATGGTCACGTGGTGCAGCACGGCCCCCGGGCCGCCGTCCGGGCCGACCATCCGCTTCTGCGCCGCGCCCGCGATCTTGCCCTGGTCGGTCGCGATGTCGTTCAGCGGCTGGTACCAGGCCAGGATGCCCATGTCGCCGAGGGCACCGAGCACCCAGTCGTCCAGATAGGCGTAGCTGTCCTGGAAGGACAGACCCTGTACGAGGGAGTCGGGGACCGACAGCGAGTAGGTGATCGTGTTGCCCGGTTCGACGAACATCGCGCCGCCGCCGGAGATCCGCCGCACCACCTCGATGCCGTGCCGCGCGGCGCCCTCGGGGTCCACCTCGTTGCGCAGCGACTGGAAGCTGCCGATGATCACCGCGGGGGCGCCCCACTCCCACACTCTGAGCGTCGGCGGGCGACGGCCCGCGGCGACCTCGGCGGTCAGCACCTCGTCCAGCGCCATGTGCAGCGCGGGCGGCTGCGGGCGCTCGTGGATCAGCTGCCAGTCGTAGTCCGTCCAGTCCGTGGCGTGCGCGAGCGCCCGGCGCACCGCGATGCCGACGCCCTCCGAGGTCAGGCCGTACATGGCGGTCCCCTCGGGCAGCGCGGCGTCGATCCGCGCGGCCAGCCCCGCCGCGTCGGTGTCGGCCGGGGCGCCCTCCAGCGCGCGGTTCACGGCGTCCAGCGCCTCGTCCGGCTCCAGGAAGAAGTCGCCCGCCACGCGCACGTGCCGCAGCACGCCGTCCTCGGCCGCCACGTCCACGACGACGAGCTTGCCGCCGGGCACCTTGTACTCACCGTGCACCGTCACCGTCCGGGCCTCCGTCCTCCCGCTTCCCGCACGAGATCAACGGCCCGGCCCGCCGCCGTGTTCCCCGGGCGGTGATCACGCTCCTACGATCACCCGGGAGACGTACCCGAACCGAGGAGGCACCCCCCGTGTTCACCACCAGGCCCACCCTGCAGGGCACCTTCGGCATGGTGTCCTCCACCCACTGGCTGGCCTCGCAGTCGGCGATGGCGGTCCTGGAGGACGGCGGCAACGCCTTCGACGCCGCCGTGGCCGGGGCGTTCGTGCTGCACGTGGTGGAGCCGCACCTCAACGGGCCGGCCGGTGAGGTGCCGATCCTGCTCGCCCCGGCCGGCAGCGACGTGCGCGTGCTGTGCGGGCAGGGCGTGGCCCCGGCCGGCGCCACCGTCACCCACTACCGGGGGCTCGGACTGGACCTCGTCCCCGGCACCGGACCGCTCGCCGCCGCCGTGCCCGGCGCCTTCGACGCCTGGATGCTGCTGTTGCGCGACCACGGCACCAAGTCCCTCGACGACGTCCTGAAGTACGCCGTCGGATACGCCGAACACGGGCACGCGCCCGTGGAGAAGCTCGGTGCGACCGTGGAGAGCGTACGGCGGCTGTTCGAGACGGAGTGGACGTCGTCGGCCGAGGTGTATCTGCCCGGCGGCATGTCCCCCCGGCCGGGTGAACTCTTCCGCAACCCCGCCCTCGCCGCCACCTGGAAGCGGCTGCTCGCCGAGACCGCCGGCGCGGGGGACCGGGAGGCGCGGATCGACGCCGCGCGCGCGGTGTGGCGCTCCGGCTTCATCGCCGAGGCCCTGCTGCGCCAGTCCCGGCGGCCCGCCCTGGACACCAGCGGCGCACACCACACCGGCACGCTCACGGAGGCCGACCTCGCCGGCTGGTCGGCGAGCTACGAGACCCCGGTGACGTACGACTGGCACGGCTGGACCGTGTGCAAGGCCGGGCCGTGGAGCCAGGGCCCGGTCCTCCTTCAGCAACTCGCCCTGCTCCCGGACGAGTTGCCGCCGTACGGCTCCGCCGGCTACGTCCATCTCCTGATCGAGAACTGCAAGCTCGCCATGGCCGACCGCGAGGCCTGGTACGGCGACGCCGCAGACGTGCCGCTCGCCGAGCTGCTGTCGGACGACTACAACACCGGCCGGCGCGCCCTGGTCGGCGCCGAGGCCTCCCACGAACTGCGGCCCGGCAGCCCCGGCGGACGCACCCCGCGGCTGCCCGCGCAGGCACGCGCGCGCGTGGAGACCGGTGAGCGCGGGTTCGACCCGATGGGCGCGGGGGAGCCGACCGTCGCCGTGTTCCCCGGGGAGCCGCAGGTCGCCGCCGACGGCATGACCCGCGGCGACACCTGCCACCTGGACGTCGTCGACCGCTGGGGCAACATGATCGCGGCCACGCCGAGCGGCGGCTGGCTGCAGTCCAACCCGGTCGTGCCCGAGCTCGGCTTCCCGCTCGGCACGCGCCTGCAGATGGCCTGGCTGGAGGAGGGCCTGCCGAACTCGCTCACCCCGGGCCGGCGCCCCCGCACCACCCTCACCCCGTCCCTCGCGCTGCGCGACGGCGTGCCGGTCATGGCGTTCGGCACCCCGGGCGGAGACCAGCAGGACCAGTGGCAGCTGCACTTCCTCCTCGCCGCCACGCTGCGCGCCCCCGTCCGCGGCGGCCTCGACCTGCAGGGCGCCGTCGACGCCCCGAACTGGCACAACGACAGCTTCCCCAGCTCCTTCCACCCGCGCGGGCGGCGCCCCGGGAGTGTGACCGTGGAGTCCGGCACGGACGCCGGGGTGATCGAGGAACTGCGGCGCCGCGGCCACGACGTCACCGTCGGCCCCGCCTGGTCCGAGGGCCGGCTGTGCGCGGTGGCCCGCGACCCGGAGACCGGCGTGCTGTCGGCGGCGGCGAACCCACGCGGGATGCAGGGGTACGCGGTGGGCCGCTGACCATGCGCAGCCCCTGCTCTTCATCCCGATTCCACCCGGTGTGCACCGGGCGGGCGGGGATTGTCAGTGGGGCATGTTCTCATGGACGCATGCTCGAAGAGACGGAAACCATCGAAGAGTTTCTCACCCGCCGCTCGGCCGACGTGGAGGAGGCGGTGCGCGACGCCGCCGCGGCCGAGATCCTGCCCCGCTTCCGCCGCCTCGCCGAGGACGAGGTCGACCAGAAGAGCGGCCCGCACGACCTGGTGACGGACGCCGACCGGCTCGCGGAGAAGCGGCTCACCGAGGCGCTCGGCGCCCTGCTGCCCGGCTCGGTCGTGGTCGGCGAGGAGGCCGTGCACGCCGACCCGGCGACGTACGAGGCGCTCCAGGGCGACGCGCCGGTCTGGATCGTCGACCCGGTCGACGGCACCCGCCAGTTCGTGCACGGCGACGACGGGTTCTGCACGCTGGTCGCGCTCGCCCACCGGGGCGTCGTCATCGCCTCCTGGACCTATGCCGCGGCGCGCGGCCGGATGGCCACCGCGGTCCGCGGCCGGGGTGCCTTCCTCGACGGCGAGCGGCTCTTCGCGGGCACGCCCGAGCCCGGCCGGGACCTCGTCGTCGCCACGTCCCACCCGGACTACACCACCGACGAGCAGAAGCGCGCCCTGCGCGGCCTGTGGACCGAGGGGATCGCGCCCCGCCCGTGCGGCTCCGCGGGCCTGGAGTATCTCGCCATCGCCCGGGGCGAGTTGGACGCCGTCGCGTTCTCCTGGGAGGCCGCCTGGGACCACGCGGCCGGACTGCTCCTCGTCGAGGAGGCGGGCGGCACCCACCTCACCCGCACCGGCATCCCGTTCCGCGTCACCGGCGCCAACGCCCTGCCCTTCACCGCGGCCCGCGACACGGCGACGGCCGAACGGATCGCCGGCCTGCTGCGCACACCGGCCTGATTCCGGCGCAGGGGCCCGGCTCGGCCGGCCTCCGTCCCGGCTCGCCCCGGCCTCCGTCCCGGCTCGCCCCGGCCTCCGTCCCGGCTCGCCCCGGCCTCCGCCCCGGCCTCCCCCGGCCCCCGCCCCCAGGGAATGCCGGTCCCCCGGCATATCCTGATCCTCAGTGGCCATCGGCTGACGAAGGGGTCCGAAGGTGCCGTCGATGCTCGATGCGGTCGTGGTGGGTGCGGGGCCGAACGGGCTGACCGCTGCCGTGGAGCTGGCCCGCCGGGGCTTCTCCGTGGCCCTGTTCGAGGCGAAGTCCACCGTCGGCGGCGGCGCCCGCACCGAGGAGCTGACCCTCCCGGGCTTCCGGCACGACCCGTGCTCGGCGGCCCACCCCCTCGGGATCAACTCACCGGCGTTCCGCGCCCTTCCCCTGGAGCGCTACGGACTGCAGTGGCTGCACTCCGAGCTACCGATGGCGCATCCCTTCCCCGACGGCAGCGCGGCCGTGCTGTCGAGGTCGGTCGCCGAGACGGCCGCCTCCTTCGGACCGCGCGACGCGGGGGCGTACCGCAGACTGGTCGAGCCGTTCCTCGCCCACTGGGACACCCTCGTACGGGACTTCATGTCCCTGCCCCTGACCGCGCTCCCGCGCGACCCCCTCACCCTGGCCCGCTTCGGACTGGCCGGCCTGCCCCCGTCCACGTGGCTGATGCGCCGCTTCAAGGACGAGCGGGCCAAGGCCCTGTTCGCGGGCCTGGTCGCGCATGTGATGTCGCCGCTGGACGGTCTGGCCACCGGTGCCATCGGCCTGGTCTTCGCGCTGGCCGCACACGCCCGCGGCTGGCCGGTGCCACGCGGCGGCTCCCAGGCGATCTCCGACGCCCTCGCCGCGTATCTCACCGACCTCGGCGGCGCGGTGCACACCGACTACGAGGTCAAGCGCCTGGACGACCTGCCCCCCGCGCGCGCGTACGTCTTCGACACCTCGCCCACCGCGCTCGCCCGCATCGCCGGCTTCGGTGACACGTATGCGCGCTACCGGTACGGCCCCAGCGTCTTCAAGATCGACTACGCGCTGGACGGCCCGGTGCCCTGGACCGCGCCCGAGGCCCGCGTCGCCACCACCGTGCAGCTCGGCGCGAGCCAGGCCGAGATCGGCACCGCGCTGCGCGCCGCCTCGCGCGAGGGCCGCGCCCCCGACCGGCCGTTCATGATCACCGTGCAGCCCGGCATCGTCGACCCCACCCGCGCGCCCGAGGGCAAGCAGGTCTTCTGGGCGTACGGCCATGTCCCGGGCGGCTGGTCCGGTGACCTCACCGACGCCATGGAACGCCAACTGGAGCGCTTCGCCCCCGGGTTCCGCGACCGCGTGCTCGCCCGCGCCACCGCCGGCCCCGCCGAGCTGGCCGCCCACAACGCCAACTACGTCGGCGGCGACATCGCCTGCGGCGCGGCCTCCGGGCTTCAGCTGCTGCTGCGCCCCAGACTGTCCCTGTACCCGTACCACACGCCTCATCCGGCCGTCTTCATCTGCTCCTCGGCCACCCCTCCGGGACCCGGTGTGCACGGCATGTCGGGGCACAACGCGGCCAAGGCCGTATGGCGGAGACTGAGACAGACATGACCACCATCACCCTCGTCCAGGGCGACATCACCCGGCAGAGCGCCGACGCGATCGTCAACGCCGCCAATTCCTCGCTGCTCGGCGGCGGCGGAGTGGACGGCGCCATCCACCGCAGCGGCGGTCCCGCGATCCTCGCGGAGTGCCGGGCCCTGCGCGCCTCCCGGTACGGCAAAGGCCTGCCCACGGGCCAGGCGGTCGCCACCACGGCGGGCGACCTCGACGCCCGCTGGGTCATCCACACGGTGGGCCCGGTGTACCAGGCCTCGGGAAGCGATCCGGCGCCGCTCGCCTCCTGCTACCGGGAGTCGCTGCGCGTGGCCGACGAGCTGGGTGCCCGCACGGTCGCGTTCCCGGCGATCTCCACCGGCGTGTACCGGTGGCCGATGGACGATGCGGCCCGGATCGCGGTGGAGACGGTGCGCAGCACACCGACAGCGGTCGAAGAGGTGCGGTTCGTCCTCTTCGACGAGCGCGCGTACGAGGCGTTCGCCGCGCAGCTTCGCTGACCCTGTCAACCGGCATATTTCCGGAACGGATTCCCGGGCGTCATCCCCACGTCACAATCCGCCTGTGGAGCAGGGCTGTTGGGGTGTCTCCGCGGTGCACAGGTTCACCTAAGTGAGTGATAGCATCCCCGCGTCTGTGACCTTGGTCCCCTCGGCTCAGGCGCCGCGGAAAACGCTCTCAGCCCGGTTCTTCGCAACCGCGGCCGAGTCGTGCCCGGTTGGTCGTGCCACCGGCTCCCCGGTGCCCGTCCGCCAGCGGCCGCAGGCTACCCGCCAGGAAAGGTTTCCATGATTCGAGACGTACTTGTGTGGTGCCTGGTTGCCGTGACGGCGATCACGCTCGTCGTGGCCGTGGCCCTCAGTCGTCGCAACAAGGCCATCGCGGCGAAGAAGGCCCGCGCCGAGGCTGCCCTCACCCAGAGACTGAGCGAGGCCGACGCCCAAGTCGCCGCTTTACGAGCGGAGTTGCACCAGCACCGGACCGAGCATGCCAAGAGCATCCAGGAAGCCGAGGAGGCGGCCGAGGACAGCACCAAGGCCGTCCTCAAGGGCTCAGCCCGCTTCCTGCAGAGCCTCGCGGCCGAGCAGTTGGCGCTGCTGGAGGAGATCCAGCGCAAGTACGGCGGCCACTCGGTGCTGGGCGACCTGCTCGAAGTCAGCCACGCCAACGCGCAGATGGCGCGCAAGGCGCAGGGCATCGCGGTGATGTGCGGTGCGCCGCTGGGCCGTCGTAACCGTCCCGCGAGCGTGTACGACGTGGTACGCAGCGCGCAGGGGCAGATCCGTAACTTCCGGCGCGTCGAGATCATGCAGCAGACGGGCTTCGCGCTGAAGGCGTCCACCGTCTCGCCGGTGGCGCTCGCCGTCGCCGAACTGCTGGACAACGCCGCGAGTTTCTCGCAGACGGGCTCGCCGATCGAGGTGACGTTCCAGCGGGTGCAGAAGAACCTGTGCATCGTCATCGACGACGCCGGTGTCGGCATGAACGACGAGGAGCGGCAGAAGGCCACCGACCTGCTCTCCGGTGACTACCGCCCCCGCCTGTCGCAGCTGGGCAACCAGCCGAAGTTCGGCTTCCCGGTGATCGGCCTGCTCGCGCAGCAGTACGGCTTCCGGGTGGACGTCACCGGTGTCTCCCGCTACGGCGGCGTGCGCGCGGTCGTCCTGCTGCCGGAAGAGCTGTGGACCGAGGAGGAGGCCGCTCCGGTCGTGGATGCGCAGGAGACCGGTGTCCGCGGCACCGTCGGCCGGCCCGAACCCGTCACGCGCACCAAGCACGGTCTGCCCCGGCGCGGCGCCCGTCAGGTGCCCATCGCCAGCGTCCCCGACCACGACGAGGCCACCACCTCGCTCACCGTGCCGCCCGCCGCGGCGGAGGAGGCCGGGCGTGCGGCCGGGCGCAGCCTGGGTGCCTTCCAGCGCGGCACGCTCTCGGGCCGTAACCTCGCCGCGGCCCCGTCCGAAGGGTCCGATGAGGCATGATCGAGGACCTGTCGTGGATGCTTGAGGACATCGTGGCCAATGTGCCCAGGGCACGCCACGCGGTCCTGCTGTCCGCGGACGGCCTGCCGCGCGGTTCGACCGAGGGCATGGACGCCAAGGACGTACGGACGATCTCCGCCGCCATGGCGGGCATGCAGTCGCTCAGCCGGGCCACGTCCCACTTCGCCGGTCCCGGCGAGGACCGGGAGTGGAACCAGACGATCATCGAGTTCTCGCACGGCTGGATCTTCCTCATCGGCGCCGGGCAGGGGGCCTATCTGGCGGCGGCCGCCGCGCCCGACGTCGACATGCAGCAGATCTCCTTCCGCATGCACCGCCTCGTCGCCCGGCTCGGCAACAACCTCACCTCGCCGCCCCGGGTGCACGCCGAGGACGCCGGGGAGCGCACCGGACAGCCCCGCGCGCAGGCGCAGGCGGGGCGGGGCACCGGGATCCCGATCGCCGACCTCGACGAGGTGATCGGCCAGGTGCGCGGTGCCCGGCACGCCGTACTGCTGGGCGCCGACGGCCTGCCGCGCGGCGCGACCACGGGCATGAGCCAGGACCTCGCGGACACCATCTCGGCGGCGATGACCGGCATCCACGCCTACAGCCGTGCCACCGCGCAGTTCGCCGGGCCGCTCAAGGAGGCGCACTGGCGCCAGACGGTCATCGAGTTCCAGCACGGCTGGATCTTCCTGATCTCGGCCGGTCACGGCGCCTTCCTGGCCGCCGCGGCCCAGCACGACGCCGACATCGAGGAGTTCACCACGCGTCTCCATCAGGTCGTACCGCACCTGAGCCGGGACCTGGCACCGCGTGGGGAGGCGAGCCGCGCATGACCGGCGAGCCGGACGAGGAACTGGAGCTGACCTCGGCGTTAGTCCCGCTCTTCGTCATCACCAACGGCCGTTCCCTGCCCCCGGAGCACGCCTACGAGCGGACGGCCCTGGTCTCCGCGAGCGAGGACGCCGTCGCCTCGGCGCGCACCCTCTCCCCGGAGGCCCGGCAGGTCCTGGACCTGGTCAAGGACGGTTTTCTCTCGGTGGCCGAGGTCGCCGCCCACACCCGTCTGCCGCTGGGGATCGTCCGGATCCTCCTCGCGCAGATGGAGGACAACGGTCTGATCGTCGCGCGCAAGCCCGTTCCCCGCGCCGAGCGTGTCGACCGAGAAGTGCTCAGCGCCGTGCTCGACGGCCTCAAAGCCCGATTCGGAGCGTGATTCGTGTACCTGGATTCAGGTGTCCGCACCGCGGTGAAAGTCCTCGTGGTGGGGCACTTCGGGGTCGGGAAGACCACGTGCATCGGAAGCATCTCCGAGATCGAGCCGCTGCGGACCGAGGAGGAGATCACCGAGGCCAGCGAGGGCTTCGACGATCTGTCGGGCACCCCCGACAAGACCACCACCACGGTCGCCATGGACTTCGGCCGCCTCACCATCTCCGACGAAGTGGTCCTGTACATGTTCGGCACGCCCGGACAGGAACGCTTCAAGGAGATGTGGGAGGAGCTGTCCCGGGGCGCCCTCGGCGCGCTGGTCCTCGTCGACCCCGAGCGGCTCGACGAGTCCTTCCCCATCCTCGACCTGGTCGAGCGGTTCGGACTGACGTACGCCATCGGCGTCAACCACTTCGACGGGACGCCCGGTTACCCGCTCGCGGAGGTACGGGAGGCGCTCAACCTGTCCGCGGACACGCCCGTCGTCCCCTGCGACGTACGCGACGAGCAGTCCTCGGCGCACGCCCTCATCACCCTCGTGCGCCACCTTCTGTCCCTCATCGACTAGGAGCCACCCTCCATGCACCAGCGACCCGGCATACAAGGGCCACCCCCCGGCTGCCCCGCGCACGGCAACACCCAGCTCTACGGCCCGCAGTTCGGCTCCGATCCCGACGCGGTGTACGCCTATCTGCGCACGCTCGGCCCGAGCGCCCCCGTCGACATCGCGCCGGGGGTGGAGGTCGAGCTGGTCACCAGCTACGACGCCGCTCTGTACATCCTGCAGAACCCGGCGTCGTTCGTCCGGGACTCGCGGCGCTGGAACGCGCTGAACGAGGGCCGGGTCCCCGAGGACAGCCCGGCGCTGCCGATGCTGGGCTACCGGCCCAACGCCCTGTTCAGCGACGGCGCCGCGCACGCCCGGCTGCGCCAGGCCGTCACCGACAGCCTCGCCACCGTCAACGAGCTGCAGCTGGTACGGCAGACACAGGCGTCCGCCGACTATCTGATCAGCCGGTTCAGCTCCGAACGGCTCGGCCAGGCCGAGCTGATGGCCGAGTACGCCCAGCCGCTGCCGCTGCTGGTCTTCAGCGACCTGTTCGGCTGCCCGCCCGAGATCGGCGACCGGGTCATCACCGGCATCAGCGGCATCTTCTCCGGTACGCCGGGTGCCGACCAGGTGCTGGCCGAGGCGCTGGGCGAGCTGATCGCCCGCAAACGGCGCCAGCCGGGCGAAGACCTGACGACGCGTCTGATGCAGCACTCGGCACAGCTGACCGACGAGGAGGTGCTGCACCAGCTCGTGACGCTGCTGTCCGGCGGCACCACCCCGCTGTCCGCGGTCATCGGCACGACCAGCGCGCTCATGCTGGGCGAGGACTGGCAGGCGGACCTGCCGGTCGAGGACGCGGTCAACCAGGTGCTGTGGAACTACGCGCCGATCGCCAACTACGCGGCTCACTACGCGACGCACGACGTGGAGCTCGGCGGACGCGTCGTCAAGGCCAACGATCCGGTGCTCATCTCCTTCGCCGCCGCGAACACCGACCCCCGGCTGGCCGAGCATCGCGAGCAGCTCAGCGCCAAGGCCCATCTGGCCTTCGGAGCCGGGCCGCACGCCTGCCCCGCCAAGGACCCGGCGTTCGTGATCGCCGTGACGGCCGTAGAATCCCTGCTCAACCGGCTTCCCGACATCGAGGTCCGGGCCCCCTTCAAGGACCTGAGCTGGGTGCCGGCGCCATGGAGCCGCTCCCTGGTGGCGCTGCCGGTCCGGTTCACCCCGCGCGCCGTCGCGCCGGCACAGGCGCAGCAAACGGAACCGCAGCCGGCCGCCCCCGCCGTCCCGGCCGCGGCCGCCTCCCGGTCGATGGCGCACAGCGTGCCGGGCGCGTCGAAGCCCAAGCCCGGCCTGTTCAGCCGGTTCCTGGCATGGACCAGGGGAGAGTGACGAAGGCAACTCTCGTTCAATCGTCAAGCTTGTATGTACGCGTCAAGCGGAGGGTATGCATGGCGGCTGATGCCTAGATCGAGAAAGGGCCGTCGTGGAGACTGCGACAACCTCGCCAGCCGGAACCTCACCAGCCGACAGACGCTTCGCCGTCTCGCTCTTCTCCCGTCTGCGGACGGCGAAGGGCCAGGCCAACCCGTTCCCGATCTACGCCGAACTGCGCTCGCGGGGCGAGGTGGCCGCCGCACCCTGGGGCGGGCACCTCGTCACCGGCTTCGACGTCTGTGACCAGGTGCTGCGCAGCCGGGAGTGGCTGGAGCCGGACAGCGGCTGGCGCGAGCGGCAGGGCGACGGCACCCGCTGGACGGCGCCCTCCTCGCGGGAGATGAGCCGGACCCTGCCCGCGCTCAACCCCCCGGAGCACACCTGGGTGCGCCGCTCGGCCGGCATGTTCGACCGCGGCTCCCTGGAACAACTGCGGGACCCCGTGGGCCGGTTCACCGGCCGTTTACTCGACGCCCTGGCGGAGCGGCTGCGCGACGGCGAGACCGCCGACTTCAACGAGCTGGTGAGCGAGGAACTGCCGGTCGCCACCATCGGGCACTGGCTCGGGCTGCCCACCGCCGACTTCCCGCGGCTGCGCGAGCTGACCCACGACCAGGTCTTCACCCAGGAACTCCTCCCCTCCGCCTCCCAGTTGGCGCTCTCCGACGCGGCCACCGCGGAACTGCGCACGTATTTCATGGACGTGGTCCGCGCGCGCCGTGCGGCGCCGGGCGACGACCCGGTCTCCCGCTGGATCGAGGTCTGGGACACCATGGAGCCCGACCGCGACAAGGCCGACGAAGCCGTCTACTTCCTCGCCCTGTTCGTGCTTCTGGCCGCCCTGGAGACCACCTCCACGCTGTTGTCCACCATGACCCTGCTGCTCCTGGAACACCCCCGGCAGTGGTACCGGCTGCTCGTCCAGCCCGACCTGGTGCCCGCCGCCGTCGAAGAAACGTTGCGCTACGACCCGCCCACCCATGTGATCAGCCGTGTCGCCTCCCGCGACGGCGTCCTCGGCGACGTCGAGGTGCACGAGGGCGAGATGGTCCACCTCCTGGTCGGCGCCGCCCACCGCGACCCGGCCAGGAACGAGGACCCCGAGCTGTTCAACCTGCACCGCAAACCGGCCCACCTCGCCTTCAGCGGTGGCATTCACTACTGCCTCGGCGCGCCCCTGGCCCGCCTGGAGGCCCAGACCCTCCTCCGCCAGCTGGTCATGCGCTTCCCGCGTCTCACCCTCGTACGACGGCCGACGTGGGCCCCGCGCGTGGCTTTCCGCCGCCTGCTCGACCTGGATGTCGCCCTGTCATGACCGAAACCACCGGCCTCTACGACCCCCTGCCCGCCACCGCGCTGCGCACCGACTCGGCCGGCCCCGTTGTGACGGTCCGGCTCGGCGCGACCGCGGAGGACAGCACACTCACCGTCGCCGCCCTGGACGAACTCCTCGCCCTCCTCGACGGACTGCACGAACGGCCGGACGTCCGGGTGCTGCTCCTGACGGCGGACGGCGAGGACTTCTGCCTCGGCGCGGACCGCACCGAGTACCAGGCGGCCCTGGCCGGCGACCCCACCGGCGCCACCCTGCGCCGCATCGCCGACAAGGCCCACCGGGTGTGCGAGGCACTGGAGAACACCCATGCCGTCACCATCGCGCGGCTGCACGGCAAGGTCATCGGCGCCGGACTCGCCCTCGCCTCCTACTGCGACCTGCGCGCCGGGGCGGACGACTGCCGCTTCCGCATGCCCGAGATCGGCATCGGCCTGCCGCCCGCCTGGGGCGGCGCCATGGGCCGGCTGATCGCCGAGGCGGGCGCGGCACGGATCCGTGAACTCATGCTCACCTGCGACACGTTCGACGCGGCCACCGCGCACCGGCTCGGCCTGCTGCACAAGGCCGTGCCGCGCGAGGAACTGGACACGGTCATCGACGCCTGGGTACGGCCGCTGATGCGCCGCCCTGCGGAAGCGGTCACGCTCACCAAGCGCATGCTGGCCGGATACGCCCGCGCGGCCCGCACCGCCGACGTCGGCCTGCTCGACGCCCACCTCCTCACCGCCCAGCTCACCCGGCCCCGCCGCTGAGCACACGGCCGCCGCGCGCGGGATGCCGCCGGGAAACGCGAGCCTTCGGCGATGACACCGGGGGCGGTGGCGGGTGCGCGAGACCCGGGCGATCGGCCGGACTTGTCGTGGATCGAAGACAAGTCCGGGCCAACGCCTGGGAGTTGTTCCGCCGCTCGGTCCTCTGCTGCCGGCTCAGTCGCCGTAGTCGAAGTCCGGTGCGTAGTCCGTGAGCTCTGCGCGCACCCGTCGAGTACTCACCTTTCCCGGGCCGTGGTCCGCTCACCAGAGCCAAAGACGGCGCATCTCACCGGTCCAAAACCTGTGCCCTGGCGGGCGCCTTGCCCTGGCGGGCGGCGCTGTCCTGGTGGGCGCCTCGCCCGGGCCGGTGACCCCGTCCCGGCCGACGGCCCGATCAAACTGGCCGAGATGGCGGCGACCCTGGGCGTCACCCCGTCCACCGCCCTGCGCATGGCCGAGCGCCTGGAGGGCCTCGGCCTCACCGACCGGCGGGTCAACCCGGACAACCGCCGCGAGGTCGTCCTGCGGCTGACCCCGGCCGGCGAGGAACTGGTGGACCGGGTGCTGAGCCACCGCCGCGCGGAGATCCGCTCCCTGGTCGAGCGCCTGCCCGCGGCCCAGCGCGCCGGTCTGGTCCCGGCCCTCACCGCCCTCACGACCGCCGCCGCCGGCCTCGACCCCGCCCTCGCCCCGGCCGCCGAGGCGGGCCACGTGGCGGGCGTGGTCGACGATCCACTGAACCCGGCGCCGTGACCGCCCGGGACCCCCGGGCCCCGGCGGTGGCTGGGGAAGCCTGCCCGGCAGTACGGCCGCGAGGGGCCGCAGCCTTCCCGGTGAGCGCTACGGCTGTCGTGGCGGGGCCGTAGCTGCCCCGGCCCACAGACTCACAGGCTCATCGGCTCACAAGCACATCCAGCAGTACAGCCGCTCGTCGGCCTCGTGGGCCCGCCGGGCGAGCTGGATCAGTTCCTCGGCCAGCGGCCGTATGTCCTCGGCCTCGGTTCCGCGCAGCTCCTCGCACTCGGCCCACCGCGCGACCGCGGCGGGCACCTCCGCGTCGGGCACGGCCGTGAGGGTGTCCCGGACGTCGGTGCCGAGCTCGGTCACCCACGGTCCGGTGGCCCAGGGATCGTCGTCGTTCGCCGGTCCGTCCGGACCCGGAGCCGGGGTGGCCGGCCACACACATGTCTCCGAGACGATGTCCACCGACCAGGGAACCCCGCGGATCGCGGCGATCAGCTCTCCCAGGACGAGGACCGGATCCAGGCGCTTGGCCTCGACCCCGTCGAAGACGCCCGGCCGGGGGAGGACAGGCGAACCGCCGTCCGTACGCTCCAGCACCTTCACGACCGAGGCGGCGTCCGCCGCACGGAAGTAATCGGTCAGCACGCCCATCGGTCCCCCAGTCGTCTCGGCCACGCCGGCTCTCCCGGCTCCCCGGCCCCGCGGTTTCCCTTCCGGCCGGCACACCCGAGTAGAGCAGACACCACTGACAACGCCCGGCATCGCCGCCCCGCCCCGGGCTCCCCGTCCCCGCCGTGACATCATCGCCCGAGGTCAGGACCACAGCCGTACAAGGAGCACGAGGAGCACGATGACCCCCGCTCGCACCACCGTCCCGGTGGTCGGTGACGCCCTGCTGGAGGACTTCTCGCTGGAGATGACCGGCAAGGACGTGCCCCGGCTCCAGGAGGCGTGCGACAGCATCCCGCGGGGCACCCGGATCAACATCACCTTCCTCGCCGGGGAGGACCTCGGCATGCGGCTGGCGGCCGCCCGCGCGGTGAAGCGGCTCGGCTTCGTCCCCGTGCCGCACATCTCCGCCCGCCGCCTGCCCTCCCGCGCCGCCCTGGAGGAGTTCCTGTCCGCCCTGGCCGAGGACGGCACGGCCGAGAACGTCTTCGTCGTCGGCGGCGACCCCGCCCGCCCCGAGGGCCCCTACGACGACGCCCTCGCCGTCCTGCGCACCGGCCTGCTCCAGCGCCACGGCGTCCGCCACATCGGCATCAGCGGCTACCCGGAAGGCCACCCCGCGATAGCCGACGGCACGCTCTGGTCGGCGCTCACCGACAAGGCCGCGGTCATCGGGGCACAGCGGTTCGGCGGCGACGTCATCACCCAGTTCGGCTTCGACGTCGACCCCGTCCTCGACTGGCTGGAGGCCGCCCGCGCCCGGGGCATCGGCCTGCCCGTCCGTATCGGCGTGCCCGGCCCCGCGGGCGTACGCCGGCTGCTCGGCCACGCCACCCGCTTCGGCGTCGCGACCAGCGCCTCGGTCGCCCGCAAGTACGGCTTCTCGCTGACCAACCTCGTGGGCACGACCGGCCCCGACCGCTTCCTGCACGCGCTCGCCCAGCGTTACGACCCCGCGCGGCACGGCACGGTGAAGCTGCACTTCTACACGTTCGGCGGACTTCGGCACACCGCCGAGTGGATCGCCGCCTTCCGGCAGCAGAGCCGCGCCCAGGACCCCACGGTGGAACTCGCACCCCCGCAGGCCCGCGCACGCTGATGTCGGATTCCCGCCAGCGATCGTCGCACCCCGTGTCCGATCCTTGAGGCATGCAGACAGCGACGCACCTCGACCGGGAGCACTGCGTGCGTGCCGTGCGGTCCAAGGACGCGCGGTTCGACGGGTGGTTCTTCACGGCTGTCCTGACCACGCGGATCTACTGCCGGCCCAGCTGCCCCGTCGTCCCGCCCAAGCCGGAGAACATGACGTTCTACCCGAGCGCGGCCGCCTGCCAGCAGGCCGGTTTCCGGGCCTGCAAGCGCTGCCGCCCCGACACCAGCCCCGGCTCGCCGGAATGGAACCAGCGCGCCGACCTGGTGGCCCGGGCCATGCGGCTGATCGCCGACGGCGTCGTGGACCGCGAGGGCGTGCCCGGACTCGCCGCCCGGCTCGGCTACAGCACCCGCCAGGTCGAGCGCCAGCTCTTCGCCGAGCTGGGCGCCGGCCCCCTCGCGCTCGCCCGCGCCCAGCGCGCCCAGACCGCGCGGCTGCTCATCGAGACCAGCGCGCTGCCCATGGCGGAGATCGCCTTCGCGGCCGGTTTCTCCTCCATCCGCACGTTCAACGGCACCGTCCGCGAGGTCTTCGCCCTGTCCCCGAGCGAGCTGCGCGCGAGGGCGCCCCGCACCAGCGGCCCGGCGTCCGCCCCCGGCACCCTCTCCCTGCGGCTGCCGTTCCGCGCCCCGCTCAACCCCGACAACCTCTTCGGCCACCTCGCCGCCACCGCCGTACCCGGCGTCGAGGAGTGGCGGGACGGCGCCTACCGGCGCACGCTGCGGCTGCCGTACGGCCACGGGATCGTGTCCCTCGCCCCGCGCCCCGACCACATCGCCTGCCGGCTCACCCTGAGCGACCTGCGCGATCTGACCGTGGCGATCAGCCGCTGCCGGCGGCTGCTCGACCTGGACGCCGACCCGGTCGCCGTGGACGACCAGCTGCGCACGGACCCGTTCCTCGCGCCGCTGGTCGACAAGGCACCGGGCCGCCGGGTGCCGCGTACGGTCGACGAGGCCGAGTTCGCCGTCCGCGCCGTCCTCGGCCAGCAGGTGTCCACGGCCGCCGCCCGCACCCACGCGGCCCGTCTGGTCACCGCGCACGGCAAACCCCTGGACGATCCCGAGGGCGGACTGACCCACCTCTTCCCGTCCGCCGAGGCCCTCGCCGACGTCGACCCCGAGACCCTGGCCATGCCCCGCACCCGGCGCACCACCTTCACCACCCTCGTCCGTCAACTCGCCGACGGGACCCTCCACTTGGGCGTCGAGTCCGACTGGCCCGAGGCCCGCGCCCGCCTCCTCGCCCTGCCCGGCTTCGGGCCCTGGACGGTCGACGTCATCGCGATGCGCGCCCTCGGCGACCCCGACGCCTTCCTCCCCACCGACCTCGGGATCCGGCGCGCCGCAGGGGAGTCGGGCCTGCCCTCGACCCCGGCCGCGCTCACCGCCCGCGCCGAGGCCTGGCGGCCCTGGCGGGCGTACGCGGTGCAGTACCTGTGGGCGACCGACAGCCACCCGATCAACTTCCTCCCCGTGTAAGGACATCCGACCCGCCATGAAGCAGCACACGGTCATCGCGAGCCCCTACGGCCCCCTCACCCTCGTCGCCGACGACGGCGTGCTGTGCGGCCTGTACATGGAGGGCCAACGCCACCGCCCGCCGGAGGAGTCCTTCGGCAGTCCCGGCAGCCCCGCCGACCCGCCCTTCGCCGAGGCCGAGGAGCAGCTCTCGGCCTACTTCGCGGGCGAGTTGACGGACTTCACCCTCGAACTCCGCCTGGACGGAACCGCGTTCCAGCGCGATGTATGGCACCAGCTGACCCGCATCCCGTACGGCGAGACCCGCTCCTACGGCGAGCTCGCCGACGCCCTGGGCAATCCCAAGGCCTCCCGCGCGGTCGGCCTCGCCAACGGAAAGAACCCGGTCGGCATCATCGTCCCCTGCCACCGTGTCATCGGCGCGGGCGGCGACCTCACCGGCTACGGCGGCGGCCTGGACCGCAAACGCCGGCTCCTGGAGTTCGAGCGGGGCGCGGCCCTGTTCTAGGCCCTGTCGTCAAACTCCCTCCCCCAGCCTTCGGCCGGGAGGTGCCCCCAGCCCCGCGACGCCATGCACGCTCCCCCAGAGGGGGTACCCCCACTCGTCACACCGGGCCCCGGCCCACGTACGTCCAGTACGAGGGCCAGGGCCCGGCACGCCGACAGCACGCACCTACAGCGACATCAGCTGCTCCGCAGCGGGCGTGAGGCCCGTCCTCCGGGCGGACGGCGGGAGTTTGACGACAGGACCTAGTACTGCAACCGCATCTGGGGGTTGTGCCCTCGACGTTTGTAGTGGGAGCGGCGGGCTCGGGCCTGGCTGTGT
>NZ_JAIQYY010000033.1 GCF_020181035.1 Streptomyces sp. CoH27
GACACAGCCAGGCCCGAGCCCGCCGCTCCCACTACAAACATCGAGGGCACAACCCCCAGATGCGGTTGCAGTACTAAGCGTTGTCCCGTTATCGATCTTCGCGGTGTGGCTGGACTGCTGCTCGGTACCGCTGGGCGGCTGCTGATCAGTCGAGACCGAAGGTCAGGACGTCGTCCGGCAGGGTGGGCGTCGGCCAGTCGGGCTCGGACTGCCGGTCCCTCCAGTTCGCCTCAGTTGCGAAGGGCCCGCCAAGCCCCTCGATCATTGCCACCGCTTCCTCGCGGGCTTTCTCCACTGCCCGGTGATCGGCCTCGCTCACCACGCCGAGGCGACGGCCGTGGGCGTACTCGCCCTCGTCCTTCCATTCCCACCGCGACAGGTCAGGCGCTATCACCAGATCCAAGAGGAGGTCGAAGGTGTCGAAGCCCAGGGCCGTGCGGTGCATCGGCCGCTGGAAGTTGACGTACCAATGTGCTAGTCGATGGCCGTTTGAGACGTCGTAGAACGCGTTCACACTGAACCATGCTCCCGACGGAACCCACTGCAGATGCGCCGTGCTGCGCCACGACCAGCGGTCGAGCTGCCAGCTTCCACGGGCGAGGTTCGGCAGGGCCTGGACCCTCACGGCCTCGTCCCCGGTCAGCAGCCACTCGATCCAGGTCGTCGCGGCCAGCACTTCAGCGCCGGGCCGGCACCCCACGACAAGCGCCTCAGCCCCATCCTCAACGACATGGAACGCATGAGCGCTCCACACCTTGTGACGGAACACATCACGTCGAACAGCGGTCTCACCCTGCCGGAACCGTCGCATAGCGCACCTCCCGGTCTCATGACGCGCAGCGCCGTCACGGAGGTTCCGCGTCGGGCCACTCGTTGCCACGGCCGCAATCAGTCCGAGCCCGGGTGCATCACAGTGAGGTGATCTTGGCATGGTGAGGGTGATAATCACAGCGTCGGAGCCATCCTGGATAGCCACGTTCACCGGGCTGAGTCCGCATGCCTTCGGCACGCTGATCAACATGGTGCGTCGGGAGGGCGCCGCGGCACCGCGTCGGGGCCGACCGTGGTCGCTGCCGCTGGAAGACCGGGTGCTCCTGGTCGCCACCTACTGGCGCACTAATCTGACACTCCGTCAGCTCGCGCCGCTCTTCGGCGTCTCGAAGTCCGCGGCCGACCGGATCATTGACCACGTCGGTCCGCTGCTCGCCCTCAAACGCCGACGTCGCTTCCGCAAGGACGCAGTCCTGATTGTGGACGGCACCCTGGTACCCACGCGCGACCACACCGTCGCCGAGCAGTCCAAAAACTACCGGTACTCCACCAACCACCAGGTTGTCATCGACGCAGACAGCCGCATGGTTGTGGTGGTGGGCGAGCCGGTGCCCGGTAACCGCAACGACTGCAAGGCATGGGCCGAGTCTGGGGCCGCGGAGGCGGTCGGCAGGACCACCACGATCGCTGATGGCGGCTACCAGGGCACAGGGCTGGTGGTCCCACACCGCCGCCCAGCCGGCGGTGAGCTGTGTGCGTGGAAGCAGGAACACAACCGCTCCCACAAGCAAGTCCGTGCCCGCGTAGAGCACGTCTTCGCCCGGATGAAGACCTGGAAGATCCTCCGCGACTGCCGACTCAAAGGAAACGGCGTGCATCACGCCATGCAAGGCATCGCCCGGCTGCACAATCTCGCCCTCACCGGATAGGCCAGCGGGCCGGCCGTACGCTACGACCTCGTCCGCACTGCTCCAAAGATCATTGCGGGACAAGCCTTAGGGCCAACCGGCCCGGCAGGCGGGCCTTCGTCTCCGGCAAGCGCAGGCAGAACACCATCAAGACCACCACGATCAGCGATCACCAGGGCCGCACCCTGTGGTCCGGCGCGATGCGTCCCGGCCGGATACCCGACCAGACCTGTGTGCGCACCGAGGGCATTGCCGAGCAGTTCCGCCTGCAGCCCAACGTGAAAGCCGAGGTCGACGAGGGTTACCGGGGACTGGCCAACGAGTTCCCCGACCAGGTCAGCGCCCCGCCGAGAAAACCGAAAGACTTCGACGAGGCGCCGCTGACCGAACGGTACGGGTGGCGCGAGCAGCGGCGTCGTCAGTCCTCCCGACGGATCTGCGTCGAGCACGCCAACGCCGAACACCGGCAATGGCGCACGCTGCAGCGGTACACCGGACGGCGCGAGGACTACAGCGACACACACCGCGATCGCCGCTCCGGTCTCCGACCGCGCCGCCAAGCCGGCCGCCCGGCACAAGCCGAGCACCGAACTCGTGCTCGTCCGCACGACGGCCTGCTGAATCACCCACCAGCCGAACCCCCAGGCCGGCACGGCCTGCCATCAATCGTGAGGCAGCCCGTAAACAGGGAACCCCAGGTGCTCTGTTCATGCGAGTGGTGTTTCGACAGCACTGGGCGGCGCTGTGTGAGTGCGTCAGGCGGGCAGGCTGGCGAGCCAGTCGGTCAGGAGTCGGTTGACCTCGTCGGGGCGTTCTTGCTGGATCCAGTGGCCGCAACCGTCGAGGACGTGGGAGGATACCAGGCCTGGTAGCGTGACCGGGTACGCCTTGATCGCGTCGGCCAGCCATGTCGTGGACGCGTCCAGGCTGCCGCCGATGAACAGGGACGGCTGGGTGATGGGGGCGCCGTCGAAAGCGGCGAGGTCCTCCCAGTCGCGGTCCATGTTCCGGTAGCGGTTGAGTGCTCCCGTCGCGCCGGTGCGTTCGAACTCTCCGGCGTAGACGTCGAGGTCCCGCTCGCTGAGCCATGCGGGCAGTCGGCCGGCGGGGAACCGGTCACGCAGCATCCCGGCCCGGCTGACGAAGTGCGGGTCGGGAGCGCCGGGTGGGGGCATGGTGTCGGCGGACAGGGCCGCGTAGAAGCCCGCGAGCCAGCCGCGTACATCGGGTTCGATCTCGGCCTCGGCACGGCCCGGCTGCTGGAAGTACGAAACGTAAAACTCCTCGCCCCCGCCCATCTGAGCGAAGACGTCACTGGGGCGTGGCCCGCCGCGCGGAGTGTAGGGGACGCTCAGCAGTCCCACTGCGCGGAAGACTTCGGGCTTGAGCAGGGCGGAGTTCGCGGCGATAGTGGCGCCCCAGTCGTGGCCGATGATCACCGCCGACTCCTCGCCCAGGGCGTCCACCACCGCGACGTTGTCCCCCACGAGATCAAGCATCCGGTACGCATCCACCGCGGCCGGCTTGGAAGAGCGGCCGTAGCCGCGGACGTCGATGGCGACCGCCCGGTATCCCGCTGCCGCCAGCGCCGGCAACTGGTTGCGCCAGGAGTACAAGGACTCCGGGAAGCCGTGGACGAGCAGCACCAGCGGCCCAGCTCCCTGCTCCGCGAGGTGAATCCGGCCTCCCGGCGAGGACACCACCCGGTGTGTGATCTCCGCGACCTGATGCGTCATGCAAATCCTCCCCGACCGTCGGTCTGCTGTGCCGCGGAACGGCCCCCTTGCGCCGTTCCGCCAGCTCAACGCCGATCCTGCGGAAGACCCCGGCCAGAAGACGAGATTGTTTGCCGATTCGGCAAACGCGACCCTGGGCGATGGGACCGAAACGGTCAGTTGTCCGCCCATGAGCGCGGCGGCCACAGACAAAGGTGAGCATCCGGCGGCATGACGGACGACGATGCTGTCAGCGCCCGTAGCGCGCCGCCCAGCCGGGCTCTACGCGCTCCTACTCCCGCGTCCACTGGGAGAGGCGGAAGCGGTCGAGGGACCTACTGACCGCCCACCACACGCCGAAGGCGACGGCGACGCCGCCGACCGCGGTCGCGGAGCCCACTGCTGCAGCGGTGGTGGCCGCCAGGTCCGCGGCCGGAGGCGGCGCGGCGATGTCACCGCGGGCGTCCAGCCACACGGTCGTGGTGGCTCCCTGGTGGAGCCAGGCCCGTACCGGCGTGACGCCCGTATGCCCGCCGCCGACACCTGTTCCCCCGACGACCGGGCCGAATGGCATCCGGGCAACCCGGCCTGGGGGCACTGTGACATCACAGCTTTGATCGTCAACGACGTCTTCGGCGGCGATCTCGTGGTCGGGGAGGTGCACCTCGACGGGACCCAGCAGGGTTTCCATTGGTGGAATCGGCTGCCCAGCGGTGTCGAACTCGACCTGACACGCGAGCAGTTCCAGCGTGGACAGACCATCACGGCCGCCCGTGTCGCCGAGCGCCCGCCGGGCCCGCTGCCCCGCCGCTGGGAGGACTACCTCGTCCTGCGCGAGCGCGTCATCAAACACCTCGGTTCGCTTCCGGGGCCTGTCTGAGCGGGCTCGGGTCAACCCGGTCGGCTCAGGCCCGTTGTGGCACGACGGCGATAGGCCCCTGGAGCGCACGTCACCGCATATGGGCGACCAGGAAGTCCGCGCTGCCCGACAGCGTGGTGAGCTGGGATGCGTCCTCGTCCTCGATGCGCACGCCGGACCGTTCACTGAGGACCTCTACGAAGCTCAGGAAGTCCAGCGAGTCCATCTCCAGCACGTCTCGGAACGCGTCGTCGGGCCCCAGAGAGGCGACGTCGGCGTCGGGGATGACGGCGGAGATCGATTCCCTGACCATGTCCAGTGCATCGGTTGGGTTCATGTCTACAGCTGCTCCGGGTTCTGCAGGAGGTGGGTGACCTCCGTGAGGTAGTGGGCGCCAATGGCACCGTCCGTCGCCCGGTGGTCGGCCGACAGGGTGGCCGTGACCACGGGGCGCACGCCCAGCAGCCCGTTGACGGCGCACGGCCGGTCGACAACCCGCCCGAAGCCGACCAGGGCCACCTGTGGCGGGTAGATCACGCCGAAGACGGTTTCCACGCCTTGATCGCCGAGGTTGGTGACCGTGAGCGTGGCGTCGGACACCTCTGACCCGCGCAGCCTGCCTGTACGGGCCCGGGTGACCAGGTCCTTCAGTGCTGCCATCAGCTGCGGGAGCGCCAGGGTGTCGGCGTCGTGCAGAGCGGGGGCGACGAGCCCTCCGCCGCGCAGGGACACGGCCACGCCGAGGTGGATGCCCTCAGCTGCGGTGAAGTGGTCGTCGGTCCAGAAGCCGTTGAGCTCGGGGACCTCCCGGGCCGCCAGGGCCGCCGCCTTGAGCAGCAGGGCTGCGGGGAGCAGTCGGTCGCCGACCTGGCTGTGCCGGTTGTGCTCGTGCAGCCAGTCCATCGCGGCAGCCATGTCCACGATGGTGGAGAGGTAGTAGTGGGGGATCTCCCGGTTGGCGCGGCTCATCAGGCCGGCGATCGCCTGGCGCATGGCCGCCACCCGCTCTTCGGACGGACGCGCCACAGAAGGCCGTACGGCGGAAAGACGTACCCGGGCGGCGGGCGGGGGCGGGGCTGCCGGGCCGAGGGCCGCCCGGCGTATGTCCGCGGCACGGATGGCCGACTCCTTGCCCGTCCCCCGCACCATGGTCAGATCGACGCCCAGTTCGGCAGCGAGGCGCCGGGCGAGGGGGGTGGCGCGCACGCGCGGTGGCCGGGCGGCGGCCTGGGCAGCCGCTTTCTCAACATCTGTCCGGGTGACGCGTCCTCCGGGTCCGGAGCCGTGCAGCGCCTGCAGGTCGACGCCGCTGCGCTCTGCGAGATGCCGGGCCAGAGGGCCTGCTTCGATACTGCCGGGTTGCCGAGCGGCGGGCGGTGCCGGCACCGGGACCGAGACGGTTTCGGGTGGCGGGGGCGGGGGCTCGGGGGGTTTGCTCTTCTCTGATGCGTGACGGACCGGCACTCGTTCCTCGGCCGGATCGATCAAGGCGAGCGGCGTGCCCACCGGCACTGTGGTGCCGGGTGCGACGAGTAGTTCAGTCATGGTCCCGGTTTCGAAGCACTCCACCTCGATCGTCGACTTCGCGGTTTCGACGACCGCGACCGGGTCGCCCTTGTGGACGGAGGCACCGGGTCCCACCAGCCATTCCACGAGCGTGCCCTCGTCCATGTCGGCGCCGAGGGATGGCATGGTGAACTCGGCCATGGTCAGTCCACCGCCCGGTGGGCCGCAGCGACGATGCCGGCGGTCTGCGGCAGGGCGGCCTCCTCCAGCCGCCGGGCGTACGGCATGGGCACCTCCGCGCTGCACACCCGCTCGACGGGCGCGTCCAGGTCGTAGAACGACCCTTCGGCGATGCGGGCGGACACCTCGGCGGCGAGACTTCCCGTCCGCCATGCCTCGTCGATGACCACCGCACGGTGGGTGCGAGTCACAGTGGCGGTGATGGCCGCGTCGTCGAGGGGGCGCAGCATGCGCAGGTCGAGCACCTCGGCGCTGATGCCCTCCGCCGCCAGTTCGTCCGCTGCCGCAAGCGCCTTGGGGAGCGAACCGCCGTACGTGATCAGGGAGATGTCGGTGCCGGGGCGGCGGATCGCGGCGTGGTCGAGGTCTACGGGGGCGGTGGGCGGGAGGAGTTCGCCGGAGACGTTGTAGAGGCTGCCGTGCTCGAAGATCAGCACGGGGTCGGGGTCGGCGAGTGCTGGGGCCAGCATGTGGCGGGCGTCCTCCAGGGTGGCGGGGGCGAGGACACGGATGCCGGGGATGTGCGCGTACCAGCCCTCCAGGCTGTGGGAGTGCTGTGCGGCGAGCTGCCGTCCGGCGCCCGTGGTCATGCGGATGACCAGCGGTACGGGCAGCTGGCCGCCCGACATGTGCAGGAGGGTGGCGGCGTTGTTGAGGATCTGATCCAAGGCGAGCAGGCTGAAGTTGACGGTCATGATCTCGACGATCGGCCGCATCCCGGCCAGGGCGGCGCCGATCCCGGCGCCCACGAACGCGGACTCCGAGAGCGGGGTGTCGCGGACGCGTTCGGGGCCGAACTCCTCCAGCAGGCCGAGACTGACGCCGAAGCAGCCGCCGTACCGGCCCACGTCCTCGCCCATGAGGAAGACACGGTCGTCGGAGCGCAGGGCCTCGCGGAGCGCCTCGCGCATCGCCTCCCGGTAGGTGGTTTTCGCCTCGCGCGTTCCGCCGACGCCGGCCATGGTCAACTCACCACCTCCGCCGAGGAACTGGTGACATGGCGGAGCAGATGCTCGACCGGCTCCTCGGGTGCCTGCTCGGCCGCCTCCACGGCCTGGTCGATCTGCTCGGTGATCCGCTGGTCGATCCGCGTCAGTTCCTTGTCGCCCAGCTCACCGCTCGCACGCATGCGGTCCGTGAGCAGGCCGATTGGGTCCCGTTCTTTCCACCGCTCGACCTCCGCCTTGTCGCGGTAGCGATCCGGGTCGTACATCGAGTGGGCGCGGAAGCGGTACGTGCGCAACTCCAGGAAGTGCGGCCCGGTGCCGGCCCGAATGCCCTCCACGGCCCGACGGGCGGCCTGTTCGACGGCCTCGACGTCCATCCCGTCCACGGCCCAGGCGGGCATGCCGTAGGAGGCGGCGCGCATGGCCAGGTCGGTCTGCGCGTGCTCCCGGGCGAGCGCGGTGCCCATGGCATAGAGGTTGTTCTCGCAGACGAGCAGCAGCGGCAGACCCCACAGGGCCGCCAGGTTCGCCGTCTCGTGGAACTCGCCCTCGGCGAAGGCCCCGTCGCCGAAGAAGCAGCAGGTGACACGGGGCAGTGAGCGCATCCGGTCGGCGAGCGCGAGTCCCGCGGCGAGCGGGAGCCCGCCGGCGACGATCGCGCTGCCGCCGTAGAAGCGGCGGCTCGCGTCGAACAGATGCATCGATCCGCCCCGCCCGCCGCTGCACCCGGTCGTCCTGCCGAACATCTCCGCCATCACGGCCTCCGCCGTGAGCCCACGGGCCAGGGCGTGGCCGTGTTCACGGTAGGTGGAGACCACAGCGTCCTCGACCGTCAGTGCCTCGTTGACGCCGACAGCGACGGCCTCCTCGCCGATGTACAGGTGGACGAAGCCGCGGATCTTCGCGGCGCTGTACAGCTCGACGCACCGTTCCTCGAAGCGCCGGATGCGCAGCATCGCCTCCAGCAGGTCGGTCCGGTGCCCGGCGGCGGCCCCTCGCCCGGCCGGAGGTCCGGCACTCGCGTTCCGCCTGGCCGTTCTGGCGGTCTTGGCCGTCGCGGCCTTCTTGTCTGCCTTCGAAGGCGCCGAGTCCTTCCGCGTGCGGGTGGGACGGGCCACGCTCATGCGGATCCCTCCAACGTCGACAAGTCGCCTACAGGTAGGCCGAGTTCACGCGCGCGCAGCAGACGGCGCATCACCTTCCCGCTGCGGGTCTTGGGCAGGTTCTGGTCGAACGCGATCTCCCTGGGAGCGACGGCCGGGCCCAGCCTGCGACGGCCGAAGGCCAGCAGCTCCCGCTCCAGGTCCGGAGTCGGCTCGACCCCGGGCCGCAGTGACACGAACGCCTTGACGACGTTCCCGGCGACCGGGTCCGGCCGTCCGATCACCCCGGCCTCGGCCACCGCCGGGTGCTCCATCAACGCGCTCTCCACCTCGAACGGGCCGATCAGATGCCCCGCCGACTTGATGACGTCGTCAGCACGCCCCACGAACCAGTACCAGCCGTCCGTATCCCGCCGGACCAGGTCTCCGGTCAGGTACCAGCCGCCTGCGAACGCGGTGTCGTAACGCTCCTTGTCGTGCAAATAGCCGCGGAACATCGACGGCCAGCCCGGCCGAAGCGCCAACTCTCCCTCCACATCGGCGCTTTCCACTTCCGTGACCCTGCCGTCGGTGACCAGCGCGCGGCCGTCCTCACCCTGCTTCAGCACAGTCGCCTCGACGCCGGGCAGCGGACGCCCCATCGAACCGGGCCGGATCTCGCAGGCCGCGAAGTTCGCGATCATGATGCAACCGGTCTCCGTCTGCCACCAGTTGTCGTGCACCGGCAGGCCCAGCACGTCCCGGCCCCACACCACGGCCTCCGGGTTCAGGGGCTCGCCGACGGAAGCCATGAAGCGCAGGGCCGACAGGTCGTAGGAGCGCGGCAGGTCGTACGGGCCCTGTCGCGGCGTGGCGCGCATGAGCATGCGCAGAGCCGTGGGGGCCGTGTACCAGACCGCGACCCGCTGTTCGCCGAGAATCCGGTACCAGCGCCGGGCGTCGTAGTCGCCCTCGTCCACGACCACCGTCACGCCGTGGACGAGCGGGGCGGTGATCCCGTACGACATGCCGGTGACCCAGCCGGGATCAGCGGTGCACCAGTACACGTCCTCGGGGTGCAGATCGAGTGCGTACGCGGCCGTGGCATAGTGCGCGACCACCGCCTCGTGGACGTGGACCGCCCCCTTGGGGGTGCCGGTGGTGCCGCTGGTGAAGTGCAGCAGGGCCATGTCCTCGGGCGAGGTCGGCGGGATGGTGAAGGTGTCCGGGGCGGCGGACATCAGCTCGTCGAAGGACGCGGTACCGGGCAGCTCCTCAGCGCCGGGTCCGACGATCAGGACGTGCTTCAGTCCGGGAACCGATGTCCGGCGCTCGGCGACTTTGCGCCGGTACAGAGCCGCCGTGGTGACCAGGACCCGGGCGTCCCCAAGACGCAGCCGCTGCTCCACCGGGTCAGGTCCGAAAGCGGAGAAGAGCGGGCACAGCACGCTGGTGTTCTTCAGCGTGCCCAGTACCGCCGTGTAGAGCTCGGGACAGCGGCCGAGCAGCGTGAACACCCGGTCCCCGTGACCGACGCCGAGCGACCGCAGGACGTTCGCGAAGCGGGACGTACGGCGGGCCAGCTCCATGTACGTGACAGCCGAGACGGAGTCGTCCCGGGCGACGCACCGCAACGCGACCTTGTCCGCGTGGCCCGAGGCCGCGTGCCGGTCGACCGCCTCGTGGGCCATGTTGATCCCGCCGCCGGGCAGCCCGGCCAGCGCGGCGCGCGCCTGCGACCAGGTGAAGGTGGCACAGGTCCGGTCGTAGTCGGTGAGACGGGGCGGCACGACCGGTGGGGTGTCCTTGCGGATCGTTTCCCAGTGCATGGGGCTCCTCCCGGCACTGCCTCTGCTCTCCAGAGTCGCCGAGGCCCGCGCGGGCCGCATGCTGGCTGGAGGGCACCGCCCGACGCGACGAGCGCCGGCATGCCGGCTGGCGCTGATGGAGCCGAGGGCCGCCCGCTTCTTGCGGGCCCTCATTGCACGGTGCGCGGTTTCGCTCCGTTCCACCGTGTCTCCTGGTGGCCCTCGGCTCAATTCCATGCCACCGCAACTCGCCGCTAAGGTGTAGGGCCGAACGGTACCGGCCGAAGGACCGGGCGGCCCGTCCGGGCTCCTGCCGGTGTCTCACTCGCGGTGCAGCACGACCTTGAGGGCGCCTGTGGCGGGGCCGTGGGAGAACACGTCGTAGGCGTCCTGCATCCGGTCGAGGGCCAGAGTCTGGGTGACCAACCTGGAGACCTGCAGGCGTCCGTACCTCACCAGTTCCATCAGCCAGGGTGTGGAGGACGTGTCCACCTGGCCGGTGCTGATCGTCACGTTCTTGCGCCAGAGGGATTCGAGGTGGAGGGTGGCGGGTCTGCCGTGCGCGCCGATGGTGGCGATGTGCCCTCCCGTGCGGACGGCGCGGGTGCTCAGGACGAAGCCGTCCGGTTCACCTGATGCCTCGATGACCACATCGGCGCCGTGTCCCTCGGACAGTTCGGCGATCATCTTCCCCGGTAGTTCGGCGGCATCGGCGCCTATGTGGAGGGCTGCTTCCAGCCGTGCGGCGGAATGGTCCACCACGATGGTCCGGCGGGGCGAGAAGAGCCGCGAGACAATCACCGCGGCGAGCCCGACGGGGCCCGCGCCCACCACCACGACGAGGTCTCCAGGGCTCACATGCCCGTTCCGCACGCCGACCTCGTAGGCGGTGGGGAGGACCTCGGAGAGCAGAACCGCGTCATCGAGCGGCAGGTTCGACGGCAGTCGGTGGGTGGAGAAGTCGGCGAAGGGCACCCGCACCAGTTCAGCCTGGGTCCCGTTGATCAGACTCCCGAGTATCCGCCCGCCGCCCCCGCAGCACTGTCCGAGCACGGTGTCGCGGCATGCCTGGCAGTGGCCGCAGGCCGAGACGGACGACACGATCACCTGATCCCCGGGGCGCAGGTCGTGGACGTCGCCACCGACTTCCACGACTTCGCCGACGGCCTCGTGGCCGAGGACCGTTCCCGGCTTCACCTCGGGAAGGTCTCCCCGCAGAATGTGCAGATCACTGCCACAGATGGTCGTCGCGTCGACACGGACGACCGCGTCGGTGGCCTCCTCGATCACGGGATCGGGGACCATGTCCCAGGAGGCTTGGGCGGGGCCGTGGTAGACGAGTGCTCGCATGGGTACCCACTCCCTCGCTGCCTTCCCTTCACCGTCACCCGCGAAGGACTGCCGGGCAACACAGACCTTGCCGCCGCCGTGTCCCCGTTTCAGTCGTGAGGGACGACGGCGACGGGGCAGCGGGCGTGGTGGATGGCCGCGTGGGTCACGGGGCCCAGGCGCGGCGCCGGGACGCGATGGTGTCTGCGCCGGCCGACCACCAGCAGCCCGGCGCCTTCGGCGGCTTGTACGACGGCCTTGGCGGGGCTTTCCAGAGCGATGCTGTCGGTAACCTCCACGTGCGGAAACTTCTCGCGCCAGGGGCCGAGCGCCTTGCTGAGCCGCTTGTGCGTGTCCTGTCTGATTTCTTCGGTGATGTTGTGGTCAACGCCCCAGGGCACGTGGGCGTGGAGTGGTACGGCATGGCCATGGACGGCTCGGAGGGGCAGGCGCCTCGCAGCGGCGGTGCTGAAGGCGAAGTCGAGCAGATCGTCGCAGGATCCGTGCAGTTTCAGGGCCACGACCACGCTGCCTGTGTGTGCCGACGGCGGACCCTCATGAAGGTTCTCGGCACGGACCAGCACCACCGGCCGCTCTGCCCGCGCCACGACGGGCATGCTGATGTCCCCCAGGAAGTAACTCGCCACGGGCTCCAGCCCGCGCGAACCGAGCACGATCATCTCGGACTCCGACGCCGCCTGGAGCAGCGCGTGCTCGGCGTCGTCGGCGACCAGGTTGCCGACAACGGACAGGCCCGGATGGCGCGCCTCAAGCTCCGCCCGCGCGGTGTGCACCAGACGCTTCGCCCAGTAGTTCTGATCGACCTCCGCGGGGACGCGGGCCGGTTCCGGAGCCAGCATCGGCCACGCGTGCAGCAAGCGCAGGGTGAGCTTGCGCCGCTCGGCCTCGTCGGCTGCCCAACGAGCTGCGGCCAGACTCTCCGGTGAGCCGTCGAGGCCCACGGTCACGGCTGGTTGCATGGCGACTGCCTCCGTCTCGTACGAAGCTGGAATGGCGGTGAACGAGTCCGCTCGTCCGCGGACAGTGCCTTCGCGGTGAGCAGGAAGCTTCTGACAGCGCGGAGTGCGGATTCGAGGAGCACGTAACAGATGTGAGGCGTACTTCGAGGAGTACCCCAAACCTCCCCGTGGCGCATGCGGACCGGCATGGAATGCGGCCCGGAGACATGGAGACCGGCACGAGAGGAGACCGGGGCAGTGACGATTCCCCTGGTGGTCGGCATCGACGGATCGGAGACGAGCCTGGAGGCCGTGGACTGGGCCGCCGACGAGGCCGCCCGGCACGGAGTACCGCTCCACCTCGTGCACGCGGCGACGCCGACCCAGGACACCTCCAAGCTGGTCACCGCCGCTACGGACCGTGCCCGGAAGGGCGCCCCCACGGTGCCGCTGTCCAGCGAGGTGCTGCACGAGGACCCGGCCTCGGCCCTGGTCGGCAAGGGACGCAACGCCTTCGCGCTTGTACTCGGCTCCCGCGGGCTCGGCGACCTCGCCGGGATGCTGCTGGGTTCGGTCAGCCTGGCTGTGGCGGCACGAGCGGACTGTCCGGTCGTCGTGGTGCGCGGCGCTGCGGAGCACCGGGACGGCCGGTTCGGGAGCGTCGTCGTCGGTGTCGAGGACGGGGAGGGCAGCGGCACGGCGGTGCAGTTCGCGTTCCGCGAGGCCCAGGTGCGGCGCTGTCGGCTGGTGGCTGTGCACGCCTGGAGCACGCCGTTCGGTGCTCCCACGAGACCTCCGCCCCCGGTGTGGTACGCCCTTGAGGCCCACCGTCGCCCGCCGGCCCAGGTGCTCGACGACGCCCTGAGCGACGTTGCCGAGCGGTACGGCGACGCACCCGTGAGCCGCCGGGTGGTCGAGGGACCGGCCCGGCAGGCCCTGCTGGAGGCCGCTTCGGATGCCGATCTGCTCGTCGTCGGGGCGCATCGGCGGCACGGGCATCGAGGCCTGCAACTGGGCCTGATCAATCACGCGGTCCTGCATCACGCACCGTGCCCGATCGCGGTCGTACCCCAGATCTGACCATCGGACCCGCCCATCAGGGACCTTCGGCCCCTGTGACCAGATGACATTGACCATGGCGAGACTCTCAGGAAGGGACGGTGGCGACCGTGCGAGCCCACCTCGGCGATCGACTCGTCGTCGAAAGCCCGACGACCGGCGCGACCAGGCGCGACGGCGAGATCGTCGGACTCCATCACGCTGACGGAACACCCCCCTACGAGGTGCGCTGGTCGGACACGCACGAGGTGACCCTCGTGTTCCCCGGGCCCGACGCGCACGTCCACCCCGTCGAGCACGAGGCTCCCTGGCCGGGCACGAGCAAAGCGGGTGCCGTGTCGGCTACGGCCCCGCCCAAGCGGGCGTCCAACCCCGGCGACATCGGCCGGCGTGTGGCCGTCGAACGCCGGCGGAAGGGGCTCTCCCTGGCGGACACGGCTCGCCGCGCCCGCATAGCGCCGGAATACCTGGCGTACCTGGAGGAGCAGCCGGCCGATCCCACCACGATGACCCTCATCAACCTGGCCGACGCGCTGGGCACCACCGCCGCGGCTCTGCGCGGAGGCGGCGTCGAGCTGCCGCCGGGCCAGGGCCACGCGCTGCTGCACCCTCAGCTGCGCGACCTCAGCCCGGAGGAGTGCCGCGCCCGGCTGTCCACGCACGGTGTGGGGCGCATCGCGGTGTCGACGCCGGACGGACCGGCGGTCGTCCCGGTCAACTACCAGGTCGTCGACGACACGATTGCCTTCCGGACCGCACCGCACTCCGTGCCCGCCGCAGCCGTGGGAGCGGACGTCGCCTTCG
Organism: Streptomyces sp. CoH27; assembly: GCF_020181035.1. Classification (GTDB taxonomy): domain Bacteria; phylum Actinomycetota; class Actinomycetes; order Streptomycetales; family Streptomycetaceae; genus Streptomyces; species Streptomyces camelliae. Next base: position 13,988 of record NZ_JAIQYY010000033.1, read on the forward strand.
AGGTCGACCATGTGGACGATGCCATGAGCCAGGGCTGGAGCGTGCTCGTCGTCGGCCCCGCCCGGGTCGTCACGGAGCCCGACGCCGTGCGGCGGCTGACGGAATCGGCCCACACCGAGCCGTGGGCGGGCGGCCCACGCGAGATGTGGGTGTCGATCCGGCCCACGCGCATCACAGGCCGCCGTATCACCCCCGCGGATCGGTGAAGATCACTTCTACCGATCACTGAAGGGTAATACCGGTCGCGGTCCGGTTCCAGCGACCGTCGACTCGTGAGGGGAGGCTCCGGTGAGCCGACACGAACCGTCCGAAGAACGTGTGGCAGACCTGGTCCACGACGCCACGGCCGCCCCGTCGATGCACAACGCCCAACCATGGCACTTCCGCTACTTCCAGGACAGCCGCACCTTCCACGTGCGCGCCGACCTCACGCGCGCCATCCCGCACTCCGACCCCGACAACCGTGCCCTTCACCTCGGCTGCGGCGCCGCCCTGCTCAACCTCAGGGTCGCGGTGGTCCACGAAGGGTGGTACCCGGTGACCCGGCTGATGCCCGATCCGAGCGACCCGGCTTTGCTCGCCACCGTGCAGCTGACCGGCCTCGGGGGTGACGAGAGCCATCTCGGCGTGCTGTATCCGGCGATTCACCAGCGGCACACCAGCCGCTTCCCGTTCGAGGAGACGGAGATCCCGGAAGGCTTGAGGAGCGCTCTCGGTGACGCCGCTCGCCGTGAGGGCGCGGTTCTGACCTTCCCCGCCTCATGGCATCTGCAGGAGGTTCTGGAACTGCTCGCCGAAGCCGAGGCGCGCAACCTCACCGACCGCGGCGCCGACCAGGACCTGTCGCAATGGACCCGCGCCGGCGCCCCACCGGCGAACACAACCGCTGAGGGAGTCCCGGACTACGCTTTCGGGCCGCGCAAGCTGGGAGGCAAGGCTCCCATGCGGGACTTCGCCGGCCCCCGGGTGGTGGTGGGGCGTGGCGCCGCAGAGTTCGAACGAACTCCGCAGCTTGCCCTCATCAGCACGGCCCACGACCATCCGGAGGACTGGCTGCGCGCCGGCCAGGCCATGGAACGCGTCCTGCTTCTGGCCACCCACGAGGGCCTGTCCAGCTCGTTTGCCACCCAGGCTCTGGAGTGGACCGACCTGCGCTGGCCGCTGCGCGACCCGGTTTCCGGAACGGGCCACACCCAGGTGGTACTGCGCCTGGGCTACGGTCCCAAGGGGCCCAGCACGCCACGCCGCCCAGTGACGGAGGTACTCGACATCCTGCCCTGACCCGCCTGTGGCGGCCCCGCCGACGGACTTGTCAGGACGTGTCCTCCGGTCCGGCCGGCGCGTCGGAGGACTCGTCGGGTTCGCCGGTGAGGTGAGTCCGGACGTCCACAACGCCTTCCACGGCGCGGGTGAGGCGTGCGGCGACCCAGACGAGAGAGGTGTCGCGGACCCGTCCGCGCAGGGTGACGATCCCCTCGCGGACGTTCACGTGGATGGCATGGCTCAGAGCGGGGAACAAGTACGACACGACGGTGCGGCGGACTTCCTCCTCGATGTCCTCGTCCGGCCGCAGGAAAACCTTCAGCAGGTCGGCGCGGCTGACGATGCCCTGCAACCGGTCCTCGTCGTCGACCACGGGCAACCGCTTGACGTGCTTCACAGCCATGATCCGAGCTGCCTGGGCCAGCGTGACGTCCGGGTGAACCGTGACCGCGGGGGTACTCATGAGCTCCCCGGCGGTCACGCCCCCCGCCTTGGCAAGGTCCGACAGGCGCCGTTTCTGCTCGGCGCGGGTGAGGTCGCGGTCCCGGAACTCTTCCTTGGGCAGCAGGTCCGCCTCGGACACCACACCGATGACCCGCCCGTCGCCCTCCAGCACTGGCAGGGCACTGGCCCTCCACTCCCCCATGGTCCGGACGATCTCCTTGAAACGCGCGTGGCGTCCGACGGCCACCACGGGCACGGTCATCACGTCGCTCACGATGTGCGGAGTGTCAGGCATGCCATGCTTCCTCCCCGGCCTCGCTCGCGGAAGGCGCGCCGCGTGTCCCACGGTTCCGCTCGGCCGTATGACTCCACCCTCGCCGCGAACCGGCGTACCGCAACCCGGGCCGTACGGCTCCGGTCCGAGGGCCGGTCCGCGTGTCGCGGTGGATCGTGGGCGGTGCGACGGTATTCACAGGGGGATCAGCGGCCGGGCAGGAAGGCGGTGGAGACGATGGAACTCCCGCTGGTCGTGGGTGTCGACGGGTCGGATTCCAGCTTGCAGGCTGTGGACTGGGCGGTGGATGAAGCAGCGCACCACGGGCTGCCGCTTCGTCTGATCTATGCCTCCCTGTGGGAGCGTTACGAGGGAGGCCGCCCGTCGCTCAGCACCGAGCGTCCCGCTGAAGAGGTCATGGCGCAGCACATCATCGCCTCCGGCGTGGAACGCGCCCAGCGTCGCAATCCCGCGGTGAAGGCGTCGGGAGAGGTGCTGCCCGACGAAGCCGTGTCCGCGCTGTTGCGGGCCGGGTCCGAGGCATGGGGCGTGGTCACGGGCTCGCGTGGGCGGGGCGAGCTCGCCGGGCTGCTGCTGGGGTCGGTCAGCCTTGCGGTAGCGGCCCGCGCCGTCTGCCCGGTCATCGTGGTCCGCGGCTCGGAGGAGAGCCGGCAGGGCGCCTTCGCGCGGGTTGTGGTCGGAATCGGCGACGGGGCCGAGAGCTCGGCGGCGGTGCGGTTCGCCTTTCGCGAGGCCGAAGCGCGTGGCGGTGCGCTGACGGCCGTGCGGGCCTGGCGCACACCGGCCCACGCGCACGTGGACCATCCCCTGATCGTGGACGACGCGGCCCAGGCGCACGAGGAGCGTGCCTCGGTCAACCTCGACGACGCGCTGCGCCAGGCCGCACGGGAACACGCCAGCGTAGAGGTCCGCCGTCGGCCGGCCGAGGGCCCGGCCCACCGGGTCCTCGTTCAGGCGTCAGCCGATGCCGACCTGATCATCATCGGCGCCCAGCGGCGGCACGGCCACGTCGGTCTGCAACTCGGCAGGGTCGCTCACGCCCTGCTCCACCACTCCCAGTGTCCGGTCGCCGTCGTCCCTCAGCGTGTCTGAGCCCAGGTGGCGCCCGATGCCGGAGTGGACGTGGGAGTGGGACGGTTACGACCCCGCTGCCGAGCAACTGCGCGAGTCGCTCTGCACACTGGGCAACGGCTACTTCGCCACGCGCGGCGCGGTGCCCGAGTGCCGGGCCGGGCTGGTGCACTGCCCGGGTACCTATGCGGCCGGGTGCTACAACCGCCTGCAGTCGGCCGTGGCGGGGCGTCAGGTGGTGAACGAGGACCTGGTCAATCTCCCGAACTGGCTGCTCCTGCGGTTCCGGCCACGTCCCGCCGACGGGGCCTGGGGCCCATGGTTCTCCCCGGACACGTGTACCGTCCTGGACTACCGGCACACGCTGGATCTTCGCCGCGCCCTGCTCACCCGTACGTTCCGCTACCGGCCTGGCGACACCGGCGTGCTGAGTGTGGAGCAGACCCGCTTGGTGCACATGGCGGATCCTCATCTGGCTGCGCTGCGGACGGTCTTCACGGCCGAGGACTGGTCGGGGGAGATCGCGATCGAGTCCTGCCTCGACGGCGATGTGATCAACAGCAATGTGCATCGCTACCGCTCTCTCGACCGCCGCCACCTGACCCAGGTACGCACCGGCACGTACGAGCCGGACACGGTGTGGCTGCACTGCCGGACCAGCACCTCCGACATCGGCTTCGCCATGGCCGCCCGGACAGTCGTCGCCGGACGGCCGCCCGCGTCGTCCGAGTTCCGCTCGGTCCGCCACCGCGCCGTCCACCGCCTTGCGATACCCATCGCCCCGGGCCGACCCGTCGCCGTGGAGAAGACCGTGGCACTGCACACCTCACGCGACACGGCGGTCAGCGACCCACTGGAAGCGGCGCTCGACGGGGTGTCCATGACCGCTGCCTTCGCGGACCTGATGGATTCCCACGCTGCCGCGTGGGAGCAACTGTGGCGGCGAGCGGAGATCCAGGTGCCCGGCCAGGCCGGCCGCGTCCTGCGCCTGCATCTCTTCCACCTCCTGCAGACACTGTCCCCCCACACGGCGGATCTGGACGTGGGCGTCCCCGCCCGTGGGCTGCACGGCGAGGCGTACCGGGGCCATGTCTTCTGGGACGAGCTGTTCGTCCTGCCGTATCTGAACCTGCACTTCCCGGAGGTGTCCCGGGCGCTGCTCACCTACCGGTACCGGCGCCTGCCGCGGGCGTGCCGGGCCGCCGCCGCGACCGGCCGGGCCGGGGCGATGTACCCGTGGCAGAGCGGCAGCGACGGCCGCGAGGAGACACAGCAGCTGCATCTCAACCCCCGCTCGGGCAGCTGGCTTCCCGACCACTCCCGGCTCCAGCACCACGTGGGCTCGGCGATCGCCTACAACGTGTGGCAGTACTACGAGGCCACCGGCGACACCGAGTTCCTGCACACCAGGGGCGCGGAGATGCTCCTGCAGATCGCACGCTTCTGGGCGGACACCGCGGTCTTCGACCCCGACACCGACCGCTACCGGATCCGCGGTGTCGTAGGCCCCGACGAGTATCACGACAGCTACCCGGGAGCCGCTGAGCCAGGGCTGGACGACAACACGTACACCAACGTCATGGCCGCCTGGGTACTCACCCGCGCCCTCGGCCTTCTGCGGCGCCTGCCCGCCTGGCGCAGGGAGGAACTGTTCGACCGCGTCCGGCTGGACGTCGGTGAACTCCCGAAGTGGGAGGAGGTGTCCCGGCGGCTGCGGGTGCCGTACCACCAGGGCGTCATCAGTCAGTTCGAGGGCTACGACGACCTCGCCGAGCTGGACTGGGCCGCCTACCGAGCCCGCTACGACAACATCCGCCGGCTGGACCGGATCCTGGAGGCCGAGGGCGACGCGGTCAACCGCTACAAGGCGTCCAAGCAGGCCGACATCCTCATGCTCGGCTACCTGTTCTCGCCTGCCGAACTGCGGCAGCTTTTCCGGCGTCTCGGGTACGACCTGGACGACGAGATCTGGCGCAGAACCGTCGACTACTACCTTCAGCGCACCAGCCACGGCTCCACACTCAGCGAACTCGTCCACGGCCTGGTCCTCGCCAGAGCCAGACGGGCCGAGGCATGGCGCTACGTCCAGGAGGCCCTGGAGGCCGACATCGCCGACATCCAGGGCGGCACGACCGGCGAGGGCATCCATCTCGGGGCCATGGCCGGGACCCTGGATCTGGTCCAACGGGGTCTGACGGGACTGGAGGTCCGCGAGGACGCCCTGTGGCTGGACCCGGTACCTCTCCCGGCGCTCTCCGAGTACGGCTTCTCGCTGCGCTACCGCGGTCACTGGGGTGTCGGCGTACGACGCCGGAGCGGACAGCTGGAGATCGGGGTGCCCGACTCGGAGGAGTCCCCGATCCGCGTGGTGCTGGCCGACCGGGCCGTGACCATCGCACCAGGAGAGACCTGCACGCTGGTGCTGCCGACGAGTCATCGCCGACCACCGCGTCGGCATGATCAGTGAGACAGGTCTCGCACGCCGCCATCGCGCACCCCCACTCGGCCGGCGGCCTGACCGAGACGGCGCGGATGCCGGCCTACCCGGCCGCCCACAGCGCCCAGTGCGGCGCCCCGTCGTCTCGGAATGCCCGCCGTGGCCGAGGGCTCACCACCCTGGCCGCCGGACGAACGGACCCCGGCCTGCTGTCCCGCCTGCTCCGTCGCCCCGGTCTGCTGCCCGACCGGGCGCCAGCAGTCATCCGGATGGTGCCGCCCGCCTCGCCGCCTCCGCCCTGCCTGCCTTCGCCGACGACGTCGACCATCACCTCACCCACGGCGCCGGCCCCGCCGCCCACCAGCCACTCCTCCATCCCGTACCGCCAACAGCGCCCCCGGAGACCTGGCGATGACCCGCACCAGAACCCCGCGCATCAACCGCATCGCCTGCACTGGACAGGGCCTGTGTGCCGAACTACTCCCCTGCGAACGGGGCTGTCCTGTTCTCAAAGACCGGGCCGTGCCCGACCTTCTGCGCACGCACGCACGCCCGCCGCGCCGTCGCCGCCTGCCCCACGCCTGGCTGTCCGGCCCGGAAGCAGGGCCGGACGTCCCCTGTCACCCCACCGGACGGCGCGCTGTGATGGACGAGGACCGACCCGACGGTCGCCGCGCCGGACGGACCGAGGTGCGTCATGAATCACCGCTCCACTCTTGCAGCACGGCTACGTCGCCTGCCCGCGGCGGCCGCCTCCGCACGGCTCGAACCCGTCCTCCTGGCCGTCACGGCGGCTGCTCTGACCGCCGGCGGCATCGCCTGGCTCGCCGATTCGGGCAGGCTCGCCGACCTGTTTTGGGGCTTGGGCACCCTGTCCGCCGTCGTCCCGGCGGTGGGATGGGTACTGAGTGCCCTGCGGCACGGACACGCCGGCGTCGATCTCATCGCCGTCCTCGCGCTCGGCGGCACCCTGGCCGTCCACGAGTACCTCGCGGGTGCGCTGATCGCGCTGATGCTCGCCACCGGCCGCACCTTGGAGGCCGCCGCTCAGCGGCGTGCCTCTCACGACCTGCGTGCCCTGCTGGAGCACACCCCGCGCTCCGCGCGCCGCCGTACCGATGACGGTGTGGCCACGGTGCCGCTGGCCGAGGTCGCCGTCGGCGACCTGCTCATCGTCGGTCCCGGCGAGGTCGTCCCCGTCGACGGCCGCGTGGAGACCAATGCCGCTGTCCTCGACGAGTCGGTGCTCACCGGCGAGGCCCTCCAGGTCGAGCGGGCCCGGGACGAGCCGGTGCGCAGCGGCGTGGTGAACGCCGGAGGCGCCTTCGAACTGCGCGCCACGGCCACCGAGCAGGACAGTACCTACGCGGGGATCGTGCGGCTGGCCCGGCAGGCCGGCGCCGAGTCCGCGCCCGTCGTACGGCTGGCCGACCGATACGCCGCCTGGTTCCTGCCCCTGTCTCTGGCCGCGGCAGGCCTGGCCTGGCTGATCAGCGGCTCCGCCGTACGCGCGGTCGCCGTCCTGGTGGTCGCCACCCCCTGCCCCCTGCTGCTGGCCGCACCGGTCGCCATCGTCTCCGGTCTCTCCCGCGCCTCCCGCCTCGGCGTCGTCATCCGCGACGGCGGCACTCTGGAGAACCTCGGCCGGGCCCGCACCCTCCTGCTGGACAAGACCGGCACTCTCACCCGCGGCCGTCCCCGTGTCCTCGACGTCACCGCCGCCCCCGACGTCAAACCCGCAGAAGTCCTCCGCCTGGCGGCCTCACTCGACCAGTACTCACCGCACGTCCTGGCCCACGCCATCGTCGACACCGCCCGGGAACGCGGACTGACCCTGCCCGTTCCCTCCCACGTCACCGAGGAACCCGGCCGGGGCGCCACCGGCACCATCGACGGACACCATGTCTCCATCGGCCGCCTCGGCCCCACCGACGACCGGCCGACCTGGGCGAAGGCAGTCGACAACCGCGCCCTCCTCGACGGTGCGGCCGTCGCCTGGCTCACCGTCGACGGGCGCCTGGCCGGCGCCGTCCTGCTGCGCGATCCGCTGCGCCACGACGCCCCGCGCACCCTGCGCCACCTGCGAGCGGCAGGCATCAACCGGCTGCTGATGCTCACCGGTGACCGCGCGGCGCCCGCCCACGAGGTCGCCGCCGTCCTCGGCCTCGACGACGTCCGCGCCGAGCTCGGCCCGGCCGACAAGGTCGCCGCCGTACGCGCCGAACGCGAGCGCGCGGTCACCGTGATGGTCGGCGACGGCGTCAACGACGCCCCCGCCCTCGCCGCCGCCGACATCGGCGTCGCCATGGGCGCCCGCGGCTCCACCGCCTCCTCCGAAGCCGCCGACATCGTCCTGACCACCGACCGCGTCGACCGCCTCGCAGACGCCGTCACCATCGCCCAACGAGCCCGGCGCATCGCCGTGCAGAGCGCGCTCGGCGGCATGCTGATGTCCTTGGCCGCCATGGCCACGGCCGCCGTCGGTCTGCTCCCGCCCGCCGTCGGCGCCCTGCTCCAGGAGGGCATCGACGTCGCCGTCATCCTCAACGCCCTGCGCGCTCTGCGCGTTGACCAGGCCGCACGGTCGGCCCTCACCCCCGCTGCCGAAGCCCTCATCCACCGCTTCGCCGCCGAACACGACGACCTCCAGGACGTCCTCGAATCCGTACGCGACGCCGCCGACCGCCTCTCCGACAGCCCCGGCCCAACGGCCCTGGCGGCCGTCGAGGAGACCCACCGTCTGCTGACCGAACGGCTACTCCCCCACGAGTACGCCGAGGAGCACCAGCTCTATCCGGCCCTCGCCCCCACCCTGGGCGGCCCCGAGGCCACCGCCACCATGAGCCGCGCCCACACCGAGATCGAACACCTCTCCCGCCGCATCGCCACCCACCTACAACTCGCCCACGCCAACGGCGGCCTGGCCCCCGAACAACTCGACGACCTGCGCTCCTGCCTCTACGGCCTGAACACGGTGCTGCGCCTGCACTTCACCCAGGAAGAGGAGAACTACTTCTCCCTCGCCCCGTAAAAGTCGCGGGGAGCTGAACGCGGGTGCGACGCGGACGGAGCACACGGTCCGGATCCCTGCGCAGGTCGTGACCGGAGGCCAGCTGTCCTACAGACGTAGATCTCTCCGTCTGGGGCCCTGCAGGCTCGTGCGCTACGACGCGTTCTCTGCTCCCTGGGCGGCGGCTCGGCCCCCGAGCAGCGGTACGTTCCACCTCAGTCGGGTACCGCCCCCGGACGGTTTCTCCACGGTGAACCGGCCGCTCAGCGCGGTTGCCCGGTTTTCCAGGTTCGCCAAACCGCTGCGTCTCACGCCCTCCGGCATCCCCGAACCGTTGTCCGTGACCGTGAGCCGCAACTCGCCTCTGCCAACCGCGAGATGCACATCGACGGCGCTCGCGTCCGCGTGCCGGACGCAATTGCTCAGTGCCTCGGCGAGCACGGGGATCAGGTGGTCGGCCACGGCCTCGGGCACTTCGCTGTCCAACAACCCCTCCAGGCGCAGGGCCGGGGCGAAGCCGAGCGGGGCAATGGCCGCCTCCACCGTCGCGACCACCCGCCCGCGCAGAGTCTGCCGCTCCGGCCCGCCCTCATGTGTGCGCAGCCCGAAGACCGTCGATCGGATGATCTTGATGGTGGTGTCGAGGTCGTCCACCGTTTGCGCCAGCCGCCCGGCCGCCTCTGGCGGGCCCTGTACGAGGCGCTGGAGGCCCTGCAGAGCCATCCCGGAGGCGAACAGCCGTTGGATGGCGAGGTCGTGCAGGTCCCGGGCGATACGTTCGCGATCCTCGAACACCGCGAGCCGTTCCGCGTCACGGCGACGGTCCGCCAGCTCCATCGCAAGAGCCGCCTGCCCTGCGAAGCGGAGCAGCGGCTCGGTCTCCGCCTCTTTGAAGCGCCCGCCGTCCTTGCCCCGGGCGATCAGAAGTATGCCGCGGGCCGCCACACCTGTCCCCAAGGGCACCGCCGCCACGGGTCCGAGTCCGGCCAACAACTCCGTCTCCTCCTCGCTGGTAAGCGGATCATGCGCGACGTCGGCACTGACGACGGGTCCGTCGAAGGCCGCCCGGAGCAGTCCCTCTGGTCCTGTAGGGCGCAGACCCGTGTACTTCTGTGCGCCTTCCCCCACCGCCAGAACAGTGTGCAGCTCGTCCGTTCCCTCGACGGGTACGACGATGACGCCCAGGTCGGCGGAGGTGTTCCGCCGGGCGTGCTCCGCGATCAGCTGCAGCACCTCGCGCCGCGGCCGCCCCGACAACAGACCGCTCGTGACGTCCGCCCCGGCCTCCAGCCACGCTTCCCGGCGCCGTCCCTTCTCGTACAGCCGAGCGTTCTCGATCGCTACCCCGGCCGCGACGGAGAGCGTCGAGACGACCGCCTCGTCCTCGGCGTCGAACGCCTGCGCGCCACGCTTGTTCGTCAGATACAGATTGCCGAAAACCTCGTCGCGTACCCGAATGGGCACCCCGAGGAACGAGTGCATGGCCGGATGATGCTCGGGGAAGCCGTAGAAGTCCGGATGTTCGGAGATCTCCGCGATCCGCACCGGCTCCGGGTACCTGATCAGCAAGCCGAGCACGCCGTGGCCCTGCGGCAGTGGCCCGATCCGTTCCCGCAGCCCGTCACTCATCCCGACAGGTACGAACGCCGACAGCTTCCGGTCCTCGCCGATCACGCCCAGCGCCCCGAACTCGGCGTCCACGAGCGCGACCGCCGCCTCGACGATGTGCCGCAGCACCACCGGAAGCTCCAGCCCCTGGCCGACCGCGAGCACCGCCTCCAACAGCGGGTGCACCCGGTCCCGCATGCTCCGCATGGCATCCACACGCGCCTGAAGCTCGTCCAAGCACTCGTCCATGCGAATCCGCGGCCACGCCCTGCCGCTCTCGAAGCCGCCTGCATCCACGACAGCCTCCGCATGCTCCTCGGTCCAACAAGCCCCATCGAGCCCGCACTCCCCACGGTAGAACTGGGCGCCCCAGACGGGCCACAGAGCCCAATCCGCGAGTGGAACGGCAGGTCAGGTCGGGCGGCAGAGATCGCCAGCAGGACGGTCGAAGGCGGTTCCGTACTTACCCGCCCGTATGCCGCCCCGATCAGCAGCAAGCGTTGATCCGATGCGATGCGATGGCCCTGAGGATGCAGCCTTCACCATAGGGAACCCGACTTCAATGCGGGTGATCGATCCGGCCGCGGGGGACTGTCCGTCGACAAAAACAGTCCCCGGTAGTGCTGCACGTGTCCTGAAACCTCAGTCGTCACTGCTGTTTCGGTATCGCGCCGGCTTGCCGGGGGCCTGAACCACATCCTGTCCGAGTCACTCCGCCGACTAGACGTCCTCACCGGCTTTATGGCTCTTTCGGTGTTGTGGCCTAGTAACTACTTTGCACAGAATTCACACTAAGTCAACAGATATTTGGTAAATTCTCACTTTCAGGTATTGAGTGCCAAAGACGGAGGCAGGTCTGTCCGCGATCCGTGTCGTCACTGGCGGGAACGAGCAGGACGGGGCCGGTGCTGCCGCTGCGGGCTGGCCCTGCGCGACGACCGTTGCCGCAGCTGCCACCCGTACCGCCTCATCGACCAAGCCCGCCCGGCCTCCCGGCGGTTCACGCAACTGGTGATCGCACTGCCGACCGGCAAGGGCGGGCCGTTCGAGGCGTTCCCCGTCGGCGACGGCCAGGCGCCCGACTACGACGAGCAACGGCCCGCTCTGCACACGAGCCGCGGACAGGAAGCGCTGTTCACCAGCCGGCGCGACTGGGCCCCGGTGCTGGCCTGGCTGCGGAGCATGCCTTCGGGCGAGCCGCCGCTGACCAAGACCGCCCAGTGGTTGCTCGAGGAATTCACCCGCCATCGACCGGGACAGCGGCCGGACTACCGGAAGAACACCCGCACGCTCACCATCCTCCTGTACCGGCTCGGCGCCGAGACAGCCATCTTCGAACGCGACGTGCACGACCTGGCCCGGATCGACGTGAACCTCGCTGCCAAACCCGTCTGCCAGTTCCTGCGCGACCGCGGCCTGCTGGTGGAGGATCCCGAACTGCATCGGGACGCGGATCTGGTGTGGATCGAGTCGACTCTCACCGCCTTGCCGAAGCCGGTCGCAAGCGAGGTGGGAACCTGGGTGAAGGTCATGCGCGAGCAGGTTCGCCGCGAAGGCGAGCCCCGCGGGTACGACGGTATCCGCCGCTACCTCACCACGCTCCAGCCCACCCTCACCGTGTGGACCACGACGGCTGGCGTGGGCTCGCTGAGGGAGATCACGAAGGAGCAAGTCGAGGACGCCGTGGACGACTTGTCCGGCTACGCCCGTCGAGGACTGGCCATAGCCCTGCGCAGCCTGTTCCGCGCGCTCAAACGCGAGCGTGTGATCTTCCGCAATCCCGCCCGGGACCTCCCGGTCGGCGATCTCAAGGGGGTCCCGAAGTCCATCCCCGCCGACGTCCTGATGGGGCTGCTCGACCAGGTGACAACGCCGCTCGGCCGCCTCGTCGTCACCTTGGCCTCCATCCACGCACTGCCCGGACACGAGATCCGAACCCTGCGCGCCACGGGCCTCGACCTCTCCCGCGGCACCCTTGGAGTACAGCGCGGGCTCCTGCGGCACACCCTCTACTTGGAGGAACTCACCCACCAACTCGCCGCCGATTGGACGACCTACCGCCACCTTCGGTGGCCCGCCTCGGCCAACCCTCACCTGCTGGTCAGCCAGAAGACCGCTGTCGATCCCGACCACCCGGCCGTCAATATCGGCACGCTGCGCGCAGCCCTCCCCAAGGGACTGACGCTGGCCAGCCTGCGTCAGGACCGAATCCTGAACGAGGCGTTCGAGAGCGCAGATCCCCTCAAGCTGATGCGGCTGTTCGGCGTATAATTTGGGTCCGAACAATTCCAATGTCTCATAGCTTCTCAGGCGGCCCGAAGGAGCGTGCTCGTGCCCAGCCATCGATCCATCGCCGAAGCCGAGAAACTGGCAGCGGCCAGGCTCGGCGGTATCCCCGTCCGACATGACCAGATGGCCGTTGTCGCCAACATCTATCGCGCCGCCTCGGCGGTGCGGCAGCACCTGGAGAACTCCGTGCTGCGCGGCGTCGACCTGACCTGGACCGGCTTCGTGGTGCTCTGGGTCATCTGGATCTGGGGCGAGTCGGAGACGCGGCACGTGGCCGAAGAGGCCGGGATTTCAAAGGGCACGCTCACGGGGGTTGCCCGGACGTTGGAAAGACGAGGGCTTGTGCAGCGAGCAGACCATCCCACCGACGGGAGGCTGGTGCTCCTGAGCCTGACCGACGAAGGGGAGGAGCTGATGCAGCGCCTCTTTCCGGCGTTCAACGAGGAGGAGTCCTTCGTCACCGGGCGGCTCAGCGACGCGGACTGCCGGACCGTCGCCGACGGACTGCGCCGGGTGGTGCTGCAGGTGGAGGAGAACGGCGAGGAGCGCCGCCAGGATCTGTTGGGCGGTGCCGCCCCGGCGCCACGCCGCAGCGGCCGCCGTAAGGCCTGAGCCGCGACAGTCCCGGATGAGGGAGCCCAAATCGCTAGAGCTCGAATTGCTCGCCTGCGAAGGTTCCTGGCATCTTGGCTGGAACCGGCGACACCTCGGTCCAGATGGTCTTGCCCGTTGGCGTGTATCGAGTTCCCCACCGCTGCGTGAGTTGCGCGACCAGGAACAGACCTCGGCCGCCCTCGTCCTCCATCGCGGCCCGCCGCAGGTGGGGCGAGGTGTGCCCGCCGTCGGAGACCTCGACGATGAGGCCACATTCCCGGATGAGCCGTAGACACACCGGAGCGCCGCCATAGCGGATCGCGTTGGTGACCAGTTCGCTGACGACGAGCTCGACGACGAACGACGCGGCTTCGTCGACTCCCCAGGCGGCCAGCTGACCAAGGGCCAGCGACCGCGCTCTTGCCACTTCTCCGGCGTCGGAGGCCACGTCCCATGTCACCACCAAATTCTCGGCCAGGGCGTGGACGCGGAGCAGCAGCAGTGCGGCGTCGTCCTCGGGGAGCTGAGGCAGGAGGCTGGTGATGACCCTGTCGCATGTCTTGTCCAGTTGGCCGTCCTCGGGCCCGGCGAGTGCGGTGCAGAGAGCGCGGACTCCCGCGTCGATGTCCGTGTGACGGTTTTCGACGAGCCCGTCGGTGTAGAGAGCGAGCGTGGTGCCTTCCGACAGCTCGATGGCGGAGCATTCGAACGGCAGGCCGCCCAGGCCGAGCGGTGGTCCGGCGGGAAGGTCCACAAGCTCGGCGTGTCCGTCGGCGGTGACGAGCACGGGCGGCAGGTGGCCCGCGCGCGCCATGACGCAGTGCCGGGAGACCGGATCATAGATCGCGTACAGGCAGGTGACGCCCAGTGCCTGGTCCTCGGCCTCGGCGGGCCCGGAAGGCGGGGCTCCGGTCCGCGCCACCAGGTCGTCGAGCCGGGCGAGCAGTTCGTCCGGCGCGAGGTCGAGCGCCGCGAGGGCCGCGACGGTGGTGCGCACCCGGCCCATGGTGGCGGCCGCGCCCGTGCCGTGTCCGGCGACGTCCCCCACCACCAGCCCGACGCGTGCCCCGGAGAGGGGGATGACGTCGTACCAGTCCCCTCCGACGCCGGCGGGCCCGGCCGCGGGCAGATAGCGGTGAGCGACCTCCACACCCGGTTGCTGGGGCAGGGTGCGGGGGAGTAGATCACGCTGGAGCGTGAGCGCGGTCGCGTGTTCTCGGGCGTAACGGCGGGCGTTGTCCAGGCAGACCGCGGTGCGGGAGACGAGCTCTTCGGCGAGCTGGATCTCCTCCTGGTCGAAGGGGTCGGCGTGTCGGGAGCGTGCGAAGGCCACAACGCCCAGGGTGGCGCCACGGGCCTTGAGGGGAAGGGCGAGCACATGGGTCGCCGCGTCGGTGGCCGGCGCGTTCTCGGCCAGGCACCGCAGGCGGACGGTGTCCAGTGCGTCGTACGCGGTGTCCTTGGCCGCGGCGTGATCGGTGCGGTGAGCCACCTGGCACAGGGTGAGGTGGGTGCCGAAGTGTTGTGGTTCCTGCCCGCTCAGGACGGCTTCGATGATGTCCACGGTGACGGCGTCGGCGAACTCGGGGACCACGAGTTCCGCCAGATCTTGGGCCGTGCGCCGGATGTCCAGGGTCCTTCCGATACTGCCGCTCGCCCGGCTGAGCAAGGCGAGACGCTGGCGCGCCACATAGCGGTCGGTGATATCGAGGCCGGCCTCACAGACTCCGATCGGCCGGCCGTCATCGTCCTGAAGTCGGAAGTAGGAACACGACCAGACGCGTTCGTGATGGGGGTCGAGGTGAGTGGAGCTGCGATAGCGGACGTCGATCACGGGTGCGCCGGTGCGGGCCACGCGCTGGACGATCTCCTCGACGCTCGTGGCTGTCCCCTCCTCCCCCAGCACCTCGCCCTGCGGCAGGATGTCCTTCACGAACCTGTCGGCAGCGTCCTCCAGCAGGATTCCGAACTGTTTTTCGATCGCGGCGTTGATCCAGCGCACCCGGGCGTCCGTGTCGTAGACCACCAACTGGACGGGCGCTTCCCGGTCGAGTCCGTCAAGCATGGCCCGGCCGATGGCCTCCCGGTGCGCCAGCTCGGCGTCCATGGCCGTCAGCAGCCACCCGGTCGCGCCCGCCCCCAGGGCGAGCCGGGTGAGAGACAAAGACACGGACACCGGGCGGCCGTCACCGCGGCGGACCGGCCGAGGGCCGAGCGACCATGCCACACCACCGCCAGCAGCGGCTGAAACGCCGACACCCGTCTCGGCATCGGCCAGGACGGCGTCGGCGGACCGGCCGAGGACTTCTTCGGACGCCAGACCGAACAGTTCCTCGGCTTCCCGGCTCCACCCGGTGAACCGCAGGCGCTGGTCCAGCACCGCGGTCGCGCCGACGGGCGTCGGTATGGCCGAGGAAGACCTGCCGTGCGGCCGGACTGGCTGGTCACGCCCTTTGAAGATGCTCGTCATCGCCGCTCCTGAAGTGGGTGCAGGAGAGCTTCGGCTCATTCAATGTACCGCCGGTCGCCCTCGGTGACGTCTGCGCGCGATGGGCCACGAGGAGCCGGCGCAAGGCGTCGACACTCTCCTCAGTGCGGTCCGGTGCACCGGACGTGACCTGGTGGAAGACCAAGCCGTCCAGGGCCGCGAAGACGATCTCCGTCATCTCCTGCGACACGTCGAAGCAGGCCAGTGCCTCACGGACGGCATCGCGGTAGGCGTCGTAGAGCAGGTCGACGTGGTGGCGCAGTTCCGGCCGTCGGCTGGATTCGAGCTTCAGCTCGTACTGGAACGCCTGCAGATCCGGATCGGCGGCGATGAACGCGGCCAGCGTCGCGGCGAAGTCCTCCAGGCGGCCACTGGTGGGCACCAGCGACGACGTCTCGATGCTGCGCCGCACAGCCCAGCCCAAAGCCTCTTCGAGCAGCGTGTCACGTGATCCGAAGTGGTGGACGACGAGGCCATGGGTCACACCGGCCTCGGCAGCCACGGACCGGTACGTCAGCTTCCGCAGTCCCCCTCGCGCGACGACCCTGATGGCCGCGGCCATCAGAGCTTCCCGTCCCTGACCGTATCCGGGCCGATTGTCCTGGCCGCCAATCCCCTCCTCGACCACCGTCTCGGTCATGCACCCCCCTTTCCTCTCCCCCCTACGCACTCTCACAAGGGAATCTATCCTATTGACAAGTTATCCGAATGGATAGATTCTCGGCGGTGCCTCACTTCCTCCGCCTCACTGGAGTTCCTATGGCCCTGCCCGAAGGACTGCGCAGCACCCCGTTTTCCCCGCGGTACGACGACCGCGTCGAGGAGTGGATGGACGTCTACGGCCATGCCGTGCCCCTGTTCATCACGGACCCGGCCGAGGAGTACGAGGCATTCCGCACCGCCGCCGGCGCGCTGGACTACTCGATGCTCTACAAGTGGCACGTCGAGGGCGAGGACGCGCTCGCCACCGTCGACGCCGTCTTCTCGCGGAGCGTCCGCGGGCTCGGCGCCGGTCGTATCGCCTACGGCGTGGTCGTCGACGCGGACGGCTTCATGATCGACGACGTGACCGTGGCCGTCCTCGCGCCCGGCCACGTGGTCGTCACCGGCGGCAACCCAGCCACTCAGGAATCGCTGACCGCGCACGCCACCGGCGGCACCACGGTCACCGAGCGTCGCGACGAGTTCGCCGTATTGACCTTGCAGGGGCCGCGCAGCCGCGAGGTTCTCCAGCGGCTCACGCACGTCGACGTCTCCAACACCGCCCTCCCCTACTACACGTTCATCCGGGACGTCCTGGTCGCGGGCATAGGTGCGCAGGTCAGCCGGATCGGGTTCACCGCCGAACTCGGCTACGAGATCCAGGTGCCGCGCGAGCGTGCGCTGGACCTGTGGGACGCGGTCCTCGACGCGGGGGCTGACCTCGGGGTGAAGGCCGCCGGCGCGCTCGCCCTCCTGACGTGCCGCACCGAGGCCGGGATGATCATGGGTGAGCTGGAGTACGACCACACCGTCACCCCGTTCGAGTGCCGGATGGGCTGGGCGGTCGACTTCGACAAGGGCCCCTTCCAGGGCCGCGACGCGCTGCTCGCCAAGAAGGGCACCGCGCCGGGGCGTGTGGTCAGCGTCGTCGTGGACGCCGCACCCGAGGCCGCCGAGGGCGCGCGGCTGGAACTGGACGGACGGGACGTGGGCTACGTGACGATGGCCGTGCCCTCGCCCGTACTCGACGGCGCCACCCTGGGACTCGCCCGTGTGCACCGCGACGCGGTGAAGTCGGGAACCGCGCTGACCGCGGTCGCCGCCGACGGTTCCAAGGCCGACGCCACGGTGAAGCCCACCCCCGTGTACGACCCCGAGCGCACCCGCGTACGGGCCTGAGCCGGAAGGCACCGCAGCCATGCAGCGCTACATCCTGACCGTCAGCTGTCCCGACCAGCCGGGCATCGTGCACGCCCTCTCCGGTGGCATCACCGAGGCCAAGGGCAACATTGTGGAGAGCGCCCAGTTCTCCGATCCCGGCACCGGCACTTTCACCATCCGGGTGCTTCTGGAGACCCCGCAGGCCGACGTCGAGAGCCTGCGGGACGAGCTCTCCCTGCGCCTGGCGCGCTTCGACCCCGTGCTGTCCCTGCGGCCGGAGCAGCAGCGGCGCCGGGTTCTGCTGATGGTGTCGAAGTTCGACCACTGCCTGGTCGACCTCCTCTACCGCTGGCGTCTGGGCGAACTGCCCGTCGACATCCCGCTCATCGTTTCCAACCATCCCGACCTGGCGCCCGTCGCGCAGCGCTACGGCATCCCGTTCGTCCACCTCCCTGTCACTCGCGGCACCAAGCCGGAGGCGGAGGCCGAGCTTTTGCGGCTGGTCGCCGAGCACCGGGTCGACTTCGTGGTCCTCGCCCGCTACATGCAGGTCCTCTCCGACGACCTGTGCCGCACACTGTCGGGGCGGGTCATCAACATCCACCACTCGTTCCTGCCGGGCTTCAAGGGCGCCAAGCCGTACCACCAGGCCCACGACCGGGGCGTCAAACTCATCGGCGCGACCGCCCACTTCGTCACCGCCGACCTGGACGAGGGCCCGATCATCGAGCAGGACGTCGTGCGCGTCGGACACCGGCACACCGCGCCGGAGCTGGTCGCCATCGGCCGGGACGTCGAACGGGTCGTCCTGGCGCGGGCGGTGCGCCTGCACGCCGAGGACCGGGTCGTGCTGACCGGCTCCCGCACCGTCGTGTTCTCCTGACCCGAGAGGTTCGTACGACCATGACCACCGCGACGCTGCTCGACGGCAAGGCCGCGGCAGCCGAGATCAAGGCCGAACTCGCCGCCCGGGTCCAGGCGTTGAAGGCACGGGGCGTCACCCCGGGCCTGGGGACCATCCTGGTCGGCGACGACCCGGCCAGCCACTCCTACGTCGGCGGCAAGCACCGCGACTGCGCCCAGGTCGGCATCGCGTCGATGCGGGTGGAGCTGCCCGCCACCGCCTCCCAGGCCGACGTCGAGGCCGCCGTGCTCCGGCTCAACGCGGACCCGGCCTGTACCGGCTTCATCGTCCAGTTGCCGCTGCCGGCCCACATCGACACCCACGCCGTACTGGAGCTCATCGATCCCATCAAGGACGCCGACGGGCTGCACCCGGCGAACCTCGGGCGCCTCGTGCTCGGCATTCCCGGGCCGCTGCCCTGCACGCCCCGCGGCATCATCGACCTGCTCCGCCGCAACCAGGTGGCCATCACCGGCAGGGAGTTCTGCGTCATCGGCTGTGGCATCACGGTGGGTCGTCCGTTGGGCCTGATGCTGACCCGAAGCACCGAACACGCCACGGTCACCCTGTGCCACGAGGCCACCCAGGACACCGCGGCTCACGCCCGGGTCGCCGACGTGGTCGTGGCCGCGGCAGGCGTGGCCCACCTCGTTGGGCCCGACTGGATCAAGCCGGGCGCCACGGTCCTGTCCGTGGGCATCACCCGGACCGTGGAGGGCATCCTCGGGGACGTCCACCCGGACGTCGGGCAGGTCGCCGGCTCCCTGGCACCGCCGGTGGGCGGAGTGGGGCCGATGACCCGGGCCATGCTGCTGACCAACATCGTCGAAGCCGCCGAGCGCGGCCGGCCCTGACGGGGAAGCTGCGGGGCCGAGCCTGTTCGGACTCGGCCCCGCAGCCGTGTGCGCCGGCGGGGAAGGCACCGGCGGCGTCGCCGCCGGGCACGCAGTACGCGCGCATGCTCGCCGTCTGCCCCAGCCCACAGGGCCCGGCGAGCCGTACGCACGATCACGGGCGGCCGGCGTAGAAGGTGTAGCGCTCCAGCGGTTCTCCCTCGTGGCCCCATGGCCAGAGCGTCACCAGGCCGTCGATCGCGGTGAACACCGGGCGGGCGTCACCCGTACGGCCGGCGCGCACCAGGCAGTAGCCAAGCAGCCCGAGGTCGGCGACGGCGGCGGCCTGGCGCAGGTGCCCGGGGCTCAGCCAGGAGGCCAGCGCCTGATCCACCCATCGCGCGACCTGCGGTTGTGTCCAGTAGCGGCTCACCCCCAGCGCCCGGACTCCCCCACCGTCCAGGTCGCGGTGGTACTGCCGCACGGCGGCCGTGGGCGGCAGGCATGCCGCCGGAGCGTCCGGCGGCATGACGGCGACGACGTCGTCGAGGAAGTCCCGCAACGCGCTCTGGCTCCCCTGCTCCTCCGGGGAGAGATAGCCCAGGATCTGCAGATGCGCCTCCCGGTGCCACGGATCACGCGCGCGGATCTCCTCCCAGAGCGGTGCGAGCTCGGCACGGGGCCGCCCCAGCGACCGCAGCGCCGCCAGCGCGCCCACCCAGGGCGTCGGATCGCCCGGACGCGCCTCGGCGGCGAGGCCGCAGAGCGCCAGGGCACCCCAGGGATCCGTGGCCAGTTCGGCCCACCCGGCGAGAACCAGCGCTTCCGGGTCGCGCGGCCGGCGCTTCTGCCACCCGCGGCCCGGCGCGGGAGCAGCCTGCGGGAGCACGGAGACACGGTGGCAGCGGCGGTCCCAGTCGGGCGCGGTGTCCCGCAGGAGTTGCTCGATCCGGGTGACGGCGAGGTCCTGTGGGCCCGGGCCCCGGAAAGAGGCGATACCTCTGAGCACCCGGCCAAGGGCGGCATCGTCGAGTTCCGGGGCCAGCCGGGGCTTTGGCCGCCTGGTGCTCCCGAAGAATGCCATGCCGGTGTCAGCGTCCGTGGTGGGCGGCTCGGACGAGGGCGTCGAACAGTCCCTGCTGGGCGGGGTCCTCGTGGGCGGTGTCCTCCGGGTGCCACTGGACAGCGGTGAACCATCCGTGGACACCGGGGAGTTCGAGCCCCTCCACGGTGCCGTCGGCCGCGCGCGCGGTGACCGCGAGTCCCACGCCGGCACGGTGGACGCGCTGGTGGTGGTAGCAGGACGCCTCGACCTTCTGCGCGCCGGTGGCCTGCTCAAGCAGGGTGCCGGGCTGGACCGCCACGGGGTGGACGACATGCCGGTGCTCGCGTTCCGGGCCGCCCATGTCCTGCTCCAGGGTGCCGCCGAGGGCTACGTTGACGACCTGGAGTCCTCGGCAGACCGCCAGCAGCGGCAGGCCCGAGTCGATGGCCTGGCGGGCGACCTCCATGTCGAAGTCGTCCTGGAGGTCGTCGACGTCGTAGACGCTGGCATGGGTGTCGGTTGCGCCGTAGCGGTGCGGGGCGAGGTCTCCGCCGCCGGGGAGCAGGACACCGTCGAAGCGGGCGAGACGTTCGGCCACGTCTCCGGAGGCGGGGTGGATGCTCGCCGGCTCGCCGCCCGCCCGCCACACCGCCTCGATCAGCGCGCGGGCGTTGACCTCGGCGGCGTAGCGCAGCGCGGAGGTGGTGGCGGAGAAGCGGGCGGGGACCGCGATCAGGGGGCGGACTGAGGTACGGCTCACAGCTGGATCCAGGTGGTCTTCAGTTCGGTGTACTTCTCGATGGCGTGGGCGGACTTGTCGCGGCCGTTGCCGGACTGCTTCATGCCGCCGAAGGGGACGGTCAGGTCGCCCTCCTCGTAGCAGTTGACCCACACCGTCCCGGCCCTGAGCACACGGGCGACCTGGTGGGCCGTGGACAGGTCGGAGGTCCACAGGCCCGCGGCGAGGCCGTACTCCGTGTCGTTGGCCAGCCGGACGGCCTCGTCCAGATCGTCGAACGTCAGCACTGACAGGACGGGGCCGAAGATCTCCTCGCGGGCCAGCCGCATGCCGGGGCGCACATGGTCGAAGACGGTGGGGCGCAGGAAACTGCCGCCGGTCTCGGCCAGGGCGCGGCCGCCGCCGACGCGCAGCCGGGCGCCTTCCTGAAGGCCGGTCTCGATGTGGCCGAGGACCCGATCGAGGTGCCTCCCACCGGCCATCGCACCCATCTCGGTTGCCGGGTCGAGCGGGTCCCCGACGACCAGTTCCCGGGCCCGCGCCACGATCGCGTCGGTGACCTGGCCAGCGATCGAGGAGTGCACCAGCAGCCGGGAGGGGGCGGTGCACATCTCGCCCTGGTTGAAGAAGATGCCCCAGGCGGCGGTGGCGGCGGCCTTCTCCAGGTCGGGCGCATCCGGGAAGATGATGTTGGGGGACTTGCCGCCGAGTTCGAGCCAGACCCGCTTGAGGTTGGAGTCGGCGGCGTAGCGCAGGAAGTGACGGCCCACGGCGGTCGAGCCGGTGAAGGCCAGGACGTCGACATCGGGGTGGAGACCGAGGGCGCGCCCGGCGACAGGGCCGTTGCCGTTGACCACGTTCAGCACACCCGGCGGCAGGCCGGCCTCGGTGGCGAGCCGGCCGAGCAGCAGGGCGGAGAGCGGGGAGTTCTCCGACGGCTTCAGTACGACCGTGCAGCCCGCCGCGAGTGCCGGAGCCACCTTCCAGCCGGCCAGCGTCAGGGGGAAGTTCCACGGCACCACCGCGCCCACGACACCGGCCGGCTCCCGGGTGACCAGCGCCAGGGCATCGGGGGCGGTGTGGGGCGACTCGTCGGTGAGTTTGTCGGCCAGCTGCCCGTACCAGCGAAACGTGC
Organism: Streptomyces sp. CoH27; assembly: GCF_020181035.1. Taxonomy (GTDB): domain Bacteria; phylum Actinomycetota; class Actinomycetes; order Streptomycetales; family Streptomycetaceae; genus Streptomyces; species Streptomyces camelliae. Next base: position 36,006 of record NZ_JAIQYY010000033.1, read on the forward strand.
TGATGACGGCGCGCAGTTCGATCTCGTACGCGTCCGTGATCGGCTTGCCCATCTCCAGGCTGACGGTCAACGCCAGTTCCTCGCGGTGCGCTTCGAGCAGGTCGGCGATGCGCAGCAGGATCCGGCCGCGGTCGGCCGGTGCGAGGCGGGGCCACGGGCCGGAGTCGAAGGCCCGGCGGGCGGCGGCCACGGCCACGGCCACCTCCTTCGTGCCCCCGTCGGCGACCTGGGTCAGCACCTGGCCGTCGCGGGGCGAGACGGCGGCGAAGGTCGCCCCTCCCCCGCCCTCGTCGACACCGTCGATGTGATGCGCGCCTGCCAGGTCCAGTGCCTTGGCTCGGCGCAGCCATTCCTCGTGGGTGATGTCCAGCATGCGGAACCTCCGGATACTTTATTTGATTCCAAACGATATGGTGTGGGCTCAGCCGTCACAAGAGTTCACGGAACGATCCGACGGGTCCGTGAACCCCGGGAGGGAGCCCACCGTGCGCGCATTCGTCATCCAGCACGACCACGTGACCGACGCCGGTCCGGTCGGGGCCCGGCTCGTACAGCGCGGATACGACCTGAGCGTCGTGACCGTCGTACCCGAACACCGCCACCACGCGCCGGACGTGGCCTTCGACTTCCCAGCCGCCGACGACTGGGACCTGATCGTGTCGCTCGGCGCGCCCTGGTCGGTGTACGACGAGACGGCCGTGGGTTCCTGGATCGGCGGAGAGCTGGCGCTGTTGCGCAAGGCCCACCACCTCGGTGTCCCGGTGCTCGGGGTCTGTTTCGGCGCTCAGGCGCTGACCACCGCGCTCGGGGGCTCGGTCGAGGCGTCGCCGCGCCCGGAGATCGGCTGGGTCGGGGTCGACACCGACGATCCCGAACTGATCGGCCCGGGCCCGTGGTTCCAGTGGCACTACGACCGCTGCCTCCTGCCGCCCGGAGCCGAGGAGGTGGCCCGCAACTCCGTGTGCGCCCAGGCGTTCCGGCTCGGGCGGAGCCTGGGGGTGCAGTTCCATCCGGAGATCACACCCACCACCGTGCGCCGGTACCTGGAGCTCGGCGGCGCCGAGCAGTGCCTGCACCAGGGCGTGGACCCCGGGGAGCTGCTCACCCGGACAAGGGACCTGGCGGCGACGGCCCGCGCGAACGCCCGCCACCTTGTCGACGGGTTCCTCGACCGGGTGGCGGACACGGCCGACTGACCGTCTCATGCGGGCAGCACCAGCGCGGCGACCTCGTCGACCAGCGCCTTCTGGTGCGGCGCGAGGTCGTGTCCCGTCATCCCGCCGACCACCGGAAGCAGCGCGTCGTCCAGCACCTTCACCCCGGCCAGGGTCTCGATGACGGCGTGCCCGCAGAACGGCACGTAGAAGGGGCTGTAGCCGCCCTCCTGCACCATCGCCACCCTGCCGCCGCAGACCTCGGCGGCGACCTGGAGGACCTGCTCGGCCATGCCCCGGAATCCGCGGCTGGTCACCAGCTGGCGCGCGAGCGGGTCCATCGCGTTGGGATCGAACCCCGAGGCGACGACGATGAGTTCCGGGGCGAAGGCGCGCAGGGCGGGTACGACGACCCGTTCGAAGGCGTAGAGGTGGCCGAAGTCGCCGGTACCGGGCGGCATCGGAATGTTGATCACGCTGCCGGGCGCCGATGGCCCGCCGCGTTCCGTGAGCTGCCCGGAGCCGGGCGGGAAGCAGCCCTCCTGGTGCACGGAGAGGGTCAGGACGTCGGGCTCGTCCCAGAAGACGGACTGGGTGCCGTTGCCGTGGTGGACGTCCCAGTCGACCACCGCGACCCGCCGCACGCCCAGGGCGGCACGGGCGTGCGCGACCGCGATCGCCACGTTGTTGAGCATGCAGAACCCCATGCCGGTGTGCGCCGGGGCGTGGTTCCCGCATGGGTGGACGAGCGCGTACCCGTTGTCCACCCGTCCGGTGACGACCGCTTCGACCAGTTCGATCGCAGCGCCGGCGGCGAGCGCGGCGATCTCGTAACCGCCCTTGCCAAAGGGGGAGATGCCGTCGCCGGCGTCACCGCCCTTGGGCAGGTTGCTCTCACGCCGCAGTCGGCCGACGTGTTCGGGGGTGTGGACCCGCAGTACGTCTTCCTCCGTGGCGTGTCGTGCCTCGACGCGTTCCAGATGGTCGATCAGGCCGGACACGGCGACGAGTTCGTGCAGCCGCCGCTTGGTGTCGGCGTGTGCCACATGGTCGCCGATCGACTGGAGTCCGGCGGCCGGATCGGCGGGGAACAGCCCGCCGCTGCCGCTGTCGGCCCAGCCGAACAGCTCGTGCCACACGTATCCCGTGCTCAATGAATCCTCCGTGGGCGGGTGGGAGCCGGACATGGCCGGCCCGGTCCCGGGGGAGTGGGAACCGGACCGGTCACACCGTGAGAAGCGGCGTCCTCAGACCTGGTCCGTCGCCCGGTCACGCGTCACGCGGGCGGCGACGACGCCGAGGATCAGGACCGCCGGGACGGCGAGTTCGAGCCAGGTCGCCGTGGTCGAGTCGCCGCCGATGAGGGTCGTGAAGTTGGCCAGGATCAGCCAGATCGCACCGGCGATGCCGAGCGCGCCCAGGATGGGGGCGATCAGAGTGTTCCAGGGGCGGGTGTCCAGCCGCTCGCGCCGGAAGAACACCACCACCGACACGGAGGTCAACAGGTACAGGAGCATGATTGCCAGCACGGACACCCCACTGAACCACGAGAAGAGGGTCAGCACCGGGTCCTTGCCCAGCAGCGCGAAGGGCATGACGAGCAGCAGGGAGATCACGGTCTGCACGCAGCCCGCCACCCACGGGGAGTGACGCCGGTTGATCGCGGTCAGCCCGTGGGGCAGCAGGCCGTCGCGGCCGAGGGAGAAGAGGTAGCGGTTGGCGGAGTTGTGGAAGGCCAGGATGCCGGCGAAGAGGGAGGTCGCCAGGAGGATCGGCAGGACGTCGCCCACCCAGGCGCCGAACTGCGCGGTGATCGGTGCGAAGACCCATGCCGTGGCGTCACCGCTCGCCAGCGCCTTGCCCGCCTCGGCGGTGGCGCGGGAGGCACCGTGGGCGGAGACCAGCATCCACGAGGTGAAGGCGAAGAAGCCGGTGATCACGGCGACGGAGAGGTACGTGGCCCGGGGCACGGTCTTACGGGGCTCGCGCGCCTCCTCGCCGTAGATGGCGGTGGCCTCGAAGCCGAACATCGACGCCACGGCGAACATCACGGCCACGCCGGGAGCGCCCTGGAGCGCGGCGTGGGGCGAGAAGCTGTCGGTGAAGCCCAGCCCCTCGGGGCCGCCGCCCTTGAAGAGGGTGACCAGGGCGAAGACGAGCAGGATGCTGAACTCGGCCAGGACGAACACGGCCAGCACCTTGGCGCCCATCTCGATGCCCGCCGCACCGAGGGCCTGGACGACCGCCATGGTGACCAGGGCCCAGACCCACCAGGGGGCGTTCAGGCCGGTGTAGTGGTCGACCAGGCCTCCGACGATGGATCCGTACAGCCCGTACATGGCGGCCTGGACCGCACAGTAGGCGAAGAGCGCGACACTCGCGCTGCCGGACCCGGTGGGACGGCCGAGCCCCTTGCCGATGTACGTGTAGAAGGCGCCGGCGTCCACAACGTGGCGTCCCATGGCGACGAAGCCGACAGAGAACAGCAGGATCACGACGCCGGCCCCGGCGTAGGCGGCGGGCGCCCCCGCGCCGTTGCCGATGGCCACGGCGATGGGCACAGCCCCGGCAATGCCGGTCAGGGGCGCCTGCGCGGAGAGGACGAAGAAGAGGATGCCGAGGACGCCGAGGGAGTTGGGCTTGAGTCGGCCAGCGGTGGGTTCGTCCTGCACGGTCTGGTTTCTCTGGACCGTTTGACTGTCCACGCGGATCACCTGCCTGGGGAGGGGAGCGAAGGAGATTTACTTTGGAGCCAAACGAGTTGCCTCATAGTGGGGCTGAACTATCCATATGGCAAGGGGTTGAGTGATGATTTTTCGCCACCGCCCCTGCTTCTTACGAAGCCGTAACCCGGCTACTCGTGGACAGAGATGGCCTGCAGCGGGCAGACGTCCGCGGCTTCCTGCACCTCGTCGACGTGCGCCGCGTCCACCTCCGCCGTGTACAACTCGGTGGCCTCGTTCCGCAGGGACAGGCGCCCCTGCTCATCGAGGGCGAAGAGTTCGGGGGCGGCGTAGACACACTGGCCGTGGTCCTGGCACTTCTTGAGGTCGACTTCCACGCGCATGATGACTCCTGGGTGTGGTGCTGTGCTGTGTGCTGAGGGAAGGAACGGCCGACGTGCTGTCAGCGAAGCCGGATCGGCAGGTGGGCGATGCTGCGCAGGAACTCGGTGTGGGTGAAGGTGGGCTCACCGACGAGTTCGATCGCGGCGAAGCGGTTGACCAGCGCAGTGAAGACGACGTCGGCCTGTGCACGGGCGAGCACCTGTCCCGCGCAGCCGTGCTGGCCGGAGCCGAAGGCCAGGTGCCGGCTCGCGGCGGCCGGACGGTTGTGGTCGAAACGGTCCGGGTCGGGGAAGGCTTCCGGGTCACGGTTGGCGGAGCCGATGAGCAGGACGAGGACCTCGCCGGCGGGCACGGTCGTGTCGCCGATGACCGTTTCCTGGGTGGTGAGGCGGGAGACCATCTGCTCGGGGGTCTCGATGCGCAGCACCTCATTGATGAAGCCGGGCCGGATTTCCGGCTGGTCGCGATAGATCCCGATGTACTCGGGGTGTTCGGCCATGTGCCGGATGCCCTGCACGATGAGGTGCTTGATGTCCAGGTGACCGACGGCGAAGAAGAGCAGGATCGAGAAGATGACCTCGTTCTCGGTCATGTTCCCAGCGTCCTGCTCGGCGAGGAAGTGGTCGATCAGTCCGCTGCCGGGGTGGGCGCGCTTGTGGGCGATGAGGGCACGGTTGTGCTGCTCGTACCACTCGAAAGCTTCACCGGTGACCCGCCAGTCGTCCTCGTCGGACCCGGGCCCGAGGCTGACGCCGATGTTGTAGGTGGCCTTCTGGATCTCCAGCATCTTCGTGGGCTCGACACCGAAGATGTGACAGATGGTTTCGAAGGTGGAGCGCAGGGCGAGGTCGTCCACCGCGTCGAGCGTGCCGCCTGCCTCGACCGCCTTGTCGAGTACGGCGTCCACGGACGCCTGCATCACCTTGGACCACTCCTCGACCGCCTTGGGCGTGAACCAGCGGTTGGTGATGCGGCGCAGCCGGGTGTGGTCGGGGGCGTCCTGGCCGAGCACCGTGTCGTGCAGCGGATCGGCCACGCCGAAATCGAGCTTGCGGACACTGAGGGTGGGATTGCGAATCAGCTTCGCGACGTCCTCATAGCGGGACACCACGTACACGCCGATCGGATGCCGGTAGACGGGCGCCTCCGCGCGGAGCCGGGCGTAGTACGGGGCGGGCTTCGCCCGGTAGTCGGGGTCGCGGAACGGAAGCAGCTCGGCTGCGGGAGCCTCGATGGTCATGGGGATCTCCTAGGGATGCATGGCGGCCGCGGGCGGTCCCTGCCATGCAGGCGAGAATTATCCATCTGGAAAGCTGCGTCAATGCTTCCGGTGGCCGTAACCAACTCTTTACTCGTACGGAATCAAACGAGATCATGGCGCCGAACGGCGAAAGGCTCCGGACGCGGAACGTCCGGAGCCTTGGAACAAGCAGGTCAGAGGGGTTTGTCAGCCGTCCTCGGCGGTGCGGTCGCGAGCAGTGTCACCGTTGGCGTCGAGGAACCTCAGCAAGGAGCGCAGCTCTTCCAGTGCGGCATCCGTGACCTCGGGCTCACCGAGGACGAGCTGGTGCAGTACGAGGCCGTCGAGCGCGGCGAAGACCAGCCGGGTCAGTGCCTTGTCCGCGCCGGCTGGCAGCATGCGGGTCAGTTCGCGCTGGGTGGCGTCGAAGTACTCGTCGTACAACGCGCGGATCTGGGGTAGCAGCTCCGGGCGGCGGCGCGATTCCAGCAGCAGCTCGTACTGGAACACCTGGACGTCCGGATCCGCCGTGACCATCTCCGACAGCCCCGCCGAGAAGTCCGCGACCCTGCCGGTGCCCGGTTCGAGCGCACTGGTGTTGAGCGAGGTGCGGATGGTGTGGGCGAGGGTCTCCTCGATCAGGGCATCGCGCGAACCGAAGTGGTGCACCACGAGGCCGTGGGTGACCCCGGCCTCCTCCGCGACGGCCCGGTAGGTGAGCCTGCGCAGGCCGCCCCGCGCCACCACACGGACGGCGGCGTTCAGCAGGGCTTCTCGGCCCTCGCCGTAGTGCAGGCGCTTGCGTGACTGCCGGCTCTTGGAGGCGTCGGTGGACTCGGTCATGGGGGCGACCTTACCTGGGAGGGCGGCCGCACCGGACGCCTCGGTCGACAGGCCCGGTGCGGCGCCGTCTCATGGGCGTCCGTCAGCGCCTGGGCGGGCGGATGCCGCGGAACTCCCAGTCGCCGCCGAGCGCGGTGGACAGCACTTCCTCGGACTCGGTGGGCTGGGCGCCGACGTCGGTGCGGACCGGGGTCGGGCCGGTCACGATGTGGTTCGTCAGCCGGCCGAGCCCCTCCACCTCCACCTCGACCACATCCCCGGGCTGGACAGGCCGGGAGTTGGCGGGGGTGCCGGAGAGCAGGACGTCACCGGGGTAGAGGGTGATGGTGCGGGCGATGTCGGCGACGAGGTAGTGCATGTCCCACTTCATCTCGTCGGTCGAACCGTCCTGCACCACCTCGCCGTTGACGTAGGTGCGCAGGGTCTTTCCGTGGAAGTCCCAGTCCGTGACCAGGCCGGGCCCGAGCGGGCACAGGGTGTCGGAGCCCTTCACGCGGAGCATGGAGCCGGCGTCGGTGTCGCGGAAGTCGTGCAGGCCGTAGTCGTTGGCGATGGTGTAGCCGGCGATGTACTCCCCTGCCTCGGCCGGGGAGATGTTCCGCGCGGTCCTCCCGATGACGATGGCGACCTCGCCCTCGTAGTTGAGCCACTTGCAGCCCTCGGGGCGGACGATGGCGCCCTTGTGGGAGTTGAGGGAGGAGGTCGGTTTGTGGAAGTAGGTGGGGGTGTCGGGCAGGTCGATCCGGAACTCGTCGACGCGGCTTCGGTGGTTGAGGTGGACGGCGATCACTTTGGAGGGCACGACTGGCGGCAGGTGCTGCGCGTCCTCGATCTTGACGCGGCGGCCGTCCCCGGCGACGAGCTCGTCTCCGTCGACGGTGACCTGGACGGCGGCGCCGTCGAGGAGGATGCGGCGGTATTCGGGCATGGCGGGGCTCCTAGATACGGCTGTGAGGGTTGTGCGGGGAGGGCAGGCCGGCGCCGGTCCAGCCGTCGGCGGGCCGGTCGAACCAGAGGTGGACCTGGCCGGTGCCGATGGAGTTCTCGTACTCGCCGTACTGGCGGGCCTTGGCGACACAGGCCTGCTCGCCGAGGGCGCCAGCCATCATCAGGTAGTGGAAGAACTTCGCCTCGGGCTTGTACTTCGAGAACTCCGGCATGGTGTCGAGGACCTTGTCGTGGCGGCCCTCCTTGAACCAGGCGATCCTCTCGTGGTCGGCCTCGCGCGCCTCGGGCGTGAAGATGTGCACCGGGTCGCTGGTTTCGTGGTCGCGCAGCTCGCGCAGCGGCCAGAAGGTGTGCGACAGCGCACCGGAGGCGATGAGCAGCACGCGCCGCCCCGGGGTGGCGGCGATGCCGTCGGCCAGGGCGCGGCCGAGGCGCAGGTGGTCCTCCATGTCGCCGGTCTGGCAGACCCCGATGGTCACCCACCGCTTGTCGGGCAGCCCCTCACCGAGGAACTTCCACAGATTGATGGTGGCGTAGTAGATCGGCAGGTACTCGTCGTCGATCGCGGTGATCCAGGTGCCGTGCTTGTCGGCGAACTTCTCGATGTTCCGGGCGAGGTCGGGGTCGCCCGGGAAGTCGTACGGCATCCGGCACATGCCGCGCGGCAGTTCCTCGGAGGTGAAGAGGCCGGCTCTGCGCTGCTGGGCGGTGACGACGAATTCGACCGTCGTGGCCCAGTGAGAGTCCAGCACGACGACGGTGTCGTAGTCGTCGCGCTCGAAGACGTCCTTGCGAAGCTGGTGCAGGCCGGTGACGAGGGTGATCTCCCTCCCCTCGTTCAGCTCCAGCCGGGTCTCCTTGGGAAGCACGATGGTGGGGACGTGGGCGAGCAGGCCCGCCCCGACGATCTCACCCATGGTTCCTCCAGCCGTTCGGCGCGGTCACGGTGTTCTTCACGTCGCAGTAGAAGTCGAAGCTCCAGGTGCCGCCCTCACGGCCGACGCCGGAGTGGCGGGAGCCGCCGAAGGGCGCCTGCAGGTCGCGGACGAAGAAGCAGTTGGTCCAGACCGTGCCCGCGACGAGGCGGGCGGTGACGCGCTCGGCGCGCTCGCGTGAGCCGGTGGCGACGGTGGCGGCCAGCCCGAAGCGGGTGTCGTTGGCCAGCCGGACCGCCTCGTCCTCGTCGGCGAAGGTCTGGAGGGTCAGGACCGGCCCGAAGACCTCCTCCTGAACGATCTCCGAGTCCTGGGCGACGTCGGTGAGGAGGGTCGGCGCGTAGTACTGGCCGTCCTTGCGGTGGCCGCCGATGACCGCGCGGGCCCCGGCCGCGATCGCCCGCTGCACGAACCCGTCGATCTTCTCCAGCTGGCGCGGGTGGATGTTCGGCCCGATGTCGGTGGCCTCGTCACGCGGGTCGCCCTGGGTGAGCTGCCCGGCCTTCTCGACGAAGCGGCGGGTGAACTCCTCGGCGACCGGCTCCTCGACCAGGAAGCGCGTCGCGGCCAGGCACACCTGCCCGGCGTTGTCGTACTGCTCCACCGCCAGGTCGACCGCGAGGTCCAGGTCGGCGTCGGCGAACACCAACAGGGGCGACTTGCCGCCGAGTTCGAGACTGAGCGGGGTCAGGTTCGCGGCAGCCGAGGCCGCGATCCGCTGCGCCGTCGGCACCGAACCGGTGAAGCTGATCCGCCGCACGTCAGGGTGCGAGGTCAGGGCGTCACCGATCTCCGAGCCGTACCCCTGCACGACGTTCAGCACCCCGGCCGGCAGCCCGGCCTCGGCGGCGATGTCGGCCAGCAGCGAGGCGGTCAGCGGGGTCCACTCGGCGGGCTTGAGGACGAGCGTGTTGCCGGCCGCGAGAGCCGGGGCGACCTTCCACGTGGCCAGCATCAAGGGGGCGTTCCACGGGGTGATCAGCACACAGGGGCCCGCCGGGTCCCAGCTGATGTGGTTGGTGTGCCCGCGCGTCTCGAAGTCCTCGTGCTCCAGCCTCAGCAGCCAGTCCGCGAAGAAGCGGAAGTTGTGGGCGACGCGGGGCATGACGCCCCGGCGGTGGGAGCGGAGCAGGGCGCCGTTGTCGGTGGTCTCCACGATCGCGAGCTCTTCCAGCCGCTTCTCGACGCCGTCGGCGACGGCGTGCAGGATGCGGGCGCGTTCGGCGCGGGGGGTGGCGGCCCAGGCGGGGAAGGCGGCCTTCGCCGCGGCCACGGCCGCCGCCGCCTCCATCGCGGTGCCCCGGGAGATCTCACCGAGGACGCTTCCGTCGATCGGCGAGACGTCGGTGAACGTTTCGGTGGAGGCGACGCGCTCGCCGCCGATCCAGTGCCGGGTGTCGACGGCGACCCCGGCCACCGTGAGGGTGTGCTCGGTCATGTCCGGTCTCCAAGTCCTGTGGTGTGTAAGGGGGTTACTCGGCGCCGGACGTGCCGGACTCCAGCAGCCGGCCGCCGTCCCAGACGACGCCGACCTGCCGGTAGTAGGCGGCGATCGGTTCGCGGATCTCCAGGCGTGCCAGGTCCTCGGTGGGCGCCTCGAACAGCTCCAGCTCGGCGTCGCCGACCCAGGGCTGCCCGCCTTCGAAGGAGGCGGCGCCGGACTCGATCAGCTCGTCGAGCGCCAGGCCCTTGCCCTTCTCGATGGAGGGCAGCCAGCGGTGGTGGGCCATGGGGTGGCCGTTGACGAACCCGTTGGTCTCCGACGGCTCGCGCAGGGTGACCACGGCCTGGGCGAGGCGCCGGTCCGCGGCGGCCAGGGTCGCCCCGAAGCGGGCGCCCGCCTCGATGCGCGGCGCGGGCCCGTACGGGTGCGGGCGGGTCTGGTGGATCGAGCCGAGCTTCTTCGGGTATCCCTGGTGCAGTCCGCGGGCGATGGCGAAGTCCTTGTCGACCCAGATGTAGACGCAGCGGCTGTAGGTCTGTCCCCGGTACTTGCAGCGGACGACCGCGAAGGCCTCCTTGTACTGGGCGAGCACCGGGTCCAGCAGCTCCTGGCCCGATTCCGAGCAGGACTGCCAGTCGGCCCAGATCAGAGCAACCGCGCCAGGGTCCTCGTCTGCCAGCTCCAGCGGCTCGGGCAGCAGTTCACGCACCCGGGAGGGGTCCGTGCGGTACTCGACGGTCAGCAGGTCGCCGGAGTAGCGCCACGGCGGGGACGGGATCAGCGAGGAGGCACCGCTCGCCGTCTTGGGGTGGAAGTAACCACGGACAGTGGACATGAAGGGATTCCTTACGCGGTGAGGGCGGGCTGCTTGAGCAACTGGGCGCGATACCGGGCGGCCCCCATCGCGGCGGCCTGACCGCCGAGCGCGACGACGCCGACGAGCCGGTCCCCGGCGTGGTATCCGACGAGGACGTCACCGTCGGGGTCGCCGTCCAGGATCCGTACGTCGTCCTTGCCCAGGACGGGCGCGCCGAAGGACTGCAGCCGGAAGTCGTGCTGATCGCTCCAGAACGTCGGCAGCGGGGCGAAGGGCACCAACTCCCCGTCCTTTCCGGTGAGATGGGCGACGAGGGCCTTCGCGGCGTGCTTGGCCGTGTCGGTGGGGATCGACCAGTGCTCGACACGCCGGGGTACGCCGTCGTAGCGGGCATTGGGGAAGCGGGCGACGTCGCCGACCGCGACGACTTCCGGCCGCCCCCCGACCCGCAGCTGCTCGCAGGTGAGGACGCCGTCACTGAGGTCGAGGCCGTTGCCCTCCAGCCACTCGACGTTGGCCACGGAGCCGACCGACTCCACGACCACATCGGCGGGCAGCACAGTGCCGTCGCTCAGCACGACCCCGGTGACACGGTCCTCGCCCTCGAAACCGGATACTCCGGTGCCCAGTGCGAAGCGCACCCCGCGCTCCTCGTGCCGCTTCAGCAGCGCGCGACCCAGCAGTTCGCCGAGCGGACCGACCATGGGCAGGGGGAGCGGATCGACGACGGTCACCTCGCGGACGCCGAGGCCCACGGCGGTGGCGGCGACCTCGCAGCCGATGAAGCCGGCGCCGACCACGACCACGCGGGCACCAGGGCGGGTCAGCTCGTCGCGCAGGCCCTGGGCGTCGGCGAGGGTGCGGACGGTGTGGCGGCCGACGAGCGGGCCGGGGCAGCGCAGGCGCCGGGGCCGCATGCCGGTGGCGACGACCAGTCCGTCGTAGGAGATCGCCGAGCCGTCGTCGAGTTCGACGACACGCTGGTCGAGGTCGGCTGCGACGACCCTCGTGCCGAGCCGCCACTCCACGTCGGCGGCGGCTGCCTTCGGCGTGAAGGCGAGCGACTCGAAGGGTGCCTTGCCGGCCAGCACCTCCTTGGACAGCGGGGGCCGGTTGTAGGGCATGTGGGGCTCATCACCGATGACCGTGATCGTCCCGGTCCAGCCCGCCGCGCGCAGTTGTTCGGCGGCGCGCAGGCCGCCCATCGAGCCGCCGGCGACGACGACACGTCCGCTCGTGGGTGCGGTCATGGCGGTCATCCCTCGATCCGGATGGCCTGCAGCGGACACACGTCGGCGGCCTCTTCGACCTCGTCGCGCAGCGCGTCATCGGGGTCGGACACGTACACCAGGTGTCCGTCGTCGTCCATCGAGAAGACGTCGGGGGCGGCGAAGACGCACTGGCCGTGGTCCTGGCACTTGTTCATGTCGACGACGACCTTCATGGCGGTCCTCCTGAGGGGTGAGGGCGTCGGAGCAAAGAAGCAGGGAGAAGAGAGGGGCCCGGCCCGGGTATGGCCGGCCCCCTCGGCCAAAGGGGGCGAAATCCAGCGGATGCCGCACCCCTCACTCGTTTGGCTTCAAACAAGATAGGAAGCCGTCCGACCCTGGTCAATACCTGTCCAGATGGATAACTTTTTTCTACCAGCCCCTTGCGGGGCCGCAACCCCCTCCATATCGTTCGGGATCAAATGACTAGCCCGGGGCGCGCTTCTCCCCCGCCCCGGCCTCCCTCCGCACCCCTCCCCAGTGCCCCAGGCACAGGGAGTCCCTTCCTTCCGCCAAGGAGACACCGGTGAGCGCATCCGACACCCCAGACATCCGCCGGCACATGGAGCGGCTCGCCGCCGAGGGCGTCGACGTGGTCCGGGTGGTTTACCCCGACCTGATCGGCACGGACCGCGCCCGCGAGGTGCTGCTGGACCATCTGCCGTCTGCCTGCGACCACGGTCTCGCCTTCTGCCGCGCCGTCTACCACACCACCCCGCAGGGCGACGTCGTCCCGGTCGCAGGCGGTCTCGACGCCGGCCTGCCGGACGTGACCGTACGCCCCGACCTGTCCACCCTGGCCGTCCTGCCCTGGGAGCCGGGTGTCGCCGCATGCCTGGGCGAGGTCACCGACCCGGCGACCGGTGCCCCGGCCCCCGAGTCCCCCCGCGACCTGCTGCGCACCGTCCTGGTCCGCTGCGCCGAGCAGGGACTGCGCCCCGTCGTCGGCCCCGAGCTGGAGTACTTCCTGCTGGAAACCGCCCCCAGCTCGCCCACCGGCTGGCGCCGCTCACCGGAGACCACCGGTGCCGTCTACACCGCGGGCCTGCGCGCCGACCCCGACAACCACCTGCTGCGCACCCTGCGCGCGCTGCGCGACCTCGGGCTGGGTGTCGTCACCGGCAACCACGAGTTCGACGGCGGCCAGTACGAGATCAACCTGACCCACTCCGCCGCCCTCGACGCCGCCGACCGCGCCTTCCGCTTCAAGGCGGCCGTCAAGGAACTGGCCCGCAAGGAGGGCAACCTCGCCACCTTCATGGCCAAGCCTTTCGGCGACGCGGGCGGCTCCGGCTTCCACCTCCACCTGTCGTGCAACGACGCCGATGGTCAGAACGCCTTCGACGACCCGGCGGGCTCGTACGGCCTGTCCGCCACGGCCCGGCACGCCATCGCGGGCATTCTCGCCCACGCGCCCGCGCTCGCAGCCCTGGCCAACCCGACCGTGAACTCGTACAAGCGCTTCGGCCCGGACACCCTCGCGCCCTGGCTGATCGACTGGGGGCTCGACAACCGCAGCGCCATGGTCCGCATCCCACCGGAGCGCGGTGGCGGGGCGCGGCTGGAGCTGCGGCTGGGCGACGCAAGCGCCAACCCATACCTGCTGATCGCCGGCACGATCGCCGCCGCTTCGCTCGGCGTCCAGGCCGGCGAGGAACCGCCCGCCCCCTTGGAGGGCTACGGCTACGACACCTCCCGTGCCGCCCTGCTGCCCCAGAGCCTGTCGGCCGCGCTCGACGCGCTGGAGTCGGACACCGCCCTGACCGACCTGCTCGGCAAGGACTTCACCACGTCCTTCCTCACCTACAAGCGGGACGAGCTCGAACGCTTCGGGCGGCACGTCACCGACTGGGAGTTCACCGAGTACGCCTACCACCTGTAAACCCGCCCCGAAACCCTCGCCCGAAGGACCCGCCACATGACCAGCCCCACCGTTCCCGCCGTCCCCACCACCCGAGCCGAGCTGCGCGCAGCCCTCGCCGAGCCCCTGCCGCTCGACCGGGTGGACCTCGCCGACCTCGACAACTTCGCCGACGGCATCACCCCGTGGCGCATGTTCCACACCCTGCGCCACCAGGACCCGGTCCACTGGCAGCCCGAAGAGGCCCCCAACTCCGGCTTCTGGGCAGTGACCCGGCACGCCGACATCGCCGCCGTCGACCGCGACCCGGAGACTTTCACCTCCACGCGCTTCGTCAACCTCGAAGAACTCGACGACGACCAGATCAAGAAGCGCGCGTCCATCCTGGAGATGGACGGCGTCCGCCACCGCGCCCTGCGCAACGTGATCCAGCGGCAGTTCGGCGCGAGCGTCATCAACAGCTACAGCGACTTCCTGCGCGGCCTGACCGCCAAGACGCTCGACGCGGCCCTCGCCAAGGGCACCTTCGACTTCGTCGCCGACGTCTCCGCCGACTTCCCCATCAACGTCCTGGCCCGGCTCCTCGACGTCCCGCCGGAGGACAACCAGCAGCTCATCGACTGGGGCAACCGCATCATCGGCAACACCGACCCCGACTACGCGGATGTCCTGCTGCACAGCGAGGAGAGCGAGAAGTACCGCGACCTGCCGTTCCGTTCCCCAGCGTCGATCGAAGTCTTCGAGTACGGCAGGGAGTTGGCGCGGCAGCGGCGCGGCGGCGACGGTACGGACCTGGTCTCGAAGCTCGTCAACACCACGCCGCGCGACGGCGTCCCGCTCTCGGCCGAGGACTTCGACAACTACTTCCTGCTCCTGGTGGTGGCCGGAAACGAGACCACCCGCCACACCATCTCCCACTCCATGCTGGCCCTCCTCCAGCACCCCGAGCAGCTGGCGAAGCTGAAGGACGACCCGTCCCTGATCCCCACGGCGGTCGAGGAGTTCCTGCGCTGGGCCTCCCCCGTCTACCACTTCCGCCGCACCGCCACCCGCGACGTCGAACTCGGCGGCAAGCACATCAAGGAAGGCGACAAGGTCGTCATGTGGTACGCCTCCGGCAACCGCGACGAAGAAGTCTTCGGCAACCCCTACGACTTCGAGGTCACCCGGCAGAACAACGACCACGTCACCTTCGGCAAGGGCAGCCCCCACCTCTGCCTGGGCAACCTCCTCGCCCGCACCGAGATCCGCATCATGTTCGAGGAGCTCATCCCGCGCATCGCTGACATCAAGCTCGCCGGCGACGTACCCCGCGTCCGCTCCAACTTCGTCAACGGCATCAAGAAGCTGCCGGTCGAGGTCACCCTCGCCTGACCGCCGGCCGCAGCCGTCCAGACGGCTGCGGCCGCCCCGGGCGCCCCGGGCGCCCCGGCCAGAACGAGCGGCCGCCCCTCACGTCTGCCCTCAAACACGCCCGCCTTGAGGATCGCCACGATGACCACTCCCCGCATGCAGCTCGTCCTGAGCGAGAACTGGACCATGACCGCAGGCCGCGCGGACCTGCCGACCGTGGTCCGCTGGGCCCGCGAGGCCGAGGACGCCGGATTCGACTCCGTCATGATCAGCGAACACATCGTGCTCGGCCCGGACGCCGGCGCCAACGGCGTGATGGGCAACCCCCGAGACTACGCTCTGCCGGGCAACCAGGACCCCCGCACCCCATGGCCCAACTCGCTCATACTGCTCGGCGCGATCGCCGCCGTCACGGATCGCCTGCGCCTCGCCGCGTCGGCGGTCATCGCTCCCCTGCGGCACCCCCTGCTCCTGGCCCGCGAGCTCGGCACCCTCGACCTTCTCTCCGAGGGCCGTCTGATGGTGCTGCCCAACGTCAGCTGGAGCCGGGACGAGTACGCGGCACTCGGTGTCCCGTTCTCCCGGCGCGGCAAGCTCCTCGACGAACACCTGGAGATCTGGGCGAAGCTGTGGGGCCCCTCCCCCGTGTCCCACGAGAGCGAGTACTACACCTTCCGGGACGTCTACTTCGAGCCCAAGGCCTACCGCCCGGACGGCCCCCGGCTCTGCTTCGGCGGCGCGGGCATGCACGACGCGATGGTCCGCCGGATCGTCCGGCACGGCCATGCCTTCAACCCGCTGGGCAAGGTGACGTCCGAGGAGATGCAGACGCTGAAGGCCGCGATGGCCGCGGCGGGCCGCGACATCGCCGACCTGGAGATGATCGGCGGCACCCGCGCCGTGTTCCCCGACGACGACTCCTGCGCCGACCTGGCACAGGCCCTCGAACCCATCCCCGCGCAGATGGCCCAGGGCTTCACCACCTTCTGCATCAAGCCCTCGCAGTTCACCGACGACCCGAACGGGGTGGGCGCCTTCTGCCGCGAGGTGATCCGTCGCGTGGAGTCCCTGACCGCCTGACGGCGCCGGCCGATGTCCCGCATCGCGGCCCGAGCAGCCCGCTGACGACGAACGGCACCGGGTCGCGGAAGAACGAACCGAACGAGCCAAGGACCACAGCATGACGACTCCCGACGAAGCCGCCAGCACCCGTCCCTCCACTCCCGCTGAAGCCACTCGAAACGATCCCCATCGCCTCCCCGATGTGTCCGGCCTGGTCGTCGGCATCCTCGGCGGAACCGGCCCACAGGGGCGCGGCCTCGCTTACCGGCTCGCCGGCGCGGGCCAACAGGTCGTCATCGGGTCACGGAACGCCGCCCGTGCCACCTCCACGGCAGCAGCCATCGGCGATGACATCCGCGGCACTGACAACGCCACGACCGCGCGGGAGAGCGATCTGGTGATCGTCGCCACTCCCTGGGAGGGACATGCCGAGCTACTGACCACGCTCCGCGATGAACTCGCCGGCAAGATCGTGGTCGACTGCGTCAACCCGCTCGGCTTCGACAAGAAGGGAGCCTACGCACTCAGGCCCGCGGAGGGCAGCGCCGCCCAGCAGGCTGCCGCGCTGTTGCCGGACTCCCGGGTGACCGCCGCGTTTCACCATCTCTCCGCCGTCACTCTGGAAGACCGTCAGATCGAGAAGATCGACACCGACGTACTCGTCCTGGGCGACGAACGCGCCGCTACCGACACCGTCCAGGCACTCGCCTCACGCCTCCCAGGCGCACGCGGCGTCTACGGCGGACGACTGCGCAACGCCCACCAAGTGGAGTCGCTGGTAGCCAACCTGATCTCGGTGAACCGCCGCTACAAGGCCCACGCCGGCCTGCGCCTCAGCGACGTCTGAGCAGACTCCCAGCGTCTTTCATCGAGCCCCGCCCCCAATGTCTCGCCTCCAATCCGGTACAGCCATGGGACGCAACCAGAGATGGCGCCCCGCCGAGTGGTGTAGCCATACGGATCGCGTGGATCCGCTCAGAATCGAACTGGCAGTTCCCAGCCAGCTCGCGGGTCTGTCGTTCGTGCTGCTCGCAGGCGTCAGCACCCCGTTCCGGCGCGGCGGCGGCTGCGTCAGCCGACTGACCTGCGGAGTCACGAACTCTGCACCGCTACACCACTCGGTGGGACGCCACCGTCCCCAGTCGTGCCCCACGGCGTGGTGTAGCCATGTGGAAGGCGCGCATCCCGTAACCGGGCGACGCGGTGGAGCTTCCTGCGCGACCGGCCGGCTGGTCACAGCGGCATGGCCCACAAGGTTCCCGGGTGCCGGGCGAATCACCACCGCGATCTGCGGCATCACGAAGGCGGCTCGACTACACCACCCGCCGGGACACCATCTCTCCGTGTCTGCCGCACGCCGCCGATCCCCACGGCTCTGACAGCAGCCTCATCCCCTGCAAGCATGGACGAACCCGCCCTCGTTTCTGTCCCCAACCAGGAGACAACGCGCGGGTTCAGCGGTTGGCCCCTGCAATCATCCGCGAACTCGCGCTCTTCGCCACGGGCGGAGGCGAAAGTGATGGGCACGATCGTTGCCATCCACGGCTTGCTGACGAACCCTCGCGGCTGGGGCAGGGACGCCCGTCGGCCAGTCCTCGTCAGGTGCCGGTGTAGGGACGTTGGGCGTCGTCGGTCCGGTACGCGATGTGCTCGGTGACCGAGACCACGCCGTCGACGCCGCGGCACAGCTGCTCGATCACGGGAATCAGACTCCTGTACTCCACGGCGCCGCCGAGAGTGACCCGCCCCTCGCGGACCTCGACGGTGACCTCCGAGGGAACGAGCCCCATGGTGCGCCGTAGCACGTCCTGGGTGATCTCGTCGCGGATGGCGTCGTCACGGCGCAGGAAGATCCGCAGCAGATCGCCACGGCTGACGATGCCCAGGAGCCGGTCCGCCTCGTCCACCACGGGCAGCCGCTTGACGTGCTGGGCCTCCATGAGGCGAGCGGCCTCCACCACGTTCCACTCCGGGCGCGCGCACACCGCGGGAGCCGACATCAGTTCCTCGGCGCGGGAACCCTCGGCCTTGGCCCGCTCCCAGGCCTCCAGGTTCGGGATCGAGACCCTGCCCGACGGGTCGGCCTGGTCCGCGCTCTTGCGCAGCAGGTCGGCCTCGGACACCACGCCCACCGGACGGTCCAGATCATCCACTACTGGTACGGCGGTGACGTCGTTCTCTGCCAGCAGCCTGACCAGATCCTTGAAGGGCGTATCACGCCGCGCCCGGACGACATCCCGGGTCATCAGCTCCTCGACCGTTCGGTGCTGCATGGCGCCTCCCGTAGACCGGCCGCCCACCTAGCGGACACGGGGCTCTCGCCCCATGCTGCGGTCTGTCCCGCGTGGCAGGTCGGATACAGCACCATTCTGAGGAGAGGGCGGCGATCATGCGAACTCAGCTCGGAAACCGACTCGTCGTGGAAAGCCAGCCGACCGGCGCCGTCCGGGCGCGAAGCAGACGCTCGTCCTCACCGAGCTCGTTCGCCGACCAGCCGTGCTCGTCCCGAGAGAACACCGCAGGTCGCCGCTTGGTTTCGGGCCTGCCCGAGGCGAGCGAGGCGCCGTGGACCTGTCCGCGAAGCGTGATGGCCCTGTTGAGTAGGTAATGGCATTGGGGCCCCCCTTTGGCCGACTTCCTGCTCACTGCTGGTGCATGTTCGTCATTGTCAGGCGCTGGTGAGGATGCGCAGGGCGAGGATGGTCATGTCGTCGTGACCGTCGCTGGGGTGGTCGTCGGCCAGCGCTTGCACGAGGGCGTCCAGCGGCTGGTCGGCGTGGCGATGGCGAGGTCGGCAAGGGCATTCAGGCTCTGATCGACGGTGTGGGCCGGGTGCTCGACGAGACCGTCGGTGAAGAAGATCACGATGCCACCTGGGGGCAATGGGCGGGTGTGGTCGGGACGGGGCTGTTCGGTGTCCACTCCGAGGGGCAGGCCGGGCTCGGCATGCAGATATTCGGCCCGGTGGTCGGGGGTGATCAGCAGCGGGGGGAAGTGGCCGGCGCTGCTCCAGTGCAGCGTCCACCCGGACTCTTCGGGTTCGACGCGGGCCAGGCAGGTCGTGGTGACCGGGATGTCGGTGATGGCGACCACGGTGCGGTCGAGCCGGGTAAGGACGGCACTGGGCGGAGTACGCCGGTCGAACAGCAAGGCGCGCAGCATGTTGCGGGCAGCCGGCATGGCTGCTGCTGCGCGCAGATCGTGGCCGACCACGTCGCCGACGACGACGCCCACCGCGTTGTCGGGCAGCGGAACGGCGTCGTACCAGTCTCCGCCGAGGGTGCCCGGCTCGGCTGCCGGCCGGCAGATGGCGGCGGCCTCAAGCGGGCCCAGGTCCGGCAGGGTGGGCAGCAGCAGCCGCTGGAAGTGTTCGGCGCTTTCGCGGACCTGCCGGAACAGGTGGGCGTTTTCGATCGCGATGCCGGCGGCGGTGGCCAGGGTGACGACGATGCCCTCGTCGGTGGCGTCGAAGGGGCGGCCGTCATGTCGTTCGGACAGGTAGAGGTCGCCATAGACCTCGCCACGGAAGCCGACCGCGACCCCCCAGCAGCGTGCGCAAGGGAGGGTGGCCGGATGGAAAGCCGACAGAATCCGGGTGGGAGGCGATGTCATCGACCCGCAGCGGAGCCAGGTCGTGCATCAGGCGCCCGAGCAGGCCCCGGCCGCGAGGGAACTCCAGCCCGTCCAGGTCGGCCAACTCCCGTTCGGACAGGTTGGCGGTGACGAACTGCTTCAGGCGCTCGCCGGATTCATCCAGTACCCCCAGCGCCCCGTAGCGGGCGCCGACCAGTTCCATGGCAGTGGTGATAAGGCGGTGCAGCACCGCGTCCAGGTCCAGCTCCCGACCGAAGGACAGCACCGCATCCAGCAGGTCCTGCAACCGGTTCTTGGCCTGCGCCGTTGTCTGAAGCTGTTCGGCGATCTGGTCCAGCTCGGCATTCAACTGCCGTTCGGGAAAGCGCAGCTGCCGAGATTCTTCCTCACTGTCTGTCACGGACGTGTCCACTGTTCCTCGGCGGCCTTGAGGCGGTGTGAGTCAGTGCCGGTCTTGATCAGCGCGCATTTGAAGATGAAACGATAAGCCCACGCCCGCGCACGACCGCCCACTCACGCGAGCGGTACACCTCAGCCTCCTGGCGCGACCGTGATCAAGTAAGACCACAGCATGACACGACCAAACAGTCCAACCTCGCCCATTACGCCAAGAGCGGCATGTCACACCCGAACAGTCAGGGTGGCTCTCGTACTCATTGCCGGAGCAGTGGCTCCCGCACCTACCGCCTCGCGGCCCCGCACATTCAGCCGCTTGACGTGCACAACGCCTCTTTGTACAGCAGGTCGGGTTCAGAGACCACACCGACGACCTGTCCATGCCCATCATCGCTTCCATGGCGCACCAATACAGCCGACAGGTCAGGAGACCGATGCTGAGACGCCTCTGCGAGGTGCATGAGGGACAATAGAGGAAAAAGAGAAGAAGGGGCATGAGCTGGCGGCATCCTCCGCGTGCCCTTGTCAGCCGTATCGCTCGACCACTCATGTCCCGCCGCCGTGCGCCATCCGCAGAGCACCTCATGCGGCCGTAAGACCACTGAGGAAGGGCCCACGAAACAGGTGCGGCATCTGGCGGAACGACTACGTAGCCGTAACCCGTCGCGAGCTGAATGAGTTCCACAGGTCCGACGGCGGCGAACACCGACGTTCGCATACCCGGGAGAAGTAATGACTGATCCCATCGTGGCCGGGGTCGATGGCTCCGGGCGAAGTCTGCGGGCTCTGGTGTGGGCCGCCCACGAGGCGGCGCTGCGCCACTGTCCGTTGCGCGTCATCCATGTCCTGGCGCCCTACCACTCGTACGCGATGACCGACGAGGGGCGCGAGACAGAGGCAAGCAACTGGGACCAGGGCGTCGTGGCCGAGGCCACGACCATTGCGCAGGAAGCCCATCCTGATCTGGAAGTGACGTCCGCCCTGCCCTCGGGCACCCCGGCGGCTGTGCTGCTTGCCGAGGCAGAGCACGCCCACACGGTGGTGCTCGGCGCCAAGGGCATGGGCGGTTTCGGGAGTCTGTTGCTCGGTTCGGTCGCCTTGCAGGTGGTCGGTCACGCGGTCTGCCCGGTGGTCGTCGTCAACCACGTCACCACCGGCCACGACCGTATCGTCGTCGGAGCCGACGGGTCGGCGCACTCCCAGGCCGCCCTGGCCTACGCCTTCGAACAGGCGTCGCTGCGCGGGGCCCGGTTGCAGGCCGTGCACGCCTGGAGCCATCCAGGACCTCACGCGTACGTCAGCGCCTCCCAGGACGCCATGGCCAAGGAGCACAGGCAGGCCTTGGAGGAGTGGCTGGCCCCGCTGCGCGAGCAGCATCCCGATGTCGAGGTGATGGAGCTGGTGCCCGATGAACCACCGGTCATCGCGCTCGCCCGCGCCTCGGACAGGGCCGACCTCCTGGTTGTCGGCTCCCGCGGGCTCGGCGGTTTCCACGGTCTGGCCCTCGGCTCCGTGAGCCACCACCTCCTTCAGTTCTCCCAGTGCCCCCTGGCAGTCATTCGCCCACGGATCTGAGTTCCCAGACGGCCCGAGGAGCCTGCTGATGCTGCGGGCTGAGACGGTCCGTTTGAAGGAGCTGGGCCCCGCCTCCGGACCCTCGGCGCTGCCAGCACGGTGGGTCTCCTGAGGCTCGGCGAACGTCGCTTCAGGCCCGGCCCATTCGCAAGCCGCAGCTGAGGGAGAGGGCCTTCCCGGGCGTGGCGCGCACCTGCGTTGCGCCCGGGAAGCGGGCTCACCAGCCTCACCGACGTCCGCGCTACTCCCGTCCGGGAAGCTGCGGATCTGCCGTCCCCCTGGAAGACAACTCGGATTCAGCCAAGTACCCGTGCACTCCGGCATTGTTTGCCGAACCCCCGGTTCTGTGCCGGGCACCGTCATTCTCCTTGATCAGGGCACCAGACGTACGGCGGTGACTTTGTACTCGGGGCAGGAGGTGACCGTGTCTGCGTGGTCGGAGGTGAGGGCGTTTACGCCGCTGGCGGGGAAGTGGATGGCGCAGAAGACCTGGCCAGGTGGGGTCTGGGTGCCGATGCGGACGGTGAGACGGGCATGGCCGTGCCGGCTCTCGACGGTGACGGGCCGGCCGTCTCGCAGGTGGTGGCGGGCGGCGTCGTCCGGGTGGATGTCGAGGTGGTCAATCGGGTCGAGGAGCAGGTTGTCGGTGCGGCGGGTCATGCTGCCGGAGTTGTAGTGCGTCAGGCGGCGGCCGGTGACCAGCAGAAGCGGGTAGGTGTCGTCAGGCTGTTCGCCGGGGGGCAGGTAGGGGACGGCGGCGAGGTGGGCGCGGCCGTCGGGGGTGGCGAAGTGACGGGTGTAGAGCTTGGCCTGGCCGGGCTGGTCAGGGTACGGGCAGGGCCAGGGCAGGGCCCCTTCGCGGTCGAGGCGCTGGTGGGAGAGGCCGGCGAAGTGGGGGCTGACGCGGGCGCACTCGTCCAGGGCTGCTGCGGGGGTGGGGCAGCCCAGGTCGGCACCGAGGGCGGCGGCGATGGCCTGGACGATGTGGAAATCGGTCCTGGCCTGTCCTGGAGGTTCCACGGTGGGCCGGACGCGCTGGAAGCGGCGGTCGAAGTTGACGAAGGTGCCGTCCTTCTCCAGCCAGGAGGCTGCCGGCAGGACGACGTCGGCGCGGCGCGCTGTCGATGACAGGAAGATGTCCTGGCTGACGACGAGCGGGCAGGTGTCCAAGGCCGCTGTCACCTGGTTGGAGCTGGGGTCGGTGGAGCAGACGTCCTCGCCGATGATCCACAGTGCGCGCAGGCACCCCTCCCGTGCGGCGGCGAACATGTGGGGGATGCGCAGCCCGGGCCGCTCGGGGACGGGCGCACCCCACACGTGCTCGGCCCTAGCGCGGGCGGCCGGGTCGGTGACCTTGTGATAGCCGGGCAGGCTGTCGGGCAGGGCGCCCATGTCGGATGCGCCCTGGACGTTGTTCTGACCGCGCAGCGGATACAGTCCCAGGCCGTGGTCGGTGCCGACCGCGCCGCGCAGGATGGCGAGATTGGCCAGGGCACGCACGCCGTCGGTGCCGTGCAGGTGCTCGGTGACGCCGAGACCGTAGATGATCGCGGGACACCGTGCGCGCCCATACGACCGCGCCGCCGCGACGATGTCGGTCGCGGGCACACCGGTGATCGCGGCGGCCGCCTGTGGCGTGTACTCCTTGAGCATGTCAACCAGTTCGGGCAGTCCGGCCGCCCGCTCGTGCAGGAACTGCTCGTCGGTCAGTCCCTCGGCGAGCAGGACGTGGGCGATGCCGTGACACAGGGCGACATTGGTGCCCGGGCGTGGCCGCAGGTGGACGTCGGCGTATCCGGCCAGCCCGACCGTGCGCGGATCGGCGACGATCAACGCCGCTCCCCGAAGGGCGCGCCGAAGCAGGCGGGCGCCGACGACCGGGTGAGCGTCGACCGGGTTGGCGCCGACCACCAGCAGGCAGTCGGACTGGTCGAAGTCGTCGAAGGAGTCGGTGCCGCCGGGCAGGCCGAAGGACGCGGTCAGCCCGGCGGCCGACGGGGAGTGGCACAGCCGGGAGCAGTTGTCGATGTTGTTGGTGCCGATCACGGTGCGCATGAACTTCTGGACGAGGTAGTTCTCCTCGTTGGTGGCGCGGGCCGAGGAGATCGCCGCGACCGCGTCCGGGCCGCCCTCGGTGAGAGCGGCTCGCAGCCCGCGTGCGACGTGGTCGAGTGCCTCGTCCCAACTGGTGGGCTCCAGGCGGCCGTCGCGGCGCAGCAGGGGCTGGGTCAGGCGGTCGGGAGAGGTCAGGAAGCCGTGGGCGAAGCGGCCCTTGACGCAGGCGTGCCCGCGGTTGACCGGGCCGTCGCGATCCGGCAGTACGGCCCTGACCTGGCCGCCGGCGGTGACGACGTCCAGTGAGCAGCCGACGCCGCAGTAGCCGCAGGTGGTTCGTGTGGTGGCCGTGCCAGGGGGCAGCGAGCGAGAGGCCGGGGCGCCGAGCGGGAGGCCGGGCTGGAAGATCGCGCCGGTGGGGCAGGTGTCGACGCAGGCCCCGCATGCGACGCAGTCGGAGTCGGCCCACGGGCCTCCGGTGCCGGGTGCGACGACGGTGTCGGCGCCGCGGCCGACCAGCGTGAGCGCGAAGGTGCCCTGCACGTCGGCGCAGATACGGACGCAACGGTCGCAGGCGATGCACAGGTCGCGGTCGAGACGGACGTAGGGATGGGAGTCGTCCCCGCCGCGCTCGCCCGCGCCCAGGGCCGCCTCCGCGCCTATGCCCAACCTCGTGCAGACGGCGGCCAGTTCACTGCGCGTCTCCTCCAGGGCGCGCTGCGGCAGGGCGGAGACCAGCAGTTCCACCGCGTCGCGCCGCAACGCCTCCAGCTCCTCGCCCGCCGTCTCGACCTGTGTGCGTGGGCTCGCCGGGGTGACGCAGGCCACCGTGACGATTCCGCCGGCCCGCACCAGGCAGGTCCGGCAGGAGCCGACCGGGGACAGCCGATCGTCATGGCACAGCGACGGCAGCCAGACGCCGGCCGCGCGGACCGCATCCAGCACCGAGGCGCCCTCGCCCACCTCGACGCCATGCCCGTCGACCTCGATACGCATCACGCCTCCCAGCTCGCCAGCCGGTCGCCGTAGGCGCGGGCCAGGCTGCGCACTGCGGGCGGAATACGCCGACCGAACGCGCACAGGCTCGCCTCTTCCATCACCCGCATCCACCGCCCGTAGCCCGGATCGGGAGGGCCGCCTGTTGCGGCCAACCGAAGGCCGCGCCGTGAGCCCACCCGGCACGGCGAGCACGCCCCGCAGCTCTCCGCATCAGCGAACACCCACAGGTGCCGCAGCACCTCCCTGGGCTCGACGCTGTCGTCGAACGCGACCAGACCGGCGTGACCCAGCGCGGCTCCGCGTGCGGTCAGATCCCGCTCGGTCAGCGGCACATCCAGCCCGTCAGCGGGCAGGAACCCGCCCAGCGGCCCGCCGACCTGCACCACCGCCAGCTCGGCGCCGTCGCGCAGACCGCCGCCGAGTTCGCTGACGACCCGTTCCAGTCGAGTGCCGAACTCCACCTCGTAGCAGCCGGGCCGGGCGAAGCGTTCCGACAGGCACACCAATTTCGTGCCCGTCTGCTCCGGTACGCCACGCCGAGCGTAGGCGGCACCGCCGTGCGCCACGATCCAGGGCACGGCGGCCAGCGTCTCGACGTTGTTGACCACGGTCGGCGCATCCCACAACCCCTTCTCGGTCGGATACGGGGGACGGGAGCGGGAGCAGCCCCGGCCACCCTCCAGCCCGGCGATCAGCGCCGTCTCCTCGCCCGCCACATAGGAACCGGCCCCTGCCACCACCCGCACGTCCAACGTCACCGCGCTGCCGTGCACTCGCACCCCCAGGTGCCCGTCGGCGTAGGCGCACTCGACTGCCTCCCGCATCCTGGTCAGAGCCCTCGGGTACTCGGAACGCACCAGCACCACTCCTTCGCGGGCGCCGCAGGCGAAACAGGCCAGCGCCAGCCCCTCCAGTACCCGGTCCGGGCCCTCCTCCATCAACAGCCTGTCGGCGAACGACCCCGGATCCCCCTCATCCCCGTTGGCGACCACCACCGCCCCCGGTCGGCCACCGGCTGCCGCCCACTTCGCCGCCACCAGGAAGCCCGCCCCGCCACGCCCCCGCAGCCCGGACATCTCCACCTCCGCCCGGATCTCGTCGGGCGTGCGCGCCGCCAGGGCCTGCGGCCACGCCTGCCAGCCGGGCTCACCCGCCAGCACCCCGCCGAGCAGCACCGGATCTCCGGTGGCATCGACCGCCGGAATGCCCGGGGCCCGCGGTACAGCGCGTCCGGCGAGCTGATCGGCCAGCCCTGGGCCGGTGCACGGCTCAGCACCGTCCAGCGCCGTCGGGCCGGTGTAGCAGTACCCCAGGCAGCGCACCGCCTGCAGCGACACCGCGCCATCCGCGCTCACTCCGTCAGCGGTGACACCCAGCTCACGTTCCACCTCGCCCAGATGCCGCCCACCGCAGGCCGCGAAACACGCGGTCCCGGTGCACACCCGCACGTGACGGGGGCCGTGCGGCGCGGCCAGATCCGCGAAATAGCTGGCGGGCCCCAGGCCCGAGGCGTGAGGCAGGTCAAGACGCTCCGCTACTCCGGGCGACCACGCTTCTGGGGGACCCGCCGCATCCGCCCGCTTCTCGGCCAGCGCATCCAGCAGCCTGTCCCCCACCCGCCCGTGCCGCCCCGCCACGGCACGGAAGGCGTCGAAGCGGCCAGCCGCACTCATGACCCCATCCTCACCATCCCCTCTTCGCCCCGCATCCGGGACCGCTCCTCGCGGGGCGAGAACCGTCGAGGCTCCGTAGCCTGAGGACAAGGGGGTACGAAGAATGCGAGCACCTTCGGACTGGTTCTGGGACCATCTCCGGCGCAGGTGAGCCGCACGGGCGAACCTCCAGTAGGCACGACAACTGCTGGCACCGGCCCGTCGCCTTCTCTGTCTGGCTCTGGGCGGTCGGCCGGCTGGCGCGCGAGCTGGGCACACTGCGCGAGGCGGTGGACCTGGACGGGCTGAACGACGAGCGGGAGGCCGCAGTGCGACGCGTCCTCTACGGCCTGTACACGCTGGTCAAGGTCCACTTCGCGAAAGAAGAGGAGATCTACCTGCCGCTACTCGAAGAGCGGCTTCCCACGTCGGAGGCAGAACAGCTTCTCGCCGAGTTGGCGCACTCCGGTCACCATCGGTAAGGGCCCCTACGGGAGGGGTGATTTCACCGACGCAAGTTGACGGTCGACATTGCGGCGCGAGCGAGTAGAGAAAAGATCATGCCCATCGATGGAGAGTGGTACAACGAGTTCGGTTCACAACTGCGGCTTGAGGGGGACCCGGAAGGAACCGTCAGCGGAAAGTACGTCACCGCCGTAGTCCGGGAAACGGCATTGCCCTCGGCTGGACGGTCGCCTGGCGGAACGAGCACGGCAACTTGGGTTCCGTCACAAGCTGGAGCGGCCAATTCCTGGAAGGCCCGGAACGCATCCTCACCACCTGGTTGCTGACCCGCTCCACAGCCACGGCGGAGGCGTGGGAGTCCAGTGTGGTCGGGCAAGACGTGTTCACGCGGCAGAAGCCCACCAGCGAAGACGTCGATCGCGCTCTTCGCAGCGGACGAACGGTCTCACACCCGATGCCGTCTTGAAGACCGTGCCCGCGAGTACGTCCAGCAGCCACGCCGGCGTTCATGGGCGGGGCGGTCGACGCAGCCTGCCGGGCACCACAGGCACGCCGGGGCCGATCGGCCCCTGACCGCAGGCCTGGCGGCCCAGGTCGAGCCAGGTCGACGAAGTCACCATGGAGCGAGAGCCACAAGGAGGTGGGCATGTGAAAAGTCACCCTGCGGACGGTCACCATGCCGATCCCGTCCCAGCAGGTCATCACCCGGGACACCGTCTCCATCGGCGTGGCCGCCGTCGCGTACTTCCGCCGTGTCGACCCGGTGAAGTCGACCGTCGAGATCGAGGACGTATCTTCCGCGATCAGCCAGATTGCCCAGACCACCGTCCGCAACGTGGTCGGCCGCTCCCTGCTCGACCAGGTGCTCACCGGCACCGTTGACGCTCAACAGCCAGATCAAGGACATCCTCGACGGGCTCACCCAGCAATGGGGTATCTACGTGTTGCTGGTGGAGCTGAAGGACATTGAGCTGCCCGCCGGCATGCAGCGAGCCATGGCCCGCCAGGCCGAGGCCGAGCGGGAGAAGCGCGCCAAGATCATCGCGGCGGAGGGCGAGGCCCTGAGCGCCGACCACCTCGCCGAGGCCGCCGATGTCATCAGCGACCACCCGATCGCCCTGAAACTGCGCAACCTGCAGTTCCTCGCCGAGATCGCCGAGGAGAAGAACTCCACCATCGTCTTCCCGGCCCAGTTCCTCGAAAGCACCCGGGCCCTGACCCGGTTCGTCGAGGGACAAGCCGGACGGATTGCGGCACCTCTGCCGGACTGGCACACGCCGAAGGAACCGGTGGCGAGCGGCGGCTCCGCCGAGGTCTGATCCGGTGCCGTCGTCAGAGGCGCCCGCATTCAGGAAGGAAGGCTGACGGCCATGGCCGAAGCATCGTGGACGACGACAAGCGTATTCACCGGGCGGGGAGGCGCCCGTACCGAGGAGGCCGGAATCGTGACCGGCGAGCTGACCGTGCGCACCACCTGGAACGCCGGACAGGCCGACGTGGCAGTCCAGTACAGCGGCACCTCCCAGTGGTTCACCCTCACCGGAAGCCCCGTACGCTGCCCCACCCGGCAGGACAGCCGGAACCTGCACCAGGCGGTCGTGGAAGCCGTGAAGGCCGGCGACGGCGCCACCGTCCCGCATCAACACCTGTTCGGGAAGGAATCTCACGCTCAGGGATCCGGTCCGGCTTCCGGAGAAGTCCGTGGTCATGCACGGAATGTGGGGCGATCGGCGTAGCGCAGCAGGACGCCCACGCCTTCGAACAGTCGCAACCGCTGTTCGGGCACCACGACCAGTTCGGCCCTCGTCCCGACAAGGGCGCGGACCAGAACAGCATCGGCCCGTTCCTCACGGACGTCCCGCACGCCGTAGGAGCGCAGTTCCTCTTCGGTGAGGGCGAGCTGACCGGGCTCCGGGCCGACCCACAGGCGTAGCGGCGACTCGGGATGGTTGTTGAGGAAAAGGGCTTTGGCCCGGCCGCGCTGGAGGGCCGACACGGCAGCCGATACACCTTCCGCTGATGCTCCGTCGCGGGCCCGCTCCGCGAGGAACGTGTCCAGCAGGGCCCGGTCGTGCGCGGCCATGCGTCCACTGAGCAATCCTTCGAGCCGCTGCTCCAGCAGTGCCCGCCCCGGCTGGGACTCGCCGACGCCCTCGACAGTGGTGATCTGCCCGCGCAGGGCAGCCGGAAGCCGGCGAATGAGGATGCCGCGGGCCCAGACATCTCCGGCGACGACCACCGCTTCAACGTCGATACGCCGTGCATGGCCCTCCAGTTCCCGGCCGACCTCTCCGGCGGCGTTCAGCCAGTCGGACACCGGGATCTCCTCGCGGAGGCGGTGTCCCGGCGTGACCCTGGTCAGCGGCCACGTGCCGACCTCGGCCTCGATCCGTACCGCCCCGGCGGCGTCCGTGGAGTGAGGGCCGCTGTAGTGCACGTGCACCGCCAGGTACGGGATCCCAGGCGCATGCTGGACGATCAACGGCATGGTGTCCGGCAGGGCTCCGAAGTGCGCGGTGTCCCGGGTGGGCGGGGCGGGCAGCTCGTCCAGCAGGACCAGTCGCCCGTGGCCGGTGAACACCGCCTGACCATGCATACCGGGGATGTCCGCGTCGCTGCCCACGGTGCCCGCCACCGCGGTGATGGAGTCCCGGTCCGCCCCCTCGGACATCAGAACGTCCCGGAGATGCCGCCAGCGCAGCTCTATGGCGGCATCGGGGTCGTCGATGGCCACGTCGCGAGACGTGTCCAGGTAGACGGACGCGAACGGCCCGGGCTGTCTGTACAGAGGTTCGAGGAAGGAAAGTCTCATCGTCACTCCCAGATGCGCCACCACGCTCCGGTGCCACCAGATTGTGCTGCCATGCCTGGTTCAACGATGAATTCCAGCGCGTCGGCAATGGGCCGGACGAGCGAGTCGGCATCAACCCGTGTCAGCCGATCGCTGTCGCGACCTCGCCCTTGCCGGGCCATCGGCGCCGACCTTGTCCGGCTCGATCTGGGCGGAGTAGCACGGCAGTTGAAGGTGGCCAGTCGACTCGGCCTGGTTGCCGATCGGCTCGGCATGCGTACGGCATGCCGAGCGACCACACTGGCCGTAGGCCGTACCGGCCGGGGGTGGGCCAGACGTAGGTTCTCACCCGGTGCCGATCCTCGAAACTCGAAGGAGGAGGCCATGACCACTGCACGGGACATCATGCACGTCGGCGCGACCTGCATCCAGGAGGACGAGACGCTGGCGGAGGCGGCGCGCAGGATGCAGGAGCTGGACGTCGGAGCCCTCCCGATCTGCGGGCCGGACGATCGCCTCCACGGGATCATCACTGACCGTGACATCGTGGTGAAGTGCATCGCCAAGGGCAAGGACCCACGGACCATGACCGCGGGCCATCTCGAACAGGGCAAGCCGATCACGGTTGACGCCGACGCAGACACCGACCAGGTTCTTCGGACCATGGAGGAGCACAGGATCCGGCGGCTGCCGGTCACCGAGAGCCACCGTCTCGTAGGCATGATCAGCGAGGCGGACCTCGCGCGCCGCCTGCCGGAGGACCAGGTGGGCCGCTTCGTCGAGGCTGTCTGCGAAGTCTCCTGATCCTCACCATTTTCCGAGAACGGGGCGACGAACGCCTTGTTGCCAGCGGTTGCCGAGACACGGGATCGAGGATTCAGCATGTGACGAACACGCCGGCGGCCAGTGTGCTTCCGGCGGAGTCGTTTGAGGACGCGGCGCGGCGTACGGTCCGCGTCGGTGTGGGTGTCTTGCCTGTGGCACTGTACTGCGGCGTCTGACTCATCCCGCTGACGGGGCCAGCCTTCCGTCTTCGGAGGTACGTCATGACCAGTCCACCGGATACCCGGCCGATCGTGGTGGGCATCGACCCTGATCCCACAGATCGGGCGGCGCTGGCCTGGGCCGCCGACGAGGCGGACCGGCGCAAACGACCGCTGCGCCTGGTGCACGCCCGAGAGACACCGCCCTCCAGGTACCGTACGGCGGAACTGAGAGCGGCTTGGGAGACATGGGACGAGGCACTGCGCACGCTGGGCACACACGCCCTTGAGCAGGCTGCGGCGTTGGTCAAGGGCCGACGGCCCAAGGTGGACGTGTCAGCCCTGCTCGTGGAGGGCGACGCGGCCACGGTCCTGCGCGAGCAGGCACGGGAGGCCGCAGCGGTTGTGCTCGGCTCCCGGCACCTGACAGCCGTACAGGAACTCGTCCGCTCCCTCGCCGTGGCCGTGCCGGTCATCGCCCATGCCCGCTGCCCGGTGATCGTCGTGCGCGAAGCAAGACACATCACGCAACAACCGCCATTCTTCGTGGTGGGCATGGACGGAAGCCCGGACTCGAAGGCGACTGTCGACTACGCGTTCGAGGAGGCGGCCCTGTGCGGTGCCGGGCTGCGGGCGCTGTATGTGTGGCACCCACCGCTCCTCGGCGTCCTGGACGAACAGACCGCGCAGCAGGAATGCCGCAGGCTGCTGTCGGAGATCGTGGCCGGCCGTGCCGCGGCGTACCCAGATGTCGAGGTCCACCATGAGGTCGTGCGCGGCCACCCGGTGAAAGTGCTGAGCGAAGCATCTGCACACGCCTTGGGGCTTGTCGTCGGATCCCGCGGCTGGGGAGGCTTCGCCGGCCTGCTGCTCGGTTCCGTCAGCCAGGGCGTGCTGCACCATGCGCTGTGCCCGGTCATGGTCGTTCCGCATCCAAGACCTTGAGCACGCAAGGGCGGTTCGGACGACATGCCGAATCGGCTCCCGCTCTCACCTTGGCGGGCGCAACCGTGATGAGAAGCGCAGGCGAAATCACGAAGGCTTTTCCGTCGCTGAGCGCCATGGTGTCCGCGGTCTCGGGGCAGCGGCTGGTCCACGTTGTGCTCATGTCCCACGTCCGCCCCGCGGATTCTGGACCTCGTGCCCGTGTCTGCCGCCATCCGCACGATCCTTGTGGTCGGCGCGGAAGGTCACGGCGAACCAACATACCCAGCCCAGCGGTTGCAGTGCCCAGTAACTGACAGCTCTGTAGAGGAGTGTCGCCGCGATCGCGGCACCCGGCCCCAGGCCGTACAGGACGAGCAGCGCGGCCAGGCTCGCCTCGACCACGCCCAGGCTGCCGGGAGTCAGGCGCAGGCTGCCGGAGATCTGCGTAAGCGTGTACGCGAGCAGCAGCCCGTGCCAGGGCACGCCGGTCCCCAGCGCCCACAGGCAGGCGGCCAGACACGCGGCGTCGAAGACCCAGTTCAGCAGTGCGAAAGAGAGCGGCCACAGCCACGGCCGGAATCCGGGCTGCACGTCACGGACCTGGTCAACCAGGCGGACCAGCGCGTGCTGCGCCTTCTGAATACGACCCGAGCGCAGCCCCGCGCCCGTCCACGTCCGCCGCACCGCACGGCGGAAGCCCGTGAAGCGGGACAGGCAGAAGACCACCGCCCCGGTCCCGAGCGCCAACGCCAGCACACCGACCACGGGTCGCACCACGGCGCCCGGCCCGGCCGAGCCGACGGTGAACATGCCCACCACCAGCAGTACGAACAGGCTCACCGCCGACAGCACACCTGCGAGGACCAACACGGTGGCCGCAAGGACCTGCTCCACGCCCCGTCGGCGCAACTGCCGGAAGACCCAGGCGGCCGAGAAGGCCGCCCCGCCGGGCAATGCGCCGGCCACGGCGTTGGCAGCCACCGCGATCGCCGTCATACGCCGCATGCGCCACTGTACGCCGCCCACCCACAGCAGCTGACGGGGCACGGCAGCGAAACACGTGATCGACAGCGCCTCGCACACCACAGCGACGGCCATCTCGGCCAGGCGCACACCGGCAATGAGACGGAATGCCTCCACGAGCTCGTGCCACCGCGAGACAGCGACCATGACCGCGGCCGCCACGAGAAGGCCGGCGCCCGACCACCATGCCCAGCCCGGTCGCGCAAGACCGTCTGTCCGCCACCCCTGAGGGTGCGCCGTCTCGGGCTCCTGCCGACCGGCCATCAGCCATCACCGTCGAACGGCCCGGTGAGCCCGCAATGGCCGGAAAACGGCGACGGGCTCACACGACGCATGTGGCACCGACGCGCGCACCGGTCTCATCCGGGACCTGCAACAGCCCGCGCTCAACACTTGCCTCCCGTCCGCGATCACCGCCCTGCTGGCAGTTCGTCATAGTCCATTGAAAATGAATAGATTGGCACCAAAGAAAACAAACATGACAGTCTTCCCTTGTCCCGTGTCGGCTACGGGTGCCCGGCGAGCGTGAGGACAGACAGGCGCTCGCGGAAGGTGACCATGGCGTCGGCGAGTACCAGGGGGCCGAGGGAGGCCCGGTAGTGGTGACCGCACAGAAACAGGTCCACCGCATGGTGGCCACGCGCCGGCATGATTGCCTTGACCATCGGCGGGGCCGAGCAGCAGCAGGCCCGTTCGGGCCACACCGTCACCATGCCCGTGTTCCCGGCAAAGGCTCGTTCCTCGGGCGGACAGCGCGTGGCGTCGGAGACGTCCTCCGTGGCCTGCGAGTGCAGGGGCCGACCGCCGGTGCCGGCGAGACGCGGGAGGCCCTGCGGCGGGACGGTCAGCACCGGGCAGATGGCGTGTGCAGAGCAGTAGCGACAGGTGGAACGGCGGAACCAGCGCCACGGCCAGATGCGCCGCGGCTTGCGAACGTCCGGTTTGCCCATCACCAGCAAGTCGTCATCCAGGTAGGCGGCGGCCACGAGGACCTCACCCGGCGCGCCCATGGCCGCGACAGACCGCACCCGCACACCGTGCGGGATACCACCTGTCGCCTGGGCGAAAGCCTGCTCCAGCGAACGTATCGCCTCCTGCTCCCGGGCGGCTTGCAGCCGGTGCCAGGACGGTGACACCTCGGGATCCGGCAGCTGGGCCTGCCACCACATCGACTGCCTCTGCCCGGTCGCACTGCGGTGTGGTGGGGGCTCGTAGGCGCGTACGGCGATCAGCTCCCGGCCCGAGAGCCTGGCCTGCGCCGCGGCGGCGCGCAGCGCCCCCAGACCAGCCGGGGAACTGTCCACTCCGACGATGACACACCCAGCAGACGCCTTCCTCATCGCAGGTCACCGCCCCTCGACCACAGCGGATCACACACTCATCTCCACCATCCGAACCGGCCCGGAGATCGGCCAGAGGCCGCACGTACCTGACCCGGGGACCTTTGGCCCCACCCCGTCGCACTGATCGTGGCTCGTCGGCTCGTCACCTGCGCTGGCCGGTGTGGGAAGACGTCGCATAGTCGTGTGCGGCGCCGCCGATGTCGTTCTACGGTCGTGTATGGGGGACTTTCCACCTCCTCAGCCCCGGAAGGGCAGGCGAGATC